>NZ_LR130759.1:2803815-4205722 GCF_900292015.1 Mycobacterium basiliense
GGCGGATTGACGGGCAGGCAACAGTCTTGCTGGCGATGGATTTCGGGGCGTTGCCGCCGGAAGTCAACTCCCTGCGCATGTATTCGGGCCCAGGCTCGGCGCCAATGCTGGCTGCCATGACGGCCTGGGATGCGGTTGGTGCGGAAATGCATTTGACCGCAACGGCATACGAATCGATCGTCTCTGCGCTGCTCAGCGAGGGCTGGTTGGGGCCAGCGTCGGCGGCTATGGCGGCCTCGGTCGCCCCATACGTGACGTGGCTGCGCATCACAGGCCTGCAAGCCGAGCAGACCGCCAGTCAGGCCGCCGATGCAGCAGCGGCGTTCGAGGTCGCGTTCACCATGACGGTGCCACCGGGTGTGGTTGCCGCGAACCGAGCCCGATTGGTGGCGCTTGTGGCCACCAATTTTCTGGGCATCAACACACCCGCGATCGCGGCTACCGAGGCGGAATACGCCGAGATGTGGGCTCAGGATGCGACGGCAATGTACGCCTATGCAGCCGCCGCTGCGGAAGCGGCAACGCTGGCGTCGTTTGCCGAACCGGCGCAAGTCAGCGAGCCGTCCGGGCTGGCGGGCCAAGCCGCGGCTGTCACCCAAGCCGCCGGTCCTGCGGTAGGTAGTCTCGCGCAAAGCGAACTGCCACAACTCATGTCCGCCGTGCCGGCGAGTCTGCAAGGGTTCGCATCACCAGCGGCGTCGTCACCACTTGACGCCATTCCGGGGTCGGGACTGCTTGCCGACATCCTGAATTTCTTGGACGGCAACGATGGGAACCCCTACGGGATCTTCTTCAATTCGTCGTTGACAAACGGCTTTGTCTCAGCCGGGTATGTGGCTCCAGGACTGGTGCTCCCCGCGGCCACCGCCGCAATTGCCGACGTCAACGCACTGACTCTCGACGCCGCCCCGGGGGTCGCAGTTCCGCTCATGGGCTCCGACTCCGGCGACGCGGTGTGGACCAGGCTGACGATCCCACAGTCGGGCGTGGGCAAAGTTGCGGCCGGTGCAAACCAGGCCACGCTGGTTGGCCGACTGTCCGTTCCGCCCAGTTGGGCCGCGGCTAGCGAGGTAGCGGATCATGTCGCCACCACGCTGCCGGGCGATGCGTCGCTTGGCGCCGCTGCGCCGGAGGTCGGTGCCGCGACCCACGGCGTGCCGGGCGCGCCGGGCGCAGGACTTTACGCCCGTAACTTCGGCACCGGCCCCCGATACGGCTTCCGCCTGACGATCATGCCGCGCCCACCGGCGGGTGGTTAGCTGTGACCGACCAGCCGGCCAATGTTGGACTGGCAGCCCGGGTTTGCCCGTTAATCTGCGGTGCGGGCGGCCGATTAGACGATCACCACAACATGCCCGCGATGGGATGCCCCATACCGGGTGAGTTGGGTTGACTCACAACGCTACGGGTGCCACGATGACCCATGCATGCACCTCGCTAGGTGAGGCGTCTGCACGGATATAGGCCACTGACCTCGAACGTCGAAAGACGCCCCGGGTCAGGACAGCTCTTCCCGGCTTAAGGGTTGAGCCCAAGTGGCTTCCGGCTCCGATAGCCGGATACGCCGTGTGGTGCCAAAGCTCTGACGAGAGGGGTGCCGCGCCTGGCCGTTCTGTTGGGCGTTACTCCTGCGTGTGTCGCGTCCTGGCATCCCCGCGTGCCCCGGCCCTGAGGAGGTGAGAGCGAATTGAGTCCCGGCGATAGTTCGTATGCGAGATCGATGAGCAGTTCGTTCCGATCCGACACTCCCAGCGCTGTTTTCGGAATCTGACACCACACCGGCGATTTTCTACCACGTCTCCGCCACTCGCGGGCGTGTAGGTACCGCACGTGCCAAAACAGCGACATCAGTGGCGGTCGAGTCCTACGTCAGGAGAATTCCCATGCCATTTGCGATCACGGATCCAGAAACAATCGGTAGGCCTGCGACTCGCTTGCGTTGGACCTCGACGTTGGTGGCCACGCCCGACAAAGCCAACGAAGTAGCTAACGAGGTATCAGCCTCGACAGCAACACAATTCAGGGCTCAACGCGGTGTGCACCCCGGCGAAGACGGCTTGGAACTCGGTTGTGGCGACATCAGGTGCGAAGACGGTTTCGCACCTGCGGTCACCGAGGCCGCCGGCGCTAGCTCAGCCAGCTAGAGAAAGAGACAACCATGACCGCCGCTATGGATTTCGCATCGATGCCGCCCGAAATCAATTCGGCGCGTATGTATTCGGGACCTGGCTCAGACCCCATGCTGGCAGCCGCATCAGCCTGGAAAGGGTTGGCTGCCGAATTACGTGTCACCGCAATGTCATATGGTTCGGTGCTCGCAGCGTTGACGGGCGAAGAATGGTACGGCCCCGCATCAGCATCCATGGCAGCTGCGGCCACACCTTACGTGGCCTGGATGAGCACCACGGCGGTGCAGGCCGAGCAGACAGGCGTACAAGCAGAGGCCGCCGCGGCGGCCTACGAAGTCGCCTTCGCCGCGACGGTGCCCCCGGCAGCAATCGCGGCCAATCGCGCTCAACTGCTGACACTGATCGCGACCAACGTCCTGGGGCAAAACTCGCCGGCGATCGCAGCTACCGAGGCGCTGTACGCCGAAATGTGGGCCCAAGATGCGATGGCCATGTATGCCTACGCCGGCTCCTGCGCGGTCGCCACCCGGTTGAGCGAGTTTGTCCAGCCGATGCAGGCCAACAATCCTTCCCGGCTGGTTGCGCAAGCAGCAGCGGTCACCCAAGCCAGCGGTCAGGCGGCCGGTACTCAACAATCGACGCTGGCTCAGTTGATTTCGGCGGTGCCCAGCATATTGGCGGGACTCGCGTCGTCGAACTCGTCCTCTTCGGGACCAGTGGGGCTGCTCAGCAGCCTGCTGGCGGGGGACGGAACTTCCTGGCTGGAAAAGTTGTGGGAGGAATTTGGGCCCAACGCCAACATCTGGAACACCCTTGCTTCAACTGGGTTTCTGCTGCCGAGCAACATGGTCACTCCATTCCTCGGCATGTTGGGCGGCGCGGCGGTCGCGGATGCGGCTGACGATGCGGTAGTCGCCGGCACCGGTGGGCTGGGCGGCGCGCTCACGCATCCGCTTGCGTCCACGGGCGGAATGGGGGGTGGTCTGGCCGCGGCAGCGGGAAACGCGGCCGCAGTCGGCAAGCTGTCGGTGCCACCCAGCTGGATCGCGGGCGCGCCGTTGCCCAACCCCCTGGGCTCAGCGTTGGGCGGCACACCGATGGTCGCACCACCGCCGGCCGGCGCCGCCGGATTGCCGGGAGTGCCGTTCGCCAGTATGACCGGGCAACCCTTTGGACGTGCCGTGCCCCAGTACGGCTTTCGTCCCAGCTTCGTCGCACGACCACCCGCGGCGGGATAGCACCGGGACGCCGCCGGCAGTGCCGTGTTCTGCCAACTGCGCCGCTGCGGACCGGTGTGCGAAAGGTTTGCTTGCAGGCACTCCACCAGTCGATCCGCCTTACCGGCACGTCGCTCCGATACCGCTGCCTAGCTGGTTTCCAGCAAGCTTTCAGGAATCAGTAAGTCGAGTAACAGCGATTTCTGCGTACGTTTGCCGGACGCCATGAGTAACCTTCCCCTTAACGTAAGGAGAACGGCCCGTGTCGCCCAGCTTTGCGCCCCTCCACGGAAGTGCCCACCAGGCGGCCGTGTGGGCCGGGACCGAGGCATCGCAGGTTGTTCGCCGCGCAGAAGTTTCCTGGGGTGGGAGGTGTCCGTGACGTATCAGAAGTTAGACATCCAAGCGAGGTCCGGCCGGCTGCTGAGTGACCCACGGAACGGCGATCCGCACAGCAACACGGCCGGCATCCACCGCGTCGTTGGCGTCACCTGAAATTCGGCCATGTCCGACCGCACCGGCGTTGCTGTGTTTGGGGCCCGCCCACCGGATCCGGTTACCCATGTTGGCCACGTTTAGCGATCAGGCTTTCGCCGTCAAGGAGAAATCCAGGAGGGCATGCACAGCGTTATCCTACGGCAAATATCGCACATTAGTCCAATAGCGGAAGCGGGGTGTGGTCAGCGGTTAATGCGCCCGGATATAAGCGGAATATCGCGGATAGTTTTGAATATAATTCACGTTGGCAATAGCGCACCGATCAATAGTTGATTGCGGGGTCAGCACACCTTTGCTGCATCGTGTTCGAGAGGGAAAATCCGCTTTAACGGTTGCCGAATTAATGTCCGCTGACAAATCTCCATAGTAGTTTGCCTAGGCGAGACAACATGCCCTACGACTAGGTCTGTTACCTGGAAAGGAGATTGCTATGCTCGGGTCTCACAGAGGCCATCGGGTCGGTGAGATTTAGTGTTAACGTTGCGATTACGTGGCGGGAACGCAACGCAAATATCTGTTGCGCAAGATGGCGAGTGTATTCGGGTTAGGGCACCCAAATCGGGGGTAATCAATGACCTTGCGGAAGTTCCAGACGGGGGGAGCGTGGATCGATTGCCGTCAAACGCGGTGAATCAATCGCAGAGCAGTTGATGGGGTGTTTCATGAGTTCGGTAAGACTGGGGCTGGCTTACGTGCGGGACTGCCGGGGCGTGATTACCCTGGCGGTCAGCTAAACCGGAGGTGGCAATGATTGATTTTGGGGCGCTTCCGCCGGAGATCAACTCGGGGCGGATGTATGTGGGTCCAGGTGCGGCGCCGATGCTGGCCGCGGCCGCGGCCTGGGACGAACTGGCTGCGGAGTTGCAGTCCATGGCGGCTTCATATGGTTCCACGATCGCGGGCTTGACCGTAGCGCCGTGGACAGGCGCGTCTTCGATCACCATGGCGGCAGCGGCCGCACCATACGTGACCTGGATGAATACCACAGGTGCTCAGGCCGAGCAGGTTGCCACGCAGGCGAAACTCGCCGCCGGCGCGTACGAGACGGCGTTTGCGGCCACGGTGCCGCCACCCGTCATCGCGGCCAACCGCGCGTTGCTCATGACGCTGATCGCCACCAACATCTTCGGGCAGAACACCCCCGCCATCGCGGCCACCGAAGCTCACTACCTGGAAATGTGGGCCCAAGACGCCGCGGCGATGTATGCGTACGCCGGGTCGTCGGCCACCGCCTCAGCGTTGACACCCTTTACCGAGCCACCGCAAACCACGAATCCGGCAGCGGGCGCCGCTCAGTCGGCCGCGGTGGCTCAGGCCAGCGGCACCGCCGCCAGCTCGGACATCACCTCGCAGCTGGCCGGGCTGATCACCTCGGTACCCAATGCGCTACAAAGCCTGGCAACCACCAGCGCGGTGCCGAGCGCGGCATCGATCCTGCCGGAGGTTTCCCTGCCACCGTGGCTGGCGACCGACCTGGCGAACTGGAACACCATCATGGCCACCTTGACCGGGCCGTTCTCGCTGCAGGGGATCAGTTCGATACCGGGTGGCCCGTTCCTGTCGTTCGGGCAGGTCTATGCCTACGCGCAAAATGCGCAGGGCCTGGACGCCTTCTTCACCCCAAAGGCCATTACCGGGGCGTTGGCGCCGTTGGCCCCGGAGCTGAGTCCGGGCGGCGTCGGCCTGACGTCGGCGTCGGCGCCGGGATCGGTATCGGGGGCGATGGGGCGTGCGGCCCTCGTCGGAAGCATGTCCGTACCGCAAGGCTGGACCCAGGCCGCTCCCGCGATGAGGTTGGTCTCCTCGATTACGCCTGCCAGCCTGGCAGCCGCACCAGCAGCCGCGGTACCGGGCGAAGCGGGTGTCTTTGGCCAAATGGCACTGTCCGGCCTCGCCGGACGTGCCCTGGGCGCCAGTACCTTCGGTTCGTCGAGCGGCGGTGCGGCCGCGAGCTCACTGGGCGGTGTTGTCGCCGAGGCCGACCCCGCCGCGGCCACGATCATCGTGATCCCGGCCCTGGACGAGTAAGGCGGTGCCCGCCATGAATCACCAGCACACAGACACCCGTCCGGCGCGGGCGACACCGGCGCAGAAGACCAGGTAAGGGGTACCGACATGTTCTACGCAGCGTTTCCGCCGGAGATCAACTCGGGCCGGATGTACACCGGTGCCGGATCGGGACCGATGCTGGCCGCCGCGGCGGCCTGGGACGCGGTAGCCGCCGAATTGCAGGCGACGGCCGCCTCGTATTCGTCGGTGATCGAAGGCCTGGCGAGCGGGCCGTGGATCGGTCCTTCCTCGCTGGCGATGGCCGCTGCGGCGGCGCCATATGCGACGTGGATGAGCGCCACCGCAGCCCAAGCCGCCGAGGCGGCGGCACAAGCCACCGCGGCGGCAACCGCCTACGAGGCCGCCTTTGCCGCCCATGTGCCACCCGTCGAGATCGCGGCCAACCGCGCGCAATTGGCAATGCTGGTGGCCACCAATCTGTTTGGTCAAAATACCGCGGCGATCGCCGCAACCGAGGCGCAGTACGGCGAGATGTGGGCACAAGACGCCACCGCGATGGACAGCTACGCCAGCTCGTCGGCGGCCGCCAGCGAGGTGACACCGTTTGCGGAGCCACCGCAAGTCGTCAACGCGACCGGCGTGGCCAGTCAAGCCGTGACGGTGGGCCAGGCCGCCGCCAGTTCGCCGGCCGCTACCGTGCAAGATCTGCTGGCAAGTGGCCCCATCTCCTGGTTACTGCAGTTGGGGGCCGACCTCAGCACCGGCTATACGGCCGCCGTCACAGCGCTGCTGAACGGTCTGTTTGGGCCAACCGGGGCGGCGACCTATGTGAGCTTGTATAACGCCATCAAAACCCCGCTGGGCTTTACCACTGGTTTCAACGACATCGGGCTGCTGATCAACTTCCCGGCCTCCCAATTCCTCAAGTTTGCTCCGCACCCGGGGCTGGGCCCGCTCCCGAAGGACGCGCTGGGGGGTGGGCTGGGGCTCGGTCCGCACTGGGGCCAGGGCACACTTTTCAATGCGATATCGCCGGACGGGCCGACGGTCCACTGGGGACGAGGCACCCTGGTCGGGAAATTGACGGTTCCGCCGAGCTGGGCCGCCGCCACGCCCACCATCCGGACCGTAGCTGCTGCCCTGTCCGCCGCCGGGCCGGAAGCTGTCCCCGCGGCAGCGCTCGGCGAAGGGAGCTTGCTGAGTTCGATGGCGGTCGCGGGCATGCTCGGCAGTGCCTTCGGCGCGGCGGCGCCGGACGCATATAAGCGCGCCGGCGTCCGCGGGCGTCTTGCCCCGCTCAAAGACCTCAAGGACGCCACGTCACCGGAAAAACTGAAGCGTCTGGTCGCACAGATATCGGAGAAACCCGAGAGCGTTCAGCACCACAGCGTGGATCAGGAGGGCCTGGACAGCCTGCTGGAACAACTGGCAAAGAAACCCGGCATCCATGCCGTGCACTTGTCCAAAGGTGACAAAGCCAAAGTCGTACCTTCGGATGCGCAGCGCGGCTAGCGCCCCGGCGCAACTCAGCAGAACAACGAGTGGTGGATCGATATGTCTGACATGTCCGATTTGGCAACCAACTTCGTCTCGGTAACCCCCACGGTGGCGACGTTGAGATCGGCGACGTCCGTCGGAATGCGCGCTGGTCTTCGCCGCGGCTCGTCACTAGTTCCGATGCTGGACAACGTATTCAGGCCATCAAACGGAATGGCGCCGGGTATCGCCGACGAGTGGCTCCGCGCCGTCACGGCACCCGTCGACAACGGTCACCGGTTCGGGCGGCAACACCTTCGGAGAGCCGGCTTCGGCCACCATGCGACAGCTGGCAAAGTTGCCGCGGAAGGGGAGAATGGTTAGCTATGAAAGCGGTATTAGCGCTACTGGGGGCGTGTGCCATGATCGGCTTGGCCGCGCCCGCGTATGCCCACCCGGACGAGAACGGTGACGACGCCGGCTTCCTGTCCGCTCTGCAACAAGCCGGCATCACCTATTCAGACCCGGGTCAAGCCATCGGATCCGCCAAAGCGGTGTGCTGGTGCCTGGATGGTGGCGAATCCGGCCTAGAGCTAGTGCATGACGTAAAGACCCACAATCCTGGCTTCAACATGGAGGCCGCGTCCCAGTTCGCCATGCTCGCGGCGAAGTTTTATTGTCCTCACCACCTCAACCAGGCCTGATTCACTACCACAAAGCCAGGCGCGATTCCCCCGTCCCGGGAGGCGCCGCAATACAACCGGTTCGCCTGTCACCTGCCGTTAACCCGCGTGTGGTTAGCTGCGGTCGCCGTCTAGCCGGTCGGAAAGGGGGGCGGTGCAGTGCAGAACCTGAGCATCGCCGACTTCGCGCTCCGGCTCGCAGTGGGGATGGGCTGCGGCGCCCTCATCGGCCTGGAACGGCAATGGCGGGCCCGCATGGCCGGGCTCCGCACCAATGCGCTGGTGGCCACCGGAGCGACCCTGTTTGTGCTCTACGCCGCGGCCACCGAAGACAGCAGCCCGACTCGGGTTGCCTCCTATGTCGTTTCGGGAATCGGGTTTCTCGGCGGTGGAGTGATTCTGCGCGAAGGATTCAATGTCCGCGGCCTCAATACTGCCGCCACGCTGTGGTGCTCTGCTGCGGTCGGCGTACTGGCCGCCTCCGGACATCTGGTGTTCGCCCTGATCGCCACCGGCACCGTCGTCGCCATCCATGTGCTCGGGCGTCCGTTGGGCCGACTGATCGATCACGATGGCGCGGTCGAGGAAGACGAGGGCCTAGAACCCTACCGGGTACAAATCCTCTGCCGGCCCAAGTCGGCGAAGTATGCACGCGCCCAAATCGTGCAACACACCGCGCGCAACGACATTATCCTGCGTGGTATTCACACCGGACAGGCCAGCGACGACAACATCACGTTGACCGCCCACGTCCTGATGAACGGCCATACCCCGGCCAAACTGGAACGCTTGGTGGCCGAGTTATCTTTGCAACCCGGCATTTACGCGGTGCATTGGTACACCGGCGATCAGGCCGATCCGTTGTTGCCGGCTTCGCAGTCCGATTGACTGCGGTCCAATCGAGGTGTCTAGGGACGAGACTGCAGGTCCGGCGCGGCGGCCGCCAACAAGTCGCCGCGGCTACGAGTCAGCGGTGGGTAGATGCGTCGTGTGTTAATGGTTTGCTTGGTGGCCTTGGCCTGTGCGCCACACGACACCACCACCCGATCCCATCCCTCGGTGTACACCGCGCCCGCCGGACCAAGATCGAGAACTGTTACATACCAAGGGATCCGAAGAGCAAGCATCGGTTCATCGAACAGATCGCTGATGACGTTGTACCCGGCATAGCGGCCCATTGGCCGCCCGTGCTGGCAGGACATCACCGACATGTGCTGGTCATCCATCCGCGCCGCAGCCACGTCGCCGGCAGCGAATATGGCGGGCACTCCAGTCGCCCGCAGGTAGTCGTCGACCTCGATCCGGCCCAGTCGATCGCGGCGTACCGCCAATTGTTGTGTGAGCGAGCTGGCCCGCATTCCAGCGCACCACACCACGGTTCCCGCCTCGAGCCGCTCACCCGATGACAGCAACACCCCGGCCGCACTGACCGCGGCTACGCTGACCCCGGTGCGGGTCTGAACACCGTTGTCGGACAAGGCTTGTTCGATCACCGGCCGCGCTGCGGCACCCATATCGGAACCGACCCACCGATTGTGGTCAACCAGCACCACTCGGGGCGTGCCGGCCCGCCCGGCGAACAATGCTTCGAGCCTACTCGGCAGCTCGCATGCGGTCTCGATTCCGGTCAGCCCGGCACCGACCACCGCGACGGTGGCCGCTGCGATGGTCGGCGGACCAGTGGCCAGGCTTTGCAGATGGTGTTGCAGTCGGAGCGCGGCGTCGTAGCTATCGACATCGAATCCGAATTCGGCCAATCCTGGTAGGTCTGGCTTGATCAGCCGACTGCCCGATGCGAGCACCAACCGGTCATAGCCATATGTTCGGCCGCATGACGTGGTGACAGTTTTTGCGTCGGAGTCGATTCCCACAACCTCTGCGGTGATGTGCCCGACACCGACGGGGTCCAGCACGTCGGCCAGGGGGATGCGGCACTCGGTCAGGTCGGCCTCGTAGTTGCGAACCCTGATGTCATGAAACGGTTTGGCGCTCAACACCGTGATGGCGACCGTCCCCGGCGGGACGGCGAGCTCTTCGAGTCGTCGGGCGGCGCCGAGTGCGGCCCACAGCCCCGCGAAACCGGAGCCAATCACCAGGACCCGGATCAACCTGTCAGCACCCGACGCATCTCGGCCAACGCCGCCGCCGCCTGACGGCCGGGCAGGAGCATCCACGCGTGTAAACCCCCCTCGAGTTCGTACCATCCGACGTCCAGGCCTTCTGCTTGTGCCCGCCTGCGGAACGCGCGGGCATCGGGATTGAGCACATCGTGGGTGCCGGTGAAAACCGTCAGGCGGGGCAACCCGACCAGCGGTCCCATGCTCGGACTTACCAGGGTTGTGTCCAACGGATCACCGCCGGCATAACGGATGCCCGCCGCCCGCAGATCGTCGGGGTTGAGAAAGGGGTCGACTTTGGCGACCGCCGGTACGGCGGGATCCGGTAGCGCCGCGTGCATCCAGGGCGAGAGCAGCAACGCGTCGGTGGGCGGCGGAAGCCCCGCGTCGCGCACCGCATGGCACAGTGCAAATGCCATCCCCCCACCCGCCGAATCGCCCATGAACGCAATCGAACTGGGGTCTCGGGTCTGCAGGACCCGCCGATATACCTGAAGCAGGAAAGGGAATACCTCGCGGTAGCTATGCTCGGGAGCGATGGGGTAGATCGGCACCGTCATGGTTCGCGCCAAGGTGTTCGCCAGCCTGGCAATTGCCGGCCAGTGGAAATAGGGGAGCAGGTCCAACACGTACGCGCCGCCGTGCAGATACAACAAGTGTCCGGTCGGTTGGCGATCGCCCAGCCGCGGGCTGATCTCGTAGACCGGGCGGCCGTCAAGGTCTGCCCGGGTGACGGCGATCTTCTTCAGCACCCGCCTGGGAGGCCGACCGCTGTACGGTGGCCGCGGATGCCGGGCCCAGCGATCCAGCTTCGCCGGCGGGAACAGCCTCTTGCGGACGCCCGTGGCACGGAGCAGCCGCTGGGTGAATGTTGGTTTTCGAGTCGAGCGGTCCATCAGGTCCTAGCGTGTACGGTGTCGGGACGGTAGGCCAGCACGCGGGTTATCAGTAGGCTGTCTAAGGTGAGCGCCGTCACAGGCTTCTTGGCCGCGTTGCCTGCGGAAATGCGGGATCCGGTGCTGTTCGCCATTCCATTTTTTCTGTTTTTGCTGGTTCTCGAATGGACCGCCGCTCGCAAACTGGAGACGACCGAGGCAGCTGCAACAACTACGGCGAAGACACCGACCACACAGATCGCCCGCAGGTCGCGGCCGGCGACCGGCGCATACCACAGGCGCGATTCGGTGGCCAGCATCTCGATGGGCCTGGTGTCCCTGGCCACCACCGCTGGGTGGAAGCCCCTGGCTCTGCTGGGCTACGCGGCCCTCTACGCCTTTGTCGCCCCGTGGCACCTGTCGCCGAACCGCTGGTACACGTGGGTGATTGCGATCGTGGGAGTCGACCTGCTCTATTACACCTACCACCGGATGGCCCACCGTGTCCGGCTGATCTGGGCAACTCACCAAGCTCACCACTCCAGCGAATACTTCAACTTCGCCACCGCGTTGCGCCAGAAGTGGAACAACAGCGGCGAGGTGCTCATGTGGGTGCCATTGCCGCTCATCGGGTTGCCGCCCTGGATGGTGTTCTTTGGTTTCTCGGTGAGCCTCATCTACCAGTTCTGGGTACACACCGAGCGGATCACCAAGCTGCCGCGATGGTTCGAGTTCATTTTCAACACTCCGTCGCATCATCGGGTGCACCACGGGATGGACCAAATGTACTTGGACAGGAACTACGGGGGCATCCTGATCATTTGGGATCGGCTATTTCGCAGTTTCCAGGCGGAGATCACGCGTCCGCATTACGGGCTGACCAAGCCGGTCGACACGTTCAACATCTGGCAGCTGCAGACCCGTGAATACGTGGCGATTGCGCGCGACTGGCGGTCGGCCACGCGCCTGCGTGACCGGCTCGGTTACGTCTTCGGACCGCCGGGTTGGCAACCGCACCCGTCCACGACCGCGCCCCCTCATGATGCCGTCCCGGTGGCCGCGTCCCGCTAGCGGCGCGCTGGGCCATGTAACGGCGGCGGCGCCCACGACGAAAAGCCATGCGTCAGGGTGGGAAACGCCGTAACCTCAAGCTGCGGTCGGCTGTTGAGCTGGCCACGAAGGATGGAGTCCATGGTGGGCCGCCTGCCACTGCGCGCGATTGTCACATCGGCGACCGTCGCCGCCCTAGCCTGCGTGTGGGCACCTACCGCCCGCGCCGAGCCGCCACTGGTTTTCCCGGGCATGGAAATCCACCAAGACATCCACGTCTGCACCCTGGCGTATGTCGACCCCGCGATGCACATGGCTTTCTCGGCGGGCCACTGTCGAGGCCAGGGAGCAGTCACCGACCGCGCGAACAATGTCATCGGCCATCTTCAATCGTTTCGCGACAACACACCCAACGGTTCCACCGTGGCGACCGACCAATCCATCGATGACTACGAGGCCATTGCGCTGGTCGACGATGTCAGATTGAGCAACATTTTGCCGGGTGGCCGAGCGCTGACGTCATCGCCCGGCTTGGCGCTTGCGCCGGGTCAGCCGGTCTGCCACTTCGGTATCAGCACGGGTGAGACCTGCGGGACCGTCGAGAGCGTCAACAACGGGTGGTTCACCATGACCGGGGGGGTGACCAGCCAGCGGGGCGATTCGGGCGGACCGGTGTATCTGGCCGGTGGCGGTCCCGGACAACTTGTCGGCATCTTCAACAGTGTGTGGGGGGATTTCCCGGCCGCGGTGTCCTGGCGCACCACCCTCGATCAGATCCACCAAGATCTCGGAGCGCCCTTCCTCGGTTAGACACCGGGGTGGTCCAACCCAATCGATTTGGGGTCCGAACGGGTTCGGCCGGGGCGCACGGATCGTCGTCGGGTTGCGCGCTTGCTGGAGAACTAGAACGTGTTCACTCGGCCTCGCGGGGCCGACAGCTGGCCATGACGGCAAAGGTTACTCCTGACCCTTTCTGCGTTCAGAAGGCTGAGTTATCCTGCGAGACGATGAACTTTTCCGCTCAGGCGCCAACACAGATCGCATGGGTTACCCAGGATCTGGATGCCACCGAAACGGCTCTCACCGGCTTGTTAGGCGTTCGGAAGTGGGTACGGATACCCGATGTGCACTTTGCGGCGGATACCTGCAGCTATCGCGGCAAGCCGGCCGATTTCATCGCGAGCATCTCACTGAGCTATCTCGGTGACATGCAGTTGGAGCTGATCTCACCGGTCCGCGGAGAGAATATCTATAGTGATTATTTGCGGGCCTCCGGTCCGGGCTTGCACCACGTCTGTATGGAAGCCGAAACCCCAGAGCGGTTCGAGACCGCCGTAGCTGCGGCAGCACAGCACGGCGCCACGGTGGTGCAGCGCGGGGTGATGCCCGGTGGCATCCAGTTCGCCTATGTGGCGGCGCCACACGCGGGGGTTCCCTTTGTGGAGATCGCGTACTTCTCCCCAGAGATCAAGGCGTTTTACGACTACATCAAACAGGAGCAACGGTGAACACCGACATCCCAGCGACCGTCGACGCGAGCACGGTCACCTCCTGGTCGGACGACGTCGACGTGGTGGTGATCGGATTCGGTATTGCCGGCGGCTGCGCGGCGGTAAGCGCGGCCCAGCAAAGAGGGGCCGGAGCGCGGGTGCTGGTGCTCGAACGTGCCGCCACGGCGGGCGGTACCACATCGTTGGCCGGGGGGCATTTCTATCTGGGCGGCGGGACCGCCGTGCAACAGGCCACCGGCCATCCCGACTCACCCGACGAGATGTACAAGTATCTGGTCGCGGTGTCGCGTCGGCCCGATCACGCCAAGATTCGCGCCTACTGCGACGCCAGTGTCGAACACTTCAACTGGCTCGAAGACCTCGGCTTTCAATTCGAGCGAAGCTACTTCCCGGGCAAGGCGGTGATTCAGCCGAACACCGAAGGACTCATGTACACCGGCAACGAGAAGGTCTGGCCGTTCCTCGAAAAGGCCGTCCCCGCACCGCGCGGCCACAAGGTGCCGGTTCCCGGTGACACCGGCGGTGCCAGCATGGTGATCGACCTACTGCTCAAGCGGGCCGCTAGCCTCGGGGTGCAAATCCGCTATGAGACGGGTGCGACCGAACTCATTGTCGATCCGTTGGGCACGGTGACCGGCGTGGTGTGGAAGCGGTTCGCCGAAACCGGTGCAATCAAGGCGAAGTCGGTGATCATCGCGGCCGGGGGATTCGTGATGAACCCGGAGATGGTCGCCAAGTACACCCCGAAATTGGCGGAGAAGCCATTCGTACTCGGCAACACCTACGACGACGGTCTTGGCATCCGGATGGGTGTCTCGGCCGGGGGCGCCACCGAGCACATGGATCAGATCTTCATTACTGCTCCGCCATACCCGCCGTCGATCCTGCTCACCGGGATCATCGTCAACAAACTCGGACAACGGTTCGTCGCCGAGGACTCCTACCACTCCAGGACCGCGGGATTCATCATGGACCAGCCCGACAGCGCGGCGTATTTGATCGTCGACGAGGCCCATCTTGAGCACCCGAAAATGCCGCTGGTCCCGTTGATCGACGGCTGGGAGACAGTCGCTGAAATGGAAGCGGCACTTGGCATTCCGCGGGGCAACCTGGCCGCCACTCTGGAGCGTTACAACAGCTATGCCGCCTTTGGCGAGGATCCCGACTTTCACAAGCAGCCCGAATTTTTGGCGCCGCAGGACCACGGGCCGTGGGGCGCCTTCGACATGTCGTTGGGCAAGGCGATGTACGCCGGATTCACCGTCGGCGGGCTGGCCACCTCGGTGAACGGGCAAGTGCGGCGCGCCGACGGCACGGTGGTGCCTGGTTTGTACGCGGTCGGAGCATGCGCCTCCAACATCGCTCAAGACGGCAAGGGCTACGCCAGCGGTACCCAGCTGGGGGAGGGCTCGTTCTTCGGCCGGCTCGCCGGAGCACACGCGGCCGCGGCGTTGGGCACTGACGCCTGAGCCAGCGCGAACCGCTGCACGTGTTCTGACCCTGCCGGCGAGCCGGTGATGAGGTAGGTGCGCCGGCTGGAAATCGGGACGCCCTGTCCCGTCGGTGCGGGCGGGCCGCCGGGAACCTAGGCCTCCGGCGACGGCAGACTTCCGCCGAGCAACACGATTTGCGTCGCCGGCGGGGCGAACCCGCCATCAATCCCGTTCTCGCCAAGCAGCAATCCGCCGGTGCCCCCGGCCCCGGCGCCGCCCGAGGGTGTACCCAAGCCGCCGTTACCACCGTTACCACCGTCGCCAATCAGTACGGCATCGCCGCCCTTGCCACCAGTACCGCCGATGCCGACACTCCCGAGCAGCCTGCCATCCCCGCCGGCTCCGCCGGCGCCTCCGTTGCCGAACAGTTGCGCTCCGGCCCCGCCGGCCCCGCCGTCACCGCCGTCTCCATTCGAGCCTCCACCGGCACCGCCGGCACCACCCGCGCCGAACCAGCCGGCGGCGCCGCCGGCCCCGCCGCTTCCGCCGCCAGTGCCGCCGAAGCCGCCAAATCCGCCGGCGCCGGCATCGGAGAACAGCAACCCAGCGTTGCCACCATGCCCACCAGCGCCTCCGACGCCACCGCTGGAGCCGACGCCGCCGGTGCCTCCCGCGCCGCCGGCCCCACCGGAGCCAAACAACAACCCGGCGTTACCGCCAGCACCCCCGGCACCACCGTTGGCGTTCAGCGCCAGGTTGGCAAGCCCATCGCCGCCGGTCCCGCCGGCCCCGCCGGGGCCACCTAGCAGGCCGGCATTCCCGCCAGTCCCGCCGGCCCCGCCGGCGCCATCACTGCCCCCACTAAACCCGCCCCCACCGCCGTCACCGCCGCCGGACCCAAACAACCCACCCAAGAGCCCGCCGGCCCCGCCGGCCCCACCCTCACCGCCAGTCCCGCCGAGACCGAGGCTGGTGCTTGCACCACCGGTTCCGCCAACTCCACCGGCGCCGAGCAGGCCGCCGGCGCCGCCAGCGCCACCATCGCCGCCGTCGCCAAACGCTGAGAATCCGCCGGCCCCGCCGGCGCCACCGTCCCCGAGGAGCCAGCCGCCCGCCCCGCCGGCACCGCCGACTGCACCGGGCACGCCGGGGCCACCGATGATCGCAGAGAACCCGCCGGCCCCACCGGCTCCACCGGCACCGATCAACCCGGCGTCGCCACCGGCACCACCCGGCAGGCCGGTGCTGGCAGCGGCGGATCCACCAGCCCCACCGTCCCCCAGCAGCCACCCACCCGCCGCTCCGGCGGCCCCGCTACCGGCCGCCGCGGGAGCGCCGTTGCCGATCAGCGGACGCCCGGTCAGTTCCTGAACGGGGGCATTGACCGCAGCCAGAGCTTGTTGTTGAAGCGTGTGCACCGGCGAGGTGCTGACCGGGGCGTTGAAGCCATCGGCACCCAACAGCAACCCGCTGGTCCCTCCGGCGCCGTCACCACCCGCGGTGGGGCCGGCCCCGCCGACACCGCCATTGCCGCCATTGCCAATCAGCACACCGTTGCCCCCGGCTCCGCCGGCGCCACCGTCATCGGACCCCTGTCCGCCGGCACCGCCGGCCCCACCATTACCCAGCAGCTGTCCGCCAACACCGCCCCGCCCGCCGGCACCGCCTTGGTTTACCTCCCCGAAGCCGCCGGCGCCGCCGGCGCCACCGCCGCCCAGCCAGCCGGCGTCCCCGCCGGCCCCGCCGGCACCGCCGTCGATGGACCCGGTTCCGCCCGCCCCGCCAGACCCACCGCTGGACAACATCAGCCCGGCATTGCCGCCATTACCTCCGGCGCCCCCGTCACCGTTGAAGGAGTATCCGCCGCCCCCACCGGCGCCCCCCGCCCCGAACAGCAGGCCAGCGTTGCCGCCAGCGCCGCCGGCCCCGCCCAAGGCGGCGCCCGTACCGCCGGCCCCGCCCGATCCACCTGGGCCGGTGACCAGGCCACCAGACCCGCCGGCGCCACCGTCGCCGCCTCGGGCGCCGAGGCCCCCGGTGCCGCCGTCACCGCCACCGGCACCGAGCAATCCGGCCAGCAGACCGCCGTCTCCTCCAGCCCCACCGGCGCCGCCGACGTTGCCCGACCCGCCAACCCCGCCGATCCCGCCGGCACCGAACAGTCCGCCCGCGCCACCCGCGCCTCCGACACCACCGGAAACAAAGCTCGCCCCGCCGGCACCGCCGACACCACCAGCGCCAAACAGCAGGCCACCGGCCCCGCCAGTGCCACCGGTTCCGCCGGGCCTGCCGTCACCCAATGGCGAGTTGCCGCCGGCGCCACCGGCACCCCCACCACCGATCAACCCGGCCGCCCCACCATTACCACCGGCCTGACCCACAGCCCCCGACCCACCAGCCCCACCATCACCCAACAACCACCCACCCGCAGCCCCATCGGCCCCCGACCCCGGCGCACCGTTAGCACCATTGCCAACCAACGGACGCCCAGTCCACTGCTCAACAGACCCATTAACCGCAGTAACCAAGCCCTGCAACGGATCCTGCAACAACGCCGCATTAGCCGCCTCAGCACCCGAATACGCCCGCGCACCCACCGACAACGCCTGCTCAAACCGCGCATGAAACACCGCCACCTCAGCACCGACCCGCTGATAGGCCTGCGCATGCCCGGAAAACAACGCCGCAATCGCCGCCGACACCTCATCCCCACCAGCAGCCGCAATCCCCACCGTCGCCCCAGCCGCCGCCGCATTCGCCGCATCGATCATCGCCCCAACACCAGCCACATCCGACACCGCCGCCGCCACCATCTCCGGCACCGCCACCACAAACGACATCCCACACTCCTCCCACCAACAAACCCAACAAATACCCACGACCAGACAGGCCAAATACACCTTCGCCCTATTGGGACACCACCGTACGCGCCAATACGCCAATTCGATTCAAATCACAGAATCTTTTAATTCTCAATCGATTGAATTCATATTGACTCCGGGACGGTGCAGACACGGGCGAAATCACCTGGGGCGCAAACGCCGATGCGGGCCTCGGAATCCTCATCGTTCGCACTGCCGCTGACGGCTTGCGGTCGACGCAAGCTACGAAGTAGCTTGTTGGACAGGTTTTTCTACCAAACCGAGGCCACGGCTATCGGTCAGGTCGGCACCGACACGGTACTGGCGGCACAACGCGCGACCCTCACGCCTAGCACCGTCGGATCGGAAAAGTCACAATTCATCGAATTGCAAATATCTACGCGGCGCGCGGTTCGCGATAACTTCAATGACCGCATCGCAGCGGGCCACGATCCGCACCAATTCATCGCTCACAGAATATTCAACCCGCTGCCGTTAAATTCGAATTCAACAAGTAAACCCAAGCCACGCGCTCTCGTTGGGTTCCTGCTGCTCACGTCCCGAGATGGCCGACGGGAGAGATGCGCAACTCATCTCGCGAGTGGCTGGCGATCTCCGCGTCGTAGACCATGACCTCAGCGTTTGGCCCACCGCCGCGCCAAACCCGACTAGGTCAACCCGTCAATCCCGTTGGCCCCCAGCAGAAACCCGGCGTTGCCACCGGTGCCGGGGATTCCGACGGGTGATCCAGCCCCGGCATTGCCACCGTTACCCCCAGTGCCGACCAACACAGCGTTGCCGCCGTCCCCACCGTCGCCTCCTTTGCCGCCGGCTTCGCCAACTCCGCCCTGGCCGCCGGATCCGCCGCCGCCCAGTAGCTGTCCACCGCTACCCCCCGACCCACCGGCGCCGCCGCCGTCGATAAGACCGACTCCGCCGGCGCCGCCACTCCCGCCGTAGCCGAGCATCCCCGCCTTGCCGCCGGGCCCGCCCGCACCCCCACCGTTGGCACCGAGTCCGCCGAACCCTCCTGACCCGCCATCGGAGAGCAGCAGACCGGCCGCGCCGCCCATCCCACCCATGCCACCGTCGCCCTTGAATCCGGTTCCGCCGACCCCACCGACCCCGCCGCTGCCGAGCAGCAAGCCGGCGTCTCCGCCGGCGCCGCCGGCGCCCCCGGCGAACCCGGAGAATTTGTTGACTCCTCCGCTCCCACCGGCACCACCGACGCCGAATAGGCCCGCGGCACCGCCGGTTCCACCATGTCCTCCGTTGCCGGAACCAAATCCACCGGTCCCGCCGTCACCTCCGCCAGCGCCAGCCAACCCGCTCAACAGCCCACCAGATCCGCCGGGCCCGCCGGCCCCACCTGTTGCACCAAAGCCGGCTCCGCCGACGCCGCCGGGCCCACCGGCGCCCAGCAGTCCACCCGCACCGCCGGACCCACCGGCACCGCCCGCGCCGGCCGCGGAAAACCCGCCCGCCCCGCCAACCCCGCCGTCGCCAAGCAGCCATCCGCCGACTCCACCGGACCCGCCGGCCCCGCCATCACCGATGAGCGAGACCCCGCCTGCTCCACCGGTGCCGCCGGTGCCGATCAGCCCGGCGTCCCCGCCTGCCCCACCGGGCAGGGCTGTATCTGCCGCTGCCGATCCGCCGGCCCCGCCGTCACCGAGTAGCCAGCCGCCCGCCGTGCCGTCGACCCCGCTGCCGGCCGCCCCCGGAGTGCCGTTGCCGATCAGCGGGCGTCCAGTGAGTGCCTGGGACGGCGCGTTGATCGCTGCGATCGCCTGTTGTTGCAGGTCATGGAGGGGTGAGTTGCTGGCTGGGGGGTTGAACCCATCCAGGCCCAGCAGTAGGCCACTGGTTCCGCCGGATCCGTCTCCGCCTGGCGTCGGACCGGCGCCGCCAATACCGCCATTGCCGCCATTACCGATTAGCACCCCATTTCCACCGGCACCGCCAACCCCGCTGATTGCGACACTGTCCCCGCCCGACCCGCCGGCACCGCCGTTGCCAATCAGCTGACCACCGGCGCCGCCCGACCCGCCGGCGCCGCCGTGTACGGTCTGGCCGAAGCCGCCAAAGCCACCGATCCCACCGTTGCCCACCCAGCCCGCATTGCCGCCGGCCCCGCCGGCGCCGCCGTCGGTGGCCCCGTAGCCGCCGTTTCCACCGGCACCACCGCTGGAGAACAGTGCCCCGGCGTCGCCACCGGCACCGCCCGCCCCGCCAAGGCCGGCGATGCTGGTTCCACCGGCCCCACCAGCGCCGCCGGCGCCGAACAAGAGACCTGCATCACCGCCGGCACCGCCCCGCCCCGCATTGCCGAGGTCGCCGAACCCGCCCGCACCACCGGACCCACCCCGGCCGCCCACCAGACCCCCAATGCCGCCGGCGCCACCGGCACCACCGTCGGTGTCACCGGCCCCGCCGGCGCCACCAAGCCCGCCGCCGGCACCGACTAGCCCGCCCAACGCCCCACCGGCGCCGCCATCCCCGCCGGCTCCGCCGGCACCACCCAACCCATCGGCGGCAAAACCGCTCCCGCCGGCGCCGCCGTGCCCGCCCGCACCGAACAACCCACCAGCGCCGCCGGCCCCGCCGGCCCCGCCGATCGCGCTGCCGCCAGCGGCAAATTGACCGGCACCGCCGGTCCCACCAGCGCCGCCGTCGCCCCACAACCAACCACCGGCACCGCCGGTCCCACCGGCACCGCCGTCGCCCGATGGCGAGTTGCCGCCGGCGCCACCGGCACCCCCACCACCGATCAACCCGGCCGCCCCACCATTACCACCGGCCTGACCCACAGCCCCCGACCCACCAGCCCCACCATCACCCAACAACCACCCACCCGCAGCCCCATCGGCCCCCGACCCCGGCGCACCGTTAGCACCATTGCCAACCAACGGACGCCCAGTCCACTGCTCAACAGACCCATTAACCGCAGCAACCAAGCCCTGCAACGGATCCTGCAACAACGCCGCATTAGCCGCCTCAGCACCCGAATACGCCCGCGCACCCACCGACAACGCCTGCTCAAACCGCGCATGAAACACCGCCACCTCAGCACCGACCCGCTGATAGGCCTGCGCATGCCCGGAAAACAACGCCGCAATCGCCGCCGACACCTCATCCCCACCAGCAGCCGCAATCCCCACCGTCGCCCCAGCCGCCGCCGCATTCGCCGCATCGATCATCGCCCCAACACCAGCCACATCCGACACCGCCGCCGCCACCATCTCCGGCACCGCCACCACAAACGACATCCCACACTCCTCCCACCAACAAACCCAACAAATACCCACGACCAGACAGGCCAAATACACCTTCGCCCTATTGAGACACCACCGTACGCGCCAATACACCAATTCGATTCAAATCGAGCGCGGAGATAAATTCACTTCCGACTGAATTATCGTAGTGTCGTCGGCGCGCTAATTAGCAGCTATCGAGTCACCCGTTCGGGCGCCCTATGTCGGGGTCTGACATGCTCGGACACGGCGCCGCGACACGACGCACTGCCCCAAAAAACACGGCATACCAAACGCATTGATGAGTGCTGGTGCATTCCCGAGATCCCATTGCGGCGACCGGCCGGTCATCCGCAATTCATGTGAATCGCAAAGGTCCAGGAAGCCCCTCACGTCGATAACCGATTAAACGGGATTCGGCATCAGAGTCGGCAGCAATTCGTAGGGCGGCGAATAATTCCGGTTACGGACACCCGAACTCCAATCGCGATTGGCAGTGTCCGTCACTGGCTATGGCCGATCACCGAGGTTGGTGCGTGCGGCGACGGAACAATGCGCATACACCACAACCGACACCTCATCGGCTCCGGCCGCCAGCACTCCGCCGGTCGGCCAGTGCCCGCGCCGGCCAGCTAGACCTGTGCGGGTTCCTTTTCCACCGGGTGCAGCCGCCACGGGCCGCCGCCAAGCAATTCGAGCTGTTGGTCGTGCAGCCGCTCGAGCGCGGGTCGATGACTGACGCTGACCACAATGCAGTCCGGCAGTTCGCTGCGCAGCAGCTCGTACAGCGCGAACTCTAGGCCGGTATCCAGCGCCGACGTGCTTTCGTCGAGGAAGACCGCTTTGGGTTTGGTCAACAGGATGCGGGCAAAGGCAACCCGCTGTTGCTCACCGGGGGAGAGCACTTTGGCCCAGTCGCGTTCTTCGTCGAGTCGGTCGCACAACGGAGCAAGCGCAACCTTTGTCAGCGTGTCCCGCACGGTCTCGTCCGCAATGTCGTCGGGCGAATTCGGGTAGCACACCACGCCTCGCAGCGTGCCCAACGGCACATAGGGCAACTGCGATAAGAACATCGTGTCGTTGTCGCCATCCGGGCGACTCAAGGTTCCCGTGGCGTACGGCCACAATTCCGCCAGGCTGCGTAACAGCGTGGTCTTACCCGATCCTGAACGCCCGGTGATCACCAACGAGTCACCACGGGCGAGCCGCACATCGAGCGGATCTATCAGCCGGTCGCCGGCGGGGGTACGAACCTCGACATCGGTCAGCTCAACGGACTCGTCGTTACTCGCCCGGGTCAACACCGCCGGTAGCGCGCGGCCCTTTTCATTGGCGTCCACCAGACCGTGCAACCGGATGATCGCGGCCCGGAAAGACGCAAACGCGTCGTAGTTGTTGCGGAAGAACGACAACGAATCGTGGATGTTGCCGAAGGCGGTCGCCGTCTGGCCCACATCGCCGAAATCGATCTGTCCGGTGAACAGTCGAGGCGCCTGGATCACCCACGGCAAGGGAACGATTGTCTGACTCACCGACAAGTTCCAGCCATTGAACGCGATACTGCGCCGAACATAACGACGGTAGTTGAGAATGACCGGCCGGAACAGCCTCGCCAACTGCGCACCCTCCATCCGCTCACCGCGATAGAAGCCCACCGCCTCGGCGGCATCCCGCAACCGCACCAGCGCGTAACGGAAAGCGGCATTGAGCTTTTCGTTGCGGAAGCTGAGCCAAATCAGTGGACGTCCGATGACGAAGGAGATGATGGTCGCCACCAAGACGTAGATCAGCACGGTCCAGAACATGGCGCGCGGGAAGGACACGCCAAAAAGCGTGAGCGTCCCGGACAGGTTCCACAGGATGGCGGTAAACGAAATCACCGAGATGATCGATTGCACGGCCCCAAACAGCAGCGTGCTAGCCGTCCCGTTGGACGGCTGATTCGGGCCGCCACCGGTTCCTGCGGTGAAAATATCGATGTCCTGCTGGATACGCTGGTCGGGGTTGTCGATCGTTTCGTCGATAAACAAATCCCGGTAGTAGGCCTTGCCGGTGAGCCAGTCCTTGGTGAGGTGGTCGGTCAACCACACCCGCCAAGCGATAATAAAGCGCTGTGTCAGATAAATATCGGCCATCACCCGGGCCACGTGTATCACGGCCATAACGCTGAAAACCCCGATGGACATCCAAAATCCGCGAACGCCCGAACGTCTCACCGCGTCATCGCCGGCCGCGGTGCCCTGGAACGCCTTCTGCAAGGCGGTGTACATGTCGTTGCCCTGATAGCTGAACAACACGTTCAGGCGCACGGCTAGCACCACCGAGAACAACAGCACGCCGAGCATCAACCACACCCGAATGCTGTTGGGACCGATGAAGTACTGGGCAGTGATGCGCCAGAATTGCTGGCCCCACGGCGTCAAATATTTGAACAAAACCAGCGCGACGATCAAGCATACGGCACTGATGGCCCAGGCCTTACCGACCCAGAACAGGGAATCCACGATTGCCCTGGACCAGTCGATGGAGGGCGAAAACGGCGTCGGACCCAAGGTCGATACTCCTCACGGTCGAGGTGTTTGGCGTATTGCGCAACAGAAATCCTTCGGCGAAGGTACCCGAAGGAGCTAGCTAGGCTTTCCGAATATGAGGGATACGAGCATCGAGGTCACCGCCGCTGCGACCATTCATGCCGGCCGGCTAATCGCCCGCAGGCTCAAGGCCAGCGGTATCGACACCGTCTTCACCCTGTCGGGCGGCCACTTGTTTTCGGTCTATGACGGCTGCCGCGAGGAAGGCATCCGGTTGATCGACACCCGCCACGAGCAGACCGCAGCCTTCGCCGCGGAAGGCTGGTCGAAGGTGACCAGGGTGCCCGGCGTGGCCGCATTGACCGCAGGTCCAGGCGTCACCAACGGGATGAGCGCGATGGCCGCCGCGCAGCAGAACCAGTCGCCCTTGGTGATCCTGGGTGGTCGGGCACCGGCATCGCGGTGGGGGATGGGCTCCCTGCAGGAGATCGACCACGTACCTTTTGTCGCGCCGCTGACCCGCTTTGCCGCCACCGCACAGTCCGCCCAGGACGCGGGCAGGCTCATTGACGAGGCGCTGCGAGCCGCGGTGAGTGCCCCGTCCGGCGTGGCTTTCATCGATTTTCCAATGGATCACGTGTTTTCGATGTCGGAAGATGACGGCCGGCCAGGCGCCCTGGCACAGCGGCCGCCCACACCGGCCCCCGACGGCCGGAATCTCCAGCGGGCGGCCGAATTGCTGTCCCAGGCCCAGCGCCCGGTCATCATGGCCGGCACCAACGTCTGGTGGGGACAGGCCGAGGACGCGCTGTTGCGGCTTGCCGAGGAGCGCCGAATCCCGGTGCTGATGAACGGAATGGCCCGTGGGGCGGTGCCCGCCGACCACCCGCTGGCGTTCTCTCGGGCCCGGTCAACAGCGCTGCGGGAAGCCGATGTCGCGCTGATCGTCGGCGTGCCCATGGATTTTCGGCTGGGATTCGGGTCCGTGTTCGGACCGCAGACGCAGCTCGTCGTGGTTGACCGTGTGCAACCCGAACGCCCGCATCCGCGGCAGCTTGCGGCCGGCCTCTACGGAGATCTGGCCGCAATCCTGGCTGCCCTGGTCGGATCGGCTGGAAACAACCAGCGGGGCTGGGTGGAAGAACTTCGGACGGCCGAGACGGCGGCGCGCGCTCTCGAGAAGGCCGAGCTGGCAGACGACCGCGTCCCGCTGCATCCGATGCGGGTGTACGCCGAACTGGCGCCGCTGCTGGACCGCGATGCCATCGTCGTTATCGACGCCGGCGATTTCGGCTCCTACGCAGGCCGAGTGATCGATAGCTATCGGCCGGGCTGTTGGTTGGACAGCGGCCCGTTCGGCTGCCTTGGTTCCGGTCCCGGCTACGCCCTGGCAGCAAAGCTGGCGCGACCCGAACGTCAGGTTGTGCTGTTGCAAGGCGACGGTGCATTCGGGTTCAGCGGGATGGAATGGGACACCCTGGTGCGGCATAACATTCCGGTGGTGTCGGTGGTCGGCAACAACGGGATCTGGGGCTTGGAGAAACATCCGATGGAGGCGCTGTACGGGTATTCGGTGGTGGCCGAGCTGCGACCGGGGACCCGCTATGACGAGGTGGCGCGGGCGTTGGGTGGCCACGGCGAGTTGGTGGCGGCTCCCGTGGAGCTTCGTCCGGCGCTGGAACGCGCCTTCGCCAGTGGTCTGCCCTCGGTGATCAACGTCCTCACCGACCCCAGCATCGCCTACCCGCGCAGATCCAACCTCGCCTGACTTGTCGGGCCCGCGCACGCGGGCATACGCACGCCGGCGGCCAACCTGTCGCAGCCGAAACACGCACGCGCTCACACCCTGCCGGGGTCGCGTACCGTTGGGCTGTGCCCAAGACCACCCGCGCTCAGGCCAGCCGCCTGAGCGGCCGATTCTGGCGGCTGCTCGGCGCCAGTACGGAAAAGAACCAAAACCGGTCCCTGGCTCAGGTGACCGCTTCAGCGGACTACGACGGCGAAGCCGCCGACCTTAGTGACGAAAAGTTGCGTAAGGCGGCGGGACTGCTCAACCTCGACGATCTAGCAGACTCGGCCGACATTCCGCAGTTCCTCGCGATCGCCCGAGAGGCAGCCGAGCGCACCACCGAGCTGCGGCCGTTTGACGTGCAGCTGCTCGGTGCGCTGCGCATGCTCGCCGGTGATGTGATCGAGATGGCAACCGGCGAGGGCAAGACCCTCGCCGGCGCGATCGCCGCCGCCGGGTATGCGCTGGCCGGACGGCATGTCCACGTGGTGACCATCAACGACTACCTGGCCCGCCGCGACGCGGAATGGATGGCCCCGCTGTTGGAAGCGATGGGCCTCACGGTGGGCTGGATAACCGGGGAGTCGACCAGCGAAGCCCGCAGGGCGGCCTATGACAGCGACGTCACCTACGCCTCGGTAAACGAAATCGGCTTCGACGTGCTGCGCGATCAATTGGTGACCGACGTCGACGACTTGGTGTCGCCCAATCCGGATGTTGCGCTCATCGATGAAGCCGACTCCGTCCTGGTCGACGAGGCGTTGGTGCCGCTGGTGCTGGCCGGAACCACCCACCGCGAGACACCGCGGCTCGAGATCATCAAACTGGTCGGTGAATTGGTCAGCGACAAGGACGCCGACGAGTTCTTCGCCACCGACGCCGACAGCCGCAATGTCCATCTGACCGAGGCGGGAGCACGCAAAGTCGAAAAGGCGCTGGGCGGCATTGACCTGTACTCGGAGGAACACGTCGGTACCACGCTCACCGAGGTCAACGTCGCCCTGCATGCGCATGTGCTGCTGCAGCGCGATGTGCACTACATCGTCCGCGACGACGCGGTCCATCTGATCAACTCATCGCGCGGGCGCATCGCGCAGCTGCAGCGCTGGCCGGACGGGCTGCAGGCCGCCGTGGAGGCCAAGGAAGGCATCGAGACCACCGAGACCGGCGAGGTGCTCGACACCATTACCGTGCAGGCGCTGATCAACCGCTACGCGACCGTATGTGGCATGACGGGTACCGCGCTGGCCGCCGGCGAGCAGCTACGCCAGTTCTACAAGCTCGGTGTCTCGCCGATACCCCCGAATACTCCCAACATTCGTGAGGACCAATCCGACCGGGTGTACATCACGGCCGCGGCCAAAAATGACGCGATCGTCGACCACATCGCCGAGGTGCACGAGACTGGCCAGCCGGTGTTGGTCGGCACTCGCGACGTTGCCGAGTCCGAGGAGTTGCACGAGCGACTGCTGCGCCGCAACATTCCCGCGGTGGTGCTCAACGCCAAAAACGATGCCGAAGAGGCCGGCGTGATCGCCGAGGCCGGCAAGTTCGACGCCGTCACGGTGTCAACCCAGATGGCTGGGCGCGGCACCGATATCCGGCTGGGTGGTTCCGACGAGGCCGACCACGATCGGGTCGCCGAGCTGGGCGGCCTCCACGTGGTCGGCACCGGTCGCCATCACACCGAGCGCTTGGACAACCAATTGCGCGGGCGGGCGGGCCGCCAGGGGGATCCAGGTTCGTCGGTTTTCTTTTCCAGTTGGGAAGACGATGTGGTGGCGGCCAACCTCGACCAGAACAAGCTGCCCACCGAAACCGACGAGGACGGCCGGATTGTCAGCCCGAAGGCCGCCGGGCTGCTCGACCACGCCCAGCGCGTCGCCGAGGGCCGGATGTTGGACGTGCACGCAAACACTTGGCGGTACAACCAGTTGATCGCTCAGCAACGTGCCATCATCGTCGACCGACGAGACGCCTTGTTGCGTACCCCAACCGCGCGTGCGGAACTCGCCGAACTGGCACCGCAGCGGTACAAGGAGTTGTCCGAGGAACTATCCGAGGATCGTCTGGAGAAAATCTGCCGGCTGATCATGCTGTATCACCTCGACCGTGGCTGGGCCGATCACCTGGCGTATCTGGCCGACATCCGCGAGAGCATCCACTTGCGGGCGCTGGGTCGGCAGAACCCGCTCGATGAGTTCCACCGGATGGCGGTAGACGCGTTCGCCTCGCTGGCCGCCGATGCGATCGAGGCGGCTCAGCAGACCTTCGAAACCGCGAACGTCCTCGAAGACGAGCCGGGACTGGATTTGTCCAAACTGGCCCGGCCCACCTCGACGTGGACCTACATGGTCAACGACAACCCGCTGTCGGATGACACCCTGTCCACGCTGAGCCTGCCCGGCGTTTTCCGCTGAGCCGGCCCGATCGTCCGCTGCGCTCTTCGCCGGAGGGCGGCCGGAAGGACCCCGCACCGGTCTGTTTACCGGACCGTATCGTCGCCGGGCTAAGGTCACCGCTCATGGAGCCGGTGGTCGCACAGAATCGGGTACTGACGGTGCCCAACGCGCTGAGCGTCATCCGCCTGGGGCTGATCCCGGTGTTCGTCTACGTGATGCTGGTCGCTCATGCGAATGGTTGGGCGGTGGCGATCTTGGTGTTCAGCGGGGTGTCCGACTGGGCCGACGGCAAGATCGCGCGGCTGCTCAACCAGTCGTCACGGTTAGGCGTACTGCTGGACCCAGCCGTCGATCGGCTCTACATGATCACCGTGCCTATCGTGTTGGGGCTGAGCGGCATCGTGCCGTGGTGGTTCGTGGTGACATTGCTGGCCCGCGACGCCGCGCTGGCCCTGACCTTGCCGCTGCTGTGGAGCCGCGGGCTATCGGCGCTTCCAGTCACCTACGTCGGCAAAGCGGCGACGTTTGCACTGATGGTCGGGTTCCCGGTGCTGTTGTTGGGGCAGTGGAATTCATTGTGGAGCCACGTACTCGAGGCCTGCGGTTGGGCATTTCTGATCTGGGGCATGTACGCATATCTGTGGGCATTTGTGCTGTATGTGGTGCAGATGACGATGGTGGTGCGTCGCATGCCCAAGCTCAAACACCGCACTGAGCAGCCGGTCGCCGGTAGAGCGGGTGACCGTGGCTGAGTCAGGCCGGCTGCTCGGTGGTTATGACCCCGACGCCGGATACCGCGCCCACGCCCCACGGCCCGAACGCATTCCGGTGCCGTCGCTGTTGCGTGCGCTGCTATCGGAACATCTCGATCCCGGATACGCTGCGGCCGCCGCCAGGCGTGCTCAAACCGCAGAGCCCCGGGGTGGCCGAGCTCGCGCGTTCGGGTGGCTGTGGCAAGCGTTGGCCGCGACCCTGGTCGCGGCGGTATTCGCGGCCGCGGTCGCGCAGGCCCGCTCGGTAGCCCCCGGCGTGCATGCCGCCCAGCAGCTGCTCACCACGAGCGTGCGTTCCACGCAGGCCGCCGCGGCCAAGTTGGCGCGACAACGCACCGCGCTGTCGGCCCAAGTCGACGACGTCCGGCGGCTCGCGCTTGCCGACGACGCCGAAGGCCAGCGGCTGCTGACGGGTCTCGACGCACTCAGCTTGGCGGGCGCCAGCACCCCGGTCATCGGGCCGGGGTTGACCGTTACCGTCACTGACCCGGGTGTGAGCCCCAACCTTTCCGACGCGTCCAAGCAGCGAGTCAGCGGCAGCCAACAAATCATTCTCGACCGAGACCTGCAGCTCGTGGTCAACTCGTTGTGGGCCAGCGGCGCGGAGGCGATTTCGGTCGATGACTCCCGGATCGGACCCAATGTGACCATCCGGCAGGCGGGGGGAGCGATCCTTGTGGACAACAATCCGATCAGCAGCCCTTATACAATCCTCGCGGTCGGACCGCCACACGCGATGCAAGACGTCTTCGACCGAAGCCCAGGTATGCGTCGTCTCAAGCTGTTGGAGATCTCCTATGGTGTGGGCGTCCGGGTAGACGTTGGCGACGGTCTGGCGCTGCCGGCGGGATCGAACCGAGATGTCAAGTTCGCCAAACAGATTGGGCCCTAGTGAGCGAAGTGCTGCTGAGAGTTCTCCCGATGGGAACGACGCAGATCGGAATCCGGAAAGCATGATCGGTATCGCGGCCCTTGCCGTGGGGATTGTGCTCGGCTTGGTCTTTCACCCCAGCGTGCCCGAGGTCATCCAGCCGTACCTGCCGATCGCGGTGGTTGCCGCGCTTGATGCCGTGTTCGGCGGGTTGCGCGCCTACCTCGAGCGGATCTTCGACCCCAAGGTCTTTGTGGTGTCATTCGTGTTCAACGTGTTGGTGGCGGCGCTGATCGTCTACGTCGGCGACCAATTGGGCGTTGGTACGCAGTTGTCCACGGCGATCATCGTTGTGCTGGGCATACGCATCTTCGGCAATACGGCGGCGCTGCGGCGCCGGCTGTTCGGGGCATGACGGAGACGAGGTCAGGGTGAACCAGGGCCATTTCGATGGCGTCAACGACGAAAACGATGGCGCGCCAACCGAGCACGGGCGCTCCAAGGCCGAGCCCAAGACTCCCGAGCCGACGGGTCGAGGTCGCCACGAGCTGCCCGCCGATCATCCCCGCCCCAGGGTCGGGCGCCTGCGACAACGGGGGGTATCCACGTCGGTGCGAGGTGGTCGGTCCCGGGTGCTGTTCGGGACGCTGGCGATCTTGCTATGCCTGGTTTTGGGGGTCGCCATTGTGACCCAGGTTCGCCAGACCGAGTCCGGCGATTCGCTGGAAACGGCGCGTCCCGCCGACCTGTTGGTGCTGCTGGATTCGTTGCGGCAACGCGAGGCCACGCTCAACACCGAAGTGGCCGACCTACAAAACACCCTGAACGCGTTGCAGGCGTCCGGGAATAACGATCAGGCCGCTATCGAAAGCGCCCAGGCCAGATTGGCCGCATTGTCCATCCTGGTCGGTGCCGTGGGTGCCACCGGGCCCGGTGTCATCGTGACGATCGATGACCCCGGACCAGGGGTGGCGCCCGAAGCGATGCTTGACGTGGTCAACGAGTTGCGCGCCGCCGGAGCCGAGGCGATCCAGATCAGCGATGCGCAGCAGTCGGTGCGGGTAGGAGTGGATACCTGGGTCGTCGGCAGTCCCGGCGCGCTGATCGTCGACGCCAAGTCGTTGGCTCCGCCCTATTCGATTCTGGCGATTGGTGATCCGCCGACGTTAGCTGCGGCGATGAACATTCCCGGTGGTGCCCAGGACAGCATCAAACGTGTCGGCGGCAGAATGTCGGTGCAGCAGGCGGACCGGGTAGACGTGACCGCCTTGCGGCAACCAAAACCGCACCAATACGCTCAGCCCGTTAAGTGAGAACCCCAACCGACGCCAACCGGCCTTCACCGAAACCCAACAGAACAGGATTACCGTGAGCGATATCCCACCGGATCTGCATTACACCGCCGAACACGAGTGGGTTCGCCGCACCGCAGACGATAGTCTGCGGATCGGGATTACCGACTTCGCGCAGTCGGCGATGGGCGACGTCGTGTTCGTCCAGTTGCCCGACGTCGGCGCCGAGGTGACCGCCGGGGAGGCGTTCGGCGAGGTGGAATCGACGAAATCCGTCTCGGACCTCTATGCCCCGCTGTCGGGCAAGGTGACCGCGGTCAACGGCGATCTGGAAGGCACTCCGCAGCTGGTGAACTCGGATCCGTACGGGGCCGGCTGGCTGCTCGACCTTCAGGTCGAAAGTCCGGCCGCGCTGGAGGCGGCCCTGGCGGCGCTGCTCGACGCTGAGGCCTACCGCGGCACAGTCACCGAATGACGATTGCTAAGGTCCCTGCCAACGTTGCGTGGTTGTATTCCGACCGCGCCCCGAACGTAGAGAAGCCGACGTTTCGGGCTTACGATCCTGCAGTGGTGGGCACGTTGCCGACCGAACCCGAACTTTGCGCGGTACGGTCGAGACATCGGCGTTAGCAGGTAAGAAACGTTATTGAAGGTAGTACCGAGCTTGAAGGTAGTACAGAGACGGAAACCGGCCGACCGGCCCGGCAGACAACGCCACGGCGGCGAGTGAGGAGCAGCGGGTGACGGACATGGACGCAGCAAGAGACAGGGACCAGACTTCTGACGAAGTTACCGTGGAGACGACTTCGGTCTTCCGCGCCGACTTCCTCAACGAATTGGACGCTCCCGCACAGGCGGGTTCCGAGAGTTCGGTATCCGGGGTGGAGGGGCTTCCGGCAGGCTCGGCGTTGCTGGTTGTCAAACGGGGACCGAATGCAGGTTCACGCTTCCTGCTCGATCAGCCAATCACCTCTGCGGGCCGCCATCCCGACAGCGACATCTTCCTCGATGATGTGACCGTGAGTCGGCGCCACGCCGAATTCCGGTTGGAAGGCAACGAGTTCAGTGTCGTTGACGTGGGGAGCCTCAATGGCACCTATGTCAACCGCGAGCCGGTGGACTCGGCCGTTCTGGCAAACGGCGACGAGGTTCAGATCGGCAAGTTCCGCCTGGTCTTCTTGACCGGGCCCAGGCAGGGTGAAGATGGGGGCACCGGAGGCCAGTGAGCGCACCCGATAGCCCCGCGCTGGCCGGGATGTCGATCGGGGCGGTCTTGGACCTGCTGCGACCGGACTATCCCGACATCACGATCTCCAAGATCCGTTTCCTGGAGGCCGAGGGGCTGGTGACGCCGCAACGCGCCGCATCTGGTTACCGGAGGTTCACCGCGTACGACTGTGCGCGGCTACGCTTCATTCTCACTGCTCAGCGTGATCATTACCTACCGCTGAAGGTCATCAGGGCGCAGCTTGACGCCCTGCCTGACGGCGAGTTACCGGCCGTCGGATCTCCTTACGGCGTACCGCGATTGGTATCGCTCGCCGGTAGCGGCACTGGGACAGCAGGATCCGACGCCAGTGCTGACCCGGCGTCGGTATCGCCCACCCGCATTCGGCTCAGCCGAGAAGACCTGCTGGAACGCTCCGGAGTCGACGATGAGCTACTGACCGCTCTGGTAAAGGCGGGGGTGATCACCACCGGACCGGGCGGTTTCTTCGACGAACACGCCGTGGTAATCCTGCAATGTGCTCGGGCGCTGGCCGACTACGGCGTGGAGCCCCGGCACCTGCGTGCCTTCCGGTCGGCAGCAGACCGTCAGTCCGACCTCATCGCCCAGATCGCCGGCCCGCTCGTCAAGGCCGACAAAACCGGCGCGCGTGACCGGGCCGACGACTTGGCGCGTGAGGTCGCCGCGCTCGCCATAACTTTGCACACCTCGTTGATCAAGTCGGCAGTACGCGACGTATTGCACCGCTGAGGATTAGACTTTCTCCAATCGCTTGGTGTCGACGACTTCGGCGGCTATGCCAGCACCGTGTCGTCGCTCCAAGCGACGGTCTGACACGGCGGCATGTGCGGAGGGCGGACACAGATGGGCGAAGTACGTGTTGTCGGCATTCGCGTCGAGCAACCGCAGAACCAGCCGGTGCTGTTACTGCGCGAGGCCAACGGCGACCGGTATCTGCCAATCTGGATCGGACAGTCCGAGGCCGCAGCCATTGCGTTGGAGCAACAGGGCGTCGAGCCGCCCCGACCGTTGACGCATGATCTGATCAGGGATGTCATTGCCGCGCTCGGGCATTCACTGAAAGAAGTGCGCATCGTCGACCTTCAGGAAGGCACCTTCTACGCCGATCTGATCTTCGACCGCAACGTCAAGGTTTCGGCTCGTCCCTCCGACTCGGTGGCGATCGCGCTGCGCGTCGGGGTTCCCATCTACGTCGAGGAAGCGGTGCTGGCCCAGGCCGGTCTGCTGATTCCGGACGAGGGCGACGAAGACACCGGCAGCGCTGTCCGCGAGGACGAGGTGGAGAAGTTCAAAGAGTTCCTCGACAGCGTGTCACCCGACGATTTCAAGGCCACCTAGGCTTCGCACGGGTGCATCCCCGGCGCGGGGCCCCACCGGCATGTCGTCGGGGCCACCAACGTTACGGACAGGTCTCATCTCGCAGAATGCGACCTCGACACGCCTGCCGGATAGCGCCCGCGACGCCACCCACCGGCCATACTTTGATGGCGACTTGATGACCAACTGGCGGACCGATTTGGTCCAACAGCGTATGCTCTCAAGCACTCGGGCCTGAGCAAACGTGGTTGCAGCGGCAGCCATTGACGCAGCTAGTGACAAGAGCGCGATCGGCGAGAGGAAGCACCGTGAGCGAGCAGCCACGTCAAGAACAGCTGGATCTGGCGAGCCACGCAACCAACACAACCAACGGCGAGCCGGCGAACGCGCCGGTGCAGCCGGGGCTGTTCCCCGATGATTCGGTGCCCGACGAGCTGGTGGGCTACCGCGGGCCGAGCGCCTGTCAGATCGCCGGCATCACCTACCGTCAACTCGACTACTGGGCACGCACCTCGCTGGTTGTTCCGTCGATCCGCAGTGCGGCAGGTTCCGGAAGCCAACGGCTCTACTCGTTCAAGGACATTTTGGTTCTCAAGATCGTCAAGCGATTGCTTGACACCGGCATCTCGCTGCACAACATTCGGGTTGCCGTCGACCACTTGCGTCAACGCGGTGTGCAGGACCTGGCCAACATCACCTTGTTCTCCGACGGCACGACGGTGTACGAGTGCACATCGGCAGAGGAAGTCGTCGATCTGCTCCAGGGTGGTCAGGGCGTATTCGGTATCGCCGTCTCGGGCGCGATGCGTGAGCTGACCGGCGTCATCGCGGACTTCCACGGTGAACGCGCTGACGGCGGCGAATCGATCGCCGCACCGGAAGACGAACTGGCATCGCGGCGCAAGCATCGCGACCGCAAGATCGGCTGAACGCGCGCGGCCCACGGCGGGCCGAGTAAACTGGACGCCGCATCACCCCGCGCGGGAGAGTGCTGTAGCCGCCAGCTACAGACGCCGAAGGAGCAAGACCTCTCCGCCAACCTCTCAGGCACCCGGGACCGCGCGAGATCATGATGCCTCTGGAAAGCGGTGGTGACCGGCAGCGGTCCTCACCCGCCGATGGGGAAAGGTGCCGGCTAGCTCCCGGCGCCGAATCTCTCAGGCGCCTGACGTACGGGTAGAGACAGAGGGAGAGGGTCCCTAGTCCTTCTGCCTTGTAGGGCCTCTAGCAGGCCACTTGGTGCCCAGTCAGGAGTTCACCGTGTCCGATAATTCCACGTTCGCAGACCGCCACATAGGCTTGGACCCCCAGGCTGTCGCGACGATGCTTGCGGTCATCGGCGTCGATACTCTCGACGACCTGGCCGCCAAGGCGGTGCCGAAGGGCATCCTGGACAAACTCGCCGACGCCGGCACCGCACCGGGCCTGGACCGACTCCCGCCGGCCGCTAGCGAGGCGGAGGCGTTGGCCGAGCTGCGTGCGCTGGCCAACGCCAACACGGTGGCCGTGTCGATGATCGGGCAGGGCTACTACGACACCATCACCCCACCGGTTCTGCTGCGGAACATCCTGGAAAACCCCGCCTGGTACACGGCGTATACGCCCTACCAGCCCGAAATCAGTCAGGGTCGGTTGGAAGCCTTACTGAATTTCCAAACCATGGTGACCGATCTCACCGGCCTAGAGATCGCGAACGCATCGATGCTCGACGAAGGCACCGCCGCAGCTGAGGCCATGACCCTGATGCAGCGCGCAACCCGCGGCCCGGCAAAGCGGCTGGCCGTTGACGTCGACGTGTTTGAGCAAACCGCGGTGGTGTTGGCCACCCGCGCGAAGCCGTTGGGTATCGAGATCGTCACCGCCGATCTGCGGGATGGGCTGCCCGAGGGTGAATTTTTCGGCGTCATCGCCCAGCTGCCCGGAGCCAGCGGCCGGCTCACCGACTGGACCCAGCTGGTGGAGCAGGCCCACGACCGCGGCGCGCTGGTGGCCATCGGCGCCGACCTGTTGGCCCTGACCCTGGTTGCGCCGCCGGGGGAGATTGGCGCCGATGTCGCATTCGGTACCACCCAGCGTTTCGGTGTCCCAATGGGTTTCGGCGGCCCGCACGCCGGCTATCTGTCCGTGCACGCCAAGCACGCCCGTCAGCTACCCGGACGACTGGTCGGTGTGTCGGTCGACAGCGACGGCAATTCGGCCTACCGGCTAGCGCTGCAGACCCGTGAGCAACATATCCGTCGGGACAAGGCAACCAGCAATATTTGCACCGCCCAGGTGCTGCTTGCGGTAATGGCCGCAATGTATGCCAGCTATCACGGCGCCGATGGGCTGGTCGGCATTGCACGACGAGTGCATGGTCATGCCGAGACCATCGCCGGCGCGCTGGGCGACGCGGTGGTGCATGACAGGTTTTTCGATACCGTGCTGGCGCGGGTGCCGGGGCGTGCCGACGAGGTGTTGGCGGCGGCCAAGGCCAGTGGCGTCAACGTGTGGCGAGTCGATGCCGACCATGTGTCGGTGGCCTGCGACGAGGTCACCACCGACACCCAGGTGGCCATTGTGCTGGATGCCTTCGGGGTGTCGGCCGCCGCACCGGCCAGCGCCGACATCGCCACGCGCACTTCGGAGTTCTTGACCCATCCTGCGTTCACCCAGTACCGCACCGAGACATCGATGATGCGGTACCTGCGCGCGCTGGCGGACAAAGATATTGCGTTGGACCGCAGCATGATTCCGCTCGGTTCGTGCACCATGAAGCTCAACGCCGCTACCGAGATGGAGTCAATCACCTGGCCGGAATTCGGACGCCAGCATCCGTTCGCGCCGGCATCGGATACGCCGGGGCTGCGGCGGCTCATCGCCGACCTGGAAAGCTGGTTGACGGCCATTACCGGCTACGACGCGGTCTCGCTGCAGCCCAACGCGGGTTCGCAGGGCGAATACGCCGGGCTGTTGGCGATTCACGAGTACCACGCCAGCAGGGGAGAGCCGCAACGCGACATCTGCCTGATCCCGTCCAGCGCGCACGGCACCAACGCGGCTTCGGCCGCGCTGGCCGGGATGCGGGTGGTCGTGGTGGGTTGTCATGACAACGGCGACGTCGATCTCCATGATCTGCGCGCCAAGATCAGCGACCACGCCGATCGGCTGTCGGCGTTGATGATCACCTACCCGTCCACGCACGGCGTGTACGAGCACGACATCGCCGAGATCTGCGCGGCCGTGCACGATGCCGGCGGCCAGGTGTACGTGGACGGCGCCAACCTCAACGCGCTGGTCGGCCTGGCCCGGCCCGGCAAGTTCGGCGGCGATGTGAGTCACCTGAACCTGCACAAGACCTTCTGCATCCCACACGGCGGCGGCGGTCCGGGAGTGGGGCCGGTGGCGGTGCGTTCCCATCTGTCTCAGTTTCTGCCGGGCCATCCGTTCGCCCCGGAGCTGCCACAGGGGTATCCGGTGGCGTCGGCGCCCTACGGGTCGGCGTCGATTTTGCCTATCACGTGGGCCTACATCCGGATGATGGGCGCCGACGGCCTGCGGACGGCGTCGCAGACCGCGATCACGTCGGCCAACTACATTGCCCGGCGGCTCGACGAATACTTCCCGGTGCTGTACACCGGCGAGAACGGCATGGTCGCTCACGAATGCATCCTGGACCTGCGCGGCATCACCAAGTCCACCGGCGTGACCGTCGACGATGTCGCGAAACGGTTGGCAGACTACGGCTTTCACGCTCCGACCATGAGTTTTCCGGTGGCCGGCACGCTCATGGTGGAGCCGACCGAGAGCGAAAGTCTCGCCGAAGTCGACGCATTCTGCGACGCGATGATCAGCATCCGCCGCGAAATCGACCGGGTGGGATCCGGGCAGTGGCCAGCCGACGACAATCCACTGCGCGGTGCGCCGCACACCGCCGAGTCGCTGTTGGTCGCCGACTGGGATCACCCGTACACCCGCGAAGAGGCCGCCTACCCGCTCGGTGCTGCGTTCCGGCCCAAGGTCTGGCCGGCGACGCGCCGTATCGACGGGGCCTACGGTGACCGCAACTTGATCTGCTCGTGCCCGCCGGTGGAGGCGTTCGCCTAACGGCAAACCGTAGCGGGGCCGGCTAGGCCCCGTCAGTCCCGGGCGCGCCGGCCACCGTCCCGCCGTTGCCGCCGCTGCCCCCGGCCCCGTTAACGCCGCCGCGCCCGCCATTGCCGCCGTTGCCGATCAACTGTGCGTCACCGCCGTTACCGCCGTTGCCGAAGTTCCGGCTGCTCCCGGACTCGCCCGCATCACCGCCGGCGCCGCCGTTGCCGAACAGCGCGGCGTCCCCGCCATTGCCACCGTTGCCACCGTTGCCGAGTCCGCCCCCGGCCGCTCCGCCGGCCCCACCGGCGCCGCCGTTGCCCAACAGCTTGGCGCCGTGGCCGCCATCCCCGCCAGTCCCACCGGTGCCGCCGCCAGGGGAGGACCCACCGACGCCGCCCGCGCCACCGCTACCGATGAGGCCCACGGCATCACCGCCGTGACCGGCGGCCGATATGGTCGCGCCGCCGCCCGCGCCACCGTCGCCGATCAGCGTGCCGCCGGTGCCTCCGTTGCCACCGTGGCCGAGGCCCAGAGCGGTGCCGCCACCGCCACCGTTACCGACCATTCCCGCATTGCCGCCGGAACCGCCGGAACCGCCGCCGTGCATACCGAATGCACCAAGCCCGCCGGCGCCACCGTCGCCCCACAGTTGTCCGCCATGGCCGCCGGCACCACCTGCCCCACCGAACCCGCCCAGGGCCGCGGTGGGCACTACCGGCCCGCCGGCGCCCCCCGCCCCGCCCTGACCGAACCACCCGACAGCGGATCCGCCGGCCCCGCCGGCCCCACCGGCCGCGTTGGGGTCGGCGGCGCCGATCCCGCCGAACCCGCCGGCACCGCCGTCACCGTATATCCTGCCGCCGATGCCGCCGACGCCGCCGGCGCCGCCGCTGAGGCCTTCGGCGCTCCCACCGGCCCCGCCGATGCCCCCGTTGCCGAACAGCCCCGCAGCTGCGCCGCCGGCACCCCCGACCCCGCCGTTGCCTAAGGCGGCGGAGCCGACGCCACCGACTCCGCCGTTGCCGCCGTTGCCGATCAGCCACCCACCAGCGCCGCCGTTGCCGCCAACCAGTCCGTTCGACCCCGAACCGCCGGCGCCGCCGTTGCCGCCGTTGCCGATCAGCCCCGCGGCCCCGCCGGCCCCACCCGGTTGGCCGGCTAGGCCGCCGCCGCCGTTACCGCCGTTACCGAACAACAACCCGCCATCCCCGCCGGCCTGGCCCGGTGCGCCGTTGGCGCCGTCGCCGATCAACGGACGCCCGAATATCGCCATGGTTTGCCCGTTCACCCCGTCAAGCACGGTCTGCATCGGCGAGGCGTTGGCGGCTTCGGCACTGGCATAGGCCCCCGCGCCCGCGCTCATCGCTCGCACGAACTGCTCGTGAAACATCGCGGCCTGCGCGCTCAGGGCTTGATAGGCCTGAGCATGGGCACCGAACAGCGCCGCGATCGCCGCCGAGACCTCGTCGGCGCCTGCCGCCAATATCCCGGTCGTGGGAATCGCCATCGCCGCATTAGCCGCACTCATCGTCGAGCCAATGTTCGCCAAATCCGTTGCTGCCGCCGTCACCATTTCCGGCACTGTAACTACAAACGACATCACGATTCCTCTCACCCATTACGTACGAACAAAGAGTCACGCGATCCGAGCGCCAGCTACACAGCGCCAAAGACACGGTGCCAACTCAGATCCCCACCGCACCTCCCGGCCGAAGACGCAACGCCGGTAGCGCCGAATTGCCTTCGAAGCAAACGGTGTTGAACCGGAACTCTACGGGATGTCCCGCCCAAATCGATTGCACATACCCAATTTCTTAATTCGTATTCCGGTGAATTTACTATTCATTCAGATCGGCGCGTCACCAGTGGTTGGAATCCAATTCATTGCGCACGGAATAAATGGGGATTGTACTAACTTGGCAAGTTTGTCGGCACCGGACCCGACTGGGCGGGAACAACTGCTATGTGACCTCGGTCAACTCTAGGCGAACGCCCAGTAATCGGACCGGCCGGTCCAGCTCAAACAGACTCAGCACGTGCAGTGCCGCAGTGGTGATCACATCGGAGTCGGTGGTGGGTGTATCCAGCTTGCGGATCTTGGTGCGCGTGTAGAACGTCGAGGTCCGCACGGTGACCGCCACTCGGCTGACAATCCGCGCCGAAGCCACCACGTCAGCCAACGTGCGCCGCGCTAATTGTGCTACCGCCAATTCCATTTCGGCACGATCGGTGAGATCGCGCGGAAACGTGATGACGTGGCTGCGGGAGCGCGGCACCCAGGGCTCGGCGCTGATATCGGTGTCTCCACCACCGCGAGCCAGCAACAGCAGCCACAATCCGGTGCGCGGGCCGAATGTCGATGTCAGCTGCTCGACGTCGGCCTGCGCCAGTTGACGAACCGTGCAAATTCCGATGTTCGCAAGTCTTTTCGCGGTCTTCGGCCCAACACTCCAGAGCGCGTCAACCGGCCGATCGGCCATCACCGACATCCAGTTTGCGTCGGTGAGCTGAAATATTCCGGCCGGCTTGGCCAGTCCGGTGGCTAGCTTGGCCCGTTGTTTGTTGTCGCTGACGCCGACCGAGCAGGACAGCCCGGCTTCGGTGAAGATGACGGTGCGGATGTGTTCGGCTACGGCAGTGGGATCAAGGGGGGCATCGGGTTGGTCAGTCAGCCCGATATAGGCCTCATCCCAGCCCCACACCTCGACCGGATGTCCCAGGTCGCGCAGCAAGGCCATCACCTGTTCGGACGCCTCCTCGTAGGCGCCGGGGTCGGACGGCAAGAAGACGGCGTCCGGGCACCGGCGGGCCGCCGTCCGCAAGGGCATACCGGCACGAACACCGAACTCCCGGGCCTCATATGAGGCACACGTCACCACCTTGCGCGGCTCGCTGGGATCACCGCTACCCCCAACGATCACCGGCGAACCCGCCAGTTCGGGACGGCGGCGGAGTTCAACCGATGCCAGGAACTGGTCGAGGTCAACATGGAGCACCCATCGCGGCGTGGTCACAGGCTCAGCCGAACCGCCGCATGATCGCCGCGGCGATCTCCTCGGGTTCGTCCTCCTGGATGAAGTGCTTCGCCGTGGGCAACTCGACCAGGACGTGATCGGGAAACGTCGTACGCATGCGGGGAATCATCTGGCCGGGCCGGAAGGCGAAGTCCTTCATTCCCCACACCAACAGGGCCGGCTTGGCTCCCAGCTTGGCCGGCACCTCACCGGCGAGTCGTGCCAGCAGGGGACGGGCAGCCAAGATCTGCTTGGGCATCACGGCTACCCCCGCCCTGGCCGCCGGCGTGGGCTGCACGGCGGAGTAGTGCCGCATCACCACGCCACTGGGCCGGTGCGCCGTGCCTGCCGGGATCAATCTCTGGACGAAAAAATTTCGCTGAAGTATTGCGTACTGCAGGGGCGGGCTGGCCATCACCTTGCTGAATGCCTTCATCACCAGCGCGTCCGCGGGCCAGAACCAGGTGTTGCCCAACACGATGCCGCGCACCCGTTCGGTGCGTTGCACCGCGACCGCCATGCTGATCGGCCCACCCCAGTCCTGACCCATGGTTAGGTAACCATCTAGGCCGAGGTGATCGACGAACTCACCGACCACCCCGACGTGCTCCTCGATGGTGTATCCGAATCCGACTGGGCGTTCCGACAACCCGAAACCTAGATAATCCGGTGCGATGCAGCGGAAGTGGTCACGCAGCGCCAACACGATGTTGCGGTACAAGAAGCTCCAGGTGGGGTTGCCGTGGCACAGTAGGATCGGCGGACCGGCCCCCTCATCGATGTAGTGCATGCGGCCCCGCGAACTGTCGAACCAGCGTGATTCAAACGGGTACAGGTGCGGATTCGGCTTGAACTCGGGGTTGATGTAGGGGCTCATACCGGCGTTACCCTCCTTCGACGGTGTTCACGATGGTATGTCCGAAGTGTGACATCACCGAGTGTGCGAGATTGGCGTAGCGGTGGCCGCTGGCCGCATCTCTCGACGGGCAAGTCAACGCAAAAGGTGTTCGTGCGGTCCGGATCGGGGCGAGTGCCGACTATCCTGCTGCTGCACGGCTATCCGTCCAGTTCCTTCGACTCTTGGGCAGTGATTCCTCCACGTGGAGGACCCCAATGCAGTTGCCGACGCGGCGCTCGCACTGCTCGTGCGCTAGCCGGCCAACGGCGCCCGGAGGGCTCAGCTCAAGAAGATGTCGACGGCGGTCGCGAGCTCGGGGGTCGCCGACGTCGACAGGTTCTGGTAGCTACCGCCGCTGAGTTGCGCGACCGCTTCCCAAGTGGCCCGGTCTGGGTCGGCGCCGAAATCGATGACGTTGACCGCGATGGGCTTGGCAGGGTCCGTGCTGGTGCGGATGAATTCCTGCAGGCCCGGCCCGTCCAAGGTTTGGTCGGTGTGCGGCCCCGCGGTAATCACCAGAATCGAATTTGCTTGGCCGGCACGGAAGTTGGCTTGCATATCCTGATAGATCATGCGCAGTGTGGTGAACGACACCGCACCGCCATTCGACGAATACTGCTTATCGAGTGCGGCCAGCAGGGCCGCCGAACGGGGCTGCCCGTTGACGGGGTCGGCCAGCGGTCCGGTCGACACCTCGCTGCGGCCCTCGTGCCCGTCGAATGTCCACAGGCCGACGGCGGCGTTGGGCGGAAGCGACTTTATCCGGTTTTGCAGCGCGGCAACGACGTTGGCCAGCCGAGTCTTGCCATCGTCGTCGGTGGGCAACGACTGGTCGAGCATGATCGTCGCGGCCACTCCGAGCGACGGTGTGGCCATGGCGTCGGCGAGCGTGGCCCGGATCGCATCGTCACCGATCGACAATGCGGCAGGCAACGTCGGGAAGCCGATGACGGGACTGTCTGGGGGTTTGACGTCGCTAACCCGAAAGCCCGCCTCGGCCAGCACTGCCAACTGTTCGGGCTTGTGCATGTAGCGGGCGAAGGCGCTGGCCGCCGTGGTCTGTTCCTGCGATAGCCACGAACCGCTGAGCAACACCGTTGGATAATCGGCGACGGCCACCGGCCCGGGCGGCAGCCACGAGCTCAGTGATTTCTTGGCATCCGGCAGCGATTGGGCACGCTGAAACACTTGCTGTTCGGTGGTGACTACGGCATGGACCGGAGCGGCCGCGACATCGCTGGCCTTGAGCAGGGCATTCATCGCTTCGGTCGGCGATGGGTTGGCCAGCTTGGGCTGTGCGGCCACCAGCGTGCGCACCGCGCTGATTCCTGCGGTTGGTGCTGCTCCCGCGGGCGCCGACGCCGCGGCAATGGCTTCGCCAGCCAAAAACGCGGCGTCACCGTTGCCGCCGATGGGCAGGGCTAGACGCAGCGACCCCCACGTTGGCAGGTTCAGGGCGCCCATCGAGTTGGGATCGGTTTGCAAGCCGGGAAGCGCCGCCCAGGTCTGCTTGGCCAGCGCCGGAGCGAGTTCGGGCCGGACGGCGAGCACCACCGGTGAGGTCACCAATGACCGGCTATCGCTGATGGATTGTTTTCCGGTCGCTTGGGCCAGCCGCGCCGCCGACACGGAACTACCCGGGATCCACAAACCTGGCCGGCCACCCAGCTGCGACGGCCACTTGCCGATAAAGCCATTGAGCACGGCGTCGGCATCGGCAGCCCTAACAGTCACGGCCACACACCGGTCGCCAATCGGACCGGCCGATGCGTTGTAGCTCTCGGCGAATTTGTTGACTCGGTCCGCGATTGACGGGTCGGCAAGGACGGCGACGGTATCCTTGCCGCCTACGCAACGCGCCGCCGCGGTTTGCGATCGGTTGGACAGCACGTCGCCGAAGAAACGCCACACGATCACGCCGCCAACCACCACCACGACCGTGATCAGTGCCACGATCACGCCGACGCTGACGCCACGCCGTCCTCCGGCGCTACGGTGGCCGCCCCGCCAATCGCGAAGCCCCCGTTGGCCGCCGACACTGAACGGCGGCGGGGGAGTCCCCGGCGAGCCGGACGCCGTCGGCTCTGGGCCGCGGAGATGGGAACCGAAATCGGGGTATTCGTCTGCCTCGGGTACCGAGTAGTCCTCGACGGCCGGGTAGGGATCGTCGTCGGCGTCTTGGCTTTCGGTCCAGTAATGGCCTTCCCCGGCGAACTCGTCCGTTGCGGCCCGATCATCAGCGCGCGGCGGGAAATCGCTTTGCTGGTCCGGCCATGGGTAGCCGTAGTCGCTCTGGTGCTCGCCGACCGGCGGCGCGGTCGACTGCTCCGCTTGATCGCCTTCGGGATGCCGACCACCGGGGCGGTCGGCTACTTCGTCGCCCCAGAACTGGTGCTCCGCAGCATTTTCGTCAGACGGTTCATCCGCGGAATCCTCGGGGTCGGGCTTGCTGTGCCTACCCATTCCGGTGTCTGCGTCCTCTCCATCGGATATCACCCCACGGCAATCGGGGATCAGCCACCTAAACGCGCCTTTGCTTCGCGACGACGACGATGCAGAATCGGCTCGGTGTAGCCGTTGGGCTGCTGCGTGCCGGACAAGATCAGCTCCTGCGCGGCCAGGAAAGCGATGCTGTCATCGAAGTTGGGTGCCATCGGCTGGTATGCCGGGTCTCCGACGTTTTGCTTGTCCACCAACGGCGCCATCCGCTCCAGGCTGGCGCGCACGTCCTCACTGGTGATCACGCCGTGGCGCAGCCAGTTGGCCAGCAGCTGGCTGGAAATCCGCAGGGTGGCGCGGTCCTCCATGAGCGCCACATTGTGTATGTCGGGCACCTTGGAACAGCCGACGCCCTGGTCGATCCAGCGCACCACATAGCCCAGGATGGACTGGCAGTTGTTGTCGACTTCCTCGCGGATCTCCTCGGGAGCCCAGGCCAGTTCCTTGGCCAGGGGGATGGTCAGCAACTCGTCGATGGTCGTGCGGGTCTTGCCCCGCAGCTCTTCTTGCACCGCGAACACGTCCACCTGGTGGTAGTGCATGGCGTGCAGAGTGGCGGCCGTCGGCGACGGGACCCATGCGGTGGTGGCGCCCGCCTTGGGCTGGGCGATCTTCTGCTCAACCATGTCGGCCATCAGTTCGGTCATCGCCCACATGCCCTTGCCGATCTGCGCCTTGCCGGTGAAGCCGGCGGCAAGCCCGGTGTCCACGTTGGCGTCCTCGTAGGCCTTGATCCAGGTGGTGTTCTTCATCGCACCCTTGCGGATCATCGGACCGGCCTCCATCGAGGTGTGGATCTCGTCTCCGGTGCGGTCCAGGAACCCGGTGTTGATGAACACCACCCGGTCGGCGGCGGCCTTGATGCACGCCTTCAAATTCAGCGTCGTACGTCGCTCTTCGTCCATGATGCCGACCTTCATGGTGCCCTGCGGCAACCCGAGCACGTCTTCGACACGGCTAAACAGTTCGCAGGTGAAGGCCACCTCGGTCGGCCCGTGCATCTTGGGTTTCACGATGTAGATGGATCCGGTGCGGCTGTTGGTCAGTGGCCCGTTGCCTTCGCCCGTCCTGAGGCCATGGATCGCGATCAGACCGGTGAACAACGCATCCATGATGCCCTCGAACACCGCGGGGCCGTCGGAGCCGTCAGCGTCGAAAACGATCGCGTCGTTGGTCATCAGATGGCCCACGTTGCGGACGAACAACAGGCTGCGTCCGGGCAGCGTCAGCTCACCACCATGCGGGGCCGTGTAGGTGCGGTCGGCATTGAGCACCCGAGTGAAAGTCTTGTCGTCCTTGGTGACCTCCTCGGTCAGGTCGCCCCGGTTCAGGCCAAGCCAGTTTCGGTAGCCGAGCACCTTGTCGTCAGCGTCGACCGCGGCCACCGAGTCCTCGAAGTCCATGATCGTGGTGATCGCGGACTCGAGGATCACGTCCTTGATACCGGCGCGGTCGGTGGCGCCGATCTGCGATTCGGGGTCGATCAGGATCTCGATGTGCAGCCCGTGGTTGGCCAACAGCACCGAGTTCGGGCGTTCCGCCGTGCCCGTATAGCCCGCGAACTGGCCCGGATCGGCCAGGGCGGTGGACGAGTCCGCCAGCGACACCACCAGCTGGCCGTCCTGCACCGCGAAACCGGTGACATCGGTGTAGGAACCGTCCGCCAACGGCACACTGCCGTCGAGGAATCTCCGTGCATAGGCGATCACCTTGTCGCCGCGCACCTTGTTGTAGCCACCGCTTCTCTCGGCGCCGTCACTTTCCGGGATGACGTCGGTGCCGTACAGCGCGTCATAGAGGGAGCCCCAGCGGGCGTTGGCCGCATTCAGGGCGAACCGCGCATTGAGGATCGGCACCACCAGTTGCGGGCCGGCGGTGGTGGTGATTTCATCGTCGACCCCGGACGTGCCGATGGTGAAATCATCGGGCTCGGGCAGCAGGTACCCGATTTCGGCGAGGAATTGCCGGTAAGCCTCCGCATCCAGCGGCTCGATCACACGATGCCGATGCCACTTGTCGATCTGGGCCTGCAGGTCGTCGCGGACTTTCAGCAGATCCTGATTCTGCGGGGTGAGGTCGGTGACCACCTTGTCCACGCCTGCCCAGAAGCTGTCCGGGTCGATGTCGGTGCCGGGTAGCGCCTCGTTGTTCACGAAGTCGTAGAGCACCCGAGCGATGCGCAAGTTGCCCGCCGACACACGATCCGTCATTTATTTCCTCCCTCACTGGCAATTAGCTCAGACTACCGGCCGACAGCTCGATAACCGCATTCGGCGACACACAGCTGCAGGTCACAATGGCTTAGCTGGGCCACGCGCGGTGGCGCCCGGCGCTAGGCGGTCGCACTCTGGCAACTCAGCTGGTACCGATGTGTTGCCGCAGCCGCTGAGATCATACGGGCTAAGCCGACCGGCCGGGTGACCGCGGCGTGAGTTAGCTCCGTCGAAGCCGCCCCACCCGATCGGCGCGCGCAGGCGCGCCACCGGCTCACCGGAGTTGCCAGGCCCGCGAGCCCAGCGGTCCCCAACGACCCCGGCCTCACCACCGACACCACCGCCAACAGCGGCGGGCAGCGACCATTTGACGCCCCCGGAGATTGGCGGGTACTCGGCCCGGGCGTCAGCTGTCCTGCCCTTCCCGCATAGTGCCGACCAGGTCTTCCACCAAATCCTCCAGTGCCACCATCCCCACGACGGCGCCGTCGTCGCCGGTCACCAACGCCAGGTGGCTGTTGCTGCGGCGCATACGCGACAAGGCATCGGGCAGCGGCAGCGATTTCGGCAGCCGCGGCAGCGGCCGAACCACCGCCAGATCGATGACGGCCTGCGGATTGTCGCCCAACGCCAGCACGTCTTTGATATGCAGATAGCCAATGAGCTTGCCGTCTGGCTCCTGCACCGGAAACCGCGAATAACCGGTCTGCGCCAATGCCTCCTCGATGGCTACGATCGTGGGACCCGAGCCCGCTGCGGCAACCGGCACGGCCTGGATGTCGGACAACGACACCGCGACGTCGGCGATGACTCGGGTACGAATCCGCAGTGCGCGAGTCAGCCGAGTGTGCTCCTCGGAATCCAGCAGGCCTTCGGATACCGATTCGGCGATCATCTCGGACAGCTCGACCGTGGAAACGGTGATATCGAGTTCGTCCTTGGGCTCTACCCCGAGCATCCGCAGGATGGTGTTGGCGCACTTGTTGTACAGCACGATCACCGGACGCGCGGCGCGCACATAGGGCAGGTACGCCGGCACCAACAACATCGCAGTCCGCTCCGGACCGGCCAGGGCGATGTTCTTGGGCACCATCTCGCCCAGCAGCACATGCAGAGTCACCACAATGGCCAGCGCAACGACAAACGACAGCGTGTGCAGCAGCCGTGGATCGATGCCGGTCAGGCCGAACAATCCCTGCAGCACTTGGGCGCCGGCCGGCTCGGCAATGCGGCCGAGCAAGATCGAGGCGACCGTGACGCCCAGTTGGGCGCCGGCCAACATCGACGGCAGCTGTTCGCCGGCCCGGATCACCGTGACCGCGCTCGCCCTGCCCTGCTCGGCCAATGCTTCGAGCCGGTCACGACGGGCGGAGATCAATGCGAACTCGGCTCCGACGAAAAAGGCGTTGGCGAGGATCAACAGCAAGGCCAGCAGCAAAGCCAGCAGCGGATTCATCAGCGGTCCCGTCCGGTACCGGATTCTTCCTGGCCATCCGGGCGATCGCTCAGGTCAGTCAGCTCGAGTAGGTCGATCCGACGGCCGTCCATGCGCACCACGGCGGCCCGCCAGTGCGCGGACTCCGCCGGCAACCGATCTTCGTCCAACGCGGGAAGATCGACCATTTCGCCTGCCTGCGGGATATGTCCGAGTTCGCGCAATACCAGACCGCCGATCGTCTCGTATGGCCCTTCGGGAGCTCGATAGCCGATTGCCGACGCAACCTCGTCGATGCGGAGCAGACCCGACACCCGCCATCCGGTACCAGCCGCGACCACGTCGGGGGTCGCATCGTCGTGTTCATCGCGGACGTCGCCGACGATTTCCTCGATCAGATCCTCGAGGGTGACTATCCCTGCTGTGCCGCCATACTCATCGACGACCATCGCGGTCTGCAGATCACTGGCACGGATCTCGGCCATCACCGCGTCTCCGTCCAGCGTCGACGGCACCACGGCGACCGGTTTGGCGACCGTAGTCAGCAAGGTGCGGGCCCGGTCCGCCTGCGGAACGTGGAACGCCTGCTTGACGTGCACGATGCCGACGGTCTCGTCGAGATCACCGCGGACGACCGGAAACCGGGAGAATCCGGATGCGGCGACCGCCGCGACGAGGTCGGCGATGGTGTCGTCGGTTTGCAGCGCCACAATTTTCGATCGTGGGGTCATCAGCTCCTCGGCCGTCAGGGTGCCGAACTGCAACGACCGGCGCATCAGTGACGCGGTGGCGTCATCGAGGGAACCACGGCGCGCCGAAGCACGCACCAGCGACACCAGCTCCTGTGGGGTACGGGCCGACCGCAGCTCCTCGGCCGGCTCGATGCCGAGTTGACGCATGATCCAGTTCGCGGCCCCGTTGGTGGCTCGGATAGCTGGGGTGAGGAGCACCGAAAACAGCCACTGGGGCAGCACTACTGCGCGGGCGGTCTGCAGCGGGCGCGCCACGGCGAGGTACTTCGGGACCAGTTCGCCAAACACCATCGACAGCGACGTCACGACAACCAACGCCAGAAAGACCGTAATCGCGTCCGACATCCGATCCGATATTCCGATCGCGGTCAGCGCCGGATGGGGCAACGCATCAACGAGCGGTTCGGTGAGGTAGCCGGTCACCAACGTCGTGATCGAGATCCCCAGCTGAGCTCCCGACAATTGAAACGACAGCCTGCGCTGCGCGCGTCGAATGAAACGGTCCCTGCTGTCGCCACTTCGGGCATTGGCTTCGACGGTGCTGCGATCGAGGGCGGTCAGCGAGAATTCGGCTCCCACGAAAACCGCGGTGCCCAGGGTGAGCGCCAAGATGGCCAGCACGCTCGCGGCGGTGCCGGACACAATCATGGGCGCCTCGGCTGTCGTGAGGCCGGAGCGCCCGACGCGACTGCGGGGGACCGTCCGCCCCGGAAGTCAACGGCCCCGCCGGGTGCCTGCGGCACGTCATCCCTTTCGCTCGATCGCACAGCCCGGCGCTGCGGGATTGAAGTCAATATGGTAGCGAAACTGCCCCCCACGAATAGTCCTGCGCCTGTGGTGGTTCTCACCAGCCGGCGGGCAGGGGATGGCCCTCGGCGAAGCCCGCCGCTGACTGCACACCGATCACGGCCCGCTCATGCAGCTCGGCGAGGTTCGCGGCACCGACGTAGGTGCAGGTGCTGCGCACACCCGAGGTGATGTGGTCGATCAGGTCCTCAACACCGCCCCGGTCGGGGTCAAGACCCATCCGCGAGGTCGAGATGCCTTCCTCGAATAGAGACTTGCGCGCGCGGTCGAATGCGCTGTCGGTGGTGGTACGGGCGACCACCGCCCGCTTGGACGCCATGCCGTAGCTCTCCTTGTACGGCCGGTCTTCACGGTCGCGCATCAGGTCACCGGGGGATTCGTAGGTGCCGGCGAACCACGATCCGATCATGACGTTCGACGCTCCAGCTGCCAGCGCCAATGCCACGTCACGCGGATGGCGGATCCCCCCGTCGGCCCATACGTGCCCGCCGAGTTCCTTAGCTGCAGAGGAACATTCGACCACGGCGGAGAACTGAGGACGGCCGACGCCGGTCATCATTTGAGTGGTGCACATGGCGCCGGGGCCAACACCGACCTTGACGATGCTCGCCCCGGCGCCGAGCAGGTCACGCGTCCCCTCGGCCGAGACCACGTTGCCTGCTGCCAGCGGGACCCCCAAGTCCAGGGACGAAACCGCCTCAATCGCGTCCAGCGTCTTGACCTGGTGCCCATGCGCGGTATCGATGACCAGCACGTCGACGCCGACCTCGACCAGAGCGCGGGCCTTGGCCGCCACGTCGCCATTGATCCCGATCGCAGCACCCACGCGCAGCCGACCGACGCTGTCGGTGGCCGGCGTGTAGATGCCCGCGCGAATGGCGCCAGTGCGGCTGAGCACTCCGGCCAGCGTCCCATCGGCGCTGGTTACCACCGCAACGTCGATTGGGGCGTGCTCAAGCAGGTCGAAGATCTTGCGCGGGTCGGTGCCTACCGGCGCGGTCACAAAGTCCGACGCCGCGATATCGCGCACCCGGGTGAAACGGTCCACGCCCACGCAAGACGACTCACCGACCACACCAATCGGGCGACCCTCGAATACCACGACCGCAACCCCGTGCGCGCGCTTATGGATGAGCGCCATTGCGTCGGACACGGAATCCTCCGGCAACAGCGTCACTGGGGTGTCGAGCACCAGGTGGCGGCTCTTGACGAACTCGACGGTCTGCTGCACCGCGGGGATAGGCAGATCCTGCGGCAGCATCACGATGCCGCCACGGCGAGCCACCGTTTCGGCCATCCGGCGCCCAGCCACCGCGCTCATGTTGGCAACGACCACCGGAATGGTGGTCCCGGAGCCGTCGGCGGTGGACAGGTCAACGTCGAACCGCGACGCGACCTCGGAGCGATTCGGCACGATGAACACATCGCTGTAGGTCAGGTCGTACCCGGGCCGGTGCCCGTCTAGAAATCTCATGGCTCGCCTTTGTTGAAGCCCTTTGCTAACCCGGCTAGGCCGGCACCTCGCTGCGGTCTGCACTCCACAAGGTGTGGAACTTGCCTGGCCCATCGATCCGCCCGTAGGTGTGCGCGCCGAAGAAGTCGCGCTGGGCCTGCGTGAGTGCGGCAGGCAGTCGCTCGGTGCGTAACCCGTCGTAGTACGACAGGGCCGACGAGAAGCCTGGGGTGGGTATACCCAGCTGAGCCGCGGTGGACACCACGCGTCGCCAACTGTCGATCGCGGACTCAACCGCGCTGCGGAAATACGGCGCCACCAGCAGGCTGGCCAGATTGGGTTCCGCGTCGAACGCTTCCTTGATGCGGTTGAGGAACTTTGCCCGAATGATGCAGCCACCGCGCCAAATGGTGGCCAGGTCGCCCGGTGTGATGTCCCACCCGAATTCGGCGCTACCCGCCTGAATCTGGTTGAAACCCTGGGCGTAGGCCACGATCTTCGATGCGTACAAGGCCCGCCGCACGTTCTCGGTGAAGGTGTCGGGGTCGGCGGGTTTATCGCCGAGCCGCCCGGACGCCAGCCCGCGAGCGGCCGCACGCTGCTCCACCGATCCCGACAGCGCGCGGGCGAACACCGCCTCGGCAATGCCGGTGACGGGTACGCCGAGGTCCAGGGCGGACTTCACCGTCCAGCGCCCGGTGCCCTTTTGCTCGGCTTGGTCGAGAATGACGTCGACAAGCGGCTTTCCGGTTTTGGCGTCCGTTTGTCGCAACACCTCGGCGGTGATTTCGACCAGATAACTATCCAACTCGCCGGTGTTCCACTCGGTGAACACGTCGGCGATCTGCGGTGCGGTCAAACCCAGCCCGTCACGCAGCAGCTGATAGGCCTCGCCGATGAGCTGCATGTCGGAGTATTCGATGCCGTTGTGCACCATCTTGACGAAGTGACCGGATCCGTCGGGGCCGATGTGGATGCAACACGGCACACCGTCGACATGCGCGGAAATCTCCTCGAGCAGCGGCCCCAGCGATTTATAGGATTCAGCGGGCCCTCCGGGCATGATCGACGGCCCGTTCAGCGCGCCCTCTTCGCCGCCAGAGATGCCGGCGCCGACAAAGTGCAGGCCACGCTCGCGCATCGCTTTCTCGCGGCGAATAGTGTCGGTATAAAGCGCATTGCCGCCGTCGATAATGATGTCGCCCGGTTCCATGGCGTCGGCAAGCTCGTTGATTACCGCATCGGTGGGGTCGCCCGCCTTGACCATGATCAGCACCCGGCGCGGGCGCTGCAACGCGGCGAGGAACTCCGCGATTGTTTCGCTGCGCACGAACTTTCCCTCCGGCCCGTGCTCTTTCAGCAGCGCATCGGTCTTGGCAACGGATCGATTGTGCAGCGCCACGGTATATCCGTGCCGAGCGAAGTTGCGGGCAATGTTCGAACCCATCACGGCCAGGCCGGTGACACCGATCTGCGCGCTGGCGGTGCTCGATTCCGACGAACTCATGTCCTGCCTTTCCGTGGGACCTACCCTCCAGTTGGGAAGACTCCTGCCAAAGCTAGTCCGACACACTGTGGCACAGTGGCCTGGCGACGCGCCAAAGGTGTTGTGCTCCGGCGTCAGAGGCCGAACAGCCGCTGCAGCTCCGTCAGCCACGGCACGGCCAGGGCGATAGTGGGCACCACCAGCACCGCGGCCGCGGCCAGGTACGCGGACAGCGATACCGCCATGCTGTTTCCACGGCCCGACAGGCGCCGCACCCGTAGCACCGTGCTGGGGCCCCCAGCGGCCAGCGCACCCACCGGCGCCCGACCCGATGCGCAGGCGACCAGAGCCCGGGCCAACGGCGCGCGCCCGGCCGCGCGCACGGCCGCGTCGTCGGCCAGCAGTTCGACGAGCAATTGCACCCCGCGCAGGGCGTTGGCGCTGCGGACCAACCGCGGAAACGCCGCGTGCACGGCGGTGAACGCCTCCAATACCAGGTCGTGGCGGGCGCGTAGGTGAGCACGCTCGTGGGTGAGGATCGCCGCCACTTCGTTGTCGGTCAGCGTGTTCAGTGTTCCCTCGCTAACCACGACGCGACTGCGCACTCCTGGCAGGCAGTAAGCAAGTGGTTGCGCGACCTCCAGGACACGTAGATCGCGAGCCATGGTGCCGGGCTGGCCGTGCGCCACGTCGTGTCCGATTCCGACCAGGTCTACCACCATGCGGTGGTGGGCTCGCCGGCGACGCGTGGCGATGGCCACCCGCACCACCGCGACCATCAGCCGCACCCCGACCAGCACCGTGAGCATCAGGACAGCGAGGTATGCCGCCCACAGCGCCCAGCCCAGCCGGCTTTCCGCGTCCACGATGCCCGCTGTCGGCCGGCCATCGGTCCCCGGCATGACCAACCGGCTGGCGATCGCAATACCGGCGCTGAAGGCCGACAGGACGGCGGCTAGCGCGATCGCCTGCCAGAGCACCATCGCGGCGCGCGGGGCGCGCATCGGCCACTTCGCTCGTGCCAGTAAGGCCGGCGTCGGACCGGCCAACAGCACCGCGAGGATGGTGAAGGCCAGCGCGGACACGCTGCCAGTCTCCCTCAGTCGTCCGCCGCAGCGCCAGTAGATGGCGGAATGCGGTGGCTCGCTTCCAATTCGGCGAGGGCCCGCCGAAGTGCGTCCGCCTCGTCGGCACCGACACGCTCCACGAAGTGCACCAAGGCGGCCTGTCGGTCACCGGAATCCTCGGCCTGGGCCAGCGCATCGACCATCAATCCGGCGACCAGTTCGTCGCGACCATGCACAGGTGCGTAGCGGTGGGCCCGATCGTCACGGATCTGAGAGACCAGATTTTTCTTGGCCAACCGTTGCAGCACGGTCATCACGGTCGTGTACGCCAGATCGCGTCGCACCGACAACGCTTCGTGGACCTGGCGAACGGTCTGAGGTTCCGTCATGGACCACAGGTGATCCATCACGGCGCGTTCCAGATCCCCCAGCCGCGTCAGCTTGGCCATAATTTGTTCAGCTCCATCGGCTCTGTATCTTTGCCAACCACACTACTCCGGCTTACTACCGACCGTCGTACCAAATGTGACGTTTGCCACGCACGCGCACACCACACCTCGAGTCGGGCGGCAGTCGCCACCGCTCATGCCCGGAATCGGCAAGGCCGACGGGTAAACAACACGGTGCTCTTCGATGCTTGCGATCTTAGGGCAGCCTTGCCTATGCTTGAGCCGGTCGAGCAACAAATGACCGTGCCGGAGTCCTGAGGGCTGCAGTGACCCCCGGTCTACTCGATCGGCGAGCCCCGTGCCTGGTTGCACGGGGCTCGCCCGTTTTTGTTGCCGATCCGGTTTCCGTCGCCGGCGGCCGCCCAGATCCGCCGCCGGCCGCCATGTGTCGACACAACCCTCATGGTGTAGACACAACAACGTGCCATCGCCCCAGGACCCGGGCACCGGGTTCAACCCGCCGATATTCACCTCGCCGTTCGACACCGAATTGGGTCTACAGTTCACCGAACTCAGTCCAGATCGCGCTCGAGCGCAACTCGAGGTCAAACCCAAGCTGCTGCAGCCCATGGGCCTCGTCCATGGCGGTGTGTACTGCTCGATGGTGGAGAGCATGGCCAGCATGGCCGCGTTCACATGGCTCAACGCCCATGGCGGCGGGGCGGTGGTCGGCGTCAACAACAACACCGACTTCCTGCGCGCCATCGGGTCGGGGATGGTGTACGGCACCGCCGAACCACTGCACCGCGGTCATCGGCAACAACTGTGGTTGGTTGTGATCACAGACGAGGCCGGTCGCCCGGTGGCGCGGGGTCAGGTGCGGCTGCAGAATTTGGAGCCTCCGCCCGCCGGCGGGTGAGGCCGCCAAGATGTCAACATCGCTGTGCCGTGGCAGGATCGACCCTCATGCGTCTATCGCCGCACGAGCAGGAACGCCTGCTCGTGTCTTACGCCGCTGAGCTGGCCCGCCGCCGGCGGGCCCGCGGCTTACGGCTGAACTACCCGGAAGCGGTTGCGCTGATCTCCGACCACGTCCTGGAGGGCGCACGCGATGGCCGTACCGTGGCAGAGCTAATGGCCAGCGGGTGCGAGGTGCTGGCTCGCGATGACGTCATGGAGGGGGTCCCGGAGATGCTCGACGATGTGCAAGTGGAAGCGACGTTCCCGGACGGAACCAAGTTGGTCACGGTCCATCTCCCGATCCAATGATCCCCGGCGAGATCCTCTACGGCAGTGGGGATATCGACATCAACGCGGGTGCACAGCGTCTCGAAGTCCAGGTCGTCAACACCGGCGACCGTCCGGTGCAGGTGGGCAGTCACGTGCACTTTTCCCAGGCTAATCCGGCGCTGTCGTTCGATCGTACTGCCGCGCACGGCTATCGCCTGGACATTGCGGCGGCCACCGCGGTCCGCTTCGAACCGGGTGTGCCGCAGCTGGTCTCGTTGGTTCCGCTGAGCGGACGTCGCGAGGTACACGGGTTGACCTTGGATCCGCCCGGAGAGCTGGATATTTGATGACGGCGCTGTCGAGGGAGCGCTATGCGCAGTTATATGGCCCCACCACCGGCGACCGTATCCGGTTAGCGGACACCAATCTGTTGGTGGAAGTTACCGAAGATCGCTGTGGGGGACCGGGACTGGCCGGTGATGAGGCGGTATTCGGTGGCGGCAAGGTATTGCGTGAGTCGATGGGTCAGGGCCGAGCCACCCGAGCCGAGGGTGCGCCCGACACGGTGATCACCGGGGCGGTCATCATCGACTATTGGGGAATCGTCAAAGCCGATATCGGAATCCGGGATGGTCGCATCGTCGCCATCGGTAAGGCCGGCAACCCCGACGTCATGGCCGGTATCCACCCCGACCTGGTGGTCGGGCCTGCTACCGAGATCATCGGGGGCAATGGACGAATCGTCACCGCGGGCGCCATCGATTGCCACGTACACCTGATCTGCCCGCAACTCATGCCCGAGGCCCTGGGGGCGGGCACCACCACGATTATCGGCGGCGGCACCGGACCTGCCGAGGGAACCAAAGCCACCACCGTCACCCCCGGCGGATGGCACTTGGCCCGAATGCTGGAATCGCTGGACAGCTGGCCGGTCAACTTCGCCCTCCTGGGCAAGGGCAACACCGTGAACCCCGAGGCGCTGTGGGAACAATTACGCTGCGGCGCAGCGGGCTTCAAGTTGCACGAAGATTGGGGTTCCACGCCCGCAGCAATCCATGCCTGCGTGACAGTCGCCGAGGCCGCCGGCATTCAGGTAGCGCTGCACACCGACACGCTCAACGAGATGGGTTTTGTCGAAAACACCCTTGGCGCAATCGCCGGACGCTCCATCCACACCTACCACACCGAGGGTGCGGGCGGCGGCCACGCACCGGACATCATCACGGTCGCGGCACACCCGAATGTGCTGCCCAGTTCCACCAATCCGACCCGCCCACACACCATCAACACTCTCGATGAGCACCTCGACATGCTGATGGTGTGCCACCATCTCAACCCGCGGATCCCGGAAGACTTGGCTTTTGCCGAGAGTCGGATCCGCCCATCCACCATGGCGGCCGAAGACCTGCTGCACGACATGGGCGCGATCTCGATGATCGGCAGCGACTCGCAGGCCATGGGCCGAGTCGGCGAAGTCGTGATGCGCACGTGGCAGACCGCGCATGTGATGAAGGCCCGCCGCGGGCCGCTGCCCGGCGACGGTTCTGCTGACAACAACCGAGTGCGGCGCTACGTTGCCAAGTACACCATCTGTCCGGCGGTTGCACATGGGCTCGACCAGGAAGTCGGATCGGTGGAGGTGGGCAAGCTGGCGGACTTGGTCATCTGGGAGCCAGCGTTTTTCGGAGTACGGCCACACGCCGTGCTCAAGGGCGGTGCGATCGCCTTTGCGGCGATGGGTGATGCGAACGCATCGATACCGACACCCCAACCCGTCTTTGCCCGACCGATGTTCGGCGCCGCGCCGTCCACGGCCGCGGCCACCTCGGTACACTTCGTCGCACCACAATCGATCGATGCGGGCCTCGCCGATCGGCTAGCGGTCAACCGGACACTGGTTCCGGTGGCTAATGTCCGGGCGATCGGCAAGGCCGACTTGCCGCTCAATGACGCGCTGCCGATCATCCAGGTCGAGCCTGATACCTTCACCGTACGTATCGACGGTGAGGTATGGCACGAGCAGCCGGCCGCCGAACTTCCAATGGCACAACGTTATTTCCTGTTCTAATGACCCAGCTCGCCATGCTTCTCACGCTGGCCGATTCGCGGCTGCCCACTGGCGCGCACGTGCACTCCGGCGGCGTCGAAGAGGCGGTCACCGGCGGTATGGTGGCCAATCTGGGCACCCTGGAAGCGTTTCTGCGCCGACGAATCCGCAGCCAGGGCTTGGTGATGGGGTCGATCGCGGCGGCGGTGCACCGGAATGACCTGTCTATCGAAGACGCCGATCTTGAAACCGATGCACGCACACCGGCCCCCGCGGCCCGAGACACCTCGCGCGCCCAGGGACGCGGGCTGGCTCGGCTTGCCCGCGCGGTGTGGCCCGACGCGGGTTGGGACATTCTTGGCCCGCGACCGCATCTGGCGGTGGTCGCTGGCCGCATCGGCGCGATCACTGCGCTCAAGCCTGAGCACAGTGCACTACACATCGTCTACACGACAATGACCAGCTCAGCTACCGCCGCCCAGCGACTGTTGGCGCTAGATCCCGCCGACGTCGCGGTCCTGACCTTCCGGCTATCCGAGCTGTGCGAATCGACCGCTGTCCAGGCCAATGCTGGCCTGGCCGACCTATCCGACCCTTTGCTCGACACGCTCGCGCAGCGCCACGCCGCACGCGAACGGCCATTGTTCGCCTCCTGAAAGGTATCTCGTGTCAACACTAAACCGGTCCGAAAGCCACTCCCACTCGCACAGTCACCCGCACACCCACGCCGATCGTCCGCGCCGGGTCCGACGGCCAGGCGAGCCGCTGCGAATCGGGGTTGGCGGCCCAGTGGGCTCCGGGAAAACAGCATTGGTCGCGGCGGTTTGCCGGCAACTGCGAAGCGAGCTTTCCTTGGCGGTGCTGACAAACGACATCTACACCACCGAGGACGCAGATTTCTTACGTAAGCATGCCGTGCTGCCAGACGATCGGATCACCGCCGTGCAGACCGGCGGCTGCCCGCACACAGCGATCCGCGACGATATCACCGCGAACCTGGACGCGATCGACGATTTGATCGCCGCGCACGCATCGCTGGATTTAATTTTGGTCGAGTCCGGTGGCGACAACCTCACCGCAACGTTCTCGTCTGGCCTGGTAGACGTGCAGATCTTCGTGATCGACGTGGCCGGCGGCGACAAGGTGCCGCGCAAGGGCGGGCCCGGCGTGACCTTCTCCGATTTGCTGGTGGTCAACAAGACCGACCTGGCCCCGTTGGTCGGCGCCGACCTGCAGGTGATGGCCCGCGACGCCGAGGCAGTGCGCGACGGACGACCCACCGTGTTGCAATCGCTCACCGAGGACCCGGCCGCCACCAAGGTACTCGACTGGGTCCGCACACAACTGGCCGCCCACAGCTAGTCCGTTGCAGTGCACTCCGAGATCCTGCTGGTGTCATCGCGGAGACGGCTGCCCCGCATTGAGTGTCGGGGCGGTGTCGCCGCCCGTTGCACCGCGCCCGACACGGTCTATCTAGTGTCGGCGGCGGCAAACCCGCTGGGCGGGGACACTTTGGATATCCGAATGATTGTTGAGGAGGGCTCACGGTTGCGGCTGCGCAGCGCGGCCGCAGCCGTAGCTCTGCCCGGCGCCGACACAGTGATGTCGCACGCCAACTGGGAAATCGACGTTACGGGCACCCTCGATGTGGACCTCGAGCCCACGGTCGTCGCCGCCGCTGCCCGGCACGTGTCAGCCGTTGTCCTGCGGCTGCACGACAACGCTGAGGTCCGTTTCCGTGAACGCGTCCAGATCGGCAGATGCGGTGAGCGCGAGGGATTCTGGTCAGGATCGCTGTGTGCGGACCGGCACGGCCGCCCGCTATTGCGACACCGAGTCGAACTTGGCGCCGGATCCTTGGCCGACGACGTGATCTCGGCGCCGCGCGCCACCGTCAACGAGCTGCGTTATCCCGCAACTCCATTCAACGCCGAGCTGGAATGTGGCACAACGGTGCTGACGTTGGCCGGCGGCGGAACGCTGAGCACCTGGCAATCCGATCTGTTGACCGGTTCGTCCCTGGCGCCGTGGCAACCGAACTTGCTCTAGCTGGCTTTCACCGCCGCTGAACCGTGCGCCTCGGCGGCCAGCTCGGCTAGCTGTTCGATACGTGTTCTGGCGAAGGCCTGCTGCTCGGTGATGGTCAGTTGACCACGCCGGGTGCTTAGGAAGGTCACCGTCCATGACAGCAGCGTGGTGATCTTGGTCTTGAACCCGATCAGGTAGACCAGGTGCAGCACCAGCCAGATCAGCCACGCGATAAAGCCACTGAACTCCAGCGGACCGATCTTCGCTACCGCAGAGAACCGCGAGACCGTCGCCATGGAGCCCTTGTCGAAGTATTCGAACGGCTCACGTTCTGCGGGGTTGGCGCCGTCGAGTTCGGCCTTGATCGTGCTGGCGACGTACTTTGCGCCCTGAATGGCCCCCTGCGCCACACCCGGCACACCCTCAACCGCGGCCATGTCACCGACGACGAACACGTTGGGATGCCCGGGGACCGACAAGTCGGGCAGCACCTGAACCCGGCCGGCCCGGTCGAGCTCAACGGCGGACTGCTCGGCGAGGTCCCGGCCAAGCCGGCTGGCCTGCACACCGGCGGACCACACCTTGCAGGCCGACTCGATGCGCCGAATGGTCCCGTCGGAGTCCTTGACAGTGATGCCGTTGCGGTCCACGTCGGTGACCATCGCACCCAACTGGATCTCCACCCCGAGCTTTTCCAACCGTGCCGCCGCCCGCTCGCCCAGCTTTTCGCCGAAGGGCGGAAGCACCGCAGGGGCTGCATCGAGCAAGATCACCCGCGCCCTGGTCGAGTCGATATGCCGGAAAGCACCTTTCAACGTATGTTCGGCGAGTTCCGCGATCTGTCCGGCCATTTCAACGCCGGTGGGACCCGCCCCAACGACGGTGAATGTCAGCAGTTTGGCCCGTCGTTCAGGATCGCTCGATCGCTCTGCCTGCTCGAATGCGCTGAGAATCCGCCCACGCAACTCCAGCGCATCGTCGATCGACTTCATGCCCGGGGCGAACTCCGCGAAATGGTCGTTGCCGAAGTAGGACTGGCCGGCCCCGGCGGCAACGATAAGGCTGTCGTAGGCGGTTTCGTAGGTATGCCCCAGCAACTCCGAAACGACGCGCCGGTTGGCCAGGTCGATGTGGGTGACATTGCCCAGCAACACCTGCACGTTGCGCTGTTTGCGCAGCACCACGCGGGTTGGCGGTGCGATTTCGCCTTCCGAGATGATCCCGGTGGCCACTTGGTAGAGCAACGGCTGGAACAGGTGATGGGTGGTTCGAGCGATCAGCTTGATGTCGACGTCGGCCCGTTTGAGCTTCTTTGCCGCATTGAGTCCGCCGAACCCGGAACCGATGATGACAACTCGATGCCTTCGACGCGCCTCACCTGTGGTTTCCTGCTGGGGACTCATGTTTCGTTGCTCCTGAGGGGGCTCATCGACGGGCGACTATAGTTAGCTACTGGCGCTCTTCAGGGTAGTCAAGCCGCCGCCCAGATACCCAGGCGCGAGCGTGTGTAATCAGCCACACCCACAACGAGCGGGCCACCCACGCCGGATTTACTGACCAAGCAGGGGGCGCAGCGCCTCGGCGGCCGTCGTGATGACACCAGGGGTGTAGCCGTGCGCAGCCAGGTTGATGATGACGCCATCCACGCCGGCGTCGAGCACTTTGGTTTGCACCTGCTCAGCGATCTGTTCGGGGCTACCCATGACCATGCGACTACTGGTCTCGGCGGGAATCTGATCCGGCTTGACGTCCTCGCTGATCACCACCGTCAACATCAGGCTGGTTTCCAGTGTCGACGGATCGCGCTCGGCCTCTTCACAGCGGGCAGCGACGGCGTCCATTTTTCGGGGTAGTTCATCCAGCGCTGCGACGATGTTGAGATGGTCGGCCCACCGGGCCGCGATGCCGAAGGTCTTCTTTTCGCCGCCGCCGCCGATCATGATGGGGATTCGGTCCCGGTAGCGGGGCTCAGCCATCGCGGATTCGGTGGTGTACCAATTCCCGGAGAAGGTGGGCCGCTCACCTTTCACCATCGGGTCAAGGATCTGTAGGGCCTCCTCAAGCCGGTGGAACCGGTCGGTGAAGGTACCGAATTCGAACCCGAGCTGACGGTGTTCGAGTTCGTACCAACCAGCGCCGATACCGAGAATCGCTCTCCCCGCGCTGACCACGTCCAACGTCGTGATGACCTTGCCCAGCAGGCTCGGGTTGCGGTAGGTATTGCCGGTCACCAAGGTGCCCAGTTGCAGCTTCTCCGTCGCGGTGGCCAGCGCGCCCAGGGCGGTGTAGGCCTCCAGCATCGGCTGGTCCGGCGTGCCCAACATGGGCAGTTGGTAGAAGTGGTCCATCAGGAAAAGCGAGTCATAGCCGGCGGCCTCGGCCTCGCGCGCCTGCGCAACCACCGACGGAAAGAGCTTCTCCACACCCGTGCCGTAGGAGAAGTTAGGAATCTGAAAACCAAGCCTGATAGCCACGGTATCTACCGTAGCGACCGGTCCACAGGAGTAAAGATTTCAGCCAGGTTCAGGAGAACCGAGCCAGAGCACCGTGGCTCACGTGCAATGTCTGGCCGGTGATGTGACGAGCGGCGGGGGTGGTGAGAAACAGTGCCAGCCGGGCAATCTCTGCCGCCATGGGTGCCGGGGTGCGAGACAAGCCGTCGTAGCCGGCGGTCACGCTGCGCCCGCAGGCAACGGCGTTGACGGTGATGCCGCGGGTGCCGTACGTCTCGGCCTGCCCCCCGACCCAATTCGCGAGGGCGGCTTTGATGGCAGCGTCGACGCTGCCGGCCGGCGGGTTTTCCGCCACAATGCTGATGATCGAACCGCCGGAGCGCAGATGATCGCCGACGCATTGCACGGTCAGCGCCGCTGAGAGCACGGTCGCGTCCAGCGCGTGGCGCCAGGCGGTGGCGGTGTCCGACAACGAGTAGGTGCGTGGATCACCGGCGTCCCAGGACGGCGCCGGCACATTGACGATGGTGTCCAGGTGATGCGGGAACAAGCCGCGAACCTCGGTGAGGCTGGCGGGGTTGACGGTGTCGCAGACAATGGCGTCGACGTCGAGTTCCTTGGCGACAACCTCGAGGTCGTCACGGCGGGCCCCCACGAGGGTCACCTTATGACCGTCGTCGCGAAAACCCTCGGCTACCGTACGCCCCAGATCGGTATCCCCACCAGTGACCAGCACCTCCACTGCCATGACCTCCTCGTGTTCAACGTTGAACCCAGACCCTGGCAGCTCACCAGCGCTTATGCGTCCGCTCGGCGCGTTCTAAGCATCGTTCCGATGGTCACACACCGCAGGATTGTCACCTGGGATCTCAGCGTGTTATGGCGTCAATCAAGGTCCATGTTACTGGACAGTAGCTATTCGGCGAAACTCCGCGCCGTCACGACGCGTAGTCGATTTCAGTAACCATTCGGGCGTCGTGGGGAACCGATTTCTGGTCGCCGCTGGCCGACCGGGCCCGCTGCTAGGTTTGACGAATGCGTCGGATCGGAATGCTGGCCAGCTTGGGATCGCTGCTGGTCTGGACGTTGGTCGGGTGCAATTCACGGTCGGCCCAACAGTCTCGTTCGATCACGGTGTTCGCGGCCGCGTCGCTGAAGCCGGCCTTCACCAAGATCGGTGAACGATTCCAGGCAGACAATCCCGGCGTGCGGGTCGAGTGGGATTTCGCGGGTTCCTCGGAGCTGGCGACTCAGCTGGCCCAGGGGGCGACGGCGGATGTCTTCGCCTCGGCCGACATCGCGCAAATGGACAGGGTCTCCCAAGCTGGCTTGGTGGCCCAGAACCCCGCGAACTTTGCCTCCAACACCCTGGTCATCGTCACCGCCCCGGGTAATCCGAAGCAGATCGGGTCGGTTGGCGACCTCACGAGGCCGGACCTGAGCGTGGTCATCTGCCAGCAGCCGGTGCCGTGCGGGTCGGCCACCAGGCGGATCGAAGTCGCTACGGGCATCCAGCTCAGCCCGGTCAGTGAGGAACTCAGCGTGACGGACGTGCTCAGCAAGGTCACCACCGGACAGGCCGATGCCGCGTTGGTCTACGTCACCGACGCGATGAACGCCGGAGACAAGGTGACCACCGTCCGGTTTCCCGAGGCCGCCGGCGCGGTGAATATCTACCCCATCGCCGTGTTGAAGAAGGCATCCCATCCCGCGCTAGCCCAGCAGTTCGTGGCGATCGTGACCGCTGAGGCGGGACGCAAGATCCTCGACCAGTCCGGGTTTGCCCAGCCCTGATGAGCTGACATGCGCCGGCCTGCAGATCCGCCCCGCTGGGTCTTCGCGTTTGCCACCGTCGGCATGGCCCTTGTGGTGTTGCCGCTGTTGGCCGTTGCGCTCAAGGTCGACTGGCCCAATTTCTGGTCGCTGATCACCAGCAACTCGTCGACGACGGCGCTGCTTCTAAGCCTGAAGACCGCCTCGGCCAGCACGCTGCTGTGCGTGCTGCTGGGGGTCCCGATGGCCTTGGTTTTGGCCCGCAGCCGGGCACGCTTGGTGCGATTGCTGCGGCCGCTGATCCTGCTTCCGCTGGTATTGCCGCCGGTGGTGGGCGGCATCGCGCTGCTCTACGCGTTCGGCCGGCTCGGCTTGCTTGGGCAGTACCTACAGGCCGCCGGCGTCAGCATCGCATTCAGTACGACGGCAGTGGTGTTGGCCCAGACATTCGTCTCGTTGCCCTTCCTGGTGATCTCCCTCGAGGGAGCGGCGCGCACCGTGGGGGCCGACTACGAGGTGGTGGCGGCGACGCTAGGTGCCCGGCCCAGCGTCGTCTGGTGGCGAGTCACGATACCGCTGCTGCTACCGGGCATGGCGTCTGGAGCGGTGTTGGCATTTGCTCGGTCGCTCGGGGAGTTCGGCGCAACACTGACGTTTGCCGGGTCGCGGCAGGGGGTGACTCGCACCCTGCCGCTGGAGATCTACCTACAGCGGGTGAACGACCCGGATGCGGCGGTGGCGCTGTCACTGGTGCTCGTCGCGGTGGCGGCGCTGGTGGTATTGGGTCTGGGCGCTCGCAGGTTGACCGGGGCTGACGCCAGGTAGTCCTGCCTTAAGGTGTCAACCATGGGTCGCGACGGTGTGCGTGACGGTGTCGCAGCGATACCGATGGCAGGGGGGTGGCGGCAGCCCGGTGTGCGGCCCAGCCAGGGCCGATCGGGGGGCGGCGCTGCCACCGGCAGCGGCTGCTACCCGATGTAGTGCCGGCGGCTCCGTTGTCGTCCTCGCTACGGTGGCGCCACTCAAGGTGTCGGTCATGGGTGCCCGCCGAATCACCAAGGCGGGCAAGAGACCGTCGAACGTGAGCGCATTGCATCTTCGCGCGTTGGTCCGCGATCGCGGAGTGGACGTCGAGTTTTCGGTGGCCACAGGCGAGGTGCTGGCCGTACTCGGCCCCAACGGCGCGGGCAAATCCACCGTCCTCCATGTCATCGCCGGCCTGGTTCAACCGGACAGCGGTGTGGTGCGTCTGGGAGACCGGGTGTTGACGGACACCGCCGCCGGGATCAACGTCGCGACCCATGATCGCCGCGTCGGTCTGCTCCTACAGAACCCGTTGCTGTTCCCGCACCTGAACGTGGCCGACAACGTGGCGTTCGGCCCACAGAGCCGTCACCGGGCCTTGCCAATGCTGGGGATCGGTCGCGGTCGGCGCATCAAGCCGGCCCTGGGCTGGCTGAGCAAGGTGGAGGCCAGCCAGCTCGCTGGACGTAGGCCACGACAGTTGTCGGGCGGCCAGGCCCAGCGAGTCGCGATTGCGCGAGCGTTGGCCGCCGAGCCGAATGCATTGCTGCTCGACGAGCCACTTGCCGGGCTCGATGTGGCCGCGGCCGCCGCCATCCGAACGCTGCTGCGCGACGTGGTGACCGGCAGCGGCTACGCCGCCGTTGTGGTCACGCACGACCTGCTCGATGTGTTCGCGCTGGCGGATCGGGTATTGGTCCTCGAGTCCGGGACGATTTCCGAAATCGGTCCGGTCACCGAGGTACTCGCCGCACCCCGCAGTCACTTCGGTGCCCGCATCGCGGGAGTCAACCTGGTCAGCGGGACCATCGACACCGACGGCGCGCTGCGCACCCGGGCCGGCGTTCACTGGCACGGGACTTCCGAACTCGGCAGGGATCTCGGCAGCCAATTCCGCCCGGGCCAGGACGCGGTGGCAGTATTCCTGCCGACCGCGGTCGCGGTGCATCTCAACCAACCGCATGGCAGCCCCCGCAACGCCGTCGAGGTGACGGTCGCGGAGCTACATACCCGCGGAGGCACGGTGCTGGTTCGCGGACAGGACCAACCCGATGGTGCGCCGGGCCTGGCCGCGACCATCACCATCGAGGCCGCCTCGGAGTTGCGGCTGACGCCCGGGGCGCAAGTGTGGTTCAGCATCAAAGCTCACGAAGTGGCGTTGCACCCGGCCCAGCACCACCAGCAGCCCAGGTAGGACGATATTCGGCCAATTCGCTAGGAACAGCGCAGACACTGGGCGGCCCATCCTTGCTTCACGGCCATAACACGGTAGGTTCGTCGCCATGCATCAGGTGGACCCCAAGACGAGACGCCGCCAAGGACTGTGGGCAACGCTGGCGATCGCCACAGTGAGCAGTGCCAGCGTTTTCACCATTGCCCTGCCGGCGACCTCCAGCGCCGACCCCGAGCCAGCGCCCCCGCCACCGGCGACCACCGCCACGCCCAACCCCCAACCGGCCGACCCCAACGCGGCACCCCCGCCGGCCGATCCGAACGCGGCGCCGCCACCACCGGCGGATCCCAACGCGCCACCGCCGCCGCCACCGGCGGATCCCAACGCGCCACCACCACCGGTGGTTGACCCCAACGCGCCCGAGCCCGGCCGGGTGACCAACGCCATCGGCGGATTTAGCTTTGTCCTGCCCCCAGGCTGGGTGGAGTCCGACGCCTCCCACCTCGACTACGGGTCCGCGCTGCTCAGCAAGACAATTGGGGAGCCGCCACTGCCCGGGCAGGCACCACCGGTCGCCAACGACACTCGCATCGTGCTGGGCCGGTTGGACCAGAAGCTCTACGCCAGCGCCGAACCCACCAACCCCAAGGCCGCGGTCCGCCTGGGCTCGGACATGGGCGAATTCTTCATGCCCTATCCCGGTACCCGACTCAACCAGGAAACCATTCCGCTCAACGCCAACGGATTGTCCGGGAGCGCGTCCTATTACGAAGTCAAGTTCAGTGATCCGGCCAAGCCGAACGGCCAGATCTGGACCGGGGTAATCGGTGCGCCGGCAACCGGTGCGCCCGACGGCGGCCCTCCTCAGCGCTGGTTTGTGGTGTGGCTAGGAACGTCGAACGACCCGGTGGACAAGGGCGCGGCGAAGGTCCTGGCGGAGTCGATTCGAGCCTGGAACCCACCGCCGGCACCGGCGCCCGCACCCGGGCAGCCGGCTCCCGCGCCGGGCGCACCGGAACCTGCCCCCGCACCGGCCCCGGCCCCGGCCCCGGCCGCGGGCGTGACGCCTACGGCCACTCCGGCTCCGCAGCGGACACAACCGGCCTGACCGGCCGCCCAGATCCGCTCAGCAGTCCCCGGCAGTCACGCCGGGATTGGCTTTGCGCCGCAGAATTGCATTCCCATCGTTACATCGAGGGGGTATACCGAAATCAAGGTCCAGCATTTGGAGTTGGGCTTTGCCGGTGATTACAAGGAGATCCCGATGGACGTCATGGCAGCGACCGAATTGCTAGCTCGCTCAACCACGCTGACCAGCGTGGGCTGGATTGGCTACATCATCATTGGCGCAATTGCGGGTTGGATTGCCGGAAAGATCGTCAAGGGCGCTGGCTCTGGCATTCTGATGAACATCGTGATCGGTGTCGTGGGCGCGTTGATCGGCGGTTTCTTGCTGAGTTTCTTCGTCGACACCGCAGCTGGCGGCTGGTGGTTCACCTTGTTCAGCGCGATCCTCGGCTCGGTAATCCTGCTGTGGCTGGTCGGGATGGTGCAGCGCAGGTCCTAGCCGGCGGAACCCGTTGCGGCCGTGGCAGATCGGGCGATCGGCCGGCGCTAGCGGCATGATGGAATGATGGCCGCAGCGGCGATACCCCCGACGATGACCGCGTGGCAGGTACGTCACCCCGGCCCGGTCAGCACCGGCCCGCTCGAGCAAGTCCGCACCGCGGTGCCACGACCCGAGCCATCCGAGCTGCTAGTTGCGGTGCACGCCTGCGGGGTTTGCCGTACCGACCTACACGTCACCGAAGGCGACCTTCCCGTGCACCGTGAGCGGGTGACACCCGGACACGAGGTGGTGGGGGAGGTCATCCAGGTGGGCGCCGACGCCGGTGACGAGTTCGACGTCGGAGACCGGGTCGGTATCGCCTGGCTGCGTCACACCTGCGGGGTGTGCAAGTACTGCGTGCACGGCGCCGAAAACCTGTGTCCGAAGTCCCGCTACACCGGTTGGGATGCCGACGGCGGATATGCCGAATTCGCCACGGTTCCAGCGGCTTTTGCGCATCGCCTGCCCGGTGGCTACCGCGACAGCGAACTCGCGCCGCTACTGTGCGCCGGCATCATCGGATATCGCTCATTGCTGCGTGCCGAACTGCCGCCGGGTGGTCGGCTTGGTCTATACGGCTTCGGCGGCAGCGCCCACATCACCGCCCAGGTCGCGCTGGTCCAGGGCGCCGAGGTGCATGTGATGACCCGTGGGGCCGAAGCGCGCGAGCTGGCTCTCGACCTCGGCGCCGCCTCGGCCCAGGGAGCCGCAGATCCGCCGCCGGTGCCGCTGGACGCCGCGATATTGTTCGCCCCGGTCGGAGACTTGGTGCTGCCGGCGTGCGAGGCGCTGGATCGTGGCGGTACCTTGGCGATCGCCGGCATCCACCTCTCCGACATTCCCGTGTTGAATTATCAGCGTCATCTGTTCCAGGAACGCGAGATTCGGTCGGTCACCTCCAACACCCGCGGCGACGCGCGCGCCTTCCTCGATTTCGCGGGCCGACACCATATCGAGGTCACCACCCCGGAATACCCACTCGGGCAGGCCGATCGTGCGCTGGCCGACCTCAGGGCCGGCCACATCGCGGGCGCAGCGGTGCTGCTGACGTGACGCGACTAGGTTCAGGTTGACAGGTGCCAGACCAAGGCGGCGGCCAGGGCGCCCATCCCATTCAGCGACCAATGCAGGGCGATCGGTGCGATCAAGCTCCCACTGCGCCGACGCAGCCAGCTGAAGACGAACCCGGCGGCGCCCGTGGCCAACACCGCCAGCGCGACGCCCGCCATCATCCCGAAGATCCCGCCGCCGAACAGCCGGGTGAAGCCGACGTTGCTGCTTGTCAACCCTAATGACGTCGCGACGTGCCACAGGCCAAACAGCAACGAACCCGCCAAGGCGACTCCCCGAAATCCCCAAGCCCGATTCAGTGCCCCGTGCAGCACGCCGCGGAAAGCCAGCTCCTCGGGGATAACGGTTTGCAGCGGAATGATCACCATCGAGGCGATCACGGCGCCAGAGATCGTGGCGTAGTGGTGGTTCATGAACATCGGCCGGGTCATCGGCAACAGGACACCCACCGAGATCACCGCGACTACCAGTGCGACGGCCGCAAGCGCATAGACCAGCCCGGACTTCCAGTGTTCGCGCCCCAGACCCAGTTCCGCCCAGCCCAGACCCCTACTGCGCACCAACAACACCAGACCGATCGCGGCCACCGGGACGGTGGCGATGCTTGCCCACGGGGTGGTGAAGTGCGCGATCACATTGGTCAACACCAATATCGCCACGACCACAGCGACATCGAGATGGATCCGGAACCGGGGGAGTTCGGACAGCTGCGCCGCCAGCGGGTCCGGATGCGCGGCCATACCAACCGCTTGGTCACACATGGTGATGGATTCTACCTGCGGCACGCACCTCGACCTCGCCAGTTCTGCCAGCGACTACCCAGCGGGCACCAAGGTTTGCTCCTCGGCGCCGCTGGCGTGCCGGCGGAACCGGGCCGCTCTCTCGGCCGCACACCAACCAGGCGCAGCACCGGTTACCGCAAGGCGACCGCCACCGGCCGGCCGGTTGGGCAGCGCGCGGGGTTTGGTCCCCCGGTCCGGATCACGCTGCGCTAGCCCTCGCGCGGGGCTAGCCGGCGGCGCACGTCGGCTTTGAAGTCGGCCGGCAGGGCTTCGGCCACCAGCAGTTGCGGGAGCAGCTCCGGTTGCGACATTCGGGCGCGAAATGCCAGCCCGATGGTCACGTCGTGGTCGGGGCGATGGTCGATGGTGACCGTATCGCCCGCGCGCACCGTTCCCGGTGAGATCACCCGTAGATAGGCACCGGGTTTACCCGCTTCGGTGAAGGTCTTGATCCAATGGGCCAACGTCAAGAACGCTGAAAACGTCCGACACGGCGTCCGGGGCGCAGAGACTTCCAGCACCAGTCCGTCGGTGCCGATGCTCCACCGTTCGCCGATCCGCGCCTCGGTCACGTCGACGCCCAGGGTGGTCAGGTTCTCCCCGAAGATTCCGTTGGTAAGAGCGCGTTGAAGTTGAACTTCCCACGCGTCTAAGTCTTCTCGGGCATAGGCATAAACGGCCTGGTCATCACCGCCATGCACACTCTGGTTGCCGATCGTGTCGCCCACCAGTCCGCTGCCCAGACCGGCGCACATCGGGCCCGGTGCACGCACCATGACCTCTCCAGTTGCCGCTACTTTGTCGATGCCCGTCAGCTTCGACTGCGCGCGCGGATCAGGGTTTGCTTGGACACGAGCAACATTGACCGACACCACATTCGCCACCCGCACAGGCTAGAGCGTGTCGTTGCCTTCCGAAGAGTCGGTTGGGCGTCGTTCGCCTTGTTGCCCTGACGGCGTGCGTTCGCTCGACTGCCACGTCCATTCCGCGATGTGCGGGTCGTCCTCGCCGTGCTCCCGCGTGTAGCGCCGCGCGGCGAGGCGGGCATCAGCCATCCGCTGGCGTAGCAACGCCGCCCGGCTGGCCAGCCCGTCTACCCGGTCGATGACATCCATGACCAGATGGAAGCGATCCAAATCGTTGAGCATCACCATGTCGAACGGTGTCGTGGTGGTGCCGCGCTCCTTAAACCCGCGGACATGCATGCGGGCGTGGTTGGCGCGACGGTAAGCCAGCCGGTGAATCAACCATGGATAGCCGTGGTAGGCGAAGATGACCGGTTTGTCGCGGGTGAACAACGCATCAAACTCCCGATCCGGCAGGCCATGGGGGTGTTCCGACTCCGGCTGCAGCCGCATGATATCGACCACGTTGACGACTCGCACCGCCAACTGGGGCAGCTCACGCCGCAGGATGTCGGCGGCCGCCAGAGTCTCCAGCGTCGGGATGTCTCCGGCGCACGCCAGCACCACATCCGGCTGACCACTGGCCGTGCCCGCCCACTGCCAAATGCCAAGTCCCCGGGTGCAGTGCGCGATCGCCTCGTCCATGGTCAGGTAGGCCAGTGCGGGTTGCTTGCCGGCGACGATGACGTTGACATAGTCGCGGCTGCGCAGGCAATGGTCGGCAACCGAAAGCAGCGTGTTGGCGTCGGGAGGCAGATATACCCGCACCACCTCAGGGCGCTTGTTGGCCACCAGGTCGACGAATCCAGGGTCTTGATGGGATGCGCCATTGTGATCCTGGCGCCACACATGGGAACTCAGCAGGTAATTCAGCGAGGCGATCGGCCGCCGCCAGGGCAGTTCCCGGCTGGTCGACAGCCATTTTGTGTGCTGGTTGAACATCGAGTCGACGATGTGCACGAACGCCTCGTAGCAGTCGAACATGCCATGCCGTCCGGTCAGCAGGTACCCCTCCAGCCAGCCTTGGCATAGATGCTCGGACAGCACCTCCATCACCCGGCCATCGGGGCTGAGGTGGTCGTCGTCGGTCGTGGTCTCGGATAGCCAGGTCCGACCGGTCACTTCGAATACCGCGCTGAGCCGGTTCGACGCAGTTTCGTCCGGACCCATGAGCCGGAACCGATCCGGGTTGTGCCGAATCACGTCCCGCAAAAACGTCCCGAGTACCCGAGTGGCCTCATGGATTTCGGTGGCGGGGTAGTGCACCGGCACCGCGTAATCGCGGAAGTCGGGCAATTCGAGGTCGCGCAGCAAGAGTCCGCCGTTGGCGTGCGGGTTGGCGCTCATCCGCCGATTGCCGTGGGGAGCCAGCGCCCGCAATTCGGCCCGCAGCGTGCCGTTGGCGTCGAAAAGCTCGTTGGGCCGGTAGCCGCGCAACCATGCCTCTAACTGGCCGCGATGCTCGGCATTGACGTAGGTGTCGGCCAGCGGAACCTGATGCGATCGCCAAGTGCCCTCGACCTTCTTGTCGTCGACCACCTTCGGTCCGGTCCAGCCCTTGGGCGTGCGCAACACGATCACTGGCCACACCGGTCGGTCAACACGTTTGCCGTTGCGGGCGCCCTGCTGAATCGCGGCGATGTCATCGAACGCATCATCCAGCGCACCGGCCAATTGCTGGTGCACGCTGACCGGATCGTCCCCAGTTACCGTGATCGGACGATAGCCGTAGCCGCGTAGCAGCGATTCCAGCTCCACCTGCGGGATGCGGGCCAGCACCGTCGGGTTGGCGATCTTGTATCCGTTGAGATGCAGGATTGGCAGCACCGCCCCGTCGATGGCCGGGTTAAGAAATTTGTTCGAGTGCCAGCTGGCCGCCAATGGTCCCGTCTCGGCCTCACCATCGCCGATCACACAGGCAACCACCAGATCAGGGTTGTCAAACGCGGCACCGAACGCGTGCACCAGCGCGTATCCGAGTTCGCCGCCTTCATGGATGGAACCTGGAGTCTGCGCCGCCACATGGCTGGGAATGCCGCCGGGGAAAGAAAACTGGCGAAACAGCCGCCGCAATCCCGCGGCATCTTCGGTAATGCTGGTGTACACCTCGCTGTAGGTGCCTTCGAGGTAGGCGTTGGCTACCAAGCCGGGACCGCCGTGGCCGGGCCCGGTGACGTAGATGACGTTGGCGTCGCGGCCACGGATTACCCGGTTCAGGTGCGCGTAAAGCAGGTTCAGTCCCGGCGTAGTGCCCCAGTGCCCCAACAAGCGGGGCTTGACATGCTGCGGCGCCAGCGGCTCGGTCAGCAGCGGGTTATCCAGCAGGTAGATCTGGCCGACCGAAAGATAGTTGGCGGCACGCCAATAGGCATCGATGAGGGCCAGTTCATCGTCGGAAAGGGGGTGGCGAACCGAGGCTTCGGTGGTGGTCTGGCTTTCTGCGCTCACCTAGCCGATTGTGCACACCTCGGATGAACACCGCCGCGCACGCGGCTCACTCTTCGCCACGCGCTCGCGCCTCGTAGGCACGGCGCTGCTCGACGTCGATGCCATCGGTGAAGACATGCTCGCCCCCGACCATCCGGTTCAGGCCCTCGGCCACCCAGCGAGGAATGAACTTCTGCGACACCACCATCGCGCCGGCCGCCCTCGTGACCCGTACCCGCGGCTTGGGACGGGCCACCAGTTTGACGATGGCCTCAGCGATATCAGTCGGCTCCGCGTTCCTGAATCCCTTGGCTCCGGCGGTGCCCGCGGTGAGCTCGGTGTTGACGAATGTCGGCAGCACCATGGAAAACTTGACCCCGGCGGGGCGGTATTCCAGCCTGGCCGAATCGGTGAACGCAACTACCGCGTGCTTGCTGGCGCAATAGGTGGCCAAACCAACGGCATAGAGCTCGCCGGCCAGTGAGGCGACGTTGATGACGTGCCCTTGGCCGCGGGGCACCATACGTTGCGCGGCCAGCTTGCTGCCCAGTATGACCCCGTAGACATTGATGTCCAGAATGCGCCGGGTGACGGCGTCCGGCTCGTCGACGATTCGGCCGACCGGCATGATGCCCGCATTGTTGACCAGCACGTCGATCGGGCCCAATTGCCGTTCGACCTGGTCGAGGAACTCCGCAAACGAATCCCGGTCGGTGACATCGAGTTTGCCGTACACATCAAGACCGAGATCGGCCCCGGACTCCTTGACTTTCGCCTCGTCGATGTCGCCGATGGCAACCTTGGCACCCAACTTGTGCAATGCAGTGGCGGTGGCTAACCCGATTCCGCGCGCACCACCGGTAATCACGATGACCTTGCCCCGGACCCTGACTCCGATAGATGCGTTGTCTGCCACTTGCGTCCCTCCGGTTGCCAAGAAAACATCACCAACAGCGCCGATCCGGCGCGGACCGAACATCGAGCCGGACCATCCGATTTGCTAAGCACAGCACCCGACGTCGGGCCGCGCAACGAGCATGACGCATCTCCTGCCGCGACATCGGGCCGGGCGGGATGGGCAGGACGGCCGAATCGCGTCGATACTGCAACGATGGCGGAGGTGCGGGCGGCCGTCCCAGCGGACGCGATTGCGGTGGCCAGGGTCCACGTCCGATCCTGGCAGTCGGCATACCGCGGACTACTCCCTCAGGACTACCTCGACAGCCTCGAACCCCGCGTTTGGGCCCGCAGATACACCTTCGGGCGGATGGGACTTCACCTGCCGTCCACCCTGGTCGCAGTCGACGGTTCGACCATCTGCGGGCTGGCTACGACGGGTCTGTGTCGGGATCAAGACCTGACAAATTTCGGTGAGCTGATCGCCCTGTACGTCGACCCAACCTACCTGGGTACCGGGGTTGGCCGGCTGCTCATCACCGCGGCCCGGGAGCGGCTGCGGCGCGTGGGAGTCACCAGCGCCGCACTTTGGGTCCTGAAGGGAAATGCCGGCGCCCGCAAGTTCTACGAACACGACGGGTGGCGGTGCGACGGAACACACCGCACGGAGTTCATCGGCGGAGCGCCGACGACGCAAGTGCGCTATCGGCGCACACCCGTCTAGCGGTAATCCACGGTTTGTCCGGCGACCCATGCGGCCGCCGATTGCTGCTGGGCCAGCGCCCGGCGGCCAGAACACCTGCCGCACCCTCACCGGCAGGGTTTTCGCAGAAGCGGCTAGTACGGTGTGCCAATGCCCGAACGGTTGCTCGATGCCGTACGCGTGCTCGACCTGTCCGATGGCTCGCCGGACATCGATACCGTGACCCGGCTGCTGGCCGACCTGGGCGCCGACGTCCTCAAGATAGAACCCCCCGGGGGCAGCCCAGGACGCCAAGCGCAGCCCACGCTGGCCGGTGCCAGCATCGCGTTCGCCGTGCACAACGCCAACAAACGCAGCGCGGTGCTCGACCCGCTCGACGAGCACGATCGGCAACGGTTTTTCGACCTCACCGAGGCTGCCGACATCGTCGTCGACGGCGGTGTCGCCGGCCAAACCGCCGCCTACGGGACATCGTGCGCCGATCTCACCGATCGCTACCCCCACCTGGTGGCCATGTCGATCACCGACTTTGGTGCAACGGGTCCCCGGTCATCGTGGCGCGCCACCGATGCCGTGCTGTATGCAATGTCCGGTGCGCTGTCGCGATCGGGTCCGGCCGTCGGAACGCCGGTACTTCCCCCGACCGGCATCGCCTCGGCGACCGCCGCGGTGCAGGCCGCTTGGGCCCTACTCGTCGCCTACTACAACCGATTACGTTGCGGCGCTGGCGACTACATCGACTTCTCCAGATTCGATGCGGTGGTCATGGCGCTCGACCCGGCCTTCGGGTCACACGGGCAGGTCGCTGCCGGGCGGCGCAGCACCGGGCAATGGCGGGGCCGCCCGCGAAACCAGGACGCCTACCCGATCTACCCGTGCAAGGACGGTTATGTCCGGTTGTGTGTGATGGCGCCGCGACAGTGGCGTGGCCTGCGCCGTTGGCTAGGCGAGCCGGAAGCGTTGCAGGACCCCACATACGACGTGATCGGCGCACGTCTTGCCGCATGGCCACAGATCAGCGGGTTTGTCGAGGCGTTGTTCGCCGCACAGACCATGAAGGATTTGGTGACCACAGGCCAGGCCTTCGGGGTTCCGATCGCGGCGGTGTTGACACCGGCCCGGATCCTGGCCTCCGAGCACTTCCAGACGGTGGGCGCCATCACCGAAGCCGAGCTGGTCCCCGGAGTGCATACGACGGTTCCGACGGGCTACTTCGTCGTCGACGGGCAGCGTTGCGGCTTTCGGATGCCCGCACCCGCGGCCGGGCGAGACGAGCCGCGCTGGCTGGCCCAACCTGCGGGTCCGCCGGCCCCAACGCGCCCGGTCGGAGGCTACCCGCTGGCCGGGCTGCGAATCCTGGATCTGGGCATCATCGTGGCCGGTGGCGAGCTGAGCAGGTTGTTCGGCGACTTGGGCGCAGAAGTCATCAAGGTGGAAAGTGCCGACTACCCGGACGGACTGCGGCAAGCCGGAGTCGGCGAGGCTATCAGCGATTCCTTTGCTCGCACCCATCGCAACCATCTGGGACTGGGCCTGGACCTGCGCAGCGCGACCGGCAAACAAGTCTTCGAACGACTGGTGGGGGAGGCCGACGCCGTCTTCGCCAATTTCAAACCGGGAACCCTGACCTCCCTCGGGTTTCCCTACGACGTGCTCCATACCGTGAATCCTCGGCTCATACTGGCCGGCAGCAGTGCGTTCGGCAACAGGGGACCGTGGAGCGCCCGAATGGGTTACGGACCGTTGGTCCGCGCCGCCACCGGTGTCACCCGACTGTGGACCTCCGCCGAAGCGCACCCGGACAACGCCAGGCATGCGTTCTACGATTCGCTGACGATCTTTCCCGATCATGTCGTTGGGCGCATCGCCGCGGTGCTAGCGCTCGCCGCGTTGATTCGCCGCGATCGAAGTGGTCATGGAGCCCACGTCCACATCTCCCAGGCCGAGGTGGTGGTCAACCAGTTGGATACCCTCTTCGTCACCGAGGCTGCGTTGGCGGCCGAAATTGCCCCGATCCGCAACGACACCAGCGTGCATGGCGTCTTTCCCTGTTCCGGCGACGACGAATGGTGCGTCGTGTCGATCGGATCTGATGGGGATTGGCGTTGCGCGGCAAAGGCGATTGGCCAGCCAGAATTGGCTGACGACCCCCGCTTCGGCGCCGGGGAGCAGCGTGTGGCCAATCGCGCGGAGTTGGTGGCCCGGGTGTCGGCGTGGACCAGCACGCGCACCCCCGCGCAGGCGGCCCAAACACTGCAAGCCGCGGGCGTTCCGGCCGGACCGATGAACCGGCCGGCAGACCTCCTAGAAGACCCCCAGTTGGTCGAGCGAAACGTGCTGGATGAGATGACGCATCCGCTCATCGACCATCCGCTGCCAACCGAGACCGGTCCGGCGCTGTTTCGGCACATTCCGCCAGCCCCGCAGCGCCCGGCGCCGCTGCCAGGACAAGACACCCATGCGGTCTGCCGGCAACTACTGGGCATGGACGCCGAGCAGGTGGACCGGCTGATCGCCCAGGGCGTGCTGTTCGTGCCGAGCAGCGGTGCCGCGCGGCTTCCCGGCTGAGCCGGCGACACCATCGACGGCGGCACGCTGCCGTGACGCTCGACACTGCCCCGGACTAGGTTCGATTCATGCCCATTGACCCCAGGACGCCGGTGTTGATCGGCTACGGCCAGGTCAACCATCGTGACGACGTCGACCCCGCCACGTCGTCAGTCGAGCCGGTCGACCTGATGGTGGCCGCCGCCCGCCAGGCCACCGAGGCCCGAGTGCTCGAGTCCCTCGACTCGGTGCGCGTGGTGCACGTGCTATCGGCGCACTACCGCAACCCCGGACAGTTGCTCGGCGAGCGTCTCAACGCCCGCGATTTCACTTCGAGCTACAGCAGCATCGGCGGCAACACACCGCAGTCGTTGGTCAGCCAGGCATGCCTGGACATCCAGCAGGGGCGAGCCGGGGTCGTGTTGATTTCGGGTGCCGAAACCTGGCGCACCCGGATCGCACTGAAATCTACCGGCAACAGGCTCACCTGGACCCTTCAGGACGAAACCGTTCCGATGCCCCAAGTCGCGGGTGCGGACGTTCCGATGGCCGGGGACGCCGAAATCAGGATCAAACTGGATCGCCCGGCCTATGTCTACCCGTTGTTCGAACAGGCGCTGCGAATCGCCAGCGGTGCATCGGTCGACGACCACCGCCGGCGAGTCGGTGAGTTGTGGTCGCGGTTCAACGCGGTGGCGGTGAACAATCCGAACGCCTGGATCCGAACGCCGATGTCCGCTGACGAGATCTGCCGGCCTGGCCCGCAAAACCGGATGATCAGCTGGCCGTACACCAAACTGATGAACTCCAACAACATGGTCGATCAGGGGGCGGCGCTCATCCTGACCTCGGTCGAGCAGGCGTCCCGCCTGCGAGTCCCCGCCGAACGCTGGGTTTATCCGCAGGCCGGGGCCGACGCCCACGACACCTTCGCAATCGCCGAGCGGGCGCAGCTGCACCAGTCACCGGCCATCCGGATCGCGGGTGGACGAGCTTTGGAACTTGCCGGCTTGGGGATCGACGAGGTGGACCACGTCGACCTGTATTCGTGTTTTCCCTCAGCGGTCCAAGTCGCCGCCAACGAGCTGGGCCTCCCGCTCGACGATGCCGATCGGCCGCTGACCGTCACCGGCGGCCTGACCTTCGCCGGCGGGCCGTGGAGCAACTACGTCACACATTCGATCGCCACCATGGCCGAGCTGCTGGTGGCTAACCCCGGCCGACGTGGCCTGATCACCGCAAACGGCGGCTATCTGACCAAGCACAGCATCGGTGTCTACGGCACCGAGCCACCGTCGTCATTCCGTTGGGAAGACGCGCAACCGCTGGTAGACCGCGAGCCCACCCGAGATGGCCCGGTGCAGTGGGAAGGAATCGGCACCGTCGAGGCATGGACAACACCGTTTAGCCGGGAGGGACAACCCGAGAAGGCCTTCGTCGCCGTGCGCACCTCCGGCGGGGCGCGTACCTTGGGCGTGATCACCGATCCTGCCTCGGCCGAAGCGACGGTATTTGAGGACATCGCCGGGGCCAAAGTTGCCATCTCGACCGATGGCAGTGCGACATTGCGGTAACCGGCGACCCCGCCCATCGGTCACGTTCAAGACTCAACGGTCGCGCAAGTAGGGCCGACATGCCTATTGTCAAGGAAACGGGTTGGGGGAGGTGGGCAGGGTGCAGGTCCTGGTTACCGACGCCGCTGGGGCCGTCGGGCGGCTGGTGACGCGCCAGTTGATCGCGGCCGGACACACGGTCAGCGGTATCGCTTCGCGCCCGCACGATTGCCTGGACCCCAACGTGGAATTTGTTTGCGCATCGTTGCGCAGCCCGGTGTTGGTCGAGTTAGCCAGCGAGGCCGACGCGGTAATTCATCTCGCGGCGGTCGACACCACCGCGCCCGGCGGCGCCGGCATCAGCGGCGTGGCGCATGTGAGCAACGCGGCCGCTCGCGCCGGTGCCCGGCTGCTGTTCGTCTCTCAGGCCGCCGGAGCGACCGAGCTCTATCAGCAAGCCGAGTCCCTGGTGTCCACCTCCTGGGCGCCGAGCTTGGTCATCCGCATTGCCCCGCCGGTCGGCCGCCAGCTCGACTGGATGGTGTGTCGGACGGTGGCCACCCTGATGCGCAGCAAGGTCTCGGCTCTCCCGATGCGGGTACTGCACCTTGACGACCTGGCGCGGTTTTTGGTCATGGCGCTGGGCACCGACCGCACCGGTGTCGTGGACCTGGCGACCCCGGACACCACCAACGTGATCACCGCGTGGCGGCTGCTCGGATCCGCTGACCCGAGGCTGCGGCCGCACCGGGTTCGAGGCTGGTCGCAACTGATCCCAAAAATGGACATTGCTGTCGCGCAGGAGGATTGGAACTTCCAGTACGGGTGGCAGGCGATGGACGCCATTATCGACACGGGGCGTGGACTTGTCGGCCGCAAGTTGGACCCAGCGGGTGCGACGCTGGGGCCGGGGCCGCTGGCGCTTCCCGTGGAGACTGTACCCCGGTTGACGTCCCCCGACAGTGCCACCTTGACCTCCGCGGCGCCCGACGGGCTGGAGGGTGAGTTCGACGACCGAATCGACCCACGGTTCCCCGTCTTCAGCGCAACCAGTCTGGCCGATGCGCTGCCGGGACCGCTGACCCCGATCACCCTCGACGTCCAACTGAGCGGATTGCGGGCCGCAGGTCGAGCCATGGGCCGGGTGCTGGCGCTCGGGGACGTGATTGCCGACGAATGGAGCAGCAGGGCTATCGCGGTCTTCGGCCATCGCCCCTACGTGGGGGTTTCTGCCAACATCGTGGCGGCCACCCAGTTGCCCGGCTGGGATGAGCAGGCCGTCGCCCAGCGGGCGCTGGGCGCGCACCCAGGGGTCACCGAAATGCTGCCGTTCGGGCGACCGCACCTGGCCGAGGGAGCGCTGGGTTCGGTCGCCAAGGTAGTCGTAACCGCGCGATCGCTGGCGTTGCTTCGACATCTGCGCGCCGACACGCATGCCTACGTGGCCGCCGCCAAGGACGAGCACCTTTCCGCCGGGCAGCTGGCATCGCTGCCCGACGCCAGCCTGGAAGTCCGGATTGGCTTGTTGCGGGATCGGATCCATCAGGGCTGGATCCTCACCGCGCTGTGGGTCATCGACACCGGGATCACCGCCGCAACATTGGAGCACACCCGCGCGGGTGCCAGCGTGTCCGGCATCGGCGTGATCATGGAGAGCAGTCGCATCGCTGCTCACGCCACCGCGCTGGCGGACCTCTTGCGGGCCGACGAACCCTTGTGCGCGCTGGCCCGCGAAGGCAACGTGGCCAGCATCCGGGCCCTGTCGCCAGCAGCCGCGGCGGCGCTCGACAACGCGATTGCCGAACTCGCTTACCGCGGCCGCGGAGAGGCAGAACTGGCCAACCCTACGTTTGGCGACGAGCCTGGGCTACTGCTGGAGTGGGCCGCCGACGCCGCTGCCGCACCCGCAGCGCCGACACCACCGGTGAAGTTGTCCCAGCGCCTCGCCGCCAACGCGCGCAATTCCCGAGAGCTGGCCCATGACACCACGCTTCGGTTCACCCATGAGCTTCGGATGACCCTGCGCGAGCTGGGATCTCGTCGGGTAGCCGCGGACCTGATCGACAGCGTGGACGATGTGTACTACCTGACGTGCGACGAGCTGACCACGATGCCGGCCGATACTCGGTTGCGGGTCAAACGCCGACGCACCGAGCGTGAACGACTCCAAGCACAGCACCCGCCGGACGTCATCGACCACACCTGGAATCCAAGCGACTAATCCTCAGCTCTTCACATCGGCCAACGGGCATTGTGGGTCGGCCAACCGATCACCATCCACGGACGCCCTGGATCTGATCAGCTCCTTGACGTCGTCGAGCACATCCCAGACGTTGACGTTCATGCCGGCCAGCACCCGGTGGTCAGCGTCCAACCAGAATGCAACGAATTCGCGGCCGGCGACATCGCCGCGGAAAACCACCCGGTCGAAGCTCGGCGCGTGTCCGGCATACTCCATCCCGAGATCGTACTGGTCGGTGAAGAAGTACGGGAGCTCAGCGTATTCGCTTGGCTTGTTTAGCATTCCGGCGACTGCCACGGCCGGTTGCTTGAGCGCGTTGGCCCAGTGCTCGGTGCGTATCCGGGTGCCGAACAGCGGGTGCTCGGCGGCGGCGATGTCACCGACCGCATAGATGTCTGGATCGCTGGTACGCAGCGACGCATCGACCAGCACACCACCGTCACCCATCGCCAACCCGGCCTGTTCGGCAAGTTCGACGTTGGGCTTGGCGCCGACAGCCACCAACACCGCGTCGGCGGCAACCACGGACCCGTCGCGCATCGCAAACCCGGTGGCCCGGCCGTTGTCGCTGGTGATCCGCTCTACCTGGGTGTCCAGCAGTAGCCGGACACCATGATCGCGGTGCAGGTCGGCAAAGATCTCGCCTACGGTTTCGCCGAGTGCGACCAGCAGCGGCTGCTTCGCCGCCTCCACCACGGTGACATCGATGTCGCGCTGCCGGGCGCTGGCGGCCACCTCCAGGCCGATCCATCCGGCGCCTATCACCGCGAGCGAAGTTCCCTCGGCCAGATCTGAGTTTAGCGCCGATGCGTCCTCGAAGGTGCGCAGGTAGTGAACGCCGTTCGCGTCGGCCCCGGGAATCGGCAGGCGCCGTGATGCCGATCCGGTCGCCAGCAGCAGCTTGTCGTAGTGCACGGTGGTGTCGTCGGGCAGGCCCACGGTGTGTGCTGAGGGGTTCAGCGACGAGACCCTGGTTCCGAGCCGCAGATCAACATTGTGGTCGCGGTACCAGGCCGAACCCTGCACGGTGAATTCGTCGAGCGACTTCTTGCCGGCCAGGAATTCCTTGGATAGCGGTGGCCGCTCGTAGGGAAGATGCTCTTCCTCGGAAAAGACAACAATGCGCCCGCCGAAGTCATTGTCACGCAATGCTTCTGCCGCTTTGGCCGCGGCTAGTCCGCCACCAACGATGATGAACGTGGTTGAGCTAGTCATGATCGCTGCTCCATTTCTTTCGGCCTATCTCAACTGTCCCCGCAGCGACAACGCATGACAAACGGCGTGCTCACCGGGCCACCTGAGCGCGCACGTCGTCGTCCAAAGAGGCCCGGACTAGCGCAGCGGCCAGCCGAGCATGGTCGCGTGGCGCGAGGGCACCGAGCGTGCCCGGTTTGGTGGGCAGTCCCAATTGTTTGGCCGCGGCGATGGCTCGATCATCGAAATACGGCCGCACCCAAGTCCAGACGTCTTGCACCTCACGCAGGAAAATGTCGGCGCCGGTGCCACCAATCCCGTTGAACTTTTTGAGCATTCGTGCGGCCGTCGCCACATCGTGTCCACTGCGCCGGGCGAGCTGTCGCAAATCTCCGGAGTATTCGTCGTGCACCCTCCGGGCCATATCGGTGAGCCGCGTGGCCGAACTCTCGTCGTAGCGTGCGTAGCTGGCGCGGCCAAAGGCGGCGATCATGGATTTTCTGTCGGCAACCAGCACACCACTTGGGGTCCGCAAACCCGCCTGGAATAGCTCGTGCGCGGCACCCATCGCGATCTGGGCGTCGATGGGCTTGCTGGCCAACATGCACAGCACGAGCAGCTGGAACAACGGCATCGGTTTGTCATCCAGCCGAATACCAGCGTCAGCTGAGTAAGTGGACCCGGCGACCTTGAGTAGTCGTCGAACCACCCGCTTGGGTGTATCCGATTTGCTCACGGAGCTTGGCGTACCCCCGATCCGCAGCAGCAAACCCGGTCGGTCATTTCGGCGGCAGGCCACCAACGTAGGTCACCCCGCGGGTGACCCAACTGCTCAGCCGGCGTTTGGTTTTCACGGCCTCGGCGGCGACGCGCACCCAGCCGCGCGCTTCCCGGCCCGCCATCACCATTGGGCTGACATGTGCAAGCGCGAGCAGTTTCTCGGTCTCTTCGGGCGGCACCCGGACCATTAGTCCGCCCTGCCCGCTGACCGCAACCGCCATATGCCCGCCGATCAGGAACGCCAGGCCACCGAACATGTGCATTTCGTCCACGCCGGGCAGCGGTGCCAGTAGCTCACGGATCCGCTCGGCGAAGTCGGTGTCATAGGCCACGACGGGTCAGGCCAGATCCACCCGAATGGTCAACAGCTCACTACCCACGGCCCGCACGACCGCGCTGTTGAGCCGCGGCAAGGTACCCAGTCGCTGCGTGGGATCGTCGTCGGGCAGCAGGTGGGCGGTCCCGTTGCGCCATTGGCCGTCGATGCGCACTCGAACGGCCGGATTGGCCTTGATATTGCGGACGTAGTCCGAGTGCTCGCCGTGCTCGGAGACCATCCAGAACTGGTTGTCCACCACCTTTCCGCCCACCGCCGTGCGACGCTGTTGCCCGCTTTTGCGGCCGGTGGTCTCCAGCATGGTCACCGGCAACTGCCGCCCGATCGGATTGACCACCAGCCGTTGGACCCGGTGGACCACGCGCCGTTTCAGATCTCGCAAATCGGTCATGGATCCGATTCTGCAGTATCGCGCACAGCCGCCCTAGCCAGGCAAGGCGAGACTTGTGTGGGCTTTCGCGCCACACACCGGACGTGGCCCGATAGCCGGGCAGTCTTACGCGCAAGCCCGGCGAGAGACGGGGCCAGCCCGGGAAGTCAGGCCGCGACCGTCGCGGTGTCGGCCGTTGCGGCTAGCGCCTGCATCACGATCTCGGCGACGTCGGTCATCGGTTTTACGGTGAGCATGTCAAGGACTTCGGCGGGCACGTCGTCCAGGTCCGGTTCGTTGCGTGCCGGGATGAAGACCGTCGACAATCCGGCGCGTTGGGCAGCCAACAGCTTTTGCTTGACCCCGCCAATCGGCAACACCCGGCCATTCAGCGTGACCTCACCGGTCATCCCGACGTCGGACCGGACTTGACGCCCGGTCGCCATCGAGACCAACGCGGTCACCATGGTGACGCCGGCGGACGGGCCGTCTTTAGGTACCGCCCCGGCGGGTACATGCACGTGAATCCGCCGGTCCAGCGTTGTGGGGTCCACGCCCAACTGCTCGGCGTGGGAACGCACGTAGGACAGCGCGATCTGTGCCGACTCCTTCATCACCTCACCCAACTGTCCGGTCAACTGCAGACCGGCCTCGCCGTCGGTGGCTCCCGCTTCGATATACAGCACATCGCCGCCCAGACCCGTTACGGCCAGGCCGGTGGCCACCCCCGGCACCGCGGTGCGTTCGGCCGACTCGGGCGTGAACCGCGGCTGGCCCAGGTAGCCGACCAGATCCGGCTCGTCGATGGTCTTCGGTTGCGGATCGTCGACCAGCCTGGTGGCGATCTTGCGCAGCGCCTTGGCCAGCAGCCGTTCGAACTGCCGCACGCCCGGTTCGCGGGTGTAATCGGCGGCGATCTTGCGCAAGGCCGCGTCGGTGAGGGTGACCTCCTCGACGGTGAGCGCGGCGCGCTCCCGCTGCCGGGGCAGTAGATAGTCGCGAGCGATGGCAACCTTGTCGTCCTCGGTGTACCCGTCGATCTGCACCAGTTCCATCCGGTCCAGCAGCGCCGACGGGATGCTCTCAATCACGTTGGCAGTGGCCAGGAACATCACGTCGGAAAGGTCCAGTTCCAAATCGAGGTAGTGGTCGCGGAACGTGTGGTTCTGCGCCGGGTCCAACACCTCGAGCAGTGCGGCACTCGGGTCGCCGCGATAATCGGAACCGACTTTGTCGATTTCATCGAGCAGCACAACAGGGTTCATTGATCCGGCCTCGCCGATGGCTCGCACGATGCGGCCAGGCAGGGCGCCCACGTAGGTGCGCCGATGGCCACGGATCTCGGCCTCGTCACGCACTCCGCCCAACGCGACGCGCACGAACCTGCGGCCCAACGCCCTGGCCACGCTCTCACCGAGCGATGTCTTGCCGACACCGGGCGGGCCTGCTAGCAGCATCACGGCGCCCGATCCTCGACCACCAACCACCTGCAAACCCCGCTGGGCGCGGCGGGTGCGTACCGCCAGGTACTCCACGATCCGGTCCTTGACGTCGTCGAGCCCATGGTGGTCGTCGTCCAGGATCTCGCGGGTCGCGGCCAAATCCGTGGAATCGTCGGTTCGGACGTTCCACGGCAGCTCGAGGACGGTGTCCAACCAGGTCCGAATCCAGCCGCTTTCCGGGCTTTGCTCACCGGCGCGCTCCAGCTTGCTGACCTCCCGCAGCGCGGCCGTGTGGACGTTGTCGGGTAGATCGGCGGCCGCTACGCGAGCCCGGTAATCCTCGGAAGCGCTTGCGCCGTCGTCCGTTTCGCCCAACTCTTTGCGGATCGCGGCTAGCTGTTGACGCAACAGGAACTCCTTTTGCGTCTTCTCCATGCCGGTTCGCACATCCTCGGCGATCTTGTCGTTGACCTCGACTTCGGCCAGATGATCGCTGGTCCAGTCGATTAGCAATCGCAGCCGCTCGGCGACGTCGGCGGTCTCCAGTAGTTGGCGCTTCTGCACATCGGTCAGATAGGACGCGTAGCCGGAGGTGTCAGCCAACGCGGACGGATCAATCAGGCCGTTGATGTAGTCGACGATCTGCCAGGCCTCACGCCGCTGCAGCATGGCCAGCAACAACTTTTTGTACTCGGCGGCCAGTGTCTTTACCTGGTCGCTGGCCGCCATCTGTGGGGGCTCGGCAACCGCGGTCACCTCCACCCATAACGCCGCACCGGGTCCACTGGTTCCGGCCCCGATCTGCGCCCTGCGTTCACCCCGCACGACGACGGCTGCTCCGCCGCCAGGGATCTGCCCAACCTGCAGGATCGTGGCCAACACCCCGTAGGTGGGGTAGCGGTCCTCGAGCCTGGGGGCAATCAGCAGCTCGCCCGATTCGCTGGCCCGGGCCGCGTCGGTCGCCGCCTGCGCCGTGTCGTCGAGCGCGATCGGGACCACCATCCCGGGCAGCACGATGGTCTCGGTGAACAACACCGGCACTGATATGGCTTGGGCCATCATTCCTCCAATAGCTAAGTCTATTGCGCTTAACTCAGCTCTCGGCCGGTTTGTTCCCGGGGTCAGGCAGGCGTGTTACCGCTCACGCTTCGACGAAGACGCCGGAGCCATGACGGTCAAGGCATCGGGCCGAGTCTTCGCAGTTGCGTCACGTGCTTGGGCGAGAGTTCTTCCAGGCAGCTCACGCCCAGCAGCCGCATGGTACGGGTCACTCCGGTTGCCAGGATTTCGATTGCCCGCCTGACTCCGGCCTCGCCGCCGGCCATCAGGCCGTACAGATAGGCCCGCCCGACCAACGTGCACCGCGCACCCAAAGCGACCGCGGCCACAATATCGGCGCCCGACATGATGCCGGTATCCAGCAGGATCTCGGTGTCGTTGCCGAGTTCGCGGGCGACGGACGGCAACAAGTGAAATGGCACCGGTGCGCGATCGAGTTGGCGGCCACCGTGATTGGACAACACAACACCGTCGACACCGCGCTCCACCACCGCCCGCGCGTCGTCGAACGTTTGAATTCCCTTGACCACCAGCTTGCCCGGCCATTGGGATTTGATCCAGACCAGATCATCAAAGGTGACGCTGGGATCGAACATGGTGTTCAGGTACTCGCCGACCGTACCCGACCAGCGATCCAACGACGCGAAAGCCAGCGGCTCGGTGGTCAACAGGTCGAACCACCAGTGCGGATGTGGCAGCGCATCGAGCACGGTTCGCAGCCTCAGCGCCGGCGGGATGGACATTCCATTGCGGACATCGCGCAGCCGTGCGCCGGCAACCGGAACGTCAACGGTGACGAGCATGGTGTCAAATCCCGCGTCGGCCGCTCGTTTGACCAACGCCATCGACCGGTCGCGGTCACGCCACATGTACAGCTGGAACCACTTGCGTCCCTGCGGAACCGCCGTTGTCAGCTCTTCGATGGCGCACGTCGCCAGGGTAGACAGGGAGAACGGGATGCCAGCGGCGGCGGCCGCGCGCGCGCCGGCGATCTCGCCTTCGGTCTGCATCAACCTGGTGAACCCGGTAGGCGCGATGCCAAACGGCATGGCGACCGGTTGGCCGAGAACATTCCAGCCGGTCGACACGTGCGTGACGTCACGCAGGATGGTCGGGTGGAATTCGATGTCCCGAAATGCCTGCCGGGCACGCTCGATCGACAGCTCGTCCTCGGCGGCGCCGTCGGTGTAGTCAAATGCCGCCTTTGGGGTGCGCCGCCTGGCGATGCGGCGCAAATCTTCGATGGTCAGCGCGGCATCCAGGCGGCGCTTGATCCGATCGAATTGGGGCCTCTTGAACTGGATTAGCGGTGCCAGCTCACGGATCCTCGGCACCCTTCGCTTGATCGCCATCACCGTGCGCTCCAACCCATACTCACCTGCGCCATTTAACCAGTGTGCAAACGTGGTCCCGTGGAATCGGTGGGCGACCCGTTTGACCTAACGCGTTTCGTGGATGCGCAGGCGCCGATGTACCGCGACGTTGTCGCTGAGCGGCGGGGTGGGCGAAAGGTCAGCCATTGGATGTGGATCATCTTTCCGCAACTGCGCGGCCTGGGTCGGAGCCCTATGGCGGTCCGATACGATATCGCATCGATCGAGGAGACCCGCGTCTAGCTGGACCATGACCTGCTCGGACCACGCCAACGGGAGTGCACTGCGCTGGTCAACCGCATGCAAGATCGCTCGATTGAGCAAATCTTCGGTTGGCCCGATGTTCTCAAGCTGCGCTTGTCAATGACGCTGTTTTCCTGCGCCACCGAGACCAACGAGGACTTCCACACGTCGTTGGCCCGCTACTACGGGGGGGGCAAACAGGATCCGGTGACGCTGGCACTCCTGAGCAGTTAGACGGCTTGCAGAATCCGCCAGCCGTGTCCCTCGACGACCAGCTCATCGACGACCTCCCGCGGTGGCGCCGACGATCCGGCCACCACTTCGGCTTTCGCGACACCCACCTCCGATAGCACCAGGTGCAGCGGCGCCCGGTCGACATTGAGCACCACCAGCAGCGCGTCATCACCGCAGCACGTCTGGTAGACGTAGTGCCGGTTCTCCAAGCGCAGCGCGGTCGTGGATGCCGCAACCAGCCAGGGATGACGCCGGCGCAGCCCAACCAAATACCGGTGCAAATCCCACACCCACGCCCCGGCCTCGTCCAACTGCGTTGGGGGAGTGCCGAACTCCGGACGCACCGCATCGTCTCCACCGAAACGTTCTTCCTTGATTCCGCACCAGCCGAACTCGTCGCCGGCGTACACACTGGGAATACCACCGACCGTCAGCAGGATCACCAGCGCGTGCGCCAGGTGATCGGGGTGCTGTAGGCGGCTGGCGATCCGGGTGACGTCGTGATTACCGATGAAGGTCAGCGGCGAAAAGCTGGCCAGAAACTCGTTGTGTCGCTGCAGCGCCCAGTCCAGCTCAAAAAAGTTGCCGTCGTTGAGGCTGCTCCAGATTGCCTTCCAGAGCTCGTATTGGGTGGCCGAGTCGAATTCAGCATCTCGAACTGTGGCCGCATAATCACCGTGAATGAGTTCACCGACGAACCAGGCATCCGGGTGCCGGCGTCTAACCCTGGGCAAGGTCGCAGCCCAGAATTGTTGCGGTACAGCATAAGCCGCATCCAGACGCCAACCGTCGGCACCGCGTTGCAGCCAGTGGGTCATCACATCGACGACGTAGTCGGCGACTTCGGCATTGGCGTGGTTGAGGGCGATCAGCTCCGCATGGCCTTCGAAAGTTCGGAAGTGACCCGGACGCCCACGAAACCAGCGAGCGCACGCATTGTCGTCAGCCGCCTGCCGGTAGCCGGGAAAGTCCACACCGACGTGATTGAACACGCCGTCGAGCAGCACGCGCATGCCCCGATGCTTTGCCTCGCCGATGAGGTAGTCGAAATCAGCGTCGTCACCCAGCCGAGGATCGATGCTGAAGTGGTCGGTGGTGTCGTAGCCGTGGGTGCGCGATTGAAAGATCGGGCCCAGGGCAATCCCCGAGGCGCCCAATTCGATGGCATGGTCGAACCAGCCGACGAGGCGTCGTAGCCGGTGCTCTCCCGGATCAGGTGGCTGATCTCCGGGAAAGGCACCGACGAAGCCCAGGGGATAGACCTGCCACCAGATCGCGTCCTGCACCCAACCGGGCTTGCTCACGACCCAAGTATCACCCGACGGGAGCCAGGGTCTGGGCGACCGTGATGGCCTGAGCCACGCCGGTAACGATTGCCGCAGCTTTTAGCGCCTCCAAGATCGCTTCCCGTTCAACGCCAGCCTCACGCAGCGTGTGCTCATGGGCGACGACGCAATGAGAGCACCCGTTGATCGACGACACCGCGAACGACCAAAGCTCGAAATTCGCTTTGTCCACACCCGGATTGCCAATGATGTTCATGCGTAGCCCGGCGCGCAGATCGTCGTACTGGCCTTGGAGGAACCCTCGGCCACGGTAGAACACGTTGTTCATGCCCATGATCGACGCGGCTCCCAGCGCCGCATGATAGGCCTCGGCAGACAGATTGTCCGCCGCCTCCGCGCCGATCTCGCCGAGGACTCGCTCATTGCGCGTCGCCGCGGCACTCGCCAGCAGGGTTCCCCACAGCTGCTCGTCGTTCAGCACCGCACTGCGAGTGATCGACCCCAGGTTGAGCTTGAGGTCCTTGGCGTACTCAGGCAACGCTGCCTTGAGATTCTCCACGCTCATGTGTTCTCCAATCCGCTCCCAGTCAGGACCCAATTAGGCCGAAGCTTTGAGCAGCTCACCGGCGTCCAGCGTCGGGTCGCCCTTGCGCCAGTTGCAGGCACACAGCTCGTCGGATTGCAGTGCGTCCAGAACCCGCAACACCTCTTCGACGTTGCGGCCAACGGAGCCGGCAGTCACCGAAACGAATTGGATCTCGTTGTTGGGGTCGATGAGGAAGGTCGCCCGGTCGGCAACGCCGTCTTCGTTGAGCACTCCGGTGGCTAGGCACAGTTCCCGCTTGATGTCGGACAGCATCGGGAACGGCAACTTTTTCAGGTCGTCATGCTGTGCGCGCCAATTGAAGTGCACGAACTCGCTGTCGATCGAGACACCCAAAACCTGAGCATCACGGTCCTCGAACTCGTCGTTGAGCTTGCCGAACGCGGCGATCTCGGTCGGGCACACAAAGGTGAAGTCCTTCGGCCAGAAAAACACCACCCGCCACTTGCCGGCGTGGTCTTCGTCGGTGACGGTGGTGAAGTAGTCGCCGGGCTGCTTGGCGTCAACCTTGGACAGGTCACCGGCAATCAGCGCGGTGAGCTGGTAGGTGGGGAACTGGTCGCCGATGGTCAACAAGGGCATGTCACTCCTTTGTCCGGAATTATCTGGAATTACTCAAGATTAGTGTTCGGTCCCATGTTGCCGCGGATTCGCTCTGCAGTAAAGGTGATATATCCCACTAGACTAATCGGAATGACCGATAAGATTTATCAGCCCACCCTCGCTGGACTCCGAGCGTTCGTCGCAGTCGGTGAGAAGCACCATTTCGGTGCTGCAGCAACCGCTCTCGGCGTGAGCCAGTCGACGTTGTCGCAAGCCTTGTCCGGGCTGGAGTCCGGCCTTGAGGTCCATCTCGTCGAGCGATCGACGCGCCGGGTCTTCTTGACGGCTGAAGGCGCGCAACTGCTGCCCCTGGCGCAGACCGCGATCGAAGCGGTGGAGGCGTTCACCACCGCGGCCGCTGGGGGTTCCGATCCGCTGCACGGCACTATCCGACTGGGCATGATCCCGACCGTCGCCCCCTATGTGCTTCCGCCGGTATTGGCGGGCCTGACCCGCCGACTGCCCTCCCTTACCGTCCAGGTCATCGAAGACCAGACCGAGCGCCTACTGGCGGTCTTGCGGGACGGCTCGTTGGATGCGGCGTTGATCGCCTTGCCCGCTGATTGCGGCGGCATCACCGAAATACCCATCTATGACGAAGATTTCGTTCTGGCCCTACCCCCCGGACACCCGCTGTGGGGAAAGCGTCGGGTATCTGCCGCGGCACTGTCGGAGCTGCCGTTGCTGCTGCTGGATGAAGGCCATTGCCTGCGCGATCAAGCCCTGGAGGTCTGCCACACGGCCGGTGTCCAGGCCGAATTGGCGGACACCCGGGCGGCTTCATTGGCTACCGCCGTCCAATGCGTCGCTGGCGGATTGGGCGCGACGCTGATCCCGGAAAGCGCAGTACCCGTCGAGGCCACCCGCAGTGGCATCGGACTTGCCTACTTTGCCCCTCCGCGCCCTGGACGAAGGATCGGCCTGGTGTTTCGCTCATCAAGTGGCCGTGACGAAGCGTATCGGGGCCTCGCCGGAATCATCGGCGAATTGATCGGCAGCCAACAACCGGTACGGCTGGTCAACTAGGGCTGCGCTGCACGCCGGGGCGGCCGGCGACGAAGGTAAGTTCGGCCTATGGAGAAGGTGATCGTCGTCCTCATGCGCGCCGAGCCGGACGACGATTGGTGTGCCCGCCAGCGAGGCCCGGTCGCCGACGCACTCTTGGATCTGGGTGTTTCGGGGCTTTCGGTGAATGTCCGCGATAGCTTCGTGCGCCACTCGTTGATGACCCTGACCACTCTGAGCCCGCCGGTCGCCGCGGTCATGAGCGTGTGGACGCAGCAATGCTACGGCGACCAGATGTCCGAGGCACTGCGCCTGCTTGGACAGGAATGCGAATGCCTGGGCGCCTATCTGGTGACGGAATCGGTGCCGATGACCCCGCCAGAGTCCGAACTCGGTTGCCGCACACCGGGGTTAGCCAATATCGCGCTCCTGCGCAGACCTCCCGGACTTGACGAGGCCAGGTGGCTGACCCGATGGCAGCGCGACCACACCCCGGTGGCCATCGCAACCCAGGCCACGTTCGGATATACCCAAAACTGGGTGGTGCGGGCCCTCACCGCAGATTCGCCGAACGTCACCGGCATCGTCGAAGAATTGTTCCCGGCGGAGGCGATGACTGACCTGAAGGCCTTCTTTGGAGCCAACGATGACACCGACTTGCAGAACCGGGTCAACCGGATGGTGGCCAGCACGGCCGCATTCGGCGCCAACGAAAGCATCGATACCGTGCCGACCAGCCGTTACCTGCTAAGAACGCCGTTTTAAGGAGGCCGCCAATGACGACACTCAACGAGGCTTTTGCCCTGGCCGCGGCCGACCGGGGTCTGGCCGTGGTGTCCACCGTTCGCGCCGACGGCACCGTGCAGGCATCCCTGGTCAATGTCGGCGTGCTCGCGCATCCGGCCGACGGAAAGTCCGTGTTGGCCTTTACCACCTACGGGAAGGTCAAACTCGCCAATCTGCGAGCTCGACCGCCCCTGGCGGTCACATTCCGCAATGGCTGGCGGTGGGGCACCGTCGAAGGGCGTGCGGAGCTGGCGGGGCCCGACGACTCCCAGCCGTGGCTAGCCGACGCCGACCAACTTCGGCTGCTCCTTCGCGACGTATTCATCGCGGCCGGCGGCACCCATGACAACTGGGACGACTACGACCGGGTGATGGCCACCGAGCGACGTGCCGTGGTGCTGATCGAGCCCACCCGCGTCTACGGCAACAGCTAGGCTGCCGCCGTGCCGCTGCGAATCGATGACCACAACAGGGTGCGCACCCTCACGCTGGATCGGCCCGAGGCGCTCAATGCGTTCAACGAAGCCCTATACGACGCCACCACACAGGCGCTGTTGGACGCGGCCGAGGATCCGGACGTCGCCGTAGTGCTGCTGACCGGGTCGGGGCGCGGTTTTAGCGCCGGGACCGATCTGGCCGAGATGCAGGCGCGCATCACCGACCCCAACTTTGTGGAGGGCACGTTTGGTTTTCGCGGCCTGATCGAGGCGTTGAGCGCCTTTCCCAAACCGCTAATCTGTGCCGTAAACGGGGTCGGTGTGGGGATCGGCACCACCATTTTGGGCTACGCCGATCTGGCATTCATGTCCTCTGCTGCGCGCCTGAAGTGCCCGTTCACCAGCCTGGGTGTGGCACCGGAAGCGGCGTCCTCCTATCTGCTACCGCAACTGGTGGGCCGGCAAAATGCGGCCTGGTTGCTGATGTCCTCGGAATGGATCAGCGCCGACGAGGCCTTGCGGATGGGGCTGGTCTGGCGAGTTTGCGAACCCGAAAAGCTGCTACCCGAGGCCCGCCGTCATGCCGAAATCCTTGCCGCCCGCCCGCTCGCCAGCCTGATAGCGGTCAAGCAGACGATCGTCGCACCGACACGGCCCGAAATCGCGGCCGCTAGCGCCCGGGAGAACGCGCATTTCGCCGAGCTGATGGGGGCTCAGGCCAATGCCGCGGCGCTGGCCGATTTCACCAAGCGGCGACGACCTTAGCCGATCCGCGAGCCGACCCGCGCACAACCCGACATTGGCGCTGACATTGGCGCACAACCTGACATCGGAGCGGATTGCGCGGCCGCGGCGATTATCGCCCGCAACGTGCGGCGACACCGCCCGCAATCGCTACCCGCGCCGCACGCCGCAGCGACTTCTTTCGAGGTCGACGCCCCACCAGCGACGGCGTCACAGACGGTCTGGTTGGTGGCCCCGACGCACAGGCATACGTACATCAGCGCACCCCCGCACCACGCGCGCTCGACGCAGCCCGCGTCATCGGGGATCCCGGTGGAAAAGCCGAACGCGCCGTCCGCATATTAGTGGAGTCTAACCTAAGTTGATTAGCGAAGTCTAACCTAAGTCGCCGAGCTGCGGCCCGAATGTCACCGGCTCGTGACGCGCCGACGGCGCACTAAAGATCGCGCTGAACGCCGGGTGCTGCACTAGATTTAAGCCTGGCACGCAAACGTGCCGTTATCAGCCCAGGACGAGCTCGCCGCGGGTGTGCTCCAGCCCAGCCCACCTGCCGCGGCCCGCCGCAGCAGCGGCGTACACCGTAGGAGTGATCATGCAAGGTGATCCGGATATTTTGCGCCTGCTCAACGAGCAGTTGACCAGCGAACTCACGGCGATCAACCAATACTTCCTGCACTCCAAAATGCAGGACAACTGGGGATTCACCGAGCTGGCGGCCCACACCCGGGCGGAGTCCTTTGACGAAATGCGGCACGCAGAGGCCATCACCGATCGCATCTTGTTGTTGGACGGCCTGCCGAACTACCAGCGCATAGGATCATTGCGGGTAGGGCAAACACTGCGCGAGCAATTCGAGGCCGATCTGGCGATCGAATACGAGGTGTTGGACCGGCTCAAACCCGGAATCATCATGTGCCGCGAAAAGCAGGACAGCACCAGCGCCGTGCTTCTCGAAGAGATCGTGGCCGACGAAGAAAAGCACATCGACTACCTCGAGACGCAGCTGGAGCTCATGGACAAGCTGGGCGTGGAACTGTATTCCGCACAGTGTGTTTCTCGACCACCCTCCTAACGGCCGCTTCAGGTTCCGGCAAACACCTTCCGGGCCGTGCGCGCGGGCTCTACCATCGACTCCAGACCGACGGGAGTGCGGATATGACGAGCCCGAAAGTACTGGCGACTGTCGCTGCAGGTACCCGACCCGGCAACCCGCCCATCAGCGCGCTGCGATGCAACGTCATCTTCTCCGCGCTGGTGCTTGGGGTTCTGGCCGCGGCGATCGGCCAGACGGTCATCGCGCCCGCGCTGCCCACCATCGTCGACGACCTGGGCGACGCCGCGCACGAGTCATGGGCCATCACCAGCTACCTGTTGGGCGGAACGGTTGTTGTCGCGGTGGCGGGCAAATTCGGCGACCTGTTCGGCCGCAAGCGGGTGCTCGCGGGCTCCATCGCGATCTTCTTGGGCGGCTCCGTGCTGTGCGCCCTGTCGGCGGCCATGGACATGCTGTCGATCGCCCGCGCGCTGCAAGGCATCGGGGCCGGCGCCTTCTCGGTAACGGCCTCGGCCCTAGTCGGTGAGATCTTCCCGTTGCGAGAACGCGGCCGCTACCAAGGCATCCTGGGCGCAGTATTCGGTGTCACCACCATCGCCGGCCCACTGCTGGGGGGCATATTCATCGACTATCTCAGCTGGCGGTGGGCGTTCTGGATCAACGTGCCGGTCTCGATCGTGGTCCTGATGGTGGCGGTAACGGCGATCCCCGCGTTGCCCAGGCAACCCCAGCCGGTCATCGACTACGGCGGGATCATGGTCATCGCGCTCGGTACGACCACGTTGATCATGGCGATGAGTTTGGGCGGAACAACCTACGGGTGGGGCTCGCCGACGGTCGTCGGGCTATTGCTTGCCGCCGCGGTGTCGCTGGTGGTTTTCGTGCGGGTGGAAAGGCGTGCCGCGGCGGCCGTCTTGCCGCCCCGGCTGTTTCGCAGCGGAGTATTCGCGGTGTGCTGCGTGCTGTCCTTCGTGGTCGGGTTCGCGATGCTGGGCGCATTGATTTTCATACCGATCCATCTGCAGTACGTGGACGGCGCGTCGGCAACCGCTTCGGGTCTGCGCACGCTGCCCATGGTGGTCGGCCTGCTCACCACATCGATTGGTGCGGGCATCCTGGTCGGCCGAACCGGTCGGTACAAGATTTTCCCGGTCACCGGCATGGCCCTGATGACTATTGCGTTTCTGTTGATGTCGCGCATGGATGAGTTGACGCCGTCGTTGTTGGAATCACTTCACCTGGTCATCCTGGGCGCGGGTATCGGCTTGTCCATGCAGACCCTTGTGCTGATCGTGCAGAGCACTTCACGCTTCGAGGATCTCGGCGTGGCAACCTCGGGGGTGACGTTCTTTCGGGTGATCGGCGCTGCGTTTGGTGCGGCGACATTCGGCGCGCTCTTCGCGAACTTCCTCGAAGAGCGGTTGGGCCCGGCGCTGGCGTCCAGCATCGCGCCCCACGCCGCCGCGCATAATCCGGCTGCCCTGCATCACTTGCCCCCGGAGGTGGCCGCCCCGGTCGTGCGGGCATATGCGGATTCACTCACGCAGGTGTTCTTCGGCGCGGCCATCATCGCCGCGGTCGGATTCATCCTCGCACTGCTGCTCCGGGAAGCACCCCTGACCGACATCCACGACGACGCCAGCGACCTCGCCGACGGGTTCGCTGTACCGAGAACCGAGTCGCCCGAAGACGTGTTGGAGGCCGCGGTCAAACGGATACTGCACGACGCACCCGGAATGCGACTGAATCATCTTGCGACACAACCTGATTGTGCGCTCGATGTCGCGGGACTGTGGGGGGTACTGCGGATCTATCAGTACCAGCGGTTGTTCGAAACCGCACGGCTAACAGATATTGCCCGACACCTGCATCTGCCGTATCAAGTCCTCGAACCCGTCTTCAACCGCTTGATCCAAACCGGTTACGTAGCGCGCGATGGCGACACCTTGTCGCTGACTCCATCCGGGCTGCACCAGGTGGAGTCGCTTTCTGTCCTGATCCATCAATGGCTGATCGACCACCTGGCGGTCACGACCGGCACCGAGCAGGCGCCAGAACACCACGAATTCGAAGCCGCTCTGCAACGTGTCACGGACGCTGTCCTGGTCCAACGCGACTGGTACGGGGACCTGGATGCGGTAGCGGGATCGGCCGGCCTGGCCGCGGCACGGTAAAGACGAGGAACCGTACACGATTCATCTCGGTCGCTACCCGGGCGTAACATCGCGCCATGAGCCGAATCGGAACATTCGCTGACGACGACGTAGCCGGCTGGATCGGCAAATCCCCTGAGCTTGGCGGAGCGCTGGCCGCTTTCAGCCGTGCGGTGTACACCAGCAACAGACTGCCGCTGCGCACCCGGGAACTCGCGCGGGCGGTGATCGCCGACAACAACGAATGCGTCGTGTGTGCCAACACCCGAGACGCCGACGGTCCCGCCGCCGGTGTCGACGAGGAACTCTACGACCACGCCGCGCAGTGGCGCACCTGGCCGGGCTATAGCGAACAGGAGCGGCTGGCAGCCGAGTTCGCCTATCGGTTCGCCACCGAACACACCGCACTGCGCGACGACGAGGATTTCTGGAACCGCTGCAGTGAGCACTTCTCCGACGAACTACTGGCCGACCTGGCCTTGTCATGCGCGCTATGGGTGGGGATGGGCCGGGTCTTGCGGACCCTCGACATCGGTCAGGCTTGCAAACTGACGTTGCCCAGTCGCGCATGACCGCGCCTCCGCCCGACCCGGACCGGCCCGCACTGCAGAATGGCTGCCATGACAGCCACACCGCTCGCCGCCGCGGCGATCGCGCAACTCGAGGCTGAGGGCGTCGACCTAGTCATTGGCACCGTGGTGAACCCCGCCGGTTTGACCCTGGCCAAGACCGTACCGATTCGCCGCAGCAACACATTCGCCGATCCCGGCCTGGGGGCTAGCCCGATCTGGCATTCCTTCGCCATTGACCAGAGCGGCATCGCATTCACCGATGATGCCAGTGCGGTGGGCGATCAGCGCCTGCGTATCGATCTGTCGGCGTTGCGCATCATCGGCGACGGATTGGCCTGGGCGCCAGCCGGGTTCTTCGAGCAAGACGGCACGCCGGTGCCCGGATGTAGTCGAGGGACGCTGGGCCGCGTCGAGGCCGCACTCGCCGAGGCCGGCATCGAAGCAGTGATCGGCCACGAGATCGAATTCCTACTTGTGGACGCCCAGGGTGCCTCGCTGCCGTCCGCCATGTGGGCCCAGTACGGCCTGGCCGGCGTGCTCGAGCACGAGGCTTTCGTCCGCGATGTCACGGCCGCAGCCACCGCGGCCGGTGTCGTGCTCGAGCAGTTCCATCCGGAGTACGGGACCAACCAGTTCGAGCTCTCGCTGGCACCATTGTCGCCGGTGGCCGCCGCCGATCAACTCGTGCTGGCCCGGATCATCATCGGCCGCGCCGCCCGCCGGCATGGACTACGCGTCAGCCTTTCCCCCGCCCCGTTCGCCGCCGGCGCCGGAACCGGTGCCCATCAGCACTTTTCACTGGCAACACCGGAAGGACCGCTATTTTCCGAGGGGACAGGAGCCCGCGGTATGGGCCCGGCCGGGGAGGCCGCGGTGGCCGGTCTGCTCGCCGGGCTGCCGCAGGCCCAGGGCATCCTATGCGGATCGATCGTGTCCGGTTTGCGGATGCGGCCGCACAACTGGGCCGGGGCGTACGCCTGTTGGGGAACTGAAAATCGCGAGGCCGCAGTGCGGTTCATCATGGCGGGCCCGGCGAATCCGCGCGGTGGGAATGTCGAAGTCAAGGTGGTGGACCCTTCGGCAAACCCGTACTTCGCGACGGCGGCGATCCTCGGGATGGCGCTGGACGGCATCACCCGCAAAGCGGAGCTGCCGCCGGAGACCACGATTGACCCCGCCAAGCTCTCTGACGGCGAGCGCAATCGAGCAGGCATAAGTCTGCTGCCCGATTCCCAAGCAGACGCTATTGCAGCCCTACACAATTCACAGTTGATGCGCACCATCCTGGGTGATCCAGCAGTAGATCTGGTGGTCGCGGTCCGACGGCTGGAGTCAAACCTCTACGGCCATTTGGCCCCCGAGCAGCTGGCCGACAAGTTCCGGATGGCCTGGAGTCTGTAGGGTGCCAGCGTCCACCGATCCCAGTCTGGCGCACCACATCGCCCAAGTGCCATTGGTCGACCAACACGTCCACGGATGCTGGTCGACGGCGGGGGACAGGAACCGCTTTGAGAACGCACTCAACGAGGCCAATACCCAACCCCTTGCCAACTTCGACTCCGGATTCGACTCGCAGCTAGGCTTTTCGGTGCGAAACCACTGCGCCCCCATCATTGGGTTGCCGAGGCATGCTGCCCCACAACTATATTGGGAACGACGCACTCGGTTTAGCGAAGCGGAGCTGGCCAGGTTGTTCCTGCCGGCCGCCGGTGTGACCGATTGGCTGGTCGACACTGGGATGCCGGCCGAGGTCGCTGGATTGGCGGAGTTGGCCGACCTGTCCGGAGCCCGAGCGGCCGAAGTGGTCCGGCTTGAGCAGGTGGCCGAGCAGGCCGCCCAAGCGCCCGGCGACTATGCGTCGGCGTTCGAGGAAATCCTGCACCGGCGCATGGCGACGGCGGTCGGCACCAAGTCGATCCTGGCTTACCGCGGCGGATTCGACGGCGATCTGACCGAGCCCTCGGCACAGCAGGTTGCTGAGGCGGCCAAGCGGTGGCGCGGTGAGGGGGGCAGCCGGCTACACGACCGCGTGCTGCTGCGTTTTGGCTTGCATCAGGCACTGAGACTGGATAGGCCACTGCAGTTCCACGTCGGTTTCGGTGACCGGGACTGCGATCTACACAAGACCAATCCGCTTTACCTACTTGACTTCCTACGTCAGTCCGGCGATACGCCGATCGTCTTGTTGCACTGCTATCCCTACGAGCGCGAAGCCGGATATCTGTCTCAAGCATTCAACAATGTCTACCTCGACGGCGGGTTGAGTGTGAACTACCTGGGAGCTCGGGCACCGGCGTTTATTGCCCGGATACTGGAGCTGGCGCCCTTCCGCAAGATCCTGTATTCGTCCGACGGATTTGGTCCGGCGGAACTTCATTATCTTGGTGCGACGTTGTGGCGCAATGGCATTCACCGTGTATTGCAGGGCTTTGTGGACAGCGGCGACTGGAGCCCACCCGATGCGATGCGAGTCGTTGATCTTATTGCGCATGACAACGCCACCCGTATCTACCGGCTCGGCAACCAATAGAACGCGTTCCGGCATGGTGTGCCGGCTCACGAACCGGTTCGTCTGGTGGCACTGGCGGCGAACGGGCGGCTGGTGGGCGCAAGTTCAGGCGCTAGCGCGCCGACGCAGTTCCCGTCGGAGTGCCCACCGGGAAATGATGGATTGATATGGCCTCCAGGTCCTTTCGCCCGGACTAGATGCCCCGAACGGCCCCTGCACGTCGGGACGTCAGACCAGCCCCGAAGCATCAAAAACCCAGCTGGTGTCCCCGCTGGCCAAGTTCTCGAAGTGTTGCGGCGGCGCGAAGGTCACGAGACTGTTGAAATCCCAATAGTCTTTCCAGACGGTGATTTTGCCGTCGACCACCCGGTGGACGGTGACGAACCTGAGCACCCCGTGTTCTCCGGTTGCGAAGGTCCAGGTCTCGGAATGCTCGTACATAACGTCGGGTCCGTTGGCTAACAGCAACCCGTCGTGGTTCTCGTAGCCGGCCAGCGGCGCCAGCCCGATCTTTAGCCGCGTCACGATGTTTTCCGGGCCCCGCGCCGATACCGCGGGAACCGGCATATCGACATAAAGGCAATCCGCCGACAAAAACGTCTTGACGCCGTCCCAGTCACGCCGCGAGAGCGCCTGCCACATCCCGAGCACCACATCACTGGCCGCTATCGTAGATAGGTCTGTCATAACCGTCATAACACTCGGTGCCGCCGACGACTGTCAACACCGCGCGGGAAGATCCGCTACCAGGCGGCCATCGTGCGGGCCGGTCCGAGGGTCACCGGCAACGTTGACCAACCCCGCAGTACCCGGGTGTCGCGCCGGCTTCCGGCACCCGCTGCCCGTGCGTCGGGGAAGTGCTCGAAGAATGTGCGCAGACCAACTTCGCCTTCGGCTCGGGCAAGCGCCGCGCCCAGGCAGAAATGGCGACCCGTGGAGAACGCAAGATGTTTTCCGGCATTCGGGCGTTCGATGTCGAAGCGGTGCGGGTCGGGGAACACCGACGGATCACGGTTGGCCCCGGCCAGATACACCACCACCATCTCCCCGCGTTTGATCGGCATCCCCGCGAATTCGACGTCGTTACGAGCCACCCGGGCGGTGAGCTGTACCGGCGAATCCAGCCGCAGGATTTCTTCCACCGCGTTCGGCCACAATTCGGGACGTCGGCGCAGGGTGTCCAGGTGCTCGGGAGCATCCAACAGCATGCGAATCCCATTGCCCAACAGGTTGACCGTGGTTTCGAATCCGGCGACCAACACCAACCCGGCGATCGCGTGCAGTTCGTCGTCATCGAGGTGCGTTTCGGCATCTCCACTGTCGGCGACCCGAATCAGTTGGCTCATCAGGTCCTCGCCCGGCGCTCGTCGCAGTTGCTCAAGATGCGATGTGAGCCAGCTGTTGAATCCCGTTACACCCCGTTGCACCTGCTGGTATTGCCGGTAGGGGACACCGATATCCAAACTCGGCGCCGCCAATTCGCCAAACTCCAGGACCCGCCGTCGGTCATGGTCGGGAACGCCTAAGATCTCGCTGATCACCGCGATCGGGAGCTGCGCGCAATACCGGCCAACGACATCGACGACCCCGGGCCGCTCGGCGAGTTGATCCAACAGGCTGACTGCAGTCTGTTCGACTTGATCGCGCAGTGCGGTCACGGCCCGCGAGGTGAACACCGCCGACACCGTCTTGCGGTAGCGCGTGTGATCGGGCGGCTCGACCGCCAGCAACGACGGTGGCCGCAGCGGATGGAGCTGCTCGTCGCGGGTGTGGCGCTCCAACCAACGCAGCGGCGCTGGCAAATTCTCACCGAATGAGATGACGTGAAAATCGTCTGAGCGCAGCAGGTCATGGGCGAGTTGATGGTCCACGGTCAGATAGTTGACCCGGGTTCGCACCAAGCGGCCATGTCTACGCCACTCGTCGTAGAAGGGCGCTGGGTTGGCTGCGACGGCCGGATCGGCGATGAGCCGCGCCTGGAGTTCGCCGCGCCGAACCCCAATCTTGGCGATCCCGCGGATAACCCCGTGCATTGCGAACCAGTGCAGTTTGTCCCTCACCGCTCCTCCATCGATCGACCTGGCTACCGACGCGTGTGACCAAGCCTAGGCTCGTTGCGGCTCGCGGCGCAGGGCTGATCGGAGGCGGAAGACCGGTTCAGCAGTCGGCGACGATCTTGAAATCCGTTGTCACGACTTTGTTGGGATTGCTGGTGTTGATTCCGTAGGCGCTGCCGATGATTGTGTAGCGGCCACGGGAAAGGTCCACGTGTGCCTGCCCAACGCCGCCTTGCCAGAAGCTGCCGGTGAACCCGTCGACGTTGCGGATTCTCACCCACTGGGGGATAACCCGCTCACCGCTGAGCAACACCGTCGCTTGCAGCTCGCCGTCTCGGTCGGGGATGTTGATAGTCCGGTAGGACTGCTCTTGGCTGCATGCAGCGGGACGAGCCACGTGCGTGTAGCCATCGATGGTCACATGCGCGGCCGGCCGGGGCACCGTCTGAGTGCCACCGCATGCCGAGACGCCGGCGCCAACGACCAATGCAACTCCTGCCACCGCGAGCGATCGGTTCTGCACGAGCCACCTCCAGTGTGGTCAACGCCGCCGTCCAGGAAAACCTTACTGCCGTCTGCCCTCGAGCGAGGGCAGAGCCTTGGTGATTCGACCACGAACGAATTCCGGACTGATGCCTTTGAGTCGATCAATCCAGCGGATGCTGGCGGGGACGTACCAATGCAGTCGTTTTGGGTGGTGGTAGGCCTGCCAGGCGGCCTCGGCGACGCTGGTCGCGGGCATCAGTCGAAACATGCCCTTTTTGGGCGCGCCGGCGCGGATCTGCTCCGCGGAGAGCGTTGGAGCGCCCTCGTCGGAATGTTGGCGCGTCGAGGTCAAAATCGCGGTGTCGATCAAGCCGGGTAGCACGTCGGCCACTCGCACCCCGTGCCGGTGCCATTCGGCGCTCAGCGCTTCGGTCAACCCCTTGACCGCGTGTTTGGTCGCTGAATACACAGCCAACCGCGGCATGCCATAGGTGGCCGAGGAGGATGATGTGGAAAACATCAGGCTTCCGGGTGCTTTCCTGAGGTACGGCAGCGCGCCGTAAGCACCGGTCAACACCGCTTTGAAGTTCACGTCGACCACGCGCATCGCGGCGTCATACGGCACGTCTTCGAACCATCCGCCTTCGCCGATGCCGGCGTTGTTCCACATCATGTCCAGCCCGCCGCCCACGTTGTCGGCGCAAAAGTCCGCCAGCGCGGACTCCAATGCGGTCTTGTCGGTCACGTCGAGCGCCCGGGTCCACAGCCGCGAACCGAGCTGGGCACTCAGCGCGGCGAGCCCGTCGCCGTTGCGGTCCACCGCACCGACCCGCCATCCCTTGGCGTGGAAGAGCTTTACTCCTTCTCGACCCATTCCACTACCGGCGCCGGTGATCAGGATCGATCTCATGCGATCAGGTCCGGCCACCTCTCACTCCGCTTCGACCACATCTTTGATCCGGTGCAACGTCTTGGTCATGTCGCGGATATTGCGGCGCTTCCGCAGCCAGCCACCGAACAACCAGAAGTACACCGAGCTCAGCGGCGAGGACGTGAGTCGAAATGACTCGGTCACATCGGTGCCGTCCCCCGAGGGCGCCAACCGGTAGAGCCAGTTGTTCACCGGCTTGTCGCCAACCATGACAGCAAAGCCGAATTCGCGGCCTGGCTGGCACGCCGTCACCTTGCAGACAGTCCAGTAGACCGGCCCGATCTCGTTGCGCCGCACGTGACCACGGAAGCGAGCACCGAGCGCAGGGCCACTCGCGCCGTCAAGCCACTCGGCTTCGAACGTTTCCGGTGAAAACCGTCCGGTGTTACGAATATCGGCGATTAGATCCCAGATCTTCTCCGCTGGGGCCGCCATGTGAACCGTCGCTGAACCCTCCATGGGACGATCCAAACACGCTCACTGTAACGCGCGTAACCGAACCCCCGATATTCACTGACGGGGCACAAATATCGAGATGATCTGGCTCACCGTCTGCTCCAGTTGCCGCACCGGTTTGGGCAGCACCACTGGCACCGGCGGCAGACCACCAGCGGTGGCGCACTTCGGCCATGCGGCCGGTCCCTGGCCGGCCAACACTCGGTTAGCCACGGCGATTTGTTGCTGCTTAGAGGCATTTGCGGGGTTGCCGACGCCGCCGTACTCCTCCCACGTGGCTTGCTTGAACTGCAGACCTCCGTAGGCACCGTTGCCGGTGTTGGCCGTCCAGTTACCGCCGGACTCGCACTGGGCAACGGCTTCCCAGTTCATCAGATCGGCGCGCGCCACACCTGCGGACACAGACATCGCAGCCACGATGAAACCGGCGGCCGTGGCGGACTTGATGAGAGGCTTCGTGATGTGCGTCATGCCCGACATTTCGACGGACGTAGTCAAAGCGTTACCGATTAGAAAAAGTTGTGAGATCGGTTATCTACCGCTTTGAGATTGGCGCAAACGGCGGTCCCACGCGTCGATCAGGTTGGCGGCCGGGCGTGGCAGTACGACTGGGTCGCCGACGCCAGAGCCTTTTGATACAGGCTGTCAAAGCGACGAGCCCGTATCGTTGCACTGCTCGCGTTGGCGAGCTCACGGGCGCACTCCGGCGCGTGCAGCAAACTCCAATTGAGCACAATCTGAGAGAAAATCTTAACGTTCAGCGAGTCGATTTCCGAGCGCGCCGCGGACAAGTCCGAAGGCGGGGAAGGCGCGTCGGCGGGATTGAGCTTCCATTCCGCGAAGCGGCTGTACTCGATCGCCTCGGTGGCACTGATCTGGTCGCCGAAGACGCGAGTGACGTAGTCGGGATCGATGGGGTCAGGCCCAGCTTCTCGGATGGCGGCGTCCGCCAATTCGGCGAGTTGCTGCTGGACCCGCGCGGGATCTTCAACGGGTAGGTGCGCACTCCACTTGAAGGCGGCCACCGGCTCGGCCACTGCCAACCGCTGCGCTGCGGCGTCGACCAGCTCGACCAGTGCGCTGGGTCCGTCAGCCCACGCGGGCACCGAGGCGCCCATCAGGGCCGCAACCACGACGGCCAGCTGGCCGACCAAGGTAGGTGAAGTAACCGTCACGGTTCGGCGTACTTGACTACCCACGACGGCCATCACAGCACGTCACCCAGGATGGGCGCCAACGTTCGCGATCGCGTCAATCACGGCCGACGGATTGTTCCGCGCAACGAACGTTTTGGCCCTGGGCACCTCGATCATCGTGGCGTTTGGGAACAGCGCAGCCATCCGGTGAGCCAGATCCGGGACGAAGCATCGGTCACCCATACCCCACACGAATGTCACTGGTTTGGTGAACTGGCCGAACCGCGTCGACACCTCGGTCAGGTCGGTGACCGCGATATGCCGCAATAGCGTGGCCAGGTCACGACGGATGCGGGCGTCAGCGCGGCAGGGTTCCAGCCAGGATGACGTGAGCGCCGGATCGGGATTGTTCAGCAAGAGGCCATAGCCCAGGGGAGAGTGCCGTAAGACTTTTGGCCGCAGGGCCTCGAACAACAGTTTGATCGATCTTGGACCACGCAGCAGGGCGAATACCCAGGTGAACGGAAAGGGCGGGAAGGTGTCGAAGGCGTCGCAATTGGTCAAGATCAGGGAGCCGACCCGGTCTGGATAGGAGTCGATGACGAGCTGGCACAGCCCGCCACCGGTGTCGTTGCCGACCAACGTCACCTCGGTGAGGTCCAGGGCAACCATGAATTCGTGGATGAGTGCGGCGATGCCAGCGGGGGAGAGATCAGCACCTGCGTTGACCGGAATGGTGTGGCTACCCAACGGCCAGGTGGGCAGGATGCACCGAAAGCCTCGGGCACCAAGGCCTTCGGCGACCTGAGACCACAAGCGTTCGTCGGCGAGAACACCGTGGATAAACAGCACTGGAGGGTGCGGCGAGTCTTGGGGTCCCAGCTCTTGGTAGGCAATCGTTGCCTGGCTCAACGCGACTTGTGGCATCTCGGCTATCCTTTGTGTAACTTACAAACTCTCAGTACGGAAGTTACGTGCACTCTGCATGAAAGTCAACGCCACCGGGCCGGCCGTGGTAATCGCGGCCACCTGTGAGCCCCAGGGCCTGCAGCAGCCGCACCGCAACGCACTTCGCCGCGCGGACCGCGCATTTGCTGCTCGATTAACCTAGCGCTGTCCTGGAAATGTCAGGCCAGTCCGATGATGGTCCAGCGCGCTAGGACGAACACTGAATCGTTGCGCACACCGGGAGTTCGTCTCGTGCTGGTCGCGGCGTATTTGACTTGTTTGCTGCTGGGCGGAGCCTTGGTGTTGGTGGACGAGCTTCGTTCCGGTCCCCGCGATGCCATCGATCACCCCGCCCAACCGCTGACCGACACCGAAACCGAGCGCCAGGTTGTCGGGTCGGCCCAACAGATCGTCGCCCTTGCCCGACTGCGGACCACGACGGCCGGCTATCTGCCGGTGTCGTGCAAGAACCTGAACGATCCGCCGTATCAAGGCACGATTTACCTGATCTTCGTGCTTCCGCGGGAGGCGCACGGCGACACCTATTTTGGCGAGATCGCCGCAGACCTGGTTGGGCACGGCTGGACGGAGGGGCTGGCACCCGCCGAGCATGTGTTTGGCCGGACCCTGTCCAAAGACGGTGTCACCGCCGTCGTGCACCGCCACAGCGACGACAACAGCGTGGGCGTCCTACGCCTAGCTGGGCCGTGCCGAAATATCAACGATCACCGCCACGACACAACCGGGTGGAAAGACATCACCGGCCTGCTCACTGCCATCCGCTAGACGGACCGGTCCGGAAGACAACTACTGGGCTTGACGGCCCGGAGAAACCGGGGCCGGCAAGCCCAGTAGCAGTAGTCGTTTAACCCAGAGTGGCCTGCAGGTCACCCTTCATGGCGTTGAGCTGAGCACCCCAGTATTCCCAACTGTGGGTGCCGTTAGGCGGGAAGTTGAACGTGGCGTTGTGCCCGCCGGCCGCGTTGTAGGCATCCTGGAACTTCAGATTGCTGCTGCGCACAAAGTTCTCCAGGAACTCCGCGGGGACGTTGGCCCCTCCCAGCTCGGTCGGGGTGCCGTTACCACAGTAGACCCAGAGGCGGGTGTTGTTGGCAACCAGCGTCGGAATCTGCAGGGTGGGGTCGTTGCGAGCCCAGGCCGGGTCACTGGAGGGCCCCCACATGTCGGCAGCCTTATAGCCGCCGGCGTCACCCATCGCCAGACCGATCAGGCTGGGCCCCATCCCCTGAGATGGGTCCAGCAGGGCCGACAACGAGCCGGCGTAGATGAACTGCTGTGGGTGGTAGGTGGCCAAAATCAGCGCCGAGGAGCCGGCCATGGACAGGCCGACGGCGGCGCTACCGGTGGGCTTGACGCTCCGATTGGACGACAGCCACTGGGGCAGCTCGCTGGTCAGGAAGGTCTCCCACTTGTAGGTCGAGCAGCCAGCCTTGCCGCAGGCGGGGTTGTACCAGTCGCTGTAGAAGCTGGATTGTCCGCCGACGGGCATGACGATCGACAGGCCCGATTGGTAGTACCACTCGAACGCCGGGGTGTTGATGTCCCAGCCGTTGTAGTCGTCCTGTGCCCGTAGACCGTCGAGCAGGTACACCGCTGGCGAGTTATCTCCGCCGCTCTGAAATTGGACCTTGATGCTGCGCCCCATCGAGGCGGAAGGCACCTGCAGGTACTCAACGGGCAGACCCGGACGCGAGAACGCCCCCGCGGTCGCTGCTCCGCCGGCGAATCCGACCAGGCCGGGAAGGGTTACGGCCACCGCCGCGCCGACCATGAGTCGGCGTCCCCAGACCCGTATCTTCCCGCTCACGTCTGTCATACCTATGCCCCTTGTCCGTATGTAGTCGTGTGCTTCCGGCAGAACTTACCGCGTTGGTCGGCCAAATGTCGATCGGGACGCGAAGTCATTTCATTTCGATATCGGTTACCGGCGCACAAGCAGCAACTGTGCTAGGCGCGCGACAAGCGGCTCAACGTCTCCCCATCCGACCTCCCGGCGGTACCGATCGGCCCCGTTCGAACCCGCCCTATACCTATTGACCAGCGACGTTTCGGACCAGACGATGGGCGGCCCACCAGCTACGCCCAATTTCCGATATGGCCCTAACGCGACCCGGCATAAACCGCAGAGCAACCTTTCAATGGCTTACCGACGGTTTACCGACGGTTGACCGACGGCCTCGAGCCGGAGAAATCGGGGAATATTGGCATACCGTCCGACGGTCGGTATTGCGCCCTCGGCGGAACCTGAACGCCGCCTTACTTGTGAGTCACCTGCGGATTTGCGGTCCGCGGGAGCCCGACTTGCGTCGACCGCGTACTCTCTGTCGAGACAAGCCGATGGAGACCACGCTATCTCGGTCCGTTCCGGCGCTCGCAACCAGCACACCAGGGCCCCATGGTGCGCGATCGCGTGCCGCGGGTGTCGACGGTCTGGGAACGATTGAGGTGCGAAATTTTGGATACGGTACTTGGGCTATCAGTAACGCCGACCACCGTCGGGTGGGTCCTCGCGGAAGGGCACGGCGCGGATGGCGCCATCCTGGATCACCACGAATCGCAATTGCACGGAGGTCGCGGTGTGCTCGCGGTTCATTCCGCAGCGCAGGTGGCACAAGAGGTCCTGCGGGCCCAGGACCTGGCGAACCAGGGCGAACACCGTCTGCGGATCATCGGCGTGACCTGGAATGACGACGCATCCGCGCAGGCCGCGCTGTTGTTGGAGGCACTGACCGACGCGGGCTTCGACAACGTGGTGCCGGTTCGGCTGCTGGATGCCGTCGAAACGTTGGCGGAGGCCATCGCGCCAGTCATCGGCTATGAGCAGACCGCGGTTTGCCTGCTGGAGCACGAATCGGCAACCGTCGTCATGGTCGATACCCAGGATGGGCAGAATCGCACGGCAATCAAGCATGTCCGCGGTGGTTTCGACGGGCTGACGTCCTGGCTGACCGGAATGTTTGACCGGAGCGCCTGGCGCCCGGCCGCCGTGGTCGTGGTCGGCTCGGACGACAACGTCAGCGGATTCTCCTGGCAGCTCGAAAAGACCTTGCCGGTACCGGTTTTCGCGCAAACCATGGCGCAAGTGACAATTGCGCGGGGCGCGGCGTTGGCCGCGGCGCAGAGCACCGAGTTCACCGACCTGCGGCTGGTGGCGCCAGCCCATGACCCTGTGGTCGTGCCCAGACGATCTCGTCGCTACGCCGGGGCGGCAACCACCTTGGGGGCCGCCGCAGTGACCTTTGTGGCCTCGGTATCGCTGGCGCTAGGTCTGCAGCTCACCCCGGACAGACATCCCGAGCCGTCCGGACGCGCAACGCCCAAGTCGACGCCCCAGATTGCAGAAGCTGTGGCGCCGGCGGTTCCCACGCCGGTGCAGGCCCAAGCGCCCGCTCCAGCACCCCACCCCACGACGCAGCGGGAGCCGGTGCGGCTGGCCGCCGACGAGCAGGTCACCGAACCCGCGCCGGACGAACAACCCAACGGGGTCATGCACCAGCAAAACCCAGGGGACGGCGCTGGGTCACCGCTGTTGACCAGGGTGCTCAAGCACATCCCCGGCAGTTACGGCGAGCAGGACGCGCCACCGCCGGAGTAGTCAGGTTCAGCTGAGCCCAAGCCGAGGCGCTGGCGAGTGCCCAGCAGTTGCGCACGCTCCGCGTGGTCAATCGTCTTTGGTGTGAACCGCGGTGAAGGTTACGGTCACCTCATCGGCGACGTGCAGCGCGCCCATCAGCATCGAGTATGGCTTGACGCCGTAATCGGACTGCCGAACCGTCGCTTCGGTGCACATTCTCCACGAGTCGCCGAGATCCGTTGTGCGCAGGTTGATTACGTGCGGACGTGACTTTCCCCGGACGTACAGCGTCCCGGCGAGGCGGTATCCCTCGGCGGTCCTGTCGATACCATCCGCGACGAAGCGAATATTCGGATAGCGGTCGGCGCCGAGCGACCTCAGCGCATTGCTTCGCACCAGAGCCTTCTCGGGGCCGGATAGGCCTTTGACGCCACCCTCGCCGCGCAGTACCTCAAGCGAATCGACATCGACGGAAAGCTCTGCGCTGTCGGGTTCGCCGGCAATCCAGCACACCGTTGCCTGCCATCGGGTCATCACGATGCTCAGGCGGTGACCCATTCGCGCGGCTCTCCCCGCTACACCGGTGCGAACCAGCAACTCACCGTCGGAACCGTCGAGCGTCCACCGCGCGTCACCCACGTGCCGACTCTATTTGTTCAAGCCGCCGCTCACCCGGTCAAGACGATGCGATAGTGCGTCCGGCCTTGCTCCATGGCCGCATAGCCTTCCGCCGCCTGCGCGAGCGGTCGCTCTTCGATCCATGCCCGCACACCCGACAAGACGGCGAAGTGCATGGTTTCCTCGATGTCTTTAGCCGTACCGGCAGGGTGACCGGTGACACTAATCCCCGGAATGATCAGCTGGGACGGACTGATCGGCAACGGGTCCGGCGTCACACCGATGACAACCAGTTCACCGCCCGGGAGTAGGCCCCCCACGGTTTCGGCCATCGCCGCGGAATTTGCCGCCGTGGCGAGCACGACCGCCGCGCCGCCGAGGCGTCGGAGCGCTTCGGCAACATCACCAGCGGTGGAGTCGATGTAGTGGTGGGCGCCCAGCTGGCGGGCATCCTCACCCTTGGCCGCGCCTCGTGCGATCGCAACTGTCTCAAAGCCCATCGCTCTGCAGAATTGCACGCCGAGGTGGCCCAGGCCCCCAACACCGAGGACCGCCACCCGGTCGCCGGGCAGCGCCTTGGTGTGACGCAACGCGTTGTATGTCGTGACGCCCGCACAGCCCATCGGTGCGGCCTCGGCATCAGAGAGCTCGGCGGGAATCCGGGCCAGCGCGTTGGCCGGGACTGTCACCGACGCTGCGTAGCCACCCGGGTAGTGCCAGCTCGGGACCTTCAAGTTGGCGCAATGGATGAACGTGCCCGTGCGGCACGGGTCGCAGCGGTTGCAGTGTCCGCCGAACCAGCCAACCGCGACCCGGTCCCCAACCCCGAAGTCATCGACGTCCTCACCGAGTTCGGCTATGGTTCCTGCGATCTCGTGCCCCAGCGTCAATGGCCACGACATGTTCGGAAAACCGCCGTTGGCTAAGGCACGGTCGGTCCCGCAGATGCCGCATGCGGAGACCGCTATGCGCACCTCGCCACGAGCCGGCGACGTTGTCTCAACGTCCACCAGCTCTAACGAAGCTCCCGCGGAACGTATTTGAATCGCTTTATGGGTAGCCATGTCAACTCCGTCAGATCGGATCTAATGCGCGACAGGGCATTTAGCCGCGCCAGTGCTGTGGTAATCGACCTGCCAATGCTTGATACCGTTGAGCCAGCCCGACCGCAGCCGCTCGGGTCTGCTGATAGATTCCAGATCCGGCATCACTTCGGCAATTGCGTTGAACATCAAGTCGATCGTCATCCGCGCCAAATTGGCGCCAACGCAATAGTGTGCACCGGTACCGCCAAACCCCACATGCGGGTTCGGATTACGCAAGATGTTGAAGGTGAACGGGTCGTCGAACACCTCCTCGTCGAAGTTGGCGGAACGGTAGAACATCACCACCCGCTGTCCCTTCATGATCTGGACACCCGACAGCTCGTAGTCCTCCAGCGCGGTCCGTTGGAAGGATGTCACCGGGGTGGCCCACCGCACGATCTCGTCTGCCGCGGTCGCGGGACGGTCCTTCTTGAACAGCTCCCACTGATCGGGATGATCGGTGAACGCCATCATGCCCTGGGTGATCGAGTTCCGAGTGGTCTCATTGCCGGCGACGGCTAACAGAATGACGAAAAAGCCGAACTCGTCTTCGGAGAGCTTGTGTCCGTCGATGTCGGCCTCGACCAGCTTGGTGACAAGGTCCTCACGCGGGTTCTTCACCCGGTCCGCGGCCATCTGCATGCCGTACATAATCAACTCGACAGATGCGGTCATGGCGTCGTTGTTGGCGAACTCGGGATCCTGGTCGCCCACCATCTCGTTGGACCAATGAAAGAGCTTCTTGCGGTCTTCCTGCGGCACCCCCATCAGCCCTGCGATCGCCTGTAGCGGCAGCTCGCAGGACACTTGTTCGACAAAGTCGCCGGAGCCCTCGGCGGCCGCGGCCTCGACAATGCGCCGGGCGCGCTCGTCGAGGTCGGCCCGCAAGCGCTCGACCGCACGGGGTGTGAAGGCCCGGGAGATGATTTTGCGAAGCCGGGTGTGCTGCGGCGCGTCCATATTGAGTAGGACGAATTTGCCCCGCTCGATCTGCTCGGCGACTGTACCGTCCTTGTAGCGCGGCAAAGCGGTCTTTTGCAGGCTGGAGAAGACGTCGCTGCGTAGCGAAATTTCTTTGACGTCTTTGTGCTTTGTCACCACCCAAAAACCGCCGTCGTCAAACCCGCCGCGGCCCATCGGCTGCTCGTTCCACCAGATCGGTGCGCTGCGCCGCATCTCTGCCAGCTCTTCAACCGGCAGCCGCTCGGCGTAGATGTCCGGGTCGGTGAAGTCAAAACCGGGAGGCAGATTGGGAACTGGGTTGGTGGTTGGCTCGGCAGCTGGCATGTGCCCACTCCTCGATGCGAATTCCGTTAGTTTCGTCTAGTGCCCATAATCCATTGCTCCACCGCGGTTGGGAAGCATTGAAGCAGGATCTGCAACGAGAAATTGCAACGTGTTCATTGGTCCCGCGGTTGGAGTGTGTCACCGCTTGGCAGTCCTCCCATGCAACGGATACCCGAACCAACACGAGTCATGCGCATCGTTGGGCAACCGACTACCGGATGATCGACCCCGTCGTACTCGGCGGCGACCGGCAGGGTGCGCAACGGCCGTCGGGCGGGCCGTTGTCGTCCGATCTGCAGATAGCACAACAACTTGCCGGGGCCCGCATCTCCGGGGCGGGCGGTGGCCGGCCAGCGATCTTGTGGGCCACGCCACAATCGTTATGCTTTGTGAAAGTCGCTGGCGCCTCGGAGGGGTGGAACATGATTCGGGAACTGCTCGCCGCCACTGCGATCGGGGGTGCCGCCATCGGTCTTGCACCGGTCGTTGCCGCCGATAATGGCCGCTACGAGGGCGACGTGCCGGGCATGAACTATGACGCATCACTGGGCGCGCCGTGTGATAACTACGAGCGCTTCATCTTCGGACGTGGCCCCAGCGGCCAGGCCGAGGCCTGTCATTTCCCGCCGCCCAACCAGTTCCCGGCCGCCACGGTCGGCTATTGGGTGATTTCTTACCCGCTGTACGGCGTGCAGCAGCCGGGTGCTCCATGCCCGGGTCCGCAGTCCGCCGCACAGTCCCAAGACGGCCTGCCGATGCTGTGCCTGGGGGCCAAGGGTTGGCAAACGGGGTGGTTTACCGGGGCCGGATTCTTCCCACCCGAGTAGTCACGTTGAGCTAGGCCGATGACGACCGATCGTGCGCCAGTACAGTCTCCGATCCCGCGGTGGTTGCGGTTTGTGCTGGCGTCGGATCGTGCCGGCTCGGCCTGGTACATAGGCGCCGGTTTCTTCTTTGCACCGGCGCTCGCCCTGCTCTCACCATGGCCGACGATTACCGCAGTGCTGTGGTGGCTTATCGGGCTCGCGGGATTGTGGCTGGGTCTGCTCGGAATCGCGATGGCCGTCGGGCTGGCGCGGGTATTGCGGTCTGGCGGCGAAATTCCGGAGCAGTACTGGCGCACGCTGGTCGACTACTGATACGACCGGTCCGCTGGTGACTTCGGCCTGCACATGGTGAATTCGCCAGGTCTACAGTCGTATCAAGCATCCGACAACGAATAGGAGCCTTCGATGGCCATCAATCCCAAAGATGCAGTCGACGCGGCCAGGGACATTGCGACCAACGCTGTCGAGAAGGCATCCGACATCGTCGAAAACGCCAGCGACATCATCCGTGGCGACATCGCCGGCGGTACCAGCGGCATCGTGCAGAGTTCCATCGACATCGCCACCCACGCCGTGGACAGAGTCAAAGAGGTCTTCACGGGCACCGACGAAGAACTGGACTAGGCCGAGCGAGCCCGCGTCCGCGACGTCCGCGGGCGTCGTCAGACGGCAGCGGCGTTGAGCTCGTCCAGCCTGGTGGTTGATTCCAGGTACTCCTGGACCCAGCGCTCGATGACTGCCGCCGTCTTCTCCACCTTGGTGAATTGCCCGACAACCTGCCCGATCGGATTGAACGCGACGTCGACCGTCTCGTTCGGGTACTTGTTGGTAGCCCGCACTGCCATCCCGGAGACCATGTACTGCAGCGGCATGCCCAGCGGCTTCGGGTTGTCGGGCTGCTCCCAAGCCTCCGTCCAGTCGTTGCGCAGCATCCGGGCCGGCTTGCCAGTGAACGAACGGCTCCGGACGGTGTCACGACTGGTCGCCTTCGCATAGGCCGCTTGTTGGACCGGGGTGTTCTGAGCCTCCTCGACCATCAGCCACTGTGAGCCGGTCCAGGCCCCCTGAGCACCCAGCGCGAGTGCCGCAGCGATTTGCTGGCCGCTGCCGATGCCACCCGCGGCAAGGACCGGGACCGGTGCCACCTCCTTGACCACCTGCGGCCACAACACGATCGAGCCCACCTCGCCGCAATGCCCGCCGGCCTCGCCACCTTGGGCGATGATGATGTCGATGCCGGCGTTTGCGTGCTTGCGGGCCTGCGACGGAGAGCCGCATAATGCGGCCACCTTGCGGCCGGCGTCGTGGATGTGCGTGATCATCTCCGCCGGTGGGGTTCCCAGCGCATTGGCGATCATCGCCACCTTCGGGTGCTTTAGGGCGACCTCGACCTGCGGGGTGGCAGTCGCCTCGGTCCACCCCAACAGCTGCAGGCTGTCCTCGTCGGCATCCTCAACCGGGACGCCGTGGTCGGCCAGGATCTTGCGGGCAAAGTCCAGATGCTCCTTGGGCACCATAGACCGCAAGGTCTTGGCCAGTTCCTCGGCCGATAGGTGTGCGTCCATACCCTCGTATTTGTTCGGGATGACGATGTCGACGCCGTAGGGGTGATCGCCGATGTGCTCGTCGATCCAGTTGAGCTCGATTTCCAACTGCTCGGGGGTGAACCCAACCGCACCTAGGACACCGAACCCTCCGGCCTTACTCACCGCCACGACCACATCGCGGCAATGCGTGAAGGCAAAGATCGGAAACTCAATACCAAGCTCGTCGCAAATGGCGGTGTGCATGCCTGCTCCCCGGGACGCCAGTTAAAATGGAACGTGTTCTAGTTTAGTACCCGGTGCGGCGGTGCGACCAGGCGCCCAGGCTTTGCCTCGATTTTGGCGTCCGAACCGGCGCTGAGCATGGGCAACCATAGCCAGATTGGCTACGGCATGTCGTGCATGACCCATAGCGCGACGAATGTCAGCATGCACCCGAAGCAGAGCACATGATCCCGCAGGATGGATCGCGCAAGGCGGGTCTGCACCGCCGGACTATCCAATCGCTTGCCAAGGCGAATCGCGTTGGGCACCGTATGTGTGAGCGCCAGGGCGATCGGACCCCCAGCCAGCACAACCGACATCGCCAGGAGCCAACTCGGATCCTGCCCCTGAACCGCGCGCAGCCCCCAGGCGCCTAATAACATCAGCATCACCACAGCAATCAACTGGCTCATCGGCCGCGACGTGGTGGTCGCGCGGTGGTAGTAGCTTGCGATGGATGCCAACACCGGCTCCGGCAGGGACGCGCCCGAACGTCGTTGGCGCACTATCTGAGAGTCGAAAATCAGATCCATCCAGAGGACGGCGAGCAGGAAGCCGCTGCAGGCGGTAAGAATCGTCACTACAACGCTCACCCAATTCCACGTATGCCGGCACCGCCCGGCGCCACCCGCACCTCGACCGGAGCCGGGACATCGTTCGATCTGTTGGCATCCCAGCTGAAGGCTACGCGGGAGCCAATTGCCGAGCCAGAGCATTGCCCGCCGCCGACAGCCGCGTCGCCGGCGGCCGTAGGTGGCGCGCCCGTACGTTGATCCGCCAGCGTGACTCGGGCTCCCGCCGGCCGACATGTGCGACCCTTGCCGCGGGCGCCCGCCGACGGTAGCGTGGTGCTGGCTAATTACGAAACGGTTAGTATCGTAATTAGAGTTCACCGAAAGGAACGGCTCGATGCGCAGCCCCTACGCCGGCCTGCCGTTCAGCACGTCCACACCCGATATCGCGGCCGCGCTCGAGGACGTCAGCATCCCGACCCTGCTGCTGTCGCTCGTCCACATTACTGGCGATCCCCGCTTCATCCGCGAGTTCAAACAGCTGGGCATCTTCCTCAACGAGGTCCAGGGCTTCATGTCTGAGGAAGACAAGGCCCGAGCGCGCGCCGCAGCCCTCACCGTGATCACCGAGTATCGAGACCGGGGATGCCCCGAACCCGAACCGCTGAGGCAAGAACTCATCAGAGAAATGCTGGACTGGGCAGCCTGTGAGCATGTACCCAACGACTACCTACCTTTGGTCTTGGAGGAATTGGACCTCGGCGGACTCGACCCCCGGCGCACCGCGCCGGTGCCAACCCGGTATGCGGCCCAGCTCCCCGTCCTGGTCGTCGGCTGCGGAGAATCCGGCATCCTGGCCGGAATCCGCCTCAAACAAGCCAACATCCCTTTCACCATCGTGGAGAAGAACGCCGGTCCCGGCGGAACATGGTGGGAGAATACCTATCCCGGTGCGCGTGTCGATGTGGCAAACCACTTCTATTGCTACAGCTTCGAACCCAACAACGACTGGAATCACTTCTTCGCCGAGCAACCCGAGCTGCAGGATTACTTCACTCGGGTGATGGCCAAGCACGAGCTGGCCGACCACGTCCGATGGAACACCGAAGTCGTCGCTGCCGAGTGGAACGACGACGACGGCGTATGGAATATCTCACTGCGATCGGCCGATGGCCAGACGAGCGCCGTGCCGGCGCGCGCCATCATTACCGCGGTCGGCCAGCTAAACCGGCCGAACATCCCCGAGTTCGACGGGGCAGATACGTTTGCGGGCCCCGCGTTTCACTCCGCGGCGTGGGACCACTCCGTCGAACTCACCGGCAAGCGGGTCGCCCTGATCGGAGCCGGAGCCAGCGGGTTCCAGATCGCGCCCGCGATTGCCCAGGATGTCAAGCACCTCACCGTGTTCCAGCGAACCGCGCAGTGGATGTTCCCCAACGCCATGTACCACGAGCGCGTCGGTGAGGGTGTGCACTGGGCGATGCGCCATCTTCCTTTCTACGGACGGTGGTACCGGTTCCTGGTCATGTGGCCCGGCGCCGACAAGGGTCTCGATGCGGCGCGGATTGACCCCAGCTACGCCGATCAGGATCACGCCGTCAGCGACATCAACGCTGCCGCCCGAATGATGTTCGCTCAATGGATCAGCAGCCAGGTCGGCGAAGACGACGATCTGTTGGCCAAGGTGATGCCCGACTATCCCGCCACCGGGAAAAGGACGCTGCAAGACAACGGCAGCTGGCTACAAACCCTGCAGCGCGACAACGTCGAGCTGGTGCGCACGCCGATCGAGCGGATCGCACCCCACGGTGTGGTCACCTCAGACGGCGCGGCACACGACGTCGATGTCATCGTCTACGCCACCGGATTTCGACACACACAGGTGTTGTGGCCGTTGAAAGTCGTTGGCCGCAGCGGTGTCGACCTGCATGCGACGTGGGGCACACGTCCTTACGCCCATCTGGGCATCACGGTCCCGGGTTTTCCCAATTTCTTCCTCATCTACGGTCCCGGTGCTCATCTGGCTCACGGCGGCAGCCTGATCTTCAATTCCGAACTCCAAATGCGCTACATCAGCCTGTGTTTGGCGCACTTGGCAAGAACTGGCTTGCATTCTCTGGAGCCAACCGTGGGTGCGGCCAGACAGTGGCATCAACGCACTCAAGCCGAGATCAAGAAGATGGTGTGGTCACACCCTGCGGTCAAACACTCCTACTTCAAAAACGCCGACGGAGAGATTCACACTGTCAGTCCGTGGCGCCTCGACCAGTATTGGACCGCGGTGCGCGAACCCGATTGGTCCGAATTCGTCCTTCGGAAAAGGAAGTGAGCACGCCGATATGCGCGCGGTAGTCATCAATGGGTCAGGCCATGTCCGCGTCGACACCCGTCCGGATCCGACGTTACCCGGTCCCGACGGCGTGATCGTCGCCGTGCAGGCCGCCGGCATCTGCGGCTCGGACCTTCATTTCTACGACGGCGATTATCCGCTCGCCGACCCGGTGGCCCTGGGGCATGAAGCGGTCGGCACGGTCGTCGAGGCTGGGCCCGTGGTACGCACCGTCAAGGTCGGCGATCGGGTCATGGTGTCCTCAGTCGCCGGATGCGGCGCCTGCCCCGGGTGTGCAACCCGTGATCCGGTCCAGTGTTTCTCCGGTCTGCGGATCTTTGGCTCCGGTGCGCTTGGCGGCGCACAGGCCGACCTGCTGGCCGTACCGACCGCCGATTTTCAAGTGCTCAAGATTCCCGACGGCATCACCACCGAGCAGGCACTGCTGCTCACCGACAATCTGGCCACCGGGTGGGCCGCCGCGCAGCGGGCCGATATTCCATTCGGCGGTTCGGTGGCGGTGATCGGCCTGGGGGCGGTCGGCCTATGCGCGCTCCGCAGCGCGTTTATGCATGGCGCAGCAACGGTTTTCGCAGTAGATCGCGTCGAGGGTCGCTTACAGCGTGCCGCCGCCTGGGGTGGCACCCCGATCAGGTGCCCTGCCGCCGAGGCCATCCTCGGCGCCACCGGTGGCCGCGGCACCGACGCGGTGATCGACGCCGTGGCCACGGATGCGTCGCTGACCGACGCGCTCAATTCGGTGCGGCCCGGCGGCACCGTCTCGGTTGTTGGCGTACATGATCTGCAGCCGTTTCCGCTGCCCGCACTCAGCTGTCTGATTCGCAGCATCACGCTGCGTATGACCACCGCGCCGGTACAGCGCACCTGGCCCGAATTGATCCCGCTGCTGCGGGCCGGCCGACTCAACGTGGACGGCATCTTCACCACAACACTGCCGTTGGATCAAGCGGCCAATGGCTATGCGACTGCGGCCTCGCGGTCAGGCGACGATGTGAAGATCTTGCTCACGCCCTAGCGGGCGGCCGCTATGTATTCGGAATGCATGAAACTATCGATCCGAATATCTACATCCAGCGGCGTCATTCCATAACCGGCCTGTAAGTCAAGCGTGCTACGCACGGGTTCGACGGTCCAGCCGTGGGCCGCCAGCCACGTTGCCGGATCGGTCGTGTCGTCGTAGGTGAGCGTGGAGAAGTTCACGTGACCGGACATGTTGACCCCTGGGTGGGTCGATTCCAGAGCCTCTAGCTGCGCGTGGTCCAAGCGCGATCCCAAAGCACCCGCGGCAACCCGGCTGCCCGGTGCACACAGCTCGCTGATGCGGGTGAACAGGGCTTCTTGGGTCTCGCCCGTCAAATACGGCAGCAATCCCTCCAACGACCAGGCGCTGGACCTTTGTGGATCAAACCCGGCGGCCAGCAAGGCGGCGGGCCAGTCGGCGCGCAAATCGGCTGCCACCTCAACTCGGCGGGCCGTGGGCTGCACGCCCTGCTCGGCCAGTACCCGTGCCTTGAATTCCAAGACTTTCGGTAAGTCGATCTCGAAAACCGTCGTTTCAGCTGGCCAGTCGAGCCGGTAAGCGCGAGAGTCCAGGCCGGCGGCGACAATGACGGCTTGCCGGATTCCAGCGTCGCCGGCCGAACCGAAGAAATCGTCAAAATACCGAGTCTGGACACCGTAGAGCCGCGGGAAAGCGGTCTCGCCCTCGGAGGTTCCGGGGTTGACGAGCAGGCCGGTTAAATACGGGTCCGCCGAAGCCGAGATGAAATGTTTGGCATACTCGTCGCGAACCAGCGGTTCCGGGCTCGCCGCGTGCAGCGCTCGCCAGCCCGCCACCAACAGGGCGGTGTAGCCCACGCCGCTGATGATGTCCCACTGATCGTCGTCGGAACGAAGCGACCCATATTCCGGTGTTGTCATCGGTTCTCCTCTGTCCTCATAGCTCCAGCATGACGGTCACCGGACCATCGTTGACTAGTTCGACCTGCATGTGCGCCCCGAAAACCCCGGCCTCTACCCGGGCACCCAATGCTCGCAACGCCTCGGCGAACTTCCCAACCAATGGCTCGGCCACCGCGGCCGGCGCGGCCGCGTTCCAGGAGGGCCGCCGACCCTTTGCGGTGTCGGCGTACAGGGTGAACTGGCTAACCACCAAGATCGGCGCGTTGACGTCGGACGCGGATTTCTCGTCGGTGAGAATACGCAAGTTCCAGAGCTTTTCGGCCAGCCGCTGAGCCTTGCCGACATCGTCGTGGTGGGTGACACCGACGAAGGCGAGCAGGCCCTGCCGATCCGGCCGGACGGCACCGACCACCCGATTCTCTACCGACACCGAAGCCGATGAAACCCGCTGCACCAGAACCCGCATGGCCCTCGATGCTGCCAGGCCAGTCTGGAACGCCACGTCGGTGGTCTGGGTACGCTCATCGGTATGTCGGTGCTTGTCGCCTTTTCCGTCACGCCCATGGGTGTGGGGGAGGGCGTCGGCGAGATTGTCGCCGACGCGGTTCGGGTTGTCCGTGAATCCGGGTTGCCCAACAAGACGGATTCGATGTTCACCGTGATCGAGGGCGATACCTGGGACGAAGTCATGGCAGTCGTGCGGCGCGCGGTGCAAGCCGTGGCTGCGCGTGCACCGCGCGTCAGTACCGTGATCAAGGTCGACTGGCGGCACGGAGCCGCCGATGCGATGACGCAAAAGGTAGAGACCGTCGAGCGTTACCTGTCCGAGCCGGCAACCGACTGTTAAATCCGTTACCCCTGGACCGCAGCCAGGAACGCTTGCTCGGCGGCCTCGCCGTGGACCGCGAACACCACCCGCTCAAGGGAATTCGGCCGATACTGTCGAACGGCGCCGACCATCAGCCGTGCCGCGTGCTGCAGCGGGAAGCCGCCGACGCCGGTGCCGAACGCCACCAGGGCCAACGACCGGCAACCGAGTTCATCGGCCTTACGCAAGGTAGCCGCGGTGGCCATCGAGATGATTTCCGCGGAGGTTGGGCCACCGAGCTCCACCGTCGCCGCGTGAATCACGTAGCGCGCCGGCATCTCGCCGGCCGTGGTCTCGACCGCTTCGCCGAGCCCGATCGGCGCCTTCTCATTCGATTCGCGCTGTACCTCGGGCCCGCCGGCACGAGCGATCGCCGCAGCCACACCACCGGCATGGCGAAGCTGTGTATTGGCAGCGTTGGTGATCGCGTCGAGTTCGAGCTTGGTCACGTCAGCCTGGCGCACCTCTAAGTCGATCATGCGCACATTCTTTCAGCACCGCTTGGACCGGTTTTGTCAAACCATGGCCCTGGTGGTGGTGCAAGATCCGTTGTAGAAAAAAATTGGTGAAACACGGCGCCGAAGGGGCTCCGGCGACCAGTGGCGGTAACGGCGGTGACGGTGGCGCTGGCTACAGCTCGATCGGGCAGCGGTGATCGCGGCAACGGCGGCTCCGGTGGCGACGGCGGCGATGGCGGCAACGCTTTGGTGCCCTTGGCAGCGCCGGCAACGGCGGTAACGTCGCCGCAGCGACGGGTACTGCCACCGTCGGCCAGGGCGGCGATGGGGATGACCCCGGCCCGGGCGGCACCGACGATTCACCGGGCCAGGACGGACAAGTACTGTAGCCAGTCTGCCGGCACGATCCGGCCTAGCCAGGACGAGCCGACCGTGCCGACGCGGCGGCGAACGCGGAGAAGGGCCTCGCCCACGTGTGCGGATCGCCGGTCTCGTCGCCTAGGCGACGGCCGGGCAGCGACGAGCGACAACTCCACGCTGCGGCAGGGGCTAGGCAGTTCCGATCAGCATGCGCGCCGCATCGCGGTAACTTGACACGAGCCGAAGGAAGGAAGACTGATGAAGCGTTGCCCAGCTCTGACACCGGGGCGAACCGCATGACCGGGGATGCTCCCATCGACGACGCAGCTGGCGGCCCGGGCGGCGCCGGCGGCGCAGGAGGTCGAGGCGGTGCGGGCGGTCGAGGTGGTGCCGGCGGCCGAGGCGGCGACGGCGGCCGAGGCGGAGCCGGCGGCCGAGGCGGCGACGGCGGCCCAGGTGGGGCGCCCGGCTTCGGCGGTCAACCGGGACAGGGCGGCGAGGGTGGTGCCGGCGGAGAGCCCGGCCCCGGAGGAACACCCGGACAACCGGGACAACCGGGACAGCCCGGACAACCGGGCGGTTCAGGCACCGGAGCCTAATAGCTCCCGATCGCCGCCAGCTTTCCGAAAGGTTCTGGCCGCCAACGTTATCGAGCAGATCATGGCGCCGATCGTCACGGATCGCCAGGGCCACCAGCGGTGGCCGATGACGGGCGCGACCGTGGGCGGCCAGGCCATCTTGTGGTAGCGCCACCGGCGTTGGTAGCCAAATCCCGCGCGGACCGCATCAAGTGCGCTGATTCGAGACGCCTGCGCGACAGCCCCCGGACCACCGATGCGTAGGCTCATGCCGTGAGCGCACGCGCGGGCATCGTAGTCACCGGAACCGAGGTCTTGAGCGGGCGGGTCCAAGACCGCAACGGTCCGTGGCTCGCCGACCGGCTGCTTGAGCTGGGCATCGAGCTGGGACACATCACCATTTGCGGAGACCGCCCCGCCGACATCGAGGCGCAACTGCGTTTCCTGGCGGCCCAGGGTGTGGACCTGATCATCACCAGCGGCGGTCTGGGCCCGACGGCCGATGACATGACCGTCGAGGTGGTGGCCCGATTCTGCGGGCGGGAGCTGCTGCTGGATGTTGAACTGGAAAACAGAATCGCCAATATCTTGAAGTCCCTGATGGCGCGCAACCCCGGCTTTGATCCGGGCAACTTCGACTCGATACGGGTCGCCAACCGCAAGCAAGCGATGATTCCCGCCGGTGCGCAGGTGCTCGATCCGGTGGGCACCGCGCCGGGAGTGGTGGTACCGGGAAAGCCGGCGGTGATGGTGCTTCCCGGGCCGCCGCGCGAACTTCAGCCCATGTGGCGCAAAGCAATTCAGACACCTGCGGCGCAAGAGGCGATCGCTGGCCGAACGATCTACCAGCAGCAGACCGTGCGCATGTTCGGGCTGCCCGAGTCCGCGTTGGCCGACACCCTACGCGGTGCCGAAGGCGCCATCGACGGCTTTGACGCCCTGGAGATCACCACCTGCCTGCGGCGCGGCGAAATCGAGATGGTCACCCGCTATGAGCCCGACGCCACGGACGTATACGCCCGACTCACGGAGGTACTGCGCGACAGGCACGGCGAACAGATTTACTCCGAAGACGGCTCGCAGGTAGACGATCAGGTTGCCGAGTTGCTTACCGGCCGCAGGATAGCGACCGCGGAATCGTGCACCGCGGGTTTGTTGGCGGCACGGCTCACCGACCGGGCAGGCTCATCGGCCTACGTGATGGGCGGTGTGGTGAGTTATTCCAATGAGGCCAAAGCGGCAGTGCTCGGCGTCGACCCGGCGCTGATCCAGGCGCACGGGGCGGTCTCCGAACCGGTAGCGAACGCGATGGCCATCGGCGCACTGCAACGCTTCGGCGCCGACACCGCCGTCGCGATCACCGGGGTCGCCGGCCCCGGCGGGGGAACACCGGAAAAGCCGGTGGGAACGGTCTGCTTTGCGGTGCTGATTGACGATGGCCGCACGGCCATTCGCACCCTCCGGCTCCCCGGGAATCGGTCGGATATCCGCGAACGCTCAACGACGGTGGCGATGCACCTGCTGCGCCGTACGTTGAGCAGCGAGCGACGCCCGTAGCGGACTCTGGTGACCTAGCCGCCACCGACATTTTCAACGGACGATAGCTCGGGCACAATAATGCAGGGGCAACAAATCGACGCGTACCAGCACAATCGATGCCTTTACAAACCCGCACCAAGCACGGTCATTCGACGGCCGAGGAAAATTGACAAAGCGCGGTCACCGGCGGGAACGGTGGTGGTGGCCTCCCCTTCAACGCAACCGCTGCTGGTGACAGCACCCGGGATCGGCGGAACCGGCACTCACAATGGGACGGGTGTGGCCACCGGCGGCGACGGTGGCGACAGTTCCCTCGCCAATACCGGCGGCGCCGGGGGTACCGGCGGCAACGACGGAACAATTTGCTGAGCGCTCAACCGGCGAACGCCGATGGCCCTCAACGCGAGCCAAGCATTACGCAGCAAGGGAATCGTCTCCAACACCGCGGCTGCACATTCGAGATCATCTCACTTTCGTTGGGAGAAAAGCACTTTCGGACGTTCCGAAACGGACTCCGGTAGCATCCTTGCCCGCCAGCGCCAGCAGCGCGACCACGCTCAATACCGGAACAACGGTGACCGCCAGCGCGAACGGATAGCCGTGCGTCTCAGCCAGGTACTCCTGAATGGGCAGGTTCATCGCCGCCAGCAGGTTGCCCAACTGATAAGTCACGCCGGGATAGAAGCCCCGAATAATGTCCGGTGACATCTCGGTCAGATGGGCAGGGATCACCCCCCACGCGCCCTGCACACACAGTTGCATCAGAAACGAACCGACACACAGCATTGCGGCAGTCCGCGAGTAGGCAAACAATGGCACGATCGGCAGCCCCAACACGGCGCAAAACGCAATGGTGTAGCGGCGGCTGAAACGCTGGGACAGCGTGCCGAAGATCAGCCCACCGATGATGGCACCGACGTTGTAGACCACCACGATCCACCTGGCGGTGGTACTGGACAACCCGGCGCCGTGGTCGTTGGTCGCGGTCAAAAAGCTCGGATACACGTCCTGGGTGCCGTGGCTCATCCAGTTGAAAGCGGTCATCAGCAGCACCAGATAGACGAATCGCCGGATGATCGTCGCACTGCGCAGTACGTCACGGATGCGGGTCTTGGTGACGCGCATCCGGTCTTGCGCGGATTCCCACACCTCGGATTCCTTCACCCGGTACCGGATGATCAGGCTGATCAGTGCCGGGATGATGGACAGCCCGAACAACCAGCGCCAGGACAGGCCAAGCCAGTTCATCACCACCAGGCTTGCGACGGTGGCTAGCAGATAGCCGAACGAGTAGCCCTCTTGTAAGAGACCCGAGAAGAATCCGCGGCGTCCGACCGGAACCTTCTCCATCGCCAGCGCCGCGCCCAACCCCCATTCGCCGCCCATACCGATGCCATAGAGGAGTCGCAGGATGACCAATACGGTGAAATTGGGCGCGAACGCACACAAGAAACCGACGACCGAGTACAACACGACGTCGACCATCAGCGGAATCCGTCGGCCGACCCGATCGGCCCACATCCCGAAGATCAGGGCGCCCACCGGACGCATGGCCAGCGTGGCCGTGGTCACGAACGCAACTTCGGTCTTACTGTGGTGGAAGGTTTTGGCGATGTCGGCATAGACCAGCACCACGATGAAGTAGTCGAACGCGTCCATCGTCCAGCCCAAAAACGCCGCGATAAACGAATTCCGCTGGTCAGCGTTGAGCCAAGGAGTCTTCACGTGTGCATCGTGGCGCACCGGGTGCGGCGGCACACACCTGGGGTACATGGCGTGCGCGGGAGTAGGTTCGGCCTACATGCGGATCATCGATGCCGATGGACACGTCGCGGACAACCCTACGCTGGCCATCGAAGCCGTTCGGCGCTGGCCAGAACACGTGAAAATCACTGCAGACAGTCGGCCCGGGCTGACGATCGAAGGACCCGAGAAGCGCGGCGATTGGATCGAGGGCGGCTGGCGCCGCGATACCTGCAGGCCGGAAATATCTGGGTGACCTGTGAGCCCTACGAGCCGATCCTGCCGGGTGCGATCAACATGCTCGGCGACGACCTCATCATGTTCGCCAGCGACTACCCGCACTGGGACGGCGAGTGGCCGGATAGCACCAAGCACTTGCGCACCCGATCTGACATCAGCGACGAATCGCGGGAAAAGATCGGCGGATTGAACGCCCAGCGCTTCTACGCGCTGAATTAATGGCAAGATCTGCGCATGGGACCTTTTTTGGTGCGCGCCGCGTTGACCGGGTTTGCGTTGTGGGTCGTCACTCAGTGCGTTTCAGGCATTCGCTTTGTCGGCGGCGACACCATGTGGCAGAAGATCGGCATCATCTTCGTGGTAGCGGTGATCTTCGGCGTGGTGAATGCGGTCATCAAGCCCATTGTGCAATTTCTGTCGATCCCGCTGTACATCCTGACGCTCGGCCTGATTCACGTCGTCATCAACGCGTTCATGCTGTGGATCACCGCCCGGATCACCGAGGACACCACCAGATGGGGATTGCAGATCGACCACTTCTGGTGGACCGCGATCTGGGCCGCAATCTTGTTGTCGATTGTGAGCTGGATTTTGTCGCTGTTGACGCGTGATTTCCGCCGCGTCACCCGCGCCTAGGGGTGTCACCAGCGTTTTTACCATTGCGGCCGCGGCCGCCGTGGGACCGGAGCGGTGTCAGCAGTAAAGCCGAACGCCGTGCGCAATTCTGGCGGTTTTGCTTCCCATCGACGACGACGGACCTGCGGCGGCACGCCCAATACCGGGAAATTTTCGTCGGCGACATCCTAGGTTGTCACGGCTCTTCCACATATGCTTACTAGGACCGCTCGCCAACATGCTCGAAGACGGACCCTCGCTGCGGCATGACGACCATGGCTTGCTCACCCTCGGACAAACAGGACGGCATTACTTCACAGCACACGAGGACGGGATAGTGCAAAAAACGAACACCGTCGCGATCGGATCAAATCCCGGTCCTTCTAGCACGCGGCTGAATTCGCACCTTAATGACCCGCATAACGGTCTACGAGCGGTCACCGAATGCACCGGCTCGGCGGTGGTTGTTCATGTCGGAGGCGACGTTGACGCCGGCAACGAGGTTGCCTGGCAGCGTCTGGTGAGCCGAAGCGCCGCCATCGCCATCGCGCCAGGTCCGTTCGTGATCGACGTTCGGGACCTCGATTTCATGGGGTCCTGTGCCTATGCCGTCTTGGCGCAAGAGTCTGTCCGGTGTCGCCGTCGCGGCGTGAACCTGCGGTTGGTTAGCAATCAGCCGATCGTGGCGCGCACCATCGCCGCCTGCGGACTGCGGCGTCTCCTGCCCATGTATTCGACTGTCGAGGCCGCATTGTCACCGCCCGCTCCCAGCGGCCACTAAGCGAGCTTTCCGGGTCAGCGCTCGGCTCCGACCAGCCGTGCCACTTCGCGCGCACAGCCCCACGACAACGTCACGCCGTCGCCACCGTGTCCGTAGTTATGAACACATCGGGCCGTCCCTAGATCCTCGATCTCTACCCTGACCGACGGCCGATCGGGCCGCAATCCGGTGATCGTCTCGACCACGGCCGCTGCGGCCAACCTCGGCTCAATCCGGTAGCAGCGTTGCAGGATGCGATCGGTGACCTCGGGGTCTGGGGTGAGGTCCCAGCGGTCGACGATCTTGATGCCGCCGCAGACCACCCGCTGCGGGTGGGGGAAGTAGCAAATCCATTCCGGGTCGTCGGTCAGTTGCACAAATAGTTGTTGTAAACCGGGGTTCGCAAGGACAACGTGCTGGCCGAACAGCGGCCGAAGTGTGTCATCGCCAACGAGCTGTCGGGCGCCTAGGCCGGCGCAATTGATCACGACCGGTGCGCAGTCTGCGGCCTCGGCCAACGTTCGCACTGGATGTATTTCGATTTCGCAGCCGGCCTTGGCCAGCCGCCCTACCAGGTAATCCAGGTAGCGGGGCATGTCGATCATCGGCAAGGTGGAGTGAGAACCAGAGGAAAAACCACCGGGGAGGCTGGCGGGGTCGGCCGGCCGCAGCTCGGGGATGAGGTCTGAACCCGGTCTTGTTGCGTCGGCGTCCGCGAGTTCTCCGACACTGAGCGCCGGTGACATCCGCACACCAGTTGTCGGCTCCTTGGCGAGTTCACCAAACTCGCGCAGCGAGTGTTGGGCCCACATCAGGGTCTGGGCAACCGGTGCTAATGACCGCGGTCGCCACACCGCTCCGGCCACCGCCGACGTGGATTGCTGAGGCAACCGGTCGGTCCACACGCGCACCGGCCAGCCCGCCTCGGCGAGGCACAGAGCCGACGTTAGCCCGCTGACGCCAGCGCCAACTACGACGACTTGGCGCACACCATCAGCCACGGCGGACAGTTACCCCGATCAGCGTCAGCTACGACCGCGGTACTTGCTGCCCATTCGGGGCGAGCAGACCGTTTAGCACTCCGAGATCGACTTGCAGTTGCGCTCCCGCTAGCGGACCTGGCATCTCGCCGGGCGCACTTGCGTCAGGGGTGAGTTGCCAGGGCTGACAACCATTTGTCCTGAAAGCCTTGTCGCTCGGTTCGATCGTCACTACCTGCGGCTTCTTGGTCATGGCGTTGTCGATGAGGGCGCCGTCAGGATTGCCCGTTCTCTTCCAATAACACGTGCCGTCGCCCACGGGCCCTGCGGAGCTGTACGTGCCGGGCGCGATGTCAGTGCCTACGGCGTAGGTTCCGTCGTGGTCGATCGTTGTCTTGGGTGCGGGTGAAGGAGCGGGTTCCGGATCGGCCCCGGCAACCCCCACCGCACCGGACCAAGCCGCCAGCAGCAGCCCCGCGGCGACGAAGCGCGCCGCGATCGGTCCACTTTCCATCGTGCGCATAGAGCAGCAGCTTACCGGGGTTAACGCGGTAATTCGACCAGCCAACCCGGGGCCGCCCAGCGGCGCCGGGCTGCCCACGGGAAAACCGTTGCTAGGGCAGCGCCGCGAACCCGGAGCGCACCAACGCAAGGCTAGCCGCCACCAGCTGACCGAGGTCATCGGTACAACCATTGCGCCCCCAATTCTCAACCGCCACGACCAGGGCCGCCGCGATGGCGGCGCCCGCGACTTCCGCAACGAGGTCGAGGTTCGCCACGTCCGGGTGACGGCGTCTGACAAACTCGGTCAGCACCGCGGCGAATGATGACTGCACCACTCGCAGGTGGTTGGCAACGCGGTCCGCGCTGATCAACTCGGTCCGGGCGGTTGCGGCCTGGCGCACCACTTCAAGATCGTGGGGGAATGCGGCAACACTAGCCAGGACCGCATCAAAGAGTGACTCAGCTGCCGGCCGCTGGGCAAGGGCGTCGGCGAACCATTCCAAGTGAGTCTCATAGTCCTGAAACAGCACCGCCTCTTTGGTCGGAAAGTGCCGGAAGAAAGTGCGCTCGGTAACGCCGGCGTCTCGCGCCAACTCGGTGACGGTAACATTGGTAAATCCCTTGCGTGCGAAGCTTTTCAGCGCAGCCTGACGCAATGCCTCATGGGTGGATCGTCGACGCAATTCATGACGGTTGATCGGCGCGGTCATGGCGCCCCAATGGTATCCCAGCGGGCCAGAATGCGTCAGCACTGACAGCTGTGCGGTAGGCGCCGCCGCGGTGTTTGGAGACGACTAGCTGCGCTACCGATTCAGGATTCGCGCGGCCTCACCGACCATCTCGTGCACGATCTCCGAGGCAGGGCGCACTTGGTGAATGAGTGCTACCGCCTCGCCCACCAACATTGCGGCGATATCGAAGTCCTCGGCTGCGACGGCCTTTTCGAAGAGGTCTATGGCACCCGGCAACCCATCCAACAATGCGGCGTCATTGCCGTGCCAGGTGTCCACGAATGCGTTCCGCAACGCACGTTCGTCATATTCGACTGGCCAATCCAGCTGCCGCACAACGTCATAGACTCGGGTACGGAGCGTATCGTCGCCGCTCGCCTGAATCGCCCGCTGCTGAGCCAGCGGTGATACCAGCGCCTCCGTACTGGCCCAGAACCGCGTGCCGACGAGCACGCCGTCAGCACCGAGCGCCACTGCTGCCGCGAGTCCGCGACCATCGGCCACACCGCCGGCAGCCAGCACAAGCGTTTCGGCCGATCGCTCGGCGGCGAAGTCCACCAGGTCGGGCACGAAGGTGAAGGTCGAGCGGATGCCCATTCCGTGCCCGCCGGCCTCACCACCCTGCGCCACGAGGATCTGGGCGCCAACGGCGACGGCTTGACGCGCCTGGTCGAGGGTCTGCACCTGGGCGATCAACGGAATGCCGGCCTGGTGGATGCGACCGGCGAAGGGCCGCAGATCACCGAAGGACAACATGATCGCCGCCGGTCGCCAGGACAACACCAGCTCGAGCAGCTCGGGGCTGCGGCTGAGGCTCCAGGTGATGAATCCGCAGCCAACCCGTGCACCGGCAGCAAGGTCGAATTCCCGCCGTAGCCAGTCGGCGTCACCGTAGCCACCACCAATCAGACCGAGTCCACCTGCGCTACTCACCGTCGCCGCGAGCCGACCACCCGAAATCCCGGCCATCGGCGCAAGCAGGATCGGGTGAGCTATCCCGAAGAATTCGGTGAGACGAGTACTCAACGACACAGCGACTCCTCGACTTTTGCCACCAGAACCTACCGGGCCACCTGGGCATCGCAACCAACGTGGTGTTGGTCCCGCGACGTGCGCCGAAGCGAAGCAGGATCGGATCCGTCCACCACCGGCGCGGTAGGCGAGCACCGTGGGCGCTCCGGCACCGAGTCCGCCACCGTCGCCGCGTACAGATCGCAGTTCCAAATCGCTACCGCCACAACCACCGGACGGTAGGAGAGTTGCGCTGACCGGCCCGTGCGGACCCGCACCGGCGACATCGGTCAGCAACCGCCCTTCCAATCATGTCAGTACTGACATAATCTTGTCGCGCAGGCAACCCGACGAGGAGGTCTGGGCCATGACGGACTATGACGTGATTGTGGTAGGGGCCGGCCACAACGGCCTGACCGCCGCGGCGATTTTGCAACGTGCGGGTCTGCGCACGCTGTGTCTCGAGGCCAATACCTATGCGGGAGGCATGGCGGCGACAGTCGAATTGATCGATGGGTTCCGGTTCGAGATCGCCGGTTCGGTGCAGTTTCCGACGGCCAGCCAGATCACGAAGGAACTAGCGTTGGATACGCTGCCTACCGTCGAACCCGAAGTGATGTCGACCAACATCGGTGAATGCGGCGAAGAACCAATGATTTTCTACCGTGATCCACTGCGATTGATGACGCACCTCGGCGAGAAGCATGGAATGGACGCCGTTACCGGCATGGCCGAGCTGATCAGCTGGAGTCAGGGTCCCGCGAAGGCTCTGGGCCGCTTTGACGTCCGCAAACCGCCCAAGACCCTCGACGAAATGTATGCCAGTGCCGGCAACGCGGCCGAACGTCGGGCGATTCACGAAATGCTGTTCGGCTCGGCGATGGACGTGATCGACCGCTTCTTGCCGGATAAGAACAAGCACGCGGTGATGCGGGGGATGCTCGCGTTCCTGGCGGTCAACTCCACTTATCGCGGGCCATACACGCCGGGCAGCGCCGCCTGCTTAGCCTTCGCCCTCGCCGTGCCCGACGACAGCACCGCGATGATGACCAAACTCAAGGGGGGCATCGGCGCACTCACCGAACACCTGCATGAGCTTTTCGTCTACCACGGTGGGGAGATCCGATTCCGCGCCAAGGTTGACCAGATTCTCGTCGGCCGCGGAGCTGTGGCCGGTGTCCGGCTCCGTGATGGTTCCACCATCACGGCACCGATCGTGGTCTCCAACCTGGCGCCGGATATCACGCTCACCCAGCTCATAGCCCCCGAATACATTCCGGCAGAATTTATCTCACGTGTATCGGGGCGAGATCATCGCGCCTCCTTCGTGCAGATCCACTTTGCGCTGGACGGACTGCCCGAATTCGCATCACCCTATGAATTCTTGAACGAAGCCGGCATGCAACAATCGGTCGGCATCTTCGGATCGCCCGAGGAGCAGCAATTGCAGTGGGAAACCTGCCGACGTGGGATCGTTCCGAACAACCCGTCGATGGGGATGCAAATCCCTTCCGCGCACGATCCCGGCATGGCGCCACCGGGCAAGCACGCCGCAAGCGCGTACGCCTACGCGTTTCCGGTCGAGGTCAGCCGAGACCAGCACGGACACCTGAAAAATGTTATGGCACAGCGTGTTATCGCCAAGATCGCCCGATTAGCACCCAACTTCAAAGACATCGTGATACGCCACATCACCTTTGCGCCCTACCACATGCAAACCATGTTTGGGGCACCCGCGGGCGACTTCTGCCACGGGCTGTTGCACCCGGATCTCATGGGACCCAATCGTCCTGGGCCCAAGGGATTTCTCGGCTGTCCGATTCCGATTGACGGCTTATACCTTTGCGGCGCCGGATGCCATGGTGGTCCAGGCATCACATTCATTCCCGGCTACAACGCCGCATATCAGGTGCTCGAAGACGGCCAGCGCCACCACCAGAGTTGCACCCGCGGTGGCCAACGCGACGTGCCACGGCCTACATGCGGTTGATTACATGGGGAAACGTTTCCTCAACTTTGGCCCAGAAATGAAGTCTTTAGTCACATCAGATTCAGCGCCTTAAACAGCATGCCGTGTGCGCCGTACTACGTGTTCTTAGCGACCTGCAGCACCCGCTTACGCAAGCCGTCGGTGGCCGTTTGCATGATGCCTTTGGCTCCTCTTTTAACCAAAAATCCCGGGAGTGGCACGAGTGGCTCGACGGTCAGTTCAAAATGGACCCGGGTGGCATCGCCATGCGGGATCAGCGTGTAGCGGCCCTGTTGCGCGCGTTGCTGTTTCGCGCTAACCAGGGTCCAACTCACGCCGTCGCCGTGGATCGAGTACGCCAAGATTTGTTCGTCGCTGACGCCCACGACTTTGACCTGTTGCCGCGACTTACTCGGCCGGCCTTGAGCGTCGCGTTCGAGGACTTCGACCTTTCGATGAACCGACGACCACTGCGGTAACGCTTCGAGGTCAAGTAGCACCCCTAGGATTGCGTCCACCGTCGCCTCAATAACGACTTCGCGCGACTCGGTTACGGCCATGCCGAGAACCCAGCCGATACCAGGCCGGCCGTGCTACTCACGGAACCAGCACAACCTTGCCGAAGTTCTCCCGCGACGCCAGGATCCGGTGGGCTTCGGGAGCTTCGGCGAATGGGACAGCCGCGTGAACGATCGGTGAGATCGTGCCATCATCGAGAGCCTTGCTCAGCGGCGTGATCCAGGACTCCAGAGTTCCCCGGTCGTCCCACAATCTCAGCATGTTGAGACCAATGACGGTCTTCGACTCCTCGAGCTGCTTCATCAAGTTGAATCCACGCAACATCGCCAACGCGTGCGGAGCGACCCTGCGCAACGAGCGCTTCTCCCCTTGCTGCATGTTCGAAATGCCGTACCCCACGAGCCGGCCACCCGGTCTCAGCAGATCGTAGGACCGCCACAACGAGGTGCCTCCGAGCGCATCGAGCACAATGTCGTACTGACCCAAACCTTTCCACCAGCCGTCGCGGCGGTAGTCGATGGCGCGGTCCACGCCCAACGCGGCGAGTTTCTCGTGTTTGCCGGGGGAGGCGGTGCCGTGCACTTCTGCACCCGCGGCTTTCGCGAATTGAATGGCCGCCGTACCGACTCCGCCGGCCGCAGCATGCACCAGCACGCGCTCGCCAGGACGCAGCGACCCGTAGCCGTGCAGGCCCGCCCAAGCCGTGGCGTAGTTCACCGGAACGGCAGCGCCCTGTTCAAAGCTCAGCCCTTCGGGAAGCACCACCGAATCGCCGGCCGCAACGTTGACGACCTCGGCGTAACCACCGAATCGTGTTCCCGCCAGTACCCGTTCGCCAATGCGGTTTGCGTCGACGCCGTCTCCGACAGCCTCCACGGTGCCGGCGACTTCGTAGCCAACCACTGCCGGAAGTTTCGGTGCATCCGGATACAAGCCGACGCGGGCAAGGTGATCCGCAAAGTTCACCCCAGCCGCGCGAACTGCGATCCGCAGTTGGCCCGGACCGGGTGGCTGCGGGTCAGGTAGCTGCTGTACCTGAAGGACGGATGGATCACCATGCTTGGTGATGACGACTGCACGCATTAATGGCCTTCCTGTTCTGTACGGGTTCGGGGCGTGTTCTCGGATCTACCTACTACTGACTCTTGACAGGCGAGGGAGGACGACCTCACGCCAGCCGGGCCCCATCCGATCAAAGGCGTCGGCCATTCGCTTGTCGTTCAGATCAAAGCCGCTGTGCTCCAAGAACACCCGAGTACCCGTGCCTTCGGCCTCGAGACGCCAGGCGAGCGTCCACGCGGGGGTGAAAGTGTAGACGAACCGGTTTGGCGGATCGACCTCGAGCACCTTGCAGGGTTGCTTTCCAAAGCCCGGCATGTCGAGGCTGAATTGGTGGCCAACCACCGGGGCGACCTCGCCCTCGGCCCACCAAAGACGTATCAGCTCCGGCTCGGTCAGCAGCCGCCACACTCTCGCCAGCGTCGTGGCCACGAACTGATCCAGATGGATCGTCTCCAGATCGTCGGTCATTCCAGCTCCTCTGCTGCGTCGGCCAGTGCGGCAAGCCGCGCACACCAGAACTTTTCGAACGGATGCAGCCACTCACCCAGCTCGGCCAGCGGTTCGGCGGTCAACCGGTAAATACGCCGGCGACCTTGCGGCTCATCGGCCACCAGCCCCGCGTCCCGCAGCACCTTGAGGTGCTCGGCGACGGCGGGTCGACTGAGTTCGAACCGGTCACTCAGCTCTCCGGCCGACAGCGGTTTCCGGGTAAGGATCTCAAGCAGTTTGCGCCGCACCGGGTTTGCCAACGCAACGAAGATGCGGTCGCAAAGCCGATCGGACGTGCTCACCTCGGGCAATATATGTCGGAAGTTCCCGACATGTCAACCATTTCCGACATGTGTGGGGCGTGCGCGGCGGGCAGCGACGATCTGGTCGCTGTAGGCAGGGCCATTCGCTCGCCGATCGGACTACCGTGCTTGCTGTGCACTACGAGTGGGAGCGGTTGACTGCGACCGTGCATCGCTGCCGGCTGCCTTTTTGCGATGTCACCATTGGCCTGGTGGTAGGCCGCGGTAAGGCGCTGCTCGTCGATACCGGCACCACACTCATCGAGGCGGCCGCAATCGACGCCGATGCCCGGCGGATAGCCGGGTGCCGAGTAACTCATGTCGTGTTGACGCACAAGCACTTCGACCACGTCCTTGGTTCCTCGGCATTCGGCGAAGCGGAGCTAATTTGTGCGCCCGAGGTCGTCCAACACCTGTCGTTCGGCACTGACCAGATTCGCGATCACGCGATCGGTTACGGCGCAGAGGCCCGCGAGGTCGACCGCGCAATCGCGGCATTGAAGCCACCCGGACGCGGAAGCTACGAAACCGTAGTCGATCTTGGCGACCGCACCGTGCGGATCACCCACCCCGGCCGCGGCCACACCAATTCCGATCTCGTCGTCGTGGCGCCGGATGTGGCCAAGGAAAACGTGCCGGTGGTGGTATTCACGGGCGATCTGGTAGAGGAGTCCGCCGACCCCTACATCGACGCCGATTCCGATGTTTCGGTCTGGCCTGCAACGCTTGATCACCTTCTGGCAATCGGCGGCCCCGATGCCGTCTACGTTCCCGGCCACGGACGGGTCGTCGACGCAGAGTTCATCCGTCGACAGCGAGATTGGTTGACCGAACGGGCCCACCGCCCGTCCCACTGACCTCGGGCTAGTCCCCGGTGCACGCGACGACCAGAGCATCCGGGTCGGTAACACTGACCCACAAGGTGCTCACTTTCACCGACTTGAACCACACCTTCGCCTTGGCCGGCGGGTCGACCGTCAACGCCACCAGGCCCTGACGGGATCCATTGACCAACCAGCGGCCGAACGAATAATGCACGCCCGCCGCATACACCCTGGCATTGGTCTACTCAACATTTTTGATCGATGTCAGTGGGATATCGACGGTAACGGCCCAACCCATCTTGACGTGCAGCCTACCTGCGGCCACCCGGACAGCACTATTCTTGGGGCCAAGGCCCATCGGCACCGCCAGCGGCAAAAACCAACGGTCGAAGCGCAATTCTGTCCGCACGCGCCCACGCTACCCGCTTGGCGTCCCCCGGGAGCGCGATATGCCGGGCACCTCGTTGGCGGCTTTCACCCGGACACGAGGGCTACTCCGTTGACCTGGGCCCCGGCAGCTCCATCTGCCGGTGATTCACCTGTCCGGACCAGGGCTACACTCGGTCCGTTAGGTGAACCGGGTGCACAAAGGAGCCAAAGCCCATGGCTATCGCCGAAACGGACACTGAGGTCCGCACACCGTTCGAGCAGGATGTCGCCGAAACCCAGCGATACTTCGACAGCTCTCGCTTTGCCGGGATCACCCGGCTCTACACCGCTCGACAGGTCGTAGAGCAGCGGGGCACCATCCCCAACGAATACACCGTGGCTCGTGACGCAGCGGCGGCGTTCTATCCGCGCCTGCGCGAACTGTTCGCCGAACGTAAGAGCATCACCACCTTCGGCCCCTACTCGCCGGGCCAGGCCGTGAGTATGAAGCGGATGGGTATCGAGGCGATCTACCTGGGCGGATGGGCGACCTCGGCCAAAGGTTCAACGACCGAGGACCCCGGGCCCGACCTCGCCAGCTACCCCCTGAGCCAGGTGCCTGACGATGCCGCGGTGCTGGTGCGCGCGCTGCTGACCGCGGACCGAAATCAGGAGTACCTACGCCTGCACATGAGTGATCAGCAGCGGGCCGCCGCACCGAGTTACGACTTCCGCCCGTTCATAATCGCCGACGCCGACACCGGTCACGGCGGTGATCCGCACGTGCGCAACCTGATCCGGCGCTTCGTTGAAGTCGGTGTACCCGGGTACCACATCGAAGATCAGCGCCCTGGCACCAAGAAGTGCGGCCACCAGGGTGGCAAGGTTTTGGTGCCATCCGACGAGCAGATCAAGCGACTCAACGCGGCCCGCTTCCAGCTCGATGTCATGCGGGTGCCCGGCATCATCGTCGCCCGCACCGATGCCGAGGCGGCCAACCTCATCGACAGCCGCGGCGACGAACGAGATCAGCCTTTCCTGCTCGGCGCCACCAAACTGGATATTCCTTCCTACAAGTCCTGCTTCCTGACGATGTTGCAGCGCTTCTATGAATTAGGTGTCAAGGAACTCAATGGGCACCTGCTGTACGCGCTCAGCGATGGCGAGCACAACGCCGCCAGCACCTGGCTTGGGCGCGCCGGCATCATGGGCTTGATCTCCGACGCCGTTAATACCTGGCGGGAGAACGGGATGCAGGGGATAGACGATCTTTTCGACCAAGTCGAATCGCAGTTCGTGGCCGCCTGGGAGGACGACGCCGGCCTGATGACCTACGGCGAAGCCGTGGCCGAGGTGCTTGCGTTCGATCAAAGCGAAGGCGACCCGGTCGCCATGAGCCCCGAGGAGTGGCGGTCGTTCGCCGCCCGAGCATCGCTCTACGACGCCCGGCGAAAGGCAAAGGAACTGGGTGTCGACCCCGGTTGGGACTGCGAACTGGCGAAAACGCCCGAAGGCTACTACCAGATCCGCGGCGGCATACCGTATGCGATCGCCAAGTCACTGGCGGCGGCTCCTTTTGCCGACATCCTGTGGATGGAAACAAAGACCGCGGATCTGGCCGATGCCCGGCAGTTCGCCGAAGCGATCCACGCCGAATTCCCGGAGCAGATGCTGGCCTATAACCTGTCGCCATCGTTCAACTGGGACACCACCGGTATGACCGACGAGGAAATGAAGCGTTTCCCCGAAGAGCTGGGCAAGATGGGATTCGTCTTCAACTTCATCACCTACGGCGGGCACCAGATCGATGGTGTCGCCGCCGAGGAGTTTGCCACCGCGCTGCGGCAGGATGGGATGCTGGCGCTGGCTCGTTTACAGCGCAAGATGCGCCTGGTCGAGTCCCCCTACCGCACGCCGCAGACCTTGGTCGGCGGACCGCGCAGCGACGCCGCGCTGCAGGCCTCCTCCGGTCGGACGGCGACCACCAAGGCGATGGGCAAGGGCTCCACTCAGCACCAGCATCTGGTGCAGACCGAGGTGCCCAAAAAGCTACTGGAGGAGTGGCTGGCCCTGTGGACCGACCACTACCAGCTCGGCGAGAAGCTCCGCGTGCAACTGCGCCCCCGTCGTGCCGGGTCGGATGTGCTGGAGCTGGGCATCTACGGCAACGATGACGAGCAGCTGGCCAACGTCGTGTTCGATCCCATCAAGGACCGCCACGGCCGCAGCATTCTCACCGTGCGTGATCAGAACACGTTCGCTCAGAAGCTACGCCAGAAGCGGTTGATGACCTTGATCCACCTCTGGCTGGTCCATCGGTTCAAAGCCGACGCCGTGTACTACGTCACGCCGACCGAAGACAACCAATATCAGACCTCAAAGATGAAATCCCACGGGATCTTCTGCGAGGTCAATCAGGACGTCGGCGAGATCATTGTGGCCGAAGTGAACCGTCCCCGGATCGAAGAGTTGCTGACGCCCGATCGGGTGGCGCTGCGGAAATTGATCACCAAGGGCGAGTAGCGGCGGCCTCCGGGCCCCCCACAGGTGACGCGGCCGGCATTGACCGCATCACCGCACCCGAAGCGACTCTTGGCCACCGGCAGTGGCATCGGCGACTGCCGGCCGGGCGGATCGTCGTCGGCAGCGCCGGCGCTGCTGGCTACGGCGTCACGCTCTGGAAGAACAAGCCCGACAGGTTGTTGCCGATGTTGGCCAAGCCCGAGACGACGCTGGTCACCGACAACGGCAAGGTACCGGTGTTGGCGAAGCCCGAAACGCCGCTGCCCAGGTTCGAGAAGCCCGAAGACAAGCCCCCGTAGTTTTGGTATCCGGAGCCGCCGACCAACGTCGAGACGTTCGTGTTGAACCAACCCGACAGCCCTGATCCATTGTTGCCGAACCCGGAATTGCCGCCCCCGCCGGCATTGAAGAAGCCCGACGACGGCGCAGTGCTCGAGTTCAGGAAGCCCGAACCCGCGGGGAGGTTGAATTCCCCCACGATGGTGCTGGGCAGATGAATGCTCGGGATGGAGAGCGGGGGAGTAGTGAATCCCGCCAAGCCGATCGGCGGGATGGTGAACTCCGCGCTGGTGGTCGCCGGGATGTTGATCTGCGGCAGGGTGAATCCGCCAACTGCGATCGGATCGATGGTCAGCGGCGCCGTCGTGATCTGCGGAGTACTGATCTGCGGCAACGTGAACCCACCCAACGCGATCGGATCGATCGTCAACGGCGCCGTCGTGATCTGCGGAGTACTGATCTGCGGCAACGTGAACCCACCCAACGCGATCGGATCGATCGTCAACGGCGCCGTCGTGATCTGCGGAGTACTGATCTGCGGCAACGTGAACCCACCCAACGCGATCGGATCGATCGTCAACGGCGCCGTCGTGATCTGCGGAGTACTGATCTGCGGCAACGTGAACCCACCCAACGCGATCGGATCGATCGTCAACGGCGCCGTCGTGATCTGCGGAGTACTGATCTGCGGCAACGTGAACCCACCCAACGCGATCGGATCGATCGTCAATACCGGAGTCGCGAACTGGGGTGTGGTGATCCCAGGCAGGCTAAAGCCAGTGAGACCAATCGGGTTGATGGTCAACGCCGGAGTCGCGAACTGGGGTGTGGTGAGCCCGGGCAGGGTAAAGCCAGCAAGATGTATCGGAGCCACATTGAGGCCCGGGATGGTGAAGTTGGGCAGGCTGAACCCAGAGATCGAGATCGGACTGATGGTGAACCCGCTAAGACCGATGGGTCCCAGCGTCAGCGTTGCGGTCTCGAGATAGGCGCCCGGCATCCCGTAAAAATCACCGATCGCAGGATATTGGCCCGAAACACCGGTTTGCAGCGCGATGATGTTGTTGGGCAGGAATGCTTTAAAGTCTAGATGGAATCCGGGTATGGTCAACGTGGGCCCGGTTATGTTGGGCGTAGTTATCGTTGGTGTGGTAAACGATCCGGTGGTTATGTTGTTCACAAATATTGACGGAGTCGTGATCCCGGGTAGGTCAAAAGCCCCAACGGTGGTGCCGGCGGGTATCGTGATCGGCGGAATCGTCAGCGAGGGAATGCTCAACGCCGGAAGGCTAAATGCCCCAACGGTGGTGCCGGCGGGTATCGTGATCGGCGGAATCGTCAGCGAGGGAATGCTCAACGCCGGCAAATTAAACGCACCCACCGTAATATTCGCCGGCGTCGTCGCCGCCGGAATCGTCAACGACGGCAACGTCAACGCCGGCAAATTAAACGCACCCACCGTAATATTCGCCGGCGTCGTCGCCGCCGGAATCGTCAACGACGGCAACGTCAACGCCGGCAGATCAAACGCACCCACCGTAATATTCGCCGGCGTCGTCGCCGCCGGAATCGTCAACGACGGCAACGTCAACGCCGGCAGATCAAACGCACCCACCGTAATATTCGCCGGCGTCGTCGCCGCCGGAATCGTCAACGACGGCAACGTCAACGCCGGCAGATCAAACGCACCCACCGTAATATTCGCCGGCGTCGTCGCCGCCGGAATCGTCAACGACGGCAACGTCAACGCCGGCAGATCAAACGCACCCACCGTAATATTCGCCGGCGTCGTCGCCGCCGGAATCGTCAACGACGGCAACGTCAACGCCGGCAGATCAAACGCACCCACCGTAATATTCGCCGGCGTCGTTATCGCCGGTAGCGACAGCGCAGGTAGCGTGATCGCGGGCAGGCTGAAGCCGGGCACAGCGATTCCGGGAACTTCAAGAGGCGGCAGGGTCAAGTCCGGTGACCCGATGACGAAGTGCAGGCTACCCTGGCCGATCCCCCGGAAAAAGACGCCATTGTTCAAGTCTCCAGTGTTGAACACGCCATTATTCATGTCACCTATGTTAAAGGCTCCGGTGTTGAGGTTACCGGCATTAAACCAGCCGGTATTTACGGCCCCCATGTTGAACGCACCCGTGTTAGATGATCCCGGGTTGAAGCTGCCCATGTTGTAGTTGCCGATATTGACGCCACCAGTATTTGCATCCCCGACATTGAGAACACCAGTATTGAAGGCACCGGCGTTGGACAACCCCGTACTACCAACACCCGAGTTAAATATGCCCGTGCTGAAATTACCAGAGTTTCCGACACCGAAGGTCCCGTTGCCCGAGTTGAAGAAGCCGATATTTCCATTTCCTGAATTGAAGAGTCCGACGTTGCCGCCACCAGAATTCAATCCCCCGATGCCGAACTGATTATCTCCACTGAGCCCAATGCCGACATTGTTATTACCATTATTGCCGAACCCAAGGTTTCCGATACCGGTGTTTCCAATTCCGGTATTGCCGGAACCAAGATTTCCCAATCCAATATTGCTGCTGCCCAAATTCGCGGACCCAATATTAAAGCTACCGAAGTTCCCTGACCCAAGATTATTACTACCAAGATTGCCGTTGCCGAAGTTGCCAAACCCATTGTTCGCGTTGCCGACGTTGCCCCCGCCAATGTTCGCCAGGCCAACGTTGAGCGTTGTGACCCGGGCCGGAACGATCGGAGTGGCCGCGGCCCCTGGCGCGCCACCGACCAGTGCGCCGGACAACCGGGTCTGCAAATCGGTGAGACTTTGCAGTGGAATCAGCGCCCCGGCGATCGCCGACGCCCCGGCATGGTAGGCGGACATCACGGATACATCGAGAGCCCAGATCTCCTCATACGCCGCCTCTACGGCTGCGATCGCTGGTGCGTTTTGCCCGAAAAGGTTGGATATCACCAGTGATATCAAGTCAGAACGGTTGGCGGCCACCAGAGCCGGCGGCACGATTGCGGCCCGAACCGCCTCGAACTCGGCCGCCATGGCTGTCGCCTGCGTCGCCGCCAACGTTGCGTGGCCGGCCGCCGCAGCGAGCCACCCTGCATAGGGCGCTGCGGCCGACGCCATCGCCGCAGATGCCGCCCCTTGCCATGCCGCGCCCAGCAAACCGGACGTAATGGATCCGAAAGATGCAGCCGCGGTAGATAATTCGTCAGCCAAACCGCCCCAGGCGGCGGCGGCCGTCAGCATCGGCTCCGAGCCGGCGCCGGAGAGGATGAGCGCCGAGTTGACCTCCGGCGGAAACATGGAAAAGTTCATCGTTTCAACCTTTCGCTGGCGCTTCACGCCAGGGTCAACGGCAATCGGCCTGAGTGCCAGTCAGTTATCAATAGCTGACCTCGTAGCGGACAAACTACGCGGCAATCTGTGCAACACTTTGCCAGATTTATTGAACCGAGATCTAACTGTTATCTGATCGTGATACTTGTCGGCACAATTGCCAAGTTTCTTTACACGAGGCGCTCTAAACAAATATTCAGCGCCCGCTGTCAACCCGATCGAGACGGTCGATAGCTCTGAAGTTGCCCGAGGCCAAAGGAATTGGTGTCAGTAGCGGGCCCGCGAAACTGTAGTATTGGGGGAATATTTCGCCAGGCTAGGAAAAGAGATGTGCCCCCTCGCGCCTGGCTAACTCCGACGTCCAACCGCGCAAGCTATTGAGTTAAGGGTGCAATTCCGCGCGCAGCGGCCACAACGAATAGTGCAGCGGCCGCCGAACCTGCCATTCCGCAAACCGGGATCCGGCCGGCGGTTATTCGAGTTTGGCGGATCCCGGCCCGAAACTTGTCGATACGACGCGTCGACGGCGATCGCGAAGTTCGTCGCCGGCGTGCGATGCGATGGTCGACACGTGCCACTACGGCACGCAGATTCCGTTCCCGTCGCCCGGTGAGCGGGCACGGCATCGATTGGTCGGGGACGAGTCACACGACGTGCGAGGAGATTCCACTGTCTCGCAGGCTTTTCGCCGATCAACCGGACATGCGATACCCCTCCACGGCGACGGGTAGAGGGCAGCGACACGCACGCACGAACACCCAGCCTGCATAACGACCGCGGGCACCGAATACACACCACCACGTCGTGGTCCCGTCGAGAGAGCTCCATGCGGGTGCCCACACAAGCGCGACAGTACAAAGCCATCTTCGCCTGGTGTTGGTAGTAGCCGAAGGACCTGTCGCGCCTTGGTCGAGATACCGGCGGCAAGCGAAGGCCAGCAAATCCGCACGTCCTGTCCGAACCGGCCACCACACCAGTGTTTGCCCGCGCGACCGTGCGGGTATCCGGCGCACGCATGCAACGACTACCACGCATGCAACGACTACCCGGGAGAATTCGATGAGAGCTGAAGCTAGGACGGCGGCGGCACTATTCGGCGGTGCGGCCATGCTTGTGTTGGCCGTCGGCTGCGGCGGTGGCGGCAATAAGGGTCCGAGCAGCACCACCACGCCTTCCACCACGACCACCACCACGACTTCCAGCACGGCCCCGTCGGAAACCTCACCCGCACCGGGTAATCCCTCCGGCACCGGCGGCCCGGGTGGCGGCGGCGTCCCCGGCGGCCCCACCGGCAGCGGCGGCCCGGGCGGTGGAGGCGGCAGCATTCCCGGTGGCCCCACCGGCGGTGGTGGACCAGGCGGTGGCGGCGGCACCATCCCCGGCGTGGGCGGCGGCGGCGGGGGACCCGGCGGCGGCGGCGGATGCATCGGCAACGTCTGTGGCGGCTACCCGTGATCGCACCCACCGAGCTTTGCGGCTGATGTGGGACTGGGACCATGCGCTGGCCCCACATCCGACTCCTTCGTAGCGGCGTAGCGGCGTAGGTCGGGACGGCCGGTCGGGGTTAAGGTTCGGTCAAAGCCGATCGCAAGGGAGCCCCAGCATGGCCAAGCTCAGGTTCGGATATTTCATCGCCCCCTTCCACCGCGCCGGTACCAATCCGACCCTTGCCCTCCAACGCGACCTAGAGTTCGTCGAACATCTCGATGCGCTCGGTTTCGACGAAGCGTGGATTGGCGAGCATCACTCGGCCGGCAGCGAAATCATCAGCTCACCAGAGATATTCATTGCCGCCGCCGCAGAACGAACCAAGCGGATCCGGCTTGGCACCGGGGTCATCTCGCTGGCTTACCACAACCCGCTGTGGGTCGCTGACCGGCTGATGCTCTTGGATCACCTCACCCGCGGTCGAGTGATCGGTGGGGTAGGACCGGGGTCGCTACCGACCGACTCCTCGATGATCGGACTTACGCCCACCGACACTCGCGAGCTTCTGGAAACGAACCTTGACATTGTCGTGCGCCTGCTGGCCGGTCAGACCGTGACCGCCAAAACCGCCACCCACCAGCTGTTCGACGCCAAGCTACAACTGGCCCCGTACTCGGAGGCGGGGATTCCGTTGGCGGTCGCCGCGGTGGCCTCGCCAACCGGTGCGCGGCTAGCCGGCAAGCACGGCATCGGCCTCCTATCCATCGGCGCGACACTGACGATCGAAGGCTTCGATGCGCTTGCCTATCACTGGGGCATCGTCGAGGAGCGCGCCGCCGCTTTCGGTGTCCAGGTCGACCGCAAGGACTGGACCCTAGTCGCGCCATTCCACATCGCCGAGACCGACGAGCAGGCCCGGGCGGATGTCAAGTTCGGCATTGAGCACTGGTTCCGTTATTTCCAGAAGGTCGCCGCCTTCCCACAGATGACCATGCCGGGAGAACAACTCGACGAGATGATCGACATCATCAACGAGAACGGCACTGGCGTGATCGGTACCCCGGAGCGGGCCCGGGCCCAGGCGCAACGAGTGTGGGATCAATCCGGTGGCTTCGGCTGCATGCTGCAAATGGGTCATGAGTGGGCCAATCCCGCCGCCACCAAACGGTCCGCCGAACTATTCGCCGCCGAAGTCATGCCACATTTTCAAGGGCACACGCAACCCACCATCGATGCCGCCGCGCGTGCCGGCGAAGTCCGGGACGGCCTGGCGCAAACTCAGCTACAGGCCATCGAGCACATGACCAAGAAGTATCAGGACGAGCTCGGCTCGAAATAGTGACAGCGCACTAATGCCGCTGCACCAGAGTCGAAAACTAGCGCGGAACACCGGACTCGCGTTCGGCCGCCTTGACCAGTCTACCCGCGAAATACTTGACCGCCCCTCCCAACGCCGCCCGCATCACCGGACCTGTCCCTCGAACGCCTTCGGTAAACGAGCCGCTCCAACGTATGTCGGTACCACCGGTGGCGTTCGGGGTCAAAACCACCTCGCCGACGTAGTCCTTTGCCGGAGTGGAGGGGCCAACCAGCTTGTAGACGTGGCGGCGATCCTGCTCATACTCGACGGTTTCTTCTTGAACGAGCATGGGCCACATTCCGACCTTGCGGATCGCCCCGACGCCGCCCGGTGCCGGATCACCTTGCCGCGCCCAACTCGACTGCATGACGATCGGCTTGGCCCAGTGCGCCCAGTTGGCCCCGTCTGTCGCGAGCCGGAACAACGTCGCGGCCGGCGCGCTACTGGTTTTGGTGACTTCGAAGAAATACTTTCGACCCGACATGCCGACTCCCACTATCACGATTCTCCGAAACGCTGCTGCCGCGTACCCTACCGCCACGTCGCAGGCCGATCGGTCTGGGCTCCTGGCGGCCGGCCGAAATCAGTCCCCCGGGTCACCCCGCCGGGGCATACTCACGATGTGGCCGGCGACACCATTTCAGTTCCTCCCGCCCCCTCCAAAGCCGACGTTGATACGGCGCTGAGGATCATGGCGCCGTTGCGAAAACTGATCAAACCCAAGGTTTATGGCATCGACAACGTGCCGGCCGAGCGCGCATTGCTGGTCGGCAACCACAACACGCTCGGCATGGTCGACGCGCCGTTGATCGCCGCCGAACTTTGGGAGCGAGGCAAAATGGTGCGCTCCCTTGGCGACCATGCGCACTTCAAGGTTCCAGGCTGGCGCGAGGCACTGATGCGATTCGGCGTCGTCGAAGGCACCAGAGAGATCACCTCGGAATTGATGCGGCGTGGGGAACTGGTGATGGTGTTCCCGGGCGGCGGCCGGGAGGTCAACAAGCGCAAGAATGAACGCTACAAACTGGTATGGAAGAACCGACTTGGGTTTGCGCGCATGGCAATTCAACATGGGTATTTGATCGTGCCGTTCGCTTCGGTCGGCGCCGAGCACGGCATCGATATCGTGCTCGACACCGATTCGCCGTTGCTGGCACCGACCCAGTTCCTCACCGAGAAACTGCTGGGGACCGCCGATGGGCCGCCGCTGGTCCGTGGTGTCGGCCTAACTCCGGTGCCGCGCCCAGAACGGCAGTATTACTGGTTCGGTGAGCCCATCGACACCACGGAATTCCGCGGACAAGAAGCCGACGACAGCGCCGCTCGCAAGGTGCGCGAGCGCACCGCGTCGGCGATAGAGCAAGGGATTGAATTGATGCTTGCCGAGCGCGAAGCCGACCCGAATCGCTCGGTGATCCGGCGCCTCTTGCGTTCGGATGACTGACGAATCACGTTGAGCGATCCGATGGGCGCCGCGCTCAAACGCAGCGCAGCCGGTGGCGCTGCTGCTTGGGCACCGGACCGGCCGCATGTCCAGCCGCCGAGGCACGCTTTAAGCTGCACGGCGGCCCTCGAGCTGTTGACCGAGGATTGGGTGGATCGACACGCGGTCTCGCGCGGGCCGAATATGCCCGGCCAGCAGCGTGAACGGCGTAGTCTTGCCCGCACCGTTCGCCGCCACCAGCCCGGCTCGGCCGGTTGGTCGACGAACGACGTGTTCGCGACAACGGGTGCCAGCCGGCCCGGACGCCGGACTCGGGCCAGCAATGGATGCGTCGCACATGAGTGAACCGTTGAATAGCGAGAGCGATAAGCCGATGGTGGTCTTGCACGACGAGAGTTCGCCCTGAGATGTCGATGTCTCGTACGACTACTGGTGCCGCCGATTCTTGGGCGAAGGTCACCCCGTGGCCCGCAGCCAGGCGGGGGAAGTGGGCGCCACTGCTCGCCGTCGCGGTATTGCTCGGCGCCTGTGCCAGCCAACACGCTGCGATCACCCCCTCGACCACCACGCGCAGCCCCGCAATCAAAGCGCGTAGCCAGCAGGTGTTGGACGGCGTCATCGGTGCCGATGAGCCCGGTTGCTCTGCTGCGGTGGGCATTGAGGGGGAAGTGGCATGGACGGGGGTTCGCGGTATCGCGGACCTGGCGACCGGCACGAAGATCACCGCGGACACCGTGTTCGATATCGGCTCGGTGTCCAAGCAGTTCACCGCCACCGCGATCCTGTTACTGGACAACGCGGGACGGCTGGCCCTCGACGATCCGCTTGCCCAATACCTTCCCGACCTTCCGGACTGGGCCCTCACCGTCACACTCGCGGAGATGATGCACCACACCAGCGGCATCCCGGACTACATCGGCCTGCTTGCGACTCAGGGGTACCAACCGAGCGACCGCACCACCGAGGCGCAAGCCCTGGCGGCGCTGGCAGCAACGCCGGAACTGGACTTCAAACCCGGCACGCAATACGAATATTCCAATTCCAACTACCTGCTGCTCGGCGAGACCGTCCGACGAGTGTCCGGCAAACCGCTACCCGAGTTTCTGAGCTCGGAGATCTTCCAGCCGCTGGGCTTGGCCATGGTCATGGATCCGGTCGCCGTGATCCCCAACAAGGCGGTGTCCTATGACGTCGGCGACGGCGGTAACCCGGTGCAGTTTAGGGTGATCGACTCGCCGTGGGAACAGGTCGGCGACGGTGCCATCCAGACCACACCCAGCCAACTCGTGCGATGGGCCGACAACTACCGAACGGGCAAGGTCGGTGGTCAAAGGCTGCTTGACGAGCAACTGGCCGGGGCGGTGCCAACCGAGCACGGCGGAGGGGACCGCTATGGCGCCGGGATCTTCTCGCGTGCCGACGGCACGCTGGACCACAGTGGTAGCTGGGCCGGATTCGTCACCGAATTGCGCATCAGCAGTGACCGACGTACCTCGGTGGCCATCAGCTGCAACACCGAAAAGCAGGATCCGGAGAATATGGCTGACGCACTGGGGCGCCTGTGGATGTAGTGGCAACCAGCGGATCCGCCCTCACAGCGGCATCCGCGCTTGTGTGGGGACCGGCGTGGCGCCACCAAAACGTCATACCCTGCACCGGCGTTTTCGCGAGCTGCCATCATTCACGGTATGGCGCAACCATCTGTTCTCACTTCCGATGACGGCCTACCATCCGGCGTTCAGGGTGCCTGCGACTCCCGCTTCTCGACCGTCATTCGGGCGTTCGCCGGTTTGTACCCCGGACGAAAATTCGGTGGTGGGGCGCTTTCGGTCTATATCGACGGACGACAGGTCGTCGACGTATGGACCGGGTGGTCTGATCGACGCGGCGAAGTGCCGTGGACGGCGGACACCGGCGCCATGGTGTTCTCGGCAACCAAAGGACTGGCGGCGACGGTGATTCACCGGCTGGTTGACCGCGGGCTGCTGGCCTACGAGGCCCCGGTCGCCGACTTCTGGCCGGAGTTTGGGGCCAATGGCAAGTCCGAGATCACGGTCAGCGACCTGTTGCGGCATCGATCCGGACTGTCGCACCTCAAAGGCGTCGGCAAGAAGGACATTCTGGATCACCTGCTGATGGAGGAGAAGCTGGCCGCAGCGCCGCTGGACCGCACACACGGAAAGATGGCCTATCACGCGGTGACCTATGGGTGGCTGCTGTCCGGGCTCGCGCGGGCCGTGACCGGCAAAGGCATGCGGACGCTGTTCCGCGAAGAACTGGCGCGCCCGCTCGATACCGATGGACTCCACCTCGGCCGGCCCCCGGCCGATGCGCCAACCAAGGCCGCGCAGACGCTGCTACCCCAGGCCAAGGTGCCCACGCCGCTGCTCGACTTCATCGCACCGAAACTTGCGGGGTTGTCATTCTCTGGGCTGCTTGGCGCGGTGTATTTCCCCGGCATCCTGTCGATGTTGCAGGACGATATGCCGTTCCTGGACGGGGAGATTCCGGCCGCCAACGGCGTCGTAACCGCACGCGCCCTCGCCAGAACCTATGCGGCGCTGGCCAACGACGGCGTCATCGATGGGACACGGCTGCTGTCGCCCGAGGCGGTCAGCGGTTTGACCGGGAGTTCGGAGCTTTGGCCCGATCTGAACCTCGGCCTGCCGTTGACCTATCACCGGGGCTATCAATCCTCGCCGGTCCCGGGCCTTTTGGACGGTTACGGCCACATCGGCCTCGGTGGAACCATCGGCTGGGCCGATCCGGAAACCGGCAGCGCGTTCGGCTACGTCCACAATCGTCTGCTTACGCTGTTGCTCTTCGACGTCGGCTCATTCGCGGGGCTGGCCCCGCTGCTGAGCAACGCTGTCCTGGCCGCTCGCAACGATGACCCGCTCGAGGTGCCGCAGTTCGGCGCACCCTACTACGCGCCTGGTCAGCGGCCAGCGGCAGCCGCCAAGGCAACCTGAAATCCTGCGATTGTGGCTCCGATCTGTCGGGGATCCGGCGGGCCGGGAACCACACCGAGGGTGCTCATCTGCGGCGCCTTGCTCGCCCAGTCCGGCAGGATCATCTAGGAAAACCGCTGGCATGCAATGGAATCGGGGTCAATACGGCGGGCGCTGACCCGCAGCGCTTTGACCTCGACCGGGCCCGCGGTGGTCAGCGCCTCACCGGGCTGGTGCTAGCCATTGCGCATCACCAATCGGACCATGCTCGTCGAGCTAATCAGCGAACTGATCATTGCGCACATTTGAGTCACCAAATGCGGCTATTTGTCGGCGACCGCGCGATCAGCATGCTACGGATCTACGGATGGGGAAAACGTCGCCGCCAACCTTCGCTGCCACGCCAAACAACCAGATCACGCACCTCACGCTGGTACTGACCTCATAAATGCGATAATTCACCTTTGGGTGAGTAAACGAGTACTGGTGCCATAGAACTACCGTTGCTAACATCGTCCGCATGAGTCCACATCCAGACGCAGGTAGCAAAACAGGGGTAAAAGACCAAGATTCACTAGAGCTCGATGCGATTGACCATGCCGCGGCTATACATCCAAAAATGCCGCCATTCGACTTTAGGTTTCTTCAGAGCCATAATCGCAGACGTGCACGTATGCTTTTTTCACTGGCTGAAACATATGCGCGCCTATTGAGACGCCCACTGGATGAGTCTTCCTATAAACCCGGCGGGAAATCGTACGAGTTTATTATAGATCCCCTTAAGGAAGTCGCACAGATACGGGATTACACAGAGGGTGTATACCTTCGCGACACCGATACACATGACAACGCCCAAGCGGCCCAGATCAATTTGCTGATACAAGCTACGGGCGCTCGCAAGGGCGACCGCCTGCTGGATGTCGGATGCGGTAGTGGCTCCTTAATTGAGCGGTGTCGCGAGCTGGGCATTGACGCTAGTGGCGTAACCGTCTCTCGTTCCCAGGCTATTGAGTGTCAAAAGCGTGGCTTGGACGTACGGCTCGCAAGTTTCGACGAAATCATGAATATATTTCAGCCGAATGAGTTTCGGGCGGTTGTCATGAATGGCAGTACTGAACATTTCGCTACGGCTCGTGATGCCTTGTTTGGTTACGAACACGATATATGGAGAAGAATGTTTTCATCCTGCGCAGCCGTATTACAGGAAGAGGGTCGCTTAATGATCACTGCTCTTCACTGCCGGAACCGTCAGGATGCACGCCAAGTAATGAAACATCCCATAGATTTGGGATGGCAAAGCGAAGAATTTCACTGGAGTATACTCAATAGATTCTATTCTGGCTGGTACCCGACAGGTGACGATTATGTGCTTGCCGCGCAAGAGTCTAACTTCGGCCTTATCCGTGAGTGGGATATGACTTCACACTACGCGCGAACATCCGTTGACTGGGCGCAGCAGCTTTCTGCGGCTTGGCGAGAACACCGTAAGGAGATGAGCGCAATCTACATGAATTTGCTGAACCGGGACCCGCGATATTTCGTTATTACGATGTTCTACACGTTCTACGGCACCTGGATGTGGCAAATGCTAGGTGGCGGCGAAAGTGGGGCGATCCACAAGTGGCAACTCTATAACCTGACTAGCCCATAGCCGTAGGCCGTCCGGACGGAAGATCGACTTGCTGGCAGTACAGCAAGTTCGCCAGGTCAGAGGTGGCCGCTGGCGGACTTAGGTGGCCCGGTGTCGCGGAGCGGCGGATGGGCGGCGGCGTTGTCATCGTGGCCGCTGATGTGGGCACTTGCGGCGATGCGAACCTCGGCCCAGTCTTCGCTGCTGGGATATAGCCGACTTTGGTCGGGGTCCGCGGGTGGTTGCCTTGTTGTATTACGTCGATCGGTACGGCGCTGCCGCCGTGGCCGTTGACGACGATCAACGCGGTGATGTTTTGGCGGGCAACTGATCCGATGATATCGACGACGACGGCGAGCGTGGTTGCGCTGATGCTCACGGTGCGGGCATAGACGGCGTGCTCGTGGGACAGCCGAATGCGATGGCCGGTAGCTGAAACACGTCGTGCTGCTGACTGATTGATGACGCGATGGCACAGGCGATCAGGGTGGCGGTGCCCGACGGCAGGTAAAAGCTGGTGACTCCTGGGTGGCGTTCGTTATGCGTCCGACGAGTTGTTGCCGGATCAAGCTTTTTCACGTCGTCGGCGTTCCCTGGCGATTGTGCCTGCCTTGGCGAGATGAAGTCTGGCTCGCGGAGATCTGATTATGGCTCACCTTCGTGGTGTTCGCGGGGGGCGCAGGCCCCCACCGAAGCCATCAATGGTCGACCCGAAGCCCACGCCGCAACAACCCCGACGGGTTGGGCCACCACGGTCAGGCGCTGATCCGGGCCGAGCACACATAGCGACGTACCCGGTTATCGAGATTGACATGGCGGGCTTGGGAACAACCGGTTGGCGCGGCGCCCACAGCGCAGCAACCTTGACACCGCGTGTCTGATGCTAGAACTCGTAGATGATGAACCAGACCAGAACAGCGGCTGCCAGCAGCAGTCCGGTCAGGACCGCTGCCCGGGCCGGCCTCGACCGCCGGTGGAACCAGTCACGCAACTGCGAAAATCGCCAGTCAGTCCACGCGTAGGCTTGAGCGGCCCAATCGGCCTCCACGGCGAGAAGGCGAAATGCAACCAGCAGCGCCGGGATGCCCAACTCGGGAAGCAGCACGATCAGCGGGGTGGACGCGATCAACAACGCTGCGCCGGTGACGGCGAGAAATGCGCGCACCGCCATGGGCCTGCCTCGGCCGCGCTCGCGGTACGTGAGCACTCTGCTAAGAGCAGCGTCACGAGTTGTGGCCGGGGCGGAGTGGGCGGCTGATTCCACGAATGCTCCTGAGTCACGCCGATCGCCGGGGGATACCCAGGCGGATTCCGCTCGGACTCTAGTGGACAGTTGCCGATTTGTGGATCCGACGACCCATCCAAACCGGTGGCCGATGCCACACGGTGGCTGCCCGATCGGAGAGGTGCCGGTGCATAGACTGCCGTTATGAGTGACGGCTCCCCACGGACCTCCGCGGCTCCCAAAGGCCTGCTGAAGATCGAGGATTGCTTGGCGGCCGACGGCAGTATCGAGCTACCGGCCGGCACCACGCTGATCTCTCTCATCGAGCGCAATATCGCAAACGTCGGTGATGCGGTGGCGTATCGCTACCTGGACCACACCCGCTCGGCTGAAGGACAGGCCGTCGAGGTGACCTGGACTCAGCTCGGTGTCCGGTTGCAGGCGATCGGCGCCCACGTGCAGCGGTTCGCAACCGAAGGTGAACGCGTCGCAATTCTGGCACCACAGGGCATCGACTACGTCGCCGGGTTCTACGCAGCCATCAAAGCGGGCACGACGGCGGTACCCCTGTTCGCCCCCGAATTGCCCGGTCACGCTGAACGCCTCGATACCGCGCTTCGCGATTCGGAGCCCACGCTCCTGCTCACCACGGCCACGGCGAAAGATGCTGTCGAGGACTTCCTGGCGCATCTGCCCAGCGTGCCAACGCCGCGGGTCCTCGTCATCGACCAAATACCCGACACAGCGGGGGAGGAGTTCGCCCCGGTCGAACTGGATATCGACGCGGTTTCGCACCTGCAGTACACCTCAGGCTCCACCCGACCGCCGGTTGGCATCGAGATCACCCACCGCGCGGTCGGTACCAACCTGGTGCAGATGATTCTGTCCATCGACCTACTGGACCGGAACACCCACGGAGTTAGCTGGCTACCGCTTTACCACGACATGGGTCTGTCCATGATCGGGTTTCCGGCGGTCTACGGCGGGCACTCCACCCTCATGTCGCCGACTGCCTTTGTCCGTCGCCCGCAGCGCTGGATTCATGCGTTGGCGGCAGGTTCACGGACCGGCCGCGTCGTCACCGCAGCGCCAAACTTCGCCTACGAGTGGACCGCACAGCGTGGACTGCCCGCGTCAGGCGACGACATCGACCTTAGCAACGTTGTGCTGATCATCGGTTCCGAACCGGTCAGCATCGACGCGGTCACGACGTTCAACAAGGCGTTCGCGCCCTACGGATTACCGCGCACTGCCTTCAAACCCGCCTACGGCATCGCCGAAGCGACGCTGCTGGTGGCGACGATCGACCACACCGCCGAGACGACGGTTACCTATTTCGACCGGGAACAATTGGGTGCCGGTCACGCGGTACGCGTCGCGGCGGACGCACCCGGCGCCGTCGCGCAGGTATCGTGCGGACACGTCGCCCGCAGCCTGTGGGCCGTGATCGTCGACCCGGAAACCGGCACCGAATTGCCGGACGGTGAAGTGGGCGAAATCTGGTTACAGGGCAACAATATCGGGCGCGGCTATTGGGGACGGCCCGAAGAAACCCGCCGGACGTTCGGCGCCAAGCTGCAGCCGCCACGCAGTGCGGGCAGCCGCGCCGAGGGTTCCGATACCGCGGGTGCCTGGCTGCGGACCGGAGATCTGGGCGTCTACCTCGACGGCGAGCTCTACGTCACCGGGCGGATAGCGGATCTGATCAGGATCGCCGGAAAAGACCACTACCCGCAGGATATCGAGGCCACCGTCGCGGAGTCATCGCCACTGGTCCGGCGTGGCTATGTAACGGCTTTCGCGGCGCCGGCCAACGCGCAGTCGGGATCGGACCAGGCAGATCCTGCGGGCACCAGCCCGAAGCTGGTCGTCGTCGCCGAACGTGCGGCGGGCACCAGCCGCGCCGACCCACAGCCTGGAATCGAGGCCATCCGCGCCGCGGTGGCAGAACGCCATGGGTTGCCGGTCGCCGACGTACGTTTCCTACCGGCCGGCGCGATTCCACGCACGACCAGTGGCAAGCTGGCTCGACGGGCTTGTCGGGACCAGTATCTCCGCGGCGTCCTGGGAGTGCACTAGCCCGCTCTGCAGCTTCAGGGCTCGGGGTCTTCCGGAACGTCGGTGTAATGCAGGGTGTATCCGTCAACGGAGAATGTGAAGCCCTTGGCGGTCGTTTCGCTGACACACGACACGCCGACCGACTTCTGAAAGTTGCACCTGAAGCCAGCAGCATCGAGAACCTGAACGAACGGTAGGGCCTTGGCCGCTCCCGAACCCGGCGAAAATTCTCCTTTCTCCAGGACCGCGAAGTGCGCTTCACCGAGAGTGCCGACAACGATCGTATTGGGCACGGCCACAGTCCCATCTGCACCGCGGACGGTCTCGGGCGCGCCCGGGATGTTCAAGGTTGACCCACGCGTGGGCTGACAACCGGCTTGGGTATGAGGCACGATCGCGCAACGCCATCGACCGCTGGGTGATGCGAAGTAATAGCCGCCGTGGGCGCCGGATTCCACGAAGTAGTCAGCGGCATTGGCCAGGTGCAAATTGTTGGTCGGGGTGGGAAGCAATGAAGTTGTGGCGGTCACGCCAGTTGGTACCGGGGGCTCGCCGGTGTGCACACCCGGTCCAGGGCCGCATGCGGCGGTGGTCGCCGTCAACAGGATCGCCGCAGACCATTGCGGCACGGTGCCGTTCAATCTCATAGCACCATGTTTACCGTTGCCGCGACCCCTCGCGGCGATGGGTCACCGGCACTTGTCCCGCCGAGTCGCCGCCGGCACAGCATGGTCTATCGCGGTGCAATGCCGGTCGCTTCAGGGAATGATCCTGGCCCGCATAGTTTTCGACGCCGCACTGGTGAGTAGTGGAGCCAACATCGTCATGGCGGACAGGGACCGTAGCGGGAGCTGGCCCGCGGGCCGCCATTCCAACACGCAACTCGGCGTCACCGAACCATGCGCGGGGCTGGAGCCTCGCCGGTCAGTCTAATGCTGCCCGGATTTGGTCACCGAATGTCTTCAGGGCGGCGGGGTTGAGCATTTCTTCGTGTGCGCAGTTGACCGGGTATTCGTTGACTTCGCCGGCAACATATTTTCGCCAGCATTGCTGAAGTTCTGCGTCGCTGCTGGCTGGTCGTGCCGAGAAGACGACCATGCGGCCTGCAAAGATATCGGGTTGATGTTGGGCGTTCAGTTGCACGTTAGTGTTGGCATTGGTAACCATCACCTGCACCAGTTGGCGTGACGGCAGCGCGGATTCTGCGTCTAATTCTTGCTCTACTAGCGTCTGTGCTTGCGAGTAGGTCAGTGGGCGGCAATATTGTTCGGCGGCGACGCCGAGGACTTGCAGGATCGCCTCTAAGACGTCGGATTCGGTCACCACAGCGGTAGTGGATGCATCCGGGATAAGGATCGGGTCGAGAGCTATCAAGCGCGCCACAGTGGCGCCGCGAACTTGCAGCTCAACGGCAAGCTGGTGGGCGGTGACCCCGCCAAAAGACCAACCGAGAAGCTGATAGGGACCTTCGGGATCGTAGGTTTGAATGGCGTTGGCGTAGATTCTCGCAAGTTCCCGAACCGACTCGGGCTGCGCTTCCTGGCCGTTGTGCATCTGTTGAAGACCGATGACGGGGCAATCCAGGTAAGGACCGAGATTTCGGTAGGCCCAACTGATGCCGCCCCCGGGGGGCAGGCAGAAGAGTGGTAGCCCGGAACCAGGTTGGAGCACCTCAAGGGGCACGATCTCAACGGATCGGTCGGGTGCGTTTAGCTTTTCGGCTAAACCATCGATGGTGGGTGCCTCGAAGAGGACGCGTGCGGCCAAGTCGGTATCCAGTGTAGCGTTGATCGCCGCGACCACTCGCATCGCCGAGAGCGAATCGCCACCGAGATCGAAAAACGAGTCGTCGACCCCGACCCGGTCCAGGCCGAGCACCTGGGCAAATATGCCGGCAAGGGTTTCTTCGACCGGACTGACCGGAGCCCGATACCGTTGGGCATCGCCGTACTGAACGGCCGGCAAAGCCCGCACATCCAGCTTGCCGTTAACCGTCAACGGCAACTCCGCAATAGCGATCAACGCCGCCGGCACCATGTAGGGGGGCAACTGAGCGGCCAATGCCGCACGCAACTCGACCGGGTCGGCCCCACCGGTGAAATAACCCACCAGACGCGGATCGCCCGGATGATCATGGCGGGCCACCACCACGGCCTGGTCCACCCCCGCCAACCGGCCCAACGCCGCGCTCACCTCACCCGGCTCAATACGGAACCCACGGACCTTGACCTGGCCATCCGCACGACCCACATACCGCAGCTGGCCATCCGCACCCCACCACACCAGATCCCCGGTGCGATACATCCGCGTTCCCGACGCCCCACCGAACGGACACGCCACAAACCGCGACCCGGTCAAACCCGCCCGACGCCAATACCCAAGGCCAACACCCCCACCCGCCACATACAACTCCCCAACCACACCAACAGGCACCGGCCGCAACCACCCATCCAAGACGAACAGTGCCGCGCCGGCCACCGGCGAACCGATCGGAGTGATTCCCAACCCCGGCGTCAGCGGTGGGCTCATCGCCGCATAGATCGTGGCTTCGGTGGGGCCGTAGGCGTTGATCATCACCCGCCCGGGCGCCCACTGGTCCACCAGCGCCTCCGGGCATACCTCACCACCGACCACCAGCATGACCGACTCCAAGCCCTGCGGGGACACCGCTGCGGCCGCCGACGGGGTCAGGGTAAAGACCTCGACATGTTCGGCCAGCAGCAGGGCATGCAGCTCGTCCGGGGATTTTGCGGTGTGTTCGGGTACCACGACCAGCCGCCCACCCGACAGCAGTGCACCCCAGATCTCCCACACCGAGACATCAAAGGAATACGAATGCCATTGCGTCCACACGCGGCCGGGGGAGAACAGCATCGCTGCCGATTCAGCGTCCAAACCGCCCAGCAGTTGGGTGACGTTGTGATGCGTGATGCCTACACCTTTAGGCGTGCCAGTGCTACCCGAGGTGTAGATGATGTATGCAAGATCCCCAGCCGCCGGCCCGGGCAGGCCCACACCGGACACGGTGTCGATCCCAGGCTCGTCGATATCGATGACCGTCAGGTCGTAGTCGTCCAGACGAGCGCGCAGAGCACCGGTCGTGACCGCAGCAATTGGCGCAGAATCGTTGAGCATAAACGCGATCCGGGCATCGGGATGCATCGGATCAATCGGCAAATAGCCCGCACCGGTTTTCAACACCGCCAGGATCGCAACGATCCCACCATGCGTCCGGGGCAACAGCAGCGCCACCAACTCGCCCGGACCCACCCCCACCCCGGCCAAAACCCGCGCCAGTTGACTGCTTTCGGCGTCCAACTTCGCGTAGGTCAACGACACCTCACCATCAGTTACCGCGATCGCCTCCGGAGTGCGCGCCACCTGCGCACCAAACAACACCGGAACCGACCCCCCCACCGAGACCGGCTCCGCTAACACACCCCGATTACCCCAGACATCAAGACACTCGTGCTCTCTGGAATCAAGCAGATCGATTAATCCCAACCGCCGCCCCGGCTCGGCAGCCATCACCCTCAACAACGCCTGCAACCGGGCGATCAACGAGTCAATGGCGGTCTTGTCGAATACGGCGGTGTCGTATTCGACTCGAAAACCGAGTTGAGGCCCGGGTAGGACGAACACGGTAAGGGGGTAGTGGGTGGTTTCGAAGCTAGTGATGTCGGTAATGGCCAGCTGGTCTGGGCACAGGGCAGCCAGATCATTGAAGGGATAGTTCTCGTAGACGAACAGAGCGTCAAAGAGCCGAGAGTGTCCGCTTGCGCGGTGAATGTCGCCGAGCGGCAGGTAGTGATACTCCAGGGTGTCGGTGTGAAACTGCTGGAGTTGGTCGATCAGTTCTGTGGTGGTGACGGCGGCTGTCAGCCGTGCTCGCACCGCCACCGTGTTGATCAACAGACCCACCATCGACTGAGCCCCGGCTAGCTCGGCGGACCGCCCCGACACGGTGGCACCAAATGCGACGTCCTGATTTCGGGTCAGCCCGGCCAGCAGCTGTGCAAAGGCGGCCTGCACCACGATGTTGAGGGTGCTGTGATGAGAGCGGGCCAAGTCATTGAGGGCGCTGGTGGCCGCATTGGACAAGGTCCAAAATTGCACTGCGTGGTCGGCGGAAACGTTTGGATCGAGTGAGCCCACCAGGGTGGGGCTGTGAAAATCAGTAAACATCTCACGCCAGGCAATCAAGGCTTTGCCGCGGTCTTGATCGGCGAGCCAGGCCAGGTAATTGCGATACGGAACAGGTGGTGGAAGTATCCCGTTGCCGTACACGTTGAAGACGTCACCCAAGATGATCGACATCGACCAGCCATCGCAGACCACATGATGATTCGTCCAGATCAACCGGTACTGGTCGGGTGCAGTCTTGACCAGAGCTGCCCGGACCGGGGAGCTGTTGCTGATATCGCGAAGGGCTTCGCGTTCTGCAGCGCGTATCTCCTCGATGTCGTGCTGGGCGCCGTGGGTAAGGTCGATAACATCCCAGGGCACTACCGGGTCGTCCATGATGATTTGGACGGGCTCCTCGAAGCCCGCATACGCGATTCGCACCGCGAGATTGGGACTGCGCTTGATGACGGTCTGCACCGCTTCATGTAGGCGCAGTTGGTCCAGCTGGCCGGCGAGCCCGATTTCAACCTGGACCACATAGGCCTGACCCGCAGTGGAGGCACCGCTGTGAAACAGCAGTCCCTGTTGCAATGGGGTCAACGGCAGCAGGTCTTTGACCTTGTGGCTGCGTTCAAGGTGGTCGATCTGGCTTTGCGTCAGCGATAATCCCAGCAGGTCCGAGGGCGTCAATCCGCCCCCACCAGCATCCACATAAGCGCTGATTGCGGTTAAGGCTTCAAACCACAATCCGGCCAACCTGCCAAGTGCACTACTGTCGAACACCGACGACGCCCAGGTCCATTCCGCATGCAGTTGGGGTCCGGCGTCGGTATCGATAGTGACTGCGTTCAGTGCCACCGTATGGGTCAACGGCATGTCCGCCAGCACCCGGGCGGTCTCTGCCAACGTAAGACCCGCACCGGTGAGATGCCACCCCCCGGCTCTTGCAGATCGGCTGAAGCCCTCGAAGCGACCAAGATAGTTGAATGCGATCAGCGGGTCGGCCGCGACGAGGTCAACCTCATGGTTTTGATAGCGCAGCAGACCATAGGTCAAGCCCGGAGGAACCGCGCGTAGTTGCTCCTTGAGTTTCTTGACTACCGTCCCCACGATGTCGTGGCCGGCCGACCACTGCGGCCACGCTATCGGCCCTACCTTCAACGCCACCGGGTATTTCGTGGTGAACCAGCCCACCGCGGCCGACAAATCCAGGCCAGGGGATAGCTCGTCGTGGCGCCCGTGACCCTCCACGTCCACGCCGATCACCGCACTGGGCTCGGCCAATAACTCCTGCCACGCCACCGCGAAAGCGATCAACAAGATGTCGTGGACGCCGACGTGGAACGCGGCTGGCACCCGGGTTATCAACGCCTGAGTTGTCGGGGCGTCGAGTACCACCGACAGGTGCCCGGCGCTGGCAGCGCGATCAACCTGCTGATTGGGTGCGCTGACCACAGCCGGGACCGCCGCGATCTGACGCCAAACCGCTAACTGGGCGGTTACCGCTGGGTCATAGGCATAGTCGACCAACATCGACGCCCACTGCCTAAACGAGCTACCGGTGGCGGGCAGACTAATCGCGCCGCGGCGCTGGTGCTGGGCCCACGCGGAGTTGAGGTCATCGATCAATACCCGCCACGAGACCCCATCCACCGCCAGATGATGGATGGCCAACACCAACTGAGCCGTCGATGAAGCCCACACCGCGCTGACCATCACGCCAGCCGCAGGATCCAACCGAGACAACGCCCCAGCCAGTACGTCCCCGGACATGACCGCCACCTGCTGCACCGACTCACGCGCGTCCACGTAACCGGCTGGTCGGGCTTCCAGCGCCCACCCTCCATCGCTGTCTCTACCCACCTGCAGCCGCAACATCGCGTGCCGATCCAGCAACGCCTGAACCAACACGACTACATCAGCCTCGTCGACGCCGGCCGGCCCCTGCACCAACACCGTCTGATGTAATCCCGCCACCAAACCAGCCACGCTGTCGAACCACCGCATGATCGGTGTGAGCACGACCGATCCCACACCGTCGTCATCGCGACCGCCTAGACCAGCACCGAGATTCTCGACAACGCGGGCCAGCGCAGCTACGTCTTGGTGGCGGAAAATGTCCCGCGTCCTGCACGCCAACCCCGCAGCACGCGCGCCCGCGACCACTCGCATCGCCGAGAGCGAATCACCACCGAGATCGAAAAACGAGTCGTCGACCCCGACCCGGTCCAGGCCGAGCACCTGGGCAAATATGCCGGCAAGGGTTTCTTCGACCGGACTGACCGGAGCCCGATACCGTTGGGCATCGCCGTACTGAACGGCCGGCAAAGCCCGCACATCCAGCTTGCCGTTAACCGTCAACGGCAACTCCGCAATAGCGATCAACGCCGCCGGCACCATGTAGGGGGGCAACTGAGCGGCCAATGCCGCACGCAACTCGACCGGGTCGGCCCCACCGGTGAAATAACCCACCAGACGCGGATCGCCCGGATGATCATGGCGGGCCACCACCACGGCCTGGTCCACCCCCGCCAACCGGCCCAACGCCGCGCTCACCTCACCCGGCTCAATACGGAACCCACGGACCTTGACCTGGCCATCCGCACGACCCACATACCGCAGCTGGCCATCCGCACCCCACCACACCAGATCCCCGGTGCGATACATCCGCGTTCCCGACGCCCCACCGAACGGACACGCCACAAACCGCGACCCGGTCAAACCCGCCCGACGCCAATACCCAAGGCCAACACCCCCACCCGCCACATACAACTCCCCAACCACACCAACAGGCACCGGCCGCAACCACCCATCAAGGACAAAAAACCCCAGACTGGACAGTGGGGTGCCAATCGGACTGACGTCGGCGGCGGTGTCGGACCCAATGATCTCGCGCCACGAAGCGTGCACCGTGGTCTCGGTGGTGCCATACAGATTGAACAGACGAGGATGCCGCGGATGCTGACTCATCCAGGGCGTCAAGCGGTGCGCCTGCAGTGCCTCACCGGCGAACAGCACCGCATCAAGTTGCAGCCGATGGCTCAACTCATCAGCAGCCTCCGCCGCGGCCTGTAGCGCGTAGAACGCCGAGGGCGTCTGGCAGAGCACGTTGGCCCGCTCGTCAACCAGCAATCCCAACAGCTCGTCCGGGGATTTTGCGGTGTGTTCGGGTACCACGACCAGCCGCCCACCCGACAGCAGTGCACCCCAGATCTCCCACACCGAGACATCAAAGGAATACGAATGCCATTGCGTCCACACGCGGCCGGGGGAGAACAGCATCGCTGCCGATTCAGCGTCCAAACCGCCCAGCAGTTGGGTGACGTTGTGATGCGTGATGCCTACACCTTTAGGCGTGCCAGTGCTACCCGAGGTGTAGATGATGTATGCAAGATCCCCAGCCGCCGGCCCGGGCAGGCCCACACCGGACACGGTGTCGATCCCAGGCTCGTCGATATCGATGACCGTCAGGTCGTAGTCGTCCAGACGAGCGCGCAGAGCACCGGTCGTGACCGCAGCAATTGGCGCAGAATCGTTGAGCATAAACGCGATCCGGGCATCGGGATGCATCGGATCAATCGGCAAATAGCCCGCACCGGTTTTCAACACCGCCAGGATCGCAACGATCCCACCATGCGTCCGGGGCAACAGCAGCGCCACCAACTCGCCCGGACCCACCCCCACCCCGGCCAAAACCCGCGCCAGTTGACTGCTTTCGGCGTCCAACTTCGCGTAGGTCAACGACACCTCACCATCAGTTACCGCGATCGCCTCCGGAGTGCGCGCCACCTGCGCACCAAACAACACCGGAACCGACCCCCCCACCGAGACCGGCTCCGCTAACACACCCCGATTACCCCAGACATCAAGACACTCGTGCTCTCTGGAATCAAGCAGATCGATTAATCCCAACCGCCGCCCCGGCTCGGCAGCCATCACCCTCAACAACGCCTGCAACCGGGCGGCTAGATGTGAGACGTCGGAATCACCAAACGGCCCACCACTTCCCACGGTATGTAGGAAAAGCCGGCCAGCATCTTTGGTGAAGACCATGCCGAAGTGCTCGCCCTGGGCAAAACTTAGGATCGTGACTGTGCTGGGAGCGTCGCCGAACGGCGCGAGGGTGACCGACGGCATGAAGTTGACGCTGACCGTGCCGGCTGAGTTATCGGTACCTTGTCGGGAATTGCTATTTCTCAGCACATGCATGGGGAAGCGTTGATGCCGTATGGCTTGTCTTATCTGTGACTCCACATGCTGACAAAAACCGCCAATCTCAGCGTCTGGCACCGCCGTCAACACTAACGGCACAGTGCCGGACAGCATCCCAGGAATCGTCATCAGTTGTGGGTTTGTCCGCCTGCTGACCGGGAAATCGAGGATCACCTGCGGACCGCCACGTCTCTGATGCACCAACAGCGCACACGCCGCGGTAATCACTGACGAGCGACGAACACCGACCATCTGGGCAAGCTGCTGGGCACGGTCCACCACCGAACGATCCAGCTCGACCGAAACCGAAGTCGCCGAGGAAGCATGGCAGCCTTGTGCGCGGGCGAAGCTGTAATCCACTACGCTGTCGAGGTTCTCGTTCCAATAGGTCAGGTCTTCTCGATAGTCATCGGATTGTTCGTACGCCGATTCGCCGGCAACAAGACTCTCCAACGAGCCGAAAAATGAGGGCGCAACCGGAGTTTCAGTACTCAATGCGGAATACACGGCGGCGATCCGATTGACAAGGAGGGCGTACCCGAACCCGTCAACGATCACATGGTGGATACACACAAACAGATAGAACTCATCCGAAGTCGTTTGAAAAAGCGCAAACTTGAACAGCGGGCCGGCCCACGGCATCGGCGCCCGATGCAGCACCAACCCCCGCCGAGTGGCTTCCCGAACCGGATCCGCGCATCTTCTCAGATCGTGGAATGGAACCTCGAGATCGGGGTAGTCCACGGCCTGCTGCACAACGTACCCATCAACCTCAATAATTGCGGCTCTTAGAGGTTCAGCTTCAGCAACCACCTGTCGAATTGCCCGACTCAACAGGTCAGGGATCACCGATCCGCCGATGACCGCGAACCCGCTATTGTGCCACTCATCCGGTGCTCTGCCGATCTCCTGTGAAAACCAGATATCTAGCTGCCCCCGCGTCAGCGCAAACCCTCGTTCTGCCGGCCCGAGTGCGCGTCCCGAATTGCTCTGAATTGAACTATGATCCACGGTGATCTCGCGGCCGCGTCTACCGAATGGGCATCCGGGCTGGAATGTCCGCGCAAGGCGTCGGCCAGCCAGGGCAGCTGGATGCAGCTCCAGTTGCGGCGGTTGGACCGTTCGAATCCCTGCTCACGCCAGCCATCACTCGGACTGATCCGACGCTAGCCTGTCGCGCAAACTCTTCGGTCGGATATCGGGCCAGTTCCGCTCGATGTAGTCCAGACACTCGGCGCGCGTGCTCTCGGCGTGCACCACCCGCCAACCGGCCGGCACATCGGCGAACACTGGCCACAAACTGTGCTGCTCCTCATCATTGACCAAGACCAGGAACGTCCCATCGTCGTCGTCAAACGGATTGGTACTCACCAGCGCTCCATCTCACTCATTTGTCGTCCGTTCTGCGGTCGTCCGGGGTGTTCTTCCGGTGGGTTTCGATTGCTGCTCGTGGTATCGCTTGACTAGTTCACGTGCGATCACGAGCCGCATCGCCTCGTCGGTACCCCCGGCTACCGAGCCGCACAGAAAATCGAGGGCACACTGGTAAAGGCGCGCTTCTTCCTGAAGTCCGTAGCTGCCACACAATTTCATCGCTTCAATACATGCGTCCAAGCCCGACTGCATCGCATACAGCTTGAGCGCGGAGGATTCGAGATCGATATCCTCGCCTCGTAGGTAGCGGTCCAGCGTCGTATGAGCCAATGCGATTGTCATCTGCCTGCTCACCGCCACATCGGTAATCCGGCGCTGGATGTGCTGGTGGGTGGCTATTGGCTTGCCACGCACCTGACGACTGATCGCGAAGGCGAGCATCTGGTCGAGTACCTGGTCCAAGATGCCGATCGTGCCGAATCCGCTGAGCATCCGTTCGGGGCCGATAACGCCACGGAGCATTTCGCGACCACGGCCGGCGCCGATCACATGCGTCTGGGGGATACACACGTTGTCGAATGTGATCGAGCCGACCGGCGAGGTGCGCATGCCGGCCGGCGCCAGCGGGGGCGAGCAGGTGACGCCGGTCCATGACGGTTCCACGAGCACCGCCGACATACCGCCGATAGCGTCGTCAGCGCACCAAACGAGGATCACGTCGGCGATCGGCGCGTTGGTGATATGCCATTTGGCACCGTCGAGGTGGATACCGCCATGGCCTCGGTGCAGCCGGGTCTCGGGATGAAAGGCATCACTGCCGCCGTGCGGCTCGGTTGTCGCGAACGCCAAGATGGTCTTACCCGAAACCGCGGGCGTCAAGTAGGCTTCACGCACCTCGGGGTCAGCGTATTGCTCGAGTATCGGAATGGTCAGAATCGCCTGAACCCCCGTCGAAATATTGAACCCGAGGTGGCAGGACCCGCTCGTCAGGCCGTGTGTTGCCGCGGCGTAGGTCAACACCTGTCGCTTCATCTGTCCGCCGAGCGCAGCACCGAATAGACCCGCGTCGGCCACATCGCACCATAGGTCGTACGGGAATTGTCGCTGTGCCCAACGTTCGGCTAGGGCGGCACGATGCCGTACACCGATCGCGTGGTACTGATCCCTAATTATCTCGTAGTCGGCCAGCCACTCCAATTGACATCGCCCTCCTCAGTTTTCGCCCGCGCGTTGGGGGCGCAATGGACAAAGGAGCCACAGGTCCGGTCGACTGAGCGCTCGAACCAACCGGCGTCGGGGATCGAACCCGCGCGGGCCGCAGCGTCGATCGGGCCATCACGGTCGGTTGGTGAGACGCCCGCGGTGACCAACGTCTTTGCGACGGCACTGGCCTTGGCCGCGACCGTGAATTCAGGGCACACGGGAGCTCGCATCAAGTACGGCATTGAGGGCTGCATGCCGACCGTGACATGTCGCGAGTGCAGAAAAAGAATGGTAGCCAGCACCCCGGAAGGTCCCGGATGCGAACAGTCAGCTACCGCATCGACGAGCCGCACGACATATCCGTCGGCTCTACCCAAGTACGGCGACACCCTCAAATCTTCCTCGCTCAATTCGCGGGCCATCGGCAGCACCTACTATCGCGGCCAGCCGCCGAGGCGCTAGGTTCGTCGATGACCACAATATCCTTTGGCCCGCAGCTGCGGAACATTTTACTTCAAAATTTCAAAATTAATCGAGATTGGCCCACCGACACATCATCCGACTTGGCCCAGTCGAAATTCATATTTAGGTGAATTTCGACTGGGTCAATGGTAGTGCCAGCGATAGCTTCCTGAGCCCTTCCGGTTTTGATGGCTCCCCTTGTCTGGGATCGATGGCGATCGTTTGAAGGCAACATCACCCTCGGCACCCACCGGATTAGACGTGCCTGCGCTGCCCCAACCGTCCCAGCTTGCTTGTGCCGCTACTGCCCTTGGCCGCGGGCGGCAATGGCCACAGCGGAACACAACAGCAAATGTCGTCCTGCGCCGAGTTGCCGCTATTACCTCATTAAACTCGACTATCGGGCAACTACATCGACATGCTGGCAACGCATCGAGCGATCGCGAATCGAGCGCGCTCTCGCCGCGACCACGCGGCTGAGACAGGACTCGCGGCGACGGCCCCCATCCGCGGCTGCGCCCGGCGTTGGTCGACCTCGCCGTTACCTGAGGCAATCTGGCAGTCGGCACGCCGAGCCAACAATTGACCTATGCGCGGATGTGCCGAGTATTTTCCGGCCAGGCAACCAAGCGTGCTACGTGGGAATTCTTGGTCGGTCAACACAGCCCCTTGTCTCTATATCAGAGGACATGGTTAAATCAGACGCCGTAACGGAAGTCCGCTAAGCAATCCCCACTCATCGGCGGGATTTTGGACGATCCATGCCGGGATTCGACTAACTTCCCGAGAGGAGCAGACAATGGGCAGGTTCGATCGACTGCTTGAAGCAACCACTGAGGCGTACAACGACAGAATTAACAATCATCCGGGATTGCCTCTAGTGCTAGAGGGTCGAATGAAACGCGAACATTACATTCGTTATCTTCGAGAAATATATCATGTCGTTTGCCACACGACTCGAATTTATTCACTTGCAGGCGCCCGGCTGGGAAACGAAGACCGGGAACTCAGGGACTGGTTTTTTGAAGAATCGCACGAAGAGAACAACCACGATCTGATGTGCATCAGTGATTTGCGGGCCTACGGTGAGGATCCCGAGCGCGTACTAGCGGAGCCTCCGATGGCTGGGGCGTGGGGGATCATCGCGCAGGGCTACTATTTGGCCACGTACGGCAACCCCACGGGGATACTCGGTGTCGCCAGCGTCACTGAGGCTGTGGGCGCGACCCTCACCGGAACCGTGGCGCAGGCGCTGGCCGAACAATACGGGTACAAGCCCGAACAGACCACCTTCCTCAGGGCTCACTCGGGATTCGATGTCAAACACATCGAGGACGTGAAGAACGCGGTGAATACCCTTGTCCGCGATTCTGACTTCGACGCAATCATTCAAGGTCGCCGGATGACTATCCATTTTTACTCACAAATGTTCGACGACATCCTGGCCGCGTGTTAGCCGGCCCGCCCTGTCTGATTGACTGAGGCGATTATCTGATGTCTGGGCGCGGGGCTTCGGCCTGAATTGGCACGTCTCTGCGAGGCTTTCCCCCCGCCCGCAACGAACTCACCCGAACCGAGTTCGCCTCATCGTGGACCACCGCCCACCACGCTCAGGCGGCAGTGCGGCGGCACCACCAAACCGCTCCGCCGCACGCCGGTTCGGGCCGCGGCGGATGGCACGCAATCCGTCGCTGCGCTATCCCGATCTAGGGTACCCAGATCATGAGGTCTTCCATGCCGTTGTTCATGGCAACGATGGTCGGCGCCGGACCGGTGACATCGAAGTAGATCTTGCCGCTGGCTTGCGCACCCTGGGGGATGGTGGCGCCGCTAATCGTGTTCGGACCTGCCACTTGCCACAACACCCGGTAGTTGATGCCGTCGCTGGTGCGCGCGTTGAATTGCGAGACGGCCGGTGTGACGGTGCCCTGGATCGCATTGACGGTCGCGGTGGCTTCCCACAGCTGACCGGCCACCGGATAGCCGGGGACAGCGTCGGTGCTGGATTTGAGATCGCTGACCTTCCAGCCCAGAACGACTTGGCCAACGCTGTCGGTCATAGTCAACTCGCTACCAAATTTGCCGGTGACCGGATAGGCGCCAAACGCGATCGACGCACTGATGGTCGCGATCGTCGCCAGTGCCACAACTGTTACAGCTGTCTTTATGATCGTGGTGAGCTTCATTGGTCCTCCACTAATCGTTCGAATCTGCCTACGCGATAACTCTAAGCTGCAAACGGCCCGGTTGCGGCCAGAAATTTCTTGCGCAGCGCTGCATTGACCCGGTGATCTAACCCCTTTGGTTCGGGCCAGTTCCGGTGCGAGTGCGATGCCCGAAGTCGGGCGCGGCGGACGCGATTTTTGGCATGGCGAACGCATATGCCCCAGGGGGCGGTCCACAAGTTGGCGAGGACGAACGCGGCCAGACACGGGCAAAGGGCCGATCGGAACCGGTGCCCTTTGATGCTGCCACGGAAGCCTCGCAAGCCACGGTGAGACCGCCCCTCAACAACTCTCATATCCACTGGCTCGGAAGCTGGGACCTCGTCGCCAACGCCCGGTTCATGGGGTAGGAAGGACCGAAGGGCTCGAACCCGGGCGGATGGCCGTCGAACGACCCTGACAGACAACAGTTCACCACACAGCCATGCAGGAGGCACGTATGGTCGATTTGCCGCGCGAGGACCAGCCATTCACCGGGGTCATCAACCCGGCAGTGGCCGATTCCATCCCGGTCAAACCGTCCATCACCTATCCGCCCGCGGGCGCCCCGAATGTCGTCCTCGTACTGCTTGACGATGTCGGATTCGGTGCCCCGTCGACGTTTGGGGGACCGATCCCAACGCCGGCGCTGGACCGAGTTGCCCGTACCGGCCTGCGCTACAACCAGTTCCACACCACGGCACTGTGTTCACCGACACGGGCCGCGCTGCTGACCGGACGCAACCACCACAGCGCGCACATGGGCACCATCTGCGAAATCGCGTACGGATTTCCCGGTTACGACAGCGTGATACCACAAAGCACGGCAACCATCGCCCAGATCTTGCGGATGAACGGTTACAACACCGCACTATTCGGCAAGGCGCACCTCACTCCGACCTGGGAGATCGGTCCGGCCGGCCCGTTCGACCGCTGGCCCACCGGGCTCGGATTCGAACGCTTTTACGGTTTCCTGGGCGGCGATACATCCCAGTATGAACCGGCGCTGTACGACCAGACCACGCCCATCGAACCCTACCTCGGCCGCGACGATTACCATCTCACCGAGGATCTGGCCGACAAAGCGATCGACTGGATCCGACGACAGCAGACCTGCGCGCCGGACAAGCCGTTCTTTCTGTACTTCGCCCCCGGGGCAACACACAGCCCTCATCAGGTGTGGCCGGAATGGTCGGACCGCTTCGCAGGCCGGTTCGACGACGGCTGGGATGCGTTGCGCGAGCGGATATACGCCCGCCAAATCGAAATGGGCATCATTCCGTCCGGCACTCAACTGACCCCACGACCCGAGCAGATACCGGGGTGGGCCGACTACGACGACCGCTACCGGCCGGTGGCCCGACGCCTGATGGAGGTTTACGCCGGGTTTTTGGCCCATACCGACGCTCAGATCGACCGGGTCATCGATGCCATCGACGAGTTAGGGCAGTGGGACAACACGCTGTTCATCTACGTGTGCGGAGATAACGGCGCCTCGGCGGAGGGGACACTACACGGGGCATGGAGCTGTCCGGCGTTTCAAAATGGGCTACCCGAGGATCCCGAGTGGCTGCTAGAACACCTAGCCGATTTCGGTACCGGACGCTGCGAGAACCACTACAACGTCGGTTGGGCCTGGGCGCTCGACTCACCGTTTCAGTGGATGAAACAGGTGGCATCCCATTTCGGGGGAACCCGCAACGGTATGGCGATTTCGTGGCCCAGCGGGATCACCGCGGCAGGTGAGCAACGCGGCCAGTTTCACCACGTGATCGACGTCGTTCCCACGATTCTGGAGGTCACCGGCATCGAGATGCCGATGCACGTCAATGGCGTCGAGCAGAAGGCGATCGAAGGTGTCAGTATGCGCTATTCGTTCGACGATGCCGATGCTGAAACTCGCCGAACCACACAATACTTCGAGATATTCGGTAATCGCGCCGTCTACCATCGGGGCTGGATCGCATCGTGCTTCCATGGTCGGCTGCCGTGGATTCGGACGCAGCAGACCGCTCCGTTCGGCGAGGCCGAGCGTTGGGAGCTCTACCATCTGGGCGACGACTTCAGTCAAGGGGTGGATCTGGCCCAGCAACACCCGGACAAGCTCGCCGAGCTGCAAGCCGTTTTCGACGCCGAGGCACGCAAATACAACGTCTACCCAATCAGCGACGCGACGCTGGCCCGCGCCCTACCCGCCAACCGACCCGATCTGCTGGACGAGCGTACCTCGGTCACCTATTACCCCGGTCAGGTTCGCATTCCCGAAACCTCGACGCTGTCCTACAGCAGTACATCGTTCGAGCTGAAGGCCCACCTGCAGATCCCGCCGGCCGGGGCGCAGGGGGTGGTCATCAGCCTTGGCGGTGCGATGGCCGGATGGAGCCTGTACCTGCGTGCCGGCATCCCGCACTTTGCCTATAGCTACCTGGGCCATGAGCTCACCACTGTGTCGGCGCGCGAGCCGCTGCCGGAAGGGCCAGTTGCCCTTGGCCTTTCGTTCGACTATGACGGCGGGGGGCTCGGTAAGGGCGCATCGGTGTCGCTGCTCGTCGACGACGCCGAGGTGGCCAGTGGACGCCTCGAGCGGACGGTCCCGTTCCGATTCTCGCTAAGTGGCGAAACCTTGGATGTCGGAACCGATACCGGTTCGCCGGTCGCACCGTACGGGCACGATTTCCGGTTCACCGGCCGGATCGAGCGGATCGACGCCACCGTTCGCCCGCAGCCCACCGACTTGGCCGCCGCGATCGCCGATGCCGAGCTGCGTGCGGCCCTGGGCTCCCAGTAGGGAAGTCGCTTGATCAGCGTGAACATCGGCAGTAAAACACAACGGCAAGCGCGGCGGCATCGGTAGCCCGGGTCGATATCCTCAGCCGATGTTTACGATGTGGAGCGGTCTGCTGCCACTGATTTTTGGCAGCGCGCTGGAACCGATTGAGATGGCGATAACGATCATGCTGCTGGGCACGCCGTCGCACCTTCGGGCGGCCAGCGCGTGGATCGCTGGGCATGGTGTCACCCGTTTGCTGCAGGGCTTGATCTTCGGCACCATCTTGCATTGGGGAGCCCGCCGCACCACTGCGAATCACCCGCAGCATTGGATCGTATCGACCGTACTTCTGGTGGTGGCCCTGATCTTTCTGATCACCGCGGCGCGAGAGTTGTTGAGTGCCGACGACCCCGAGGCGCCACCGCCGAAATGGATGGAAATCCTGACGTCGGCAACACCAACCAAGGCCTTCCTCATCGGCGCGGGTCTCATGACGGTGTCGGTGAAGTCATGGGTTTTCACGCTGGCTGCCATCGGCGTGATCGGCAACGCCGGTGCGGGGCGAGCGGTCAACATGTTGGCTTACGTCGCCTTCGTGGCACTCGCCACGAGTGGGAACCTGATCATCGTCGGTCTCGCTGCGCTCTTTCCCGAGCGGTCGCGGTCCCTGTTGGACCGAATCCTGGGTTGGCTACAGGACAATAACCGGCCAATCATGATCGTCGTGGGCCTGGTGTTCGGAATCTGGTTCGGCTTCAAGGCCCTGCACGGCCTCGGCATGCTGTAGACCAGCACCGCCGGCGGCCACGATCAGCGAGCGGCCAGCGGTCCCCAAGACACCTCGAGTCGGTGCGCACCGTGCCGTCGAGACGCGCGCCGTCCACCCCGTAGTCCGAGTATCAGTACGAGCCAGCTGAGCCAGCACGCCGCCCTTTCCGCTGTCTCCGCTCCTTGTGAGCCGCCATAATCGCTCCGACCTGGAACCGATCGCTGATTACCAAATACATTGCCGTGCAATATAATCAACCCATCGATCGACCTTCACTGAAGGTGCCAGAACCGGATTGTTACCAGGTAAAACACGCCTACCCACGCCGCGTTCACGAGCAACACCAACGCGATGCCTCGGACATTGGTGCCCGGCTGTGCCGCGTCGGGCTTAGGTTTGAGCCACCAACCCAAGATCGGGTTGCCGTAGTAGGGCATGGTCACATAACTCATCGCGAAGCTCGACAACAGGTTTCCGACCAGCATCGCCGCCCAAAGTGGCATATGGAATGGCGTGATGAGCAGGGTCAGCAACATCACGGTGGGATAGAGCCCCATCCACACCGCGACCGCGGTCTTGAAATCCGATGGCGGCGCCGCGCTCTGCTCGCCGAACACAAACCAGTTGCCGAAGGAATGATCGATCTTGCGCATCTTGAAGTCGCGGAAATGGGGATGACGAAGAAACTGCTTGCGCGCATCGGAGGTTAGCCAGGCGTCCAGGCTTTCGGCGTTGGCGAATCGATAGCAAATCGTCCATTCGTCCTGAAGCCCGCGAACCGGGCGAAACACCTCGGCGCCGCGGAAGCCCGGGAATTTGCTTTCAGCCGCCGTAATTTCCCGCTGCCACGCCTGGAACTCCTCCGCCTTCTCCTCAGGAACGCGGTGCGTCACAACGACCGTGACCAATGCGTCGTTGGCTTTGGTACTGCGCGCCACCACCTGCCGTGTGCCCGGTCCGGCGAACATCTCGGCCGCCTCGTTGAGCAGCGCCTGACGGGTCTCACTGTTGATCCAGTTCTGCGCGTTCGCCACCGAATCGAAACGGTAGACACCCACCCAGTCCTTCTGCCCGCCACTGGGCGCTTGCAGCTCGCAGCCTACGTAGCCCGGGTAGCGCGATGCAGCGGAATGCGCTCTTTTCTGCCACGTCAAGTAGTCGTCCTCGAACCCGGCCCGCACAGCCTGGCCGATGATCACACTCACCGCGTCATCGCCAGGCCCGAGCATGTCGGGCGGGCGCTCTGACCCGCGTTCGTCCTCGCCGCCGGCGGCGGCCGCACACACCATCAGTAGAGGTATCGATTCCGGCAATGACTGGACACATCGCAACGAGTTTCCGCCGGGCGTGGCCTGGCGATATGCACTCGAGGAGCGCCCCGCCAAGCACTGAGAACCGGTTCTGTGGCTGGTTTGCACGCCATAACCATGAACTCGTCAGCCGTCATCGCTTGTTCCCGTCACAATGTCGGTTCAGCACCGCGAAGTTGGACCAACAATAACGTGCCAGGTCGCAGGAAGGCTGAAAAAGACAGCGAACGCAAGCGGCCAAAGTCTGGCGATATGTTGGCCTGGGCCCCAGGCTGTGCACACCGGGCGGGCCGCTGAGCGCTTCAGCTCGGTGATGTCAGAATGGCTCATGCCCATTCTGGTCATCGATGGCGCCGCGGTCGCAACCGTCGATGCCGCGGCCGCTGAGTTCTCACCCGGGCACGTCGTGGTCGAAGACGATCTGATCGTTGCGGTCGGAGATGGACCGGCACCAGAAGCGCCGGGGGCAACCGTCGTCGACGGCCGCGGCTGCCTGGTGACACCCGGATTGGTCAACACTCACGATCACCTCTACCAGTGGATCACCAGGGGCTACGCCCAAGACAACTCGCTGTTTGAGTGGCTGACCGTCTTGTATCCGGTCTGGGGTCAGTTGGATGCGGAGCTGCAATTCGCCGCGGCCAGCGCGGCGCTGGCCAGGCTGGCGCTCACCGGCTGCACCACGACGACCGATCACCACTACGTCTTTCCCCGCAGCGGCGGTGACCTGCTGGGCGCCGGGATCGCTGCGGCGCAACGTATCGGGATCCGATTCCACCCCACCCGGGGGTCGATGGATCTTGGCGTCTCATCAGGCGGGCTGCCGCCCGAGCACACCGTCGAAGACATCGACACGATACTGACGGCGTGTCAGCAAGCCGTTGACACGCACCATGATCCCGGGTTCGGCTCGATGCTACAAATCGCGCTTGCGCCGTGCTCACCGTTCTCGGTTACCGGGGATTTGATGCGTCAGTCGGCGCTGCTGGCACGCGATCTGGGCGTGCGCCTGCACACCCACCTCGCCGAGACGCGCGATGAGGAAGAGTTCTGCCTCGCACAATTCGGCGCGCGCCCGGTGGACTACGTCGAATCGCTGGGTTGGCTAGGTGAGGACGTGTGGCTGGCGCACTGTGTGCACCTGTCCGACAGCGACATCAACAGGTTCGCCGCCACCGGAACCGGCGTTGCGCACTGCCCAACCTCCAATGGACGGCTCGGGGCGGGCATCGCTCCTGTCACTGAGCTGCTGGCCGCGGACGTGGCCGTCGGACTGGGCGTGGACGGCGGCTGCACCGAACACCGGGCAATGGCCAACGAACTGCGCGAAGCCACGCTGGCCGCGCGCTTCCGGCTGGGGCCCGGGGCGCTCAGCGCCCGCCAGGCATTGCGGATGGCCACCGTCGGCGGCGCCAGATGCCTTGGCCGCGAACGCGAACTCGGGTCTCTCGAGCCCGGCAAGCTGGCCGATATCGCGCTATGGCAGGTCGATGGGCTCGGCCTCGCCGATGTCGTAGACCCGGTGTGGGCACTGGTCTACGGTCCATCCGCGCCGCTGCGGTTGCTCCTGGTGAACGGGAAAACCGTGGTCGCCGACGGAGAGTTACGCACCGCCGACACCGCCGCCGTCGCCAGGGAGGCCCGCACGGCTGCCGCGACGCTGCGCCGCCGCGCCAACGACTGACCGCAACGCTGCGCACCGGCGATCTTGGCTAACGAGTGCTAACGCCTGCCCCGGTTACCGCAACTGGGAGCCGCCGGCTTCGACCGCCACGCGCAGGCATCGATGTCGGTTGAGCTGCCGAAACCGCCACCGGTAAACACGCCGTAGGCGTCACCGTTGGTACCGGTATAGGTGGCGCCGCCGCCTCCGCCACCGCCGCCTGAACTCTCGGCGGTCACCGACCAGCCGTAGCCCTCGAGCGCCGTTTTGTACGCATCCATGACCTCCGTTGGCGCTCCGTTAACTAAGAAATGCAGGTGGGTGCCGTTGTCCACCAAAGTATCCGGACCGTCGGTCCGCTCAGTGTTCGCCGGAGTAGGTATAAGCGACGGCAGTTGCGCAGCGCTGCCAGCTTGGCTCGGGCGGGAAGTCGCACTCGTCGTCGCTGTACCCGAGCCCGGCGAACTGCTGCAGGCCGATGCGACGAGACCGCTGGCCATCGCTGCGGCCGCCAGCGCACAGATGGCTTTACCTGGCATCAGTCCCTCCCTCTCGGTGCGTGCCGCAGCGCGCACCGTATCAATCGGAAAACAGGTTTGGTCCTTCGCCACACGCGCTTTCCGGTACACCCGAGATCGGTGCGGCCGCCACCTCCTCGGACACAAAAACCTACTCGGACAGGAACCGGACGGGCTTCTCGTAGATCAGTAGTGCCACGCAGCCTCCGACGCTGCCGGGTGAGTGCCTGGTACCGGGTGGATTCACGACAAAACTGCCCGCGGGGTAGGTGCCATGTTCGTCGAATTGCTCACCCTCCAACACGAATATGTGCTCATACCCCACGTGTTCGTGCTCGGCTACGCGGGCTCCCCGTTCATAGCGCAGCAGCACCGCGGACGGCCCACCATCGCCTTCCTTGTATAGCCAGTGCGCTTCGACGCCGGGCCGAAATGGCTGCCAGTCATCCGCACCGCGCAGTTCCTTGGCCTGCTCAAGAAGGCTGGCAAAGACAACTCGGTTGCTGGGCATGGGCGGATCCTTATCTCTCCTGCTGACTTTCTCCAGGTGTCCCTCGGCAAGCGCCGAGGGACCGGTGCACGCAACCGAATTCCGCCATCCGACGGCGTTGGTCATCGGGTTCGTGTCTCATATCGACGCCAACGCATCCAAGAGTTTGTCCGAGGTACAGGTCCACCCGACGATACCGCCCTGCGCGACCAGAGACCGCAGCGTCATTTCTTTGAATTCGGGAAAGTAGCTGTCGGTCGCATCCTCGATCAGCAGGCAGTCGTAGCCACGATCGTTTGCACAACGCATCGTGGTCTGCACGCAGACCTCCGTCGTAATCCCAGTGATCACCAGGTTGCTGATGTTGCGGGTCATGAGGTAGTCATGAAAGACGGTGCGATAGAACGCATCTTTTCCGGGTTTGGGAATAACGAGCTCGTCCTTCAGCGGAACATTCTCGGCGATGAAATCCGACCCTCCCTCGCCGTCGATCAGGATTCGTCCCAGCGGACCGACACTGCCGATCTTCAATTTCGGATTGCCCCGATTGAGCTTGGCCGTCGGCAGGTCGGACAGATCCGGTTTGTGGCACTCTTTGGTATGGATCACCGGCACACCGATCCTACGAAAGGCATCTTGCAGCTCTCGGATAACCGGGATGCAGGGTGCGACATTCTTGACATCGTTGCCAAGGGAGTCGGCGAATCCGCCGGGCATGCAGAAATCCCGCTGCATATCAATGCAGACCAGCGCCGAGTGGTTGATGTCGAACTGATAGGGGAACGGACGCGCGTCGATAACTGGCATGTCTTCCTAACTCCCAAGCCCAGAGCCACAGCGCAGGTGGCCGGGTGATCGGATGGTGGTAGGTGTGCGCGAACACTTATCATGCCTTGCCGCCACGGCGAGGTCTAGCGATTGGTGCCGGCTGACAGCAGGAATTCCACTGCCGTTGTGCGGGTTCCGTCGCTGCGACATCACGGCGTGTCGGCGAGCCAGACATAGCGACAACTCGGCCCACGGCAACGGCTCCCTCGCCTCAGCGAGATGCGCTCCCTTTGGGTCGATTGGTGGCGCGCTAGTTGTCAGTATCTCCCAAACACCCTAGGCCATGGGGGTCGTCATCAGGTACCTCCCGGCATGTCTGGCGGGGAGCTGCGGCGGATACCGTGATGACACCATCGACGCACTCGGCAGCACCGGCGCCAATTCTCTTGGCGTGCCTCGGTTCGTTCTCCTGAACCGTACCGCAACAGCGCATGCTCGGCACTCGATCACGCCGAAGTGGGGTGTCCGCGGTGGTGATCGTGATGATTCTTCGCGTGCGCCGCCTCCTGCCCCCAATACCCCAATAGGTACACTCCCGGAACGGATCGTTTCCATCTCTACGCCCTTGCTTCCCGAAATCCGCAGTGCACCTTGGCTTTGCGAGACCGAGGGTGGACCATTACCGACATGGCCCACCGACCGAGGACAATACGGACGAAGCCCACCCATCGCGCATCAGTCCTAGTAAGGTGCGGGGATGGCCGAATACCTCCCGACCAAGAAATCACTTGCCGCACATCCCATGCCCGAATGGTTTGAAAACGCGAAGTTCGGCATCTTCATCCACTGGGGTCTGTATTCAGTGCCCGGATGGGCTCCGCTCGAGGCCGACACCCAGGAACTCATCGCGACCAAGGGTCCGGCGTATTGGCTCAAACACAACCCGTATGCCGAGTGGTACCAAAACACTATCGGTATCCCCGGCAGCCCGTCCTGGCGGCACCACGTTGAAACTTACGGCGCCGACTTCACTTACGACGACTTCAAACCGATCTTCAATAAGGCGTTGAAGCAGTTCGATCCCGACTCCTGGGCCCAGTTCTTCGCCCGGGTAAACGCTCGCTATATCGTCCTCACCACCAAGCACCACGACGGCTTCACGTTGTGGCCCAGCCGGCATCCCAACCCTTACAAGGACTCCTGGCAATCCACCCGCGATGTGGTCGGAGACCTGACGAGCGCCGTGCGCGACCGCGGCCTGAAGATGGGGCTGTACTACTCGGGCGGATACGACTGGACGTTCAACCCGCTAGTCATCAAAGACCTTGTGGGAATGGCTGGTTCGCTCGTGCAGACCCCCGAGTATGCCCAATACGCGGACAACCACATCCGAGAACTCATCAACCGCTACCAGCCATCGGTGCTCTGGAACGACATCGGCTATCCGCCCCAGTCCAATCTCGTCGAACTATTTGCGCATTACTACAACCAGGTGCCGGACGGAGTCATCAACGACCGCTGGGCGCAATTTCCGGTACCCAGGGTTCCCGGTGTGGAGCCACTGGTGAAGGGCGGTCTCAGTTTGGCCAACGCGGTATGGCGGTTCCTGCCCAACCGATTCCGGGTCCTCGACTTCCCCGCTGGCTTTCACTATGATTTCCGCACCCCGGAATACGCCCAATACGACGACATCAAGACGTTCAAATGGGAATCGACTCGCGGCGTGGGGAACTCATTCGGTAACAACCGCCAAGAGGGTCCCGACGAGATGCTGTCCCTCACCGAACTGGCTCGTGGCTTCGCCGACCTGGTAAGCAAGAACGGCAACCTGCTGCTGGGTATCGGGCCGCACCCGGACGGTACGATTCCCGAGCCGCAAGAAAGACTGCTCGCGAACTTCGGCGCATGGCTCGACGTGACGGGGGAAGCTTACTTCGATACCCGGCCTTGGACTATCGCGGAGGCCACCGCCACCGACGGCACCGGAGTGCGGTTCACACAGGGCGAAGATGCAGTGTATGCGACGTTCCTACAGGCTCCTGGCGAACGCCGGGTGGGACTGTTAGGGCTCACGGGGAATGCGGATACCAGGGTGCGGCTACTCGGCGGCGGCACCCTCGAACACGACTGCACCGACGACCGCATCAACGTCACCTTCCCCGACAGACTGGACGTCTGGCCGGCCTACGCGCTGAGGATCACTCCCAAGCCCAGGGTGAAGACCTGACTGCAAACGGCCGGGCCTGGTGACGTTGGCTCCTTAGCTTTTCGTGCGGACGAATCGAACAGCTCGTCAGTGCAGTAGCGATGGATCTTAATCCATTGCGCGGCAATCTAATCGGTGTCGCCCAGCCAATGCCGGACACCGTGACCCGTGCGGTGGCCGAGTGGTCCTTGGCGAAAGCCGGCGCCGTGGCCGTCTCGCATGTCACGATGGTGAGGTGAGCGCCCTACCCGACCCGTCGGACTCAGAGTCGGCGGCAAGTCAGTACCTTGCTGGCTATCCTGTCTCGCCGGCGCCCCTGGCCCGCCCGGTTATCTTCGAACAGCACTGGTGCGACCTGACCTTTCTCCATTGGCCCGTGCTGCCGGCGAGCGTCGCGGATATGTATCCGCCGGGGACACGCCCCGACGTGTTCGCTGATGGGTTGACGTACGTCGGCCTGGTTCCGTTTTCCATGACCAGCACCAAGGTCGGCACGGCGCTGCCGCTCCCGTATTTTGGCCGGTTCCTCGAGACAAACGTCCGCCTCTACTCGGTGGACGACGCCGGCCGCCACGGCGTCATGTTCCGTTCGCTGGAAACGGCTCGCCTGGCCGTTGTGCCCGTCACCCGCATCGGCCTCGGTGTTCCTTACACTTGGGCGCGGATGCGGATGGGATGGGCTGGATCACGCGTCACCTATGCCAGCGTGCGACGCTGGCCCCGGCGTGGCCTACGCAGCCGGCTGACAATCACCGTAGGCGAGCAGGTCGAACCGACTCCCTTGGAAATCTGGCTCACCGCTCGTTGGGGAGCACACACTCGCAAGGCCGGACGGACGTGGTGGGTGCCGAACGAACACGGACCCTGGCGGTTGCATGCGGCGGAGATCGTCGAGCTGGATGAGCAGCTGATCTCGGCGAGCGGCGCGCGGCCCGCGGGGGAGCTCTTGCGTGCCCTGTTTTCACCCGGCGTACGAACCCGTTTCGGCCGCCCGTGCATCGTCGAGCGCATGGTGTAGTGAGCTTCAGCAGGCCAGCACATGGAAATGCTCCCGTTGGCGATCGCCGTCGATACCGCTGAACGGTCCGTCCTCGAAGCGCCGCCACGGGCTGTGGAACGGCACCTCGGGTACACAATTCGATACAGCGCCGACGCGTTCGGCTCGGCAAGCGCCTCGGCCACCAAGTCGATTCGGTCGGCCGACACCGGCCGTTGGCCAGACCGAAGAACGTCTCCACGATGAGTCTGGCTTGGCGTTGCGGACGTGCGACGGCAGCTAAGTAATGAATCGGCAAGCGGTTCGGCCGATTTCAACAGCCGGACCCACCCGGCGGTTTGGCCGCAGACCGCGCAGGGAAAGCGGCGTTGAGGTGCCGGTGTTGCTTCACGGGCAGGTGTAACCGCCGTCGATGACGATGTCCGAGCCGGTCATGTAGCTGGACGCCGCGCTGGCGAGGTACAGGTATAGGCCCGTAAGTTCTTCCGGCCGGCCGATGCGGCCCAGCGGAATCTTTGGCTCCCAGAGCGCGTGGTATTCCGCCAGCGGCTCGACGAGCTCGGTGAGGATGTATCCCGGACTGACGCTGTTCACCCGGATGTTGTGCGGAGCCAACTCCACGGCCATGGCCTTGGTCAGGTGTACGACTGCTGCCTTGGAAGTGCAGTAGTGGCTTACCTGTTGGGGGACATTGATGATGTGCCCAGACATCGACGCCGTGGTAATGATGCTTCCGCCCTGGCCGTGTGCGACCATCGCCCTGGCAGCCGCCTGCGCAGTGAGAAAGACCCCGGTCACGTTCGTGTTCTGTATGCGCTGGAACTCTTGCAGGGTGATGTCCAGCATCGGGGTGACAGCGACTATTCCAGCATTGCAAACGGCGATGTCGACGCCACCCAGCTCACCTATCGTCTGGTCCACCATGCTGGCAACCTGATCCTGCTGCGTCACATCACAGCAGATAGGAATGGCTTTGCCGCCAGCCGCAGCGATCTCGTCGGCCAACGTCTGAAGGGCGTCGGAATGCCGTGCGGCTATCGCGACTTCGGCCCCGGCTTCGCTGTAGGCCAGCGCCACTTTCTTGCCGATGCCGGTGGAGGCCCCGGTGATGAGCGCCCGCTTGCCGCGCAAGTCGAACAGGTCTAACACACTCATTCGTCATCCCCTTCGGACGGTTACTGCCAAACGACACACGTTCTAGTGTGTCTGGTATGGGCAACTTCCCGAAATCCGAAATAGATCAAGCAGTCAGGCACTACTCCGCAGTCACCGAGGAGTGCTCTGCCTCTGGAAATTGGGGGCCCTTCGCAGATTTGTTCACCGAAGACGTCATCTATACCGAACACCACTACGGGGTATTTCACGGGCGCGAGGCAGTGCGCGAGTGGATCGTTGCGGTCATGGCGCCTTTTCCGAACATGCGCTTCCCCCACGAGTGGATTGCCTACGACGAAGACAACGACGCCGTCGTGCTGATGATCAAGAACCTGCTCGATCACCCCACCGATCCCAGCGGTGAGCCGTTCTGGTTCCCCAACTGGACCCGACTCGTCTACGCCGGTGACGGCCTGTTTTCCAGTGAGGAAGACATCTACAACCCCAACCGTGATGCACCCCGCGTCATCGCTGCCTGGATGCACGCCGGCGGCAAGCTAGCCACCAACGAGATCCCACAACCCGAGACCTAACCAGTCAGGAGGGACGGCGACGTCGGTGCGGAGGCCTCGCCAACGACTAGTGATCAGCCGCGTGATCGCTGAGAATGCGCTCGATGATGGCCCGACAAGCCGCAGCGGCGCGTTGGTGGTCGGCTTCCAGACTGCTACGCAAGGTGATCAGGGCCTTCCACAGCGCCCATCCGCGGCCGCGGCGCCAGGTAGCGGCATCGACACCAAGAGCTCGGCGAAATGCATTTCGGCTGGCGCCGTCGAAGTGGGTCCAGGCGATGACACTGTCGCAAGCGGGATCTCCGATGCCGCTAAGGCCGAAGTCGATAACTGCGGTCAGGCACCCATCGTGGGTCAGCAAGTTGTCCGCCGCAATGTCACCGTGAAACCAGCGCGGCTCGCCGGTCCACCTGCTGTCGACGGCGGCGGCCCATGCGGCCCGCACAGCGGAGCCATCGATGTCATCGCCGAGGTCATCGATCGCGGCCTGAGCTTCGTCCGAGTAGACCGAAACCGATGCCCCACGAAAGAAGTTGTGCGGTCCGGGCCGTGGACCACCGCTGGGATTGATGCCGCGCAGTGCGCGCAGAAACTCGGCAAGCCGCCGGGCGATTGGGCGCCAGTCAGTGATCGTCTGGGCCGCGGTGGTGCCTTCGAGCCAGCGGTACACCGACCAATGATGGGGGTAGCAATAGGCCGGTGTGCCCATGGCGACTGGTTGCGGTATCGCCAGGGGCAGTTGTGGCGCCAGTCGGGGAAGCCAGCGCTGTTCCTTGGCAACCTGACCCGCATACCGGTCGCCCGCCGGCAACCGTACCGACAGCTGGGTGCCGAGCCGGAAGGTGCGGTTATCTATGCCTTGTGGTGCAACGGATTTGATGGCTAGCGAGGACCACTGGGGGAATTGCGAGTCGATGAGGCGACGCACCAACTCAGCGCTGATATCCAAAGGCGCAGCCGCGTGCGCAACATCAGAGCACATGGGGAGCAATCAGGACCGCGACGCCGGCCACCGCCGAACCAATCAGGAAGGCGATCACCGTAAAGCCCATCACCTGGCGGACATTGAGCTTTGCGATCGCCAACAATGGAAGCAGCCAAAACGGCTGGATCATGTTTGCGACCGCCTCGCCGACCGCAACTGACATGGATATCAGACCCAGGTAGGCCGGCGAAGCTTGACCAATGGCGAGTGCCGAGTCGACCGCGACCGGCCCCTGCACCGCCCAGTGCCCACCGCCGGACGGCACGAACAGCGAAATGACGATCGAGCCGACGAAGGTGAGAAACGGGAGGGTGTACTCGTTCGCGCCAGTCACCAGCGCCTCGGCGAGCACCGCCTGCAACGGCTTGCCCGCCGCCCCCGGCGATTGCGTCGGTAGATACCCCAGCAGACCAACGATGCCGCCGTATAGCGGGTATTGCAGCAGCAGTGGACCCGATACCTTGGCCGCGCCGCAAAACGCCCGAATGAAGCGAATCGGTGTGCGGTGCAGCAACGCGCTGGTGACGGTGAACAACATGATCATTGACGAGATGTTGATCGCAAACCCGCTGAGCCAGAAGTAGGTTATGCCCGCAACGAAGAGAAGGACATTGAGGATCCATAGCCTTTCCAACCGGTGAGCAAACGTCCTTGGGCCAGCGGGCGAATCGACTACGGTGTCCTGTTCCTCGAAGACCGCGGCATCGGGCTCGAGTTGGTGCACAGGCTCCATGCGCCGGATTGCGGCGGCCAGCAGCGCAAGCACGACGCCTGCGGCCACCCAACTGTAGGGCTGGAAGATTGTGAACTGCAACGGCACATCGATGCCAGTCATCTTGTGAATTACGTTGATTGGGCTCTTCGTGTCGGTGTTCGCAAGCGCGATCGACGACGACAGCCCCTGGGTCCAGACAATAAAACCCATAAATGCGGCAGCGACGAGATAGCCGAAATGGACGCCCGCAAATCGTTTGGCCACCTGACGCGCGACCAAAGCACCCGATACCAGACCAAGGCCCCAATTCACGAGGGAAAACACCGCGCTGATGCCGAAACAGAGCAGAGCGCCCTGCACCTGATTTTGTGGCTTACTTGCAACAAAAATGATGGCCCGCTTCAATGGGGGAGCCTCGGCCAGCGTGAAACCAGTGACCAGGATCAGCACCATTTGGAACGCGAACGTGAAGATGTTCTGCGATCCCCAGACTCCGTCGTACCAGGCGTTGAGGATGCCGGCCACCGTTGCGTCTTTGACGAGCAGCGCAACCAGGGCGATCACGATGAGAGTGAGGATGACCGCAAACAAGTACGGATCCGGCATGAAGCGTTCGACATACCGGACACACAGCGTAGTGAGGCTCCGCATCAAGCTGCGTCGCTTGGCCTCTCGGCTCTCTCGTGGCGTCATCGACCTCCTTTTGCCGCACCAATCCGCTGGCGTCGATTGCGGTGCCCGTCCGCAACTGAGATCTAACCGCACAGTTCGTCGGGCAACCTGCCGAGGCGTCGACAACCGGGCGGGCAGTCGATCGGCCTAGCCCCCCGGCTCAATCCGGACTCCGCCGATACCGGACCCCCGACCGGTATTTGCCCTGACTCACACACTTTCTTGAGACCACGCTTCCAAGACATGAAGGTGAAAATAGAATGGGAAAATAGAATGTCCTTCGAAAATTCGTTGCATTTCGCCGGACGCCAAATGCGTGGTGTGGCTTTGCCGAGAATTGGTGTACACTCCTTTCGACGATGTATGGCTACCCTTCGAGGTCCCATCGATATCGAATACGGTCTCAATAGGCCGGATCGATGCCCATCAACTCAGGAGTGAAATTGACTATTTTGATCGAGACGGCGCAATCAGTTGTCAGCAGGGCGATCTCGGAGGCGTTGGAGTCGGCGACCCCTGCGTCTGTCCTGTCGGCTTTTGTCGAAGACCGTGGCACGACTCCCAGCGGCGGCTTCCGCCCGAGCGTCGTCACACTCAAGACCGTGGACGGCCGCGAAATTCGAGTCAGCACACTCACCGGCACGTCCTCGTCGGCCGCGGAGTTGGTGTCGGCGGACGCAACCGCCGATGCGGCACCGTCGGGCACCTTCGTTTTGACGTGCGGCAAGACGCTGGAGATCGAGAAAGGCCGTCTAGTCGGTGGCACCGCCGCTTCCGGCCAAATCCCCGACTGGGCCGTCTTCTACTTGCTGCCAGCAGATCGCGAGCGGTCCCAGTAGTCGGGTACGGAGTCGTCAATCCTCAGGCTTCGCTCGGAGTGCCGTTATGCAATGGGTAATCAAGACCACCAAGCTCTGCAATCTGCGATGCAAGTATTGCTACGAGTGGGACCACCTGTCCGACCCGACCAGGATGTCGGAGGATGTGTGGACACACGCTCTGGTGACCATCCGCGACTACGCCGAGTTGACGAGTCAGCGCTGCGGCTACGACATTCCGCTCGATATCATTTGGCACGGCGGCGAGCCGACACTGCTACCGCGACCCTATTTCGAGCGCGTTTTCGCACTTCAGCGGGAGATTTTTCCAAACGAATGGATTGAAAGCCGCCGGGTGAGAAACGTACTGCAAACGAATCTCTACGCCGTGAAGGACGCGCACCTGGACGTATTCGAAGAATACGAAATTGAACTCGGTGTCTCCGTCGATTTCTCACAGGGCGTGCGATTGACGGCGGGCGGCCGTCCGACCGAAGTAGCGGTGCGGGCGAACCTGCGCCGTCTACAGGAAAGAGGCTTGCCCTTCAGCATCATTACGGTGCTGGCCGCACATACGGTAAGTCGGATCAGGCAGGTGTTCGAGGAGATCACTCAGCTGGGGAAGCCGGCGCGGCTGCTGCCTCTGTTCAGCGGCCCGTCGGCGCGGCCGATGGATGGCGTGACAATCGACAAGTCGGCGATTCTCGACGCGATGATGGTGTTTTTTGACCTGTGGATCTCGGCCGGCATGACCCCGCGGGTAGATCCTCTTGACCATTACGTGCGCACAATAATCCTGAAACGTCTGGGCTTGGTGCGCCCGAGGCAAGACCGCGCGCTGTTGGGCAACGACGTCCTCGTCATCGACCGTGATGGCACGCTGACCTGTGACGCCTATCGTGAGCACGGGAACCTCGGAAACCTCACCGAGAAACCCATCGAGGACATCGTCGATGGCGCCACCTACCGCAGCCTCGTCGCTGAGGAGGCACGCCTGAAGGAAGCGGTGTGTACCTCGTGCGCCTTCCTGGGTGCCTGCGACACCAGCCCGATCGCGCGGCATTTCGACAGCCACCTCCTCAAAGACTGTCCGGTCGACAGATATCTGCTGCCCCGCATCGAAGCCCATCTTGAAAAGACGGGCTTCTTGGACGACAACTTCGACACCATCGCCCGCGAAGTCACCGCGGCTCACGTCGCGGACGCATTCGAGGCGACCGTTTCGTACTCGTGATGCTCGCCCGGGGCTAGACCGACGAGTCGATCGGCTGGCGCTTACGCCACCGCGATCGTGCCGCGCCCAGCGCCTGCTCCCAGGCGAGCATCGTCGTGGCCTTGAGGTTGGCCGGTTTGATGCTGTCCTTGGACAGCATCGCCGTCGCCGCGGCCTTCGTCGCGCCAGATGCCTTCGAGATATGACCGGAATCGAACGGCGGCTGCGGGTCGTACTCGATCATGAGCTGGATCGCCTTGGCGCGGCTCTCCCCGCCCAGCTGCCCGGCCAGCCACAGCGCGAGGTCTAGGCCCGCTGATACGCCGGCGCTGGTAACCACGTTGTCCTGGTAAACGATTCGCTCGTCGGCGACGGGGATGGCACCGAAGGCCTTGAGCGCGGGGACAGTCAACCAATGCGATGTAGCGCGCCGGTCCTGCAGCAGGCCAGCGGCGGCCAGAATCACCGAGCCCGAGCATACCGATGTCGTCCAGCTGGCGGTCTGGTGAGCCCGACGCAGCCAACCGAGCAGCTCCTCGTCACGCGCATGCACAGGCGTCGACGGTCCTCCTGGCACGAGAATCACATCGGGCGAGGGTGTTTCGGCTAGCGAATGCGTGGCGCCGAGCACCAGTACGCCGGAGTCGGCGGTTACGGGCCCGGATTCATGCCAGACGAATCGCACCTCGGTGTGCGGGAGGTTGCGCAGCACCTCGTACGGGCCGATCATGTCCAGCGCCGTAAATCCTGGATAGGCGACGAATGCGATTTGCGTCATCGGTGTTCTCCTTACTGGTTAGCTCAAAGACTGGTTAGGCGAAGGCCTTGCGGTATTGGTCCGGCGAGATCCCGATCCGGCGGATGAAGTTGCGCCGCATCGTTTCGGCGGTGCCGAACCCGCATCTGGCGGCGATTGCGACGATGGTGTCGTCGGTCTCCTCCAATTGGCGGCGCGCGGCTTCGGTGCGGATACGGTCCACGTACTGGCCCGGGGTCTCGCCCACTTCGTCGGTGAACACCCGGGTGAAATGACGTGGGCTCATCGCCACCCGCCGGGCCAGGTCGTCAATGCTGTGCGAGCCGCCCGGTTGCGATTCGATGGCCTGCTGAACATCGCGGATGGACACCCGCTTGGCTCGCGGCATCCACACCGGCGCTGCGAACTGCGTCTGCCCGCCCGGGCGCCGCAAATACAGCACCAGCCAGCGGGCGACTGTTTGGGCGATTTCGGTGCCGTGGTCGTCCTCGATCAGCGCCAGCGAGAGGTCGATTCCCGCGGTCACCCCGGCGGCCGTCCATACCGTCTCCGAACTGCGGATGAAAATCGGGTCGGCATCGACGTCGACGGCGGGAAACTCGCACGCCAGCCGGTCGGCGAAGGCCCAGTGGGTGGTGACTCGGCTACCGTCAAGCAACCCCGCCTCGGCCGCGAGAAACGCCCCGGTACACACGGTGACGATGCGGCGGGCCGTGCCCGAAACGGCTTTGATCCAGTCCATCAACTCGTGGTTGCCACGTGCGGCGTCGACGCCTCCGCCGCCGGGGAGAACAACCGTGTCCACCGCGCTCGGGTCGGGCAGTCGGGTCGTCAGAAAGGCCAGACCGGTCCCGGTGGTCACCGGTTGCTCGTCGACGGAGGCCAGCGCCACGTCGTAGCCGCCCCCGGTTAGCAGCGATGCGCCGGCGAAGACCTCGAACGGGCCCACCACGTCGAGCGGCTGAACACCGGGAAAGCCCACGATGATCACTGTACGAACCACGGATTCAATGGTCGTCGAGCAACGGCATGTCGTCTACGCCATGTAACCCACAAATTTGGACACGCCCGGTGTGGGCGGCCCTGAAATTCGACTCCCATGCCGGTCTTGGCAGACTGTTCGCATGGCACAGATAACTTTGCGCGGAAATGCGATCAATACCGTCGGCGAGCTACCCGCCGTCGGATCTCCGGCCCCCAACTTTGCCCTCACGGGTGACGATCTCGGGCCGGTCGGCAACGACCAGTTCCGCGGCAAGACCGTCGTGCTGAATATCTTTCCGTCCGTCGATACGCCGGTGTGTGCGGCCAGTGTGCGCACTTTCAACGAGCGAGCCGCCGCCAGCGGGCTCAGCGTGCTGTGTGTCTCGAAAGACCTGCCGTTTGCCCTCAAGCGATTCTGTGGCGCGGAGGGGATCGAGAACGTCGCGACGGCTTCAGCATTTCGGGACAGCTTCGGCGAGGACTATGGCGTCACCATCACCGACGGCCCAATGGCCGGTTTATTGGCCCGCGCCATCGTGGTAGTCGGCGCCGACGGCAACGTCGCCTACACCGAACTGGTGCCGGAAATAGCCCAAGAGCCTGACTACGACGCCGCGCTGGCCGCCGCAAAGGCCTGACCGCGCGAGCGGCATAACGCCTACAGGCCGGCACGCTGCGCAAGCAACGCCCGGTGATAGGCACTGCTGCCGAACAGGGCTTCGGTGGTCTTGGCCCGGCGAAAGTACAGCTGCAGATCGTGTTCCCAGGTGAAGGCGATGCCGCCATGAACCTGGATCGCCGCGCCGGTGCACAACACGTAAGTGTCCGCGGCTTGCGCCTTCGCCAGTGGCGCGGCGACGTCGAGCTCGTGTCCGTTGGCCGCGCACATCGCCGCGAACATCACCGCCGCCCGGGTCGCATCGATTTCGATCATCATGTCCGCGCAGCTGTGCTTGATGGCCTGAAATGAGCCGATCGACCGATCGAATTGCTTTCGGCTCTTGGCGTATGTGACAGCCAGCTGCAGGCAGGCCTCGGCACCGCCGAGCATCTCGGCGGCCAGCAGTGCTCGGGCGACGTCCAGCAGGCGTTGACCGGCGTCGGGGGGGCCGGCGGTCAGGGCTTCGGCCGGGGCCTGATCGAGCTGTAGCTTGGCGACGGGGCGGGTGATGTCGAACGAGGGCAGGCGCACGACGGTGACCCCTGGTGCGTCGGCGGCCAGCACGTGCCAGACCACGGCGCCATTGGCCGCGGCCGGGACGACGAACAGGTCCGCCACCTGGCCGTGTAACACCGGGGCGCACTCGCCGGTGAGCATCGGGACATCGCCATGACACTGCGCTCGTACGGTTGCCGTGGTTGGGTCGATGTCGCCGGGGCGACCGGCCGCGAGTGCCCCGATCCGATCGCCACAGAGCAGATCGGTGAGTAGGCTCTTGCGCTGCTCTTCATCGCCCATACGAAGGATCGCTTCGATCGCAAACGTCGTGGCCACGTACGGAATTGGCGTGAGCGCCCGTCCGAGTTCACCGAATGCGATCGCGGTCTCGACGAGCGTGGCACCCACACCGCCGTACTCTGCCGGCGTATGCAGAGCGGGCAACTCGAGTTCGGCACATAGCCGCTGCCAAAGCCGGCGGTCGTGACCGTCGGCGCTGGCCACTTCTCGGACCCGTGCCGACGGGGCCCGATCACGCAGAAAGCCCCGAAGCGATGCGCGGAATTCCTCCTGTTCGGCGCTGTAGCGGAAGTCCATGTCAAGGCCCGCCCTGCCCGGTAGTCGAGAGTGGTTCCTTGGGAAGTCCGAGCAGTCGCTCGCCGATCACGTTGCGTTGGATTTGCGAGCTGCCGGCATAGATCGTCGCGGCACGGGAGTACAGCAGCTCGTCCATCCAGCACGCGGGGGAGTTGGCCGTGCCCGCCTCGGGTACCACCCGCGCTCCGCCGTTGCCCGGGCCGTGCGGGCTAAGCGCCTCGAGCCCGAGAATGTCGGCGGCCAGGTCGGTGCAACGTCGGAAATATTCGCTCCAGATGACCTTGGTGATCGCCGCTTCGGCCCCAGGTTGTGACCCGTTCAGCGACAAGGTGAGCCCTCGATAGCCGCGGTACCGCATGATCTGGACGCGCGAATAGCACCACGCCAGCCCGGCCCGGATGTGCGGGTCGGTGTGCAAACCGCGTTCTCGTGCCAACTCGCACAGGCGCTCCAGGTCACGACCAAATCCGATAGCAGCTGTGGTGATTTGAGATCCGCGTTCAAAGCCGAGCAGGGTCATCGCGGTCGACCATCCGCTGCCGACCCCGCCGACAACGTTGACCGACGCGGTACGGGCATCGGTGAAGAACACTTCACTGAATGAACAATGTCCGGCCGCGTTGACGATCGGTCGTACCGTGACCCCTGGCTGATCCATCGGCACCAGCAGCAACGACAGGCCCCTATGTTTCGGAGCGCTTGGGTTTGTTCTGGCAAGCAGGAAGATCCAGTTTGCGGTTTGCCCGGCTGACGTCCAGATCTTCTGCCCGTTGATCACCCATTCATTCGAGCCTGAGCCATCGAGCACGGCCCTGGTGCGGACGGCGGCCAAATCCGACCCGGCGTCCGGCTCGGAGAATCCCTGGCACCAGCGATCCTCGCCGGACAAAATGCGCGGCAGAAAGTGGCTTTTTTGCTCCGCGGATCCCAACTTGATCAAGGTGTTGCCCAGCAGTTCGATTCCGAGCAAGTCGTTTTCGGCGGGCTCGGGCGCCCCGGCGCGGGCAAACTCCTCGGCGAGTACCACTTGCTCGATCGCGGACAGACCACCGCCGCCGTATCGCTTCGGCCAGGACACGGCAACCAAACCGTGGGCAACCAGCGACCGGCGCCAATTCCGGGTGAAGGTTTCCCGCTCGTCAGGCGTCAGGGCTCCAGGCCCGGACCAACCGGCCGGTAGGTGTGTTGCTAGGAAAGCACGGATGCGGCCACGGAACGCTTCCGCATCGGGCGGGTAGGTGACATCCACTCTGTACCCTGGTCAGGGCCGCTGCTTGACGGCCGGTGGAATCTCGGGTGTGGCACGCCAGTCGTCAAGACCGTACTCGACCGTTCCATAGGACAGCTTGCCGCCGGTGACCTCCCCCCAGTGCGCATGATTGAGCTGGTGGATCTTGAAACATCCGTCGAGTGCCGTCGTGAAGCCCATGGCATCGACGGTCTGATTCACCGACTCCTTGATAAGTAGCGCCGCCATGGTCGGCAGCTTTGCAATTCTGCGAGCGAATTCTATTGTGCTGTTTGTCAATTCACTGTCAGCAAAAACCTTGCTGACCATCCCGAGGGCGTGGGCTTCGTCAGCGTCGATCGAGTCACCGGTCAGTAGCAGTTCCTTGGCCTTGCGCGGCCCGAACTCCCAGGGATGACCGAAGTACTCCACCCCACACATGCCCAGCCGGGTACCGACGACGTCGGCGAAGATCGTGTCCTGGCTGGCGACGATCAGGTCGCAACACCACGCCAGCATCAAGCCCGCCGACAGCACCGTCCCGTGCACCTGGGCAACGGTGATCTTGCGTAGATTGCGCCACCTTTTGGTGTTCTCGAAGTAGTAGTGCCATTCCTGGCGGTTCCGCGATTCCACCCCGCCGAAGGTACCGCCGTTGCACCGGTAGGTGGAGTGCTGATCCGGCCCCGGTGACCGCTCGCGCACATCGTCAGCCGAGCCCAGGTCGTGTCCGGCGGAAAAGGCGGGGCCCGCGGCACGCAGGATGACCACACGCACCGCGTCGTCACCTTCGGCGCGGTCAAAGGCGGCACCCAACTCGACCAACATTCCGCGTGTCTGGGCGTTGCGCTGTTTTGGGCGGTCGAGCGTGATCGCCGCGATGCGGCCGTCGTCAAGAGTTTCGTACCGGATGTACCGAAAATCGGCGAGGGAATCCGGCGCCGACCGCCCGCCGTCGGATCGGCGATCGACCGGACTGACCCCGGTGACGCTCATGGCGGCTCCTCACTGCTCACTGCGCGCGGAACGGGTGACGTGTGCGAGGTTACGCGGCGACCGAGCGAAATGTCCATAGCCAATACGCATCTAACTCTCTATCTGAGTCATAAATTCCCAAGCAAAGTGGGTCTTGTAAGTACTAAAGTATCTTGCTAGTACTGTGATATACCTACAGAAGGCGCGGTCGCAGCGCGCCGGACATCTAAGCCGGGCACAACCGAGAAGGGTTCACGATGGAGATCGGAATATTCCTCATGCCGGCCCATCCGCCGGAGCGCAGCCTCTACGACGCGACCCAATGGGATCTCGACATCATTGAGCTGGCAGATCAGCTGGGCTACGTGGAAGCCTGGGTCGGCGAGCACTTCACCGTGCCGTGGGAGCCGATCTGCGCACCCGATCTGCTGTTGGCGCAGGCGTTGCTACGCACGAAGCGGATCAAGCTCGCGCCGGGCGCTCATCTCCTGCCGTACCACCACCCGGTCGAACTTGCCCACCGGGTGGCGTACTTCGATCACCTCGCCCAGGGCCGCTTCATGTTGGGCGTGGGTGCCAGCGGTATTCCGGGCGACTGGGCGCTCTACGACGTGGACGGCAAGAACGGCGAACATCGCGAGATGACCCGGGAAGCGCTGGAAATCATGTTGCGCATCTGGACCGAGGACGAGCCGTGGGAGCATCGCGGGAAGTACTGGAACGCCAACGGAATCGCACCAATGTTCGAGGGTCTGATGCGGCGCCACATCAAGCCCTATCAACAACCTCACCCACCCATCGGCGTGACCGGCTTCAGCGCCGGGTCGGAGACGCTTAAGCTGGCCGGCGAGCGAGGCTACCTTCCGATGAGTTTGGATCTCAACACCGAATATGTCGCCACCCACTGGGATGCCGTGCTGGAAGGCGCGGAACGCAGTGGCCGGACGCCGGATCGTCGTGATTGGCGACTGGTACGTGAGGTGTTGGTGGCTGAGACCGATGAGCAGGCTTTCCGGTATGCCGTCGACGGCACCATGGGGCGAGCCATGCGTGAGTATGTGTTGCCAACGTTCCGCATGTTCGGCATGACGAAGTTCTACAAGCACAACCCCACGGTGCCCGACGACGATGTAACACCGGAATATCTCGCCGAAAACACCTTCGTGGTGGGCTCGGTCGAGACGGTGGTCGACAAGCTGGAGGCCACCTACGACCAGGTTGGTGGTTTTGGCCATCTGCTCATTCTGGGATTCGACTATCGGGAGAACCCCGGTCCCTGGAAGGAGTCAATGCGGCTACTGGCCGACGAAGTCATGCCCAGACTCAATGCGCGCCTCGCCAACAAACCCCAGAAGCCCGCGGCCGCGATCGTCTAGCGGTCCTCGAAAAGGGCGAGAAGGGATACCGCAATGACGGTTCGACAGGTCACCGTCGGTTACGCGGACGGCACGCACAAGACCATGCCGGTGCGTCCGGACCAGTCGATGCTGGAGGCCGCCGAGGAACACGGCGTTGCCATTGTCAACGAATGCCAAAGCGGGATATGCGGCACCTGTGTGGCCACGTGCACCTCGGGACAATACGAGATGGGCCGCACCGAGGGTCTGTCCGACGTCGAGCGCGCGGCTCGAAAGATCCTCACCTGCCAGACATTCGCCACCGCTGACTGTCGGATCGAGCTGCAGTATCCGATCGACGACAACGCGGCACTACTGGTCACCGGCGACGGTGTGGTGACCGGGGTCGACCTGGTATCGCCCAGCACCGCCATCCTGCGGGTGGATGTTTCGGCCATGGCGGGCAAGATCCGATACAAGGCGGGCCAGTTCGCCCAATTGCAGGTGCCCGGGACCAACGCGTGGCGCAATTACTCTTATGCGCATCCATGCGACGGTAGTGGTGAGTTGGAGTTCATTGTCCGGCTGCTACCGCAGGGCGCAATGTCGGACTATCTGCGTGACCGCGCCAAGCCGGGCGACCACATTGCGGTGCGCGGCAGCAAAGGAAACTTCTATCTGCGCCCCGGTGCGCGGCCGATGATCCTGGTCGCGGGCGGCACCGGTCTCTCGGCGATCCTGGCCATCGCCCAGAGTCTGGACCCTGCTGTTGCACAACCGGTATGCCTGCTCTACGGGGTGACTTCCGCCGCGGACCTGTGCAAGCTCGATGAGCTCACGGCGCTGCGACGCCGGGTCCCCGGCCTGGAAGTGCACACCATCGTCGCTCGTCCGGACGCCGAATGGGATGGACCGACAGGGGTGGTCACCGACTTGCTAACGGAGCGGATGCTGGCCGGTGGCGATGCCGACGTCTACCTGTGCGGTCCAGACGCGATGGTTGAAGCGACCCGAAGATGGCTGACGGACAAGGGCTTCCATAGTGTCGGTCTGTACTTCGAGAAGTTCGTGGCCAGTGGGGCGGCACGCCGCCTCAACCCGGCGCGGATCGACTATTCGGCTCTGAACATTGCCGACGTGCGCCGCCGCGGACGCGGCACCGCGGTGGTGATCGGCGGAAGTATCGCCGGCATCGCCGCGGCCAAGGCATGTAGTGAGACCTTCCAGCGGGTCATTGTTCTCGAGAAGGACGACCCGCACCCTCGCCGTGAGGGCAGGCCGGGCGCCGCGCAGGGCTGGCACCTTCATCATCTACTCACTGCCGGGCAGATCGAGTTGGAGCGCTTCTTCCCCGGCATCGTCGACGACATGGTCCGTGAGGGCGCGTTCAAAGTCGACATGGCAGCCCAATACCGAATTCGCCTGGGCGGCACCTGGAAGAAGCCCGGCACTAGCGATATCGAGATCGTGTGCGCCGGTCGGCCGCTATTGGAATGGTGTGTGCGCCGCAGACTCGACAGCGAACCTCGGATCGACTTCCGCTACGAGTCGGAGGTCAACGACCTGCTGTTCGACCGTGACACCAACACGGTCATCGGAGTCGGTGTTCAGCGCGATGGCGGCGAACTCGAGGTGATACCGGCCGAATTCGTCGTGGATGCCTCCGGCAAGAACACCCGGGTACCAGAGTTCTTGGAGCGCATTGGCATTGGCGCCCCCGAGGTCGAACAGGACATTATCAACTGCTTCTACTCCACAATGCAGCACAAAGTCCCGCCGGAGCGACAGTGGCAGGACAAGGTGATGGTGATCTGCTATGCGTACCGACCATTCGAGGACACCTACGCCGCGCAGTACTACACCGACAGCTCGCGCAGCATCCTGTCCACGTCGCTGGTCGCCTACAACTGTTACTCGCCGCCGCGTACCGCACGGGAATTTCGCGAGTTCGCCAATCTCATGCCTTCGCCGGTCATTGGGGAGAACATCGACGGGCTGGAACCCGCGTCGCCGATCTACAACTTCCGCTATCCGAACATGCTGCGGCTGCACTATGAGAAGAAGCGAAATCTGCCGCGCGCACTGCTGGCCGTAGGCGACGCGTACACCAGCGCGGATCCAGTGTCCGGCCTGGGTATGAGCTTGGCACTCAAGGAAGTTCGGGAAATGCAGCTGCTCCTGGGCAAGTACGGTCCGAGCCACCGCGATTTGCCTCGCCGGTACTACCGCGCCATCACCAAGATGGCCGACACCGCCTGGTTTGTGATCCGTGAGCAGAACCTGCGCTTTGACTGGATGAAAGACGTGGACAAAAAGCGTCCCTGCTATTTCGGGGTGCTCACCTGGTACATGGACCGGCTGCTGGAGTTGGTCCACGACGATCTCGACGCCTATCGCGAGTTTCTGGCGGTTGTCCACCTGGTAAAGCCGCCATCGGCGCTAATGAAGCCCCGGATAGCCAGCCGCGTGATCGGCAAGTGGGCACGGACCAGGTTGTCAGGGCAGAAGACGTTGATCGAACGCAACTACGAAAATCGTTCGGCACCAGCCGCGCCCACCGATCAGCTCGTAGGCGCCTAGAAAAGGGGCGAAGATGTCACAGGTTCATCGGTTGCTGAACTGCCGGGGCACCCGGATCCATGCCGTCGAGGCAGGCCCAACCGGACCCGACCGCCCGCTGGTGGTGCTGTTGCACGGGTTTCCGGAGTCCTGGTACTCGTGGCGCCATCAGATTCCCGCGCTGGCCGCCGCCGGCTACCACGTGGTAGCCATCGACCAGCGCGGGTATGGACGCTCGTCTAAGTTTCGGGTGCAAAAGGCCTATCGCATCAAGGAATTGGTCGGTGACGTGGTTGGCGTCATCGATGCCTGTTCCGCGGGCAGGGCCGAGCAGAAGGCATTCATCGTCGGTCACGACTGGGGTGCGCCGGTTGCGTGGACGTTCGCCTGGCTGCACCCGGACCGTTGCTCCGGGGTGGTCGGAATCAGCGTTCCGTTCGCGGGGCGCGGAGTGATCGGCTTGCCGGGTAGCCCCTTTGGCGAGCACAGCCCCAAGGACTACCACCTAGAGCTCGCCGGCGAAGGCCGGGTCTGGTATCAGGACTACTTCTCCGCCCAGGATGGCATCATCACCGAGATCGAGGAGGACCTGCGCGGCTGGCTGCTGGGATTGACCTACACGGTCTCCGGTGACGGCATGATCTTGGCCACCAAGGCGGCTGTCGATGCCGGTGTCGACCTCGCGTCGATGTCTCCGATCGACGTGATCCGTGCCGGTCCGCTGTGTATGGCCGAAGGGGCACGACTCAAGGACGCGTTCATCTATCCCGAGGCCATGCCGGGCTGGTTCACCGACGCCGACCTTGACTTCTACACCAGTGAATTCGAACGCTCCGGGTTTGGCGGACCGCTCAGCTTCTACCACAACATCGACAACGATTGGCACGACCTGGCCGATCAGGAAGGCAAACCGCTAACCCCGCCCGCCCTGTTCATCGGTGGCCAGTACGACGTCGGCACCACGTGGGGAGCCGAGGCCGTCGCCCGCGCGCACGAGGTCATGTCCGATTACCGCGGCACCCACATGGTGGCCGACGTGGGACACTGGATACAGCAGGAGGCGCCCGAGGAAACCAATCGATTGTTGCTCGAATTTCTTGGTGGGCTGCGGCCGTGAGTTGTGCTTTCGACATGGTTCCCCAGACCGTCGATCATTTCGACGGAGCGGCGTTGCGGCGGGCTTTCGGCTGCTTTCCCTCCGGTGTGATCGCGGTCTGCGCAGTGGTCGACGGCGTGCCGGTGGGGATGGCGGCGAGCTCGTTCACGTCCGTTTCGGTTGACCCGCCGCTGGTGTCGATCTGCGTGCAGAACACCTCAACGACGTGGCCCAAGTTACGCGACCGTCCGCACCTCGGAATCAGCGTGCTTGCCGAGGATCATGACGAAGCCTGCATCAGCCTGTCACGCAAGGCAGGTGACCGCTTTGCCGGGGTCTTCTGGAGTGAACTGGCAAGTGGGGGCGTCGTCGTTCTGGGAGCCAGCGCCTGGTTGGACTGCCGCCCGCACGCTGAGGTCGCGGCGGGGGATCACACCATTGCCCTGCTGGAAATCTGTGCGCTCGGAGCCAGTCCGGACACCCCACCGCTGGTCTTCCATGGCAGCCGATTTCGCCGGCTGGCAAGCACGGAGGTGCGGTAGATGAAAACGACCGATGTGCGGGTGTGCCGCGCAATCGCCGCGGTGGCAGCGGGTCGCCCGGTCGTGATCACCGGCGACACCGAGAGCGACGGCTACCTTGTCTTCGCCGCAGACGTCGCCAGCCCGCGGCTGCTGACGTTCACCGTCCGCCACACCTCCGGTTATGTTCGCGTTGCGCTGCCGGGCTCAGAGTGTGCCCGGTTGGACCTTCCGCCAATGTGCCCCAAGGACAGCGAACATTGCGTATCGGTCGATTTTCGCGGGACGGGCACCGGCATTTCTGCGCGCGACCGCGCCCGGACCATCTCGGCTCTGGCGTCGGCTGAATCCAGCGCCGCGGATTTTTCTCGCCCGGGTCATGTGGTCCCGCTGCGGGCCGAGGCGACCGGCGTATTGGGACGGCCGCGACCCGCCGAGGCGGCCGTCGATCTTGCCCGCCTTGCCGGGCGCGGGCCAGCCGCGGCGCTGTGCGAAATCGTCTCCCGCCGAAATCCGGTCGCAATGGCCCGCGGCGCAGAGTTGGTCGAGTTCGCCGTCGAACACGGCTTGGCCGTGGTTTCGATCGCCGAACTGGCGGCGTACCGGCGGCGCACCGAACCGCAAGTGGTGCGGCTGGCGGAGACAATCCTGCCGACCTGGGCCGGTGCCTGCCGCGTCATCGGTTTTCGTGACGTCCATTCCGGCGGCGAACATTTGGCGGTGATTGTCGGCTCGGCTGATGCCGGCGTACCCGTTGCGCTCCACGTGCACGTCGAGTGCCTGGCTGGAGTCGTGTTCGGTTCCACAGCCTGCGCATGCGGGCGCGAACTCAACGGTGCTCTGACTCGAATGTCGGCCCAGGGCGGCGGCATGGTGCTCTACTTGCGCCCGCCCGGTGCGCAGCGCGCATGCGGTCTACTCTCCGGGGACAACGCCACGCCGGGGGGACTGGTCACGGAGACGGTGGCATGGATCCTGCGTGATCTCGGGGTGTACGCCCTCAAACTCTCCGACGATATGCCAGGATTTGGCCTTGTGATGTTCGGAGCCATCCGCGAATACGGCATGCACCCCCCGCAATCCGACACGCTGGCGGCTGCGGGTTGAGCCATCCAGATTTGGCCGGTAAGGCGGCGATCGTTACCGGGGCGGGCGCCGGAATCGGTTTGGCCGTGGCGCAACGGCTCGCCACCGGGGGTTGCCAGGTGTTGTGTGCGGATATCGATGGCGATGCCGCCGACGCCGCCGCCAGTCGGATCGGCGCCAACGCAATTGGCTATCGCGTCGATGTCAGCGACGAGCAACAGGTCATTGGCATGGTTAACGCCTGTGTCGGCGCGTTCGGTGGAGTGGACAAGCTGGTCGCCAATGCCGGTGTCGTTCATTTCGCGTCGCTCGTCGACACCAGCGTTGCAGACTTCGATCGTGTCATCGGCATCAACCTGCGTGGTGCATGGCTGTGCACCAAACATGCGGCCCCGAAGATGATCGAGCGCGGCGGGGGAGCCATCGTCAACATGTCGTCGTTGGCGGGTCACATCGGTGTGGGCGCCACGGCGGCGTACGGCATGTCCAAGGCTGGAATCAGCCACCTCAGCCGCGCCACGGCGGCGGAGCTGCGCGCGTCCAACATTCGCTCCAACGCCTTGTTGCCCGCATTCGTCGACACTCCGATGCAACAGACCGCGATGACCATGTTCGATGAAGCACTCGGCGAGGGGGGTGCGCGCGCATTGATCGCTCGACTGCAGGGGCGCATGGCCGCGCCGGAGGAGATGGCCAACATCGTGGCGTTCCTGTTGTCCGATGATGCGGCCATGATCACCGGGACCACGCAGATCGCCGACGGCGGAACCATCGCCGCGCTGTGGTGATCGATCCCTGTAATCCCTTGTGCCACTGTGGTTTAAGCTGTCAGAGCACGTCGGTTTGCGTCGATGGCCCTGCACCCCAACACACGTTGATCAATCAGCTCGGCGAGCAAGACGGCGAAGAAGATCTGGCCCACAAGTCCAGTGCGCATCGTCCCGATGAGTTGGTCAAGTACGACCAACCAATCATGGACTGGCTCAACCCCGACGGGGCATTCAGCGATGAGGAACGAGCACGCGACGCGGCATCACCCCCGGCAAGCAGGAATACGACGGAATGTCACACATCAGCGGCTACCTGCCCGCCGAAGCGCATGCCACCTTTGAACCGGTACTGGCCAAGCTGGCCGCGCCCGGTGCGTGCAACCCCGGCGATGAAATGCCGGTCATCGACCGGACACCCGATGAGAACGCGATCAAACGCGACACTCGCGGCCAAGCCCAACGCGATCATGACGGTTTGGCTCGCCGCGCTGACCTGTTGGGGTCGGGGGAGTTGGGCCAGCACAACGGACTCCCAGTGCCGATCGTCGTGACGACAACTCTGAAGGATCTGGAAGCCGCCACGGGCAAGGGTCTGACTGGTAGCGGCTCATGGGGCGGAAAGGCTCCTATCGACGGGGGATGACGATGAACCGGCTTGACGTTCACCCCGTGACCCTGTCAACCAGTCAGGGCCTGCTGGTCACGATGGATAGCGCGACAGCGGCAATTTCGTCCGCCACTTCGGAATAGCGCGTGAGATGCCATGTGCGAGCGACATCTTCGATGAAGCTGATCGCCGCCGCGACCAGTATTCGCGCCTCGGCCGCGGTGGTCTGCGGGACCACTTTGCCAAGGAGTTCGATCCACAGACTTTCACGGTCGGTTTGATTTCGTACATAGCTGTCGCGCACTTCGGCGGACGCGTGGTTGAGTTCGGTGACGCATACGGCGACCAGGTCCGGAGCATCCAGGCTGATCCGAACATGGCCCTCGACAAGTCCGCGCAGACGCTGTGCCGCTTGTTGATTCGCGCGCAAGGAGCGAATGCACTCCAGGCTGCGCCACTCATCCAGACGGCGGACGAGTGCATCGAGAATGGCTTGCTTGGACGAAAACGAGCGATACAAGCCTGGGCCGGCAATACCCGCTCCCTTGCCGATCTCGCTGGTGCTAACGGCCGGGTACCCCTGCGCACGGAACAGTCGCGCACCCGCGGCCAGCAGGGTTTCATAACGAGAGAACAGTACATCGGCGTCGTCGCGCGCGTCAGGCAGCGCCGCCAACGCACAGACGGAAGCAGTGCGGGCCGCGGCCATACAAGCCTGGTACAGAAGCTCTTTGAGGTCGTCGGCCGGAAGCGTCAGGTTGTGCCTGCCCAGGCTGGTCAACGTGCTGGACACCGCCCATGCCCGCAACTCCGAGTGTTGTGGGCTCAACCCCGGCACTTCCAGCAGGACACTCTCGCGCATGCCGGCGACAATCGCGTTGATGCGGCGCCGCACCTCCGCACGGTCACCATCGTTGAGGTAGCGGGCCTCGCGCTGCCACAACACCGTCAATGCCCGCGACGCGACGGCCGCGGCGATCAGGTCTGGCAGATCGACACTGAGCGGCCGCGGCGTCGGCTCCGCCTCACCGGCGGTCAGACGACGTGCGCTCTGATACTGATCCTGGCCGGTTCGAATCGCTTCGGCGAGCAACGCCTGTTTGTTGTCATAGTGGCGATACAACGCGCGCGCGGTAACTCCGGCTGCCTCGGCGATGTCCTCCAGCTTGACCGAATGGAAGCCACGGTCGATGAACAGCCCGACAGCCTGCTCGAGAATCTGCTGCTTTCGATCCTTGGGCCGGCGCTTAACGGGCGTCACGACGGGCGGCATCGGCTCGAACTCCCCTCTGGCGCAACGGAGTCACCAATCCTGTTGACGGCATCGCTTATAGCTTTATCCCGCTCTGGCGCTCAAAATCCGCAAGGTCGAAGTAGTCGCTGAACCGGGTGATCTTGCCATTATTGACCTCAAACACACCGGTCACCGGCAGCACGACTTTGCGGCCGTCGGTCATGGTGAAGTAGTCGATGCGCTCGACAAGCACCAGGCCAGGCTCGGCGGCCAAGGCGAGGATATCGAGCTTGGCATCGGAGAAGGCGTCCAAGAACGCTTGGAAAATCGCGCGGATGGCGGCGATGCCCTCGATCGGCTTTACCGGCACGTTGCGGTAAACCGCATTGTCGGCAAAGCCGCTGCAAATCGTTTCTAGGCTGCGCCCCTGCCAGGACCCGAGAAAGTCCCGGACAAGCTTCTCGCTGGCTTCCTTGGTATCGGTCATGCAAATGGCTCCTGAGGTATCACTGCGCCGATCCGGCGGCGGGCCGACGCAGATCCTCGTCGCCAACCACACCGACGGATTAACAAGATACATCAATCACAATAAATGAGCCATTACATGGCTATTACCGATGGCGATCCGAGGTCAAATGCGTATCGGTCATAGACATATCGCGGCACTCGCCGACCCCTAGCCGGTTTCAGGAACGCTAGCCAAACGAACGTACGCCGACGCCGCCTCCGCCCGATTGGTCGCGTGCAGCTTCCGCAGCACCCGCTTCACATGTGATTTCACCGTGCCCGCCGAGATCACCAGCTCGTCGGCGATCTGTTGGTTGGTGCGACCGGCGGCCATCAAGCGCAGCACCTCGACCTCGCGGCGGGTCAGCATGGCCATCACCCGGGTCTGCACCTCGGCCAAAGACCGTGCCGCCGGGCTGCGCTCGACCGGCTCGATCTTGCGCAGATCCAGATCGGCGTCCTGCAGCCCACGGGCGGCTTCGTCCGCGGACGCCAGGGCGTGGCGAACCTCCGCGTTCAGCCGCCGCATTCGCTCCAGGAGAACGGTGCGCTCGAAGGCATATCCGAACCCCTCGGCGAACGCCCAGACCGTGTCGCGATCAATCTCGTCGACCGTACGGCCGGAGTAGAGCCGGTCGGCATGGAGGAATCCGATTACCTTGCCCGTTGGCATCACCGGGGCCGCCACGTAGGAATGCGTCAACGAGAAGTCGACGATCGGCCGGTTAACCCGCGGATCGTTGCGGGCGTCGCGCACGATCGCGGGCGCGTGGCGGCGGATCATCTGCGTTTCGATCAACATGTGATCCAGCAACGGCGCGACCGACTGGGCGAAGGCGACCATCTTCTCCGCGCCTTCTTGGTCATCGCCGAAATACGCCGATTCCATGACCATCCGGCCCTCGTGCACGCGAAACAGCACGGCGCGATCGAATCCGCACGACTCGACCAGCTCTCGCGGCGCCCGGTCAACGATCATCGCGACGTCGTCCACGGCGCGCAGCTTGCTCAAGCCCTCCTGCACCGCCAACAGCGCCAGGGTCCGCCTTGCCGCGCCGTCTTCGATCAGTTCTCGTTCGAGCGAGGACAAATCCATAAGCGCGTCGAGCGCATTGAGTGCATGAGCGTCGCCGAGTGCCTCCAGGCCGCAGCGCACGGCGGCCGCCTTGACATCGACCGCCTCAGACACCACCGCCATCGGATCGTCCGTGGGATCGATGTCGCAATCGCCGAATACGTCCCGGAAGTGGCGGGTGGCGTCTGTTTCTCTGACCCGACGCGACGCCCAGCCCGGGTGATCACCGTCGGCGAGCGTGTCGAACTCGGCGGGATCGGGCATCGCAACGGCATCGATCACCCTTCCCACTGTCCCCTAATGAGTGGGACGTCGCGGCCAAAAGCGCAAACTCCCCTCCTAAGGGGGGAAGAGTCCCCTCCAACGGGGGATCGATTTGCTACCGCGATAGGCAGAGGCTGATTGACATGTCAACTGACTCAATAGGCACAGTGGCAGGCACTGTGCCCGCCGTCGAACTTTTGACCACACCACTTGGCGTCGCCAATCCGTATCCACTGTATGACCAATTGCGAGAGCTCTCACCTGTTGCGGGATATCGGGATTGGCCGCCCGGAACGGTTCCCGGCGCTGACGAGCCGGTGACGGCGTGGGCGCTATTTCGCTACGACCAGGTCTTTGAGGCGGTCCGCGACGCGACGACATTCTCGTCACGCGACCCGCTGCAAGAGGCGTCCTCGGCGCCGAGCCTGATGCTGGTCAACACCGATCCCCCCAAGCATGAGGTCGAACGAAAACTGGTCAGCCAGGCCTTCTCGCCACGTCGCGTCAAGCGGCTGGAAGCCTGGTTGAACGAGCTGGTGCCACGGCTGCTCGAGGACCTCGGGACCGGTGACGGAAACAAAGGGGTGGAGGTCATGGGCTTCGCGGCCGAGATTCCCACCCGGGCCATGGTGCGAATGCTGGGCTTGCCCGACGGTGACCACGTCCGCTTCAGACGGTGGGCCAACGCGTTCATGTTGTCGTCGTCGCTCACCCCGGAGGAGCGCATCGCCAGTAACCAGGAGATGGTGGCGACGTTCGCTACCCGGCTCGCCGAGCACACCGCCAGGCTGGCCGAACAGGGCGCGGGCGCCCCAATTGATCCAGACGTCGAAGACGCCGAAGACCTCATCTCTGCGTTGTTGCGCGCCGAGGTGGACGGACAACGGCTCACCCCCGAAGAAATTGTGCGGTTCTGCGTCACGTTGGTGGTCGCCGGCAGCGAGACCACCACATTTCTGATCGGCAATCTGCTGCACGCCCTGGCCCGCGAACCCGAAATACAGGCACGCATTCGGGCCGACCGAAGTCTGCTCAACATCTTCGTCGAGGAGGCGATGCGGGTAGACGGGCCGCCGCAGCGGCTGTTTCGCATCGCCACCCGCGACGTCGAGATCGGCGGCAAGCTGATCCGCAAGGGGGAGTGGGTCGCGCTGTTCTTCGGTTCGGCCAATCGCGACCCCGACGTGTTCGAATACCCCGGGCAACTCGACATCGACCGGCCCAACATTCGCCAGCAACTCTCCATGGGACACGGCCTACATTTCTGCCTCGGCTCCTCGCTGGCCCGCTTGGAGGTCATCGCCGTGCTCAACGCCGTGCTCGATCGGTATCAGACGATCGCGCTGGCCGAAGACCCCGGCACCAAGCAGACCGCCAGCCTGCTGACCCACGCGTATGTCCGTCTGCCCCTTCACCTCTCATGAGCGAGTCATGACCACCACGTTCGAGTCGCGCAATATCGAGACGACCAAGGCCATCTACGCCGCGGTGCCGGCGGGCGACCTTCAGGCCGCACTGCAACACTTGGATCCGGACATACGCATCACCTACTACGGAACCGAAGAGATTCCCTACGCAGGCGATTACCGCGGTATCGAGAAAGCGATCAGCTTCTTCACCAAAGTCGGCCAGAGCATCAAGATCGTCGAGATGGAGCCCTGGAAGTTCATCGCGCAGGGCGACGACCTCGCAACCTGGGGCCGGCAGCGGTTCCGGCGGCTGGTCACCGGGCAGGAGTGGGAATCGGAATTCGCCCACATCATTACGCTGCGTGACGGTCGATGGTTGCACTTTCGCGACTTCGCGAATACCGCGCTCGCCGTGCATGCCTTCACCGAATGAGACTGCCATGAAAGTCAGCGCCGACCGCGAGATCTGTATGGCCTCCGGGGTCTGCGTGATGACCGCCGATGCGTTCTTCGACCAGGACGCCGACGGCGTCGTGCGGTTGGCCTCCGACGACGTGCCGGCCGACGAGGAGCACAGCGTGCGCAACGCGGTCCGACTATGCCCCTCGGGCGCCCTTCAGTTGGTGTCAGATTGACAGTACTACCAAGATACATCATTACCCATAAGTAGTGATTTGCTTCGCTATTTACCGATCATCTATGGAACATCATGCGTATCGTCTATGGACATCCGGCTTGCGAGCCGCGTACGCTCTCGGGTGTCACTGTCCACTTCGATCTGTCCGGGGGGCCAGCGTGAGCAACTCCGCCCGACGACACAGCATCGATTCCGGGCGGTGCGCGTCGCCATGGTGACCGTGGTCGACCACGCGCCCGGTCCGGTCATCGGTCCGGCCACCCGGCCGGTCCGCGCGATGGGCAACTTCTTTGCGATGACTCTGGACACTTTCGTGTGCATGTTCAAATCACCTTTTGCGTGGCGCGAATACCTGAGTCAGTGCTGGTTCGTGGCACGGGTATCGACACTGCCCGGGGTACTGATGACGATCCCGTGGGCGGTGATTTCGGGATTCCTGTTCAATGTCTTGCTGACCGATATCGGCGCCGCCGATTTCTCTGGCACCGGCTGCGCGATCTTCACCGTGGATCAAAGCGCCCCGATAGTCACGGTATTGGTGGTCGCGGGCGCGGGAGCCACAGCGATGTGCGCCGATCTGGGCGCGCGCACCATCCGTGAGGAACTCGACGCGCTACGGGTAATGGGCATCAACCCGATCCAGGCACTCGCGGTTCCTCGCGTGCTAGCTGCCACCACAGTCTCGCTGGCGCTGAGTTCGGTGGTCATCGCGACAGGTCTGGTCGGCGCGTTCCTGTGCTCGGTGTTTCTCATGCACGTCTCGGCCGGGGCCTGGGTGACGGGACTGACCACACTCACCCACACCGTCGACGTCATCATCTCGATGATCAAGGCAACACTGTTCGGGCTGATGGCGGGACTGATCGCCTGCTACAAGGGCATGTCGGTGGGTGGCGGCCCGGCTGGTGTCGGCAGGGCGGTGAATGAAACCGTGGTGTTCGCCTTCATCGTCTTGTTCGTGATCAACATAGTGGTCACCGCCGTTGGTGTCCCGTTCATGGTGTCGTGAGGTGACCCATGACAGTTAGTGTTCCAAGCAAGCGCCAGCCCAGACTGCAGCGCGCAGCGAAAGCGATTGCGGCCGAATGGAGTCGGCTGGGATCGCAGATGAGGTTCTATGTCACCACGTTGGCCGGGATACCCGATGCCGTGATGAGCTACCGCAGCGAGCTACTGCGGGTGATCGCGCAAATGGGTTTGGGAGCCGGGACTCTCGCGGTGATCGGCGGGACGGTCGTGATCGTCGGGTTCCTGGCGATGACCACTGGCGCGATAGTCGCGGTACAGGGTTACAACCAGTTCGCTTCGGTGGGGGTGGAAGCCTTAACGGGTTTCGCGTCAGCCTTTTTCAATACCCGAGAGATTCAGCCGGGAACGGTAATGGTCGCGCTGGCAGCCACCATCGGCGCGGGCGCCACCGCTCAGCTGGGTGCGATGCGAATCAACGAGGAGATCGACGCGCTCGAGGTGATCGGGATCCACAGCGTCAGCTACCTGGCCAGCACCCGGGTACTGGCCGGGGTCGTGGTGGCCATACCGCTGTTCTGCGTCGGGCTCATCACGGCGTACCTGGCCGCTCGGCTTGGCACCACCGCCATCTACGGCCAAGGTTCCGGCGTCTATGACCACTACTTCAACACCTTTCTACGCCCGACCGACGTGCTCTGGTCGTCCTTCGAAGTCGTAGTGGTCGCACTCACGATCATGTTGGTGTGCACCTACTACGGGTACACCGCACACGGCGGGCCGGCCGGGGTTGGCGAGGCCGTGGGCCGGGCGGTGCGCGCCTCGATGGTCCTGGCCTCGATCGCAATCGTCATCATGACGCTGGCCATCTACGGCCAGTCGCCCAACTTCCACCTGGCGAGCTAATGACATGAATCGCGGACCCGGCGCACACCGACTACACGACGCGTGGTGGACGCTGATTCTGTTCGCGACGATCGGTGTGTTCATCTTCGCGACGGCGACCGCCTTCACCGGCACCTTCCGGTCCTATGTACCGGTGACGCTGACCTCGGATCGCTCCGGGCTGGTGATGGACACCGGCGCCAAGGTCATGCTACGTGGCGTCCAGGTCGGCCGGGTCAGCCAGATCGGCCAAGGCGGTCGGGACAAGGACGGGGCCAGCCTACGGCTGGAGATCGACCCGGATCAGATCCGCCACATCCCAGCCAATGTGGAAGCCCGAATCAGCGCCACGACCGCCTTCGGCGCCAAGTTCGTCGAGCTGCAGATCCCGCAGCAGCCCACCCCGAAGCGACTGACCGCTGGCGCGGTGTTGGCTTCGAAGAATGTCAGCACCGAGATCAACACAGTCTTCGAAAACGTCGTCGACCTGCTCAACATGATCGATCCGCTGAAGCTGAACGCGGTGTTGACCGCGGTGGCCGATGGGGTACGCGGGCAAGGGGAACGAATCGGCGAGGCCACCACCGATCTAAACCAGGTGTTGCTGGCCCTCAACGCCCGTACCGACACGTTCCGCCGGGACTGGCGTTCGCTCAAGAACTTCGGCAACACCTATGACGCGGCGGCTCGAGACATTGTGCAGATCCTGAACGCGGCCAGCACCACGAGCAGTACCGTAGTGTATCACTCTTCTGCTCTGGATGCGTTGCTGCTCAATGCGATTGGGCTGTCAAAGGCCGGAACCAATCTGCTGGGCACCAGCAGAGACGATCTCGTCGGAGCGGTCAACGTCCTGGAACCCACGACCAGTCTGCTGTTCAAGTACAACCCCGAGTACACCTGCTTTTTGCAGGGCGCCAAATGGTATCTGGATAACGGCGGCTACTCGGCGTGGGGCGGCGCCGACGGTCGGACACTACAACTCGACGTCGCACTGCTGCTGGGCAACGATCCCTATGCCTTTCCCGATAACCTGCCCATTGTCGCGGCCAAGGGTGGCCCGGGGGGAAAGCCGGGTTGTGGGTCGCTGCCGGATGCCAGCCAGAACTTCCCGGTACGCGAGCTGGTCACCAACACCGGATGGGGCACCGGGCTAGATATTCGGCCCAACCCCGGCCTCGGTCACCCGTGCTGGGCCAACTACCTGCCGGTGACGCGTGCCGTGCCGCAACCGCCCTCGATCCGCCAATGCCTACCCGGGCCAGCGATCGGGCCCAACCCCGGGGGTCCGCCGTATGGAGCCGCGCTGAACGGACCCGGTGGGGTGCCGCTGTGGCCCGGAGTACCGCAGGCACCTGCCGGTGACGAGCCCGCCCCAGCGCCGGCGGAAACGGATACTCCGCCGTGATCGCCAACGTGCAGCAGCCGGGAAGGCAGCCATGCGGGAGAGCTTGAGGGGCCTCGTCGTACGCCTCGGCGTCTTTCTCACGGTGTGCGTGTTGACCGCGCTGTTGTTGTTCGCCGTGTTCGGGCAACTACGCTTCGGCGCCGGAAACACCTACTACGCCGAGTTCACCAACGTCTCTAATTTGCGGGAAGGCAAGCTCGTTCGCATCGCCGGGGTGGAGGTCGGCAAGGTCAATAAGATCTCCATCAATCCCGACGCAACGGTTCGGGTCGAGTTCACCGCCGACGATTCCGTGGTGCTGACAACGGGAACCGATGCGGTGATCCGATACGACAACCTCTTTGGTGATCGCTACCTGGCGCTCGAAGAAGGGGCCGGTGGGCCGACGATTCTTCGTCCCGGTCAGACAATCCCGCTTGCGCATACCAAACCGGCGCTGGATCTCGACGCCCTGATCGGCGGGTTCAAGCCACTGTTTCGCGCGCTGAATCCAGACCAGGTCAACGCGCTGAGCGAACAGTTGCTCCACGCGCTACAAGGACAGGGCCCCACGATTGGGTCGTTTCTGGAGCAGGCTGCGGCGATGACCAACACCCTGGCCGACCGAGATCAGCTCATCGGACAGGTAGTCAACAACCTCAACGTGGTACTCGGTTCGCTGGGCAGCCAAAGCGACCGGCTCGACAAGGCCGTGATATCCCTTTCACAGCTGATTCACGTGCTGGCGCAACGTAAGACCGACATCTCCAACGCACTGGCCTATACCAACGCCGCTGCCGGCTCAGTGGCTGATCTGCTGTCGCAGTCTCGGGCCCCGTTTTCCAAGGTGGTGCACGAGACCGACCGGATAGCCGACATCGCGTTGGCCGACCATGACTATCTCGACAATCTGCTCAATACCCTGCCCGACAAGTACCAGGCGCTGGTCCGCCAGGGGATATACGGCGACTTCTTTGCCTTCTACTTGTGCGATGTGGTGTTCAAGGTGAACGGCAAAGGCGGTCAGCCGGTGTATATCAAGGTGGCCGGCCAAGCCACCGGACGGTGTGCTCCGAAATGAAATCCTTCTCCGAACGCAACCCCGTCATCGTCGGCGCCATCGGCATCGGGGCGGTCGTCGCGATCGTAGTGGGCGCCCTGCAGTATCAACGACTACCGTTTTTCAACCGGGGCCAAGATGTCTCGGCCTATTTCGCCGATGCGGGCGGACTGCGAACCGGGAATACCGTCGAAGTCTCCGGATATCCGGTTGGGAAGGTATCGAGCATCGAGCTGGAGGGGCCTGGCGTACGGGTTACGTTCAGAATTTCCAACGACATTCGCCTCGGAAGCCGCACCGAAGCGGCGATCAAGACCAAAGGTCTGTTGGGCAGCAAGTTCGTCGACGTCACACCGCGCGGGGAGGCGCAACTCATCGGTCCCATCCCGATCGAGCGGACCATCTCGCCCTACCAATTGCCCGACGCCCTGGGCGATCTGGCCACCACGATCAGCGGACTGAATACCAACCAACTGTCCGATTCACTGGCCACCCTGGCACAGACCTTTGCCGACACACCCGCGGATTTCCATGACGCGTTACAAGGGGTGGCACGGCTGGCTCAAACCCTCGATGAACGCGACGCCCAATTGCGTGGCCTGCTCGACAACGCCGCCAAGGCGACGGGGGTCCTGGCTCAACGCACCGACCAAATCGTCGGCCTGGTGCGTGATACGAATGCGCTCTTGGCACAGCTGCGGACCCAAAGCGCGGCCCTGGAACAGATCTGGGCCAACGTCTCTGCGACGTCGCGACAATTGCAGGGCTTCATCGCCGAGAATCGCCAACAGCTGCGGCCAGCGCTCGACAAGCTCAACGGGGTGCTGGCCATTGTCGAAAACCGCAAAGAACGCCTGCAGCAGGCTATCCCGCTGATCAATACGTATGTCATGTCACTGGGTGAATCGCTGTCGTCGGGCCCGTTCTTCAAGGCCTACGTGGCGAATCTGCTGCCGGGCCAGTTCGTGCAACCGTTCATCGGTGCCGCGTTCTCCGACCTAGGGCTGGACCCCGCCACCTTGCTGCCGTCGCAGCTGACGGACCCGCCAACCGGTCAGCCAGCGACCCCACCATTGCCGATGCCCTACCCCCGGACAGGGCAGGGCGGTGCGCCACGGTTGACGCTGCCAGATGCGATTACCGGCAACCCAGGTGATTCGCGCTATCCGTATCGCCCGGAGCCGCCGGCCCCACCGCCCGGCGGTCCACCGCCCGGGCCGCCCGCTCCTGCCCCAGCCGAGACGCCACCGGGTGACGTCCAGCAGCCCGGGGGTCCGTCGTGACAACCAAGCTGCGACGTGCCCGCTCGGTGTTGGCGACCGCGTTGGTGTTGGTTTTCGTTGCCGGGGTGATCGTGGCCATGCGTGCCGCGGATGGATCCGCCCGAACGATTGTGGTGGCCTACTTCGACAACAGCAACGGCGTATTTGCCGGGGACGACGTGCGTATCCGGGGCGTACCGGTGGGCAAGATCCTCGCCGTTGAGCCACAGCCACTGCGATCCAAGATTTCGTTGTGGTTCGACCGCAAGTACCAGGTCCCGGCCGACGCCAAGGCCGCGATCCTGTCACCGCAGCTGGTGACCGGAAGGGCAATCCAGCTCACTCCGCCGTATGTCGGCGGCCCCGTCATGGCCGACGGTGCGGTCATCCCGCAAGACCGCACCGCAGTGCCCGTCGAGTGGGACGACTTGCGGGTGCAGCTGCAGCGACTCACCGAGTTGCTCAAGCCCACCCAGCCGGGTGGAGTCAGCACGCTGGGTGCCCTGATCAATACCGCCGCCGACAACTTGCGCGGCCAAGGCAGCACCATCCGCGACACCATTATCAAACTCTCGCAAGCGGTCTCGGCCTTGGGGGACCACAGCACCGACATCTTCTCCACGTTGAAAAATCTGTCGACGCTGGTGACGGCGCTACACGACAGCGCAGACCTGCTCGAGCAGCTCAACCAGAACCTCGCCGCGGTGTCGTCACTACTGGCCGACAACCCCACCAAGATCGGACAGGCCGCCGAGGATCTCAACGCGGTCGTGGGCGACGTGGGCAGCTTCGCCGCCGAGAACCGCGAGGCGGTGGGCACCGCGTCGGACAGGCTCACTGCCATCACCCAGGCGCTGGTCCACAGCCTCGACGACATCAAGCAGACGTTGCACATCAGCCCGACGGTGTTGCAGAACTTCAACAATATCTACGAGCCGGCCAACGGCGCCCTGACCGGGGCGCTGGCGGCCAATAACTTCGCCAACCCCATCGCATTTCTATGTGGGGCGGTGCAATCGGCATCCCGGTTGGGCGGTGAACAAGCCGCGAAGCTCTGTGTCCAGTACCTGGCGCCCATCTTCAAGAACCGCCAGTACAACTACCCGCCGCTGGGGGAGAACCTCTTCGTCGGCGCCCAGGCCCGCCCCAACGAGATTACCTACAGCGAGAATTGGATGCGACCCGACTACGTGCCACCAGAGCCGATGACCCCGCCACCGGTGACGGTGGCTACTGATCCCGGGGCCGGCCTGCCCGGCATGATGCTGCCTCCAGCGGGTGACTCATGACCATTTCCCAATGGAACCGCGCCACAGCGGGATTGGTCTTGACCCTGGTCGTCGCCGGGATATCCGGGTGTGGGTGGCGTGGACTGAATTCGCTGCCGCTTCCTGGCACCGTGGGCAACGGGCCGGGATCCTTCGTGATCCAGGCGCAGCTACCCGACGTCAACAACATCCAACAGAACTCTCGGGTACGCGTGGCCGATGTGACGATTGGCCACGTCACGAAGATCGAACGTCAAGGCTGGCACGCGTTGGTGACCATGCGGGTCAACGGCAACGTCGATCTACCCGGCAACGCAACAGCAAAGATCGGTACCACCAGCCTGCTGGGTTCCTACCACATCGAGCTGGCTCCTCCGAAAAGCGAAGCACCACAGGGCACGCTACGCGACGGCTCGCTGATCCCGATGTCGCATGCGGGCGCCTACCCGAGCGCCGAACAAACGTTGGCGGCGGTGTCTCTGGTGCTCAACGGCGGTGGACTGGGCCAAATCCAGGACATCACCCAGGCTTTCAGCACCGCGTTCCGGGGACGCGAGCAAGACCTGCGCAGCCTCATCGGGCAGCTGGATGTGTTCACCACGTCCCTCAATGACCAGAAGGACGACATCATCGCCGCCACCGAGAGTTTCGACCGCGTGGTCGGGACGTTCGCCGAACAACAACCTGTCCTGGATCGAGCCCTCGCCACCATCCCCGATGCGCTTGCGGTGCTCAGCGACCAACGGGACCAGCTGGTGGAGGCGGCCAATCAGCTGACCAAATTCAGCGCCCTGACCGCGGACTCAGTGAACAAGACCAAAGCGAATCTGGTCAACGAACTAAGGCAAGTCGGACCGGTATTGGAATCATTGGCCAACGCCGGTCCCGCCCTGACGCGGTCGCTGAGCCTGCTGGGCACCTTTCCCTTCCCGAACGAAACGTTCGAGAACTTTCAGCGCGGCGACTACGCGAACCTGACGGCGATCGTCGACCTCACACTCAGCCGCATCGACCAGGGATTGTTTACCGGGACCCGGTGGGAGTGCCATCTGACCGAGATCGAGCTGCAGTGGGGCCGCACTATCGGCCAATATCCCAGCCCGTGCACTGCGCGGGGCCCGCATGGCACCCCCGGTAATCCGTTGACGATCCCGTATCAATGGGAGCAGGGCCCCTAGATGCGTCTACCCCGGCGAGTCATCATTCAGCTGATCGTCTTCAGCACCGTCGCGCTCACCGCGCTGGCACTGACATTTCTGCACTTCGCCAAGCTACCCGCCATGTTGTTTGGCGTCGGCCGCTACACGGTGACAATGCAGCTGCCGCAAGCTGCCGGACTGTATAGCAGCGCCAACGTCACCTACCGCGGCTCGGAAGTCGGCCGGGTGGAATCCGTCCACCTGACCGATACCGGAGTCGCGGCGGTGCTATCGCTCAAATCGGGCGTACAGATCCCCTCAGACCTCAGAGCCGAGGTACACAGCCAAACCGCGATCGGTGAAACATACGTCGAGTTGTTGCCCCGCAACGCCACCTCGCCCCCACTCAAAGACGGGGATCTGATTCGGCTTGCGGACACCTCGGTGCCGCCCGACATCAATGACCTGCTCAGCGCGGCCAACACCGCTTTGACGGCAATCCCTCGCGACAACCTTCAAACGGTGATCGACGAGTCATATATCGCGGTGAACGGGCTCGGGCCGGAACTATCCCGCCTGATCATGGGCACCTCCACGCTGGCCATCGATGCACGCAAGAACCTCGACCCCTTGGTGGCCCTGATCGATCAAGCCCAGCCAGTACTGGATTCGCAGGCTAACACCTCCGATGCAATCGCGCAGTGGGCAGCACATCTGGCCACCGTGACCAGCGAATTGCAGACTCACGACCAGGCGGTCGCCGGGACTCTCGACCAGGGTGGCCCGGCGCTTGGCGAGGTCAGCACTCTCATTGACCGACTACAACCCACCTTGCCGATCTTGCTGGCCAACCTGCTCAGCGTCGGCCAGGTCGCACTCACTTACCAGAACGACATCGAACAGCTACTGGTGGTGTTTCCCATGGCCGTCGCAGCAGATCAGGCCGGCATCGTCGCCAACCTGAACACCAAGCAGGCCTACCGGGGCCAGTACCTCAGCTTCAACCTCAACCTAAACCTGCCGCCGCCGTGCACTACCGGATTCCTGCCGGCCCAGCAGCAGCGCGTCCCCGCATTCGAGGACTACCCGAACCGCGCGGCCGGCGACCTGTATTGCCGGGTGCCCCAAGATTCGCCACTTAACGTGCGCGGCGCCCGCAACATCCCTTGTGAGACCGTGCCCGGTAAACGCGCGCCGACGGTGAAGCTGTGCGAGAGCGACGAACGGTACGTGCCACTCAACGACGGCAACAACTGGAAGGGCGACCCCAACGCCACTTTGTCCGGCCAGCAGATCCCGCAGCTGCCGCCGGGCTCACCACCACCGCCGGCACCTCCCCCTGCTGCACCTCCGCCGATCGCCGCCGCGGAGTACGACCCGGCCACTGGCACGTTCACCGGACCCGACGGCCGGGTGTACACCAGATCCGATTTGGCCCAAACCGCCCCCAAGGACAAGACATGGCAATCGATGTTGCTGCCGCCAGGCAGCTGACCGACACCAATCGCGATCGGAGGTAGCACGCTATGTCAGTAGCCACTGAGGCGGAGAAACCGACGCACTGCCCGGTCGACGACGCAGATAGCGCGCCGGCCGCCAGGACTAAACGGCACACGTCGGCGGTGCGACAGGCGACGCTGTTCGGACTGGCCGTGCTTGTTGCACTCGCGGTGCCGGTGGGCTGGCTAGGACTTCGGGTTCATCAGGACCGTCAGCTACAGGCGCAGCAAAGTCAATTTCTCCAGGTGGCCAGGCAGGTTGCGCTGAACTTGACCACGATCGACTGGCAGCATGCCGATGCTGATGTGCGCCGCATTTTGGACGGGGCGACGGGGGAGTTCTACAACGACTTCGCCAAGCGCGCACAGCCATTCGCCGACGTACTTCGACAGGCGAAGGCAACCTCGGTCGGCACCATCATCGAGGCGGGGCTGGAGTCACAGACAGCAGAGAACGCCCAAGCTCTGGTGGCGGTGTCGGTTCAGACATCAACCGCCGGCGAACCCGATCCGACCCCGCGGGCATGGCGAATGCGTATCACCGTGCAAAAGGTCGGGGATCAGGTCAAAGCCGCAAACGTTGGATTCGTGCCATGAGCTCGGTCGATGCGCCTCCCAATGCAACCGATACCGAGCAAACCAACGCCGGCATACGTGACGACCAGCCAGGGTCGGACCATGGCGAGTCCGTCACCTGGTGGCGTGGTGTTCGCTGGCCGTCGGCGGCCGCGTACCTGCTGCTGCCCGGGTTGGCGTTGTTGTTGGCTTGTGCAGCGGGCCTTTTGAGATGGCAGGACGGCTCTGCTCGGGCCGCCGCGGCCGCCCGGACGGAATCCGTGCAGGCCGCCGCCGAGGGCACCGTTGCGTTGCTGTCCTACGGCCCCGACACGGTCCAGGTGGAACTCGAGGCCGCGCGCACCAGATTGACCGGCGCATTCCTGGACGCCTACACAAGGTTGACCCGCGAGGTGGTGATCCCAGGAGCGCAGCAGAAGCAGATCTCGGCGGTGGCTACCGTTCCCGCCGCCGCGTCCACATCGGCAGCCACCGACCACGCTGTGGTGCTGTTGTTTGTGAACCAGACCATCATCGTCGGTCAGGACGCGCCGACCAGCACTGCATCCAGCGTTCGAGTCACCCTGGAAAAGATCGACGGCCGTTGGCTTATCTCGCACTTCGACCCGGTCTGAGCGCGCTGCGTGCGTCCGGTGAATCGTCTGACCCCAGGCCGAAAGGAGATCCGACATGGGATATCGACACCTGATCGGGTTCGCATTGTTGGTAGCGGCCGCCGGCACCGTCCTGAACGCACCCCGTACACAGGCCGATAACAAGCGGCTCAATGACGGTGTGGTGGCCAACGTCTACACGATTCAGCACCAGGCCGGATGCACCAACGACGTCAAGATCAACCCGCAACTGCAACTGGCGGCCCAATGGCACACCAACGACGTGCTCGCCAACCCAAACCTCGACGGTAGCATCGGTTCTGACGGATCGACGCCACAGGATCGCGCGAACCGGGCGGGTTTCCAAGGCCACGTTGCTGAAACCGTGGCGATCAACCCGGCCCTGGCGATCAGCGGTATCGAGTTGCTCAACCAGTGGTACTACAATCCAGCGGATTTCGCGATCATGGCCAATTGCGCCAACAGCCAAATCGGGGTGTGGTCGGAAAACAGCCCGACTCGCACGGTCGTGGTAGCCGTTTACGGACAACCCGCACGACCAAGTCCGACGACTCCGCCGCCGGAACCCGTGCCCGCGGTAGCGCTACCGGACAACGTTCCCCTCGACCCCAGCCCAGACTACGACGCAAGCGATGAAATCGAATACGGCATCGGCTGGCTACCCTGGATTCTGCGCGGAGTGTACCCGCCGCCTGGCATGCCGCCGCAATAGGCGAACACCCCGCGGCGCCAGCAGATCTGGCGCAACTATTCCGCCGGTGGCGGCTGGTAGTTCGCCGCCGAATTCCGCAGCTGCCAGATCTGGTCAGGACAAAGGAGATTCACCGCATACCAGACCACATAGTTCGCCGCGAACTCGTCGTTGGGGGTCACCTCACTTTTGACATCGCCCATGACTTGGCCGTAGCCGCCGCCCGCCGTGAGCTTGTCGCAGATCCCATGGCCGTAGCCCAGCGCGTCATTGTTCGGAAAGTCGTAGTGCCGCCGAACCGTCACGTCATACAGGTACTCCACCTCGGGAGCTGGTGCGGCGCGCGCTACGGACGCCAGTTGCATTCCGTTAGCGGCGGCCGCAACGATCAACACGGCCGTCCACCGGCGACGTTTCATGCTGGGATCTTACTCAGTTGGCGGCCAACGGCGGCAGCGAATTATCCAGTTGCGCACCGGTTCCGCGGTTGCGGTGCCGGGCGGGCTCGTCGTTCCGATTAGTCCCGATTAATCTCCATGGTGGCGCCCGGCTTTAGGGCCGCGCGGGTCGATGAGTTCTCGGAACCCTTCGGCCCGATAGACCGACGCGCCGATCTCGCGCACTCGCTCGGTCAACGCCTTATCCGACGTGACGACTCGTATCTCTCCCGGTTCGGCGGCCGCTTGCACGAGCCGAACGATCTCGTCGTCGGCCGAGTTGGCAGCCGCCTTGGGCGCATGTGCCACCTCAACAAGCGATGCGGGGATGGGGGTGGACGGTGGCCGCTCGAACACTACCGTGACGTCTTTGTGCTCAGCGCCGGACCGTTCATCGCCATCGTCTTCGGTAGCCCACCGCTCGAGCATCTCTACCAAGGCAACCATTGCGCCGTGCCGGTCTCGCCACCAGCCGTCCGGGCGACTCCCGATCACGTTCATGCCGTCGACAATCCATCGCACACCTCACGCTACGACAACGACGCCGCGGCTGTTGCGCGCAGGGCCCGGCTTACCGATACCGCCGCCACAACACCCCCGCCGAGCTGCTTGCGAAGGATCGGCACGAAATGCCGAAGTTGAACGCTGCATATCTATCTTCTCGGCATCGCCTAGAACCACCTGCGTTTGCGTGTTTTCTTTTCGATTTCTCTGCGGAATTTTTCGTAATGCTGCTCGGCCGATTGTTGCTCCATCGCCCCCAACGCGTTGACGACCTCGAGATGTGAAAGGAGGAGCAGTCCGTTCAACTGCCGCAATTTCTCCGGGCTGCTCGGCTCGTCATCCTCGGTGTTGGCGAGCAAGAAGTCGCGAAGCGCCTGGCTGCTGGTCATCCGCTCGGGCACCTTGAGCTGCCGCAACATCGCGGCCATGTCGGGGTCGGTCACATCGTCTCCTTCTGTCGCCTTCGCTGTGGACTGACAGCGCAAGCGTAGGAGACCCGCGGTCGACCATGTCGACGATCTACCTGCCACCATCCTCAGGTCGGGTGGCTTGCGGCGTCCACCGGACGGAGGGCAACCCGGCCGATCACGGAGGTCGGATGACGGTCAGCGACTGCTGCATCGATGTGACCGAGCTGAACGTGTGCGCCGGCACCCAAGACCGAACTGAGGGCACTCGTGCCGCAAAGCGAAACCTGCGAACTGAGCACCGACCCTTGCGGCGACTACCAGAGCAAACGGTCAGGGCACGTCAGATCAAGCGCTCAACGGGCTGTTGCTCGCCACGCTCCTCGCGCTCGTCCTCGTCGGCGGGTTCGGTGGCCGACACCAAACCCGGCTTGGAGGCACCACCTGCCGGTGCGCCCGCGCCCATGCCGGTACCCGCCGGGGCGGCACCACTCATCGCCGACGATCCGGCGTTGGCCGCGGCCGAGGCCATCGGAGACGACGACGCTTCAACGAACTGCGACGCCAGCGGCGTGGCGCGCGGCGCCAAAGTTTCTGCCGGAGCTACCGCCCGCATCATGCCTGCACCGACGGTCGCCCCGGAGCCACCGGCCGCGGCCGGATTGGACATCGCGGCGCCTCGGAAAGTCAATGCCTCCGCAGCGTTATCGTCCGCGTCTCCGTACATACGGGCGATGTCGGTCAGCGCGCTGCCGGTCCGCATCAACTCTTCTTGAGCCGCCGCGTTGGAAGCCAAAACGGAGGCGGCCTCCTGCGCGAATGCCATGACGGCCTGCGCGGAGACCTCTTCGCCCCCAGCGGGGATCAGCCCGGTCAACACCGACATCGCCGCGGTGGTGCCCGCGCTCATACCCTGGGTACCGATGTCGACCAACTGAGAACCAATGTCGCCTGCCGCCGGGTCGTGTGACATGGTGTCCATTTGCCTGCTGCTCCTGTGTGTTTGTCCGCGGGCACAACCCTCGGTGATAACGCCTAGCGATCCAACGACCAGCGGGCCCGTGGCGCGTCTGCCGCCGCAAACTCGGTCCAGCTGGGCTGGACGATTGCTCAATTCTACCGGCCTACCGGCGCCCAGCCAGCAGCTTTTCTCGAACGGGTAGTAACTAGGGGCCTGACCAGGCAAACCTCACCACATCGCACCGGCCGTTGTGAGGATGCCCGCCGGCAACGGCGTTTGTGACGCACGCCACATCGGTTTGCCTCGGCTGCACTCGGGGGGGTGAGCACAATGCGGAAACCACGACGTCGTCGTTTCCCCGACCGTTTGCCTAAACGCCCGACAGAAATACCGCGAGGTAAATTCGGCGGCGTCGGAGCCGAATACATTCGCCCATTTCTGCCATTTGCTGCAGCGCACATATTCGGCGAATTTGGAGGCAAGAAATAGGCCCGTCGGCACAACGGCCGATCCTGGATTGCCCCGGCTTCCCCGCGACCGGGTGCCCAAATCGCGAATCGCGGTCGGCGAAGCGCCAGCGGGCGTTCGAGTAGCTTGACTTTCAGACGAGCGTGGAAACGCGGCGTCGGAGGGCAACTGAGAGGATGTACAGCAGCATGGAGGAAGCCACTTGCGGCGAAGATCTAGAAGGTGAGATTAGCCGCTTGATGCTCAGCCAACCGCCCGCCCGGGAGATCGTTGACCGCGTTGCGCTGCAACGCCATCGAAAAATCGCGATCGTTACGCTAAGTCATCCGCAGGCGCAGAATGCCCTGCATTCGGCAAGCTGGCGACGGCTAAGACAGCTGCTGGACGAGCTTGCGGGCGAGTCAAGCCTGAGGGCGATCATATTGCGCGGCGCCGGCGACAAGGCGTTCGCCGCGGGCGCGGACATCAAAGAGTTCCCTGATACGCGGATGACCGCCGAAGACGCCACCAACTACAACGAGTCCCTCGCGGCATGCCTGCGCGCCCTGGCCGCGATACCGGTACCGGTCGTCGCGGCGGTCCGTGGACTTGCCGTCGGTGGTGGTTGTGAACTGGTCACCGCCTGCGATGTCGCCATCGCGGCCGATGATGCACGTTTCGGTATCCCGCTGGGCAAGCTTGGTGTCATCCTTGGCTTCCCCGAAGCCGAGGCGGTCGCGCGCCGGATCGGTCCCGCCGCTTTAAAGTATCTGTTGTTCAGTGGAGATCTGATCGACGCAAACGACGCTCTACGTTGGGGCTTGGTGCAAAAGGTTGTCACCGTAGAGCAGTTGGCGGACGCCACCGCCATACTTGTCGGACAGATCTGCCGGCAATCGGCGGTAACAATGCGCACATCGAAAGTGGTCGCCAACATGTGCGGTCGAGCGCTAACCGGCTCTGATACCGATGCGCTGATCCGCTTCAGTGTCGAAGCCTACGAAGGGGCGGACCTGCGGGAAGGAGTAAAGGCCTTCGCCGAGGGACGCGTACCCGTATTCGATGACGGTGACGTGGGCTGAGATGTCCGTACTGGACGGCACGCGTGTCCTGGAGTCGGCCCGGTTGCCCGCTCCGCGCACGTTGAAACGTCGCGGGCGGTCCGGTACCGCACCGCCGGCGGGCAGACAAGCGGTGCAATGGGTTACGGTGCGCTAAGCGATATGGCGCAACACCGTGATGAGCTCTGGAAAGACGAACTCTGGAAACTCGAACTGACCGAAGTCGCCGAACTGATTCGCACGCGGCAACTCACATCAGAACAAGTGACCGAATCCACGCTTCGCCGAATTGAGAAGTTCGACAGTCAACTGAAAAGCTACGCCTGGGTGATGTCGGACTCAGCGCTAGCGGCGGCGCGGACCGCCGACGCCGAGATAGCCCGAGAGCACTACCGGGGTGTCCTGCACGGTGTGCCGATCGGTGTGAAAGATCTCTGCTACACGATGGACGCTCCGACCGCGGCTGGCACCACGATTCTTCATGAATTTCGACCGCAATACGATGCCACCGTCGTGGCCAGACTGCGCGCTGCCGGCGCGGTGATCACCGGCAAGTTAGCCATGACGGAGGGTGCCTATCTCGGCTACCACCCGAGCCTTCCGGTGCCGGTCAATCCCTGGGATGCGGCAACGTGGGCGGGAGTGTCCTCGAGTGGCTGCGGGGTGGCCACGGCGGCGGGACTATGTTTTGGCTCGATCGCGTCGGACACCGGGGGATCGATCCGATTTCCGACCAGCGTGTGCGGCCTCACCGGGATCAAGCCGACATGGGGGCGGGTTAGCCGACACGGCATCATCGAGCTTGCAGCCAGTTTCGACCACGTCGGACCCATTGCTCGAAGCGCCAGGGATGCGGCGGCGTTGCTCACGGTCATGGCGGGATCGGACGTCAACGATCCGACGTCGTCGGTAGAGCCCGTGCCGAACTATGCCGCGAACCTCGCTTTGACACAGATGCCGCGCGTCGGCGTGGACTGGCCGAAAGTGGCGGCCTTCGACCAGGACACGAATGCGATGATGGTCGACGTCATCGAGACGCTCGACAGCATGGGGTGGCCCGTCGTCGAAATCGAGTTGCCCGCGCTTGATCCGATCGTGCAAGCGTTCGGGAAGTTGCGCTCGGTCGAGACGGCCATCGCACACGCCGACACCTATCCGGCGTATGCCGACCAATACGGGCCAACGCTGCGTCAGCTCATCGACACCGGGCGAAAGTTGGGTGCGGTAGAACACCAGGCGCTGGTCAAGCAGCGGCTGGCATTCACCGAATCGCTGCGCCGAGTGTTCCACGACGTGGATATCGTGGTGCTGCCCAGCTCCGGTCTGGCATCGCCGACCCTGGAAACCATGCGGGGGCTAGGACACGACCCACAGCTGATCGCCAGATTGGCGGCACCGACCGCGCCTTTCAACGCAAGCGGCAACCCCACGATCTGTCTGCCCGCCGGCGCCACGCCGCGGGGTACCCCGCTCGGCGTGCAGTTCATCGGCCGGAAGTTCGCCGAGCAGTTCCTGGTACAAGCCGGGCACGCATTTCAGCAAGTCACAACCTTCCATCGCCGCCGTCCACCGTTGCGGGGTTGCTAGCGCAGGAAGCTATCTACCGGCCGCCCGCCACCGAGGCGCGAAGGCCCACGGCCATCGGGTCACGCCGCAGCGCATCATGGCGCTGATGGGCGCGAAGTTTTCGGGCCCGCGCCGCCCTGTCCGCCCGTGATTGCAGGCGGAACCCATCATCGGACAGTTGCCCGTCATTTCGCCTTGATTGCTCCGGACGCAAAGTAGCCATCGTTTCCGCCATGGCCGGACGTCCACGCCACCAAAAATCCCTCGAAAATGACTACGGCGACGATGAATACGACGCCAGCGATGATTCCCACCCACACCGCAACTTGAGTCAGTCGGCTGGGCCGGCCCGGGCGTGCGTCGCACCGCGGTGGATCCGTTGCGGTCGGATCGGATGCGGTTTCCGGCGATTCGCTCGCTTGAGCGCCGGCGCACCGGAACCACGCGCCGGCCGCCAACCCGGGTACGGCAGCCGGCATACCATCACCGTTATGCGCGATTCGAAGATCCTGATCGCGGGCGTGACCGGGCAGGTCGCCACGCCCGTCGCCCAGGCGCTAGCGGCCAACAATGAGGTCTGGGGCATTGCTCGCTTCACCGACGCCGCCGCGCGCGCCGGCCTTGAGCAAATGGGTGTTCGTTGCCAAACGGTCAACCTGGCAGCCGCCGACTTCACCGGGGTTCCGTCCGATTTCGACTACGTGCTCAACTTTGCGGTGGCCAAGAGCGGTCACTGGCACCGGGATCTCGAGGCAAACGCCGAGTCTGTTGGCCTGCTGATGGCGCACTGCCGCGAGGTGCGGGCTTTCCTGCATTGCTCGTCAGCGGCCGTCTACGATCCGCCGGGCGACGATCTGCGAACCGAGCGGACCGCACTCGGCGACAACCACAAGCTGCTGTTCCCGACCTATTCGATCGCCAAGATCGCCGGGGAGGTTGTTGCGCGGTCAATGGCACGTGTTCTGCAGGTACCGACCACTATCGCCCGTCTCAACGTCCCCTACGGCGACAACGGCGGATGGCCGTACTTCCACATGGAGATGATGCTGGCCGGCATGCCGATCCCGGTTCCGCCGGGCGGACCGGCACGCTATAACCCAATCCACCAGGACGACATCATTGCCACCATCCCCAAACTGCTTGAAATTGCCTCGGTTCCGGCGATCACGCTCAACTGGGCCGGTGACCAGATTGTCAGCATTCAACAGTGGTGTACCTACCTGGGTGCGCTGATCGGCACCGCGCCAGAGTTCGCCGAGAGCGGTGAAGCGTTGCGCGCTAATCCCGTTGACGTCAGCCGCATGCACGAACTCATCGGCGGCACCACGGTGGATTGGCAGGACGGGCTGCGGCGAATGGTAGCCACGTTCCACCCGGAGTCGATGGAAGGCTAGTGAAACCCGGCGGTCACAGATGCGCCAGCAGTCGTTCGGCAAAGGCCTCGGGGTGTTCCCGATGCATGAAGTGCCCACCTTGGACTTCCTCGACGATGTATTCGTTCTCGAACATCCGGGCGGCGCCACGATAGTCCGACGGCGCGACAATGGGATCGTCAAGCCCGGCAAACACTATTGTGGGCACCGTGATCCGCGCCTTGAGTGAGGCCGAAGGGATGGGGGAGAGCCTGCGGTAATAGCCGAACGCGGCATTCAGACTCGCCGGGTTGGCGAAGGTCGCCCGGACGGCGTCGAACTCACTGGGATCAGGATGCCAGGTCGGCGACCAACGTCGATAGATAGCCGGAAGTGCTGCAAAGTCATTACGCGCAAACCGCTTCGGCGCACCGGGCAGCTTATAGGCCGCGAAATGACGGACGCCCCAAAGCTTCTTCAGTGAAGGTCTGACCGCCGCTGGGTGCGGAATTCCGATGACGAAGAGCTTGGTCACCCGGTCCGGACGAAGTGTCGCCGCACCGTAGGCCGCCGACGCACCCCAATCGTGCCCGATGACGACAGCATCACGCGCATCGAGCGCCTCGATCAGCGCAAGAACATCGCGCGTCAGGGTCTCTTGGTCAGGGTCGCGGTCTGGCACCGCGCTCGGCTGGTAGCCGCGCAGGAACGGGCTGACCGCGCGGTAGCCCTTCGCCGCGATGCGCGGACGAAGATCATCCCACGAGTGCGCCGTGTCCGGGAACCCGTGCAACAAGAGCACCAGCGGTCCGCAGCCCTCGGCCAGATAGCCGAACTTGAGTCCATTCGCGTCGACAAATTGCGTCGCACCAGCCATGGCTTGGGGACCCTACGCCATTGGAGCCATGGGGGCCACTGTGCATAGACAGATAAGCCTCGCCGGCGCAAGACGCCCGGAGGGCAACCGCCGCGGGTTCGGCCCACCCGGACGCTACCGACGCTTCGCGGATGTCGACGAAATCTATTGCTAATCCACGGTGACAGGAGATCGCTGTGTCGGTCGGCTTTGCCGTCGCATCATCGCGATAGTGTTACGCCGGCAACCCCGGTGGTGATGCGGATGCCGCACAGGCCGGCCCGCGAGGAGGAGTACTAATGGAATCGGTGGCCGCGCAGCCCAGCGTGCGCGGCCAGCCTTGGCCGTATCTGGTAGGCGCTATCGCTCTCGCGGTACTAGCCGCTTGCGGTCTGGTATTGCTGGTAACGGCACCACCTTCGAATTCCGGATCGATGAACCTGGCGACGCGATCCAACTGGGCGCTGGCGACAACCCTGCCGGCCAGCGCCGACTTTCCGGCCGATTGGGGCTATTCGTTGACCGGGCGGTTGCAGCGCGCGTCGCCCGCAGACTCGGCAATGCTGAGTGCCCCGCCCAATGCGGGCCCGGCGCCGCACTACGAGCCGGTCGCGTGCGGCAGCATCCCGAGGATTCTTGACCATTCCGGCGACGCGCTGGCCGCATACGTGCAAGTCGACCGATATGCCCAACTGTTTGTGCAGGATGCGCCCGCGGCGTATTTCGCCGCAACCGGGGAAGGTCGTGAGCACGGGCCCAATGCTCGTTTCGCCATCTGGGTCGTCCCGGACGCTTCAACCCGGATCACGAATTACGTTGACTGGCTTAGCCATTGCTCCTCCTACCAAGTTACTAATTACTTTCTCGACGGCCAGGCCAAAAACCGTCGGTCCGTTACCGCTCAGGTCGAAGAACGCTTCGCCACGGGCGCCGACGCTGCGGTGGCAGTCTCCCGAACGTTCACCACCGCCAGCAGCCGCGACCCTGCATTGACCTACCACGTCATGTATTACGCGGTGCGCGGCGTGCTCCTGGAATGCACCATCTACCTGGAGGGCAGCGACCTCAATCTGGTGCACACGCTGGCCACCCAAACGATGCATCGGTTACGGGCACTATGAACAATCCTTCACCACGTTGGCCATGGATGTTCGCCGCCGCGCTGTGCGTGCTGGCAACCGCGGCGGTCCTGATCACCGCCCCCGCCGTACTCGGCATTTGGCATCGCGGCGTCTCACACGCGGTCCCGCCGACCCCGAAGCTGGCCACATTGAGTGACCGGCAATTGTCGAAGCTGCTACCCCAGCAAGGCGAGTTCCCGTCTACCTGGACGGTCAGCGATATCAAAGAGCTCTCGGAAACGTTCGGCTACTTTCGATATCAGGTGTCCGACGAGGGCCTCGGCATCAGTCCTGTCGAATGCTTCGGGGTGGTGGGCGTGGCGTCCACCGGCGCTTTCGACGCCGCCGAAGTGTTCGGACACGACCCCGCTGATCCGCCGGAAGTCGCCGACCGTCGAGACGTCCGCCTGACGATCGGCCGCGAATTCGAATCGGGCGGATTCGACGCCTTCATCAGCCTGGTCTCGCGGTGCCTGCGATTCAGCAGCGCCGGCGCCGGTTCCTATGCGGTCAACATTCTCGAAGACTCTCGCCCGGTCGGCGGACCCCAACGATTCCGCTACTCGGTCACCACCACGATCAGCGGCGAACCCGCGGACGCGACCCGGATCGATTACTACGCGTACGCACGTACTTCGGGTCTTGTCCTAACCGGTACCGCCAGCAGTGGACACCAAGAAACCTTCGACACGCTCTTCGACAACGCATTGTGCCGGATCTCACGCCGCGCGCTGGCCAATCCTTGAGCCCTGGCGGTCAGCGTGCAGTTATCAATCCTGATTAGCGCCGGATCCCTGGAAGTAACGACGCACGCATCCGGTAGCCGCGACCGCCGCCGCGGTGCCGATCACGGCCCACAGCACAAATTGGACGGCCATCGCGCCCAGGTACCAGCCGAAGGTCATCGAGATATAGATCAACCAGATCAGCCGGAAGAACGACCACGCCGGCCACCAGACCACAGCTGATTCCGATCGCCAGGCTGGGTTGGGGATCGATGCGGCGGAGCTTTTCTTCGATACTGGCCGGGACGATGTTCACTTGCTCTGTTCCATTCGTGCAGCGCCGCCTCGCTGGCAGCGTCGTTGCCGCGAGTACAGACCCGCCGGCCGGCTACCGATCACAAAAGGGACCACGACGCGGCCCGCGCGTCAAAGGAACCGCCATGCGGCGTCTCTAGCGCTACGCCAGGAAGGCACCGGCCGATGTGATCACGTCTCCGGCGGCCACATCGCTCTTGGTGAGCCTCGAGAAGAGCAGGCCAACGTTGTCCCCGGCCCGCACCGTCTGCAGCTTTTTGCGGAATGCCTCGATGGCGTCCACCCGCACGTTTGGCCCGTCGTTGATCCGCACCTCGCCTCCGACGCTCAACTCCCCGTATTCCACCCGGCCGGTGGCCACGATGCCTCGACCGCGGATGAAGAAAACGTCCTGCACAGTCATGCGAAACATGTGCGGCACGCTACTCGCCCAATCCGATGTCGCCCCCGAGGTTGGCCCAAAATGCCACACTAATCACGTGAGCGACAGAGGGCTCGGCTACGCCCGCAACGGCGATGTTCGCCTGGCCTACCGAGTGTTCGGTGAGTCGGGGCCGACGGTTGTCTGGGCCCCCGGGTGGATGATCGGCAATGTCGACACGATGGATCATCCCGACAGCCCCTATGCGCGTCTCATCGAACTCATGTCCCAAATAACCCAATTCGTCGTCTGGGATCGGCGGGGCACCGGCCTGTCGGATCCGGCGACGCACCTGCTGTCGCTGGACGAACGCATGGACGATCTTTCCGCGGTTTTGCACGCGGTCGGGGGAGACCGGCCAACGCTGGTCGGCTCCGGGGAGGGAGGTGCAATCACCCTGTTGTTCGCCGCCACCTTTCCGGAAGGACTTCGATCACTGGTGCTGTGGGGTACGGCGGCGCGGTACTCGCAGGACCTTCCCGATTTCCCATGGGGGTTCACCCCGGCCGAGCTCCAAGCACAGTTGGACGACATCGACAACCATTGGGGAGAAGGCGCGCTTTTCGAGCTCTTCCACGGGGAGGCATCCGACGTTGCCGGTGCACGGGAAATGTTCGGAAAACTGCAGCGCTCCACGATGAGTCCGGCGATGGCCAAGCTTTGGTGGCGCGCCCTGACGGAGGTGGATGTCCGCGGGGTTCTTCGCTCGGTGCGGACCCCCACCCTTGTGCTGGCTCGTCCGGGTGATCGGTTGGTGCCGGCCGAAGCCGCGGCCGCGCTGGCCGCGGATCTACCACATGCCGAATTTCATTCCTTGCCGCCGGGCCCGCACAACGGCGCCGACATTATCGACGAACTCGTTTCGCACACACTAAATTTCGTTTGCGATACTCCGAGCGCGCCGACCCAAGAACGAGTACTCAAGACGGTGATGTTTACCGACATCGTCGGTTCGACAGAAAAGCTCAGCGCGCGTGGCGACGCACATTGGCGACATCAACTCGATAACCACGACAGAGTGGTCGACTACCTACTGTCTCGATACGGTGGCATCCGGGCCAATCACACTGGCGACGGCATATTTGCCCTGTTCGACGCCCCCACTCGAGCGGTGCGGTGTGCACTTGACCTGGTACCAGCCCTCGCCACACGGGCCATACCGATCCGCGTCGGTGTGCATACCGGAGAATGTGAGAGGCGTGGCCCGGAATGGAGCGGCATGGCGGTTCATACCGGTGCCCGCATCGGCGCATTGGCCGGCGCTGGCGAAGTATTTGCCAGCCGCACCGTGCGCGACCTATCGGTCGGGTCGGGCCTGGTGTTTGAGAACCTTGGCCCGCACCGGCTCAAAGGCCTGCCCGAAGAAATCGATGTCTGCCGGGTAACAATTGGAAACTGACCACATGGGCTGGTTTCAACGAGCGCGTAAATCTACTGCGGGCCAACGGATCACGCGGGCCGATCGCCGTAGGACCAGCGACCTACTGGCCGAACTCAACGCGATCGACACAGGGCGGGAGCGGCTCGCCCGCGAAGGGTTGGCGGGGGTCGCGACGATCGTCGCAATCCATCGGGATGTGGCAACGACGACGCTGGGAACGTGGCACGAGTTCGAATTGGATGTCCAGCTACCACGGCGCGCCGCCTACCGCACGACACGGCGCATTGCGATCGAGCTGTCGACAGCGCCACATCTCACGATCGGCGCCCAGGTGCCGGTGCGGGTGGATCCGCGTGACCGGTCCCAAATCCTGGTGGTGGCCAGGCTATAGGGGCAACACAGCGCCCGCAGGCGTGCGTGTTTTACCCCCAGATACGCACAAAATCGACACGCATCTCGGCCGGGTAGCTCCCCGGGCCCGGGTCGCCGCCACCCGAGCCAGCAACCGCAAGGTTCAACACTGGAAACATCGTGTAGTCAGGGTCATTGAACGGCCAATCAGGAATTGAGCGCGCCTCCACCGTGAAGTACGGCGGAGCTCCGTCAACGTAGTCCTGCCAGAACCTGATGCCGGTCTCGTCCCATTGGCATCGCCACGTGTGCCATCCGTTATCCAAGGCAACGTTGCGGGTCCTCCACTCCGAGCCGTTGGCCTCCGCGTGCACCGTGGTTGCCGAGGGCCAACTCCCGTTGCCATACCACTCGACGATGTCAATTTCGCCACGATCCTCGTTACCCAACCACCACACGGGCCAGCAGCCTGCCGTCAAGCAGTCGAACTTGATCCGGGCTTCCCAGGTATGGCCGATGCCGCCTCGCCACGGACTCTGGATTTTGCCGGCATAGTAGGTATCGCCATCCTTTGCGGCGCGGATGACCAGGTTCGAGTTGCCGTCGAGGAATACGTTTTGCCGGTCGTCGCGGTACTGCCCGACGTTTTCGGGTTGCTCCCAGTACGTCGGGTCCTTCATCTCCTCGCGCGCTCGCGCCACGATCCACTTCGACGGATCGGGGGCCGATCCGGCCGGACCGTCGAACTCGTCATGGAAGAGATACGGTCCCGATTGGTCATTGGGCGCCGGCGCCGCGGGCATACCTCGTTGAGACGGGCCGGCACTCGCTTCCGGGACGGGCATGGCGGCGGCCAGCACACCAAAGCCGGCCATCAGCATCATCTGACGACGATCCATATCGGCCATAACCAGGCACGATAGCAGCCCGGCGCGCCGCCCGAAAGCGTTGTTTTGAGTCCGATGGGTGCTGCGTCTAGCCGGCTACTTTGACCACCAGCTTGCCGACGTTCGTGCCGTCGAACAGCATGTTGATGGCGGTGGGCAACTGCTCGAAACCTGCCACGACGGTTTCCAGCGGAGTAAGTCTGCCCTCAGCAATCAAGCCGGCGATCTCCGCGGTTGCCTCGGGTGCTCGACCAAGGTGATCGAGGATGATGAAGCCCTGCAGGGTGGCGCGCTGAACGAGCAGATTGCCGAACGCGCGAGGGCCGGCCGGCGGATCGACCGAGTTGTAGCCGGAAATGAGGCCGCACAGCGCGACCCGCGCTCGAATGCTGAGGCGCGCGAAGATCGCGTCCATGATGTCGCCGCCGACATTTTCGAAGTCGACGTCGATCCCGTCGGGCGTCGCCGCGGCCAGTTGGGCCGCCCAATCGTCCGCCCGGTGGTCGACGGCAGCATCGAAGCCCAGCCGTTCAGTGAGCAGCGCGCACTTTTGCGGTCCGCCGGCGATCCCGATGACGCGGGCCCCATCGGCCTTGGCAAGCTGACCGGCCACCGATCCGACGGCCCCTGCTGCCGCCGAAACGACCACCGTCTCGCCGGGGCGCGGTTTGCCGATGTCACGGATGCCGATCCAGGCCGTGAGCCCGGTCATCCCCAGCGCACCGAGGTAGGCGCTGGGGGAGACGCCCTCGGCCACGTTGACCGGCAACAACGGCATGGTCTCCGAGGCGACCGCATACTCCTGCCAGCCGACGAGGCCCTGCACCGTTTGACCGACCCGGTAGTTCGGGTTTCTCGAGGCAACGACCTCACCCAACCCGGCCGCTCTCATCACCTCGCCGATGCCGACAGGCGGAAGATAGGAGGGCATGTCGTTGATCCATGCGCGGTTGGTTGGATCTAGTGAGATCCAGTCGACGCGTACCAGCGCCTCCCCCTCGCCGATCTCGGGGATCGGCGCCTCGCTGAGTTCGAAAGTTTCGGGACCGATGCGTCCGGTGGGCCGCGCGCGAAGCAGGAATCGGCGATTTCGGTCGGTCATGCCCGCACCGTACCCCACCCGAATCCGCCGACATATGCCCTGCGCTTCGTTTGGGTCGGGCTGGCGGTGATCTCGGCATTCGGTGCTATAACGCATCTATGGCAGGTAGGCCGGGAATGGGTTCTAGTGATGCGCATGTGATCACCCATGTGTCCGATACGGCTCGGTGGACGGCGTTGCATCGGGCGACCGAGACCGAACGCCCCGACGCGCTGTTCCACGACCACCTCGCCAAACGTCTCGCCGGCGAACGGGGCCGTGCCATCGTCGCGGCCGTGCCACGTACCACCCGCAATGGTTGGTGGCTGGTTGCGCGCACCAAGATCATCGATGACGCGATTTCTCAGGCGATCACCGACGGCTGTGACCGGGTAGTGAATCTGGCCGCCGGCTTGGACACCCGACCATATCGCCTGGATCTGCCTCCCGATTTCAGCTGGATTGAGGCAGATCTGCCCCAGTTGCTCACGGAGAAAGCCCGGCTGCTTTGCGACCAGACACCACGCTGCCAGCTGACCCAAAGCGCCGTAGACCTGGCCGATTCGCGCGCACGGGACGCATTTCTTACCGTCGCTCTCAACGGCGCCAACAAGGCATTGGTTCTGACCGAAGGCCTATTGATGTATCTCGAAGAGAGCGACGTCGTTGCGCTTTCGGAGGCAATACGGCAACCCGCAGTCGGTTGGTGGATGTTGGATTTCGCCAGTCCCGGTCTGACGAAAATGATGAACAAGAAGATGGCCGGCATGCTGCGTAATGCGCCCTTCAAGTTCGCACCCGGCGACGGATTGGCCTTCTTTGAGAGCCTTGGCTGGCACGTTGCCGAGGCAGAATCACTGTTTGCCGCCGCGCGCCGCTTTCACCGGTTGCCGTGGTCGATGCGCCTAGTTCAGTGGCTGCCACAGCCGAATCCGCGGGAACCCGGCCGCCGGCCCTGGGGCGCGGTCACCCTGCTTACTCATTGAGGCTCATTTCAACTCACCGAGCCGATTCCAACCGCACAACACCCCGAAACTGGTCCGTTGACGGCCTGAGTGCCGTTACCGCGCTCTCAGGATCGTCGCGGTGGGTCCGCCGGCCTAGGACCACCCGCATTTCGCCGGCATATCCGCAAAACACCAGTTCAGCGAGGTTTTAGTGATCGATTTGTGCGTCGTTTGTGCGTCGGCGGGACAACCCTGTTGTGGGGGATAGATCGCATTACCGTCCAAAATTCACGGCTAATTCTCATGTTAAGACACGGTTTGATCACAGATTTGCTGGGAATGCTCGACAGCAGGTTGCACAACGCAGACACCCGAGTCAGCCGATGAGAGGAGTTGACGATAGTGGCGAATGCATCAGGAGCGACGGTGATTTTTCTGCAATCACACCCCACCTGGGTTGCCGCCCAGCAGCGCGAACGTCGACGCTTCGAAGAGATGCAACGCCACCCCGCGTATTTGGCATATGTAGCCCGGCAGCGCGCCGCCGCAAATGGTGGCGACGTGGGCACCAGTGCCTGGTCAAGTGCGGACTCGCCCGCCTGACGTCTGGACAATCTGTAGTTATTGCACTTCCGTTAGGCCGCGTTCGGCAGAAATAGCGCTCCCGCCCAATCTCCGTATTCTGAAACGGACTACCAGAAGAGCGTAAGAGAGCGCCATGTCTCAACACCCCGCTACTGCCCGCGCCACATTTCCGGGGATTAGTTCACGTGCGTGGGAACATCCTGCGGACCGGACCGCATTGTCGGCGCTGCGTCGCCTCAAAGGTTTCGACCAGATTCTGAAACTGCTGTCGGGGATGCTGCGGGAGCGCCAGCACCGGCTGCTCTACCTGGCCAGCGCGGCACGCGTGGGCCAACGACAGTTCGCCGATCTCGACGCGCTGCTCGAAGAATGCGTGGACGTCCTGGACGCACCGACCAAACCCGACCTGTTTGTCGCCCAATCGCCGGCAGCGAGCGCTTACACCATCGGCATGGACCACCCGTTCATCGTGATCACGTCCGGACTCTACGACCTCCTGACTCATGACGAACTGCGCTTCGTGGTGGGCCATGAGCTCGGCCACGCGCTGTCCGGTCACGCCGTATATCGCACCATGATGATGCATCTGATGCGGTTGGCGCGGTCGTTCGGCTACCTGCCGATCGGCGGCTGGGCGTTGCGTGCCATAGTCGCCGCGCTGTTGGAATGGCAGCGCAAATCGGAGCTGTCCGGAGACCGCGCCGGGCTGCTGTGTTGTCAAGATTTGGACACCGCAATGCGCGTGGAAATGAAGCTCGCCGGCGGCGGTCGGTTGGACAAGCTGGACTCGGAGGCGTTCTTGGCCCAGGCGGCCGATTACGAACGGTCCGGCGACATGCGTGACGGGGTCCTCAAACTGCTCAATCTTGAGCTACAGACCCATCCGTTTTCGGTGCTGCGGGCGGCGGCGTTGTCCAAGTGGGTGGACAGCGGTGGCTACGGGTTGGTGATGTCGGGCCGCTATCCGCGACGAACCGACGACGAGCGCGCCTCGTTGTCCGACGACATCGGCGAGACCGCTCGCCACTACAAGGACGAGTTCGACCAGTCCGATGATCCGCTGATCAAAGGCATTCGGGACGGTCTCGGCGGCCTCGTCGATGGCGTGGGACGGGCCGCGACGAGTGCCGCGGGCTCGTTGGGTCGCAAGATCAACGAGTGGCGGCAAACCCCCAGGGCAAATCCCTAGGTAGCGGCTCGATTCGCCCGACCCGGTCGGGGTGAACGCGGCTCGCTTCGGCCGGTCGGTCGCCCGGCCAGGGCCTTCGCACCGGTTAGAGCTTGCCCGCGACGAAGTCGGCCGCCTGGTTGGCCATCCCATCCTGGATATACGCGCTGGCCAGATGCTGCGGCCAGTTCTGCTTCCAGGTATTCGGATCGGTCGGATTGCAGACCGGATCAGATCCGTGGCACAACTCGATGGTCCTGTCGTTGTAGATCGGGCTGAAGTTTGTGATCGGGCCCACCCACTGACTTCCGTTACCGAACAACGCGACAGCGGCGATGTGCTCATCGGTACCCGCTGGCAGCGGGTTGTCGAATCCGAATGCGGACATGGGCACTGCGAGCACCACATCGGTGACGGCGGCGCCGAGCGAGTAACCACCCAACACCAGGCGGGTGTCGGGGCAGGAGTTGGCCATGTATTGAACGTGCCGGCTCATGTCGTTCGCGCCGACGTCTACTTCCGTATCGGCGGGGTACTTCACCGCGTACGTGCCCATGCTTTTGCCCCCGACCCTGGCGCTAAGAGCGTTGATGAAGGCGTTGCCGACCGCGCCCGGTCCCGGCGATTCGAATCGGCCGCGGGCAAAGACGACTTCCACTTGGGGACAATTGGCCGCCGCGGCCGACCGTGTTGCCCCCGGCGTCCCGGGCGGTAGCACCGCGGCAGCGACGGTCAGCATGGCGGGAATCGCAACCGCCGCCAGGCAAATACCAACCGCATTTCGGCCCAGTAGAGCGTGCACAGGAAAATGGTAGCCATTGAGGCCCGTCGGTGCGCTGCCAATCTGCAGTCACCAAAATCGGCCCGAAATTCCGACCCGAAATCGACAAGGTCGCAATTCCGTCAGGGGGTCGCGCGTACCGATCGGAACACGTAACGCACCCGCATGGCCGCCGGGTCAGCGGACGGTAGCCTTGCGGAATCATGACCGACATCGTCGTCGTCAAGGTCAAGCCGAATAGCCGTAAAGGGCCCCGGGTCGAGTCAGACTCCGACGCTGGGCTGATCATCTATGTGCGTGAGCCGGCGGCCGAGGGCAAGGCCAACGAGGCGGTCGCCCACCTGCTGGCCGCCCATCTGAAACTGTCGAGAAGCCGAGTCGAATTGGTCGCCGGCGCGCGCTCACGGCTCAAACGCTTTCGTATCAGGCCATAAATCGGCCACCACCCGCGAACACCCAAGACCTGCGCGGGTTTTGGCCAAGGCGTGTCTGGCACGTGATCTTGCCGCGACAGCGACCGACGATGCTCTTTTCATGACAGCGCCGCTGGCGATCTTCGCGCTGGTGACAACACTGTGCATCGGTTACCACTTCGGTCGCCGAGCCGGGTCGATCACCTCGACCAGACGCAGCCGCGCGCGCACGACGACGCTTGCCGGCGCGGCGGGCGGCCTGCTGGTGTTCCTTCTTGTTCGCCGTCTCCGCCGCAGCTTGCGCACCAGAGGGGTGATCGCCAACTCCATCGCTACCCGGGTGCTCCGAGCCTTCGACCCATTGGGGTTCCAGCGAGTTGTCGCCGCGCGGCTACTTGGTCGGTGACTACCTCCGCAGGGCTCTACCCTGCAAGCAGTATGTCGCCGCCGAACGAGGTTGCGCTGGCCGTCATAGGTGGTGGAAGGTGGCGTGCCCTCGCCGTGCGGGTCACGGTTGCTACGTTGGCATGTTGCGCGGCGCAACCATCCGCACATGCCGATCCGCCACCAACTCAGGTGATGACCGCGGTGCCCGTCAGTTCCACCGGCCAACCGATCAATGGCTATCGAGAGGCCCCTGCCCCGGTCTGGTTCGCCGGAAACTGAACGACCGTGGATTGGGCGTCAACGGCCCTGCCAGTTGGGCTTGCGATTCTCCTGGCGTGCCCGAAAACCCTCGACCACGTCCCCAGTCGCGCCGGCCACCCTGCGCATTGTCTCCCCGAAGCGGACCGACTCCATCCAGCCCATATCGGCGGTTCGCCACGCCACCTCCTTGGTCGCCCGCTGGGCCAGCGGCGCGGCCTCGGTGAGCGTGCGGGCCCACGCCTTTGCCTCCGCCTGCAGGTCCTCGGGCTCGACCAGCTTCCACACCAGACCTATCTCCAGCGCGCGCTCGGCGCTAATCGGCTTTCCGGTCAGCAGCAGTTCCATGGCGTGCGCCCAGCGCACCCGTTGGGGGAGTCGGATCGCCCCAACGATGGTGGGAATACCGATTAACACCTCGCGGAAGGAGAACGTGGCCTCGGTGCTGGCGATCACGAAGTCACAGAACAAAACCCCCGTCAGCCCGTAGCCGACGCATGGCCCCTGCACCGCGGCTATGGTCGGCTTGAACAATTCCATGCCGGACTCGAAAGAATTGATGGTCGGCTTCTCCCAGAAGGTGCCGCCGAAGGTGCCAGCTGCCCCCTCGCCGTCGGTGAAGTCGATTCCGGCACAGTAGACGTCACCGTTGGCCGTCAAGATCCCGACCCAGGCGTCCTCCTCGTCGCGAAACCGATCCCAGGCCGCGTTCAGATCGCGCCGGAGCGTGCCGTTGATGCTGTTACCCGCCTCGGGGCGATTGAGCGTGATGGTGGCGATGTGATCTTCCAGCTCATAGGTGGCCAGGCTCATGGATGCACAGTAGTGCGCATCGGTGCCACCAAGGACGACACCCCGCGAGCCGTCGGCTCGCGGGGTGTCGTTTGCTATCGATTGCTATTTGAGGTCGAACCGGTCGTTGTTCATGACCTTGACCCAGGCGGCAGCGAAGTCCCGTACGAACTTCTCCTTGGCGTCGTCCTGTCCGTAAACCTCGGCCAGTGCACGCAGCACCGAATTCGAGCCAAACACAAGGTCATTCGCGGTGGCCGTCCACTTGAGCTGACCCGACGAGCGGTCAAACCCTTCGTAGACATTCTCCGCCGACCCCGACGCCTTCCACTCCGTACCCATGTCGAGCAGGTTGACGAAGAATTCGTTGGTCAACGTGCCCGGGTTGGCGCCGAACGCGCCGTGCTTGCTGCCGCCATGATTGGCGCCGAGCGCACGCAACCCGCCGACCAGCACCGTCATCTCCGGCGCCGTCACACCCAGCAGACGCGCCCGTTCGATCAGCAGGTGCTCAAGCGGCGCCTTCTCACCGGGTCGGATGTAGTTGCGGAAGCCGTCGGCGCGTGGTTCGAGCACCGCGAAGGAATCAACGTCGGTGTTCTCCTGTGACGCGTCGGTACGCCCGGGCGCAAACGCCACCGAGATTGCGTGGCCGGCGTCTTTGGCCGCCTTCTCCACCGCCGCAGTTCCGGCTAACACGATCAAGTCGGCCAGTGAGATCTTCTTGCCGCCAGCCGCCGAGGCGTTGAAGTCCTGTTGGATTCCTTCGAGAACGGGCAACACCTTGGCCAACTCGGAGGGCTCGTTGGCCTCCCAACTCTTCTGCGGTTCCAGGCGAAGCCGGCCTCCGTTGGCACCGCCACGCTTGTCGGTGTCGCGGTAACTGCTGGCCGCCGACCAAGCCGTCTTGACCAACTGCGGCACCGACAGCCCCGACCCGAGCACCTTGCTCTTCAATGCCGCCACGTCCTGCTCGTCGACCAGCTCGTGGTCGACCGGCGGCACCGGATCCTGCCACAACTGCGGTTCTGGGATCCATGGCCCGAGGTAGCGGCTGATGGGTCCCATGTCTCGGTGCAGCAGCTTGTACCACGCCTTGGCGAACGCCTCGGACAGTTCCTCGGGGTGTTCGAGCCAGCGCTCGGTGATTCGCCGGTAAATCGGATCTTCCCGCAACGATATGTCGGTGACCAGCATGGTCGGGGCGCGACCGGGCCCGCCGAATGGGTCGGGGATCTTTCCCGCACCCGCGCCGTCCTTGGCGGTGAACTGCCAGGCCCCGGCCGGGCTCTTGGTGAGTTCCCATTCGTAGCCGTAGAGATTCTGCAGGAATCCGTTGCCCCACTTGGTGGGCGTCTCGGTCCACACCACTTCCAGGCCACTGGTGATGGTGTCCTTGCCCTTGCCGGTGCCATACGAACTCTTCCAGCCCAGGCCCTGCTGTTCGATGGGAGCGGCCTCCGGCTCGGGACCGACCAAATCGGCATCGCCGGCGCCATGGGTCTTGCCGAAGCTGTGACCACCGACGATAAGAGCTGCGGTCTCTTCGTCGTTCATCGCCATCCGGCCGAACGTCTCGCGGATATCCACCGCCGCCGCGATCGGATCCGGCTTGCCTTCCGGGCCTTCGGGATTGACATAGATCAGTCCCATGGTGGTGGCACCGTAGGGCTGCGCCAAATCCCGTTCGCCCGAGTAGCGCTTATTGGTCCCCAGCCAGGTGTCCTCTTCTCCCCACAGCGTCTCTTCGGGCTGCCAGACGTCTTCGCGGCCGAACGCGAAACCAAAGGTCTTGAAGCCCATGGATTCAAGGGCGCAGTTGCCGGCAAAGATGATCAGGTCGGCCCACGAGATTTTGTTGCCATATTTCTGCTTGACCGGCCACAGCAGCCGACGGGCCTTGTCCAGGCTCACGTTGTCCGGCCAGCTGTTGAGCGGCGCGAACCGCTGCATGCCCTGGCCGCCACCGCCGCGACCGTCGTTGATCCGGTAGGTACCCGCGGCATGCCAGCTCATCCGGATGAACAGACCTCCGTAGTGGCCGTAATCGGCGGGCCACCAGTCCTGCGAGGTCGTCATCACCGAAATGACATCCGCCTTGAGGGCGTCGACGTCGAGCTTGGCGAACTCTTTGGCGTAGTCGAAATCCCAGCCGAGCGGGCTGGCCTTGGTCGGGTTTGGATGCAGCGTCGACACGTCGATCTGGTCTGGCCACCAGTCCCGGTTGGTCAGCGGCGCATGCTCCTTTGGCTCGGGGGAGGGGATTGCGGGATTCTCGCTCTCGCTGGTGCTGGCGGTCTTGGTGTCGGGTTGAGGTGGGCGGCTTTCAGATGTATCGGATGACACAGCATTCCTTCCGGGTGTGAGTGAATCGGGCTGCGATCACGGTTGTGATCCGGGCACTGCGGTCATGCAGTCGGGGCAGACGCCCCAGTAGATGACTTCGGCCTCGTCGAGAACGTAGCCATCCAAAACGTTGCTGTTGTCCGACGGCGTCAGGCAGGGCGCTTCGCCGACTGCGCAGTCGATATCGGCGATGACTCCGCACGACCGACACACGACGTGATGATGATTGTCGCCAACCCGGGATTCGTAGCGGGCGACCGAGCCCGAAGGCTGGATGCGGCGGACCAGGCCCACCGCGGTGAGAGCGTTAAGTACGTCGTACACCGCTTGGCGGGAGACGTCGGGCAAGCCGGTGCGTACCGCCGAGAAAATCGTCTCGGTGTCGGCATGGGGGTTGGCGTCAACGGCCTCAAGCACAGCCAGCCGGGGCCGGGTTACCCGCAGATCGGCCACTCGCAGCTTTTCTGTGTACTCCGCCATTGAGGACACTTCGCAAGTGTGACTCGTTTTCTTGAACCAGTCAAGACTTTCTCGGCGCCTCTGCGCAGGAAAGTCCCGGCCAGCAACGGGTCTGACCAACCGCGTCACCATTAGATGAAAACCGTTGGGCCAGTTGATGTGCGACACCTGACACCAGGGTTCTTGGTAGCATCGCGCAGTGCACGACTCGGCTGCGCGATGGCATGCACAAGGCCGCGATCCACGACCGATTTCTCGACGCGGAGTCCTTCGATACGCCCTCACGCCAGCCCTGCTGAGCCTGGGACCGATCGCCGCCACAGTCGACCCACCGCGGGCATCGGCCAACGATGGCAGGTTGATCGATTTTGCCGAGCAACGGATCTTGCCTGATGAGATCAGATCGGCCGGCTATGACGGCGTGATCAACTACGTGTCCGAGTCTCGGCCGGGGGCAAACTTCGCGGCAAAACCCATCACCCGCGAGTACGCCGACGCGCTGCGCGCCGCCGGTCTGCAGATTCTCAGCAACTACCAGTATGGCAAGCCCGGTTGGTCGGCACCCTCGGATTTCATCCGCGGATTCGACGGCGGCCGCGATGACGCGCGAACCGCCCTGCGGCTCCATACCGCGGCCGGGGGCACAGCCTCGTCTCCCATTTTCTTCAGCATCGATGACGACATCGACCTGAATACCTGGAACACCGTTGCCGTCGACTGGTTTCGAGGTATCAATTCAGTACTGGGCGTCGAACGTACCGGCATCTACGGGCATTCTCGGGCGTGCGCGTGGGCGATCGCTGACGGCGTTATCGGCAGTTCCACCACCGTCGGGCACCGCTGGGCATGGCAGACCAAGACGTGGTCGCATGGGGAGCGCGAACCCGCGGCGGTGCTTTATCAAGAAGTGGTCAACAGCGCCGCAAACCCAGGTCCGCTCCTGGGTGGAATACACGTCGATGTGGACCAGGTTCTCGCGGTCGACTACGGGCAGTGGGATTTTCCTCGATGAGTCGGCGCCGGGCGGCGTGGGTCAATCGGTGGTGCGCGCAACGGGTCGGCTCGGATCCGAGCTCCACTCCGACCACGACCCTGGATACAGGGCCGCATCACAGCCCACGGCAGCCAACGCCGCGACCGTCACCGCGGCGGTGATACCTGAACCGCAGTACGCACCGACGGGCTCGGTGAGATCGACTCCGAGGTTGAACAACAGCTCATCGAGCGCGTTGCGGGGCAGAAACGTGCCATCGCCGGTCAGTAGCGAGCCGCTGGGAAGATTCTTTGCGCCAGGGATGTGACCGGCAACGGCATCCACGGGCTCGACGTCACCGCGGAATCGTTCGGGTGCGCGGGCGTCTAGCAAGGTGACCAGGCCCGCTGCGGCTTGCTCCGCGGTCAAGGTAGGGCGGCGTCCGGCATACAGATCATCATGCGGCACAGTGATATTCCCGGCCGCGGGGACGACCGGGCCAGTCTCTAGGGCCCCGCCGGCCGACCGCCAGGCTGCCAGGCCGCCGTCCAGAATGCGCACGTTCGCAAGCCCCGCCGCGGTGAGTACCCACCACGCTCGCGCAGATCCGGCCCGGTTCCAGTCGTCGTAGACCACGGTCAACACCTCCGCTGAGACGCCCCACCGACGTGCGGCGGCCTCGATGCGACGCCCGGACGGCAGCGGATGACGGCCGCGGCAACTGATCGTGTGATCGCTGAGTTCGTCCTCGAGTGATACGTACACCGCGCCCGGTAGGTGGCCCGCGAGATAGGCCGGGTGGCCGTCCGGTTCATCAAATCGCCACCGCACGTCCAACAGGGTCGCCGTCTCGCCGTTTTGGAACAGACTGCCCAGCTCTTCGGCGGTAATGAGCACCTGATTGCCTGTTTGCACCCTGTTCCTCCCTGTGGTTTCCGGCCTGTTCTGCCGCCAGCCGACACCCACGAGCCTACGAAACCATGCCCACCCCGGCCGGACGCCCAGACGGCGCACGACGCTGCCACAGCCGACGCGCGGCGGCGGGCGTGTTTGACCTAGCCACCCACGGGGAATGTGTGGCATGCCAGCTGCAGGGCCGTTGGGGCACAGAAAGGCATACACCACAACCATGGCGCAAAAACTTAGGCCACATTTTGACGACGTACAGGCGCATTACGACTTATCCGACGACTTCTTCCGGCTGTTTCTGGACCCCACCCAGACCTACAGTTGCGCCTACTTCGAGCGCGCCGACATGACGCTGGAGCAGGCCCAGATCGCCAAGGTCGACCTGGCGCTGGGCAAGCTGGGCCTACAGCCCGGGATGACGTTGCTCGACGTCGGCTGCGGCTGGGGCGCCACCATGCGGCGCGCGATCGAAAAATATGACGTCAACGTCGTTGGCCTGACCCTGTCGAAAAACCAGGCCGTGCACGTGCAGAACTCGTTCGACGAGTTGGACACGCCGCGCAGCCGGCGCGTGCTGCTGCAGGGCTGGGAGCAATTCGATGAACCCGTCGACCGAATCGTGTCGATCGGCGCATTCGAGCATTTCGGCCACGACCGCTACGACGACTTCTTTGCCCTCGCCAACAAGATCTTGCCCGACGACGGGGTGATGCTGCTGCACACGATCACCGGGTTGACCCGAGACCAAATCACCGAGCATGGCCTACCCATCTCCATCAGCGTGATCCGCTTCATCAAGTTCATCGTCACCGAGATCTTCCCCGGCGGCCGGTTACCGTCGATCGACATGGTGGCGGAGCACGCCGCCAAGGCCGGCTTCACGCTGACCCGCCGCCAATCGCTGCAGCCGCACTACGCCAGGACCCTCGACCTGTGGGCCGAAGAGCTCGAGGCGCACAAGGACGAGGCCATCGCGATTCAGTCCGAAGAGGTCTACCAGCGGTACATGAAGTATCTGACCGGCTGCGCCACGTTTTTCCGCACCGGCTACATCGACGTCAACCAATTCACCCTGCAGAAGTAGCCGCGGTTGCCGCTGGCCCATCGCGAGATACAACGACACGGCCACCGAAAGACGACGAATCGTAACGATTCGTCCACCACGCTGGCTTCACGACCTCGCGAATGCGAATGTGATCCGGTGAGCGTAGATGTCGGCCAGTTGGCGCACGGCTCGGGTACGCGTTGGATGGACGGGCCACCCCGACGGTGCGAACGTGGGCACTGGTTGCTACCCGGGCACATGATTGTTTCCACCCTCCAGTGTTCCTGTGGACGGCATATTTGTTGGCAATGCGAATGTGGCGCGGCCACGTATCGGCCGGCGTTAGTCGAATCGTGCCGACCCGGTCACTGACTGGCGGTTAGCTGCCGCCGACAACCAGCGAACCGCGGCGGTGTGATTTGCCGGTCAGGATCCCTTTCGGCGTTTGCGATTTAGCATTTTGGTCTACAAGTAGTCAGTACCCGACTTAGAAAGGCCAACGATGCGGTCAGTTGCACCCGTCACCTTCGCCCTAGCCATGCTGCTGCTCAGCGGATGTTCTGCCTCGGAGGTCGTCAACACCGGCGGCGATACCAAGTGCAAGGACTTCGTTACCCAGGACGAGAAGAAGCAGAGCGAAGAAGTCAGCAAAATGCTCAAGGACAAAAGCGGTGCCGAACCGACCAATATGGAGATTTCGGCAACGCGTCTGTCCGCGACGACATACTGCCAAACTCTGGGCAAGCCCGACAGCAAGATATCCGAGGCGCCACACGGCTGACGAAGGCCGCCGGCACACCGGACGACTGTCCAGGCAATGCCGCGCTGGAGGTTGGCCAGCAACGAGATCAACCACCATGGCGGCACTATCGGGGTGGCCGATAGATTCAACTGATGGGCCGCGACGGGGTCAGCACAACCGAGCAGCTGTTCGCGCTCGCCGAGCAAGTGCCAGGATTCATGCCGGACGACGAGGGGCGTGCCCTCTACGACGCCGCGGTGCGGTACCTTGGCGGCGGCCTCGGCGTCGAGATCGGTACCTACTGTGGTAAATCGACCTTGTTGCTCGGCGCGGCGGCACAACAAACGGCCAGCGTGCTCTACACGGTCGATCATCACCACGGCTCGGAGGAACACCAGGCCGGGTGGGAGTACCATGACGCGTCGCTGGTCGACCCGGTTACCGGACTTTTCGACACCCTGCCCACATTTCGGCGCATACTCGACGCCGCCCATTTGGACGATCATGTCGTCACCATCGTCGGCAAGTCGCCAATGGTGGCTCGAGCGTGGAGGTCGCCGCTGCAGTTGTTGTTCATCGACGGCGGCCACACCGAAGCTGCCGCTGCACAGGACTTCGAGGGATGGGCCAAATGGGTGACCCCCGGCGGCGCGCTACTCATTCACGACGTGTTCCCCGACCCCAACGACGGTGGCCGCGCGCCATACCATATCTATTGCCGTGCCATCGATTCGGGTCACTTCCAGCAGGTTTCAATCACCGGGTCACTGCGGGTACTCGAGCGCACCGGTGATCAGCCGGGCCAGCACATCGATGTCACCGACCGGGGCCGCTGACCACGCATTCGCATTCGAAATCGCTCTGCAGTCCCATCGGCAGTCCTTGTCCGCGGAAGATTCCACTGCCCGCCGTAGTACCCGACAATGCATCCGCCGCGAGAATCATCGCCGCTCCGGTCCACGTGGTGCGCTCCTCGGGCCACCTCTTCCCGTCGGCAAACACCAATCCTGTCCAGTACGAGCCGTCCTCGTCACGCAGGTGCTGCATCGCGGCAAACTGTCGATGCGCGGCGGCGCGGTGGCCGATTGCGTCAAGCGCCATTACCAATTCGCAGGTTTCGGCCCCCGTCACCCAGGGCCGGTCACTGACGCAGCGAATGCCCAGACCGTCGACCACAAAGTCGTTCCAGCGCTCGTTGATTCGCGCGGCAGCCGACGGGCCACGCAGCGCTCCACCGAGGATGGGGTAGTACCAATCCATGGAGTATCGGCCCTTTTCGGCGAAAACCTCCGGATGCGCGACGATCGCGTGGCCCAGCCTTCCGAGTGCCAATTCCCACTCCGGTCGTGGATCGCCAATGACGGCCGCGAGCGCGAGCGCGCACCGGATGGCATGAAAGATGCTGGCGCATCCGGTCATCAACGCTTCTGTCAGCGGTCCGGCTTCGCTTCGGGCCCAAACAATCTCGCCATAACCAACCTGCAAGTCGATGACAAAGTCGACCGCCCGGCGTACCACCGGCCACATCGCGGCAGCGAAGGAGGTGTCACCAGTGACCACCACATGGTGCCAAACGCCGGTGGCGATGTAGGCACAAAAATTGCTGTCGCTGTTGGCATCTTCGATGTTGCCAGCCCGGACTTGGATGGGCCACGAGCCGTCAGCGCGCTGCGTGCGCCGGCACCAGTCGAAAGCGGCCCGCGCCGGTTTCACCAAACCGGCTGCGGTGAGTGCCATTGCGCACTCCACATGGTCCCATGGATCGGTGTGGCCACCCTCGAACCAGGGGATCGCGCCCGAGGGCTCCTGCGCGGCGGCGATGGACAACGCGGTCTGGTGGCATTGCTCACGGGTAAGGACACCCGGAACCGCCGGAAGACTAGACCGCAGCAACTGAACGTCCTCGATTGGCCCGGCCCGTGGCCCGATCCGGCTTACCGAAATACATCGCAACGCTTTTACCCACGATCGGATTGAGCAGCGACTCGGCCAACCGGGTGATCTTTGGGCGCCGCATCAAATCCCACACCAACAGCTTGTGATAGGCCGCCACCGCAGGATGATCCGTATTCGATACGCCAACAGCGCATTTCAACCACCAGAACGGCGAATGCAAGGCATGCGCATGATGCGCGTGCACCAATTCCAGCCCGTGACCGGTGATCTTGTCCCTCAGCTCGCTGGCGCGGTAGATCCGCACGTGGCCGCCCTCGTTGCTGTGATACTCCTCGGAAAGAAGCCAGCACACCCGTTCCGGTAGCCAACGAGGCACGCTGACCGCAAGCATGCCACCAACTTTGAGTACCCTGATCAGCTCGGCTATCGCGGCGCCGTCCTGCGGTACGTGCTCCAGAATTTCCGATGCGATGACGCAGTCGAACGTCTCGTCCGCATATGGCAGGCTCAGCGCGTCACCCACCACCGCCTTTGCCGACGCAGTAGCCGGAACTTCACCCGCTTCGGCCATCGCATGCAACATGGTTTCCACCGAACGCAGCTCGGAGGCATCGTGATCGAAGGCGACGACATTGGCACCGCGGCGGTACGCTTCGAACGCATGCCTACCCGCTCCGCAGCCGACGTCGATTACCATGGTCGAAGGTCCGACGCCGAGGCGATCGAAATCCACTGTTAGCATTGCACTTTACTCTCGTCAGGGGCAGCGCTGCGCGCCAGTGCCCGCTCGTAGACCCGTACGGTCTGCGCCGCGACAGCCTCCCAACTGAAAACATCCACTGCACGCTGTCGGCCCGAGTCGCCAAGGGCGCGCCGCTTCTCCGGCGAATCGAGAAGCTCGCCAAGCGCGCCGGTGAGCGCAGCCACGTCGGCAGGGGGCACCAACTGTGCGCAGGTACCGTCGGTGCCCACGACTTCCGGCAGGGCGCCCACACGGCTGGCGACGATCGGGGTGCCACTTGCCATGGCTTCCACCGCGGGCAACGAAAACCCTTCATAGAGCGAAGGAATGCAGGCAACCTCGGCTGAGGCGAGCAAAGCAGCCAATTCCGTTTCGGAAAGCCCGCTGCTGATGTGGACGATATCGGAGATTCCCAGTTCGGCGATTAGCTTTTCGGTGGGCCCATTGGGTTCCACCTTGGCTACCAGCCGAAGGTCCAGTTTGTGGTTCGTCCGAAGTCGGCCAACCGCTTGCAGCAGGGTGCTGACACCCTTGAGCGGAGTGTCAGCACTGGCGATCGCGATAATTCTGCCCGGTTGTCGTGCTCCGGATCCCGGCTTGAAGAGCTCAGTGTTGACGCCCAAGGGCACCACGTGCAGCTGATCCGGCGAGACGCCGAAGTCCGCGACGATGTCGGCACACGACGACGATGACACCGTCAACAGGTCGGGTATCTGCCGTGCAACCTCTTTCTGCATCTTGGAAAAGCCATACCAGCGGTGCACCAAAGGCTTTCGCCACCACCGCGCTGCGGCCAGGTCGAGCACCCTATCTCGAGTAATCGGATGATGCACCGTAGCCACCACCGGTAACCCCGCGTCGGCGATGCGGATCAGTCCCGTGCCCAGGCTCTGGTTGTCGTGAACCAGATCGAAGTCACCGCCACGGTCGGCCAGCAAACGGGCGACACGCAGTGAAAACGTCCGGGGTTCAGGAAATCCCGCGGTCCACATGGTGGCAAGTTCCAGCAGGTCAATCGAATCGCGAATCTCGGTGGGACGGGGTACCCGAAACGGGTCGGGCTCGCGATAGAGATCAAGACTTGGCACTTCGGTCAACCGCACCCGCGGATCGAGCAGCTCCGGGTAAGGCTGACCGGAGAATACTTCGACATCATGGCCGAGGTCCGCCAAACCGCGGCTGAGTTGGCGCACGTAGACGCCCTGTCCGCCGCAATGAGCCTTACTCCGATAGGACAGCAGGGCAATTCGCATACTTAACTCTTCTCCGCTGGGTAACGGCCAGTGAAGGGTGCGGAATCCACCACCGTCAACGCAGGCTCGCGCGCCGTGACAGCAAACTGGACATTTGTCCAGACTATAGTTCGATTAGCTAATCGACGCAACGCGTCACACCGGCCCGTTCGGGGATGTGCGCGCTTCAGCGGGCTTTTCGATACACCAGCCAACGCAGCTCGATCGGGGACTCCTCGCGCTCGACGTCGAACACGTCGAGACCGCTGGCCCAACCGTCGAACCAGCCCGTCGGCGGCCAGGCGCCCTCGGGCAAATGCTCCTTCTCGTACCGGTAGGCCGAGTCATCGCCCACCAGCTCAAGGGGCAGCTCGGCAGCGGCATCGGTCACCTGATCGCGGGTGAAGATCATGGTGTTGCACTGCTGGCCGAGTTGGAGTGCTGAGCCGTCCGGAATGTAGCCCGGACGGGCCACAAAGGTGTTGAAAACCAGGCACCCGCCCACCGCCAGGAGACGGGCGGCGAGCTCGAACATTTCGCGCAGCTGCGCGGTGGTGCGAAAGTCGGGAACCACCTCCGAGAGCACGATCAGTTGATAGTCCGAGTCGACACCGTCCATGGCCGCAAAGACGTCCTCTTGGATGACACGGACGTCGAGCGATTCCCGGACCACCTCAGCGCGCATGATGTCGGCAAACTTCGGAGTCATCTCGACCGCATCGACGGGGTGGCCGCGTCGCGCCAAGGCTAACGCGTTGCGGCCGGTTCCTGCACCGATGTCGAGCACCCGATGGGTCGCGGGATCGGCCGCTTCGCCGGCCAGCGCCCATACGCGGGCGTCGGGCTCGGTACCGAACAGGGGCGGCTGCCGCGTGTCGACCCAATGGTCGTAGTCGGCCTCGATGGTCCACCCTTCCCCTTTGACTCGATAATTCACCATCGTGCCGAATGGGGACTGGAAAGAGATGACGATGTTCGAGCGAGGCGACGACCGGTAGGCCGTGTCCAGCGCGCCCTGCAGAGCCGTCTTGAGTTGAGCCGTTTGTTCCGCGGTGTAATGGACGCCCAAACCGGCGCAGAAGTTTTCGCAAATTTTGACGTATTCGTCGATCATCCCCGGAACCGCCGGCAACGCGATCTGGCCATCGGCCAACGCGCGGCGATGCAGCCGCCGGACCATCGCTTTGCGCAGGACCGAAGGATCAAACGAGCTGGGGGGCGGATCCTCCACGAGAATCTTCTACACGATGCGATGTGCACATGCATACCTCGGTCGCTCGAACACGGGCCGGCGGCGCGGACGCGTCGGAGTCGGCGCCGGTGGTTGCCAACGGGAATCCGGGCGCATTCGATTCCCGGGTTGAGTGGCAACAAAGCTTTAACCAATAACCGAGGGCTGCGATGCCCGCTGCGTGGAACAATCATCGACCATGAGACGGCTGCTAGCGCTGTTCGGCGTGTGCGCCCTGGTCGGTTTCGCCCCGTCGGCAGCGGCCGACCCGGACAGTGGCAGGACCCAACGAAGTGACGACCCTGGGTTCCTGTCCGCGCTGCGGGCCGCGGGCATCCGATACACCGATGCTGGCCACGCCATAGCGTTTGCCAATGCCGTGTGCAGTTCGATGGGTAGCGGCCAGCTAGGACCGGAGCTGGTGAGCAATCTCAAGATCGACAATCCCGGGCTGAGCTCGGAGCACGCCATGTCATTTGTGGCGATCGCCGCGCAGTACTACTGCCCCGCGCAACTGATCAGGCGATAGGCCCGGGTCTGGGCGACATCCACACAACTCAGACCACCAGGTTTTTGCTCGGGCACCGCCACTTCCGGCGACGGCGCTGGCTGGAGTCGGCATGCCGCCGTCAGGCACCGCCGCGCGGCCTACGACGACTTCGCCGACACTGGCTCATCACGAACCGCGCCGCCGGGGCACGCCGATTGCGCCACCCGGCAGTCGCACTCCGCGAGCACCCGGCCGTCGTGGCCACGGCCACCCGCTCCCGGCGACCCGCACAACCATCGGAGGAATCATGGATTTCGCAGTGCTACCACCGGAGGTCAATTCGGCCAGGATGTATGCCGGTGCCGGCGCGGGGCCGATGCTGGCCGCCGCCGCGGCCTGGGACGCGTTGGCCGCCGAATTGCATTCGTTGGCGGGGTCGTATGAGTCGGTGGTGGGTGGGCTGACGGCCGGACCCTGGGTGGGCCGGTCATCGATGTCGATGGCCGCGGCGGCCGCCTCGTATGTGGCGTGGACCAGAAACACCGCCACCCAGGCCGAGCAAGCCGCCAACCAGGCCATAGCCGCGGCCGTCGCCTACGAGACAGCGTTCGCCGAAACGGTTCCCCCGCCGGTGGTCACGGCCAACCGCGCCCTGCTGGCAGCGCTGGTGGCGACCAACCTGTTCGGACAGAACACGCCGGCCATCGCCGCCACCGAGGCACAGTATGCCGAGATGTGGGCCCAGGACGCCTCGGCGATGTACGGCTACGCGGGTTCTTCGGCGTCGGCGACTACGCTGACGCCGTTCGCTTCACCACCGGCCACCACCAGCCCCAACGGCCTCTCGAGCCAAGCAGCGGCCACTGCCCTTACCACCGCCGCCATGGCCGGCAATGTGCAGAACAGTGTGTCGACCGTTCCTCAAGCGCTCTCCGCGGTACCCAACACGTTGAACAGTCTGGCCGCACCGGCCGCCACCATCCCATCGTTGACCCCGCTGGAGCTGCTGGACTTGCTGGCTGACCTGAGCGGGCTCTTTATTGACCCGGAGATAGGTGCGGCGGGCCTTGGGGTCGACTCGTTCGTGGGGATAACGGCTCTGCCCTACGACATTATTGGCTATGTGATCGGTGTCCACACCGACGACATCGTCAGTGGATGGGCGGGACTCGAGTCCTGGCCGGGTACAGCGCTGGTGCCGCCAAAGCCGTTCCCAGCGCCGATCACGAGTTTGGGTGGGTCGGCGGTGTCGGCGGGTCTTGCCGAGGCGAACACGATCGGCGGGTTGTCGGTGCCGCCGACCTGGACCGATTTGGCCCCTGGGATCCACCCTCTTGCGGTGTCCCTGCCGGCCACCACGGTTGGCCCCGCCGCGGAAATGACGGCCGGTGCGGCAGGCAGCCTGTTCAGCCAAATGGCCCTGGCCGGTGTGGCCGGGCGCGCGATTGCCGGAACTGGCGGCGCCGCCCGTCGCGAGCGGGCCGCGGCGGCCACATCTGAGCGGCCAACACCGTCGACCACCAACGAGCAGCCGACTCCGCCGACCCGTGCGGCCGGCGGACCTATCACCAGCATCGCCGCCGAGCTGCGCGAGCTGGCGTCCCTGCGCGATTCGGGAATCCTCACCGAAGAGGAATTCACCGAGCAGAAACAACGCCTGCTGCCACACTGACCCGACGCTAACGGCGCTTGGGGTGCTCGAGAAACCAAACCATTCGGTCAGTAATAACGCGATGCGGGTAGCGATGTGAGCCACGGGAAATCGCACATATAATAACCCATGGCCAGTGTTTCCGTGACCGATATATGCCGAGGTAATTCTGTTTGCGGGCGCAACGGCGCAAACATCTAGCGCAAACTAGGAACTGTGTTTAATCTAATTCACATATTTGCACACGCTTACGTATCGTTAGGCCCAACAAGAAAGGACGGGCATCACATGCCTTCTCGTCGCTGGCTGGCCACCCTCGCAATCCCTGTTGCGGTTGGCGCCGCCCTCGTATCCGGCACCGTCGTCGCCGCCGCGGACGCTACTGACGACACATTCCTCTCCCAGATGCGCAGTCTCGGATTCACCTGGCCGGCAGGCGATGATTCCGACATCGTGGCAATGGGCCATCAAATCTGCGCCGACCGCATGGCGGGTAAGACGCCGGACGCCATTGCTCAGGACATCCACACCACCTTGGGCGCAAAAGGCATCACTTTCGCCGACGTTACCTCCATGGTCAGCGCCGCTGAATCGACCTATTGCCCGGGTTAATAAATTCAGCCCGCCGCCAACAGTGCCCATAAGACACATATGAGCCAGTAATCGGCTTTGCTTTACCTACACTATATTGGCAACCCGGGTCATGGACTTCGTCAGTATTTTTCGGCGGTCAATTCTTCTTGCGACCGCGGTAGGGAAGCCGTCGACTCGAAGGCCTGGCTCAGTCAACGATCACGGCGAAGTCGACCCACAGATGCCGCGGCCCGCGGAATATTTGGCTGTGCCGATATGGTGGCGGGTCCACCACCAGCCTGGGAACTTCCACCCGGCGCAGGAATGTTTCCACCGCCAGGTTGACCTCCAGACGCGCCAGCGGACCGCCCATGCAGGTGTGAATACCGCTGCCCCAGCCGAAGTGTTCGTTGTCTTCGCGTAGCGGGTCGAAGCGATCCGGGTTGTCGAATCGCCGAGGATCTCGATTGGCGGCCGCGTAGATCAGGTGCACCGCCGATCCGGCCGGGATCAGGGTTCCGCCGATCTCGACGTCCGCAGTAGCGCTGCGGCTGGGGAAGAACTGCACCGCGGACTGTAATCGCTGCACCTCCTCGATGGTCCGCGGAATCAACTCGGGACGTTGCCGCAGCAGATCCCAGGAGCCGGGGTTGCGCAGCAGCGTCATCACACAGTTGGTGATGGTGTTAACGGTGGAATCATGGCCGGCGACGAGGAGCAGCATCGCGTTGGCCGTCGTCTCCGGCACCGACATCGGCCCGTCCGGTCCATCGTCATGCAACAGCTTGGATAGCAGGCCCTCGCCGGGGTTGTCGGCATAGCGCGTCACCAAATCACCCAAATATCCCAACAGCGCGGCGGTGCTGGCCCGGCCTTTCTCGGCCAGCTCCTGACCCTGCGTGGACTCGCCCTCTGGGCCCAGATCGGTGCCCGTCATGAAGTCGAAGATCCAGGCGTGAAACATCGGCTCGTCTTCGATCGGCACGCCGAGGATCTTGCAGATGACCGCGACGGGTATCGGGTAGGCGAAGTCCTCCACGACGTCCAGGCGGTTGTTGCCACCGGCTTTGACCCGGTCTAGCAGGCCGTTGGCCAGCTGCACGATGAATGTTTCCATGCTCGGAATCAGGTCGGGGGAGTGCGGCGGGCCGAAGTGGCGCATGACCTGCCGACGGGCCCGGTCGTGATCGGGCGGGTCGGAAACGATGATGCTGGCGTCGCGTGCGTAGGCCTGCATGTGCTCGCTGCCAGGCTCCGCTACGGGCTGTTCACCGCCGAGACCCGAAGGGCTACGGCTGATGTCGGAGCTGATCCGGGGGTCGTGGGCCAAAGCGAGCAGCTCCTGGTAGCCGGTGACGACGTAGGTCTGGTCGGCGACCTTGGCCACCGGAGTCTTGCGCAGCTCCTCGAAGTATGGGTACGGGTTGGGCCGATTCTCGAACTTCATTGCCTCGGCCCAGGCCGTCTCGGGTTTCATCACCTTCTCCTATTTGGTCTCAACGTCTACAAATGGTCTCAACGACGCCAAATGGTTTCAGGGCTCGCACCGTCGGCGGCCGGTCAGGTTCTCGGAGGCCGGAATTCGGCGCCGCGCGAGGTCGGGTCGTGTCCGGTCAACACCACGTCGGGCATGGCGGTCGGTTCCTTGGGATCGGGGAACCGGGCCGGCATCGGCTCAAAGATGACGGGGCGGTCGTAACCCGGTGCGGGCGGCGGGAACGGCGCGGACTGCTCGATGAGCTTGGCGTAGTACGGCAACCACTTGCCGTGGTCGAAGGTCACGGCCCCGACGATGCGGCCCCGGTATCCGTACGCGGCGGCAAATCGGCGCTTCTCGACCGAGCCTTGGGTGAACACGATCTCATCGCCGAACGAGCACACTCCGACACTTTTGATGTTGACGCCGAACTGACCCGACCAAAAGGACGGCAGTGGCAAGTGCGGCCGCCGACCCAGCTCCAGGCTGATCATATTGTTGGCCGCTACCTCGGCACCGAAAACGGCGTTGTCCCAATGCTCTTGGGACATGAACTCGTATTCGTAGAGCACGTGCGGGGCACGTGCCACGTCGCCGGCCACGAAAATGTTGTCGGTTACCACGCCGTTGATGTCGAAGGCGCGGCAGCCCGCATCACAGGCCACGCCCCAGAAGCCACTCGCCAACTGCGCGCCCTCGAGCCACTCCACATTGCGGATCGAACCCAGCGACGCCACCACCACGTCCACTTCGAGTACGGTCCCGTCGGACAGCCGGGCCGCCCGGACGTGACCGGCCGCGTCACCGTCGAGGCCCGATACCGCAACTCCAGTACGCAAATCGACACCGGCGTCCAGCTGCATCTGGGCGGCGATGTCGCCGATCACGCCGCCGAGCGCACCGACCAGCGGCGCCTTGCCGCGCTCGGCGACCGTCACCGCAAGGTCGAGGTCACGGCACACCGAAGCAATCTCCGAGCCCACGAAACCCGAACCGACGATCAGCACCCGGCGCGGGCGCTGCTTGAGCGCGGCGGCCAGCTTGGCGGCGTCATCGCAGGTACGCACGGTGAACAGGCCCTGCAGGGCGGCCTCTTGCGGGTTGAACCACGGCCGTGCCCTGGTGCCGGTCGCAATCAATAGCCGGTCGTAGTCCACCTTTTCGCCATTGGCCAGCAGCACCTGACGGTTGGACCGGTCCAGGCCGACCGCGGCCACACCCAGGCGCCAGTGCGCGTCCACGGGGCGCAGACGAGGCAGCTTGGTGTGGTCGGCGGGCACCCAGCCCTTCAGCACCTGCTTGGACAGCGGCGGACGGTCGTAGGGTTCGTGCGGTTCGTCGCCGATGATCGTCAGTTGGCCGCGAAACCCCCTGTCCCGTAAGGCTTCCGCTGCACGCAGACCGGCTAGAGAAGCACCTACGATGACGATCCGGGCTTCGGCTTTGAACGTGTCGACCAACTGGCTCACCAGCGATGCGGCCGTCACCGCGCGTCCCGATCCGCCGGCGGGTCCACTTCGAGAATAATCGCCTGCACCGGACAGGAGGCCGCCGCGCGCAGGACCCGTTGGTGCTGTGACTCGTCAGGATTGGGATCGTAGACCAGTGCTTCCTCGCCGATGAGCCGCAGTACATCGGGCGCCAGCGGCACGCATTGCGCATAGCCCTGGCACTTGTTGAGATCGACCACCAACCGCATACCCCGACCCTTCCATCTGTTGGCGTGTCCGGCCGCGCCGAGACTCATTGTGACTCGCCCGCCCATCGTCACTTGTTCCCTACTTGTTCCGTGGGATTTTTGGCTCTTTGAGCCGGCTGTATGCGCAGTGAGCGGATCTCGCCACCGCGGATCTGATTTGCCGCCGCCGTTTGTGACCAGGTGATGTTTGGAATCGCGTATGACCGGCGCGTTAAAACCCAGATGCAGCCGCGGTATCCCGATACGCTTAGCCGCAATCGGATCGGTGATCGAGGCGGAGGGCGGGCGGCTTGTCACTTCTGGTCGTGGCTCCCGAGCTGTTGGCGTCGGCGGCAGCGGACTTGGAAAGCATCGGATCGGCGCTGAATGCGGCGACTGCCGCCGCGGCGGCCCCGACGACGTCGCTGGCGGCCGCTGCCGCCGATGAGGTCTCGGCCGCGGTGGCGGCGCTCTTTGCCGGGTTCGGCAAGGAATATCAAACCCTCAACTCGCAGGCCAACGCGTTTTATCAACAATTTCTGCAGTCGCTGAACTCTGCGAGCGGATCCTACGCGGCCGCGGAGGCGCAGAGCGTATCGCTATTGCAGACCTTCGAAACCGACCTGCTGGGTGTGGTCAACGCACCCAGCGAAGCGCTGCTGGGCCGGCCGCTGATCGGCAACGGCACCAACGGGACGGCCGCAAGTCCGAATGGCGGGGCCGGTGGGCTGGTGTACGGCAACGGCGGCAACGGATATTCGCAGACGGCGGCGGGGGTAACCGGCGGGGCCGGCGGTTCGGCGGGGTTGATCGGCAACGGCGGCACCGGCGGCACTGGCGGGGCCGGGGCGACCGGCGGAGCCGGTGGCAACGGGGGCTGGCTGTTCGGCAACGGCGGACTCGGCGGAGCCGGCGGTGCATCGAGTCCCACCGGCGGAAACGGCGGAATCGGCGGTGCTGCGGGCCTGCTCGGTACGGGCGGCAACGGCGGCATGGGCGGCCTCGGCGACGGCGGCATACGCGGCACCGGAGGCACCGGAGGTGGCGGCGGTCTGCTGTTCGGCCATTCCGGGGTCAGTGGCCTAGGCGGGGATGGCAGAACCGTCCCGCTGCACGTGGTCAATGTCACCGAGCCGGTGGTCTACGCCTCCGTCAACGGGGCCGCGAATACGCCGGTGCTGGTTGACACCGGATCGGCCGGCCTGGTGGTGTCACCCAAGGACGTCGGGGGCTTGCTGGGATTGGTCAACATGGGATTGCCCACCGGATTCAATATCAGCGCGTACAGCGGGGGACTGACCTACCTGTTCGCCACCTATCCCACCACGGTGGATTTTGGGAACGGCATTGCAACCGGACCCACCGACGTTGATGTTGTGCTGCTGTCGATCCCGACTTCGCCCTATGCCATCTCGACCTACCTGAACGCCTTCTGGCGCAATCCGTTCACCACTCCGTTCGACGCCTATTTCGAATCCGCCGGCGTAGAAGGCGTTTTGGGCATCGGGCCCAACGCGACGGGACCGGGCCCGAGCATTCCGACGTACGCGTTACCGGGCGACCTCAGTCAAGGTGTGCTCATCGACATGCAGGGCGGCGAGCTGGTGTTCGGTCCCAACCCGCTCACCCCTAACATCACGGTTACCGGAGCGCCGATCAGCACCCTGTACGTCTCGGTGAATGGCGGACCGTTGCAGGCAGTTCCCTCGATCATCGACTCCGGCGGGGTAACGGGCACCATCCCGTCGTCGGTGGTCGGGTCGACCTTGCCGGCCAACACCAACATTTACGTCTACGCCGATAGCGGCGGCACCCAGGAGCTGTACCACTTCAACACGAACACCTACCGGCCCACGGTCATTACCTCGGGGCTGATGAACACCGGATTCCTGCCCTTCTGGGAGCAACCGGTTTACATCTCCAATAGCCCCGGCGGGGTGGGCACAACGGTTTTTAACACGCCCTAGAGCCGCCGCGCTTTCGCCCGAGCCGGGCAAAAACGCGAGTTCCCGTCCATGGATACGTACCTGATGCGGCGATGCTCGGCCGATGGTGAGGGACGCTAGTTGAGCCTGCCCGCGGCGAAGGTCGCTGCCTGGCTGGTCATCCCGGACTGGATGTACGAAACGTGCGCCATGATGTTCCCGCCTCCGGTGCATATCGGATCGTCGGGAGCGCACAAGCTGATGGTCTTGGCGCCGTACAGCGGATTGATGGTCGGCAGCGGTTGTCCGCCCCACAACATGCTGGAGAACCCGCTGGATGGCTCGCCGAAGAGCGCGACGGCCGCGACATGATCGGCGACCGAGGCGGGCATCGCGGAGCTGGACAAATCGATTACGGTTGCGCCCTGCGAATACCCGCCGAGGACGATCTTGGCCTTGGGGCAGCTGGCGACCGTTTCCTGGATGTGCGCGCTGGCATCGTTGGAACCGATCGACGCGCTGTTGTGGTAGTCGTCGTTGGCGGGGTAATCGACCGCGTACGCACCCACGGATCGCTCCCCAACCTGCGAACTGAGCGCGTCCACAAATGCCTGGCCCACGTCGCCGAGCCCGGGATCCTGATGGGTCCCACGAGCGAAAACCACCGCGACGTCCGAACACGGATCGGCGCTGGCCACGGGGTGGACGATAGGCATGCTCACCGCCCATGCCGTCATTCCCACCACACCAAGAATTCGCGCCACGCCGCGTGCTGTCATGACCAAATGCTGACACACCGGCGGCGACGCCGGCTGCGGCGGGGTGCGGGGCCGATCGCTGCACGACTAAACCCAGGTCGCGATTCGAACTGCACACCACGGCGGTCGATCTCGGCGCGGGTCGCGCGGTATTGGTGTGCAATCTGCGGCAGGAACGGTTCCTCGCCGAAGCCGCGGTTGACCGTCACGTGTCCAGGCCCCGCATCTGCTTACCCCCGAGGGCTCGACAGGAAGGCTCGATTGCCGTATCTGTCCAGTGAGACGGCCTCACCGACGGGGCGACGCGTGGTGGGACCATACTTGCCGATCGGCCAGCCAACGGGAATCACCGCGCACGGCGTGACATTCCAGGGCAGGCCCAGGACGCGTCGGGCCAGCACCCTGCTCCACAGCGGCACGGTGATCAAGGCCGCACCCAACCCGGCCGCCCGCGCCCCGAGCAGCAGATTCTGCACCGCCGGATAGATGGAACCGTAGGCACTGCTGGTCGCAATCGGCGGCCAGGGTGCAATGACCCCCTTGAGGCAAGCCACCACCACGACGGGGATGTCCTCGAAGTGATCCGCCTGCCATTGCACCGCCTTCTGCAGTCGGGCCATCTTCTCGTCACCGCTGCGTTCAAAGGATCGCCGATAAAAGGGGCCAACCGCTTTCATGGCCCCGCGATTCAGCCGGCCCAGTTTCGCGACCACTTTGCGGTCCTTGACGACGACGAATTCCCAATTCTGCGCGTTTGAACCGGTCGGCGCCTTCATGGCGAGCTCCAACAAGTGCAGTACCAGCGCATCGTCAACCGGGTCGCTTTTAAGCCGACGGATCGCGCGTTGTGTGCTCATCGCCTCTTCGAGCGGCATCGCCAAGAACTCTTGCTCAGTCATATCCCGATTCCAGCACAGCCCGTGTGTCCGACAGCGGCAACCTTCTCGTCCGGCCCGCCCCGATGACGCCTATCGTCACCTGGGTGTGCGAACCGTCGGTCGAAACCTCTGCGGCGCAATTGCGCCGACGTCTCGACGGTGTGAGCATCCGCGATGCCGCGCGTCTTGGCCGGCGCCTGAAGCACCTCCGCGGCGCGAAACCCGAAAAGCTGCGTGCGCTAGCCGACCAGATTTCACAGGCCGAGTCACTCATTGCCTCCCGGCAAGCCGGCGTCCCGGCGATCACGTACCCCGCATTGCCGGTCAGCGAGCGCCGCCAAGAGATCGCCGACGCGATAGCAGCGCATCAAGTGGTCGTCGTGGCCGGTGAAACCGGGTCGGGCAAGACCACCCAGCTACCCAAGATCTGCATCGAGCTTGGGCGCGGCATCCGTGGAACTATTGGGCACACCCAGCCGCGCCGGCTCGCTGCGCGCAGCGTCGCACAGCGAGTCGCCGACGAACTGCGCAGTCCGATTGGCGAGGCGGTCGGCTACGCCATCCGGTTCACCGACCGGGTCAGCGACCGCACGCTGGTCAAGCTGATGACCGACGGGATCCTGCTCGCCGAGATCCAACGCGACCGCCGGCTGCTGAGCTACGACACGCTGATCCTCGACGAGGCCCACGAGCGCAGCCTCAACATTGACTTCCTGCTCGGTTACCTGCGCGAGCTGCTGCCCCGCCGCCCCGACCTCAAGCTGATCATCACGTCGGCGACCATCGAGCCGCAACGCTTCGCGGCGCATTTCGGCGCGGCCGACGGTGGGCGCGGCGGCGCGGCACCGATTATCGAGGTGTCCGGGCGGACCTACCCAGTGCAGATCAGGTACCGGCCGCTGGAACTTCCCGTCCAGCCTGGTTCCCCGCAGGATTCCAGCGATCCCGACGACCCCGACCACGAAATCGTTCGTACGCAAACCCGCGACGAGGTGGAGGCGATCATGGATGCGATCGCCGAACTCCAAGCCGAACCGCCGGGGGACATTCTGGTGTTCTTGTCCGGTGAGCGCGAAATCCGGGACACCGCAGAGGCTTTGCAGGAATTGCAGCACATTGAGGTGCTTCCGCTCTACGCCCGGTTGAGCAGCACCGAACAACAAAAGGTGTTCGCCCCGCATACCGGGCGGCGCATCGTGCTGGCAACCAATGTCGCCGAGACGTCGCTGACGGTGCCCGGGATCCGCTATGTCGTCGACCCGGGCACCGCCCGCATTTCGCGCTACAGCCGCCGCCTGAAGGTGCAGCGGTTGCCGATCGAGCCGATCTCGCAGGCATCGGCCGCACAGCGCGCCGGCCGGTGCGGTCGGGTTGCGCCCGGTGTATGCATCCGGCTGTATTCCGAGGACGACTTCGCCGCCCGCCCGCGCTACACCGAACCGGAGATCCTGCGGACGAACCTGGCCGCCGTCATCCTGCAGATGGCGGCGCTACAGCTCGGTGACGTCGAAGACTTCCCGTTCCTCGACCCACCCGACCGGCGCAGCATCCGCGACGGCGTGCAGCTGCTGCAGGAACTTGGCGCCTTCGACCAGCGCCCCGAAATCACCGGCCTTGGCCGGCGCCTGGCACGGCTGCCCGTCGACCCAAGGCTGGGCCGAATGATTTTGCAGGCCGACGCCGAGGGCTGTGTGCGGGAAGTGCTGGTGCTAGCGGCCGCGCTGACGATCCCCGACCCGCGGGAGCGGCCGGTTGACCGCGAGGAGGCCGCTCGGCAGAAGCATGCCCGGTTCGCCGACGAACACTCCGACTTCATGTCCTACCTGAACCTGTGGGGCTATCTGCTCGAACAGCGTAAACGACTTTCCGGCAACGCTTTTCGGCGCATGTGCCGGGATGAATTCCTGCACTATCTACGCATCCGCGAGTGGCAGGACCTGGTCGGTCAGCTGCGCAGCATCGCTCGCGACCTCGACATTAAGGAGGGCGGCAAGCAGGCCGACGAGCCGGCCGACCCGGCGCGGGTGCACGCGGCGCTGCTGGCCGGGTTGCTGTCACACGTCGGACTCCGCCGGGAGGATGGCCGCGAGTATCTGGGGGCGCGCAACTCGCAGTTCGTCCTTGCACCGGGCTCGGCTCTGACCAAACGGCCGCCGCGCTGGGTCGTGGTGGCGGAGCTGGTCGAGACCGCGCGGCTGTATGGGCGGACGGCCGCGCGGATCCAGCCGGAGGTCGTCGAACGCATCGCGGGCGACCTGGTGCAGCGCAGCCATAGCGAGCCGCACTGGGACGCAAAACGCGGTGAAGTAATGGCCTACGAGCGGGTGACGCTCTACGGCCTGCCGTTAGCCGCACGTCGCCGGGTGGGTTATGCCCGGGTAGAGCCGACCGTTGCCCGCGAACTGTTCATCCGGCATGCGCTCGTGGAGGGCGATTGGCAGACCCATCATCATTTCGTCGGCGACAATGCGCGATTGCGGTCCCAGCTCGAGGAGCTGGAGGAGCGGGCCCGCCGTCGCGATCTGCTCGTCGGCGATGATGACGTCTACTCGTTCTACGACGCGCGTATCCCGGCGGATGTCGTCTCCGCGCGACACTTCGACGGGTGGTGGAGAAAACAACGCCACAAAACCCCAGAGTTGCTCACGTTTACCCGCGAGGACCTGCTGCGCGCCGACAGGATTGCCGCCACCGCCGGCGCGGATCGGCCCGATGCCTGGGAGACCGCCGACGTCGAGTTGCCGCTGACATATCGGTTCGAGCCGGGAGCCGCCGACGACGGCGTCACGGTGCACGTCCCGATCGACGTGCTGGCGCGCCTGGGTGGCGACGAGTTCGCCTGGCAGGTCCCGGCATTGCGTGCAGAGCTGGTTACCGCTCTGATCCGGTCGTTGCCCAAGGACCTGCGTCGCAACTTCGTTCCCGCCCCCGACACCGCCCGGGCGGTACTGGCCGGGATCGACCCGTCGGGGGAGCCGCTGCTGGGGGCATTGCAGCGCGAACTACGCAGCCGCACCGGCGTTTTGGTGCCCATAGCTGCCTTCGACGTAAGCAAACTGCCGCCGCATCTGCGGGTGACGTTCGCCGTCGAGTCCCCGGACGGTACCGAGATTGCCCGCGGCAAAGACCTCGCGGAACTGCAAGAGCGGCTGGCCACGCCGGTCCGAAACGCGGTGGCACGCGCCGTCGCCGGTGAGCTGGAACGGACGGGCCTGCACAGCTGGCCCGACGATCTCGACGAACTACCGCGGCTGGTCGAACGCACGGTGGGTGCGCGTGCGGTACGCGGATTCCCCGCCTTCGTCGACGCCGGAACCACCGTCGACCTGCGCGTATTCGCGACGGGCACCGAGCAGAATCATGCGCTGGCACCCGGGATACGGCGGTTGCTGCGGCTCAGCGTGACATCCCCGATCAAGGCCGTTGACCGGCAGCTGGACCCGCGGATGCGCTTGGCAATGGGAACCAACCCGGACGGCTCGCTGTCCGCGTTGCTCGACGACTGCGCCGACGCCGCAATCGACGCCCTGGTGCCCGGGCCGGTGTGGACGCGAACCGAGTTCAATACGTTGCGCGACGGGGTGGCGGAGGCCCTCGTATCGGTGACGTTCGATGTGGTACGCCGGGTCGAGAAGGTGCTGTCCGCCGCGCGGGAGGTGCAACTGGCGCTGCCCGCCGACCCGCCGCATGGGCAGGCCGCCGCAATCACCGATATCCACGCTCTACTGGGCAGACTGCTGCCGCCCGGGTTCGTCACCGCAACCGGACGCGGGCGGCTGGCCGATCTGACCCGCTATCTGACCGCAATCCGCCGGCGTCTCGACCGGCTGCCCCACTCGATCGAGGCTGACCGGGAGCGGATGCAACGGGTGCACGCGGTGCAGCATGCCTACGACGAGCTGGTGCAGACGCTACCGCCGGCAAGGGCGACCGCCGCCGACGTCCGCGACATCGGCTGCCAGATCGACGAGCTGCGCGTCAGCCTGTGGGCCCAGCAGCTCGGCACCCCACGTCCGGTCAGTGAACAGCGGATTTTCCGGGCGATTGACGCCGTCCGTGGTTAGGCGGCCAACGCTGCACGTGCCGCGGCCCGTGTCTGCGATGCGTACCCGCCGCCGAACAACACCACGTGCGCCAGCAGCGGGAACAGCTGGTGCAGGCCGACGCGGTCGCGCCAGCCGGGCCGCAACGGTCGCACGCCTTGATAGCCGGCGAGCACGGCGTCGTACTGCGGGCAGCCGAACAGCGCCAGCATCGCCAGGTCGGTCTCCCGATGGCCGGCGTGGGCGGCCGGGTCAATCAGCACCACCCCGTCGGGGGTCCACATCACATTGCCGCCCCACAGGTCGCCGTGCAGCCGCGCCGGCTCGTCATCGTCGTCGAAATCACCAGCGTGACATCGCGCCACCACGTCGTCGATCATCGCGCGGGTGGCCGCATCCAGCCGCGCCGCCGCACGTTGCGCCATCGGGACCAGCCGTTCCTCGGCGTAGAAATCGCCCCAGCGCCGGTGCCGCCGCAACGACATCGGCAACGGCTGCGACAACGGTCCGAAGAACCCCGCCCCCTCCCATCCGTCGGGCCCGGCACCGAATGCTGCCGCACCGGAGTCGTGCGTGACGGCCAGCCGGCCACCGAACAGGCGCGCCGCTTCGCGGCTGGGAGACACCGCATCAAGCCGTCGCAGGGTCAACCTGTCCGCGCCGACAGAAACCACCGGCACACAGGGCACACCGCCGTCAACACTGGCGAGCCACCGCAGCCCGGCTGCTTCCCACGCGAAGTAGCCGGTGGGCGCCCCCGGCTGGCGCTTGACGAAGTCGGTCACCCCGGGACCGGCCGCGAGATTGGACGCGATGCGAACCCTACGATCGAGCAACACCTTCCGCTGTGCAAAACCGTGCCGACGTTCTCATTCACCATGATGGGGGATCGGCCGGTCACTGGGTACCCGTGGACACCGGGGATGCCTGGCCGCGGCGATCCACCGGCTAGGCTTTCGACTATGCCGTTGAGCGACGGTGACATCTTCGCCGGTTACACCATTCAGCGGCTGCTCGGCTCCGGTGGAATGGGTGAGGTCTATCTGGCCAAGCATCCCCGCCTGCCGCGTCTGAACGCACTCAAGATTCTGTCGCTGGATGCCACGGACGACGAGGAGTTCCGGGCCAGATTCATCCGCGAAGCCGAGCTGGCGGCGACGCTGTTTCATCCGCACATCGTCGGCGTGCACGACCGTGGCGAGTTCCACGGTCGGTTGTGGATCTCGATGGACTACGTGGACGGGAGTGATGCCCGCCAGCTGCTTGAGCAGCGCTCAGGGGCCGGGATGCCCCTACCCGACGTCGTGGAGATTGTGACGGCGGTCGCCGAAGCCTTGGACGTCGCGCACGAACGGCGCCTGCTGCATCGAGACGTCAAGCCGGCGAACATCCTGGTCACGGCCCCCACCGAGAGCGCACGGCGCCGCGTGCTGTTGACCGACTTCGGCATCGCCCGCGAGACCGACGATACGAGGGCGTTGACCGAGGCTCAGATGGCGATCGGTACCGTCGCCTACGCGGCGCCCGAACAGCTCACCGGCAAGCCGCTGGACGGCCGCGTCGACCAATACGCGCTGGCCGGTACGGCTTTTCACCTGCTGACCGGCGCGCCGCCGTTCGATCACTCCAACCGTGCCGTCGTGGTGGGCCATCACCTCAATACCCCTCCGCCCCGGCTTTCCGAGCGCCGCCCCGACCTTGCCCACCTCGACGACGTGTTCGCCAAGGCGCTGGCCAAGAATCCTGACGATCGCTATCCGCGGTGCCTCGATTTCGCCGAGGCGCTTGCCGCGCATCCGATCGCGGCTAAGCGCAACGCGGACCGGGCCGCCATTGCCACCGGGCCGCTCGATTCGGGGGACCTACCGTCCGTCGAACCATCGGCACGCCCGACGCCCTCCCCATCGGCCCCACCCGCCGGGGCACGGCGCCGTCCCCCACATAGCGGTGTGCACACGGCTCCGTTCGTGATTGACGACGAACCCGCCTCAACCAAGGGACCCCACACCCAGCGGCTGGACCGGATGACGGTGGACGGCACCGCGGTCTCGGTACAGAAACGACCTGCCGGCCCCGAGCAGAACGAGGAAGTCTGGTCGTTCTGTCTGGAGCGATACGAGTCGACCGGAGAGCCACACACCAGCATTCCGGTCGAACTTCGCGGCACCTCCATTACCGGGCAGCTGGCCAACGGTGACGTCGTCGGGGTCAGCGGCATCTGGGATGGCGGGACGCTGTTCGCCGACGCGGTGGTCAACTACTCGGTCGCCACTCGGGGCCGACGACGGTCGTCGGTCAAGGTCAAAAACGGCCGGCGAAAAGGGACAGCCAATGCCGCCCCGGGATCGAAGTCCCGCAAGGCGGGAACCGTCGCCGTGATCGTGGGGTTCCTCGCGGTAGTGGCGATCGCGGTCGCCGCGGTATTCCTCACCCACGGGTTCGGGAGGTGGTCGCCCAACGGTCCGGGGCCGATCGTCCAGGTGCAGCGCGCCACCGTGTTCTCTCCGGGTGGTGCGCCCGACCATCCGGGGGATGCGGGTCTGGCCATCGACGGCAATCCGAATACGGCCTGGCCCACAGACGTCTACGTCGATGCCGCGCCGTTTCCCACGTTCAAGAAGGGCGTCGGCTTGGTATTGCAGCTGTCCCAGCCCACCGCGCTCAGCGAGGTAACCATCGACGTCCCCAGCACCGGAACCGAGGTGCAGATCCGCGCCGCCGACAGCGCAACTCCGGCCAGCCTGTCCGATACCACCGAGCTGACTCCCAACGTGCCGTTGAAGCCGGGGCACAACCGCATCAGGGTGAACAACGCGACGAAAACTTCCGATGTGCTGGTGTGGATTAGCAAGTTGGGCACAACAAACGGACAGAGCCGCACGGCCATTTCCGATATCACGTTGCGCGCACGCTGATCCTCGGCCTGCGCGTCTTAGGTCGTCTACCAGGAAATCCGCGTAGGCTCCTCAATGTCTAGGGGCCATCAGAGCTGTCCGGGATGTCAGAGACACATCGCAGGTCAGGAGCGCACATGGATGTCGATGTGGCAGGCGCGAAAGATGCCCGCCAGCTGCGCGAGTTCACCGCGTTCGACGGCTTCTCCGATGATGAGCTGCAGCGTCTTATCGGGGCAGCACATCGAATTTCGCAGTCGGTGCCCTGGCCGCTGATTCGTGAGCAGACTCCGTCGGACGCTTGCTTCATCCTCCTCAGCGGGGAGGCGGGGGTGTATGTGGGCCAGGATCGCATTGCCGTGCTTGGGCCGGGGGAGGTGATCGGCGAATCTGCGCTTCGCCGTGGGAAGCTGCGTTCCGCGACCGTGACGACGACAGGGCCGGCCGAGGTGCTGCGGATCGAGCGCGATGATCTCGACCGCTTGCTCGAGGAGATACCCGCACTACGCGACACCATGGAGGCGACTGCCGCCCGGCATGTACCGGTGACCTTGCCGCCCAAGCCAAAACCGCAACATACGAAAATCAACGTCGCGGTCGCAACCGAGGTGGCAGAACGCTTCGAACAGACCGCCGCTATCGCCGGCATGAGCGTCGCGGCCGCGCTCGAGGATGCGCTCAGCCAGTGGATCGAACGTAACCACAAGCCTTAGCCTGCTGGCCGGTGATCGGTGTCACGGCGATTACCCGCAGTCGGCCCCCGGTCCGGACGGCCGGTCGGGCGTTGTCGGATCGCCGTCCCAGGTGCTCGGCATGGCTGGCGCACGCGGGCCGTCGTCGAATCCGTCATCGGCCAGGGTGAGCAAGCCTGCCGCGGGCCGGGCACCGGCCTTACCCGCGATACCGGCAAACCCGAGAGCACCCGCGCCACCGGATGAGGCGACCGCCGCGGTGATCCGCTCGCCGGGCGCAGAATCGGGTACCGAGTCTGCGTCCAAATCCATGTACTCGTAGCCGCGGCCCAGCTGCCCGACCTTCGCGCGTCGGCGCCGCTGCGCCCGTGCCGGTTCGTGCGGCGTCGGCGCCAGGGCCGGATCCTCGACGCTATCCGGCTCCGACGCTTTCTTGCGGGCACTCGCGCGTGCTGGCCTCTTGGCATCCGCGGTCAGACCACCAACCATGTAGCCGAGGTTCTCCATCCCCACCCCGACGCCGGCCCCGGTCATCGACGGCGGTGCGGTAGTCGGCGGTGGCGACGGCGCGTGTGTGAGGGTCACGGTGGTCGTATCCACGGGCGCCGGCGCTGGCGGAGAGGGCGGGACGTGCGGCGCAAGCGCGACCGGCGGGGTCACGGGCGCGGTGACGGGGAGCGCCGGCGGCGGCACGGCAACCAGGGCCGCCAAGCCCTTGGCACCGAGAGGTGCCAGCACGGCACCAGCTGCCAACGGCACCAACGGAGCGGTCAGCAACGGCACCACGGCCAGGAGTACGGCGGTCTGCTCCAACAGGGTTTTCAGCAGCGCGACGGTATCGGTGATGATCGTGCCGATGGCTTCGACGGTGGTGAACAGAATGGTCAGACCGATCGTCGCGGGATTCCCCGAAGCAAACGCCGCGGCCAGATCGGCGGCGATAAAGGCGAAGGTCTGCGACAGCAGGGTGATATAGGTGGCGATATCCATCGGGTAGCCGAGGGCAAAGGCGATATTGAGCGGGCTGAGGTAAGTAAGCGGATTGCCCAGGATGAGCAGATACGGATCAATTCCGGCAAACAGCGCCTGCAAGAACGGGATGCTTGCCAACCAGTTGATGAACGGTTGTAGGACGTTGTCGTAGAAAGCGGTGTACCCGATCGCCTGCAGCCACTGCAGGATTTGGTTTTGCCAGTCCGGGGGCTGGGCGGCGGCCTGTGCTGCCGTGAGCGCCTGCGCGTCGGCTTTCATGATCGGCGGAGCCGGGGTCGACCGCGGTGCGGCGGCCAATGCCGAAGTCGAAACGGCCTGATAGGTACCCATCACGGCGGCGGCTTGAATCCACATCCGCACGTAGTCGGCCTCGTTGAGCGCGATCGGGATGGTGTTGATGCCGAAGAAGTTGGTGGCTGCCAGCACCGCATGAGTGGCGTGGTTGGCGGCCAGTTCACCCAGGGTAGGCATGGCGGCCAGGGCAGTGGTGTAAGCCGCAGCTGCGGTCTGCTGCTGGATGGCCATTGCGGCGCTGTTGGCGCTTTCCTGCATCAGCCACATTAGATAGGGGCCGTGGGCGGCCAGGTAGGCCGCGGCGGTCGGACCTTCCCACCCCCCGGCCTGCACGGCACCCAGGAGGGCGGTCAACTCCTCGGCCGCTTCGGCATAGGTGGCGCTGAGCGCACCCCACTGGCCGGCGGCTGCCAGCAACGGACCCGGGCCAGGGCCGCTGCTCAGCAGCGCCGAATGCACTTCCGGCGGCGAGGCCAGCCAGATCGGCGCGGTCATCGATCACCGCCGGCGCGCGGGGGCCGGCCGATGTGGGGCGCGACCGGCATTCTTGCGGTGCGGGCTGGTAGGGCCATCAATCGTCCTCCGGTACGACGGGATGCCCGCCGCCTGAGGAACGTGCTAGCCGCTACCGCCGGAAATGGCGCCGCCCACCCGGCACCGCGTCGGCATAGCTACGGCCATCCGCCCAATCCACGAGGCGACGCGCTCCGGACACAACGTGCCCGGCGCGACTGGCAGGTCTTCGGACTCACAGGCTCGCACCGACGATGGTGCTCCTACTAACCGCCGCTTCCCAGTCCCACGGCCATGGGTCCAGTGCCGATGACGATGTTCGTTCCTGCATACCGCTGCGGGACAGTCCCGGATTCACACCGGGTTCCCTCTCGCGACGGATCTGCAATAGCATCCGCCGCTTGATGCCGACGACACTCAGAATGACGCCAGCAAACCAGCCGCGGGACTAGAATACGTGACCTCACGCGTTCGACCCAACGTTGACAACTAAGTCACAGGCGGTGCCCAGCCGACATCGCACGCTTTGGGCGGCCGCTGAGTGTCGGTGCTCGCCGTGGTCACCGCTGCTGCCGCATCGGTGATAATGGCCGAGGTGTTAACCGCATACCTGCATGCGCGCTTTCCCGAGGTGCGCGACACCCTCGACCGCTTCCCCCTCGGCGACGGGCCCACGCCCGTGCGTCAGCTGTCCCGGCTGATCAGCACCCAACCGGTGTGGATCAAGGACGACGGCGTCTACGGCAACGGTGGTTGGGGCGGCAACAAGGTCCGCAAGCTGGAATGGCTGCTGCCTGAGATCAAAAGACAGCGCCGTAGCACGATCTTGACTTTCGGTGGCCTCGGTACCAACTGGGGTCTGGCCGCCACCCTGTACGCCCACGAATTCGGCATCCACACCGCCCTGGCGCTCGTCGATCAACCGGTGGACGAGCACGTCGAGGCCCACCTGCAACGCCTCCGCGCATCGGGTGCCGACATCCATCTCACGCACAGCAAAGCCCGCACGGTCGCTGTTGCGCCATATCTTTACCTGCGCCACCGCCGGCCCTACCTGCTGCCCGTCGGTGGGTCGTCACCGTTGGGGACCCTCGGCTACGTCGAGGCGGGGCTCGAGCTCGCCGCACAGGTACAGGCCGGCGCCATGCCGGCACCATCGTCCGTCGTCACCGCGGTCGGATCCGGTGGCACGGTCGCGGGCCTGTACCTCGGACTGGCGCTTGCCGGTCTCACCGACACCCAGGTGATAGGCATCGTCGTCAACGACAAGCTCCACCTGGATCACCGCTCAATCACATCGCTTGCCGATCGGGCGGCGCGGCTGCTCGAAAGCCGAGGCGCCAACCTGCCACACACCGACTTGCCGGCAAACCGACTGATGCTGCTACGCGACTGGTTGGGCGCCGGCTACGGCCACCCGACCAGTCAGGGCACTCACGCGCTGCAACACGCACGCGAAACCGAAGGCCTTGACCTGGATCCGGTCTATACCGCCAAAACGATGGCGGCACTGCTCGATCTCGCGGCCAACGACCGGCTGCCGGGCGGACCCACGCTCTATCTGCACACCAACGGGCCCCGGTAGCACCCAATCGGTGAAAGCGCCGGGCGCGTGTGTGTCGCTTCGATCGCGATACTGCGCGCACTCACCGCTTCGAGGCTGCCGGCCGTGGTCGGTTATTCGGTGCCGGTGCTCGTCGCCTGGGCGGCGGCACCCAGTTTTGCAGGGCGCTGCGTCCAATCAACTGACAACCGTGGGTAGCGGCCAATTGTTTTGCTGCAGAGGTGAATTCTTGGTTGCTTATCACAATGCTCCGCGTGCATCCGTGGTGCGCCGCGCCCGAAACTACCTGTTGGACAGCCGCGACACCGACCGGTCTACCGTGGCGCTTGCACTGGATCGCCGCCCACTGGCCATCTTTTTGTGCGATCACGTCGACGCCGTAGTCGCCGACCGCCGGGGTGAATTCCACCTCCCAGCCCGCCCGGCGCAGGCGTTCGGCGACGTAGGCCTCAAACTCTGCCCCGTTCATGGCGTCGATTTCTGCCATGGTTGCTCGGGCCCGCCGCCACCGCAGCGAGCCCCGATTGGCCTTTCCGGACACCAAGAACGCGAAGAACATGCCGAAACCGGCTCCCACTAGCCCTATCTCGACGCTTTTACCGATGAACCCGATGATGAGCCCGAAGTAGAGCGGAAGGAACAGAAAGGCACTCTTCATGCCGCGAGCAGATCCCGTGAGCGCGGGAGGTTCGGTGCTCCTGCCGTTGACGAGAACCTGTGCATGAGAGCCGATGATACGGATGGCCGACGACAACCGGCAGCGATAGGACACTAGGGCGTACCGCATCGGTTTGGCATTGCGCTGCTGACCAGTCAGCGTCCGGCCGCATCATCGCTGCGTGGCATGACTCAACGACGCGACTGCGAAATCGTTTGTGCGGTCAAGGAAACCGACCAAGTTCGCCAGCGGTCCACTAGCGCCGGTCCATGCCAACGATGAGCACTGGCGCGGCGAACTCTAGGCCAACATGGAGTCTATCGCGGCACGCGGAACCAACACCTGGGTGGCGCCGACGGCGTCGGGCACCAACTCGCCCTGGCCGAAAAAGAAAATGACGCCATCATTTGTGATCGTGAAGTTCTGGTAATTCGTCGGGTCCAGGCCGGCGCTGGCCACGATGGGAACGTCGGTGCCCGCCTGCTTGGTCAATGCACTCTGGACGATCGGGAAAACGACCTTCAACGGATCGGTGTCCGGTTGCCACAGCGTCTCGTAGGTGATCGGCTTGCGGTAGCCCTGGTCCCAATTGAACGCCTTGTAGGTGGTTGCTGGGTGTGCGCCGCCGACGTTCTGGTAGATCTTGAGCACCACGCTTTGAGTGCCGCGCGGAGGTATCGCTGATTCAAAATTGGTCGAGGTGATGTCCAGCGCGTAGGGCGTGTCTCGCGGAGTGGAGGACTTCGCCACACCCAGGAAGTCGTCGCGCGTCTCGTTGACAAAGCTCTGCAGCGGCGACTTTGGGTCCGGATAGTTGCTCGGCAGGCTGATGTCGATGGTGTACGCGGGGTCTGACACCTGTATTTGGCATACCTGGCCGGTGGTGACGCCTTTGAGCTCGTCGCAGTAGCTCTTGGGCGCTGCCGCGGCGACGCCCGTGCTGCCAACGAGAACGGCCATCGTGATAAGCACGAACATCGTGTTGCGCATGTCGCGTTTCCTCCGGAGCAATTGGCGGCGCGGCGGCATAGACCAGGGCTTGACTTGCCGTGAGATTCGGGTCGACACGGGTGTGGGTCAGCGAACCCCAGTGATCGCCGGGAATCAAGCTAGCAGATTAGTGGTTCATCCCGCCTCGGCGCCGTTAGCCCCGGTTCGTCGCTGTCGTTCGAAGCAAATCCGCTCGTCATAGGGCACCGGCGACTGTTCAATGCAGGATATCGATCACCGCTGACAGTGCGCAGGCGATGACGTAATGGTCGTTCGCAGCTTCAGGGAGCGGGCACCGCTGGCACCGACCTTTCGTCTAGCGGCAAATCTCCTCGACTTCGATAGTTTGCGGGGTGTTGTCGAGATAGGCGACAAGGTTGGCTGGCGCGGACGTCGGTAGGTGCGCTCGCCGCTCGCCCGCGCTGGACGCAACGTACTCGTGTGACGCGTCGGTTGTGCCCAGCGGCCGAACGAACGGTTTGATTAGTCGGTATACGCCGGTGCGGGATTCGTGCAGCGGACCCAGGGGATCGGGATAGACGGCGGTGCGAGCGGTGACAGACGTGGCGCCGGGGGGCGCTTGGGCATCGCGGGAGGGGAGACACAAGAACGCGTCGTGATCGAATGCCAAGCCACAGCTGCGGGCCCGATCGACCATCCACAGCAGCGCTATGTCGCTCAGTTCGTGTTCTGGATAGCCTCCGCCCACATCGGAGTGCACTCCGGTGAACCAGACCTGTTCGATGCGTTGATCGGTCGGGGCGTCCGCCCTTGGTCCCCAGAGTGTGGGGCGAAACGGCCCACGCTTTTCATCGATCGCCAACGCATGAAAAGCCGAGTCCACAATGCCGCTCAGCTCCGTATCGTGAAACTGCCATCGACGGTTGAACAGGTTGACCAAGCGCAGCCCGTCGAGCGGAATACCGAGGGAACCCACGGTGTCCCACACCCCGATGAAGCGGATCCGGGTCTCGTGAGAGTAGGAGCGCCGAAACAAGGTCGCCTCGATTTCCCGCGGGTTTGAGTCCGGGCGCCGACTGCGGTACAGCCGGTAGGCCTCGTTGAGGCGATCAATGTGTTCTCGGCGAAGGATGCCGCAGTTTCGGATGAAGCCAACGATGCTGCGTGCGGTAAATGCGCCCCGACTAAAGCCGAAGAAATACAGCTGGTCGCCCGGGTCGAAATTCTGCACGATTACGCGGTATGTCTCACGCAGGTCGCGTGACAACCCGAAGCCGAAGCCGCCCCCGCGGATTCGCTCCCACCGGCGGGTGCCGACCCCGCAGTGGTAGAAGGTTCGCTGCTCGCGGCCACTGGGCGCCTGTTGCGATACTGCCAGCGCGACCTTTGTGACATTTGTCGGCTTCTGCTGATCCGGGGTGTTCCAGGTGCCATCACAGCACACCACCAGATGCTTTGACATCCTGCACCCCTCTAGACCGGGGCCGCCGCTGCACATGCACGGAGCTGCTCTGGGCTGCTCTGGGCTGCTCTGGACTGCTCTGGACTGCTTTGAGCCGCTTCGGTCAGGCGCACTACGGTATCACCGATACCACCTTGCAGGCGTGTTCGCAATGGTCACGGCCCTGTTTTCGGCGTTGGCGGCACGGGCAGGACACCACGTCGATCGATCCCTGGGCACGACCCGAAGATCCCTGGGTGGCAATGAACCTGATACGGCGGTGTTTAGGCGCCGGGAATATCGGGTGCGATCGATGGGCTGGGTTGCCGCCTACGGGCGGCCGGGGGCCCCGACTTCCCGCGACCAGTCCGGCACAAGCGCACTATTCGAACAAAATAGACAATCCGGCTAAAATGGCGAGGGTTCAGTTTCCGAAGGAGGGGTAGCGCCATGTCCACCGTCACGTTTCGCGACCGCGACGGCAAGCTGGTCGATGTACCCACCGTGACCGCCACCCGGCTCAAGAACGAATTCGGCACGGTCTTTGAGCAGGCCGCACTGGAAGGAGCAGTGGTGATCACCAAACACAACATTCCCAAGGCGGTATTGCTGTCGTACGCCGAATTCGAGGCCCTGACCGCAGGCACACCGGCACTCGATGATCTCACTGAGCGCTTCGACGCGCTGCTGGCCGCCATGCAGACACCGGAAGCCAAAGCCGGCGTCGCGGCCGCCTTCGATGCCACACCGGACCAACTTGGCGCTGCCGCGGTGAAAGCGGCGCGCACCACGCGGCGGCGGTGATCCGGCGCGTCGCATGGCTCGCAAAACGCCGGCGCCCGCGCGGCTGTACGTGTTGGCCGGCGTCAATGGTGCCGGTAAGAGCAGCATCGGCGGCGCGGCGATCCGCGCGGCTGGCGGTCAGTACTACGACCCCGACGAGGCGGCACGCGCGCTGATCGCGGCCAACCCCGCTTTAGGTCAGCGCGAAGCAAATGGGGCGGCGTGGGAGCAGGGCCGAAAGCTGTTGGAACGGGCCATCCATCAACGCCTCGCTTTCACCTTCGAGACCACGCTCGGCGGCAACACCATGCCGCGACTGCTGGCCGAGGCCGCCGCACGCGGCATCGAGGTCCGTATCTTCTACGTGGGGCTGGCCAGCGCCGAGGCTCACGTCGAGCGGGTACGGCAACGGGTCCGCGCCGGGGGGCATGACATTCCCGAGGCCGACATCCGGCGTCGCTGCCGCCACAGCCTGCTCAATCTCGTGCAATTACTGCGCGTACTCGCCGAGCTGCGGGTGTATGACAACTCCGCGACCGCCGATCCGGCGCTCGGGCAGGCGCCACAACCGGTATTGGTCCTGCACATGCGATCCGGCCGCATCATCGGGCCACCCGATTTGGCCCGCACGCCGGACTGGGCCAAACCCGTCGTGGCGGCCGCGCTGCAGCTCTGACCGGACGGCGGCCAACGCGGGCTGCTCAGCCGAGACGAACCACGCGAAGGCAGCAGCCGCTCACGATCGTCAGCTCGAGGCGCTCAGGATCTTGATCGCGAAAATCAGCGTGTCACCAGGCCGGATTCCGGCACTGGGCTGTCCATTGGGGTAGCCGTCAGCGGAGGTCATGGCGACGGCAACGGTGGACCCCACCTGCTGTCCCGCGATGGCCTTCTGGAAGCCCGGCACGACTCCGCCCAGCGGGAAGTCAACCGGAGCGCCGCGCTCGTAGCTACTGTCAAACACCGATCCGTCACGTCCATTGACGCCCATGTAGCAGACCGAAACCCTAGCCGTGCCCGGGACCACCGGGCCATCTCCCGCGCTCAGCGTATGCACCTGAGTCTGGCTCACGCTAAACGGTGTCGTCACGTTCACGCGTGGAGCCGTCGTCTCGGTGGATCCGGTCACCGCAACGCTGCCGGTGGCTCCAGTCAACGTCCACTCAGGCGTTGCACCGCTCTGCGCCGCTGCGGTTGGACACGAGCCGGCCGCGGCTGCCGTGCCCGCTATGGCGAGCGGCAGAACCATTGCCGCGACACTGGCCGCGAGCACGAGGGAGGAATAGACCCGGAAAGACTTCACGGCCGTCACGCTACAGCCACATGGTGCGCCCCACGCCGCGGGGAGCCGCTGTCGAGAACTCACCGATCATGCGATTCGACGCTCAGGCGTCGGTCCCCGGTGGACGGGAAGTCCGACGGGTCCTCGACCGAGGCATCCTTACGGCCTCGGCACCGGTGGCTAGCACCTCATCGCGTGGCCGTCGGCTGGCCCGCTCAGCGGAATGCCGGTATGACCTTTTGACCGACGGTATGGATGAAGTCCGATCGCCCAACATCGGGGATCGCGAACAGGAATGTGTCCACTCCGGATTTGTAGTATTCGTCAATCCGCTCGATGCACCGATCCGCAGGGCCGACGATCAGACCCGAATTTGGGATCGACGAAAACTGTTCGCGGACCTCGGCTTCCTGCGCGGCCGACCGCGTGGGTGCGAGGACTGCGGTCAGCGATAGTCGCAAAGTATCCGGGTCACGCCCGACCGCCGTGCAGGCCTGCGTGAGGAAGGCCCGGCGCCGCTGCACCTGCTCCGGTGGCCAAAACCGGATGTTGATCCCCTGGGCGAAGCGCGCGGCGATGCGATGTATCCGGTCGCCTTCGCCGCCGACCCACAGCGGGGGATGCGGCTGCTGCAGAGGCGGCGGGTTACAGATGGCTCCGTCTAGCGTGTAGAACCTGCCCGAGTAGACCGGATTGAGCTGCGTCCAGATCGCCGTGATGACCTCCAGCGCCTCACCGAGAGCAGCAACACGATCCCCAACAGGGGGGAACGGGATTCCGTACGCCTCGAATTCATGCTGGAACCACCCCGCACCCAGTCCGAGATCGAGGCGGCCCTCGGAGATGACATCCAATGTGGCGGCCATCTTGGCCAACACCGACGGATGGCGGTAGGAGTTACACAGCACGCTGGTCCCGAGGCGCAGATTTGTCGTGTCCCGGGCGAGTGCGCTCAGCGCTGTCCATGCCTCGAGTAACGGCATCGACGCCGGCGGCGTGGCTTCTTGGCGGTGCACTTCCGCGCTGACCGCGCCCCGCTGCTGCACGTGGTCGTCCGCACTCAAGGTGAGGAAGTGATCGCACAGCCAGACCGAACCGAAGCCGTACCTTTCGGCGATGCCGGATACCCGAACCATCTCCGGATATTCGCTGATCGCCAGTCCACGGGTTACCAATGCGAGGACCAGCCCGAAACATGGGGCATCCCGTGACGGTTGGCCGTCGTCATCGTGTCCGTGCACCGCACCAGCCACCTTTCATGATGTGGGCCTGCAGTCCCTACATCTACCAAGTGAAGCCGGGACCAAGTGAAGCCGGGACATCCCTGCGGCAGCCGCTGTCCGAGTCCGCCGCGAGCGGGGTCACTCGCCCCGCCGCAGCCAACACCACCACCCGCATGCGGTTGAGACGGGTGTCACCATCGCCTTCGCCCACTGGCGGCCCTGTCACCAGGGCGTTGGCGGCACGTGGGCATACATGCATTTTGCACAGGCAGCTTTGCGGGGGTGGTGGTTTTGGCCATGCGGGGGTGGTGGTTTTGGCGCGATTATCGGTGTTCGAGCGGCTGGCTGGCCGTGGGTGTTCGGCCGGGCTGGGTGTGTGTTGGCTGGTCTTGAGCGTTGGGGAGGCGTCGCGATGTCGTTTGTGAGTGTGTCGCCGCAGTTGGTGGAGTCGGCGGTTTCGGAGTTGACGGCTTTGGGGTCGGCGCTGGGTGCGGCCAATGCGGCCGCGATGGGTCCGACTGTGCAGATAGTGGCTGCGGGTGCCGATGAAGTGTCGGCGGCGATCGCGGCGCTGTTCGGCGCGCAGGCCCAGGAGTATCAGGCCATCAGTGCCCAAGTGGCGGTCTTTCATGGCCGGTTTATGGAGGCGTTGGCCGGCGCGGGTAGCTCGTATGCGGCTGCTGAGGCTTTCAATGCCGCAGCGCAAAGCGTGGAACACGACGTACTCGCGGTGATCAATGCACCGACCCTGGCGTTGTGGGGGCGCGGGTTGATCGGTGATGGCGCCGATGGTGGGCCCGGGCAAAACGGCGGTGCGGGGGGTTTGCTGTACGGCAATGGCGGCAACGGCGGTGCGAGCAGCACCCGGGGAGTGGCCGGGGGAAGTGGTGGCGATGCTGGGCTGATCGGCAATGGCGGAGCCGGCGGCGCTGGTGGGGCTGGGGCCTCCGGTGGTCGCGGCGGGGCCGGCGGCTGGTTGTTCGGTGATGGTGGCGCCGGCGGAGCGGGCGGGGCGGGCACCTTATTCGGCGGGGTTGTCGGTGCCGGAGGCGCCGGCGGTGCTGGCGGGTCTGGCGGATGGTTGTTCGGCAATGGCGGGGCCGGCGGGGTCGGTGGGACTGGCGCGGCGGGAGTGATCCCAGGCACGTCCGGTGCAGCGGGAGGCAATGGTGGTGATGGAGGTTATGGCGGGCTGTTCGGCAATGGCGGGGCCGCCGGGCAGGGCGGCGACGGCGGCAACGGCGCCGCCGGCACGTTGAGCCAAAACGGCGTCCTGTTTGGTGGCGGTGACGGCGGAGCCGGCGGGATTGGTGGAGTCGGCGGGCATGCCGGGTTGTGGGGGGTTGGTGGTACCGGCGGGCAGGGCGGTGTCGGTGGACATGGGGGCAGTGGCTTTAGCTCGCAAACCGTAGGCCTCGAAGGGTCAGCGGGTGGGGCCGGCGGAACCGGCGGCAACGGTGGGGCCGGGGGCACTGGCGGGTTGTTATTCGGCGATGGCGGCGCCGGTGGGTCTGGTGCTGCCGCTGGGGCCGGCGGCAACGGCGGCAACGGCGCGGTCAATATCGGCAGCGGTAGCGGCGCGGGAGCCGCCGGCGGCCACGGCGGCGCCGGCGGTATCGGTGGGGCCGGCGGCAATGCCAGGCTGTGGGGCATGGGCGGGGCCGGCGGCGCCGGGGGCACCGCTGGTAGTGCCGGCAACGGCGGCGGCGGCGGTGACGGTCTGCTAGGGGCCAATGCCGGGAGCGGCGGTACCGGCGGCAACGGCGCCAACGGTGGTGGCGGCGGCCAGGGCGGTACCGGTGGATGGATGTACGGCACCGGCGGGGCCGGGGGACACGGCGCGAACGGCAGCGCCGGCGGCGACGGCGGCAACGGCGGTCAAGCCTTCCCCAACATCACCGGCAAGATCGGCAGCGACGGCATCGGCGGCCACGGCGGCTCGGGCGGCTCAGGTGGCGTCAGCGGCAACGGCGGGGCCGGCGGGTCGCTGATAGGTACCGGCGGGGCCGGCGGTCACGGCGGCGCCGGAGCCAACGGCGGGACCGGGGGAACCGGTAGCGGCAGCGGCGCCAGCAACGGCACCAGCGGATCCGGGGCCAACGGCGGCGACGGCGGCACCGGCGGCTGGCTCTACGGCGACGGCGGCAGCGGTGGCACCGGCGGCACCGGCGGCACCGGCGCAACCGGCGGCAACGGCGGGATCGGCGGCAACGCCCAACTGTTCGGCGCCGGCGGCGCCGGCGGGGCCGGCGCCGGCGGGGCCGGTATCGCCGGTGTCTCGGCGAACACCCCAGGCGGCTCGGGCACCGCCGGAGCAAACGGTGGGGCCGGCGGCGCAGGCGGTCACGGCGGTACCGGAGGACAACTGATCGGTGTCGGCGGCGCTGGTGGCAGCGGCGGGGTCGGCGGGATCGGCGGTAACGGCGGCGACGGCGCACCCGGTGCCATGACCATCAACAACGGCGCCGGCGGAGACGGCGGGCATGGCGGTAACCCCGGCACCGGCGGAGCCGGCGGGCTCGGCGGCGCCGGTGGCGTCATCGGCGGACAGGGCCTAGACGGCGCGTCCGGCGCCACCCCCAACACCGGCGGCAACGGCGGCAACGGCGGCACCGGCGCCAACGCGACCATCGCCGGCGGCACCGGTGGCCTCGGCGGCAACGGCGGCGACGGCGGACTAGTAGGCAACGGCGGTACCGGCGGCAAGGGCGGCAACGGCGCAACCGGAACAGCCGGCCAATCAGCCACCAACTCAGGCGCATCAGGCACCAACGGCGGTGACGGCGGGGCCGGCGGCAACGGCGGCACCGGCGGCAAAGGCGGACTACACGCCGGCAACGGCGGGGCCGGCGGCGCCGGCGGCACCGGAGGCAACGGCGGCATCGGCGGCAACGGCGCCAACGGCGCCCACGCCACCATCGCAGGCACCAACGGCCAAGACGGCGGCAACGGAGGCAACGGCGGCAACGGCGGAACCGGCGGCAACGGCGGAGCCGGCGGGACCGCACTAGCCAACACCGGCCACGCCGGCACCACAGGCACTGGCGGCAACGGCGGCAACGGTGCGCGCGGCGGTTTGGCCGGAGACGGCGGCAACGGCGCCAAGGGCGTCATAGGTACCAACAACGGCAACGGCGGCAACGGCGGCAACGGCGGCAACATCGGCACCGGCGGAAGCGGCGGCAACGGCGGAACCGGCTCCACCGAAGGCCAGAAAGGCACCAGCGCCATCACTATCGCCGCCAGCGGTAACGGCGGCAACGGCGGCAACGGCGCCGACGCCACGCTCTGGGGCGGGACCGGCGGCGCCGGCGGTAATGGGGGCAACGGGGGACTGACAGGTAACGGGGGCAACGGCGGCACCGGCGGCGCCGGCGGAGTGGGCCAAGCCGGTTTGACGAGCACCCTGCCGGGTGACAACGGGGACAGCGGCCACAAGGGCGGCACGGGTGGGGTCGGCGGAACCGGGGGCAGCGGCGGAACGCTCGGCGGGCACGGCGGCAACGGTGGTGCCGGCGGGACCGGTGGCACCGGCGGCGCCGGCGGGAGCGGCGTTAACGGTGCCGCTGGCACCGATGCGGGGGCGGCGGGCAAGGCTGGCGGCAACGGCGGAGCCGGCGGCGCCGGTGGTGACGGCGGCGCCGGCGGGGCGGGCGGGGCCGCGCCCGCGGGCATTGCCGGTAGCCAGGGCGCCGGCGGGGCCGGCGGTACCGGCGGGGCCGGCGGCAAAGCCGGTAACGGCGGCAATGGTGCCGCCGGAGGGTTGCTGGAGTCGGCCAACGGCGGTAACGGCGGTAACGGCGGTAACGGCGGCGATGCCGGTATCGGCGGCGCCGGCGGGACCGGTGGTGCCGGTTCAACCCAGGGTGCTACCGGTGCGTCCGGGACCACGCCGGTCAACGGCGGCAACGGCGGCAACGGCGGCGCCGGCGGCGACGGTTTGCGGGCCGGCGGGGACGGCGGCGCTGGCGGTAACGGCGGCAAAGGCGGCCTGGTCGGCAACGGCGGTGCCGGCGGCAAGGGCGGTAACGGCGGCAGCGGCGGCGGCTCTAACGGCCTGCACCCGCCGGGTCGCGGCGGGACCGGTGGAAACGGGGGGGACGCCGGCTTGGTCGGCAATGGAGGCGTCGGCGGGGTCGGCGGCAACGGCGGCTCGGTCAGCTCCTTCGCCAAGGGTCCGGGTGCGGCCGGCGGGAACGGCGGCATTGGTGGACAAGGCGGGATTAACGGCGGCAACGGCGGCAACGGCGGAGCCGGTGGGGTCGGCGGGGTCGGCGGGGTCGGCGATAGCGGGGCCACGGGCAGCACCGGCTCCAGCGGCACGTGGAACGGATCAGGTGGCGTCGGCGGCACCGGCGGCGTAGGTGGGACCGGCGGTGATGGCTCGTCCGGCGGCGCCGGCGGCAACGGTGGGGCCGGTGGAGGCGCAGTGGCGGGCACCCCCGGCGTCCAGGGCGCGGGCGGTGCCGGTGGTGCTGGCGGCGCTGGCGGCGAAGGTGGCCGTGGCGGTACCGGGGGCACCGGCGCCGACGGCGACTTTTGGCAAGGCCACGAAGATGGCGGAACGGGCGGCACCGGCGGCACCGGCGGCCGCGGCGGCTTGGGCGGCTCCGGTGGCCCCGGAGGCGCGGGCTCCACCCCGGGTGCGACCGGCGCGACCGGCGCCCCCGGCCGCGGCGGCACCGGCGGGTTTGGCGGGACCGGCGGGAATGGCTCCGACGGCGAATTCGGTGGGCCGGGCGGTAACGGCGGCAGCGGCGGCTACGGCGGTACGGGCGGCCCCAGTGGCGCTGGCAAGCTCGGCGGCGGTGGCGGCGCCGGCCACCCCGGCGGCGGCCCCACGGGTTCGCCCAATCCCACCAAGGGTGGGGCCGGCGGTGCGGGCGGGACCGGCGGCCCTGGCGGTGGCTGAAACGGTTGAGCCAGGCCAGAATGCCAAAATTTCATGTTGGTTTCGGTTGAGCAAAGTTACCGCAGCCCACCTGCGAAGGGCGGCCGGTATCGCCGATTTGGCATTAGTGTTGCTGCCATGGCCAGACCGAACAATTGCGTGAAGCACTGGCGCACAGCCCTTCACGCAACCCTGTCGGCATTGCTAGTTGCCATCCTCGAACTCGCCAGCACACCACTAGCCCATGCCGCCGCGGCAACGGCGACCCTATCCGTAACATCGACGTGGCAAACCGGATTCATCGCTCGCTTCACCATCACCAACGTGAGCTTGACGCAGCTATCTGATTGGAAGCTCGAATTCGACTTGCCGGTGGGCGAATCTATCTCGCACACGTGGAATAGTTCCTTCGCGCAGTATGGCACGCACTACGTGATCACCCCCGCAAATTGGAATCGCATGATCGGACCCGGCGGTTCAGCAACCGGCGGTATGCGGGGCGTGCTGACCGGTACCTACTCACCGCCGTTGAATTGCAGGATCAACGGGCAGTTTTGCGCGTAGCGGCCACGGCACACCGAGGCTCGACGACCCCGCCAGCGCCGGGAGTCATCCGGTTTTTGCTCAACTGCCTGCCGTCGCTGCGCTTGACAACGGGGCGATGGGCGGCAGAGCGGCAGGATCAGGTGAGCACCAAGCACCGGTACTGCCTAGTACGCCGAAGTCGAGACACTGACCTTACGAACCTCCGCACATCGGCGCTCAAAGCGCGTAGACGCGGTCGATCATCACACCCGATATCGGACGCCAAAGTCGGGATCGCCGCTGGATGCGCTGCCACACCGAAGAAACCTGGTGCTGCCCGGTAGGGAAGGCTGCCCGCACTCCGCGGCCACGTTGATCCCGCCGGTCCTATGGCTTTGAAGACGCCGATGACGGCGCGACAAACGTGCTGACAAGCATCAACGCTGCCGGCAAGGACACATGGCTGTCGCCACGATTCGTGCGAGGACCTCGCACACACTGACCGATCGTCACTGGACGCCTGCTGTGCCGATCCGCGGGTGCCGCGTCGCGTCGACCATCATGCAGCAGCCCGTATGTGTAATTCGCACAGTTAATTCTGCGGGGGTGGTGGTTTTGGCCATGCGGGGGTGGTGGTTTTGGCGCGATTATCGGTGTTCGAGCGGCTGGCTGGCCGTGGGTGTTCGGCCGGGCTGGGTGTGTGTTGGCTGGTCTTGAGCGTTGGGGAGGCGTCGCGATGTCGTTTGTGAGTGTGTCGCCGCAGTTGGTGGAGTCGGCGGTTTCGGAGTTGACGGCTTTGGGGTCGGCGCTGGGTGCGGCCAATGCGGCCGCGATGGGTCCGACTGTGCAGATAGTGGCTGCGGGTGCCGATGAAGTGTCGGCGGCGATCGCGGCGCTGTTCGGCGCGCAGGCCCAGGAGTATCAGGCCATCAGTGCCCAAGTGGCGGTCTTTCATGGCCGGTTTATGGAGGCGTTGGCCGGCGCGGGTAGCTCGTATGCGGCTGCTGAGGCTTTCAATGCCGCAGCGCAAAGCGTGGAACACGACGTACTCGCGGTGATCAATGCACCGACCCTGGCGTTGTGGGGGCGCGGGTTGATCGGTGATGGCGCCGATGGTGGGCCCGGGCAAAACGGCGGTGCGGGGGGTTTGCTGTACGGCAATGGCGGCAACGGCGGTGCGAGCAGCACCCGGGGAGTGGCCGGGGGAAGTGGTGGCGATGCTGGGCTGATCGGCAATGGCGGAGCCGGCGGCGCTGGTGGGGCTGGGGCCTCCGGTGGTCGCGGCGGGGCCGGCGGCTGGTTGTTCGGTGATGGTGGCGCCGGCGGAGCGGGCGGGGCGGGCACCTTATTCGGCGGGGTTGTCGGTGCCGGAGGCGCCGGCGGTGCTGGCGGGTCTGGCGGATGGTTGTTCGGCAATGGCGGGGCCGGCGGGGTCGGTGGGACTGGCACGGCGGGAGTGATCCCAGGCACGTCCGGTGCAGCGGGAGGCAATGGTGGTGATGGAGGTTATGGCGGGCTGTTCGGCAATGGCGGGGCCGCCGGGCAGGGCGGCGACGGCGGCAACGGCGCCGCCGGCACGTTGAGCCAAAACGGCGTCCTGTTTGGTGGCGGTGACGGCGGAGCCGGCGGGATTGGTGGAGTCGGCGGGCATGCCGGGTTGTGGGGGGTTGGTGGTACCGGCGGGCAGGGCGGTGTCGGTGGACATGGGGGCAGTGGCTTTAGCTCGCAAACCGTAGGCCTCGAAGGGTCAGCGGGTGGGGCCGGCGGAACCGGCGGCAACGGTGGGGCCGGGGGCACTGGCGGGTTGTTATTCGGCGATGGCGGCGCCGGTGGGTCTGGTGCTGCCGCTGGGGCCGGCGGCAACGGCGGCAACGGCGCGGTCAATATCGGCAGCGGTAGCGGCGCGGGAGCCGCCGGCGGCCACGGCGGCGCCGGCGGTATCGGTGGGGCCGGCGGCAATGCCAGGCTGTGGGGCATGGGCGGGGCCGGCGGCGCCGGGGGCACCGCTGGTAGTGCCGGCAACGGCGGCGGCGGCGGTGACGGTCTGCTAGGGGCCAATGCCGGGAGCGGCGGTACCGGCGGCAACGGCGCCAACGGTGGTGGCGGCGGCCAGGGCGGTACCGGTGGATGGATGTACGGCACCGGCGGGGCCGGGGGACACGGCGCGAACGGCAGCGCCGGCGGCGACGGCGGCAACGGCGGTCAAGCCTTCCCCAACATCACCGGCAAGATCGGCAGCGACGGCATCGGCGGCCACGGCGGCTCGGGCGGCTCAGGTGGCGTCAGCGGCAACGGCGGGGCCGGCGGGTCGCTGATAGGTACCGGCGGGGCCGGCGGTCACGGCGGCGCCGGAGCCAACGGCGGGACCGGGGGAACCGGTAGCGGCAGCGGCGCCAGCAACGGCACCAGCGGATCCGGGGCCAACGGCGGCGACGGCGGCACCGGCGGCTGGCTCTACGGCGACGGCGGCAGCGGTGGCACCGGCGGCACCGGCGGCACCGGCGCAACCGGCGGCAACGGCGGGATCGGCGGCAACGCCCAACTGTTCGGCGCCGGCGGCGCCGGCGGGGCCGGCGGCGCCGGCGGGGCCGGTATCGCCGGTGTCTCGGCGAACACCCCAGGCGGCTCGGGCACCGCCGGAGCAAACGGTGGGGCCGGCGGCGCAGGCGGTCACGGCGGTACCGGAGGACAACTGATCGGTGTCGGCGGCGCTGGTGGCAGCGGCGGGGTCGGCGGGATCGGCGGTAACGGCGGCGACGGCGCACCCGGTGCCATGACCATCAACAACGGCGCCGGCGGAGACGGCGGGCATGGCGGTAACCCCGGCACCGGCGGAGCCGGCGGGCTCGGCGGCGCCGGTGGCGTCATCGGCGGACAGGGCCTAGACGGCGCGTCCGGCGCCACCCCCAACACCGGCGGCAACGGCGGCAACGGCGGCACCGGCGCCAACGCGACCATCGCCGGCGGCACCGGTGGCCTCGGCGGCAACGGCGGCGACGGCGGACTAGTAGGCAACGGCGGTACCGGCGGCAAGGGCGGCAACGGCGCAACCGGAACAGCCGGCCAATCAGCCACCAACTCAGGCGCATCAGGCACCAACGGCGGTGACGGCGGGGCCGGCGGCAACGGCGGCACCGGCGGCAAAGGCGGACTACACGCCGGCAACGGCGGGGCCGGCGGCGCCGGCGGCACCGGAGGCAACGGCGGCATCGGCGGCAACGGCGCCAACGGCGCCCACGCCACCATCGCAGGCACCAACGGCCAAGACGGCGGCAACGGAGGCAACGGCGGCAACGGCGGAACCGGCGGCAACGGCGGAGCCGGCGGGACCGCACTAGCCAACACCGGCCACGCCGGCACCACAGGCACTGGCGGCAACGGCGGCAACGGCGGAAGCTGGGGCATCGGCGGAGACGGCGGCAACGGCGCCAAGGGCGTCATAGGTACCAACAACGGCAACGGCGGCAACGGCGGCAACGGCGGCAACATCGGCACCGGCGGAAGCGGCGGCAACGGCGGAACCGGCTCCACCGAAGGCCAGAAAGGGAACACTTTCAGTTCCGGCTTAGGCGGGGGCAACGGCGGCAACGGCGGCAACGGCGCCGACGCCGACCCCACCACGTTCTTTGGGACCGGCGGACATGGCGGCAACGGCGGCAACGGCGGCAACACCGGCAACGGCGGCAACGGCGGCAACGGCGGCGCCGGCGGCCCCGGGCTAGGTGGCACGTCGATCTCCTTCCCCGGTAGTGACGGCGGCGACGGTGCATCCGGCGGGCTTGGCGGCGATGGCGGCGCAGGCGGCAGCGGCGGAACGCTCTACGGAAACGGGGGCAACGGCGGCGCAGGCGGGACCGGCGGTACCGGCGGCATCGGGGGTAACGGCACCAACGGATCCGACGGCACAGGGAGCGCCAACGGCGGGTCCGGCGGCAACGGCGGGCGTGGCGGCGTCGGCGGGACCGGCGGCAATGGCGGGGCCGGTGGAGCCGTGTTGGGATCTACAGGCATCGCCGGCAACCAAGGCGCCGGGGGCGACGGCGGGGCCGGCGGGACAGGTGGTAACGGCGGCGGCGGCGGTAACGGCGGGCCCAGCGGGGGAACTGGCGGGCATGGCGGCACCGCCGGCAAGGGCGGGTCCGGCGGCACTGGTGGCTTAGGCAGCACCAGTGGAATGACCGGACCCGACGGTAGCCCTGGCCAGCCTGGCAAGCCCGGTATTCCCCCTCCCACCGGATCCGGTCCAGGGCGCCCTGACGACATCGGCGGTAGCGGCGGCACTCCATGATGACGCCGTCGCCACCGCAGCAGTTGCCGGCACAGATCGCCGCTTCGCCGCCCGCGACCGTGGACAGCGGCGCCTCCGCCGCCGGCATGCATGCGCTCAAAGATCGATCTGTGCCGGCAACACCGCACCTTGCCTGCCTCGTTCGCCACGGACGAGCCCACGCCGATCTCCAGCGGATTCACCGATCGGTGGCAATACCGCGGCCTGAGGGCCAACGGCCTGAACAGGATGGCGTGCGCGTTCAAGTGGACCACGCATAGCAGAGCGAACTAGCCAGCTAGGACAACACAATGAGTCACCCTCCACAGTATTCGGACACCCCCGTCAACCCGCATGGCGGCAGCCAGTACCCGCCGGGCCGCGGCGCACCGCCGTCCCGGGACCATAGTCGGCTCACGGCTGAGTTCAAGCTGCGCGAGGCATTCGGCTGGGCCTGGAAAACGTTCATCAAAAACGCAGTCGCGCTGCTCATTCCCAACCTCGTCTATTTGGTGCTGATTGGCGCCGCCGGCACTGTGCTCGTACTCGGCCAAGGCCTGGGCACAAAAACGACAGGGTCTGCTAATGCATTCGACTTCACGGCGAATCTCAGTGGTCAACAAACGGCCATCATGCTCATCGGCAATCTCCTCTTCTTGTCCGTGTTTGCATTTGCCCAGTCCGCGTTCCTGTCGGGATGCCTAGATTTGGCGGACGGGCGCGCGGTAAGCATTGGTTCCTTCTTCAAACCGCGGAACTTCGGCATGGTGTTTCTTGCCGCGCTGCTCATCGGTGTTCTGAACATGATCGGCTGGGCTATGTTCGTCATCCCAGGCGTATTCATTGGGATCTTCACCCAGTTCACCATCTCGTTCGTCATCGACAGATCGCAGTCGGCCATCAAAGGATTGGCGTCGAGCTTCTCGACGGTTGCGGCGAATTTCGTTAGCGCGCTGCTGGTGTGGCTCGCGATTCCGACCCTGCTCGTCGTCGGATTGTTCGCCTGCGGCGTCGGCCTTTTGGTGGCGGACTCCGTCGCATCGTTGGTATTGATCTATGCCTATCGGAAGCTTTCCGGTGGCCAGGTCGTACGGCCGGACCAGCCAGGCTACTCGACCGGGTCAAATGGCACGTAGCCCGCGGATCCTGTCCACGATTGTCCAAACGACGGTCGCCAACCAAACGTGAATGTGAATCATGGTTATCTTGCAGCTGAATTCGTGACGCCTCCGCCCTGCGAACGCATCCGCCAAGCCCCCTCTTCGACAATCCAGAATGGGCAAATTCCATGGTAGTCAAGTCACCGCCAGAGCCAACGCCCGTTCCCGCAAGCGCCTCGGCTGGCACGCTGCCCAGCAACTCCACGGACTACCCGCAGACCCGTGCGCATCCGTTGCCGCCATCGCGTGAATGCATGGTGAGCATCCGCGAACGAGGTCTTATGCCTGTGCGTCGTGCGGTCACCGTACGACGGCGCTGGTTGAGGGGTGGCAACGAAGTCGTGTCGTCCGATGACACCCCCGGTAGGACTCCGCAACGGAGAAGAGCGGAGCCTAAACGACCGCCCTCGCGAATTCCCTTAACTACACGCCACGCAACGACTAAGTGAGGTCACCGATGAAGCACCCCGCCGACTCTGCGGCTGCATTGGCCGAGTCGACAACAGCCGGGGACTCAAGTGGCATCGCGATCGTCGGAATGGCATGTCGGCTTCCCGGGGCCCCGCACCTGTCAAGGCTATGGCCCCTGCTGCGCGATGAGATGGACGCGACGGTCGCCGTGCCACCACAACGGCCGCTTGGCATCGACCGAGCAGGCCTGATCGATGACTGCGGTGAGTTCGATGCGGAGTTTTTTGGAATTTCTCCGCGCGAAGCGGAATCGATGGACCCGCAACAGGGTTTGGCCCTGGAATTGTGCTGGGAAGGAATCGAGGATGCAGGCCTCGTCATCGATTCGGCGTCGACTCTTCCTGTGGGCGTCTACCTCGGAGTAATGGCGAACGACTTTGCGGATGCCATGGCGGCAATTCCGGAAAAGGATATTACCCATCATCTGCACACTGGCATTGGCCGCAGCATGATAGCCAACCGCGTGTCTTTTGCTCTTAGCCTGTCGGGACCTAGCTTCACCGTCGACAGTGGCCAGTCGTCGTCTCTGGTAGCCGTACACCTGGCTTGCGAGAGTTTGCGACGCCGGGAATGTGAAGTTGCAATAGCCGGCGGGGTGAACCTTATGCTCGCGCCGTTCAGCAGCTATCGCACCGCAAAATTCGACGCCCTCTCGCCAGACGGACGTTGTTATGTCTTCGACGAGCGAGCCAATGGGTACGTGCGCGGCGAGGGTGGCGGAGTTGTCGTTCTCAAACCGCTTGCTGATGCGGTCGCTTCAGGCGATCGGATCTACGGCGTCATTCGGGGGAGTGCGGTCAACACCGGCGGCGAGTGGGGCGGAATCACGATTCCCGTCCAAGCTGTCCAAGAGGAGGCCATCAGCATCGCTCTTGCGACCGCCGGCATGAGCCCTTCCGAGATCGGCTACGTGGAGCTGCATGGATCGGGTACGCCCGTGGGCGATCCGGTCGAAGCGGCTGCGCTTGGTGCGATTTACGGAAGTGCGCGTGAGCCTGGCGACACATTGCGTGTTGGATCGATCAAAACGAATATCGGTCATCTTGAGGGCGCGGCCGGAATCGCCGGGCTTATCAAAGCCGCACTTTGTGTGCAGAAGCAGGAATTGGTAGCCAGCCTCAATTTCGTCACCGAAAATCCACGAATTCCATTGGAATCATTGCGCCTCAAAGTGGTCACAGAATACGAACGGTGGCCGGCCACTGGAGGTCCTTTATGCGCCGGCGTGAGTTCATTCGGAATGGGCGGAAGCAATTGTCACGTTATTTTGGCGCCGCCGCCGGATTGTCGGCAGATTGACTCGGCACCGGTTGTGCCGACGCCGGTGGGGCTGGCGATGCCCCTCCTGTTGTCGGCGACAAACGAGGCGGCGCTACGGGAGCAGGCAGAAAGGTTACGCGCGTACCTGGCGGCGAATTTGCATATTCCCGTGGCCGATGCGGGATTTACGTTGGCCACCAAGCGTTTCTGGTGCGATTTCCGTGCGCGAGTGGTCGGTAGCGATCGCGACCAACTGTTGGCGGGGTTGTCTGCTTTGGCGGCCGGGCGGTCCGACACTGCCGTGGCCTATGGCCACGTCGTCGACGGCAAAACCGTCTTCGTGTTTCCGGGCCAGGGCGCCCAGTGGGAGCACATGGCGGTCGACTTGTGGGATAGCTCGCCGGTCTTTGCAGCCCAGATGACCGCGTGTGCGGAAGCGCTAGCTCCGCACGTGGATTGGTCATTGGAGCAGGTACTACGTGGTGGCGCCGAGGAGGCGTCCCTCGCCCGAGTGGATGTGGTCCAGCCCGTGTTGTTTGCGGTGATGGTGTCACTGGCGGCGCTGTGGCGTTCATACGGTGTGCAGCCGGACTTTGTAATCGGCCATTCCCAAGGCGAGATTGCCGCGGCATACGTGGCCGGTGGTTTGAGTTTGGCCGATGCCGCACGGGTTGTGGCGTTGCGCAGTAAGGCTATTGCCGAGTTGGGGAGTGCGGGCGGTATGGCCTCTGTGGGATTACCTGCCGAGCAGGTCACCGCGCGGCTAGAACCTTGGGCGGGGCGGATTTCGGTCGCCGCGCACAACAGCCCGACGTCAACGGTGGTCTCGGGGGATGCGACTGCGCTTCAGGAATTTGTCACCACCTGTGAAGGCGAAGACATCTTCGCACGGCTAATCCCGGTGGACTATGCCTCGCACTCGGCCCACGTGGAAAGCGTAAGAGACCGGCTGCTGGCCGAACTATCTTCGATCACCCCTCGCGTAGGGGATATACCGTTTCACTCCACCGTCACCGGCACACAAATGGACACCGCCGTTCTCGATGCCGGCTATTGGTATCGCAACCTGCGTGAACCGGTGCAATTCGCGGACACCACCCGCACGCTCATAGAGGATGGCAGCCGCACTTTCATCGAGATGAGCCCCCACCCGGTGTTGGCGGTACCGATCAGGGCAACCGCCGAAGCCCTTGGTCAGGATTCTGCGTCCGTGGCGGTCCTGGGCTCGTTGCGCCGCGATGAAGGCGATTGGCCACGTTTCCTGACCGCACTGACCGATGCGTACGTGGCCGGTCTGAGAGTGGATTGGCCAGCGGTGTTTACTCCGTATGAGCCGAGGCAAGTCGATTTGCCTACGTACGCCTTTCAGCGGCAACGGTATTGGTTGGGTGTCCGGACTGCGGGTGCCACCGGCCTGGAGTCGGTCGGGCTCTCAGGAGTGGGTCACCCATTCCTAGGTGCCGCGGTGGGCCTAGGGGACGCCCGTGGATGGGTGTTTAGCGGTCGGCTTTCGACCCAAGCCCATCCATGGCTGGCCGATCACGTGGTTCTAGACGTGGTCTTGGTACCTGGCACCGTCTATGTCGAGATGGCCATGGCCGCTGGCGCATACGCCGGCTTGGATCTGCTAGAGGAACTGGTACTGGAAGCGCCTTTGGTAATACCCGAAGGCGTGGCGATGCAGTCGCAACTCCTGTTGGGCGGACCCGACGAGCACGGCCGGTGTCGATTCAGTATTTACTCTCGTCCGGATGTTGACGAAGACACTGAGTGGATTCGGCATGGCACCGGGGTGCTTGGCACCGGCGGTGATCATGATGACGCGGAATTTCAGCGGTTGTCGGCAGAGTGGCCGCCGGCCGAGGCACAGCCTGTCCCAATCGACTCTCTGTACGATCGCTTCGCCGAAACCGGGTTTCGCTACGGGCCCGCCTTCCAGGGCGTGCGTGCGGTGTGGCGACTTGGCGACGAGCTGTTCGCCGAAATCGCTTTGGGAAGTGAACAACTCGGCCAGGCCGCCAGCTTTGTACTGCATCCGGCGTTGTTCGACGCGGCCCTGCACCCCTTCCCAGCTTGGCTAGGTGATGAGGAGCCCGGTCGGGTACCGGTGACGTGCGCCTGGAACGGTGTATCGCTGAGCAGCAACGGTACCTCGGTGCTGCGAGTTGCGCTGCTGCCCAAGGGAAAATTCGGACTGCGCCTGAACGCAGTCGATGAGTTCGGATCCCCGGTGGTTCGAGTAAATTCCTTGACCTTGCGATCCGTCGACGCAGGCCATCTCGGACGTGGGGACGCGCTACGGCTGAGTTGGCTGCATCGGGTGTCCTGGGTGCCGGTTGAGGGTGCCGTAGCGGGTGTGAATCCGCGGATGGCGGTGATCGACAACCTCCAGCAGGCGGATTTGAGCGCAGTCTTCGGTGAGGGTGTGGATCACTACCCCAATCCGGCCGCACTCGCCGAGGCTATCCGCGAAGGCGCGAAGGCCCCCGAAGTCGTGCTCGCCGCCGCCCCATTCGCTGTTGATGGACTCGAAGGGGTCGACCAGCTTTCGCAGCAGACCCGCGCTGCACTCTCCGATAGTTTGGAGCTCGTGGGAGCCTGGCTCGGCGAGCCGGAGTTGACGCCGTGCAAGCTGGTGCTAGTTACCCACAATGCCGTGGCCGCCCACGATTCCGAGGTGCCCGACCTTGCTAGCGCAGCAGCCCACGGTCTGCTCTACAGCGCCGCCACTGCCCATCCCAATCGGTTCATGGTGCTCGACGTCGATGACATCATCCACTGCCGGCAGACGGTGGCGGCCGCGCTGTCACTCACCGAGGAGCCCCGGCTAGCCGCTCGCAAAGGTGCGTTGTTCGCACCACGACTCCTTCGGGTGCCGGCACGTCCCCCACTTACCACGGGAAAGGTATTCGGTCCTGAAGCCAGTGTGCTGATCGTCGGTGGGCCTAGTGCGCTTCACACGACTGTCGGACCGCATCTGGCAGTCAGGCATGGATGTACCCACTTGATACTACTCAGCCCGCAGGATGCGATCGAGGCAGAAGCTGACGAATTGCGCAATACAGTAGCCGAATTCGGCTGCCGAGTGGACTATGTCAGCTGCGATGTCACCGATCGAGACCAGATTGCGGCGGCGATTGCGGAGATTAGAGCTAAGCATCGAATTGGCGCGGTAATTCATGCCGCAGGAGTGTGGGCCAACGGAACCGTCGGGGCACTAGACCGCGAGGGCATCGCGGAGGTAGTCGGTCCCAAACTCGATAGCGCCCTGTACCTGCACGAACTCACCGCGGACATCGACCTTTCAGCATTTGTGCTGTGCTCCGCTGCCGCCGGCGTGCTTGGCAGCCCTGGTGAGGGCAGATTCGCTGCGGAAAGCGCATTCCTGGATGCCCTGGCCGCTGATCGCCGCCAACGCGGGTTGGCTGCCACGTCTCTCGCAGGGGGCCTATGGGGCGGACCACAAGGAATAACCGGCCCGTCCGGGGTCGGCCTTCGGACTCACATGCAGCGGCTGGGGTTGGCGATGATGTCGACCGAAGACGGCATGGAATTATTCGACTTGGCGTGCGAACGCCCCGAGCCAGCTTTGGTGCCGGCGCGATTGGACATTGGCGCACTCCACGCGCAGGCCCGCCTAGGTACGCTACCGGCGCTACTCAGCCGACTGATCCGCATTCCCGCTCGGCGTCAACGTCCTACGGCCTCGTTTGTGCAACGTCTAGCCGAACTGTCTGACACCGAATGGGATCGCGTGTTATTGGCTGAGGTCTGCGCCCAGGCCGCAGCTGTGTTGCATTGTTCAGTGGACACCATTAAGGCCACGCGAGCGTTCAACGAGATCGGTTTGGAGTCGCTGGATGCGGTCGAGCTGCGCGACTGCTTGACCCAGACTACCGGTCTAAAGTTGCCCTCTACCCTGATCTTTGACTACCCGACTCCGGCTGCACTCGCCGGATACCTGCGCACCCGTCTCGATGGGACCATCAGCACGGTTTCTACCCCGACAGTTCCAGATCCGACCAATGAGCCAATTGCGATCGTCGGCATGGGATGCCGATTCCCCGGTGGAGTCCACTCACCCACGGGCCTATGGGACATGCTGGCCAACAGCCGCGATGTAATCTCACAGTTCCCCACCGACCGGGGCTGGGACCTCGAACACCTCTATGACCCCGACCCCGACCAGGTGGGTTGTGTGTACAACCGCGGCGGCGGGTTCGTATATGACGCCGGCGATTTCGACGCCGGGTTCTTCGGGATCTCTGCGCGTGAGGCGTTGGCGATGGATCCGCAGCAGCGATTGTTGTTGGAGTGTTCCTGGGAGACGTTGGAATCGGCCGGGATTGATCCGCAATCGTTGCACGGCAGCCAGACTGGTGTGTTTGCCGGCGTCATGTCCTCTCAGTACGGCATCAATGGTGGGCCCGATGCCGAGGTGGAGGGTTATCTACTCACTGGGTCCTCGTCCAGCGTGGTGTCTGGGCGGGTGGCGTATGTGTTGGGGTTGGAAGGTCCTGCGGTGTCGGTGGATACCGCGTGTTCCTCGTCGTTGGTGGCGCTACATGAAGCGTGTCAGTCGTTGCGTTCGGGGGAGTGCGATTTGGCGTTAGCCGGTGGAGTGACGGTAATGGCCACCCCAAGCCTTCTCATCGAGTTTTCCCGGCAGCGGGGGCTATCGGTGGATGGGCGGTGCAAACCCTTTGCCGCGGGTGCTGATGGGACCGGTTTTTCTGAAGGCGCCGGCATGGTGGTGCTGGAGCGGTTATCGGATGCTCACCGTCTTGGTCATGAAGTGTTAGCGGTGGTGCGTGGTAGTGCGGTCAATCAAGACGGCGCTAGCAATGGCTTGACTGCACCTAACGGCCCCTCTCAGCAGCGGGTGATCCGGGCCGCGTTAGCCAATGCCGGGTTATCCCCAGCCGAGGTAGATGCGTTAGAAGCTCATGGCACCGGCACGGTGTTAGGCGATCCCATTGAAGCCCAAGCAATCCTGGCGACTTACGGCCAAGACCGCGACCCCCAACGACCACTGTGGTTGGGATCAATCAAATCCAACATGGGCCACACCCAAGCCGCAGCCGGGATCGCCGGAGTGATCAAAATGATCCAAGCCATGCGCCACACGACGCTACCGGCCAGCCTGCACATCGACCAACCCTCCCCACACGTGGACTGGTCAAGCGGCCACGTGCAATTACTGACCGAACCCCGCCCCTGGCACACCAACAATCATCCACGCCGAGCCGGCGTGTCCTCATTTGGAATCAGCGGCACCAACGCACACATCATCCTCGAAGAACCCACCACCACCACCCAAACCCCACCCACAACAGAACAACCCACACCCAACAAGTCAGCGCTACTGCCATGGGTACTATCCGCCAAATCAGCGGCAGCACTAACCCACCAAGCCCAACGACTCGTAAACTTTTTGACCACCAACCCCCAACCCCACCCCCACGACGTGGGCTGGACACTGACCCAACGATCAACCTTTGACCACCGCGCAGTAATCCTGGGCACAGACCAGCACACCCTACTGACCGGATTAACCGCACTAGCCAACAACCAACCCACCACCAACCTGACCGTCGGACAAGCCCTACCGACCACCAAAACCGTAATGGTCTTCCCCGGCCAAGGCTCACAATGGCTAGGCATGGGCACGCACTCTATGACCAGTTGCCGGTGTTCACACAGGCCTTCGATGAGATCACTGAGGCCCTCGACACGCATTTACGGTTGCCGTTACGTGAAGTGCTCTGGGACCGATACGGGGTTGTTAGATAGCACCGAATTTCCAACCAGCACGTTCGCGGTGGAAACAGCCCTGTTTACGGTGTTACAACACTGGGGCCTAACCGCCGATTTCGTGATGGTCATTCGTGGGGAGTTCAGCGCCGCCTACGCCGCCGGCGTGTTATCACTCAACGACGCCGCGATGCTAGTCGCTGCCCGAGGCCGATTGATGCAGACCCTGCCCACCGGTGGAGCCATGATCGCAATCAACGCCACCACCGAAGAGATCGAGCCCTTACTCCCAACCGGGGTAGCGATCGCGGCAATCAATGCCCCCGACTCGATCGTCATTTCCGGCCACCAAGCAGCAGTACACGCCATCGCAGAACAGATGACAACCCAAGGACGCCGAACACGACGACTGGCCGTCTCCACGCGTTTCACTCCCCGTTGATGGAACCGATACTCGACGAATTCGAACGCCTAGCCACCACACCACAATCAACCCACCACAAATCCCCGTGATTTCCAACATCACCGCACAACCAGCCGGACCCCAGTTCGCCTCAGCCCAATACTGGGTCGAGCACATCCGCCAACCGTCCGCTTCAGCAAAGCATCCACTACCTACAAACCACGGGTAACACATTCCTAGAGACCGGCCCAGCAAGCGGACTAACCACGCAATAGAACAATCATCAACACCAACACAACCGGTAATCACCACCGACTAACCAAAAACCACCCCGAACTCACCTCACTGCTCACCACAGCAAGCCAAGCCTTCACCAGCGGGGTAGAAATCAACTGGCGCTCCCTGCTCACCAGTGGACACCAAATACCCTTGCCCACCTACGCCTTCCAACGACGCCGCTACTGGCTACAACCCAACACAACAACCACGTCTGACCCGACCGGACTGGGCCTGCGAGCAGCCCAACACCCCCTCTTAGGCGCGGTAATCCACCACCCCGAAACCGGCGAAGTCATCCTGACCGGGCGACTATCCCACACAACCCACCCCTGGCTCACCGATCACGCCGTAGCAGGAGTGGTGCTCTTCCCCGGCACCGGATTCCTCGACCTGGTCATCCGCGCCGCCGACGAAGTCGGCGCCACCGTCATCGAGGAATTAATACTCACCACACCGTTAGTACTTCCCCCGACACCGCAACACAGATCCAAGTACTCATCAACACCGCCGACGAAACCAGCCAACACACGGTAACGGTGTATTCGCGCACCGAACAACCCCAAACCCCATGGACCCTGCACGCCCAAGCCACCGTAGGACCCCAAAGACCCACCACAACAACCCATACCGACCTATCGGTATGGCCCCCCACCAACGCACGACCCATCAACATCAACGACGCCTACCCACAACTAGCCCAACACGGCTACCACTACGGGCCAGCGTTTCAAGGACTCAGCGCACTCTGGCAACGCGACCAAGAAATATTCGCCGAAATCACCATCCCCGACAACACCGACATCGACACCCACGGATACGGGATCCACCCCGCACTCCTCGACGCCGTACTACACACCGCAGCACTCACCACCACCACCACCACCCACCCACCACCACCACCACCACCGACACCGACACCGACACCACCACCGACGCCGACGCCGACGCCGACGCCGACGCCGGTATCAGCCCCATCCTTTTACCGTTCTCCTGGACCGGAGTAACACTGCACGCCACAGGCGCATCCCAACTCCGAGCACACCTGAACCTGCCAAAAAACAACCAACCCGATCAAACGATCTCACTACACCTCAGCGACACCAACGGAACAACGGTCCTCACCGTCGACAAACTCATCACCCGCCCAATCAACACCGAACAACTCACCACCACACCAACAGCCCGATCCGCTCAAGACCTCCTACACCTAATCTGGACACCCATCACCACCACCCACAGTGCTGACAACACTGACAATGCCGAACAACCCGTGGTGATGTCCTGGAACACCTTCCACACCACCACCCCCACCACCGACAACCACCACATCGTCATCTGGGAATACCCACCCACCACCACCACACCACCAGTGGAATCGGTCTACCACGCCACCCACACCGCACTAAACACCGTCCAACAATGGCTTAACTCAACACAATCCCACCCCACCACCACACTGGTAATAGTGACCCACCACGCAGTGGGACTACCCGACGAGGACACCACCGACCTCGCCGCAGCCGCACTATGGGGCCTCATCCGCTCCGCCCAAAACGAACACCCCGGCCAAATCGTGTTGATCGACACCGACACCACCGACCACACCAACACCGACTGGGCCAACCTAATCAACACCACAGAACCACAACTACTCATCCGCAACCACACCACATACGCCCCACGACTAACCCCGGTACAAAGCACCGAAAGACCCAACACATCAACCGCGTTAGATCCAGCCGGCACGGTCTTGATCACCGGGGGGACCGGGATGGTCGGTACGGTGTTAGCCCGTCATCTCATCACCACGTACGGGGTGGGTCATGTGGTGTTGGTCAGCCGCTCTGGAGATAGTGCACCGGGGTCAACCGCGTTGGTGGCATCACTGCACCAGGCCGGAGCCACCCGGGTCGAGGTATTGGCCTGTGACGTGGCCGACCCCGACGCGCTAACTCAGTTGATGACTCAGCTAGACCAGCACTGGCCACCACTGACCGGAGTGATCCATGCCGCGGCACTTCTCGATGACGCAGTGATCACCTCACTGACCCCCCCAACGCCTCAACACAGTGTTAGCCGCCAAAGTCGACGCCGCATGGAATCTGCATCAAGCAACCCGTAATTCAGCACTATCACTGTTTGTGCTGTGTTCCTCAATGGCCGGAATACTCGGCACACCCAGGACAAGCCAACTACGCAGCAGCCAACACCTTTCTCGACGCACTAGCCACCCTCACGCCGAGCAACCGGACTCCCCGCACTATCACTGGCATGGGGACTATGGGAACAAACCAGCACCATGACCGCCCATCTAAGCGGACACGAGGTCTCACGAATCAACCGCGGCGGAATCACCGCCATGACCGCCCACCAAGCCGTCGAACTCTTCGACACCGCACTCCTAACCGACCACCCCGTGGTCATGGCCGCACGGCTAGACCGAAGCGCACTGGCCAACCCGGTGACCAACCAACAACTACCCCCACTGTTCACCAACCTGATCCACCACCCCCGACGACGCCTCATCACAAACACCGACGCTGCAACCCAATCGATTTCGAAGCTAACGCAGCGCCTACATGGACTAACCACTACCGAACGCCATCAGGTGTTGGTGGAGTTGGTGTGCGCACAAATAGCCGCGGTGTTAGGCCACCCCGACCCCCAAAACATCACACCCCAACAAGCATTCCAAGACCTAGGATTTGACTCCCTAACCGCAGTCGAACTACGCAACCGCCTCAAAACCACTACCGGACTAACCCTTTCACCCACCCTAATCTTCGACTACCCCACCCCAACCGCGGTAGCCGACCACCTCGACCAACAACTAACGGGGCTAACCGAACCGATCACCACGCCAACACGAACACAGCCCAGCATCGACGAGCCAATAGCGATCGTCGGCATGGGATGCCGATTCCCCGGTGGAGTCCACTCACCCACGGGCCTATGGGACATGCTGGCCAACAGCCGCGATGTAATCTCACAGTTCCCCACCGACCGGGCTGGGACCTCGAACACCTCTATGACCCCGACCCCGACCAGGTGGGGCAAAACCTACACCCGCTACGGCGGATTCATACATGACGCCGGCGATTTCGACGCCGGGTTCTCGGGATCACACCCGCAGAAGCATTAGCAATGGATCCCACACGACTACTACTGGAATGCTCCTGGGAAGCCTAGAAACACCGGCATTAACCCACACTCGTTGCACGGCAGCCAACCGGAATTTTGTCGGCGCGATGAACTCCCGCTATGAAGCCTTTGACCAATCGGTAGAAAACTACTGGCTGACCAGCACTGAAGGCAGTGTGTTATCGGGCCGGCTCGCATATGTATTCGGTTTCGTCGGCCCTGCGCTATCGGTGGATACCGCGTGTTCCTCGTCGTTGGTGGCGCTACATGAAGCCTGCAAGCGTTGCGTGTGGCGAATGCGATGGCGTTGGCCGGTGGAGTGACGGTAATGGCCACCCCAGCAGGCTTTGTCGGGTTTTCCCGGCAACGCGGACTAGCCGCCGATGGGCGCTGCAAACCCTTCGCCGACGCCGCTAACGGCGTAGGGCTTGCCGAGGGTGTGGCATGGTGGTGCTGGAGCGGTTATCGGATGCTCACCGTCTTGGTCATGAAGTGTTAGCGGTGGTGCGTGGTAGTGCGGTCAATCAAGACGGCGCTAGCAATGGCTTGACTGCACCTAACGGCCCCTCTCAGCAGCGGGTGATCCGGGCCGCGTTAGCCAATGCCGGGTTATCCCCAGCCGAGGTAGATGCGTTAGAAGCTCATGGCACCGGCACGGTGTTAGGCGATCCCATTGAAGCCCAAGCAATCCTGGCGACTTACGGCCAAGACCGCGACCCCCAACGACCACTGTGGTTGGGATCAATCAAATCCAACATGGGCCACACCCAAGCCGCAGCCGGGATCGCCGGAGTGATCAAAATGATCCAAGCCATGCGCCACACGACGCTACCGGCCAGCCTGCACATCGACCAACCCTCCCCACACGTGGACTGGTCAAGCGGCCACGTGCAATTACTGACCGAACCCGCCCCTGGCACACCAACAATCATCCACGCCGAGCCGGCGTGTCCTCATTTGGAATCAGCGGCACCAACGCACACATCATCCTCGAAGAACCCACCACCACCACCCAAACCCCACCCACAACAGAACAACCCACACCCAACAAGTCAGCGCTACTGCCATGGGTACTATCCGCCAAATCAGCGGCAGCACTAACCCACCAAGCCCAACGACTCGTAAACTTTTGACCACCAACCCCCAACCCCACCCCCACGACGTGGGCTGGACACTGACCCAACGATCAACCTTTGACCACCGCGCAGTAATCCTGGGCACAGACCAGCACACCCTACTGACCGGATTAACCGCACTAGCCAACAACCAACCCACCACCAACCTGACCGTCGGACAAGCCCTACCGACCACCAAAACCGTAATGGTCTTCCCCGGCCAAGGCTCACAATGGCTAGGCATGGGCACGCAGCTCTATGACCAGTTGCCGGTGTTCACACAGGCCTTCGATGAGATCACTGAGGCCCTCGACACGCATTTACGGTTGCCGTTACGTGAAGTGCTCTGGGGGACCGATACGGGGTTGTTAGATAGCACCGAATTTTCCCAACCAGCACTGTTCGCGGTGGAAACAGCCCTGTTTACGGTGTTACAACACTGGGGCCTAACCGCCGATTTCGTGATGGGTCATTCGGTGGGGGAGTTCAGCGCCGCCTACGCCGCCGGCGTGTTATCACTCAACGACGCCGCGATGCTAGTCGCTGCCCGAGGCCGATTGATGCAGACCCTGCCCACCGGTGGAGCCATGATCGCAATCAACGCCACCACCGAAGAGATCGAGCCCTTACTCCCAACCGGGGTAGCGATCGCGGCAATCAATGCCCCCGACTCGATCGTCATTTCCGGCCACCAAGCAGCAGTACACGCCATCGCAGAACAGATGACAACCCAAGGACGCCGAACACGACGACTGGCCGTCTCCCACGCGTTTCACTCCCCGTTGATGGAACCGATACTCGACGAATTCGAACGCCTAGCCACCCACACCACAATCAACCCACCACAAATCCCCGTGATTTCCAACATCACCGCACAACCAGCCGGACCCCAGTTCGCCTCAGCCCAATACTGGGTCGAGCACATCCGCCAACCCGTCCGCTTCAGCCAAAGCATCCACTACCTACAAAACCACGGAGTAACACACTTCCTAGAGACCGGCCCAGCAAGCGGACTAACCACGGCAATAGAACAATCATCAACACCAACACAACCGGTAATCACCACCGGACTAACCAAAAACCACCCCGAACTCACCTCACTGCTCACCACAGCAAGCCAAGCCTTCACCAGCGGGGTAGAAATCAACTGGCGCTCCCTGCTCACCAGTGGACACCAAATACCCTTGCCCACCTACGCCTTCCAACGACGCCGCTACTGGCTACAACCCAACACAACAACCACGTCTGACCCGACCGGACTGGGCCTGCGAGCAGCCCAACACCCCCTCTTAGGCGCGGTAATCCACCACCCCGAAACCGGCGAAGTCATCCTGACCGGGCGACTATCCCACACAACCCACCCCTGGCTCACCGACTACGCCGTAGCAGGAGTGGTGCTCTTCCCCGGCACCGGATTCCTCGACCTGGTCATCCGCGCCGCCGACGAAGTCGGCGCCACCGTCATCGAGGAATTAATACTCACCACACCGTTAGTACTTCCCCCCGACACCGCAACACAGATCCAAGTACTCATCAACACCGCCGACGAAACCAGCCAACACACGGTAACGGTGTATTCGCGCACCGAACAACCCCAAACCCCATGGACCCTGCACGCCCAAGCCACCGTAGGACCCCAAAGACCCACCACAACAACCCATACCGACCTATCGGTATGGCCCCCCACCAACGCACGACCCATCAACATCAACGACGCCTACCCACAACTAGCCCAACACGGCTACCACTACGGGCCAGCGTTTCAAGGACTCAGCGCACTCTGGCAACGCGACCAAGAAATATTCGCCGAAATCACCATCCCCGACAACACCGACATCGACACCCACGGATACGGGATCCACCCCGCACTCCTCGACGCCGTACTACACACCGCAGCACTCACCACCACCACCACCACCGACACCACCACCGACACCACCACCGACGCCGACGCCGACGCCGACGCCGACGCCGGTATCAGCCCCATCCTTTTACCGTTCTCCTGGACCGGAGTAACACTGCACGCCACAGGCGCATCCCAACTCCGAGCACACCTGAACCTGCCAAAAAACAACCAACCCGATCAAACGATCTCACTACACCTCAGCGACACCAACGGAACAACGGTCCTCACCGTCGACAAACTCATCACCCGCCCAATCAACACCGAACAACTCACCACCACACCAACAGCCCGATCCGCTCAAGACCTCCTACACCTAATCTGGACACCCATCACCACCACCCACAGTGCTGACAACACTGACAATGCCGAACAACCCGTGGTGATGTCCTGGAACACCTTCCACACCACCACCCCCACCACCGACAACCACCACATCGTCATCTGGGAATACCCACCCACCACCACACCACCAGTGGAATCGGTCTACCACGCCACCCACACCGCACTAAACACCGTCCAACAATGGCTTAACTCAACACAATCCCACCCCACCACCACACTGGTAATAGTGACCCACCACGCAGTGGGACTACCCGACGAGGACACCACCGACCTCGCCGCAGCCGCACTATGGGGCCTCATCCGCTCCGCCCAAAACGAACACCCCGGCCAAATCGTGTTGATCGACACCGACACCACCGACCACACCAACACCGACTGGGCCAACCTAATCAACACCACAGAACCACAACTACTCATCCGCAACCACACCACATACGCCCCACGACTAACCCCGGTACAAAGCACCGAAAGACCCAACACATCAACCGCGTTAGATCCAGCCGGCACGGTCTTGATCACCGGGGGGACCGGGATGGTCGGTACGGTGTTAGCCCGTCATCTCATCACCACGTACGGGGTGGGTCATGTGGTGTTGGTCAGCCGCTCTGGAGATAGTGCACCGGGGTCAACCGCGTTGGTGGCATCACTGCACCAGGCCGGAGCCACCCGGGTCGAGGTATTGGCCTGTGACGTGGCCGACCCCGACGCGCTAACTCAGTTGATGACTCAGCTAGACCAGCACTGGCCACCACTGACCGGAGTGATCCATGCCGCGGGCACTCTCGATGACGCAGTGATCACCTCACTGACCCCCCAACGCCTCAACACAGTGTTAGCCGCCAAAGTCGACGCCGCATGGAATCTGCATCAAGCAACCCGTAATTCAGCACTATCACTGTTTGTGCTGTGTTCCTCAATGGCCGGAATACTCGGCAACCCAGGACAAGCCAACTACGCAGCAGCCAACACCTTTCTCGACGCACTAGCCACCTCACGCCGAGCAACCGGACTCCCCGCACTATCACTGGCATGGGGACTATGGGAACAAACCAGCACCATGACCGCCCATCTAAGCGGACACGAGGTCTCACGAATCAACCGCGGCGGAATCACCGCCATGACCGCCCACCAAGCCGTCGAACTCTTCGACACCGCACTCTTAACCGACCACCCCGTGGTCATGGCCGCACGGCTAGACCGAAGCGCACTGGCCAACCCGGTGACCAACCAACAACTACCCCCACTGTTCACCAACCTGATCCACCACCCCCGACGACGCCTCATCACAAACACCGACGCTGCAAACCAATCGATTTCGAAGCTAACGCAGCGCCTACATGGACTAACCACTACCGAACGCCATCAGGTGTTGGTGGAGTTGGTGTGCGCACAAATAGCCGCGGTGTTAGGCCACCCCGACCCCCAAAACATCACACCCCAACAAGCATTCCAAGACCTAGGATTTGACTCCCTAACCGCAGTCGAACTACGCAACCGCCTCAAAACCACTACCGGACTAACCCTTTCACCCACCCTAATCTTCGACTACCCCACCCCAACCGCGGTAGCCGACCACCTCGACCAACAACTAACGGGGCTAACCGAACCGATCACCACGCCAACACGAACACAGCCCAGCATCGACGAGCCAATAGCGATCGTCGGCATGGGATGCCGATTCCCCGGTGGAGTCCACTCACCCACGGGCCTATGGGACATGCTGGCCAACAGCCGCGATGTAATCTCACAGTTCCCCACCGACCGGGGCTGGGACCTCGAACACCTCTATGACCCCGACCCCGACCAGGTGGGCAAAACCTACACCCGCTACGGCGGATTCATACATGACGCCGGAGATTTCGACGCCGGGTTCTTCGGGATCACACCCGCAGAAGCATTAGCAATGGATCCCCAACAACGACTACTACTGGAATGCTCCTGGGAAGCCCTAGAAACACCGGCATTAACCCCATGACTCTGCGAGGCTCATCGACCGGGGTGTTCACCGGCATCGTCGGGCAGCCGGGGTATGGGAACGCGGTTACCGAGGAGGCAGAAGGGTATTGGGTGACCGGCCAGGCCTTGAGTGTGGCCTCGGGGCGGGTGGCGTATGTGTTGGGGTTGGAAGGTCCTGCGGTGTCGGTGGATACCGCGTGTTCCTCGTCGTTGGTGGCGCTGCATTGGGCGATCCAGTCGTTGCGTTCGGGGGAGTGCGATTTAGCGTTAGCCGGTGGAGTGACGGTAATGGCCACCCCAGCAGGCTTTGTCGGGTTCGCCCGGCAGCGGGTGATGGCCGCCGATGGGCGCTGCAAACCCTTTGCCGCGGGTGCTGATGGGACCGGCTGGGGTGAGGGCGTCGGGGTAGTGGTGGTGGAGCGGTTATCGGATGCTCACCGTCTTGGTCATGAAGTGTTAGCGGTGGTGCGTGGTAGTGCGGTCAATCAAGACGGCGCTAGCAATGGCTTGACTGCACCGAACGGCCCCTCTCAGCAGCGGGTGATCCGGGCCGCGTTAGCCAATGCCGGGTTATCCCCAGCCGAGGTAGATGCGTTAGAAGCTCATGGCACCGGCACGGTGTTAGGCGATCCCATTGAAGCCCAAGCAATCCTGGCGACTTACGGCCAAGACCGCGACCCCCAACGACCACTGTGGTTGGGATCAATCAAATCCAACATGGGCCACACCCAAGCCGCAGCCGGGATCGCCGGAGTGATCAAAATGATCCAAGCCATGCGCCACACGACGCTACCGGCCAGCCTGCACATCGACCAACCCTCCCCACACGTGGACTGGTCAAGCGGCCACGTGCAATTACTGACCGAACCCCGCCCCTGGCACACCAACAATCATCCACGCCGAGCCGGCGTGTCCTCATTTGGAATCAGCGGCACCAACGCACACATCATCCTCGAAGAACCCACCACCACCACCCAAACCCCACCCACAACAGAACAACCCACACCCAACAAGTCAGCGCTACTGCCATGGGTACTATCCGCCAAATCAGCGGCAGCACTAACCCACCAAGCCCAACGACTCGTAAACTTTTTGACCACCAACCCCCAACCCCACCCCCACGACGTGGGCTGGACACTGACCCAACGATCAACCTTTGACCACCGCGCAGTAATCCTGGGCACAGACCAGCACACCCTACTGACCGGATTAACCGCACTAGCCAACAACCAACCCACCACCAACCTGACCGTCGGACAAGCCCTACCGACCACCAAAACCGTAATGGTCTTCCCCGGCCAAGGCTCACAATGGCTAGGCATGGGCGTTCAATTACTGGAAACATCACCAGTTTTCGCCGACGCGATGACCCGCTGCGAACACGCGTTAACACCCTGGGTGGACTGGTCATTGTTGGACGTCATCCGCGGCGTCGATGATACCCACCAGCTAGACCGCGTCGATGTGATCCAACCCGTGTTATGGGCACTGATGGTCTCACTGGCCCAGCTATGGGCCTCGGTAGGAGTCACACCCGATGCCGTGATCGGCCATTCCCAAGGCGAAATCGCAGCAGCCTATATCGCCGGCGCACTCTCACTCGAAGACGCCGCAGCGGTAATCGCCACTCGCAGTCGACTGTTAATGACCCTAGCCGGCACAGGCGCGATGGCCTCCCTGGCCTGCGGCCCCGACCAAGCACAACAATTGTTGACCGACTCGACAGATCACCTCGCCCTCGCCGCGGTCAACGGCACCAACACCGTAGTCATCTCCGGTCACCCCCAGGCCATCACACAACTGATCCAAACCGCCGAGACCGCTGGAATACGAGCCCGTCACATCGAAGTCGACTACGCCTCACACTCAGCACAGGTCGACACACTCAAAAAGCCGCTAATAGCCGCCCTAGATGGCATCACACCACAATCTAGCCAGATCGAACTGATCTCCACCGTAACCGGCCAACCACTCGACACCACCAAACTCGACGCCCGGTATTGGTTTGCCAACCTGCGCCAAACCGTACAACTCGAACAAGCCATACACACAGCCGCACAACAGGGTTATCGAGTATTCATCGAAACCAGCCCACACCCGGTACTACTGGCCGCCATCGCAGAAACCCTCACCAACAAAGAACACCACGACACCGCAGTACTACCCACCCTAGGCCGAGACGAGGGCGGACTGGATCGGTTCTGGCTATCAGCAAGCCAAGCCTTCACCAGCGGGGTAGAAATCAACTGGCGCTCCCTGCTCACCAGTGGACACCAAATACCCTTGCCCACCTACGCCTTCCAACGACGCCGCTACTGGCTACAACCCAACACAACAACCACGTCTGACCCGACCGGACTGGGCCTGCGAGCAGCCCAACACCCCCTCTTAGGCGCGGTAATCCACCACCCCGAAACCGACGAAGTCATCCTGACCGGGCGACTATCCCACACAACCCACCCCTGGCTCACCGATCACGCCGTAGCAGGAGTGGTGCTCTTCCCCGGCACCGGATTCCTCGACCTGGTCATCCGCGCCGCCGACGAAGTCGGCGCCACCGTCATCGAGGAATTAATACTCACCACACCGTTAGTACTTCCCCCCGACACCGCAACACAGATCCAAGTACTCATCAACACCGCCGACGAAACCAGCCAACACACGGTAACGGTGTATTCGCGCACCGAACAACCCCAAACCCCATGGACCCTGCACGCCCAAGCCACCGTAGGACCCCAAAGACCCACCACAACAACCCATACCGACCTATCGGTATGGCCCCCCACCAACGCACGACCCATCAACATCAACGACGCCTACCCACAACTAGCCCAACACGGCTACCACTACGGGCCAGCGTTTCAAGGACTCAGCGCACTCTGGCAACGCGACCAAGAAATATTCGCCGAAATCACCATCCCCGACAACACCGACATCGACACCCACGGATACGGGATCCACCCCGCACTCCTCGACGCCGTACTACACACCGCAGCACTCACCACCACCACCACCACCACCACCACCAACACCACCACCACCGACACCACCACCGACACCACCACCACCACCACCGACACCACCACCGACACCACCACCGACGCCGACGCCGACGCCGACGCCGACGCCGGTATCAGCCCCATCCTTTTACCGTTCTCCTGGACCGGAGTAACACTGCACGCCACAGGCGCATCCCAACTCCGAGCACACCTGAACCTGCCAAAAAACAACCAACCCGATCAAACGATCTCACTACACCTCAGCGACACCAACGGAACAACGGTCCTCACCGTCGACAAACTCATCACCCGCCCAATCAACACCGAACAACTCACCACCACACCAACAGCCCGATCCGCTCAAGACCTCCTACACCTAATCTGGACACCCATCACCACCACCCACAGTGCTGACAACACTGACAATGCCGAACAACCCGTGGTGATGTCCTGGAACACCTTCCACACCACCACCCCCACCACCGACAACCACCACATCGTCATCTGGGAATACCCACCCACCACCACCACACCACCAGTGGAATCGGTCTACCACGCCACCCACACCGCACTAAACACCGTCCAACAATGGCTTAACTCAACACAATCCCACCCCACCACCACACTGGTAATAGTGACCCACCACGCAGTGGGACTACCCGACGAGGACACCACCGACCTCGCCGCAGCCGCACTATGGGGCCTCATCCGCTCCGCCCAAAACGAACACCCCGGCCAAATCGTGTTGATCGACACCGACACCACCGACCACACCAACACCGACTGGGCCAACCTAATCAACACCACAGAACCACAACTACTCATCCGCAACCACACCACATACGCCCCACGACTAACCCCGGTACAAAGCACCGAAAGACCCAACACATCAACCGCGTTAGATCCAGCCGGCACGGTCTTGATCACCGGGGGGACCGGGATGGTCGGTACGGTGTTAGCCCGTCATCTCATCACCACGTACGGGGTGGGTCATGTGGTGTTGGTCAGCCGCTCTGGAGATAGTGCACCGGGGTCAACCGCGTTGGTGGCATCACTGCACCAGGCCGGAGCCACCCGGGTCGAGGTATTGGCCTGTGACGTGGCCGACCCCGACGCGCTAACTCAGTTGATGACTCAGCTAGACCAGCACTGGCCACCACTGACCGGAGTGATCCATGCCGCGGGCACTCTCGATGACGCAGTGATCACCTCACTGACCCCCCAACGCCTCAACACAGTGTTAGCCGCCAAAGTCGACGCCGCATGGAATCTGCATCAAGCAACCCGTAATTCAGCACTATCACTGTTTGTGCTGTGTTCCTCAATGGCCGGAATACTCGGCAACCCAGGACAAGCCAACTACGCAGCAGCCAACACCTTTCTCGACGCACTAGCCACCTCACGCCGAGCAACCGGACTCCCCGCACTATCACTGGCATGGGGACTATGGGAACAAACCAGCACCATGACCGCCCATCTAAGCGGACACGAGGTCTCACGAATCAACCGCGGCGGAATCACCGCCATGACCGCCCACCAAGCCGTCGAACTCTTCGACACCGCACTCCTAACCGACCACCCCGTGGTCATGGCCGCACGGCTAGACCGAAGCGCACTGGCCAACCCGGTGACCAACCAACAACTACCCCCACTGTTCACCAACCTGATCCACCACCCCCGACGACGCCTCATCACAAACACCGACGCTGCAAACCAATCGATTTCGAAGCTAACGCAGCGCCTACATGGACTAACCACTACCGAACGCCATCAGGTGTTGGTGGAGTTGGTGTGCGCACAAATAGCCGCGGTGTTAGGCCACCCCGACCCCCAAAACATCACACCCCAACAAGCATTCCAAGACCTAGGATTTGACTCCCTAACCGCAGTCGAACTACGCAACCGCCTCAAAACCACTACCGGACTAACCCTTTCACCCACCCTAATCTTCGACTACCCCACCCCAACCGCGGTAGCCGACCACCTCGACCAACAACTAACGGGGCTAACCGAACCGATCACCACGCCAACACGAACACAGCCCAGCATCGACGAGCCAATAGCGATCGTCGGCATGGGATGCCGATTCCCCGGTGGAGTCCACTCACCCACGGGCCTATGGGACATGCTGGCCAACAGCCGCGATGTAATCTCACAGTTCCCCACCGACCGGGGCTGGGACCTCGAACACCTCTATGACCCCGACCCCGACCAGGTGGGCAAAACCTACACCCGCTACGGCGGATTCATACATGACGCCGGCGATTTCGACGCCGGGTTCTTCGGGATCACACCCGCAGAAGCATTAGCAATGGATCCCCAACAACGACTACTACTGGAATGCTCCTGGGAAGCCCTAGAAAACACCGGCATTAACCCACACTCGTTGCACGGCAGCCAAACCGGAATTTTTGTCGGCGCGATGAACTCCCGCTATGAAGCCTTTGACCAATCGGTAGAAAACTACTGGCTGACCAGCACTGAAGGCAGTGTGTTATCGGGCCGGCTCGCATATGTATTCGGTTTCGTCGGCCCTGCGCTGTCGGTGGATACCGCGTGTTCCTCGTCGTTGGTGGCGCTACATGAAGCCTGCAAAGCGTTGCGTGGTGGCGAATGTTCGATGGCGTTGGCCGGTGGAGTGACGGTAATGGCCACCCCAGCAGGCTTTGTCGGGTTTTCCCGGCAACGCGGACTAGCCGCCGATGGGCGCTGCAAACCCTTCGCCGACGCCGCTAACGGCGTAGGGCTTGCCGAGGGTGTTGGCATGGTGGTGCTGGAGCGGTTATCGGATGCTCACCGTCTTGGTCATGAAGTGTTAGCGGTGGTGCGTGGTAGTGCGGTCAATCAAGACGGCGCTAGCAATGGCTTGACTGCACCGAACGGCCCCTCTCAGCAGCGGGTGATCCGGGCCGCGTTAGCCAATGCCGGGTTATCCCCAGCCGAGGTAGATGCGTTAGAAGCTCATGGCACCGGCACGGTGTTAGGCGATCCCATTGAAGCCCAAGCAATCCTGGCGACTTACGGCCAAGACCGCGACCCCCAACGACCACTGTGGTTGGGATCAATCAAATCCAACATGGGCCACACCCAAGCCGCAGCCGGGATCGCCGGAGTGATCAAAATGATCCAAGCCATGCGCCACACGACGCTACCGGCCAGCCTGCACATCGACCAACCCTCCCCACACGTGGACTGGTCAAGCGGCCACGTGCAATTACTGACCGAACCCCGCCCCTGGCACACCAACAATCATCCACGCCGAGCCGGCGTGTCCTCATTTGGAATCAGCGGCACCAACGCACACATCATCCTCGAAGAACCCACCACCACCACCCAAACCCCACCCACAACAGAACAACCCACACCCAACAAGTCAGCGCTACTGCCATGGGTACTATCCGCCAAATCAGCGGCAGCACTAACCCACCAAGCCCAACGACTCGTAAACTTTTTGACCACCAACCCCCAACCCCACCCCCACGACGTGGGCTGGACACTGACCCAACGATCAACCTTTGACCACCGCGCAGTAATCCTGGGCACAGACCAGCACACCCTACTGACCGGATTAACCGCACTAGCCAACAACCAACCCACCACCAACCTGACCGTCGGACAAGCCCTACCGACCACCAAAACCGTAATGGTCTTCCCCGGCCAAGGCTCACAATGGCTAGGCATGGGCGTTCAATTACTGGAAACATCACCAGTTTTCGCCGACGCGATGACCCGCTGCGAACACGCGTTAACACCCTGGGTGGACTGGTCATTGTTGGACGTCATCCGCGGCGTCGATGATACCCACCAGCTAGACCGCGTCGATGTGATCCAACCCGTGTTATGGGCACTGATGGTCTCACTGGCCCAGCTATGGGCCTCGGTAGGAGTCACACCCGATGCCGTGATCGGCCATTCCCAAGGCGAAATCGCAGCAGCCTATATCGCCGGCGCACTCTCACTCGAAGACGCCGCAGCGGTAATCGCCACTCGCAGTCGACTGTTAATGACCCTAGCCGGCACAGGCGCGATGGCCTCCCTGGCCTGCGGCCCCGACCAAGCACAACAATTGTTGACCGACTCGACAGATCACCTCGCCCTCGCCGCGGTCAACGGCACCAACACCGTAGTCATCTCCGGTCACCCCCAGGCCATCACACAACTGATCCAAACCGCCGAGACCGCTGGAATACGAGCCCGTCACATCGAAGTCGACTACGCCTCACACTCAGCACAGGTCGACACACTCAAAAAGCCGCTAATAGCCGCCCTAGATGGCATCACACCACAATCTAGCCAGATCGAACTGATCTCCACCGTAACCGGCCAACCACTCGACACCACCAAACTCGACGCCCGGTATTGGTTTGCCAACCTGCGCCAAACCGTACAACTCGAACAAGCCATACACACAGCCGCACAACAGGGTTATCGAGTATTCATCGAAACCAGCCCACACCCGGTACTACTGGCCGCCATCGCAGAAACCCTCACCAACAAAGAACACCACGACACCGCAGTACTACCCACCCTAGGCCGAGACGAGGGCGGACTGGATCGGTTCTGGCTATCAGCAAGCCAAGCCTTCACCAGCGGGGTAGAAATCAACTGGCGCTCCCTGCTCACCAGTGGACACCAAATACCCTTGCCCACCTACGCCTTCCAACGACGCCGCTACTGGCTACAACCCAACACAACAACCACGTCTGACCCGACCGGACTGGGCCTGCGAGCAGCCCAACACCCCCTCTTAGGCGCGGTAATCCACCACCCCGAAACCGACGAAGTCATCCTGACCGGGCGACTATCCCACACAACCCACCCCTGGCTCACCGATCACGCCGTAGCAGGAGTGGTGCTCTTCCCCGGCACCGGATTCCTCGACCTGGTCATCCGCGCCGCCGACGAAGTCGGCGCCACCGTCATCGAGGAATTAATACTCACCACACCGTTAGTACTTCCCCCCGACACCGCAACACAGATCCAAGTACTCATCAACACCGCCGACGAAACCAGCCAACACACGGTAACGGTGTATTCGCGCACCGAACAACCCCAAACCCCATGGACCCTGCACGCCCAAGCCACCGTAGGACCCCAAAGACCCACCACAACAACCCATACCGACCTATCGGTATGGCCCCCCACCAACGCACGACCCATCAACATCAACGACGCCTACCCACAACTAGCCCAACACGGCTACCACTACGGGCCAGCGTTTCAAGGACTCAGCGCACTCTGGCAACGCGACCAAGAAATATTCGCCGAAATCACCATCCCCGACAACACCGACATCGACACCCACGGATACGGGATCCACCCCGCACTCCTCGACGCCGTACTACACACCGCAGCACTCACCACCACCACCAACACCACCACCACCACCACCGACACCGACACCACCACCGACACCACCACCACCGACACCGACACCGGTATCAGCCCCATCCTTTTACCGTTCTCCTGGACCGGAGTAACACTGCACGCCACAGGCGCATCCCAACTCCGAGCACACCTGAACCTGCCAAAAAACAACCAACCCGATCAAACGATCTCACTACACCTCAGCGACACCAACGGAACAACGGTCCTCACCGTCGACAAACTCATCACCCGCCCAATCAACACCGAACAACTCACCACCACACCAACAGCCCGATCCGCTCAAGACCTCCTACACCTAATCTGGACACCCATCACCACCACCCACAGTGCTGACAACACTGACAATGCCGAACAACCCGTGGTGATGTCCTGGAACACCTTCCACACCACCACCCCCACCACCGACAACCACCACATCGTCATCTGGGAATACCCACCCACCACCACACCACCAGTGGAATCGGTCTACCACGCCACCCACACCGCACTAAACACCGTCCAACAATGGCTTAACTCAACACAATCCCACCCCACCACCACACTGGTAATAGTGACCCACCACGCAGTGGGACTACCCGACGAGGACACCACCGACCTCGCCGCAGCCGCACTATGGGGCCTCATCCGCTCCGCCCAAAACGAACACCCCGGCCAAATCGTGTTGATCGACACCGACACCACCGACCACACCAACACCGACTGGGCCAACCTAATCAACACCACAGAACCACAACTACTCATCCGCAACCACACCACATACGCCCCACGACTAACCCCGGTACAAAGCACCGAAAGACCCAACACATCAACCGCGTTAGATCCAGCCGGCACGGTCTTGATCACCGGGGGGACCGGGATGGTCGGTACGGTGTTAGCCCGTCATCTCATCACCACGTACGGGGTGGGTCATGTGGTGTTGGTCAGCCGCTCTGGAGATAGTGCACCGGGGTCAACCGCGTTGGTGGCATCACTGCACCAGGCCGGAGCCACCCGGGTCGAGGTATTGGCCTGTGACGTGGCCGACCCCGACGCGCTAACTCAGTTGATGACTCAGCTAGACCAGCACTGGCCACCACTGACCGGAGTGATCCATGCCGCGGGCACTCTCGATGACGCAGTGATCACCTCACTGACCCCCCAACGCCTCAACACAGTGTTAGCCGCCAAAGTCGACGCCGCATGGAATCTGCATCAAGCAACCCGTAATTCAGCACTATCACTGTTTGTGCTGTGTTCCTCAATGGCCGGAATACTCGGCAACCCAGGACAAGCCAACTACGCAGCAGCCAACACCTTTCTCGACGCACTAGCCACCTCACGCCGAGCAACCGGACTCCCCGCACTATCACTGGCATGGGGACTATGGGAACAAACCAGCACCATGACCGCCCATCTAAGCGGACACGAGGTCTCACGAATCAACCGCGGCGGAATCACCGCCATGACCGCCCACCAAGCCGTCGAACTCTTCGACACCGCACTCCTAACCGACCACCCCGTGGTCATGGCCGCACGGCTAGACCGAAGCGCACTGGCCAACCCGGTGACCAACCAACAACTACCCCCACTGTTCACCAACCTGATCCACCACCCCCGACGACGCCTCATCACAAACACCGACGCTGCAACCCAATCGATTTCGAAGCTAACGCAGCGCCTACATGGACTAACCACTACCGAACGCCATCAGGTGTTGGTGGAGTTGGTGTGCGCACAAATAGCCGCGGTGTTAGGCCACCCCGACCCCCAAAACATCACACCCCAACAAGCATTCCAAGACCTAGGATTTGACTCCCTAACCGCAGTCGAACTACGCAACCGCCTCAAAACCACTACCGGACTAACCCTTTCACCCACCCTAATCTTCGACTACCCCACCCCAACCGCGGTAGCCGACCACCTCGGCCAACACTTTGGCGACGTCGGCCACAAGAACGGCCAAGCTAGCGATGATGAGGACGACAAGGTGAAGCGCCTGCTTGCATCCATTCCTATCGAGCGACTTCGAGAAGCAGGGGTCCTCGACGTCCTTCTTCAAATGGTTGGTGATCAGGTCCCCTTCCAGCAAGAAGAAGGTCGAGTTCCTGTTTCATCCATGAGCCTTGACGACCTCGTGAACATGGCGTTGGACGACGACAATTGATAAGGCAGACCCAACAAATGGACCCACAACTTGTCAGGGCCACGAAAGCCCTTCAAAAAGCCCTTGCACAGATAGACTTTCTGAAACAGCAGAATCGCGCTTTGATGTCGCGGTCCTCTGAACCTGTGGCGATCGTGGGGATGGGGTGCCGGTTCCCGGGTGGGGCAGACTCGCCGGAACGGTTGTGGAATCTGGTGGCCGGCGCCCGTGATGTGGTGTCGGAGTTCCCCACTGATCGGGGCTGGGATGTGGAGGGGTTGTTTGACCCTGACCCCGACCAGGTGGGCAAAACCTACACCCGCTACGGCGGATTCGTATATGACGCCGGCGATTTCGACGCCGGGTTCTTCGGGATCACACCCGCAGAAGCATTAGCAATGGATCCCCAACAACGACTACTACTGGAATGCTCCTGGGAAGCCCTAGAAAACACCGGCATTAACCCACACTCGTTGCACGGCAGCCAAACCGGAATTTTTGTCGGCGCGATGAACTCCCGCTATGAAGCCTTTGACCAATCGGTAGAAAACTACTGGCTGACCAGCACTGAAGGCAGTGTGTTATCGGGCCGGCTCGCATATGTATTCGGTTTCGTCGGCCCTGCGCTGTCGGTGGATACCGCGTGTTCCTCGTCGTTGGTGGCGCTACATGAAGCCTGCAAAGCGTTGCGTGGTGGCGAATGTTCGATGGCGTTGGCCGGTGGAGTGACGGTAATGGCCACCCCAGCAGGCTTTGTCGGGTTTTCCCGGCAACGCGGACTAGCCGCCGATGGGCGCTGCAAACCCTTCGCCGACGCCGCTAACGGCGTAGGGCTTGCCGAGGGTGTTGGCATGGTGGTGCTGGAGCGGTTATCGGATGCTCACCGTCTTGGTCATGAAGTGTTAGCGGTGGTGCGTGGTAGTGCGGTCAATCAAGACGGCGCTAGCAATGGCTTGACTGCACCTAACGGCCCCTCTCAGCAGCGGGTGATCCGGGCCGCGTTAGCCAATGCCGGGTTATCCCCAGCCGAGGTAGATGCGTTAGAAGCTCATGGCACCGGCACGGTGTTAGGCGATCCCATTGAAGCCCAAGCAATCCTGGCGACTTACGGCCAAGACCGCGACCCCCAACGACCACTGTGGTTGGGATCAATCAAATCCAACATGGGCCACACCCAAGCCGCAGCCGGGATCGCCGGAGTGATCAAAATGATCCAAGCCATGCGCCACACGACGCTACCGGCCAGCCTGCACATCGACCAACCCTCCCCACACGTGGACTGGTCAAGCGGCCACGTGCAATTACTGACCGAACCCCGCCCCTGGCACACCAACAATCATCCACGCCGAGCCGGCGTGTCCTCATTTGGAATCAGCGGCACCAACGCACACATCATCCTCGAAGAACCCACCACCACCACCCAAACCCCACCCACAACAGAACAACCCACACCCAACAAGTCAGCGCTACTGCCATGGGTACTATCCGCCAAATCAGCGGCAGCACTAACCCACCAAGCCCAACGACTCGTAAACTTTTTGACCACCAACCCCCAACCCCACCCCCACGACGTGGGCTGGACACTGACCCAACGATCAACCTTTGACCACCGCGCAGTAATCCTGGGCACAGACCAGCACACCCTACTGACCGGATTAACCGCACTAGCCAACAACCAACCCACCACCAACCTGACCGTCGGACAAGCCCTACCGACCACCAAAACCGTAATGGTCTTCCCCGGCCAAGGCTCACAATGGCTAGGCATGGGCACGCAGCTCTATGACCAGTTGCCGGTGTTCACACAGGCCTTCGATGAGATCACTGAGGCCCTCGACACGCATTTACGGTTGCCGTTACGTGAAGTGCTCTGGGGGACCGATACGGGGTTGTTAGATAGCACCGAATTTTCCCAACCAGCACTGTTCGCGGTGGAAACAGCCCTGTTTACGGTGTTACAACACTGGGGCCTAACCGCCGATTTCGTGATGGGTCATTCGGTGGGGGAGTTCAGCGCCGCCTACGCCGCCGGCGTGTTATCACTCAACGACGCCGCGATGCTAGTCGCTGCCCGAGGCCGATTGATGCAGACCCTGCCCACCGGTGGAGCCATGATCGCAATCAACGCCACCACCGAAGAGATCGAGCCCTTACTCCCAACCGGGGTAGCGATCGCGGCAATCAATGCCCCCGACTCGATCGTCATTTCCGGCCACCAAGCAGCAGTACACGCCATCGCAGAACAGATGACAACCCAAGGACGCCGAACACGACGACTGGCCGTCTCCCACGCGTTTCACTCCCCGTTGATGGAACCGATACTCGACGAATTCGAACGCCTAGCCACCCACACCACAATCAACCCACCACAAATCCCCGTGATTTCCAACATCACCGCACAACCAGCCGGACCCCAGTTCGCCTCAGCCCAATACTGGGTCGAGCACATCCGCCAACCCGTCCGCTTCAGCCAAAGCATCCACTACCTACAAAACCACGGAGTAACACACTTCCTAGAGACCGGCCCAGCAAGCGGACTAACCACGGCAATAGAACAATCATCAACACCAACACAACCGGTAATCACCACCGGACTAACCAAAAACCACCCCGAACTCACCTCACTGCTCACCACAGCAAGCCAAGCCTTCACCAGCGGGGTAGAAATCAACTGGCGCTCCCTGCTCACCAGTGGACACCAAATACCCTTGCCCACCTACGCCTTCCAACGACGCCGCTACTGGCTACAACCCAACACAACAACCACGTCTGACCCGACCGGACTGGGCCTGCGAGCAGCCCAACACCCCCTCTTAGGCGCGGTAATCCACCACCCCGAAACCGACGAAGTCATCCTGACCGGGCGACTATCCCACACAACCCACCCCTGGCTCACCGATCACGCCGTAGCAGGAGTGGTGCTCTTCCCCGGCACCGGATTCCTCGACCTGGTCATCCGCGCCGCCGACGAAGTCGGCGCCACCGTCATCGAGGAATTAATACTCACCACACCGTTAGTACTTCCCCCCGACACCGCAACACAGATCCAAGTACTCATCAACACCGCCGACGAAACCAGCCAACACACGGTAACGGTGTATTCGCGCACCGAACAACCCCAAACCCCATGGACCCTGCACGCCCAAGCCACCGTAGGACCCCAAAGACCCACCACAACAACCCATACCGACCTATCGGTATGGCCCCCCACCAACGCACGACCCATCAACATCAACGACGCCTACCCACAACTAGCCCAACACGGCTACCACTACGGGCCAGCGTTTCAAGGACTCAGCGCACTCTGGCAACGCGACCAAGAAATATTCGCCGAAATCACCATCCCCGACAACACCGACATCGACACCCACGGATACGGGATCCACCCCGCACTCCTCGACGCCGTACTACACACCGCAGCACTCACCACCACCACCACCACCGACACCGACACCACCACCACCGACACCGACACCGACACCGACACCGACACCGACGCCGACGCCGACGCCGGTATCAGCCCCATCCTTTTACCGTTCTCCTGGACCGGAGTAACACTGCACGCCACAGGCGCATCCCAACTCCGAGCACACCTGAACCTGCCAAAAAACAACCAACCCGATCAAACGATCTCACTACACCTCAGCGACACCAACGGAACAACGGTCCTCACCGTCGACAAACTCATCACCCGCCCAATCAACACCGAACAACTCACCACCACACCAACAGCCCGATCCGCTCAAGACCTCCTACACCTAATCTGGACACCCATCACCACCACCCACAGTGCTGACAACACTGACAATGCCGAACAACCCGTGGTGATGTCCTGGAACACCTTCCACACCACCACCCCCACCACCGACAACCACCACATCGTCATCTGGGAATACCCACCCACCACCACCACACCACCAGTGGAATCGGTCTACCACGCCACCCACACCGCACTAAACACCGTCCAACAATGGCTTAACTCAACACAATCCCACCCCACCACCACACTGGTAATAGTGACCCACCACGCAGTGGGACTACCCGACGAGGACACCACCGACCTCGCCGCAGCCGCACTATGGGGCCTCATCCGCTCCGCCCAAAACGAACACCCCGGCCAAATCGTGTTGATCGACACCGACACCACCGACCACACCAACACCGACTGGGCCAACCTAATCAACACCACAGAACCACAACTACTCATCCGCAACCACACCACATACGCCCCACGACTAACCCCGGTTTCTCCGCTGCTGGCGTTGCCAGCGGGGGAGTCAGGCTGGGCGCTGACCGCCGGGGGTAGCGGCACACTGCAGGATCTGACGATACGGCCGTACCCGCCGGCCCAGGCGCCGCTGCAGGCGGGCCAACTACGGGTGGCGGTCAGCGCGGTCGGGGTCAATTTCCGGGATGTGTTGATGGCCCTGGCGGTGGTGTCCGATCCGGCTCTGGCGCTGGGTGGGGAGGGTGCCGGGGTGGTGGTGGAGGTTGGGCCCGAGGTGACCGATGTAGCCGTTGGTGATCGGGTGCTCGGGTTGATCACTGGGGTGGGTCCGTTGGCGGTCGTCGATCAGCGGGTGGTGGTCACGATGCCGTCGGAGTGGTCGTTTGCCCAGGCCGCGACGGTGCCCGTGGCGTTCTTGACGGCTTGGTACGGGTTAGCCGATCTGGCTGCGCTGCAGCCGGGGGAGTCGGTGCTGATTCATGCCGGTACCGGCGGGGTGGGTATGGCCGCGGTGCAGCTGGCCCGCCATTGGGGGGCGCAGGTGTTTGTCACCGCCAGCCGCGGTAAGTGGGACACGCTGCGCGCCATGGGGTTTGATGATGACCACATCGGTGATTCACGCACCCTGGAATTCGAGCAAAAGTTCATGGAGACCACCGGCGGGCGCGGCGTCGACGTGGTGCTCAACGCGCTGGCCGGGGAGTTCAACGATGCCTCACTGCGCCTACTAGCCAGTGGGGGACGGTTTATCGAAATGGGCAAGACCGATATCCGTGATCCACAACTGATCGCCACCGAACACCCCGGCGTCACCTACCAGGCGTTTGATCTGCCCGAGGCTGGCTTGGCGCGCATCCGCCAGATGTTGGTCGAGGTGATCGAGTTGTTTGAGGCTGGGGCACTGCAGTTGTTGCCGATGCGTAGCTGGGATGTGCGCTGTGCGCCAGAGGCTTACCGGTTTGTCAGCCAGGCGCGTCATGTCGGCAAGGTGGTGTTGACCATGCCCGCAACGTGGACCGACACCCTGGCTCAAGGCACGGTGTTGGTCACCGGGGGGACCGGGATGGTCGGTGCGGTGTTGGCCCGCCATGTCGTTAGCGCCTACGGGGTGGGTCATGTGGTGTTGGTCAGCCGCTCTGGAGATAGTGCACCGGGGTCAACCGCGTTGGTGGCATCACTGCACCAGGCCGGAGCCACCCGGGTCGAGGTATTGGCCTGTGACGTGGCCGACCCCGACGCGCTAACTCAGTTGATGACTCAGCTAGACCAGCACTGGCCACCACTGACCGGAGTGATCCATGCCGCGGGCACTCTCGATGACGCAGTGATCACCTCACTGACCCCCCAACGCCTCAACACAGTGTTAGCCGCCAAAGTCGACGCCGCATGGAATCTGCATCAAGCAACCCGTAATTCAGCACTATCACTGTTTGTGCTGTGTTCCTCAATGGCCGGAATACTCGGCAACCCAGGACAAGCCAACTACGCAGCAGCCAACACCTTTCTCGACGCACTAGCCACCTCACGCCGAGCAACCGGACTCCCCGCACTATCACTGGCATGGGGACTATGGGAACAAACCAGCACCATGACCGCCCATCTAAGCGGACACGAGGTCTCACGAATCAACCGCGGCGGAATCACCGCCATGACCGCCCACCAAGCCGTCGAACTCTTCGACACCGCACTCCTAACCGACCACCCCGTGGTCATGGCCGCACGGCTAGACCGAAGCGCACTGGCCAACCCGGTGACCAACCAACAACTACCCCCACTGTTCACCAACCTGATCCACCACCCCCGACGACGCCTCATCACAAACACCGACGCTGCAAACCAATCGATTTCGAAGCTAACGCAGCGCCTACATGGACTAACCACTACCGAACGCCATCAGGTGTTGGTGGAGTTGGTGTGTGCACAAATAGCCGCGGTGTTAGGCCACCCCGACCCCCAAAACATCACACCCCAACAAGCATTCCAAGACCTAGGATTTGACTCCCTAACCGCAGTCGAACTACGCAACCGCCTCAAAACCACTACCGGACTAACCCTTTCACCCACCCTAATCTTCGACTACCCCACCCCAACCGCGGTAGCCGACCACCTCGACCAACAACTAACGGGGCTAACCGAACCGATCACCACGCCAACACGAACACAGCCCAGCATCGACGAGCCAATAGCGATCGTCGGCATGGGATGCCGATTCCCCGGTGGAGTCCACTCACCCACGGGCCTATGGGACATGCTGGCCAACAGCCGCGATGTAATCTCACAGTTCCCCACCGACCGGGGCTGGGACCTCGAACACCTCTATGACCCCGACCCCGACCAGGTGGGCAAAACCTACACCCGCTACGGCGGATTCATACATGACGCCGGAGATTTCGACGCCGGGTTCTTCGGGATCACACCCGCAGAAGCATTAGCAATGGATCCCCAACAACGACTACTACTGGAATGCTCCTGGGAAGCCCTAGAAAACACCGGCATTAACCCCATGACTCTGCGAGGCTCATCGACCGGGGTGTTCACCGGCATCGTCGGGCAGCCGGGGTATGGGAACGCGGTTACCGAGGAGGCAGAAGGGTATTGGGTGACCGGCCAGGCCTTGAGTGTGGCCTCGGGGCGGGTGGCGTATGTGTTGGGGTTGGAAGGTCCTGCGGTGTCGGTGGATACCGCGTGTTCCTCGTCGTTGGTGGCGCTGCATTGGGCGATCCAGTCGTTGCGTTCGGGGGAGTGCGATTTAGCGTTAGCCGGTGGAGTGACGGTAATGGCCACCCCAGCAGGCTTTGTCGGGTTCGCCCGGCAGCGGGTGATGGCCGCCGATGGGCGCTGCAAACCCTTTGCCGCGGGTGCTGATGGGACCGGCTGGGGTGAGGGCGTCGGGGTAGTGGTGGTGGAGCGGTTATCGGATGCTCACCGTCTTGGTCATGAAGTGTTAGCGGTGGTGCGTGGTAGTGCGGTCAATCAAGACGGCGCTAGCAATGGCTTGACTGCACCGAACGGCCCCTCTCAGCAGCGGGTGATCCGGGCCGCGTTAGCCAATGCCGGGTTATCCCCAGCCGAGGTAGATGCGTTAGAAGCTCATGGCACCGGCACGGTGTTAGGCGATCCCATTGAAGCCCAAGCAATCCTGGCGACTTACGGCCAAGACCGCGACCCCCAACGACCACTGTGGTTGGGATCAATCAAATCCAACATGGGCCACACCCAAGCCGCAGCCGGGATCGCCGGAGTGATCAAAATGATCCAAGCCATGCGCCACACGACGCTACCGGCCAGCCTGCACATCGACCAACCCTCCCCACACGTGGACTGGTCAAGCGGCCACGTGCAATTACTGACCGAACCCCGCCCCTGGCACACCAACAATCATCCACGCCGAGCCGGCGTGTCCTCATTTGGAATCAGCGGCACCAACGCACACATCATCCTCGAAGAACCCACCACCACCACCCAAACCCCACCCACAACAGAACAACCCACACCCAACAAGTCAGCGCTACTGCCATGGGTACTATCCGCCAAATCAGCGGCAGCACTAACCCACCAAGCCCAACGACTCGTAAACTTTTTGACCACCAACCCCCAACCCCACCCCCACGACGTGGGCTGGACACTGACCCAACGATCAACCTTTGACCACCGCGCAGTAATCCTGGGCACAGACCAGCACACCCTACTGACCGGATTAACCGCACTAGCCAACAACCAACCCACCACCAACCTGACCGTCGGACAAGCCCTACCGACCACCAAAACCGTAATGGTCTTCCCCGGCCAAGGCTCACAATGGCTAGGCATGGGCGTTCAATTACTGGAAACATCACCAGTTTTCGCCGACGCGATGACCCGCTGCGAACACGCGTTAACACCCTGGGTGGACTGGTCATTGTTGGACGTCATCCGCGGCGTCGATGATACCCACCAGCTAGACCGCGTCGATGTGATCCAACCCGTGTTATGGGCACTGATGGTCTCACTGGCCCAGCTATGGGCCTCGGTAGGAGTCACACCCGATGCCGTGATCGGCCATTCCCAAGGCGAAATCGCAGCAGCCTATATCGCCGGCGCACTCTCACTCGAAGACGCCGCAGCGGTAATCGCCACTCGCAGTCGACTGTTAATGACCCTAGCCGGCACAGGCGCGATGGCCTCCCTGGCCTGCGGCCCCGACCAAGCACAACAATTGTTGACCGACTCGACAGATCACCTCGCCCTCGCCGCGGTCAACGGCACCAACACCGTAGTCATCTCCGGTCACCCCCAGGCCATCACACAACTGATCCAAACCGCCGAGACCGCTGGAATACGAGCCCGTCACATCGAAGTCGACTACGCCTCACACTCAGCACAGGTCGACACACTCAAAAAGCCGCTAATAGCCGCCCTAGATGGCATCACACCACAATCTAGCCAGATCGAACTGATCTCCACCGTAACCGGCCAACCACTCGACACCACCAAACTCGACGCCCGGTATTGGTTTGCCAACCTGCGCCAAACCGTACAACTCGAACAAGCCATACACACAGCCGCACAACAGGGTTATCGAGTATTCATCGAAACCAGCCCACACCCGGTACTACTGGCCGCCATCGCAGAAACCCTCACCAACAAAGAACACCACGACACCGCAGTACTACCCACCCTAGGCCGAGACGAGGGCGGACTGGATCGGTTCTGGCTATCAGCAAGCCAAGCCTTCACCAGCGGGGTAGAAATCAACTGGCGCTCCCTGCTCACCAGTGGACACCAAATACCCTTGCCCACCTACGCCTTCCAACGACGCCGCTACTGGCTACAACCCAACACAACAACCACGTCTGACCCGACCGGACTGGGCCTGCGAGCAGCCCAACACCCCCTCTTAGGCGCGGTAATCCACCACCCCGAAACCGACGAAGTCATCCTGACCGGGCGACTATCCCACACAACCCACCCCTGGCTCACCGATCACGCCGTAGCAGGAGTGGTGCTCTTCCCCGGCACCGGATTCCTCGACCTGGTCATCCGCGCCGCCGACGAAGTCGGCGCCACCGTCATCGAGGAATTAATACTCACCACACCGTTAGTACTTCCCCCCGACACCGCAACACAGATCCAAGTACTCATCAACACCGCCGACGAAACCAGCCAACACACGGTAACGGTGTATTCGCGCACCGAACAACCCCAAACCCCATGGACCCTGCACGCCCAAGCCACCGTAGGACCCCAAAGACCCACCACAACAACCCATACCGACCTATCGGTATGGCCCCCCACCAACGCACGACCCATCAACATCAACGACGCCTACCCACAACTAGCCCAACACGGCTACCACTACGGGCCAGCGTTTCAAGGACTCAGCGCACTCTGGCAACGCGACCAAGAAATATTCGCCGAAATCACCATCCCCGACAACACCGACATCGACACCCACGGATACGGGATCCACCCCGCACTCCTCGACGCCGTACTACACACCGCAGCACTCACCACCACCACCACCACCGACACCGACACCACCACCACCGACACCGACACCGACACCGACACCGACACCGACGCCGACGCCGACGCCGGTATCAGCCCCATCCTTTTACCGTTCTCCTGGACCGGAGTAACACTGCACGCCACAGGCGCATCCCAACTCCGAGCACACCTGAACCTGCCAAAAAACAACCAACCCGATCAAACGATCTCACTACACCTCAGCGACACCAACGGAACAACGGTCCTCACCGTCGACAAACTCATCACCCGCCCAATCAACACCGAACAACTCACCACCACACCAACAGCCCGATCCGCTCAAGACCTCCTACACCTAATCTGGACACCCATCACCACCACCCACAGTGCTGACAACACTGACAATGCCGAACAACCCGTGGTGATGTCCTGGAACACCTTCCACACCACCACCCCCACCACCGACAACCACCACATCGTCATCTGGGAATACCCACCCACCACCACCACACCACCAGTGGAATCGGTCTACCACGCCACCCACACCGCACTAAACACCGTCCAACAATGGCTTAACTCAACACAATCCCACCCCACCACCACACTGGTAATAGTGACCCACCACGCAGTGGGACTACCCGACGAGGACACCACCGACCTCGCCGCAGCCGCACTATGGGGCCTCATCCGCTCCGCCCAAAACGAACACCCCGGCCAAATCGTGTTGATCGACACCGACACCACCGACCACACCAACACCGACTGGGCCAACCTAATCAACACCACAGAACCACAACTACTCATCCGCAACCACACCACATACGCCCCACGACTAACCCCGGTTTCTCCGCTGCTGGCGTTGCCAGCGGGGGAGTCAGGCTGGGCGCTGACCGCCGGGGGTAGCGGCACACTGCAGGATCTGACGATACGGCCGTACCCGCCGGCCCAGGCGCCGCTGCAGGCGGGCCAACTACGGGTGGCGGTCAGCGCGGTCGGGGTCAATTTCCGGGATGTGTTGATGGCCCTGGCGGTGGTGTCCGATCCGGCTCTGGCGCTGGGTGGGGAGGGTGCCGGGGTGGTGGTGGAGGTTGGGCCCGAGGTGACCGATGTAGCCGTTGGTGATCGGGTGCTCGGGTTGATCACTGGGGTGGGTCCGTTGGCGGTCGTCGATCAGCGGGTGGTGGTCACGATGCCGTCGGAGTGGTCGTTTGCCCAGGCCGCGACGGTGCCCGTGGCGTTCTTGACGGCTTGGTACGGGTTAGCCGATCTGGCTGCGCTGCAGCCGGGGGAGTCGGTGCTGATTCATGCCGGTACCGGCGGGGTGGGTATGGCCGCGGTGCAGCTGGCCCGCCATTGGGGGGCGCAGGTGTTTGTCACCGCCAGCCGCGGTAAGTGGGACACGCTGCGCGCCATGGGGTTTGATGATGACCACATCGGTGATTCACGCACCCTGGAATTCGAGCAAAAGTTCATGGAGACCACCGGCGGGCGCGGCGTCGACGTGGTGCTCAACGCGCTGGCCGGGGAGTTCAACGATGCCTCACTGCGCCTACTAGCCAGTGGGGGACGGTTTATCGAAATGGGCAGGACCGATATCCGTGATCCACAACTGATCGCCACCGAGCACCCCGGCGTGGTCTATCGGGTGCTGAATCTGCCCGACGTCCACCCGGCGCGCATCCGCCAGATGTTGGTCGAGGTGATCGAGTTGTTTGAGGCTGGGGCACTGCAGTTGTTGCCGATGCGTAGCTGGGATGTGCGCTGTGCGCCAGAGGCTTACCGGTTTGTCAGCCAGGCGCGTCATGTCGGCAAGGTGGTGTTGACCATGCCCGCAACGTGGACCGACACCCTGGCTCAAGGCACGGTGTTGGTCACCGGGGGGACCGGGATGGTCGGTGCGGTGTTGGCCCGCCATGTCGTTAGCGCCTACGGGGTGGGTCATGTGGTGTTGGTCAGCCGCTCTGGAGATAGTGCACCGGGGTCAACCGCGTTGGTGGCATCACTGCACCAGGCCGGAGCCACCCGGGTCGAGGTATTGGCCTGTGACGTGGCCGACCCCGACGCGCTAACTCAGTTGATGACTCAGCTAGACCAGCACTGGCCACCACTGACCGGAGTGATCCATGCCGCGGGCACTCTCGATGACGCAGTGATCACCTCACTGACCCCCCAACGCCTCAACACAGTGTTAGCCGCCAAAGTCGACGCCGCATGGAATCTGCATCAAGCAACCCGTAATTCAGCACTATCACTGTTTGTGCTGTGTTCCTCAATGGCCGGAATACTCGGCAACCCAGGACAAGCCAACTACGCAGCAGCCAACACCTTTCTCGACGCACTAGCCACCTCACGCCGAGCAACCGGACTCCCCGCACTATCACTGGCATGGGGACTATGGGAACAAACCAGCACCATGACCGCCCATCTAAGCGGACACGAGGTCTCACGAATCAACCGCGGCGGAATCACCGCCATGACCGCCCACCAAGCCGTCGAACTCTTCGACACCGCACTCCTAACCGACCACCCCGTGGTCATGGCCGCACGGCTAGACCGAAGCGCACTGGCCAACCCGGTGACCAACCAACAACTACCCCCACTGTTCACCAACCTGATCCACCACCCCCGACGACGCCTCATCACAAACACCGACGCTGCAACCCAATCGATTTCGAAGCTAACGCAGCGCCTCGACGGACTTTCACCTGACGAGCAACACCGCCTACTGGTGGAGTTGGTGTGTGCAGAAATAGCGGCGGTGTTAGGCCACCCCGACCCCCAAAACATCACACCCGAACGAGCGTTTCAAGACCTAGGATTTGACTCCCTAACCGCAGTCGAACTGCGCAACCGCCTCAAAACCACTACCGGACTAACCCTTTCACCCACCCTAATCTTCGACTACCCCACCCCAACCGCGGTAGCCGACCACCTTGGCCAACACTTTGGAAGTAGCAGTCCGAACACTCGCTCAGATGAGGACGCGCGGGATGCCGAGATCCAGCGCCTCGTTGCATCCATTCCGGTCAGACGATTAAGAGCAGAAGGGGTCCTCGAGATCCTTCTTGGAATGGTTGGTGATCAGGACCAACCCCAGCAAGACGACGAACCAACCGGTTCAGACATGACACTTGATGACCTCGTGAACGTAACCGCAACATACGAGAATTGATAGGAAAATCGATGGACGCGCAACTTGCCAAGGCCACCGAAGCCCTTCATAGGGCTGTAAAGCAGGTCGAGCGCCTAACACAGCAGAATCGTGCACTAATCGCGCGGTCCTCTGAACCTGTGGCGATCGTGGGGATGGGGTGCCGGTTCCCGGGTGGGGCAGACTCGCCGGAACGGTTGTGGAATCTGGTGGCCGGCGCCCGTGATGTGGTGTCGGAGTTCCCCACTGATCGGGGCTGGGATGTGGAGGGGTTGTTTGACCCTGACCCAGACACGGAGGGTAAGACCTACACCCGCTACGGCGGATTCTTGCATGACGCCGGCGATTTCGACGCCGGGTTCTTCGGGATCACACCCGGAGAAGCATTAGCAATGGATCCCCAACAACGACTGCTACTGGAATGCTCCTGGGAAGCCCTAGAAAACACCGGCATTGACCCCATGACTCTGCGAGGCTCATCCACCGGGGTGTTCGCCGGAACTATCGGACAGGTCTACGGAAGTGGGGCCACCGAGGCAAGCGCCTACATGTTGACCGGTTCGCTGTCGAGTGTGGCATCGGGGCGGGTGGCGTATGTGTTGGGGTTGGAAGGTCCTGCGGTGTCGGTGGATACCGCGTGTTCCTCGTCGTTGGTGGCGCTACATTGGGCGATCCAGTCGTTGCGTTCGGGGGAGTGCGATTTGGCGTTGGCCGGTGGAGTGACGGTGATGGCCACCCCGTCAGTGTTTGTGGGGTTTTCCCGGCAGCGGGGGCTATCGGTGGATGGGCGGTGCAAACCCTTTGCCGCGGGTGCTGATGGGACCGGTTTTTCTGAAGGCGCCGGCATGGTGGTGCTGGAGCGGTTATCGGATGCTCACCGTCTTGGTCATGAAGTGTTAGCGGTGGTGCGTGGTAGTGCGGTCAATCAAGACGGCGCTAGCAATGGCTTGACTGCACCTAACGGCCCCTCTCAGCAGCGGGTGATCCGGGCCGCGTTAGCCAATGCCGGGTTATCCCCAGCCGAGGTAGATGCGTTAGAAGCTCATGGCACCGGCACGGTGTTAGGCGATCCCATTGAAGCCCAAGCAATCCTGGCGACTTACGGCCAAGACCGCGACCCCCAACGACCACTGTGGTTGGGATCAATCAAATCCAACATGGGCCACACCCAAGCCGCAGCCGGGATCGCCGGAGTGATCAAAATGATCCAAGCCATGCGCCACACGACGCTACCGGCCAGCCTGCACATCGACCAACCCTCCCCACACGTGGACTGGTCAAGCGGCCACGTGCAATTACTGACCGAACCCCGCCCCTGGCACACCAACAATCATCCACGCCGAGCCGGCGTGTCCTCATTTGGAATCAGCGGCACCAACGCACACATCATCCTCGAAGAACCCACCACCACCACCCAAACCCCACCCACAACAGAACAACCCACACCCAACAAGTCAGCGCTACTGCCATGGGTACTATCCGCCAAATCAGCGGCAGCACTAACCCACCAAGCCCAACGACTCGTAAACTTTTTGACCACCAACCCCCAACCCCACCCCCACGACGTGGGCTGGACACTGACCCAACGATCAACCTTTGACCACCGCGCAGTAATCCTGGGCACAGACCAGCACACCCTACTGACCGGATTAACCGCACTAGCCAACAACCAACCCACCACCAACCTGACCGTCGGACAAGCCCTACCGACCACCAAAACCGTAATGGTCTTCCCCGGCCAAGGCTCACAATGGCTAGGCATGGGCACGCAGCTCTATGACCAGTTGCCGGTGTTCACACAGGCCTTCGATGAGATCACTGAGGCCCTCGACACGCATTTACGGTTGCCGTTACGTGAAGTGCTCTGGGGGACCGATACGGGGTTGTTAGATAGCACCGAATTTTCCCAACCAGCACTGTTCGCGGTGGAAACAGCCCTGTTTACGGTGTTACAACACTGGGGCCTAACCGCCGATTTCGTGATGGGTCATTCGGTGGGGGAGTTCAGCGCCGCCTACGCCGCCGGCGTGTTATCACTCAACGACGCCGCGATGCTAGTCGCTGCCCGAGGCCGATTGATGCAGACCCTGCCCACCGGTGGAGCCATGATCGCAATCAACGCCACCACCGAAGAGATCGAGCCCTTACTCCCAACCGGGGTAGCGATCGCGGCAATCAATGCCCCCGACTCGATCGTCATTTCCGGCCACCAAGCAGCAGTACACGCCATCGCAGAACAGATGACAACCCAAGGACGCCGAACACGACGACTGGCCGTCTCCCACGCGTTTCACTCCCCGTTGATGGAACCGATACTCGACGAATTCGAACGCCTAGCCACCCACACCACAATCAACCCACCACAAATCCCCGTGATTTCCAACATCACCGCACAACCAGCCGGACCCCAGTTCGCCTCAGCCCAATACTGGGTCGAGCACATCCGCCAACCCGTCCGCTTCAGCCAAAGCATCCACTACCTACAAAACCACGGAGTAACACACTTCCTAGAGACCGGCCCAGCAAGCGGACTAACCACGGCAATAGAACAATCATCAACACCAACACAACCGGTAATCACCACCGGACTAACCAAAAACCACCCCGAACTCACCTCACTGCTCACCACAGCAAGCCAAGCCTTCACCAGCGGGGTAGAAATCAACTGGCGCTCCCTGCTCACCAGTGGACACCAAATACCCTTGCCCACCTACGCCTTCCAACGACGCCGCTACTGGCTACAACCCAACACAACAACCACGTCTGACCCGACCGGACTGGGCCTGCGAGCAGCCCAACACCCCCTCTTAGGCGCGGTAATCCACCACCCCGAAACCGGCGAAGTCATCCTGACCGGGCGACTATCCCACACAACCCACCCCTGGCTCACCGACTACGCCGTAGCAGGAGTGGTGCTCTTCCCCGGCACCGGATATGTCGAACTAGCACTTCGCGCCGGTAATGAGGTCGCATGTCCGATGGTGTGGGACCTCACGATGGAGGCGCCGCTGGTCCTAACCCCTGAGGGGGCACGACAGATTGAGGTGGTGCTGAACGCGGCGGGTGAGGATGAAAAGCGGAACTTTTGCATTTATTCGCGCGCCGAGCTCGACTCGGACCAGACGTGGACCCTACACGCTCGAGGAGTCGTAGCGCCGCGGAATACGAGCCCGAGCGCGAGCGAAATCGCTGGGCACTGGCCACCGATAGGTGCTGAACGGGTCGATAGCGCTGGCGCGTACGAGACGCTGGCGGAGCGCGGCTATGAGTACGGACCAGCGTTTCAAGGCTTGACCGCACTCTGGCAGCGAGGTCAGGAAGTATTCGCTGAGGTTGCGGCGCCACGGGACGTATCGAAAGAACTTGGTCACTTCGAGATCCATCCGGCCCTCCTTGATGCTGCGTTGCAGCCCAAGACTCTGACAGATGGCGCAGATACAACTCCGTTGCCGTTCTCGTGGGAAGGGGTTTCTCTGTGGGCGGCGGGAGCGTCGACCTTGCGGGTGCATATTGCTCCCCGCGGCGATGGCCGGGTCTCGTTATGGGCGGCCGACCCGGACGGACGGCCCGTGTTCTCGGTGGCATCGTTGCAGACTCGACCGACGTCGGCGGAGCAGCTAGCTGAGGCTGGTGGTTCTGCGGTCTCAGATGGGTTGATGGAGGTGGTGTGGTCACCGCTAACGCCACCGGATCAGCTACCGCCGCTCTCGGTTGCCTCGTGGGGAGACGTCGCCTCTGACCACGAGCCTCTCATCGCAGACGTAGTGCTCCTGGACTGCGGCCCGTCCAGCGGCGACACCGATACGGTCCAGCGAACCCATCGGCTAACGCATCAGGTGCTGGGCGTTTTGCAGACCTGGCTGGGCCAACAACGATTTGGCTTAGGCACATTGCTGATAGTTACCCGGGGCGCCGTCGCCCTGCCTGACGAGACGGTCTCGGATCCGGCTGGTTCGGCGGTGTGGGGCTTGGTGCGGTCGTCGCAGTCAGAAGATCCCGGCCGCGTGATCATCGTCGATGCCGACCAATCGGACGTCGACGTCACGGCGGTGGTAGCAGCGCAAGAGCCGCAAGTCGTGGTGCGGGGCGGGGTCGTGCACGCCGCACGTCTGGCCCGTATTCAAGTCGACGCCCAGCGGGATCGCTCGACGTCGTTCCCTGATGTGGTTCTAATCACCGGGGGCACAGGAGGTTTAGGCGCAGAGCTCGCCCGGCACCTGGTGACCAAACGGGGAGTGCAACGGCTGGTACTAGTCAGTCGGCGTGGGCCAGATGCGCCCGGTGCGGCTCACCTGCAAGCCGAGCTGTCGGAATTAGGTGCCGACGTGCGGACTGAGGCATGCGACGTGTCCGACCGAGCCGCTGTGCACGAGTTGGTGGCCTCCATTCCCGGATTGACCGGCGTCATACATACCGCCGCAGTGTTCGATAATGGCTTAGTCCCATCGTTGACAGCGGACCGGATCGACACGGTGCTGGCCGCCAAGGCCGATTCTGCGTGGTATTTGCATGAAGCCACCGAGAATCTCGACCTCTCGGTTTTCATCATGTATTCATCGGAAGCCGGTGTCCTTGGAGGCGCAGGACAAGGTAACTATGCGGCCGCCAACTGCTTTCTCGACGGCCTAGCCGCTTATCGGCGGTCGCGTGGACTGGCCGGGCAAGCGATCGCGTGGGGCATATGGGCTCAGAGCAGAGAGTTCATCGGTGGGGTCGAGCTGGCCCGTCTCGACCGGACCGGGCTGGCCCCGATATCAACGAAGCTGTGGCTGCAGTGGTTTGACGAAATAGCCGCGTCAAGTCAAATCTCTGTGGTAGCGGCACGACTGGATCTTTCCGCATTGCGACGGGAGGCCGCGGACGGACAACTTCAGCCGATGTTGCGAGGGTTGGTGGCTGGGATGCGCTCGCCAGGCCAAGGTCCAGCACTAAGGAAGCTGCGCAGGCGGTTGCAAGGGTTATCCGAAGCTGAACAAAAACAGATTCTTGTCGATTTGGCGCGCAGCGAGGCCGGAGTCGTGTTGGGGCACGACGCCGCCGCCATCAATCCTGACACCACATTCCAGGACTTGGGATTTAACTCACTAAGCGCAGTTGACCTACGTAATCGTCTGAAAACTGTTACTGGGCTTAATCTTTCACCAACACTAGTCTTCGATTACCCCACCCCCTTTGCGTTGGCGACATATCTGGGCGAACAGCTCATAGGTTCGTCGCCTGTGCACTTGTCGATGGCGCGGGCGCGGGTGGGTCTGGGCGAGCCGGTGGCGATTGTGGGGATGGGGTGTCGGTTTCCGGGTGGGGTGGACTCGCCCGCGGGCCTATGGGAGATGGTGGCCAACGGCCGCGATGTGATCTCTGAGTTCCCCGCTGATCGGGGCTGGGATGTCGATGGGTTGTATGACCCGGATCCGGACGCGGTGGGTAAGACGTACACACGCTGGGGCGGGTTCTTACATGACGCTGGTGATTTCGACGCCGCGTTCTTCGGTATCACTGCGCGCGAGGCGTTGGTGATGGATCCCCAACAAAGGCTGTTGTTGGAGTGCTCCTGGGAAGCCCTGGAACGCGCAGGGATTGACCCCGTATCGCTGCGAGGGTCAGCAACCGGAGTATTCACTGGGCTCGCAGGCTCTGGTTACGCACAAAGCTACGGGAGTGGGGCGCCCGAGGAGGTGGAGATTTACGGAGTGACCGGGCAAGTCCTGAGTGTGGCATCGGGACGGGTCGCGTACGTTTTGGGTCTGGAAGGTCCTGCGGTATCGGTGGACACGGCGTGCTCGTCGTCATTGGTGACACTGCACTGGGCAATCCAGTCGTTGCGTTCGGGGGAGTGCGATTTGGCGTTGGCCAGTGGGGTCGCGGTGATGGCGTCTCCGGCGGGCTTTGTGGGATTTGCGCGCCAGCGGGCAATATCACCGGATGGGCGCTGCAAAGCGTTCGCCGGGGCAGCTGATGGGACCGGGTTTTCCGAGGGCGTCGGGGTCTTGGTGGTAGAACGGCTTTCTGACGCTCTCCGTCTTGGTCATGAAGTGTTAGCGGTGGTGCGTGGTAGTGCGGTCAATCAAGACGGCGCTAGCAATGGCTTGACTGCACCTAACGGCCCCTCTCAGCAGCGGGTGATCCGGGCCGCGTTAGCCAATGCCGGGTTATCCCCAGCCGAGGTAGATGCGTTAGAAGCTCATGGCACCGGCACGGTGTTAGGCGATCCCATTGAAGCCCAAGCAATCCTGGCGACTTACGGCCAAGACCGCGACCCCCAACGACCACTGTGGTTGGGATCAATCAAATCCAACATGGGCCACACCCAAGCCGCAGCCGGGATCGCCGGAGTGATCAAAATGATCCAAGCCATGCGCCACACGACGCTACCGGCCAGCCTGCACATCGACCAACCCTCCCCACACGTGGACTGGTCAAGCGGCCACGTGCAATTACTGACCGAACCCCGCCCCTGGCACACCAACAATCATCCACGCCGAGCCGGCGTGTCCTCATTTGGAATCAGCGGCACCAACGCACACGTCATCCTGGAGGAGCCGTCGCTGGGGGAAAGCCAAACCGTAATAACGAACTTCAGAGATATCGGGTTGTCGGTGGTGCCGTGGGTGGTGTCGGCCAAATCGGAATCGGCGTTAGCAGGGCAAGCGCGACGGCTGCTGGACTTTGTGCACGCTGATCACGGCTTGGCGGCCGTTGATGTGGGCCGCTCGTTGGCGGGGCGGTCGGTGTTTGAGCACCGTGCGGTGGTGGTGGGGGCGGATCGCGACGTGTTGTTAGCGGGATTAGCCGCCGTAGCTGGCGGGCAGCCGAGTACCGGTGTGGTAGTAGGCCAGGCCCGGCAGGTGGGCAAGACAGTGATGGTGTTTCCCGGCCAGGGCTCACAATGGGTGGGGATGGGCGTCGAATTGCTCGAATCATCGCCCGTTTTCGCCGAAGAGATGGCCCGATGCGCGGAGGCGTTGGACGCGTGGGTGGAGTGGTCGCTGCTGAATGTGGTGCGTGGCGTGGAGGGGGCGCCGGGGCTGGATCGGGTTGATGTGATGCAGCCAGCGTTGTGGTCGTTGATGGTGTCGCTGGCGGCGTTGTGGCGTTCGGTGGGAGTGGTGCCGGATGCGGTCATCGGCCATTCGCAGGGCGAGATCGCCGCGGCGTGTGCCGCGGGCGCGTTGTCGTTGGAGGATGGAGCGGCGGTGGTGGCGTGCCGGAGCCGGCTATTGGCACCGTTGGCCGGCGCGAGTGGTGGGATGGCTGTTATACACCTACCCGCCACTGAGGTCATGAAGCGCTTGGACCGTTGGCCGGTGGAAATTTCCGCACTCAATAGCCCTCAAGCGACTGTTGTTTCGGGCGAGATGAAGAACCTCAGGAAGATTGTCATCGAGTGTGAATCAGCTGGGATTCGAGCATTTCGGATTCCCTCGAGCGTTTCCGGCCATTCGCCGGTAGTCGAGCAGTCCAGGGATGAATTGCTCGGCGAGCTAGATGCCGTGCAACCGATGAGGTCGACTGACACCGAGTTCTATTCGACGGTCACTGGCGGCTTGCTCGACACGGCACGCCTGGATAGCAACTACTGGTATCGGAATCTCAGAGACACCGTTCAATTCGAGCCGGCGGTCAGCCGGTTGCTGGCAAACGGCTATGACGTGTTCGTTGAGGCCAGCCCGCATCCGGTGTTGCTGGCCGATATTGAAGAATGTGCCGCCGCTGGCTCGGGGGCGTCCTCCAGCGGCGTGACCGTCATTCCGACGCTCGGTCGTGACGACGGTGACCTGCGCCGTTTCTGGCTATCGGTGGGCCAGGCTTTCCTGGCCGGTCTCGCCGTCGATTGGCGGTCTGTGTTTGCCGGTCCTTCTGCCCACCCGGTTGAGTTGCCCACGTATGCCTTTGAGCGGCATAGGTTTTGGCTGTCAACGGCAGCGGCCGGTAGCGGGGACGCTGCCGGTTTGGGACAGTCGAAGGCCCACCATGCGTTGTTGGGCGCCGTGATACACCAGGCCGAGTCGGGTGGAGTCGTTCTGACCGGGCGGTTGTCGCAGTCTGCCCAGCCGTGGCTGGCCGATCACGCCGTGTCGGGGGTGGTGTTATTCCCGGGCACCGGATTTGTGGAGCTCGTCATCCGCGCCGGTGACGAGGTCGGTTGCGCGGGCATCGACGAATTAGTGTTGGCCGCACCCTTGCTGCTTCCTGCCGGTGGGGGAGTGCAGGTGCAGGTAGTGGTAGGCGCCGCCGGCCAGTTGGGCCGGCGCGCGGTGTCGGTGTACTCGCGCAGCGAGCAACCTGATGCCGAATGGGTGTTGCACGCCGAGGCCACGGTAGTGGTGGAGGCGATACCGGCTGGCGCGGATCTGTCGGTGTGGCCTCCCACGGATGCGGTGGCCCTCGATGTCACCGATGCCTACCCGAGGCTGGCGGAGCGAGGGTATGACTACGGGCCGGCGTTTCGAGGTTTGACCGCGGTGTGGCGGCGCGACCAAGAAATATTTGCCGAGGTCGCCGTCCCCGAGGATGTTGATGTCGAGGTCGACGAATTCGGGATTCATCCCGCGGTGCTCGATGCCGTGCTGCACGCCGCGGCCGTTGCCAACAACACCGACCCCGATCAGACGCTGTTGCCGTTCTCCTGGAGCGGAGTGACGCTGCATGCCGGGGGTGCCTCGCGGGTACGGGCACGCCTGACCCTGCTAGATGGCGACCAACCGGGTGAGGCGGTGTCGGTCGAACTCGCCGATGCGGCCGGATTGCCCGTGTTGACGGTCCGCGCGGTGGCAACCCGCCCGATTAGCGCTGAGCAGCTGAACGCAGCGTTGAACGCGACGGCCGACATAGGGTCCGATCGAGAGCTGTTAGACGTGACGTGGACGCCGATCAACATAAAAGACACCATCACTCACACCACCGAACAACCCGTGGTGATGTCCTGGAACACCTTCCACACCACCACCCCCACCACCGACAACCACCACATCGTCATCTGGGAATACCCACCCACCACCACACCACCAGTGGAATCGGTCTACCACGCCACCCACACCGCACTAAACACCGTCCAACAATGGCTTAACTCAACACAATCCCACCCCACCACCACACTGGTAATAGTGACCCACCACGCAGTGGGACTACCCGACGAGGACACCACCGACCTCGCCGCAGCCGCACTATGGGGCCTCATCCGCTCCGCCCAAAACGAACACCCCGGCCAAATCGTGTTGATCGACACCGACACCACCGACCACACCAACACCGACTGGGCCAACCTAATCAACACCACAGAACCACAACTACTCATCCGCAACCACACCACATACGCCCCACGACTAACCCCGGTTTCTCCGCTGCTGGCGTTGCCAGCGGGGGAGTCAGGCTGGGCGCTGACCGCCGGGGGTAGCGGCACACTGCAGGATCTGACGATACGGCCGTACCCGCCGGCCCAGGCGCCGCTGCAGGCGGGCCAACTACGGGTGGCGGTCAGCGCGGTCGGGGTCAATTTCCGGGATGTGTTGGTGGCCCTGGCGGTGGTGTCCGATCCGGCCGCGGTGCTTGGTGGACTGGGTGCAGAGGGCGCCGGGGTGGTGGTGGAGGTTGGGCCCGAGGTGACCGATGTAGCCGTTGGTGATCGGGTGCTCGGGTTGATCACTGGGGTGGGTCCGTTGGCGGTCGTCGATCAGCGGGTGGTGGTCACGATGCCGTCGGAGTGGTCGTTTGCCCAGGCCGCGACGGTGCCGTCGGCGTTCTTGACGGCTTGGTACGGGTTAGCCGATCTGGCTGCGCTGCAGCCGGGGGAGTCGGTGCTGATTCATGCCGGTACCGGCGGGGTGGGTATGGCCGCGGTGCAGCTGGCCCGCCATTGGGGGGCGCAGGTGTTTGTCACCGCCAGCCGCGGTAAGTGGGACACGCTGCGCGCCATGGGGTTTGATGATGACCACATCGGTGATTCACGCACCCTGGAATTCGAGCAAAAGTTCATGGAGACCACCGGCGGGCGCGGCGTCGACGTGGTGCTCAACGCGCTGGCCGGGGAGTTCAACGATGCCTCACTGCGCCTACTAGCCAGTGGGGGACGGTTTATCGAAATGGGCAAGACCGATATCCGTGATCCACAACTGATCGCCACCGAACACCCCGGCGTCACCTACCACGTGATTAATCTGCCCGACGTCCACCCGGCGCGCATCCGCCAGATGTTGGTCGAGGTGATCGAGTTGTTTGAGGCTGGGGCACTGCAGTTGTTGCCGATGCGTAGCTGGGATGTGCGCTGTGCGCCAGAGGCTTACCGGTTTGTCAGCCAGGCGCGTCATGTCGGCAAGGTGGTGTTGACCATGCCCGCAACGTGGACCGACACCCTGGCTCAAGGCACGGTGTTGGTCACCGGGGGGACCGGGATGGTCGGTGCGGTGTTGGCCCGCCATGTCGTTAGCGCCTACGGGGTGGGTCATGTGGTGTTGGTCAGCCGCTCTGGAGATAGTGCACCGGGGTCAACCGCGTTGGTGGCATCACTGCACCAGGCCGGAGCCACCCGGGTCGAGGTATTGGCCTGTGACGTGGCCGACCCCGACGCGCTAACTCAGTTGATGACTCAGCTAGACCAGCACTGGCCACCACTGACCGGAGTGATCCATGCCGCGGGCACTCTCGATGACGCAGTGATCACCTCACTGACCCCCCAACGCCTCAACACAGTGTTAGCCGCCAAAGTCGACGCCGCATGGAATCTGCATCAAGCAACCCGTAATTCAGCACTATCACTGTTTGTGCTGTGTTCCTCAATGGCCGGAATACTCGGCAACCCAGGACAAGCCAACTACGCAGCAGCCAACACCTTTCTCGACGCACTAGCCACCTCACGCCGAGCAACCGGACTCCCCGCACTATCACTGGCATGGGGACTATGGGAACAAACCAGCACCATGAGCGCTCATCTGGGTGCACACGAGGTCTCACGAATCAGTCGCGGCGGAATCACCGCCATGACCGCCCACCAAGCCGTCGAACTCTTCGACACCGCACTCCTAACCGACCACCCCGTGGTCATGGCCGCACGGCTAGACCGAAGCGCACTGGCCAACCCGGTGTCCAACCAACAACTACCCCCACTGTTCACCAACCTGATCCACCACCCCCGACGACGGCTCATCCACCACGACACCACCACAGCTAGCTCCGCCTTAGCGCAGCGCCTACATGGACTAGCCACTACCGAACGCCATCAGGTGTTGGTGGAGTTGGTGTGTGCACAAGTAGCCGCGGTGTTAGGCCACCCCGACCCCCAAAACATCACACCCGAACGAGCGTTTCAAGACCAGGGATTTGACTCCCTAACCGCAGTCGAACTGCGCAACCGCCTCAAAACCACTACCGGACTAACCCTTTCACCCACCCTGACCTTCGACTACCCCACCCCAACCGCGGTAGCGGAGTACCTCGGAAAACAACTGGGTGCAACCGAGCCGATCGCCACGCCGGTAGCGCCGGCGCGGGTGCGTATCGACGACGAGCCGATAGCGATCGTGGGGATGGGATGCCGGTTCCCCGGTGGGGTCCACTCACCCGCGGGCCTATGGGACATGCTGGCCAACGGCCGCGATGTAATCTCACAGTTCCCCACCGATCGGGGCTGGGATGTGGATGGGTTGTTTGACCCTGACCCAGACGCGGAGGGTAAGACCTACACCCGCTTGGGCGGGTTCTTAACGGATGTGGCCGGTTTTGATGCCGGGTTCTTCGGGATCACTGCTGGTGAGGCAATAGCGATGGATCCCCAGCAACGACTGCTACTGGAATGCTCCTGGGAAGCCCTAGAAAACGCCGGCATTGACCCCATGACTCTGCGAGGCTCATCCACCGGGGTGTTCACCGGGCTCGCCGGCTCTGCTTATGCCCACGGCTTCCGGAGCGGCATAACCGACGAGGTCGAGGTCTACGGGTTGACCGGTTCGCTGCCGAGTGTGGCCTCGGGGCGGGTGGCGTATGTGTTGGGGTTGGAAGGTCCTGCGGTGTCGGTGGATACCGCGTGTTCCTCGTCGTTGGTGGCGCTGCATTGGGCGATCCAGTCATTGCGTTCGGGGGAGTGCGATTTGGCGTTAGCCGGTGGAGTGACGGTGATGGCCACCCCGTCAGTGTTTGTGGGGTTTTCCCGGCAGCGGGGGCTATCGGTGGATGGGCGGTGCAAAGCGTTTGCTTCGGGTGCTGATGGGACGGGTTTTTCTGAGGGTGTTGGGGTGGTGGTGGTGGAGCGGCTATCGGATGCGCGCCGGTTGGGTCATGAGGTGTTGGCGGTGGTGCGTGGTAGTGCGGTCAATCAGGATGGCGCTAGTAATGGCTTGACTGCGCCTAATGGTCCTTCTCAGCAGCGGGTGATCCGGGCGGCGTTGACTAATGCCGGGTTGAGTGCGGCCGAGGTGGATGTGGTGGAGGCGCATGGGACTGGCACGGTGTTGGGCGATCCCATTGAAGCCCAGGCAATCCTGGCGACTTACGGCCAGGACCGTGATCCGCAGTGTCCGTTGTGGTTGGGATCGGTTAAATCCAATATGGGGCACACTCAGGCCGCGGCCGGGGTGGCCGGGGTGATCAAAATGGTCCTGGCGATGCGTCATGGGGTGTTACCGGCCAGCCTGCATATTGATCAACCGTCCCCGCATGTGGATTGGTCAAGCGGTCACGTGCAGTTGTTGACCGAGCCTCGCCCTTGGCAGGTCGATGCTCGTCCCCGTCGAGCCGCGGTGTCCTCGTTTGGGATTAGCGGCACCAATGCACACGTGATCTTAGAAGAGCCCGCCAAGTCCGAATCTGCGGAGGCGGCCGAAGATTCTGTGCCCGACGGGTCATCTGTGTTGGCGTGGGTACTTTCGGCGAAATCAGCGGCAGCGTTAACCAGTCAAGCTCAACGGCTATTGGACTTTTTGACGTCAAACCCCCAGCTTCACCCCCGTGATGTGGGTTGGTCACTGACACAGCGGTCGGTGTTTGATCATCGCGCTGTGATCCTTGGTGCAGACCAGCACACCTTACTGACCGGATTGACCGGGCTAGCCAACGATCAACCCGTCACCAATCTGGCTGTAGGACAAGCCCTACCGACCACCAAAACCGTAATGGTCTTCCCCGGCCAAGGTTCGCAATGGCTAGGCATGGGTGTTCAATTGCTGGATTCTTCACCGGTTTTCGCCGATGCGATGGCCCGCTGTGAGCGGGCGTTAACGCCGTGGGTGGACTGGTCGTTGTTGGAGGTGATCCGTGGCGGCGATGCTCTCCACCAGCTAGATCGCGTCGATGTGATCCAGCCAGTGTTGTGGGCGTTGATGGTTTCGCTTGCGCAGCTATGGGCCTCGGTGGGAGTCACACCGGATGCGGTGATGGGCCATTCCCAGGGCGAGATCGCTGCGGCCTATGTGGCCGGGGCATTGTCACTTGAGGATGCCGCGGCGGTGGTGGCCACTCGTAGTCGGTTGTTGGTGGCCTTAGCCGGCTCAGGCGCGATGGCCTCCCTGGCCTGTGGTGTCGACCGAGCCCAACAGTTGATGGCCGGCTTGGAAGATCACCTCGCGGTGGCCGCGGTCAATGGTGTGAGCGCGGTGGTCATCTCCGGTGAACCCAAAGCGATCACGCAACTGGTCCAAGCCGCTGAGGCCGCGGGGGTGCGGGCACGTCACATCGAAGTCGATTACGCCTCACACTCACCGCAGGTCGACACGCTCGAAGAGTCGCTAATAGCGGCGTTGGATGGCATCGCGCCGCGATCCGGCGAGATCGAGTTGATCTCCACCGTAACCGGTCAGCCACTAGATACCGCCGAGCTCGATGCACGGTATTGGTTTGCCAACCTGCGCCAAACCGTAGAGCTCGAGCAAGCGGTGCGCGGGGCTGCACAGCGGGGATATCGAGTATTCATCGAGGCCAGTCCACACCCGGTACTACTGGCCGCCATTGCAGAAACCCTCGCCGATGAGCAGTACCACGACGCAGTGGTAGTACCCACTTTGGGTCGCGATGAGGGCGGGTTGGATCGGTTCTGGTTGTCGGTGGGCCAGGCCTTTGTCGCCGGGGTACCAATCAACTGGCGCTTAGCGCTTGCCGGTGGACATCGGGTGCAGTTGCCCACCTATGCCTTTGAGCGGCGCCGTTACTGGCTACTCCCCAACCTGGTGGGGGCTTTTGATCCGGCCGGGCTGGGCCTAGGTGGGGCCGGGCATGGTTTGTTGGGTGCGGTAATTCACCACCCTGAGACCGGCGACGTGGTTTTGACCGGGCGACTGTCCCAGTCAGCCCAGCCCTGGCTAACCGATCATGTCGTCTCGGGGGTGGTGCTGTTCCCGGGTACTGGATTTGTGGAGTTGGCTATCCGTGCTGCTGATGAGGTCGGTGCTGCAGTCATTGACGAGTTGGTGCTGACCGCACCGTTAGTGTTGCCTACCGAAACCGCAGTGCAGATTCAGGTGGTGATCAGCGCCGCTGAGGAGGTGGACCGACACAGGGTATCGGTGTATTCGCGCGGTGAACAACCCCATGCCCAGTGGATCCTGCACGCCGAGGCCACTGTAGGACCCCAAACATTAACCACGACAATCGATACCGATTTATCGGTGTGGCCCCCCGCAGGCGCACTGCCGGTCGATATCGGTGATGCCTACCCGCGGCTGGCCCAACGCGGTTATGACTACGGGCCAGCGTTTCGAGGATTGACCGCGTTGTGGCGGCGCGACCAGGAAATATTCGCCGAAATCACCATCCCCGACAACACCGGCATCACCGTGGACGGGTTCGGGATTCATCCCGTGCTCCTGGATGCGGTGTTGCACACCGCAGCATTAACCACCAACACCGACACCGACACCGACCAGATCTTTTTACCGTTTTGCTGGACCGGAGTAACGCTGCACGCCACGGGCGCTTCACGGATACGAGCACACCTCAACCTGCCAGATAGCGACGGGCCCGATAAAGAGATCTCGCTGCAACTCACCGATACCAGTGGATTAGCGGTACTAAACGTGGAAGGGCTCATCACTCGCCCGATCAGCACCGAGCAACTCAACACCGCGGTCAACACCGCGCTAGGCGGGTCCGGTCAGGATCTACTGGACGTGGTCTGGACACCCATTACCACCGCTGAAACCGCTGAAACCGCTGAACGACCCGTGGTGTTGTCCTGGAACACCTTTGACACCACCACCACCGATAACAACCGCCGCTACGTGGTCATTTGGGAATACCGGTCAACCGATACCGCGGTGGTGGAATCGGTGTATCACGCTACCCACACCGCGTTAGACGTAGTACAGCAGTGGCTCAACTCAACAGCCGCCACATCCACAGCCACGTTGGTGATAGTGACCCACGGCGCGGTGGGACTGCCCGGTGAAGACATCACTGATCTGGGTGCGGCCGCAGTATGGGGTTTGATCCGCTCGGCACAAAGCGAACATCCCGGCCAGATCGTGTTGATCGATACCGACACCACCACCGATCACACCAACACCGACTGGGTCAACCTGATCAACATCACAGAACCCCAACTACTAGTCCGCGACAACACAACCTATGCCCCACGACTTACCCCGGTGGATAGTGCTGATCGACACGGCAAGTCAACTGCGTTGGATCCAGGGGGCACAGTGTTGGTGACCGGGGGGACTGGGATGGTGGGTGCGGTGTTGGCTAGTCATGTCATCACTGCTTATGGGGTGGGTCATGTGGTGTTGGTCAGTCGGTCGGGGGATGCGGCGGCGGGGGCGGCCGGGTTGGTGGCATCGTTGCACGAGGCTGGGGCTACCCGGGTCGAGGTGTTGGCTTGTGATGTGGCTAATTCCGATGCGCTGGATCAGTTGATGGCTCAGTTAGATCAGCACTGGCCGCCGTTGACTGGGGTGATTCATGCCGCGGGTGCTCTCGATGATGCAGTGGTTACCTCATTGACACCGCAACGGGTGAACACCGTGTTAGCCGCCAAGGTGGATGCGGCGTGGAATCTGCATCAAGCAACCCGTGATCTAGGGTTGTCGATGTTTGTGCTGTGTTCCTCAATGGCTGGAATACTGGGTAACCCAGGACAAGCCAACTATGCAGCAGCTAACACGTTTCTGGATGCGTTAGCCACCTCCCGACGCGCGACCGGACTGCCCGCTATATCGCTGGCGTGGGGCCTATGGGAACAAGCCGGCGCGATAGGTCGCGCCGGGATGGCCGCGATGACCGCCCAACAGGCCGTCGAACTCTTCGATACCGCACTGGTATTGGACCACCCCGTGGTGGTGGCCGCCCAGCTAGACCGGGCCGCACTGGCCAACCCGGCCACCAGCCAAGGGCTACCACCACTGTTCGACAACCTACTCAACCACCCCCGACGACGCCTCATCACTAGCACCGACGCTGCAGCCCAATCGATTTCAAAGCTAACGCAGCGCCTCGACGGACTTTCACCTGACGAGCAACACCGCCTACTGGTGGAGTTGGTGTGTGCAGAAATAGCCGCGGTGTTAGGCCATCCCAACCCCCAAGACATCACACCCGAACGAGCGTTTCAAGACCTAGGATTTGACTCCCTAACCGCAGTCGAACTACGCAACCGCCTCAAAACCACTACCGGACTGACCCTTTCACCCGCCGTGATCTTCGACTACCCCACCCCAACCACACTGGCAGGATATTTGCGCCAGCAAGTCATCGGAAAGAGTCATGCCGGGGATGGAAAGCCCTTGGCGTCCGATGACGAAGAGGTGTGGTCCGTGCTACGAACGATTCCCATCAAAGACCTTCGGGAGACGGGTCTTCTAGACCAGCTGCTTGGCCTAGCCACTCAAAGCGTGAGGCCACGAATCGATCAGAAAGATCTTCGCGGTGAGAACCGGCCAGCTCATCGGCAAGATATTCTCGACGTTGTCGACGTCTTAAGCCCCGAAGATCTAGTCGCGATGGCGCTCGGAAAAACACCCGAAGATGAGGACGAATGACGTTGGCGGTCCGCGGCCCATGACAAAACATGAGCGCTGCCAGTAGAAATCGGTCCTTGATTACACGAGAACAGCTATTGGAGACAAATGGCCGACCAAACCGCCCTTTCGTCCGCACTCCTCGACTACCTTCGCAATGAGTCGCTACGTGAATGCGAGCTTCTCCGGGAACTTCGTGAAGAAACATCCACCTATCCCATGGGGCAAGCGATGCAAATCATGGCGGAAGAGGGACAATTTCTTGCGCTTTTGGTGAAAATAACCAATGCACAAGTCATAGTTGAAGTCGGTACCTTCACTGGCTACAGCACACTTTGCATGGCGCAAGCCCTGCCGCAAAACGGCCAGCTCATAACGTGTGACATCACTAGGCGTTGGCCGGCGACCGGACGAAGATATTGGCAGCAAGCAGGCGTCGATGATCGAATCGACCTAAGAATTGGCGATGCTGTTGACACGCTAGCAAACCTGCTCAGGGAACGGGGACCGGGCTCGATCGACATGGTCTTTATTGATGCTGATAAGGCCAGCTATCGGACTTACTACGAGAGCGCGCTGCTGCTGACCCGTCCGGGCGGGCTGATCATTATCGACAACACTCTGCTGTTCGGGCGGGTCATCAACAATGGAGACAACAGCCCTGAAACGGTCGCGATTAGAGAACTCAACTCATTCTTATTGACCGATGACCGGGTCGACTTGTCTATGTTGCCAATGGCGGACGGCATTACGCTCGCCCGGAAGAAGTAGCTGTCAGGTCTGGTGCCTCTAAACGCATCGTGGTCGGCCACGCTCGGGACTCCGGCACGAGGTGCATCCGTTTGACCCCTTCCAGATGGGGCAGCGAACTGTAACAAGCACAAGCGGAGTCTCCAAATCCATTGAACCGGTATGTGACTTCCATTACTCGATTGCGGTCGGTCTTGCGAAAATCAGCAACCAAATGGACACCCGCATTCGAAGCGTGGTTGATTAACCATGTCAGTATGGTCGCACCCACGCCAAACATGACAACGCGACAGGAAGTCGCTAATAGCCTGAGGTGCCAATAGGCACAGTTCTTCTCCAGCAGGATGAGACCGATTATTCCGTGGGAGCCGAAGCGGTCGTCCAGGCTTGCCAACATCAGCTCGTAGCCCGGTTCAGCACATAGCTTTCGCAGCGTTTTCTCCGAATAATGAACCCCGGTCGCATTCATCTGGCTGGTACGCAGCGTCAGCTCCTCCGCTCGAGGGATATCTTCCTCCGCCGCGCTCTCGATGCGCAGCCTGAGATTCAGTGAACGCAAGAAATCTTCATCATTGTCTTCGAACGTGCTACGGAATTCTTCTCTTTGTTCCGCTGCTCTGTACATATTCCGGCGACGGCTAGCATCGGCCGTTACGATTGGAGAAAATTCAGGTAGTGTCGGCAAGGTAAGGATATCGTCATTCCGATAACAGCGGACGTCCGGAAGGTGATAACTCACCTCCGCGCGCTCCGTTGCGAGGTCGTCAATAAACGCAATCGCGTTGAATGCAAAATTAAGCTTTTCCGCAATATGCTTGATCGAGCTCGACTTCGGCGCCCAAGCTATCTGAGGGAAAACAAAGTAGTCTGAAATTCCAAGTTCGCAAACGCGCGCCCACGCCAAGTCGCGGTCGTTCTTACTTGCAATCGATTGAATTATCCCACGCGAGTCTAGTACCTCGATCACTTGCCGGGTTTCATCGGCGATCAATACGTTGTCGCCCTCGAGCAATGTGCCGTTCCAAAGAGTGTTATCAAGATCCCAAACGAGACACTTTACGAAACCCGTGTGTTCAGCCATGGCACCGCCTCCCAGTCCTCATTAATAAAGTGACATTACGTAGTCCGACAGGATCAACTGGGATATTTCAGTGCTGCCCTCGATGATCTCCATGAGCTTCGAATCCCGATAGGCACGCGCCACCAAATCGCCACTGTGCGCGCCTGCCGAAGCGAGTATCTGTACCGCCATCGCTGCTCCCTTTGTGGCGTTTTGGGAACTTACGTGCTTGGCAAGGACGACCTTCATCGCTAGATCTGGCATTGCCGAATCCCATGCTCGGCTGGCCTCTTCGCATAGGTGCGCCGCGGTCTGCTCAAGTACGAAGATCTCCGCCAGATAGCGCTTGATCAACTGATGCTCTACCAGGGCTTTTTCGGATTGCCGGCGTGCACGCGCGTGTCCTGCGGCTTGGTCGAGACAAGCCCGCAGTATTCCTACGCAACCCCAGGCAACGGATATCCGCCCGTACTGCAGCGCGATCGTTGTGATCAGCGGAAGGGACTGCGGTTCGCGCCCCAGAATGTTCTCGGCCGGAAGTCGAACGTCATTCAAGTAGATGTCTGCGTGTCCGGCCGCGCGGCAGCCAAGTCCATCGGTGATCGCTTCTAGCCGCACGCCGGGAGCGGACGTCGGCACTATTATCGCCGCCGCCCCATCTCCGATACGGCCGAACACAACGATGAAGTCTGCATATACCGATCCGGTGACCCATTTCTTGTGCCCATTGACGGTTGCGACATCTCCGTCGCAGCTAATGCTGGTAGATATACCGGAGAGGTTGCTACCAGCATTAGGCTCCGTGAAACCGACTGCGGCTACTTTACCGCCGCTCAGTTGGGGCAAAAACACGTTACGTTGATTCTTGTTACCAAGCCTTTGAATAGCCCACGCGGCCATCCCCTGTGACGTCATCACGCTGCGCAACGAACTACAGCGGCTTCCCACGTGTGCGGCCAGTTCGCCAGTATGCAAACTGTCGAACCCGCGACCTCCAACAGCTACTGGAACCTGTGGGCAAAGCAATCCAGATTCCGCTGCACGGCGAACGACTTCAGTCGGGATTCTTGCCTGCTCGTCCCATTCCGAAGCTCGACATCCGATGAGGTCGTCGAAGAAGTTGCACTCCTCGGCAAGCACCTCTGAGATCTTCATTTTTCGATGAGCCGGTTAACCAGACTGGCCATCGCATTGACTGACCGAAAGTTCTCCATGTCCAGGTCTCGACCTTCGACCTCAATATCGAATTGCGTTTCAATCTGGACAACCAGTTCCAGCGCGAACATGGAGTTGATCAGACCTTCGGTGAACAGCTCTTGTTCGGGCTGGACGGTGGTCTTCAAGCGCTTGCTTAGCAATGCAACCAACTCATTGGTAACGTGGTCCTCTGATGAATTCGTTTGTAAGTAGTTCTCTGCGTTCACATCACACCTGCACTGTACTTGTAGAATCCCTGATCAGTCTTACGCCCTAGATGTCCATTTGCCTTTTTGTCCAATAGCAAGCTACATGGTTTATAACGTTCTTCTGCGGTCCGTTCATGCAAGGCATCGAGTGAGTCGATTAGGTTGTCGATGCCGATAAGGTCCGCCGTGCGAAGCGGACCAACTGCATGGCCCAGGCAGCCCACCATCAACGAATCAACTGTTTCGACGGTGGCGACCCCCTCTTCAACTAGTCGAGCCGCGTCATTAATCATCGGATGCAGCAGTCGACTGGTTACAAATCCCGGGCTGTCCCGGACAACTATCATTTGCCGATTGAGACTTTTCAGCAGGTTGCCAACTGCGTCCAAAGTGACTTCAGCCGTACGCGGCCCGCGTATGACTTCGACCATACCGATCAGATAGGCGGGATTCATGAAATGCGCCCCAACGAGGTCCTCGGGGCGCCGCAAGGAGGTGGCCAGCTCATCGATGGGAATTCCCGAAGTATTGGTAATAAGCGGGGTGGTAGGCTCGACCTGAGCCTGCACCTCTTGAAGCACCATCTGTTTAAGTTTGCGGTTCTCTGTTATCGCCTCTACCACTGCAACAGCGCGCCCAGCCAGTTCGATCTTGTTACCAACAGCTAACTGCCCGGCGGCCACGCCAGGCGGGAACTTTGACAATAGACGACCATGCCGAAGCTGCGTCCGTATCTCAGTGCAAGATCGGTCAATCTTATTCATGTCCGTGTCAATCAATAGCACAGGTGCACCATGGCCCAGTGCCATCGTGGTAATACATGTGCCCATGACACCCGCGCCGATCACAACGATATAATCGTCGCCCGCTCGCTGTTCCGTTCGTTTGAATAGTGTTGACGTTTTCACACTACAACTCTCCTTAACGAGTTTCGCACTACCAATCTTGGTATTGTGTTATTCGAGGTGGCGTGCTATCACGTTGTCATGACTCCATCCCGAGGCAGCACTGGGATCCAAATTACGAACGTGGATAGTGCGTGCCGAGCTTTCGGCCCCGGGAGGATGTCGTTTGATGAGAGCATACACAGTTGCAGTTGCCGGTGACACAAGAATTCTGTGACCGCCGGCATTTAGATGGGTGTTGTGAGGATGCTAGAGCCCGGAACTTTCATACATGTGATGTGGTGGTCTGTTCGGTTGGAACTACGACTTCAATACCGTTCATTTCGATCGCGGTTCGCGGCGATGGGCTCAGTCAGCGGGCTCTGCCGGTTCCTCAGACCCGCCCTAGCCCCAGTTGACGTGCCGCAGCGTATCGGCGAGCGGTCGTGACCCAATCGCGTTGCGGCCTCAGCATCGTCGCGCAAGGTGTACTTTGTGCCCGTGGCGGTCGAGGGTGCATTATCGATAGCTGGCGCCAGCACACGCCATCCCCTTGGTGTGCGGCGGGGGGTCCAAATCGCAGATGTGAATGTTTACAATCGCTTTCGCGTCACAGTGTCTAGGTGGCTACGGCCGACCGGCCGGGCCGGGTGGCTCCCTAGGACAACTGGCCCAGCAGCGAGAATGGCCCTCTCGAACGTCCAGGATAGGCAATAATGCTGACACGGAGCCGACGCGAGGGACACGGCGGGCAATCTGGACCGCGGGCCAAGCCTTGGATCGTTTGGCGCGCTTCGGACCTGGCTTCGTCAAGTGTCGTCGTTCGTTGATCGTTGTCGGAATCTATAAGCGGAGGATCTGCGGTGGCGAGTCAGGAAGAACTCCACGACTACCTCAAGCGCGTCGTGGTGGAGTTAGAGGAGACGCGTCGGCGATTGCGGGACGTCAAGGCGAAAACGCATGAGCCGGTAGCCATCGTCGGTATGGCGTGTAGTTATCCCGGCGGGTTGGACTCGCCTGAGGACTTGTGGTCTGCCGTGGTCGAAGGTCGCGATCTGATATCGGAGTGGCCGACCGACCGCGGTTGGGAAATCAACGGTTCGCCCGACTGTGATGCCGACCTCGCCTGGAAATCGTACGTGCGGTTCGGCGGCTTCGTATCCCACGTCACCGAGTTCGATGCAGACTTCTTCGGGATCGGCCATGCAGAGGCTTTGGCCATGGACCCGCAGCACCGATTGCTGCTCGAATCGACTTGGGAAGTGTTGGAGCGAGCCGGTATTGATCCGTCGACTATTCGCGCAAGCGGCACCGGGGTTTTTGTCGGCATGCCGCCCAACTCTCACTCGAACGTGGAGATCCTGACTGAAGACCCGCATGGAGTTCGTCCCTTCCTGATGACCGGCCAATCGCTGAGCATGGCCGTTCGCCGGATCTCGTATTTCTTCGGCTTCGAGGGACCGGCCATGGTCATCGACACCGGGTGTTCATCTTCATCCGTGGCGATACATGAAGCCGTGAAATCGCTGCGGATGGGGGAATGCTCGTTGGCACTGGCCGGAGGCGTGACAGCAATGTCAACACCACTAGCCTTTGCCGGATTCGGGGGAGGCCTTGGACTTGCTCCTGACGGGCGGTGCAAGTCATTCGCGGCAGCAGCGGACGGCATAGGATGGGGCGAGGGTGTTGGGATGCTGCTGTTGGAACGGCTATCGGATGCGCGCAAGAACCGGCATCCCGTGCTGGCGCTGGTGCGGGGTTCTGCAGTCAATCAGGACGGGGCCACCAACGGCCTTACAGCACCGAACGGTTTAGCTCAGCAGCGGGTTATCAAGCAGGCGTTAGCCAATGCCCGCCTGGATGCGGCAGCGGTGGACGTGGTCGAGGGACATGGCACGGGGACGATGCTCGGTGACCTGATCGAAGCAGATGCCCTGGCGGCGACATACGGCCGAAACCGGCAACAGGGTCGTCCGTTGTGGCTGGGGTCCGTCAAATCGAACATCGGCCACACTTCGGCAGCGGCCGGTGTCGCCGGGGTCATCAAGATCGTCGAGGCCATGCGCCATGGAATCATTCCGCCGACTCTGCACGCGGACGAACCTGCTCAGTATGCCAATTGGTCAACGACAGGCGTTCTGCTAGCTACTGAGCCCCACCCGTGGCCGCAGAAGGACGGTGCGCGTCTGGCGGGAGTGTCAGCATTCAGCATGAGTGGCACCAACGCGCACTTGATCGTCGAAGAAGCTCCCCGGTCGCCTACTGCGATGGATGACATAGCTGACGCCCCAGGCGAAAGTCTGGAACCGATCGTGTCATGGGTGGTGACCGCGAAATCCGCTGAGGCGCTGCCGATGCAGGCCGCACGCATGTTAGCGCAACTCAAGCAGAATGGTGACTTTCGTCCAGTCGACATCGCGTATTCGCTTGCCAGTTCCCGAACACAGTTCGACCATCGAGCAGTTGTAGTAGGCCGTGGTCGCGATGAGCTGCTCGACGGCCTGCGATCGCTGGCAGCGGGCGAGGCGTCATCGGCGATCCTACGTGGACTGGCCAACGTGTCCGCGAGAACTGCGGCAGTGTTTCCGGGCGAAGGCGCGCGACTCACAGGTGTGGGAAGCCAGCTGTACTCGAGTTTTCGAATGTACGCCAATGCATTTGATGAGGTGTGTTCCATCTTTGATGAACAGATGGAAGTCCCGCTGCATGACGTGATATTCGCCGATGGCGAATCAGACACTGCCAGGTTGCTGGACCAATCCGCATATGCCAAGCCTGCGTTGTTTGCCGTCCAGGTTGCGCAATTTCGGCTCGCGGAATCGTGGGGGTTTCGGCCGGATCTCATACTTGCGAACTCCACTGCTGACGTCATCACCGCTACATACCTTGCTGGCGTCTGGTCGCTGGCGGATGCCTGCATGCTCGTTGCAAGCCACGCCAGGCCCTCGACGGAGCTTTCAGCGATTTGTCATCGGCTGACTTTCCGAGTCCCGACGATGGCAATCATCGCGGGCCAATCGGGCGATGTGGTTGATCCGTCTCTGTTTCGCTCCCAAGAGTATTGGATCAGGCAGTCGCAGGGGCCGGCTCGTCTTGACGATGCGATCCGTCGCGCACGCGCCAAAGAGGGCATCGCCAACTTTCTGGAGTTTGGTCCGACCCGTGAACTCACCACCGTGATTCCAGATAGGGTCGCACCCGATGCTGTGCCGGACGCCCAAGGCGGCACCGGAGCGGTGACAATCGCACCGCTGCTGCGACCCGACACCGACGAAGTCATCTCGTTCGTGACCGGGCTGGCCAGGTTGTATGTCGCCGGTACGCCGATCGACTGGACTGCCGCACACGCGAGCTGGGGTGCACGACGAGTTGATTTACCTACCTACGCATTCCAGCGGAAGAGGCTATGGCTCAACCCGGCCCTCAATGTCGAAGCATGGGTGGGGGATTCGGCTGTTGTTCGAGAGCATAGACCGAAGGCGGGCGGCAGGGCGTCGTTCGATCCGGTCCGTACCGATACCGAACGAACCCTGGCAATCGCCATCGAGCAGCTTCTTGGCGTCACCCAGGTCGGGCGGACCGATGTGTTCTTGGCCCTCGGTGGCGACAGTGTCGGCACGTTACAACTGGCCGCCCGAGTGCGTGAAGAAGGTCTGCCACTTACCCCCCAGATGGTCTTCGAGCACCCCTCCGTCATGCAACTGGCCGCCGCATTAGACGACACCATTCGCGAGGACACCGAAAGGGGGGAAAGCACAAGCGCTATCGCTCTTGCCGAAACCGACGTGCGGCACCCGCCGATGAGCACATCTGGACTGTCGCCCTCCGACCTGGCCGCTCTACGAGAGCGTCATCATGCGGCAGGCATCGACGACGTGATGATGCTCAGCCCGCTTCAGCAGGGTCTGTTTGCGTTTGCGATGCTCAACGGCGGTGGGTCCAGCGACCCGTACCTGCTCGGCCTGACGATCGACGTGTGTGGGCCACTGGATCCCGACCTGTTGCGTACCTGCGCGCTAGCGATGCTGAACCGCTACCCGAACCTACGGGCCCGATTTGTCAGCCACGGCCTGCCCAACCCAGTACAGGTGGTGCCATCTGACTTCGATCTGCCATGGCGGCACGTCACCGCCACGCAGGAGATGGTCACCGTACTGGAGGACGAGGAACGCCGCGGCGGATTCAACCTCGAACAGGGCCCCGCTATCCGTTTCCTGCTCATCGAATTGCCGGACGCCCATTGGCGACTCCTCATCACTATCCACCACATCGTGATCGACGGGTGGTCAGTACCGATCTTGGTCAGGGAGCTGTTCACTCTGTATCTGCTAGGCGGCAATGTCGACTCACTGGGTCCTGCACGGCCCTACCGTGACTACATTGGCTGGCTGGCTCGACGCGACCCGGCGCCAGGCGAACAGCTTTGGCGGGAACACCTCGCCGGTCCGATTGCACCAACCCTGTTGGTGAGGGCGTTGAGCGGCAGCACAGGTGCGTGCCCGAGCGATCAACCCAAGCACTCGGCATTGAGTTTAGACAAGGACGCGACCACTCGCCTGGTCGACGTCGCCCGAAGTTGCGGCGTTACCGTGAACACACTCGCGCAGGTCGGGTGGGCGCTGGTGTTGTCATCGCTGACCGGCCGCGATGACGTCGTCTTCGGGGTCACGGTATCGGGCCGGCCCGCCGACCTGTCCGGCGTCGAGTCGATGGTCGGCCTGTTTATCAACACGGTGCCATTGAGAGTCCGACTTAACCCGAAAGCGACTGTAGCTGAGCAATGTTCGATCGTACAGCGAGATTCGGCACGGCTGCGTGAGCACTGCTATTTCAGTAGCGCGCGGCTGCGTCAGCTGGCAGGAGTCGGCGACCTGTTCGACACCATGATCTCATTCGAGAACTTCCCGATCATCGGGTTGGGCAGCGAAGAACCTGGCTCCCAGGAACTGAATCTCCGCCCCGCGGTTGGGCTTGCCCCAAGGACGCACTTCCCGATCACCATCATGGCCAACCTGACCGACGGCCGGCTGACGCTGACGCTAGATGCTAGCGCAGCTGTCACAGCAACCACGGATTTGGACGTCGCAGACCTGTCCGCACGGATGCGGCGGGCCTTGGTGGCGTTGAGCGCCAATGCGACTCGGTCGTTGTCCTCGATAGATCTGCTCGATGAGAGTGAGCACGCGCGTTTGGACGCGTTCGGCAACCGCGCGGTTTTGACCCAACCACCAACCCCGACATCGATTCCGGTGGTGTTCGCTGCGCAGGTGGAGCGAACGCCAGACGCGGTGGCCCTGACCTGCGATGGCCGGTCCATGACCTATCGTGAGCTTGATGAGGCGGCCAACCGGTTGGCGCATTCGTTATGCGAACGCGGTGCAGGTCCGGGAAAGTGTGTGGCGCTGCTGTTGTCACGTTCAGCCGAAGCGATCGTGGCGATCTTGGCCGTGCTCAAGAGCGCGGCGGCCTACCTTCCGATCGACCCGGCGTTGCCGGCAGCGCGGATCCAGTTCATGCTCGCCGATGCGGCCCCGGTCACAGTGATCACCACCGCCGATCTGGCTGATCGACTCGACGGGCTCGCCGTGCGGGTCCTCGATGTCAATGACCCGGCAGTTGCTGCCCAGCCCCGTACCGCATTGCCGGCACCTGCCCCTGACGACATCGGCCACATCATCTACACCTCAGGCACCACCGGTGCGCCTAAGGGGGTCGCGGTGGCCCAGCGGAGTGTCACCGAGCTGTTCGACTCATTGGACGTCGGGTTTGACCTTTCGGCGGCACAAGTGTGGACCCAGTCTCATTCCTATGCCTTCGACTACTCCGTGTGGGAGATCTGGGGTGCGCTGCTGCACGGCGGCCGACTGGTGATCGTGCCCGAATCGGTGACTCGCTCGCCGGAAGACTTCCGCGCGTTGTTGGTTGCTGAACAGGTCACTGTTCTGAGTCAGACTCCGTCGGCGGTAGGGGTGCTCGCTCCCGAGTGGCTAGAGTCGGCAGCATTGGTGGTCGCCGCCGAACCGTGCCCGGCCGAGGTGGTGGACCGCTGGGCGCCGGGGCGGGTGATGGTGAACGGCTACGGCCCCACCGAAACGACGGTGTATGCAACGATATCCGCGCCATTGCAGCCTGGTTCGGGTCCGCCGCCGATTGGTTCGCCAGTGCCGGGGGCTGCCTTGTTTGTCCTGGATCAGTGGTTGCGCCGGGTCCCGGCCGGTGTAGTCGGTGAGTTGTACGTGGCCGGCACGGGCGTTGGAGTCGGGTATTTGGGCCGGGCGGGTTTGACCGCATCGCGGTTTGTGGCCTGCCCATTCGGGCCGGCTGGGTCCCGGATGTATCGCACCGGAGACCTGGTGCGCTGGCGTCCCGATGGACAGCTGGATTATTTGGGACGCGGGGACGAGCAAGTCAAGGTGCGTGGTTTTCGCATCGAGCTCGGCGAGGTGCGTGCGGCCCTGGCTGCACTCGATGGGGTCGAGCAGGCGGTGGTGATCGCTCGTGAGGACCGTGCTGGTGTCAAACGTCTCGTGGGCTATGTAATCGGAACCGCCGATCCGGCGAAGGCCCGCGCCGCGCTGGCCGACCGGCTACCGCCGTACATGGTCCCGACCGTGGTCGTGACGTTGGAGACGCTGCCGTTGACAGTCAACGGCAAACTCGACATCCGTGCCCTTCCAGCACCGGACTACCACGACGCCGGTGGGCGACTCCCCGGCACCCGCACCGAGGAGATCGTCGCCCGCATCTACGCCCAGGTACTAGGCGTGGAACGGGTGGGAGTAGACGAATCGTTTTTCGATGTGGGCGGAGACTCATTGCTGGCGATACGCGTCGTCGCCGAGATAAACAAAGCGTTTGATGCGCACCTTCCTGTTCGCGCCTTGTTCGGCGCGCCCTCTGTTAGCAGCTTGAGTGAACAGTTGGACAATCCAGCCTGTCCAACAGAAGAATTGGTTCCCGTTGAGTTTTTAGCGCAGGGCCATGGGGAACCCTTGTTCTGCATTCATCCGGGTGTGGGAATTAGCTGGCCATATCGGGCGCTGGGTAGGTATCTGAATTGCCCGATTATCGGTATCCAACAAGTGCGGCAAATTGGTGAAATTGAGCCAGTTTCAACTCGCGACATGGCTAAGAACTATGCCGATCGACTGCAAGCGATTCATCCCACCGGACCCTACAGTCTTCTCGGCTGGTCCGCTGGCGGGGTCATAGCCCACCAGGTCGCCATTGAGCTTACTCGGCGCGGATGCGTTGTCCAACACCTGATCCTCCTGGATTCCTTTCCGAGGGCTATCAGCAGCGGCGACATTCCAAGCGACAACTCGATTTTGGAAGGTCAAATCAGGGCAAATGCCTTGCGTTTTTTGTTTGATATCGATATTCCCGAACAATCAGCCCCGCTGAGCTACGAGCAGGCAGAGAAGTTGGTAGCACAAAAACCAAGCGATGAGTCAGCGTTGGCCGAATTCGCCGTGACCGGCGATGTCCTGCACTTTATCTTTCAGAGCCTCCAGACGAACATTTTATTCGCTTTGGAACACACACCCGATGTCTATGACGGTGACATCGTCATATTCTCCGCGACGCAGAATATGCTTCCCGCCACCCAAACCGAGACGACATCTCAAATTGCTGACAGCCCATCCTTGTGGCACAGCTGGCGACCGTATGTGACCGGCAACATCATCGAACACTCGATCGACTGCAAACATCAGGAAATGCTGAACGCCAAGCCGCTCAGTACCTACGGCGATCGGCTCAAATCATTACTAGACGGACACTAGCGAGCGTTGCGCTCCGCGCGGTTGCTCGCTGAGCCGGCAACAAATCCGCTGCCACACATGCGTTCCCGTGGTCATATCCCGCCGCAATAGGTGAGGCTCGCATCCACTTTGGAGCAATCGGGGACACTTTGAGCGTGGAGGCACGATCCACCTGTCGGACAGACCAATTGACAGCCGATACCGTCGGCGTCGACTGAGGGATAGCATCTCGATAAGAGGACCTTCCATGAGTTGTCAGGTGAGCGCCCACCGAAGAGCACCGCGTAATCACGTGTGCACCGGGGTCGAGAAGCGCTCGCGCACACCGGTTTTCGAATAAGACCAGGCCATCTGCCGACGCCAGTGCGTTTTGCATGGTGTTTTGTACGAGTCCGGCGATTTTGACAGTGCTTCGCTGCGCCTAGGCGTGCCTAATTGGGTGCGATGCGACCGGCCGGTTTGGCGGCGTACTAGACACGGGGAGGTGCCGCGATGTCGTTTGTGAGTGTGTCGCCGGAACTGGTCGCCGCCGCGGCGTCAGAATTGGCGCATCTAGGGTCGGCCATCGGTGCGGCCAACGCGGCCGCGGCGGGGTCGACGACGGTGATGATGGCAGCGGGCGCCGATGAGGTATCGGCGGCGATCGCGGCGTTGTTCGGCGAACATGCACGGGCCTATCAAGCGCTCGCCGCGCAGATCTCGGGCTTTCATACCCAGTTTTTGGACGCCTTGGCCTCCGGTGCGGGCATGTACGTTACCGCCGAAGTCGCCAATGCACAGAAAAATTTGATGGACACAGTCAACGCCTCCACCCAAGGGTTATTGGGGCGCCCGTTGATCGGCGACGGGGCAGATGGGACAGTCCCCGGTCAAGCTGGCGGGCCCGGCGGGTTGTTGTACGGCAATGGCGGTAACGGTGGTCCCGGTGCGGCCGGTGGTGATGCCGGGTTGGTCGGCAATGGTGGGGCCGGTGGCAGCGGGGTCGGTCTCGGTCTTGTCGGCGGTGCCGGCGGTAACGGCGGGTGGCTGTATGGCAACGGCGGGACGGGTGGCGCCGGCGGGGCAGGCGCCACCGCAGGCGCCAACGGAGCTGCTGGCGGGGCCGGGGGACCGGCCGGGCTGATCGGTTCCGGCGGGGCCGGCGGCCATGGTGGGTCCGGGGCGCCGGGTGCCGCCAGCGGGCTCGGCGGGGCCGGCGGGGCCGGTGGAGTAGGGGGAAGCGGGGGTTGGTTGTACGGCCAGGGTGGCGCCGGCGGGAACGGCGGGACCGGCGGCCACGGCGGCGCGGCTACCGCGGCCGGCGCTGTGGGTGGGGCCGGCGGCGCCGGCGGGGCCGGTGCTGCCGGCGGGGGCACCGGGCTGATCGGGACCGGTGGAGCCGGCGGGGCCGCTGGCAACGGGGGCGACGGTGGTTCCGGCGGCAACACCTCCGGTGCCGGTGAGACCGCCCGTCCCGGCGGAGAAGGCGGAGTCGGCGGCGCGGGGGGTAACGGAGGTGCCGGTGCGTGGCTATTCGGGGCCGGCGGGGCCGGCGGGGCCGCCGGCAACGGCGGAACGGGCGGCACCGGCGGTGCCGGCACCAACGCTGGTGATGTCGGCGCGGCCGGCGGGACAGGAGGTGCAGGCGGGGTCGGTGGTGGCGGCGGCGGTGGCTGGCTGTTCGGCAACGGGGGCACCGGCGGGGCCGCAGGCGACGGCGGGATGGGAGGCACCGGCGGCACCGGAGAAGGCCCCGGTGCCGGCGGTAGCGGCGGGGCAGGCGGTGTCGGTGGCGGTGGTGGTGGCGGCGGCTTGCTGTCCGGCAACGGCGGGAGCGGCGGGACCGCGGGCAACGGGGGGAGCGGCGGCAACGGCGGCGACACTTTAGGCCTCGGCAACGACGGAGGCGCCGGTGGCACCGGCGGTACAGGTGGCGTTGGTGGCTGGGGTGGTGCCGGTGGGTGGCTGTCCGGCGACGGTGGAACCGGCGGAGCGGCCGGCAACGGCGGTAGCGGTGGCATCGGCGGAAATAGCTCATACCGCAATGGCGGCGCCGGTGGGGCCGGCGGCGCCGGCGGCTTCGGTGGAGGTGGCGGTGCCGGCGGGTGGGTGCTCGGCAACGGCGGCAACGGCGGTGCGGCCGGCAACGGCAGCGGCGGTGGCACCGGCGGCATCGGCGGCACCGGTAACAACGCGACTGGCGACGGCGGGGCCGGCGGGGCCGGCGGCACCGGCGGCTTTGGTGGTGGCGGTGGTGCCTGCGGGTTGCTCTACGGCGACGGCGGAACCGGCGGAGCGGCCGGCAACGGCGGAACCGGCGGCGATGGCGGCCGCAGCTTCGGCAACAAAGGCGACGGAGGCGTCGGCGGGGTCGGCGGGTTCGGAGGCGTCGGAGGCACCGGCGGTGCCGGCGGGTGGGTGTTCGGTAGCGGCGGTGCCGGCGGTGCCGCCGGCAACGGCGGCGCGGGAGGCAACGGCGCCACGAGCTTCGGCATTGACGACGGTGGGGCCGGTGGGGCTGGCGGCGCTGGCGGGCTCGGCGGAGGTGGTGGTGCCGCCGGGTGGCTGTACGGCAACGGCGGCAACGGCGGGGCCGCCGGCAACGGCGGCGCGGGAGGCAGCGGCGCTTCCAGCACAGGTGACGGCGACGGTGGAGCTGGTGGGGCTGGCGGCGCTGGCGGATTCGGCGGAGGTGGTGGTGCCGGCGGGCGGGTGTACGGCAACGGCGGAGCCGGCGGGGCCTCGGGCAACGGTGGCGCGGGCGGCGGTGGCGGCACCAGCACAGTAGCTGGCGGCACCGGCGGCGACGGTGGGGACGGCGGGGCCGGAGGCGCAGGCGCAACAGGTGGGGCGGGCGGGATGATCGGCAACGGCGGGGCCGGCGGGGCCGGCGGCACCGGCGGCACCGGCGGGGCCGGCGGCCCCGGCAAGAGCGTCGATGGCAACCATGGCGCCGATGGCGCCGGCGGCACCGGCGGAAACGGCGGCGACGCCACGTGGATCGGGGACGGCGGCAACGGTGGGGCCGGTGGCGGTGGCGCAGTGGGCGGTATCGGGGGGAACGGCGGGCGGATATTCGGAAAATCCGGAGCGTCCGGACCGGCCTAACCAATTCCTAGTGTTTCCGATCCCACCCACCGGCATCGATCAGCCGCGTCAGCTCACAACACCTACACGTGTCGTCAACGCGCAGCTTCATGACCGGGGTGATGTTTTATGCCGGCGGCAAAACAAACATCATGCCGGTACCAATCGTGGTGACCGCGACCCGTCGCATTCGATCGCATTGTGTCGAAGTCCCGCCGCAAACGCCGCATTGGGTGCTAGCTTCGCCGAGAGACGATGGGCACGGAACTCGGTAGTAACTAGGTCATGGCCAACGCGGCCTAGCCTCACTTCGCGCTGCCACACCAGCACGAATACAGAATATTAGAGGAAAGGAAGCGACGATGGGCGTCTTCTCCGCGCCGGAGAAAAGGAACAACGAACCCCGCAGAACTCCGGATCGTGCCGGCTCAGCCCTCGTCCCGTTCTCCTGGGGTTCATCGGGGGGCACCGACGACCAACTGATTCAGCGCCTAAGCGAGACGACTCTCCAACTCAGCCGAGTCGTCGGCCATGTGGTGGTGGTAGACGACGGAAGCGGGCTGACCTTTACGGCGGCGGATATCCCCGGGTGCGATCAGCTTGTCAGACTGGAGCGCAATGTCGGCAAGACCGAAGCCATCCGTGTTGGTTTGCGGGAACTGGTGGACAAAGAGGGCATCCACTACATCGTGCAATGTGATTGCGACCTTGATCAGCGTCCGTCCGACGCCTGGCTACTCGTCGACGCGTACCGTCGTATCGACCCCAATCGGGCGACCGGCCCGGTCTTGCTGGTGGGAGATAGGTATCCAAGCTACGCCAAAACATTTCGTTCGGACCCCTACCGGGCAGAACTGCTGCTGGCTAGCACGCTTGCCTGCCGACTGGGCGGCCTGAAACTGCGCGACCTTGTGTCGGGGTTTCGTCTTTTCTCGGTCGATTTTGCTAGACGCCACCTCGCGATGAGCAAAACCGATGGCTTCGGTCTCGAGATCGAACAGGCTGTCTGTGCCTATTTGTGCGACGCCGTAACAGGGAACATCCGCCTCTCTTGGTCGAGACCGCGCGCCAAGACCACAAAAGGCTGGAAAATTATCGAAGTGCTCGAGGGGATATCGATCCATGCCGACGCAATAAAAGCCAAGGGTTGGCAAGGCCGGCTGGTTGAGGCGTGGGCGTCCCGGATTCTTGCCAAGGTGAAGAAGACCAACCGCTCGGACTTCGGGTTGGGTCTTACCGTGCGTCGTTGACAACCTTACTGCCAAACTTCGCCGGGCAGGTGCGCCGTCGCGCCCAAACCCGTGTTCCTGCCGTTTGGGAGCAGCAACCGCTGATGATGCAAAGCGAGCGAGGGACATTCAAAACGTATGATTACCTGACATAATGTCGCTTATCGGTACTTAACCAATGCGAGCGAGTTGGCGTAGGCGAAAGGTGCGCCTGCCCGGCTTCTCACGCCCGACGATTGCCCCAGCGCCACGGACGATGTCTCGGCAGACGAAATTCCTTGGGCCGTACCCGAAGGTCGCCGGACCCGTGGTGGACTGGACTGGTCGGACCCACCGGGGCGGCGCCCAGCTACCTACCCCTTTCCCCGGGGCCACGCCGCCGACATTACGTCACTGTGACGAATTGATCATCGGGCGGCGGGGCGCAGGTCCCGCGTCGATGGCGTCGCGATCAAGGAGATTTCGGTGGCAAGTCTTGCCAAACGCCCGGTTTCGAGATCCTGGCGGCCGGTCGACGAGGGCACGGCGGGAACAGCACCCGCCACCTCGGCGGACGCTGAGGTGGCCCGCTGACGACGCGAAACTACGGTGGTTTAACGCTTGACTGCTTGCATGGTGTAGGTCATCGGAATCCGGTCTCGACCATTGGCCAGGATGAACTCGCCGGCGAAGTCCGGACTAGGCATCATCGCATCCCCCAACGGATTCCATGGGACTTCGCGATGCTCCTGAAGCGCAGTGACGACAAGCCCGACATCGGTGAGAGCAGTGAAAATCTCGCCGAGCCCGTGGTTGAAATGGATGATGCGCGGTGAGGTGACAGCCCCGGTCCCGGCATAGGTGTCATGTTCGATGAACGGTATGCCCTCTGTTTCAAAGTACGGGTATTCAACGACGAAAAGCCCGTCGGGCCGTGGATCGCTCAGCGACCACAACACCGGATGGCCTTCCCGCATGAATAGGCGCCCGCCCGGCCGAAGCAGGCTTGCGACCACACCGGCCCAACGGCTGATGCTGGGGATCCAGCACAGCGCCCCAATACCGGTGTAGACAAGGTCGAAACGACCAGCGCCCAATGCTTGCGCCGCATCGTAGACATCGCCCTCGACGAATTCGACATTAGCCCCAGCGCGCGTCGCCAGTCCCCGAGCGGCTCGCAGCGCGGCGGGGGAAAAATCCAGACCTGCCGTCGATCGTGAACCCAGCCGGGACAGCGATACCGTGTCGGTGCCGATATGACACTGCAGGTGAGCGACGTCGAGCCCATTGAGCCGACCGAGGCGCGGCAGGTCGTAGCGCACTTCTGGAGACAAGTATCCGGGATCGTCGAAGCTGGCAAGGTCGTACCCGTCGGGCCCGGTGTGCAGCGGCACGCGCGACTCCCAATTCGCCAGATTCAGGTTGCGCCAATCCGCGTCGACCGGGGTTTCCTGCATGTCATCCATGGCGACAGGATTGCATGTACGTGCGGTGGCCTATTACCCCGCCCGCACCCGCGCGGCCCCGTCCGATCTTGCCTGGCACCCGCGCTTCAACGTTCACTCGGATCCCCCTCCCTCTCTCTCCCCCGCTAGTCTCGGAAATTTGTCACAGTGACGCTTCTGGCCGCAGTCACTTAGCCGAATCAACCGGTCTACCAAACCCTTTCGCCGTTGGCCAACGCACCTGCAGCGAGCCTTGCACTTTGCGTGTCGTCCGGTGATGCTGCCGTGTCATTGCCGAGGAGCCTTCTTCACACCTCGCGCACCAGCAGTACGGGTTGCCGGCGGCGGTTCGGGCAGCATGTTCTCGATCACCTGGGTGAGTTGAGCGGTGACGTGGTCGAGGGGGGCGATGCTGCGTTGGGCGCGGCATATCGCCACGGTGCCTTCGACGGCGGCGACGATCAGTGTGGCGACTTGCTCGGCATCCGGTCGTGGCGCTCCGGCGTCGCATAGAGAATCGGCCAACAACGAGGTCCAGTGCCGAAACGCTGCCGCGGCGGCGTCGCGGGGCGCGTCGTGTTCGTCAGGCAGGTCTTCCACCGATACCGCCAGTACCGGGCACCCCGCATGAAAATTACTGTCTAGGACAACTTTTCGCCATAGCGCCAGAAACGCCGACAACCCGGCCCGCGGACCGGCCGCGAGTGCCTCGGCCAACACGCTCACGGCGAGGTCGTCGGCCCACCGCACCGCTTCGGTCGCCAGATCGTACTTACCACCGGGGAAATAGTGGTAGGTCGAGCCCAGCGGGGCGTCAGTGTGCTTGGCCAGTTCGCGCACGCTCGTCGCGTTGAGCCCACGGCGGCTGATCATATCCGCGGCGCCGGCGACCATGCGCTCACGCCCAGTTCGATCTTCGGCCACGACACCCTCCCTTGCTATGACAACCGTTATAGCCTAGCGTCGACGTCAGGCTATGACGATCGTTATAAGGAGGACGAGGGATGTCGGTCGCCGCGCGGCAACCTCATCACCAGGATGTCGACGGCCCGCACCAATGCCGCCATGGCACAGGTTCCGGCGAGGGCGGGATTGACCTCTGTCGTCAATGTCGGCACCCACTTCATGCCCAAACGTGTGTTGCACCAAAGGAGAAGCCATGAAAAGCCTGACCTTCGTCGAACCCGGCAAGTTGCGTTTCGACGAGATGGATGCCCCGACCGTCGTCGATTCGACCGATGCGCTGGTCCGACCACTCGCGGCGACCACCTGCGACCTGGACCATCACGTCATCGCCGACAAGACCCCGTTCACTTGTGCGGCACCGTTCGCGCTCGGCCACGAATGCGTCGGCACGGTTGTCGAGGTCGGTTCTGATTGCGCCGGCTTCGCTGTCGGCGATACCGTCGGCGTGGCCTGGCACATCGCGTGTGGAACGTGCGACCAATGCGGCAAGGGCCATCCGGCCCGGTGCTTGCGTTACGGCGACGCACAGTACGGACTGCCGGTCAACGGGGCGTGGGGTGGCAGCTTCTCCGAGCTGATCCGGGTGCCATTTGCCGACTTCAACCTGGCGCGCCTACCTGGCAACGTCGATCCGGTCCACCTCGCCTCTATCGGCGACAACCTGGCCCTCGGCTGGGAAACGGTGGTGCCCACCGTTTCTCAGATCACCGACCCACAGGTAGCGATCTTCGGCGGCACCGGGTCGATCGGGTTGTACTGTGTCGACGCAGCCGTGCACTGTGCGGGAGCCCGCACGGTGTACTACGACGACGACCCGGTGCGGATGGCGGTTGCCGAGAAGCTCGGCGCCGAAGTCGCCGACATCGGCGGCAAGCCGGAGAAGAACTTCGATCTGGCGGTGGACGCTTCCTGCGACCCGAAGAAGCTCCGCAAGGCGCTGCGGTCGGTGGTTCCGGAGGGATACGTCAACAGCGTGGGCATCTACTTCCAGGACGTGGCATTGCCGATGCTGCAGCTCTACATGCGCGGAGTCCACTTCCATAACGGCAAGGGCCACGCCCGGGCGAGCATGACCCCCACGCTGGATGCGGTCGCCGCGGGGGTGCTGCACCCCGAACTGGTCACCAGCGGAATCTACGAATGGCACGAGATCCCCGACATCCTCACCTCCGGGCGGCCTGGGCACAAGCCGATCTTCGTCCTCGACGCCTAAGCGGACGCGCCAAAGTCATGCTGTCGCTTCATCACGCACACCTCATGTGCTCCGACATCGACGCCACATTGGATTTCCTGGTACGCGGGTTGGGGGCTGACGTCATCCGTGACGTGGACTTCGCGGGAGCCCGCAATGTGCTGCTCCAGCTCGGCAGCGGACATGTGCATCTCTACGATCAGGCGCCCAAACACCCCGGTCAGGGCACCGTCCATCATCTCGGGATACAGTCGGACGACCTCGAGACAGCGCGAAAAAGACTGCAGGACATAGGCGCATCGGTCACCGAGATTCGCTCCGACCCGTTGGCGGACTACCTGATGGCACAGGGGCCGGACAAGCTGCTGCTGGAGATCTTCGCTCCGCGGGCAGAGGTCCTGGCCGAGCTGCCTGACTACTTCGCGATGAATCGCTAAGGACTCGTCTCGATGCACGAACCCACCTTCCCGCGCAGCGACGTGCGCCACGGCGGTCCGACGCCCAGGATCTTTGGACCGCGATCCCGACTCGCCAGTGCCGACATGCCGCCAAGTGATGCGGGAAGCCGGCACCGACCCGGCGAGAACCCACGATGCGACGAGCTGACATCGCCGCGGCCGGCATACGATGACGCGGTGCGGATACTGGTCACTGGCGGCGCCCGCTCCGGGAAGTCCACCCATGCCGAGGCTCTGTTGGCTGATGCCGCGGAAGTCGTCTACATTGCCCCTGGCCGCCCCGCAGATGGTAACGATCCCGACTGGGATTCCCGGGTCGCGCGGCATCAGGCGCGTCGCTCGCCGACCTGGGCGACATGGGAAACAGCCGACATCGCAACCGCTTTGAGCCAGACGCGGTGTCCCGTCCTGGTGGACTGCCTGGGTACCTGGCTTACCGCCCTGATGGACCGTGAGGCACTGTGGGATATCGAGACCGCTGATATCTATGCCGCCGTGCAGGAACCGGTCGACCAGCTGTGCAGGGCGCTGGCAGCACTGCCCGATGCGGTCGTGGTGACTAATGAGGTCGGCTTCGGCGTGGTACCAGCCCATCGCTCCGGCATGGTGTTTCGCGATCTTCTGGGAACGACCAACCAACGCGTGTCAGCCGTTTGCGACGAGGTACACCTGGTCATCGCCGGACGTGTGCTCAAGCTATGAGCCCGGGATCGCGCGGGTAGATCTGCCCCCGCCCGCCCGATCCGAGCGAGATTGCGGTAATACCGGCCCCACCGAATCTTTAGTCGCAGAGCCAGCCCGAGGCCCCGGCAGCTCATATCACACTTTCGTAACCGAAAACCAAAGATCTTCGAAAATAAACACCACGGTTTCACGAGCGCAATAACAGCCATCCACGGACACACTCAATATTCACGAAGAGTGCACAATGCACAATGCACAACGCGCAATGCATATTGCACAACATGTAAAGTACGGTGCACGTTACGAGATGCGTCCAGCATCGAGCCGGCCTAGCTTGGTCGATAGCGAAAACCATTGGTGCGCAGGATAAAATCTTCACTTAACTGCGCGCGAGCCTTTATCTACCCGGCACACAAACACACCGTGATGACCATTTGATAAATCAACGCAAGCCCTTGCCAGCGGGTTGACATTTATAATACATTCGCCTATCAGTGACACCAATGTTCTGCGTTCTGTCCCGCAGCCGGTTCTGGATCGACTATCCGTCTCAAGATCTGAAGGGGTGACATTGTGGCCTATCCTGGCACCAATATTGCAACGGACTACCCATTCACTCAGCCGGACGGGTTGTCGGCACCGCAGGAACTCGGCAAACTTCGGCAGCGGTGCCCGGTCGCCGACGTGCGGTTTCCGAGCGGCGACCCGGCGGTGGTCGTCACCCGCTACGACGACGCCAAGAAGGTACTGAACGACGATCGGGTCAGCCGGAACATGTATCGCGCAGACGCCGCGAAGCTCTCGACCACTCAGCTCAACATGCTGGAGCTGGAGTTTGTCTCGACTTTGGTTGACCCGCCCAATCACACGCGGATTCGCCGGTTGTTCGCCAAGGCGCTACGCCGGGGGCGGATCGAGGAGTTGCGGCCGAGGATTGTCACGATTGTCGATGAGCTGCTCGACGCGATGCTGACCGGTCCGATGCCCGCCGACGCCGTCGAAGCGCTCGCCCGGCCGCTGCCGCGGCAGATTGTCGGTGAAATGTTCGGTTTTCCGCCGGGCGATGGCGACCGAGCCCAATACTGGGCAGAGCGGCTATTCAGCCTCTCGCTGCACACCGCCGAGGAGATGGCCGCGGGCCAACAGGAGTTCGCGCAGTTCATTTGTGAGCTGGCCGAGAAGCGACGAGCCGAACCCACAGACGACTTCTTCAGCGATCTGGTAGCCGTATCGGACGCCGACGACGGGCAGCTCAGTCACCTCGAACTCGTCTACCTCGCACAGGCGCTCTTCGCTGCGGGCATCGACTCCACCTGGGTGATGATTTCCCGGATGATCGGTCTGCTGCTGTACAAGGGTTGCTATGCCCGGGTGGTTGCCGATCCGACACTGGTCGAGTCGACGGTCGAGGAAGTGCTGCGCTACCTGCCGCCGTCGAATCTCGGTGCGCTCCGCTATTCGATCGAGGACATCGACCTCGACGACGCGGTCATCCCGAAGGGAACGACGATCGCGGTCAGCACCACTTCGGCCAACCGCGACGCCCGCTTCTTCGACGACCCGGATGAGTTCCTGGTCGACCGGGCGGACAACCGGCACATCAGCTTCGGCCATGGCCGGTTTCTGTGTCCGGGCGCCTGGCTGGCCCGTTGCGAGATGCAGTCGTTGCTGCGCGGTCTAATCACCCGGGTGCCGACACTTGAGCTGGCGGCGGATGTGCAGGATCTGAAGGTTCGCACCGGCATGATGAACGAGGGCCTGCTGTCGTTGCCGGTGCGATGGTGACGCCCAGACGATGACGCAAAAGCCGCTATGACCCGCCCGAGAACGACAGTCACCGCACCCGCGCCGACCGCTGATTTCACGCCCAACAGCGCGCTAATCACTTCGCGGCGGCGCAACTTCATTTTCCTGGCAATCATGCTCGGAATACTGCTCTCGGCACTGGACCAGACCGTGGTCGCCATCGCATTGCCCACCATCGTCGCCGACCTGGGCGAGGCCAGTCGACAATCCTGGGTGGTCACCAGCTACCTGCTGGCCTCGACGGTCACCACCGCGCTGGTGGGCAAGCTCGGCGATATGTTCGGACGCAAGCGGGTGTTTCAGATCGCCGTACTACTCTTCGTGGCGGGATCGGTGTTGTGTGGGCTGGCGCAATCGATGACCATGCTGGTGGCATCCCGTGCGCTACAGGGCATCGGCGGAGGCGCCATCACTGTGACCGCAATCGCTCTGGTCGGTGAGGTGGTGCCGCTTCGAGATCGCGGTCGGTACCAGGGAATCCTGGGCGCGGTAATCGGTGTCACGACGGTCGCGGGCCCGCTACTCGGGGGCTACTTCACCGACTACCTGAGCTGGCGGTGGGCGTTCTGGATCAACCTCCCGATCTCGGCGGTGGTGATCTGTGTGGCGGCCGCGGCGATCCCGGCGCTGGCAGCGGCCACCAAACCCGTAATCGACTATGCCGGCATCGTGTTCATCGCCCTGGGTGCGGCGGCCTTGACGTTGGCCACCAGTTGGGGCGGCACGGTCTACCCATGGGGGTCGGCGCCCGTCATTGGGCTATTCGCGGGTGCCGCGGTGACTCTTGTTACGTTTGTGTGGGTGGAAACCCATGCCGCCCAACCGATTCTGCCGATGTGCATGTTCGCCGGGCCGGTATTCAGCGTGTGCTGTGTGCTGGCGTTCATCGTGGGGTTCACGATGTTGGGGGCGCTGATATTCGTGCCTACGTTCATGCAGTACGTCGACGGCGTGTCAGCGACCACCTCGGGTCTGCGCATACTGCCGATGGTGATCGGCATGTTGATCACTTCCATCGGCAGCGGTAGCGCGGTCGGGCGAACCGGTCGCTACAAGATCTTTCCGGTCGCCGGCACCGCGCTGATGACCATCGCGTTTCTGCTGATGTCTCGCATGGACGGATCGACCTCTGCGACCGTGCAATCGGTCTACCTGCTGATCCTGGGGGCCGCCATCGGCATGTCCTCGCAGGTGCTGGTACTCATCGTGCAGAACACGTCGGATTTCGAGGACCTTGGTGTAGCCACCTCGGGCATTAGTTTCTTCCGCACCATCGGTGGCTCGTTCGGGGCGGCCATCTTCGGTTCCCTGTTCGTCAACTTCCTCGGCTCACGGCTACCTTCGGCGCTGGCGGCCAGCGGCGCGCCCGCCGAAGTGGTGAACTCGCCCCACCGGCTGCATCGACAACCCCCGGCCATAACCGCGCCGATCGTGCACGCCTACGCCGGATCGCTGGGCCAGGTGTTCTTGTGCGCGGCCGCGGTCGCCGCGATCGGTTTGGTCTTGGCGCTGTTCATGCGCGAAGTCCCATTGCGCGACATCCACAACAAGGCAAGCGATCTCGGCGACGGAACTCGGGGTACCAACCACCGATAGCCCGAAACACTCATTGGCCCAGCCGGTTTGTCGACTCCTGGGCCTCGAAAAATATTCAACTTTTCCCGCATGTGTGGTCGACATGGGATCTAAGCTCATTGTGGCCTCGATGACGATCAGGCGGCCGCGGTAATGAGTCGGCGGGAGACGGACATGTCCTTTGTACTCACGACGCCAGAGATGGTGACGACGGCAGCTCAAGATCTAGTGGCTATTCAATCGACGCTGGGCCAGGCCAGCGCATCCGCCGCCGGCTCAACGACGGCAGTGGTCGCCGCGGCAGAGGACGAAATATCGACCGTGATCGCGGCGCTGTTTCGCACCTTCGGCCAGGAATACCAAGCGGTCAACACCCAAGCGCAGGCCTTCCATGAGCAGTTCGTCAGCTTGTTGAGCGGCGGCGCCAATGCCTACCTCAGCACCGAGGCCGCCAACGCCGAGCAAACGCTGCTGAGCGCGGTGAATGCACCAGCCAGGGCCCTACTTGGCCAGCCGCTGACCGGAACCGGGGCGGGTGCCGCCGAGTTTGTCGCCGCGGCAGCCACCAGCAGCGCCATCCCCGCCTCCTATCAGAACCTGCTGGCGAATACGACCGCCAGCCTGCAAGGGATCGGCAGCACCTGGGCCAACTCAACGGTGCCCGCGCTGCTGCACGCCGTCACCGGCTACCCCCAGCTGATCTCCACATCGCTGCAGAACGGGGACCTGCTGCCGATCCTGGGCATACCCGCACGCCTCGCGCAGGGCTCCACCGCCCTCTACCAAGCACTCAACGCCCCGGTGTCATTGTCGTCGGCGTCGTTGAGTTCGTCCGGGCTATCACTTGGGTTTGCGATCGGCCTACCGCAACTTCTGGCGATCGACGCGTTGGGCGCACCGGTCAACGCGGCCTTCGCGGCCGGCGCAAGCGGCACCGCCGCCTTGGGAGCATTGCAGGCCGGCAACACGATGGCGGCGGTCAACGCACTCGTCGACGCTCCCGCCAACATCACCAACGGATTCCTCAATGGCCAACAGACACTAGCGGTGCGACTGTTCGTGCCCGGACTGTCCGTGACGGCCGACATTCCGTTCAGTGGCTTGCTCGCCCCTTTGCAACCGCTCACCGCGACAGCGAGTGTGCCCATACTGCCGCAATTCAATACCCTGACCATCAGCGGCCCGCCCATCGGCGGCCTCGTCCCCGCCCTGGTGGAATACATACCGCAACTGCTGGTCACGACCCTCGGCCCCTAGTCGTCCGCAAGACTCCTGGTGCGCAATATGTCACCGCAACATAGTCATTCGTGCCGTCCGGCGTATCAGCCCACGACTTCAAGGACCGCGGCGGCCGACGTGATGGCCTTATCCACGCTGCCCTCGTCGCGCACGAGCATGCGCACACCGACACGCCAGCAGTCACCACCGCATGCGACACCTTCGACGCGGAACGGGCCAACTTTTCCACGCGACATGAACATCACGTGCCAGCTGATGACCTGCACCTTCCGGGTGTGCCGGCGAGATCGGCGGCCAAGTCTGTGGCCGCGATTTCCAGGACGACATGTTGCGGTCCGATCTGCAGAGCCGCATCCGGTGGGGCAAGTTCCGTGCTAAGCGCGGGCAACACCCAATGGCCGTCACCGCGTTTGGCTGCGCCGAAGCCGACCACAACGGTGGCAAGTCTGGGCTAGCTTCCACGATCAGTTCCGTTCCCGAAACATCCATCTTGTCAAGATCTTCCGGAGTGACGCCGATAATCGCTCCCTGGCCTTCGTTGAACGCGATCACCCGATCCGGGTGGTGATCGGCGTCGATGATTTTGCATCGCCCGTATCCCATCATCCATCCCTGATGCACGATGCTCGAATCAACGATCTCGATCCGGCGACGTCGCATGGACCGCGTCGGCGGCCGGCGCTTCGAACCCGGTTACCTCGACGCGCTGCGGTTGACGGCGATGGCCAAGTCACCCGAACACAAGAGTCGGTTGGCCGGCCGAACCATGGTTGCCGGCGCACACTCGTTAAGCGAGTTGCCAGCTGAGATCACGACGGCGGGGCGCGGACGGATCCGGGCGCTGGTGATCAACGCCGGCAATCCGGTCGTGTCCGGCCCCGACGGGACGGCCCTGGACGACGCCCTAGCACAGCTGGACCTGCTCTTCGGCATCAAGGGCATCAACGGGTTCATCACGGCCAGTCGGCGCCTGGCCGACGCGACACGGCGCCCATTCACGCCGCACTGGATCAACCGAATCAACCGAATCAACCGAATCAACCGAATCAACCGAATCAACCGAATCAACCGAATCAACCGAATCATCGTAGCCACCTCACGGAAAGTCAACGGTCACAAGCTGAAATGGCGTGAGCTGCAGGCTAATCCACACGGCATAGTGCTCGGCCCGCGAGAATATGGCCATTTCGCGGCGGCATTGCGGACTGCCGACCAGCGCGTGCATGTCGCTCCGACCGAGCTGGTGACGCGCGGCCCTGAACTGCTCTGCGCGCCACCTCCCCACGCTCCCCCGCGCTACCCTTTCCAACTCGGCAATCGACGCCACCGCCATTCCATGAACTCGTTTCTCAACGAACTGCCCGGTTTGCATCCCCGCGGCAAAGGCAGTGTGGTACTCATTCATCCCGCGGATGCAGCCATGCTGGGCATCGGCGATGGCGATCCGGTCCGGGTGTACTCGCCGGTCGGTGAGGTACATCTTGATGCCGCACTCAGCGACCGCACCCGGCGCGGCGTTGTGGTAATGGACCATGGCTGGGGTTCACGGATCTTCGACCCACGCGACGGCGCCGACCCGCAATCATTGGGCGTAAACCGCAATCTGCTGATCGACCGCGAACCGGTGGATCCGCTGTCGCAGACCCCCGCAATGAGTTCGACCTACGTCGGCATCGCTCGACGATCCGCCTGAAGCGTCCGGGTCAGGTGCACAACCCGCTACGTTGCAATGCGTTGCTGACGATGCCCTTGAGCTGGGTGACGTCGACGGCGGCGTTAATGTCCGCTGAGGCGAGAAGTTGGGTAAGTTCACCGCCGGTCGTTTCGAGAAATGCTGCTGGACAGTCGATATCGAGGTCAGGGTGCGCCGCGCGAAACGTCGATCTGAGCTGGAAGTCGACGTCGAGACCCAAATTGGTCACAAAGCGCCGCCAGCTCTTGTCTTTGATCAGCCCGGAATAGGTGAGGTCACAAAGATGGCAGTCGGTGGTCCCGGTCGTGATTGCCGAGTAGACATCTCGCAGCATGCCCAATGGCGTCGCGTCGACGTTGTAGACGAACACCAGACGGGTCGCGGTCGAGGCTTGTCGGGTCATGGGAGCCTCGCTCGGATGATGGCACCGTGGCGCCCGGGGCCGGTGTCGTGGGTGTATTCGATGGTCGGTTCGACCAGCCCCGCCGCGAGCAGAAGCCGCAGGTAGGTGTCGCGCTGCAGCGCACCGGCGCCGCAGTCGGCCCAGTGGGCGCCATTGGCGCACACATTGTTGCCGTTGTCGGCGACCACATCGAAGATAGCGACCCTGCCACCCGGCCGTAGCACCCGGGCGATCTCGACGAACACCGGGGCCTTATCGGGCGCGAGGTTGATGACGCAGTTGGAGATGACGACGTCCACCGACGCGTCCGGGAGCGGGATGTTCTCGATCATTCCGTGCAGAAACTCGGCATTACCGATTCCGGCTTCGGCTGCATTGGCTCGCGCGAGCTCGAGCATCTCGTCAAGAAAATCAATACCGAAAGCCGTGCCGGATGGGCCTACTCGTTTGGCGGACAAGATCACGTCGAGGCCCGCTCCGGAGCCGAGATCGAGCACGGTTTCGCCCGCCCGCAGATCCGCCATGGCGTGCGGATTACCGCACCCCATCGAAAGGTCGGCCGCGGCCGACGGGGCCTGTGCCAGCGTGTCATTGTCGTAGCGGGTCGCTCCCCAACGCCCGTCGGCTTCCAGCTCGGAGACGCGGGTGCGTGCTGCCCTGCGATAAAAGGCGCGAACGCCTTCATGGACCTCATTGTTGGTCATCGGGCACACTCCACGGCGGTGGTGAACTCGACCGGTATTCGCCCCATGACCACATCGACCGCCGACGGAAAGCAGGCCAGGCATTTCGTGTTGATCCGCCACAAGCTGGAGGTTCCCCGCTGATCGACCAGCACGAACCGCACCTCAGCCAACTTGGCCAGATGATGCGAAATCGTTGACTGCCCCACGTCGAGTCGCTTCGTGAGTTCACCAACGGTCATCGGCGCCTTGGCATTGGCGAGTTGGTGAAGAATCAACACCCTCGTTGGATCACCAAGGGCTCGAAACCACGATGCCCACTCCGTTGCCATTGCCCGGTCGATTCCTGCCACCATATTCATCGATTATCGACGATAATCGATGAATATTCGCGGGTCAAGGCCAGCACCGCAGCGATCAGCCACCCTGCCTAGCTCCGCAGACCCGCGACGATGACGGCGCGCGCCCGGCGCCCCTCCGGAGTGGGCGTCAGCGGATAGACATGCAGCAAGCCTGGGCTTTCGTGGTAATCGATGTCTACTCCTGCCGCGGCAGCCTTTTCAGCCAGCAAACGTGCATCCGGGTTGAGGATGTCGCGGGTGCCGCTGAAGAGGGTCAGGGCCCCCAGACCAGCCAAATCGGCCGCAAGCGGACTCACCCGCGGATCGGTCACCGGCAGACCGGCACGCCACCGCTCAGCGAACACCCGTAGCGCTTCACGCCCCAACCATGGATCGGTCTCTTTCACAACATCAATAAGGGGATTGCTCAGGGACGCCTCGAGGACCGGCGAAATCAGTGTGGTTCGAGGCACGACAACATCATGGTTGTCACGCAGCAGCACTGCCGCCGACAAGGCTATCTGGCCGCCCGCGGAGTCACCGGCCAGGCAGACGCTGTGCTCGGACGACAGAGTTTCCAGTATCAGCTCCACAATTGCGGGCACGACCTCAGCCGCGGTGGCGAACGGCAGCAGTGGATAGATGGGGATGACCACATTCACCTGCGCCACCGCCGCCAACTGAGTCACCAATTGCCAATGTTGGGGGGCGATTTCGTTGACCCATGCGCCTCCGTGCAGGTAAACCACGGTGCGCCGAGGGACGTGGCCCTGTGGCGCCACAGTGTACAGCGGCCAACCCGATCGGCGGCGGACGGCGACGGTCAGGTCGGATCTCAACCGAGCCGGCGTCCCGTACGGCAGCGGGCGCAATGCACGCTCTTCGATGTGACGGTGTGCGCTGTCAGCGCTGGCGTACTGGCGAGTACGACCCGTGGCCCGAAGGAGTGCCGGCAATAGCCGGCTCGGCACACTGGTCACCGAACCTCACCTTCGGTGAACTCGGGCAACGGTTGCCAATCCCCCGACACCGACCCGGTCCAACGCGGAACACGGCGCTCTCGGAACGCCTCGACACCCTCGACCGCATCGGCGCTGCCCATCACCCGACGATGCAGTTGGGTCTCCAGTTCGGCGACCTGACGCGGCCGATAGCCGTGGGCCAGACTGTCCCAGAGCAGCCGCTTGCTCAAGGCCGCCGACATGGGGGCGACGTTAACCACGATGTCGCGAGCCACCCTTATCGCGTGGTCAAGCACCTGCGGCCCGGGGACCGTCCTGGATGCGATCCCCATGGATAGAGCTTCGGCACCGTCGAAATTCCGTCCCGTCAAAAGGATTTCTGCCGCTATGGCGCTGCCCGCCAGGCGAGGCAGCGTCCAATGGGACATGCAGTCCGCTATGACACCCCGACGGGCTTGCGCCACAGCGTATTTTGCGGACTCAGCCATGATGCGGATGTCGGCCTGCAATGCAATGGTCAAGCCGATCCCGATGGCATGGCCATTGACCGCGGCGATTACCGGTGTGCGCAGCTCGAACGCTGCCGGATCTATCGGCGACGCGGTAAACTGAGCGTCTCCGCGAAGAGCGCCGAAAGGGTTGGCGGCGGTGACGAAGTCAGCTCCGACGCAGAACGCATCGCCCGCTCCGGTGAGCACAATCGCACGCACTGTGTCGTCGTCGTCGCACCGTTGATATGCGCTACCAAGCAGTCTTCCCATCTCCGCGGTGTAGGCGTTACGCCGCTCGGACCGGTTCAACGTCAGCAGCGCGACGCCGTCGGCGACGGTTACGGTGAGATCGCTCATGTCCGGGTCAAACTGGTCGTCGGAGCCCATCGGCGCTCCATCGCTTCCCTTACCGAGCTGGCGAGTTGCTCCAGCTGGGTATTTACCGCGGCATCGAACGCCTGCTCTGCGGCCGCCTGCTGCAGGCGGATGAGCCGGTCCGCGATCGCCCGCCGATGATCAGGTAGGGACGTTGTCCAGGCAAGTTCGCGAAGCATGGTCATAAGCCTGGCCAGCACCACGGAATCGCTTGCGCCATAGTGCTGCACCTGCGTGCACACCAAGTCGAGCAATTCGGCGAGATCGGGACGCGTCAGCACCACTCGAGGCGAATCGTCGTCGTCGCAAAGCAGCTGGTGCCCTAGGTGATAGCCGACCAGATCGCACAGAACGGTGGTGCACGAGCTCAAACCGTGCACAGCCGTGGTCGGGTCGTTGATGCCCGGGGACAGTGCACGGATGACGACGTCGGTGAGCTGTCGTAGCCCGTACCCGATGTCCTGGGCTGTCGTGCGCTCCGGACCACTGCGTAGAGCGCCACCGACGCACGTGCGCAGTCGGGCCAACCGTTCCTCATCGAGGGGCGCCCCCGACTCGGCGGACCAACAGAACCCCACCGGTACACCCTGGATAAGGGCGGACCCGACCTGACGGTCGAGCCAGACCACCGCATTGGCTTCGACGGCCGCGGCGATGAGCGCCTGCCGGTCGACTGCTACCAGGAAGCCGGAGGACTGGGCCACGATCACCGCAGGCTGTGCGGGTGGTGATGGCAGGCCGATGTCGTTCTGCCGTTCGTCCAGCCGATCCAGGACACGGCCGGCGGTCGCCTTGGCCTCGCTCGAGACGTGCCCGAGGATCATCTCGATCCTGATCTGTCGCACCAGATGTCCGAGAAACAAGACCAACGCCAGCACGCTCGCCGTGGCCAACAGATAAGACACCGAGACTGCCACCTGCGGAACGAACTCGGCCCCTTCGCTGCGTTGGTTGCGGACGGTGCGCATCACCGTTAGCGCGTAGGCGAACGTCGCCAAGAACAACGCCAGAGTGCGTTGAACGAAGTGGTCCGCGGCGAATGTCCGCAACAGCCTTGGAGTGTACTGACTGCTGGCCAGCTGCAAAGTGATTAGGGTCAGCGAGAACGTCAGCGAGGTTACCGTCACCAGAGAGGTCGCGATCGCGCCCAGCAGCTCACGCGCGGCGTCGGCGCCGCCACCGAAAAGGTATCCAGACAACCCGCGCGGCATGTGCGGGTCCACGGCGGCATCGAGTTCAGGGAGGGCCACCCCGACCGCAACCGCGCTGATGACACACATCGCCGGCACCGGCCACAATCGGCTGCGTATTCCTTCGGCGATGGCAACTCGCCGCTGCGCGGCACCGCTGAGTACACGTCGAATACCGGACAGCGATTGCCCACCCCGCGACATCTGCACTACGCATCGCTCCACAACGGCCTAACCATCCCGATGCGGATGACCGAAGCTTTCATGGGACCTCCTCGTGGATGCAACCAAACCAGTCTTAACACCGCGACATGGTTTACCGATAGCCGTGGCCCACCGCGCGGTCAAACGCAGGTCGCTGCGGAGCCGGGGAATAGACTCCACATGGCATTATCGCGGCGCCATCGCTTCACGGCGACGAGGTTTGGTCGCTAACCACCAGCGCGGTGGTAGGTACGAATACCAAAGCTCAAAGGAGAGCCTATGAATGAGCCAACACGTGGGCCAACAAAAACCATTGAAGCCGACTACCTCGTGGTCGGCGCCGGCGCGATGGGAATGGCGTTTACCGATACGCTCATCACCGAATCCGAGGCCCGCGTGGTCATCGTCGACCGTGCACATCAGCCAGGCGGACATTGGACAACCGCCTACCCATTTGTGCGGCTGCACCAACCGTCGGCCTATTACGGTGTCAACTCACGGCCGTTGGGCAACAACACTATTGACGCTGTCGGCTGGAACCAAGGACTGAACGAGCTCGCTCCGGTCGGCGAGATATGCGCCTATTTCGACGCCGTGATGCAGCAGCAGTTTCTGCCCAGCGGTCAGGTTGAGTTTTTCCCCATGAGTGAGTACCTAGGCGACGGCCGCTTCCGGACGCTGGGAGGCGTAGAATACGCGGTCACTGTGCATCGACGCATCGTGGACGCCACCTATCTGCGCGCCGTCGTGCCGTCGATGCGGCCCGCACCCTATTCAGCCGCCCCGGGGATCGACTGCATTACCCCCAACGACCTACCGAAATTCGCCACCCGCGACCGATACGTGATCATCGGAGCCGGGAAAACGGGCATGGACGTTTGCCTGTGGTTGCTGCGAAACGGCATTCGCCCGGACAAGCTGACCTGGATCATGCCGCGCGATTCCTGGTTGATCGACCGAGCAACACTGCAGCCCGGACCGATGTTCATCAAACAATTCCGGGACAGCTATGGCGCCACCCTCGAAGCGATCGACAACGCGACGTCGGTTGAGGACCTTTTCGACCGGCTCGAGATGGCCGGCACCCTGCTCCGGTTCGACCCGACGGTCCGGCCAACCATGTATCGGTGTGCCACCGTGTCCCAACCCGAATACGACCAGTTGCGCAGGATCGCCGACGTCGTCAGGATGGGCCACGTCCAATGCATCGAGCCCACCGAAATCCTGCTCGACGGCGGCTCGATAGCCTCCACACCGTCCGCGCTCCACGTCGACTGCACCGCCGACGGCGCGCCGCAACGTCCGGCCACACCCGTCTTCGACGAAGATCGCATCACCCTGCAGGCGGTGCGCGGCTGCCAACAGGTGTTCAGCGCCGCATTCACCGCGCACGTCGAGCTGGCCTACGAGCATGACGCGTTGAAAAACGAGCTCTGCACCCCGATTCCGCACCCGGACGCGGATGTGGACTGGATGCGCCTGACTCACTCCGACCTTCGTAACTTCTCGCGCTGGTTGGGCGACCCCGAGCTGACCGACTGGCTAGGCTCGGCGCGGTTGAACCTGCTGGCCGATCTGCTCCCACCGCTGTCTCACAAACCGCGGGTGCGCGACCGGGTGGTGTCGATGTTCCAATCGAAGTTGAATACCGCCAGCAAGCAGCTGGAAAAACTGCTCTCCGACCACGGCCACGACGGCACAGACCAGTAGCGATAAGGACAGTGGTGGCCCACAACAGTGATTTCGACACACCGCTAGTCGAGCTGCCCCCGTCGGGATACGTCTACCAAACAGGTTGGCGACTAGCCACAACCGATATCGACGCGCACATGCGGCTGCGTCTCGACGGTGTCGCACGCTACATCCAGGAGGTTGGCGCCGAGCATCTCGCCGATGCCCAACTGGCCGACGTCCACCCGCACTGGATCGTGCTACGCACGGTGATCGACGTCATCGAGCCGATTGAACTACCCAGCGATATCACCTTTCGCCGTTGGTGCGCAGCGCTTTCCACCAGATGGTGCAATATGCGCGTTCAGCTGGAAGGATCCGCCGGCGGACGCATCGAAACCGAAGGCTTCTGGCTCTGTGTGAACAAAGACACCCTGACCCCATCGCGCCTCACCGAGGATTGCGTCGCGCGTTTTGGCAGCACCACCGACAACCACCGGCTCAAGTGGCGGCGTTGGCTCTCGGAGCCGATCATCAATGGTCATCAGATTCGGTTTCCGTTGCGTCGCACAGATATTGATCCTTTCGAGCACGTCAACAACACCATCTATTGGCATGGCGTGCTCGAGGCGGTCAACCAGGTGCCGGCGTTGGCCGACTTAGCCAATGCTCCCTATCGGGCAGTGCTCGAATACCGCAGCCCGATCAAGTTCGGCGAACCTGTGACTATTCGCTTCGACCAGTGTGACGACGGCACCCATATGGAGTTCGTCGTTGATGATGACGTGCGTGCCGCCGCTCTGGTGCGCAAGCTCTAAGCTGAGCTGCGCGCTTTCGGTTGATCGCAACGCTGACAGCACCGGCCGCCCGTGCCGGATCGCACGTCCCTAGGCGAGTAGTCTCGCGCTGGTGCATGGCAGTGAGCTTTCCGCGATCTGATGGGCCACGCAAACACCGCCCGTCCGGTCCGCGATCTAGCGGTTGACTTTTATCGGGTATCCGGTGTTGTCCTCATCGTGCTGGGCCATTGGCTAGCAGGATCGGTGACGTACGACAACGGGCGGTTCGGACGACAGAACCCACTGGTAGACCAACCCTGGACGCAATGGCTGACCTGGCCCTTTCAGGCGGTCCCGGTGTTCTTTCTGGTGGCCGGTTATGCCGGTGCGGTGTCCTGGACACATCACCGTGGCACCGGCGAAGTGTCGCGGCAGGCCTGGATTCGACGTCGCCTGGCCCGGGTGCTCGGTCCCACCGCCGTGTATGTCGCGCTGATCTCTCTCGTCGTGGCGGTACTGCTGAGCAGAGGCGTGCCCGGCTCGGTCCTCGATTACGCGGGGTGGGCGGTGGCGATGCACCTGTGGTTCCTCGCGGTCTACCTGGTGGTGGTGTCGCTGACTCCCATCGCGTTTGCCGCCCACCAGAGCTGGGGACTCATGGTGCCCGCAGTCCTGGCGGTTGCGGTCGTGGCGGTGGACGCCACCACGCTGGGTGGTGATATCCCCTACCTCGGCTGGCTGAACTACCTGCTGTGCTGGGGCATGTTTTACCAGCTCGGAATCGCTTGGCACGGAGGATTATTGACCGGTCGGCGCGCCGTTTTGCTTGCCGTCACATCGGCGGCCGCACTGGCACTGTTGATCTGGATCGGCCCCTATCCGGCCAGCATGATCGGGGTTCCCGGACAGGAGGTGCAAAACACGACGCCCCCCTCGGTGGCGATGCTGGCATTCGGCAGCGTGCAGGCCGGAATCGCAGTGACCGTTGGGCCAGCCCTCAACCGCCTGCTGCGTTCCGATCTGGCACGCCGGCTGCTCTCGGCCGCCAACAACAACGTGATGGCGCTTTACCTCTGGCACATGGTCCCCGTGGTGATCGTGGCGATCGTGGCCTACCCGGCCGGGTGGTTGCCGCAACCAGAGCAGGGAACCATGGCGTGGTGGCTGGCCCGGTTGGAATGGGAAGTCGTCCTGAGCCTGGTCACGGCCGTCGAGATGGTCCTGCTCTGGTGGCTACGAAGTATTTTTGCGGCCCCACTGCCAACGTTTCGAATACCACTATCCGGCCGATGGACCGAGCCGGTCATGCTGCTCGGTGCGGCCATGTCTGCCTACTTCCTGTGGTTCGTCGCCACCGCGGGCTTTGCTCCGTCCGGCAGCTTTCCGTGGCGACACCTCTTGATTTTCGCCGCCGGGTTGCTGCTAGTGGCGTGTCGGCCCGCAACCGTCAGCAGGCCGTCGATAGACGCTACCCCCCGGGGCCGGACGAACTAAGCGCTTTGCGGGTACCGGCTTCCCGACGCAACCCCATGGGGTCGTAAGCCCCTTCGACTGGTGCCCAATTCCTCACGACGGGCTGCGTACCCGGTCAATAGCATCCTCAGTGCACTAAACGAGGAGATCTTATGTCGAAGCTTGGTGGGCATCGTGGAGTCGTTGTCGGCGTCGACGGCTCGCCGGGCTCCAAAATCGCGGTCCAGTGGGCCGCCCGCGACGCCGAGTTACGTGATGTTCCATTGACTTTGGCCCATGTCCTCCCGGGCCCAGCCGGCTACCGGCTGGCCTCCTCGGTGACGCCGGCGCACACCCAACGATGGCGCGACCGGGGACACCGACTGCTAGAAGATGCGCACCACATCGCGCGGGAACATTGTCAAAATGACCGCGCCCAGATCTATCGTGAAATGCCTTGCGCAATGACCGTTTCGGCTCTTGTCGAGTTGTCCACCGACGCCGAGCTGTTGGTGGTGGGATGCCTGGGCACCGGCACGCTACGCGGCCGGCATCTGGGCTCGGTGAGTTCGGGGCTGATGCATTACGCGCATTGTCCAGTTGCCGTCATCCACGATGACGTGCAGATAAATGCCGATGCCGAGCGCGCCTCGGTGTTGGTGGGTATCGACGAGTCACCGGAGTCGGAACTGGCGATTGCGATCGCCTTCCACGAGGCATCCCGCCGCAAAGTGCCGCTGACGGCCGTGCACGCGTGGAAACCGCTTAGCGTGCTTGATCCGATTGTCAGTTTGCCCAGCCCCGGCTGGCCGAAACTACGGTCGAGGCAGGACCAAATAGTTGCCGAACGGCTGGCCGGCTGGGATAGGCAATATCCCGACGTGGTCGTGCACCGCATCGTCGCCCGCAATGACCCGGCACCTGAACTCGTCGGCTTATCCACGTCAGCACAGCTCGTGGTGGTCGGCGGTCGTGGAGCTGGCGGCTTCGCGGGAATGTTGTTCGGCTCGGTCAGCGCCGCGGTTGTGCTGTTGACCCATATACCGGTCATCGTTGCGCGCCGATCATTGGCAGAAAGCTAACTGCGGAGTCTTCGCCTACTCGTGTCTGAAAGCGTGCTGGATCGATCGGGAGCGGTCGGCATCCGCCAAGCACGCGGACCCAACAGTTGCCATAGAATTGGGTAGCCTACCCTAAGTAACGTGTTGGAAAGGCTGGTTCCCACTCATGCTGCCCATTGATCCACACGCCGACGCTTCCCGGCGCGCCTGGTTGCCCTGTCCGAATTGCACCTGGGGCCGCGCGGCGTGCTCGGACTGTCTCAGCAGCCGCAACTGTGGCACTCACTGGCAATATCTGCTGAGCAATCGCGCGACGGAACTACACCTCCAGTGCCCCGGCTGCACCACGTTGTGGTCAACCGACACGCGGAATCGCCAACCCACACGGGCCGCCACGCGGTTGCGCTGACATCGCACCAGACGTATCGCCCCTGCCCCGGTCACGCAGCGGAATCGGGTTGACCGGCCGCATCCAAATCAGGAAGGGGGCGCTGGCAGATCGCCCGCGCCTCATTGGCTTCGATGCCGAACAACCGCAACAACTTCTCGGTGACGGTGTCAGCGGCCATATCGCCGTCGCGCTGCGGATCGGACCGTAACAGTGTGCCCAGGCCCAGCAATGCGCCACCGGCCATGGCAAGTGCCAGATCCGGGTCATCGATCTGAAACCGCCCGGCGTCGGCGGCAGCCCTAATGTCACGCCGGGCACGAGGCGCCACGCCACGATCTGATGACAGCAGGGTGGACCCGTTGGCCAACAGGATGCCACTTTCCTGTGGCCGCTGACGGAAAAGCCGGCCGGTCAATCGGAAGCTGGTGGCGAACGTTTCGGCGGGGTCTTCGATCGATGCGGTAATCCGGTCCAGCAGCGCCCCGTGCGCGTCGAGCACATCGGCGATGGCCGCCTCGAACAACTGCTCCTTGCTGTCGAAATGGTTATAAAAGGAGCCCATACCGACATCGGCCGCCTGGGTGATCTCGAGGATCGGGACATTGACTCGGCCGTCGGCGATCAAGCGTTGTGCGGCCTTGATCAGGGCCGCTCTGGTGCGCTGCTTACGCCGCTCGAGGCGACTCGACGGGTCCACAGGGCCGTCGCTCGACGTCGTCACCCTAGCAGTATGCATCGCTTGTGAGGATTTCGTCAGAAATGTTGACTGAGAGCTACGTCGTATGTGACGATTTCGTCAGTTAGTGCTGTGGATGGTGGTGGATTCGATGATCGGCACTCGTAACGACGCCAACAACGGCGCGCCCAGGGACGTGCACAAGAACGTGCATTGCGAGCAAGGAGCGCGGCCTGGTGAGCACCCCGGCCGGTCCCGTAATCCCGTGATCAAAGTCGCCGATATCGCGTGGCTTGAGTTTGAGAAGCCGGACCTGACCCGGACCGAGACATTTGCCCGAGCCTTCGGCTTTTGCACGGCGCACCGCGGACCCGACGAGCTGGCGTTGCGCGGAGCCGGCGCCGGCACCCCGTGCGTCATCGTGCGCCGCGGACCTCGGACTCGCTTCGGCGGGGTCGCCTACCGGGCCAGCGACGAGGTCGATGTCCTGCGACTCGCCGACAAGTGCGGCGTCACCGCACGGCCGCTGCCGGACCTCGGTGGTCTGTCGGTCGACCTAGTAGACCCCAGCGGAATCCCGGTGCGCGTGGTGGCCGGCATGTACGAGCAGCCCGAGTTGCCCCGGCCACAACCACAAACGTTCAACTTCGGACGCGATGTCCGGCGTACCAACACCACCCAACGACCCCCGCGCGTACCAGCGCGTGTCGAGCGTCTCGGACACTTGGTGCTGCAGTCGACCAAATTCGTTGCAGCACTGAATTGGTATTTGGACAACCTCGGGATGATCGTCAGCGACTTCCAGTACTTCCCCGGCCAGCGCGCACGGGGACCGACCATGAGCTTCATCCGCTGTGATCGCGGATCGACTCCGACTGACCACCACACATTGGCGATGGCGCTAGGTCCGGCCAACCGCTACCTGCACTCCGCATACCAGGTCAGCGACCTCGATGCTCTCGCCGCCGGCGGTGAATACCTCAGGGAACGAGGTTATTTCCGTTCCTGGGGCATTGGCAGACACATTCAGGGCAGTCAGATCTTCGACTACTGGCGCGACCCCGACGGCTTCCTGGTCGAGCACTTCACCGATGGCGACGTGTTCGACCACACCCTTGAGCCCGGGTGGGCACCGTTGACCGCCTCGGGTTTGGCCCAGTGGGGACCGCCGGCAACCAAAGATTTCCTCGGCACCAGCCCGAAATTAGCACGCCGCGAACTTGTTTCGATGATCACCGCACTTCGGCAGCACAACGAGTTCGACCTCGGCCGCCTGATTGGCCTACTGAAAGTCCCCACCTCATGACCGTTTCCGTGTTACGTACCGCCGAAGCCTGGTGGGTCAAAACCCCAGCTGGGGCCGCGCAAATCGGCACCGCTACGCCTACCACCGCTGCACTGCTGGCCGATCGGGCGGCAATCGAAGCCGCGGCCAGTAGCTCCGACACCGTTGCCGTCGGCAGCCTCAAGTTGCTTTCACCGGTTACCCGACCGTGCCGGGTGGTGGCGCAGATGACCAACTTTGAATCGCATGTCAAGGACGCGGGCATGGATCCGACATCGATTCCGTTGACCTTCTTTCGCAAGGCGTCGGCGTCAATCAGCGGTCCGTTCGACGACATCGTCAAACCGGCGCACGTCAAACTGCTCGACTACGAAGTCGAGATCGGGCTGGTAATCGGACGCACAATCCCGGTCGGCACCACCATTTCCGATGCAAGCCTGGCCGACTTCATCGCCGGATTGGTCGTGACCAACGATGTTTCGGCGCGAGACATACAGCTTCCCCAGACGCAGTTCTACGAAGCCAAGTCCTACCCGACCTTCACACCGGTGGGTCCACAGCTTGTGTTACTCAACGCCAACGAGCTCAGCCGTTTCGGTGAGCTACGCCTGCGCTTGACGGTGAACGGCGAGGAGCGGCAGAACGCACTCGTCGAGGGCGACATGCTGCACCGGCCGGTGCAGGCGCTGCAAGCGCTGACCCAATTCCAAGAGTTAGCCCCCGGGGACCTGGTGCTCACCGGAACACCGGTGGGCACCGCGCTGAGCGCACCGCCCAGGCCGGTGGCGGCGATCAGCAACCTGCTACCGCCAGCCGTAAAATGGAAGGCCTTCTTCAAACGTCAAGCCGGCAATCCGAAGTACCTTCGGCATGGCGACATCGTCGAGGCGTCGGTATCCACCGACGACGGTGCGATCGATCTCGGAACACAGCGCAATGTCGTGCGCTACACATGAGCGACGAGGGTCTTCACCCCGTTCCGCGTGTCCCCGTCGTTGTCGTCGGCGCCGGACCGACCGGCATCACCGCCGCCACCCTGTTGGCCCAATACGGGGTCGAGTGCGTGATCCTGGAGCGCTGGCCCGGCGTGTATCCGCAACCCAGGGCGGTACATCTCGACGACGAAATCTTTCGGGTGATGGGCCGCCTCGGCATCGCCGATGACTTCGCGGCAATTTCGCGGCCCACAGCCGGTTTGCGGCTGCTCGACAAACGGTTCCACGTGCTCGCCGAATTTCACCGCGACCCAGCCCACAGCCTCCATGGCTTTCCGCAGGCCAACATGTTCGACCAACCGGAATTGGAGGCTTTGCTGCGAACCAATCTCGAGCGCTACCCAAATGCGGAACTACGCGGGGACGCCGAGGTCACCGCGATCTCGAAGATCAGCGCAGACAGGGATCTTGTGCGCGTTACCTTCACCGATCGATCCGACGGCCGAATTCACCAACTCGATACCGAATACCTACTGGGCTGCGACGGTGCGAACAGCTTGATCCGAAGCCAAATCGGCTCCGCGATGCGGGATTTACGCTTTCAACAGCGCTGGTTGGTGGTTGATGTAGCCACCGGCGCTGACCTGCATCAGTGGGACGGCGTGCACCAGATATGTGATCCGGTTCGCGCCGCGACCTACATGCGGATTGGAGAGTCACGTTACCGGTGGGAGTTTCAGCTACAAGATGCCGAAAGCGCCGCAGCCTTCGACACCGTGGGCAAGCTGCGGCCACTCATCGCGCCGTGGGTCGCCGACGTCCCCAATAGCGCGCTCACGCTGCTGCGCGTTACCGAATACACCTTTCGCGCTCAAATCGCAGATCGGTGGCGCCGTGACAACGTCTTTATCCTCGGCGACGCTGCACACCTCACTCCCCCGTTCATCGGTCAGGGCCTGGGCACCGGGGTGCGTGATGCGATGAACTTGAGCTGGAAAATTGCCGCAGTCCGAAGCGGCATGCTCGCGGCAAGCATTCTCGACAGTTACGAGCGGGAGCGCAAACCGCACACTCGGCAGTTGATCCGGCTAGCACTTGGCATCGGCTGGGCGATGACCGGCGGCGGCCGCCTGGGTGACAGGGTACGCCGTGCGGTGCTGCCCCGGCTGGGGCTCATGCCGGGTCTGCGTGACAAGGTCGTCGATTCCACGACCCCTGCCCTGAGCGCGTCGCCGCTGGTGAGGAAAACCCGCCGATTTCGCCCGGCACGCCAAATCGCCGGAACGTTATGCCCAAATCCGGTGCTCCCCGGCGGCCAACGACTCGACGAAGTGGCCGGAACGGGGTTCGCCGTCATCGTCACAGCCCCACTAACCGCAAACGAAAAGGCAACGCTGCGCCGGCGCGGAGTTGTGCCGGTGATCGCCCGACCCGGCAGCGTACTCGCCCAATGGTTGCGCGCCGGCCAGGCCACCGCCGCGATAGTACGTCCGGACCGCACGGTGATGCGGACGGGACGAAATCAATCCGCCTTGTGCTTGTGGACCGCCAACACGCTGAAGCACGGATGAACGTATGCATCGGGCGCCCGACGAGCACACGAATGGTGTGTCGGAAGTCCATCTCGTCTCAGTAGCACCGAACGAGGTACTTACCCCGTTGCTGAGACGACAGCTGGTATCGGAATGGGTTACCCAATGGCAGCCGACCGAAGTGCCGTTCGGGTCCGTTCGGCCAAGCGTACGGTGATGCAGGACACAGGTTTGAGCGTTCGGTCGCGCGGAAACCCTTGCCAGTACAGGGAAATGTTGACTTGGACGCGAGCGAGCACGCGACGGTCCAAGCCCTGTTGGCTGAGCGCAATCGGATGACACGTGAGGCCACCAAGTTGGGAAGCAAACACATAGGACACGTAGGAGGAACCCATGGCGGAGAAAAGTGGACCCCAAGAGGGCGTCGAAGGCGTCGTCGAAGGTGCCAAAGGCAAGGCTAAGGAAGTATTTGGAGCCGTGACCGGCCGCGACGACATCAAGCGCGAGGGCCAAGCCCAGCAGGACAAGGCAGACGCCCAGCGCGATGCGGCCAAGAAGGAGGCCGAGGCAGAAGCCGCGCGCGGCGGTGCCGAGGCGGCTGAACAACGCCAAAAGGCCAACCAGTAACCACTAGCGAAATGGGCCCAGTCCTTGACCGGACTGGGTCCATTCGCTTGCGAATTCGCGTGCAGGATCACACTCCGGCAACCAAACGGGCAATTGGGGTCTCTTCGAGGTGGTCTGTGAGATCTTCGGCATTGGCAAACACCATTGCCGTACCTGCTTTTTCAAGTTCAGATCGTGAAAACCCGCCACAAAGCAGCCCGATGCTGGTTACGCATGCCCGTACGCACGCTTCGGCATCCCAAACCGCATCGCCAACGAAAGCGGCTTGGTCGGCCGAGACTCCCACCCGGCGCAATGCGACATGAATGATGTCGGGCTTGGGCTTTGCGGTGTCGACATCGCTGGCCGAAGTGATCGCGGCAACGATGTCGTCGATGTCCAGTACCTCACGCAGTAAAGCCAATTCGTCTTCGGGTGCCGACGTAGCAAGCACCACCTTGAGCCCAAGATCTGCCACGCGATGGAGTAGCGTGCGAGCGCCTGGCAAAGGGCGCAACAGCTGAGCGGAGTCCAAGTAGTAGCGGGAGTGCAAGTCCTTCAAGCGTTTTTGCGTCCCCTCGGGGGCGTGGTCAGACAGCGAACTCACCAGCGTCGACCCATCCATTCCAATAGACCGATGGATGCGCCAAGCCTCGACGTCAATCCCCACATCGGCGAAGGCCCGGTACCACGCTTGGATGTGCAGATAATTGGAGTCCACCAAGGTTCCGTCCACATCGAACAGGATCGCTGCTGGGGTAGCGGACCCGCCGGCGCTATGGGCGCTTATTCTGTAGTCAGACAAGGTAGTAACTCATTTCGCGGTATGGCAATAAGGGCTAAAACAGAATGGCGATGACCGAAAGGTCGACTACCAGAAGCGCCAGCCCCAACAACGGAATCACAAACCCGTGCCGGCGAGGTGCCGTGGCGAACGAAGCGACAACGGTCAAGGCGGCGACCGCCGGAGCACCGTAAAGCAGAATGCCGTACAGCAGACCGCTCGGCCCAAGTTGTGGGCACTGGGCAGCGCTGCATGCGGCCACGCTCATCGCCGCGCCAATTGCGAAGACCATCACCAACATCGCGACGGGAACCGTCATCAACGCCAGTATCCAATTCAACATTGTGCGGCGGCCACGATGGCGACGAGTATTCCGAGATCGTCGACTTCCCGCCTCAGAAATCACCTGACCTGTGGTGGTGTGGTCCACGACTGAACCAGTTGAACCTGTTGGGACTCGTCGCACCTTGGCGCGTACACGGCGCGTGGCTGTCGGTAGATCGCTCTTCCGCGCTATCCCGCTCTTAGTCGTCGTTGGCATCATGGCACCTTTCCGGTGTGGGCGTCCGGTGTAGGCGGTCGCTCGTTTCTGCCCCGACAGTTGCGCCGTCGCGTCAGCAAGCTGCAGGAAATCGCCGCCGGCCAATGCGGTGAAAGTTCCCGCGGCGGCCACTGAGGTCGCCGGTGCCACTGAGATTCCACCTCATTGTTTGTGGACCCTTTCCTTGGCTGAGTACCCGTTTCCAACGCAGGCAATCCACGACCGGTGCAGCTCCGCGGATGTGCGGATTGCGTTTGCGGCATGCGCGTCGCCATTTCCACCGCGTATGCTCGCGTCCGCGACCTTAGCGGTGAGGCTGGCGCGGCCAATCACGCCGCGACCGCGCCCGACTCACAGCCATCGCCCAACCTCGGTCTGGCCGCTATCGAGTACCCGCGCCATTCTCGTCGCTTCGTGGAGCCGCCTTAGCGGCGTTGCGCAAGGAGCGATTGCTGGCTTGCAGGTTGCTGTTGGCCGCAGTGAGGGCGGCGTTGTCGTCTTCCAGATTGAGGATGCGAGCGATTCCGGCCAGATTTATTCCGGCATCCACCAGGGAGCTAATCCGCTGCAGCCGGGCCAAGTCATCGGCGCTATAACGCCGCGTGCCACCCTCGCTGCGGGCGGGTGTCAGCAGCCCATGGCGCTCGTATAGCCGCAGCGACTGCACCGGGATACCCGACAGCTCGGCGGCTACGGAGATCCCGTAAACGCCCCGATGGGGTGCCGGCGCACCCGCTTCACCAGGGCTTTCGCTCATCGAACGCCTCCTTGCCTACCAGCTGCACAGAAAACCTGTTTACCACAGTTGCATTATTATGTCGACAGTGCTATATAAAATCTGTGTTATGAGGCATATGAAATGCCCAACCGTGAACAGCACATTTGGAGGGAGAAGTGAACACCATGCTCATGCGTACCGACCCGTTTCGTGACCTGGACCGCTTTGCCCAGCAGGTGCTAGGAACATCCGCCCGGCCGGCGGTTATGCCCATGGACGCCTGGCGCGATGGGGAAGAATTTGTCGTGGAGTTCGACCTGCCCGGCATCGACGCGGACTCGCTGGACATTGACATCGAACGCAACGTCGTGACCGTCCGTGCCGAGCGCCCCAGCGTCGACCCCAACCGCGAGATGCTGGCCAGCGAACGACCACGTGGCGTATTCAGTCGCCAGCTGGTGCTGGGCGAAAATCTCGACACCGACAGGATCGAGGCTTCCTATCAAGAAGGCGTGCTGAGGCTACAGATTCCGGTCGCCGAAAAGGCTAAGCCGCGCAAGATTTCTGTCGAACGCACCAGCACCCACAAGGCCATCAACGAAAACGGCACGCAACGGGAGGTGATTAACGCCTGACGAGCTGAGGGCAGCACGGCGGCCGCGGCCCGCGATCGATGATCGCCGCTCGCGGCCGCCTGTCCTTTTCGCTGGCGCCACTGCCCTATCCACGCCAACATCCCTGCAACGCAACATCTTTAAGCGCTCCAAGCTGTGCGCGACCACTGGGTACACGCGATCCGCGGCCGGCTGGTCGCTCCCGCCGGCATCCCACCAGGCACCATCCCAGCAGGTCCATAAGCAGATGCCACCATGGGGGTAGAGCGTTTGAGCAGTGAGCAACGACCGGGCACCGGGTGCGGCGAACCACACCAGACAAGCTTGGGCTGGGCCAGCGCCAACCTAGGACGATCGCGCCACAATCACCGGCACTCGGACGGCGTGCACGACCGCGTTGCTGACCGAGCCCAAAAACATCCCGGCGACACTGCCGCGACCATGACTTCCTACGACAACCAGCTGAGCGGCTTTTGATCTCTCGACAATCTGGTGTGCGGGGCGATCGCAGACCACAACTCGGCGCACGGTCACGTCGGGGTAGCGTTCCTGCCAGCCGGCCAGCCGCTCAGCGAGGTCCAGCTCGGCTTCTGCCTCCACCGTGTCCCAGTTCAGCCCGGGTAGTTCGACCACATTTTGATCGCTCCACGCGTGCAACGCGACCAGCTCGACGCCGCGCCGCGATGCTTCGTCAAACGCGACCGCCGTGGCCAGCTCCGACGCCGGTGATCCGTCGATCCCAAGCAGGACCGGTGCGTGCAACGAGTCCGGCATTAAGGGATCTTCGTCGCGAATGATCGCGACGGGGCAACTGGCCCGGCGCACCAAGCTCGAACTGACCGAACCGAGCAAGACCCGGGCCAACGCTCCGCGGCCGGAGCTGCCTGCGACCACCAACTCTGCCTCCGCCGACATTTCAACCATCGTTGGCACCGGCGTGGAAAAGACGATCTCGCTTTTTACCGTCAGCTTCCGCTGCCCCGTGACGGCTTCCTCGGCGATCTTGACTGCTGCGGCGACGACCTTGCGGCCCTCATCTTCCTGCCACACGGCCCACGTTTCCGGGTAGGGCATCGGTGGCCAGGTCGCCACATCGGCGTTGACCACATGGACCACGGTCAGCGGGATGTTTTTCAGCGCCGCGTCACGGGCCGCCCAACAAACCGCGGCATTCGATGCCGGCGAGCCGTCGACCGCGACGACAACGCCGAGTTTCCTTCCGAGTGTGGACATTTCGCAATTCCTCCGATCACGCGTTGGTTGGCGGCATGGCTGCGACGAACGGTGTATCGACACCAATTCGGCCCACTGTAGCGGCCCCGCCCGGCGATCCCAGTGGCCCATCTCGGCCGGGCAAGATTCCCCGGAAGAAGGCAGCGTTGTCATCGAGGTGTTGTCGTTGTTCGTCGGGCAGATCTTCTTCCCAAAAAATCGCACCGACACGGCAGGTCGTCTTACAAGCACCACAGTCAACGCACTCATTCGGATTGATGTACATCGTCCGGGCACCTTCATAGATGCAGTCCACGGGACACTCCTGCACGCAAGACTTTTCGACCACGTCCACGCATTCCCTGCCGATCACATAGGTCATAGCGCCAAGCTATAAAACGCTTGTCGGCCATCGCGTCTACCCTAAGACCTAACGACGAGGGACCAAAGACCTTTGTTGATAGTCAGCCCTGGGTGGGGCGGACTACGACCACCGGAATTTTTGCCGAGTGCGCGACGGTCGAACCGACCGAACCCAGCAGCATGCCGGGAAATCCGCCCCGTCCGTGACTTCCCAGCACCACCAATTGAGCATGCTGGGCTTCCTCGAGTAGCCAGTGCGCAGGTTTATCGCAGACCAGCGATCGCTTGACCCCAACGTCGGGGTACTGCTCTTGCCAGCCCGCTAGTCGTTCCGCGAGGACTTCCTCCCCTTGGCGCTCTCGATCGCGCCAATCCATGCCGAGGATGGGAAACACCCCGACATCACTCCAGGCATGCAACGCGATGAGGTCTACGTCACGACGGGAGGCTTCGTCAAACGCCAAGGCCACGGCGGCTTCCCCGGAGGGAGATCCATCGATGCCCACCAGCACCGGCGCGTCGGAGTCCGGCGACACACCGTGGTCGGAATGAATTACCGCTACCGGGCAATGCGCATGGTGCAGCAGGGCGGAGCTAACCGAACCCAAAACCATACGGCCCAGCGCACTCATCCCCTGGCTACCAACCACTATCATCCACGCCTTCTTGGAGGCGTCGATGAGCGTGGGCACGACGGCGGAATACACGACCTCCGTACGAACCTCCGGCAACTCGCAATCGCCCGCAGCGGCCGCGACGGCCTTGCGGGCCCGCTCGACGACGTTCTTCGCCTCGTCTTTCTGCCAATCAGGCATTTCTGTGTAGAGCCGGCCCACGGGCCACCCAACGACCACCGGGGCAACACCGTGTAGCAAAGTGAGCGGTATTCGACGCATGGTGGCCTCATGGGCGGCCCAGGCTACCGCCGCATCGGATTGCGCCGAGCCATCGACCGCGACCAAAATGCCATATGTTGTTGCGCCACTGGACATTCAATACTCCTTGTGTTGGAGCCCAGGTACCCGGCGGGTGACGGGCCAGCCCGAGACTCACACCAGCGAGATCGCGCTGCCATGGGTCTCGACCTGACCGTATACGACAACCGCACCGTCGCAGCAGAGACGATTGACCCCAATCTGGCGCAACTGGTCCTCCCGCGTCTCATCGGGGATCAAGGCTCGGACCAAGGAAAGCCGCGACGAAGCTGGCGGGGCCAGCACCCGAATCCCTAAGCAGGAAGAGCAGTTCCGCTCCCAGACCCGCGACACGAAGCTTCGGCGGACAACGGCTAGGCGCCTGGCGAAGTGACGAAATCGATCAGTTCTTCGACGCGGCCGATCAGCGCGGGCTCCAAGTCGTTCCAGTCGCGCACGCTAGAACGGATGCGGCGCCACGCGTTGGCGATGTCTGCCTGGTTGGCGTGTGGCCAGCCTAACGCCGCGCAAATGCCGTGCTTCCATTCGGTGTGCCGCGGCACGTTTGGCCAGGCCTTTAGGCCGAGCCGTTCGGGCTTTACGGCTTGCCAAATGTCAATGTAGGGATGACCGACGACCAGGGTGTCCGCCCCACCAGGGCCCGAGCGAACCAGGTCAGCAATGCGCGCCTCTTTCGAACCGGCGACCAGGTGATCCACCAGTACACCGAGCCGACAGTCCGGACCGGGCCCAAAGTCGGCGACAATGCTCACCAGGTCGTCCACACCGCCGAGGTGCTCGACGACGACCCCCTCGATGCGCAGATCGTCCCCCCAGACCTGAGCGATCAGTTCGGCATCATGGCGACCCTCGACGTAGATCCGGCTGCCGCGGGCTACTCGGGCGCGCGCACCGGGCACCGCGACCGAGCCGGACCGGGTCCGCCCCTCGCCGACCGGTGCAGCACGCCTCGGCGGGGTGAGGATCACCGGACGCCCATCGAGTAGATAGCCGGGACCGAGTGGAAAGCCGCGAGTCTTACCATGGCGGTCTTCCAGATAGACGCGGCCGTATTCGACGCGAAGCACGGCACCGACGTATCCGCTTTCCACATCCTCGACAACCATGCCGAGCTCAACGGGGCACTCGACCGATCTTGGCTTGCGCCGTCCTCCCCCGGCCAGCACATCGGTTCCATAGCGATCCACCACGGGGCAATACTAGGGATCCATCCGGGCGGTCGATGTTATGGCGCGCCGTGTCACCGCTTGAAATTGCCTGCGGCGAAGGTACTTTGCCGCCTCTGAGCAGCGGCGATCCAGCGGTGCTTGCGCTACGCTGCGGCTACCCGTGCTGGCCGGCCGAACCAATCAAGCCGCCCTTACCACCGGTTCCCCCGGATGCGGGCGGGACACCGGCTCCGCCGTTGCCACCTTGGCCGACCAGGAAAGCGGCATTCCCACCGTTGCCGCCGGCACCGCCAGTGCCCGCAAAGCCGCCGGTTCCGCCGGCCCCACCGGCAGCGCCATTGCCCCCCGCACCGCCGTTACCGATGACCAGTCCGCTGGACCCGCCTTGGCCGCCAGCGCCGCCGTTACCACCGTCTTCGCCGAATCCACCCACGCCGCCGGCGCCCGCGTCGCCGCCGGCGCCGCCGTTACCGAACAGCAGACCCCCGCTGCCGCCGGCACCACCGTCGCTGCCGTCACCCCCGGCCTCCTGAACGACGTTGCCGAAGCCGGTCCCGCCGGTCGCCCCCTTCCCGCCGGCCCCGCCGTTACCGAACAGCACGGCGTCTCCGCCCTGGCCGGCGGTGCCTTCGAAGCCGCTGCTTCCGCCGGAGCCGGCGTTGCCACCGTTGCCGCCGTTGCCATACAGGAACCCACCTTGGCCACCGGAACCACCCGATGCGCCTGTCTGAATGAGCAGGCTGCCGGATCCGACGTCACCGGCGTTGCCGCCGGCACCACCGTGACCAAACAGTCCAAAGCCCTGAACACCAAACGATCCGATATTGATCGCGCCGACCCAGCCGCCGCCACCGCCGGGGCCGCCGTACCCGGCGAAGCCGTTGGCGCCGGCATCGCCCCCCAGCCCGCCGTCACCACCGGACCCGCCATTGCCGACAACCCAGCCGCCGTTGCCGCCGTCACCACCAATGCCGCCGACCCCGCCGCTGCCGCCGAAGGTGCCGGTGCCTAGCGCAGACCCGGCCGCCCCGATCCCGCCGTTACCGCCGGCCCCGGCGTTGCCGAATAGTCCGGCGTCAGCACCAGTGCCGCCGATCCCGCCCGACCCACCAGAGGCGCCGTTGACGACGCCCGTCTGGGTGGCGTTGGTGCCCCCGCCGGCGCCACCGTCACCGCCCTGCCCGGCGTTACCGATCAGGAATCCACCGCGGGCGCCGGCACCACCGTTGCCCCCGAACCCGCCTGTTCCACCCAAAGACCCGCCCCCGGCCGTGTCGCTGGTAGCTAGCCCCCCGACACCACCGACCCCCCCACTACCACCATCACCGAACAACACCCCGCCATGACCACCCGAACCCCCACTACCACCGTTGCCTCCGTCCAAACCCGCCGCCGCACCCACCGGCGCCGTGGCGTTACCCCCATTCCCACCAATTCCACCGCTTCCGCCACGGCCATAAATCAGCCCCGCACCACCGCCGTTACCGCCACTGCCACCCGCACTGCCAGCTTCACCAGTCGCACCATTAGCACCCGCCCCACCCTGGCCCCCACTACCGCCATTACCCCACAACCCAGCCGACCCACCATTCCCGCCGTTCTGGCCCGTCCCACCAGAGCCACCATTGCCGCCGTTGCCGTACAACCAACCGCCATCACCCCCGTTTTGCCCCGTCCCCGCAACCCCATCGGCACCATTACCAATCAGCGGACGACCGGTCAACGCCAACACCGGCGAATTGATCGCATCAAGGACAAACTGCAACGGCGACGCACTAGCCGCCTCAGCCGCAACGTATTGCACCGCCCCACCACTAATCAGCCCCACGAACTGATCATGAAAGGACAACGCCTGAATACTCAGCGCCCGATACGCCTGCCCATGCGCTTGGAAGAACCCCGCGATCGCCGCCGATACCTCATCAGCACCCGCCGGCAGCACCCCCGTAATCGGCGCCAACGCCGCCGCATTAGCCCGACTAATCGACGAACCAATACCCGCCAGATCCTCAGCCGCCGCCACCACCATCGCAGGCGCCACACTCATCTGCATGACCGACATCTCCCGACACTTATCGTCGACCAGCCGCCGCCACACGACCGACGACACACTTTGGAATTGGTGCTAGGTTACGGTCTTGAGCGCCCGTTGCGGACCGCATTCAACAGAATCACCCACCACGACATCCGCACGACATCTGAAGGGTAAAGACGCTGATCGTTGGGTCGGCGGCGCGACGACAAGGCACGCCCAGAGCATGCAGCAACGGCGCTTCCGGGCGGGGTGCGGCCCCAGGCTTGGGCCACCACGGCTTGGTCAATTTCCCTGCCGCCCTCCGCGATCCGCTCATGGAGGTCGGCGTCGGGACAAAGCTTTGCCCTTCGACGGGCTTCCGGCAAACTTCAATATCAAGCCGGCCCGCCGCGGCAGCAACTAGGCCCCGGCCCGCCCGAAAAAGCGAATTCCCCAGCAATACTGAAGAACCGGCAGTCGAAAGAACGCGACAATTCATCGCCAGTGCCGCGACCAATCCAGCCACCACCGCCGTTTCTAACTCGCGCCGGCGTACCGCCGTCTATGCTCATATGCGGGAGTAGCGAGGTGGGCATATGGCTGTGGCCAATTGGGTGTCAAGGGTCATCGCTTTTTTGCGCGCCGGTTACCCCACCGGGATGCCGGTCACTGGTTATGTGCCGCTGGCGGCATTGGCACAACGACGCGTTTCCCACGACGAGGCAACCGCCATCGCAAGCAATCTCATTGCACATCTGCCCTCGCCCATCAGCAATGCAGACGTGGGGGCGGAAATTACCAAGATCACTCATGAGATGCCGTCGCACGAGGACATCCAACGAGTCCAATCTCGAATTCGTGCCACTTGATCCGTGGCCCGAGCCGGCCGATCCGCAGAAAACGCCGAACTAATCACCACTCACCGGTACTGGACCACCGCCGTCAGATGATCCGCTGGCCGTCGACCCCAAAGAAGTGCACCCGTCCGGGCTGTGGATGCAGCCGCACGCGGGCACCGCGCTCGGGGGGATCGTGCCCGTCGGTACGTGCGACAACTGGGTAATTGGTTGCCTCGCCAGCACCCGTGATGCGGCCGTGTAGATACGCGTCTGCGCCGAGTTCCTCCACCACGTCGACCTCCATTTCGACGCCGAAATCGGCCACATCGAAGTGTTCGGGACGAATGCCGAGAACAACCCCTCGCGCCATGGCGCCAATGTCACGGGGCACCGGAAGCCGCCAATCCCCCAGCGATACTGAGGAATTTACAATCGATACGGTGAACAGGTTCATCGCCGGGGACCCGATGAATCCGGCGACAAATACGTTCTGCGGGTTGCGGTAGAGCTCCCGCGGCGCTGCGCACTGCTGCAGCACACCATCGCACAACACCGCCACCCGGTCGCCCATGGTCATGGCTTCGACTTGGTCGTGTGTGACGTACACAGTGGTGGTACCGAGTTGACGTTGTAATGCGGCGATTTGATTTCGGGTTTGCACGCGCAGTTTGGCGTCGAGATTGGAAAGCGGCTCGTCCATCAAGAACACGTGCGGACGGCGCACGATAGCGCGGCCCATGGCCACCCTCTGGCGCTGGCCGCCGGAGAGGTCCTTGGGCTTTCGGTCCAGATAAGGTTGCAGATCCAGCAGTTTGGCTGCGGCCAGCACTCGTTCGCGAATCTCATTCTTGGGGATCTTGGCAACCTTCAGCGCGAAACCCATGTTCTGCGCCACGGTCATATGTGGATACAGGGCATAGTTCTGGAAGACCATTGCGACATCGCGGTCCTTGGCATCAACACCGGTGACGTCGCGGTCCCCTATCCAGATTCGTCCGGCATCCAACGATTCCAATCCGGCAACCATCCGCAGCGAGGTTGTCTTGCCGCATCCGGAGGGCCCGACCAGAACGACGAACTCACCGTCACCGACCACGAGATCCAGACCGTCCAATGCGGGCCGAGCCGCGCCAGGGTAGCGCCGCGTCACTTGGTCGAAACTCAGCGAAGCCACGCGCTATCCACCGAGTCCGGTGACGGCTATGCCGCGGACAAAGGCACGTTGGGCGACCGCATAGATGATGACCAGGGGAAACAAGATAAGCACCGATGCTGCCATTAACACCGGCCATCGTGCGACGTATTCACCCTGCATCCGCACCAGCCCCAGGGTCAACGTCGCGATGCTGTCGCGCTGGATCATCAACAGCGGCCATAGAAAGTCATTCCACACATTGACCCAGGTGAGCACGGCCAGCACCATTACCGCGGGCCGTGCATGGGGCAGCAGGATTCGCCAGTAGATCTGCCACGGGGAGCAGCCATCAAGCGTCGCGGCTTCTTCGAGATCGGTCGGCAGTGTACGAAAGAACTGCCGCATGAGATAGGTGCCGAATGCACTACCGAACAAGCCCGGCACAATCATTGCCCACGGAGTGTCGACCCATCCCGCAGTCCGCATGATGATGAACTGCGGGATCACGGTGACGGTCAGCGGCACCATCAGAGTGCCCAAATACAGGACGAACAAGGTGTCGCGGCCGCGAAACTCTAGTCGCGCGAAAGCATATCCGGCCAGTGAGCAGAAAAACACCTGCCCCGCCGTGACGCATCCGGCGTACACCACGGTATTGAGAAACATTCGCCAGAACGGCATCAGCGTGAACACCTCTCCGTAGTTGGACCACTGGGGATGAGCTGGCAACAAAGTCGGCAGACTCACCTCGGCGCCCTTCTTCAAGGAACCCGACAGCGCCCACATGATCGGGAACAGCGCACACCACGCGACGGCGACCAACGCACCGTAGAGGATGGCCGCACGAAAAACATGGCGCTTGAGCAGCCACTCAGCTGAGCCCACCAGATGCCTCCCAGGAGCGCCGTCGGGTGATCCGCAGTTGTAACACGGTCAGCACCAGCAGGATCGCGAACATGATCCAGGCCAATGCGGAGGCGTAGCCGAAATCCAAGAATGAAAAGGCATGCTGGAACAGCATTATGCCCAGAACATACGTTCCGGCTTCCGGCCCACCGTTGGCCCCGGTGAGAACGTAGACAAGATCGAACGCCTGGAATGCATGGATGATCGAGATGACAACCACGAACGATATTGCCCCGCGTATCAACGGCACCGTGATGGAGAAGAACTGCCGGACCTCACCGGCACCATCGATTTTGGCCGCTTCGTGCACCGTCTCCGGAACTCCCTGCATCGCGGCCAGCAACACCACGGTGGCGAACGGCACGCTCCGCCAGACGCTGACCAGGCACAGCGAGACCATGGCCCACCTGGGTTCGATCAGCCACGGTATCGGGCCGATGCCGATCCAGCCGAGCATGATGTTGAGTATTCCGTTGTTGGTGTTGAAGACGAACTGCCAGACCACCGCCATCACCACCGATGAGATGGCCAGCGGCAGAAAGACGATGGTTCGAAAGATACTGATGCCTTTGATTTTCCGGTTCAGCAGGCCGGCGACGAAAAGGCTGATGACCAGAGTCGGTCCCACGGTCCCAACGGTGAAAACCACGGTGTTGCGCAGAGCGATGGGAAACAACGGATCGGATGTGAAGAGGTTGCTGAAGTTCTGTATGCCCACGAATGTCGGTGGCCCGAACAGGTCCCAGTTCTGAAAGCTCATGTACAGCGAGAATCCCAGCGGAAACACCAGGAACACCACCACCGCGGCCAGGTTCGGTGCGACGAAAAGGCGTCCGGCCCAGGTTCGCCGCCGCCACGGACGGAACCCGGCTTTGCCGGATTGGACGGCTGTCATGGACTGCTGAGCACCTCGTCGACGGCCCGCGACATTGCGATCAGCGACGTCGCCGGCCGCGATCCGCGCAGGACGGGCCCGAAGGTGCGATCCATCAGAGCGTGCGCCTTCGGCCATGCCGGAGTGATCGGCAGGCCCTGCGAATGGGCGGGTCCCGCGGTGAGCACAGCGAGATTGTCGAGCCTGCGGTGAGCTTGAGCGAATCCGGCCGAATCGATGGCGGACCGCAGCACCGGGGTGAAGAGACCGGTCTTGGCTATCAGTGCCTGCCCCGCCGGACCGGCCGCGAACTTCACGAACTCCCAGGCCTGCTCCTGGTGGCGGCTGCTGGCCGCGATGGCAAGCCCGGTGGCACCGATATTCGAGCACGGTTTGCGCCCCTTCGGGCCCAACGGCAGCGCGGTGACATCAAAGTCCAAGCCGTCGACGCGGTCAAACGTCTGGTATCGCCAATGCCCACCCAACGCCATGGCCGCCTTACCCAGCGAGAACAGGTCCGTAGTGGCCATCGATTGCACTTCGGATGCGGAAGGAGCCACCCGGTGTTTGCTGGCGAGGTCGGCATAGAACTGGAAACCCTCGATGAAGGCCTCGTTGCCGACGTTGAGATGTGTCGGGTTCATGCGAGGGGTGGACCACGGTACGCCATTGTTCATCGCGAACAGCCCGGCCGATAGTGATGGGACAAACGTATCGACAAATCCCCATTGGCTGACCCGCCCGGCCGCATCCCGCTTGGTCAGCGCGCGGGCGGTGTCGAGAAACTCGGCAAAGGTCCATGGTTGCTCCCACCCGCTGGGTGGTGGCGGCACGCCCTCCTCGCCGAAAAGCCTTCTGTTGTAGTACAAGTAGTTGCCGGACCATTGCTCGGGGAAGGCGTACTGGCCGCCGTCGTAGCTGAACGTCTCATACAGTGCGGCGATACTGTCCGATTGCAGCTGCGTGGCGAAGCTGCGGTCGCGCGCGAGCATGGTGCGCAGGTCAAGGAATACTCCCCGATCGGCCAATCCGGCGTAGCTCAGCTCCCACGCCATCAGCACGTCCGGACACTTGCCGCCGGCGCAAAAGGTCGATATCTGCTGCAAAGGTCCTGGTCCGGACAACAATATGCGCACCTTGATATCGGGGTGCTGGCGTGCGAAACCGTCGATGACGCGCATCCGGGCATCCGCTTCTTCCGGATTGGCGGCGAAGAAGAAGGTCAACGCGTCGTCGACATCGGAGCCGCAGCCGGCGACCCACGCTGCCAACGAGGCCGTCGTGAGCACACCGACGCCCCGCAACAGGGTCCGCCGTCGAAACGGGTGGTCCAACATCGTGCTCCCGATCTGCCCGTCGGACTCATTGCCGACGGCGCATGTCCTTAGTACTCGATCCTGAGCGAGCCCGCTCAGGCGGCCAACTCGGCAGCGCGAGAACGGCGCGATGCGCATCGGCGGAAATGTCGATCGTTCGGATGCGATCTGCCGCATCGAATCCGAGGCGCAGCAGCGTCTGCGCGTGGCCGGTCGGGGCAATTGCGATACCGGGCGCCCCGTCGATGAGCACCACGACGCCGGCGCGCGCCCGGCCGGCAAACCTCCGTGTCTCCTCGGCGACTTCCCGCGCGCCACGCAGCTCGGTGGGCACATCATCCGCAACCAGCGCCCGATCGACCCGGCGCACGACGTCGGGAGCCAGCAATTCTGCCAGGGCGCCGATGTCGCCTCCGCGTGCGGCGGTCAGGAACGCTTTCACGAGCTGGACATGCTCGGCCGCCCGTGGGGCTTGGCCGTCCGGATCCGGATGCAACCGCACGCGGGCCCGGCTGGCGAGCTTCTTCGCCGCCGTCGGCGAGCGGTCCAACAAAGCCGCGATTGTCTCGAACGGGATTGCGAACACGTCATGCAACACGAAAGCAACGCGCTGGGCCGGTGAGAGCTGGTCGAGCACCACCAGTAGCGCCCGACTTACCGAATCTGCAAGCAACGTGTCTTCATCCGCCGGGGCCGCGACCATCCGATCCAGGTCGGCAGCATCGATCAGTGGTCGTTCAAAGCGTCGTTGGCGCGCTCTCAGCTGGTCGACCGCCTCGTGAGCGGTGATTGTGGTAAGCCAACCGGTCAGGTTATCGACGGCGGCGAAATCCGAGCGACTCGCCTTCAACCATGCCGACTGCACCGCATCTTCCGCGTCGGGTAGCGAACCGAGCAGTTGAAACGCAACCGACTTCAGGTGCCGTCGATCGGCGTCGAAACGCTGCGCGAGTTTCGCGAGATCCTCAGTTGTGCCCATGGGTCACCTTTTCTGCGCCGGAGTCGTCAAAGAGATGACCGCATACATTCAGCGCTGTGATGAAAGGGAAACCGCACCATGAGCATAGACATCGCTTACCTCCTGGTCATCGTGACCACCGCGATCCTCACCGCGGGGATCGCCGTGCCCGATCTGATTCCCGCCGGATTCGTGCTGGCGAATTCGGCCCGGGTTGGGGTACCTCGGTCGTGGTTGCCGACGCTTGCAACGCTGAAACTCGCCGGTGCCGGCGGTTTGGTGGTCGGACTGCTCGGGCTGAAGGCGCTCGGCATCGCGGCGGCGATTGGCCTCACCGGGTACTTCGTGGGTGCGGTCATCGTGCACGTCCGAGCGCGCGTATTTGCCAACATTGCGTTTCCGGGCGGCTATTTGGTGTTGTCGGCCGCGTCGCTGGTGCTGATGCTGCGGCACTGAGCCGGCTGTCGACCAACTCGATCAGGCAGGGAAGTAGCGGATTCGGATGATTTCCTTGGTCCGCCACGTCACGTCGGCAAACATGATGCCGCGCCCATGATCTGAGGCAATCGATACGGTGACGGTGGGTCCGGCGCCGTTCATCTTTGTCCAGCTGGCCCCGCGAAGCTGATCGATGAGCTCAACCAAATCCAGCTCATCACTATCCCCCAAAGTTATTGCGGCAGTGGATGACAGTCCACGCATAGCCGCATGCGTATCGCCTCGTGCAACCGCGTCGAGGAACGTCTGTACCTGCGTCAATTGACGTCCTCCGGCTCGGCGAAACCCAGTCAGGAAGCCTGCGGTGCCACCCAGCCCCTGATTGCCCAACAAGCCTCGAGACAGTTTCAACGCGGGCGCCATTGCCCGTGATCCGCTGCGCAGGAACTGCAGGATCATCGCCGGCAAATCCCAGTACGCGCGCAATTCGGCGATCTTCCACTCGTCCTTGGATTTCCGGAGGTCGTAGCGCAGAAACGCCGGAACGAACATCGTGACACCCGGAGCCATTGCCACCTCGAGCTCGACATCGCGCAGAACCACGGGGCCGCAGACGACATCGAGATCGCGATGAAACGTGATGTCCCGCGGACCGATGAAAGTGTCGAAGAAGCGGCCGATCTGTTCGTGGCCGACGTGCGGCACCGACCCCACCGGGTCTTCCACCCGACCGTCGCTGGTGAACAGGCCTACCCAGCCGGCACGATCATGGGCGGCCGCCGCGCGCGGCGACCGTTCCACGGCGGCCAGCAGATCGTCCCGGCTTGGTGAAGCCATTAGTGGCTGTCCACCATCGTGATTCCTGCAGAGCGCATCTGGGCCACCGCGGCATCGGTGGTATCAGCCGAGACACCCGCCGTTAGGTCCAGCAATACCCTGGTGGCGAAGCCGGTCCGAACCGCGTCCTCCGCTGTCCTTCGTACGCAGTGATCGGTGGCCACGCCGACCACATCGACGTCCTCGATCCCGCGGCGACGCAGCCATTCCGCCAGCGGCGTCCCGTGCTGGTCGAGGCCCTCGAACCCGCTGTACGCCGCGCTATAGGCGCCCTTACGGAAGATCGCCTCAATCGCCCTGGTATCAAGATCGGGGTGCAGCTGCGCGCCGACGCTTCCGGCCCGGCAGTGCGGCGGCCAGGAGGATGAAAAGTCAGGCTCAGCCGAGAAGTGCTCGCCGGGATCGATGTGGAAGTCCGCGGTGGCCACCACGTGATGGTAGCCGGGCGCACCGGCCAAATAGTCGCTGATGGCACGCCCCAGAGCGGTCGCACCAGTCACCGCAAGCGAGCCGCCGTCGCAGAAATCATTCTGCACATCGACGATTATCAGGGCTCGCACGACATCCACGATACGTCGAGCCACAGTTGGTGCGAGCTGCGGCGACCAAGCCGGCAGGTTAGGTCACCGGCGAAGGGGGTAATACCCCACCATGTTGATCCGCAGAATCGCAAGGCCCATGCTGTCGGCAGCGTTCATCGGCCAAGGCGTCGAGTCGTTGCTAAACCCCAAGCCGGCCGCCGAAGCGGCCCAGCCCACCGCGAGCAGTTTGCGTGCACTGCCGGATCCGTTGGGTCGCAGCGTTCCGCACGATGCCGAGACATTGGCTCAGGTCAACGCCGCCGTCCAGATCGGCGGTGGCCTGCTGCTCGCGACGGGGCGATTTCCCCGTCTTGCCTCGGCCGCACTGGCACTGACGGTGATCCCGGGAAATCTTGGTGCCCACATGTTTTGGAGTGAACCGGATCCGGCACGCAAGGCCGAGAAGCGGCGGCAATTTCTGACCGATGTGAGCCTGCTGGGCGGCTTGATCATCGCGTCCGCAGATACCGCGGGCAAACCGTCACTGGCGTGGCGGGGTCAGCAAGCGGCGAGCCGGCTTTCTGCGGCCGTCTCCTCGGCGATGCCGGGATCCGACGACGACCTGCTGGACTCCGAGCTCGGCGAGAAGATCGTGCACGGGCTGCAGGTAGGCGCCCAACGGGGTCGCGAGCTGGTCGGCACAGCCGCCGAGAAGAGCGCACCGTATGCCGAAGCCGCTGTCGAACGAGGCCGGGAACTAGCCAGCACCGCCGCCGAGAAGACCGCCGAGAAAGGCGCCCCATTGGCCGAGGCCGCTCGCCGGCGAGGCGAAAAACTGGCCAGCAGCGCTCGCGCGCGCGGGTCGGAACTCGCCGAAGCCGCACGTCAACAAGGCGGCCAGCTCGCGGACACGGCCGTGGCTGGCGGCAGCCGACTGGCCGACGCCGCGCGTCATCGGGCCCAAGAGCGGGTCAGCAAGGGCCGCAAGCGCGGGCACCGCTAGCGAGAAATGAATCAACCACGGCATCGACGTCCTGACTAGCATCGACGACGATACCGCGTTCGTCGGCGTCCAGCGGCTCCAAAGTGTCGAACTGCGACTGCAGCAGCTCGGTCGGCATGAAGTGCCCCGACCTGGCGAGCAGCCGATCGACTATTAGTTGCGCAGAGCCGTCCAGATGCAAGAAGCCCAGCCCCGCACAGTGCGCTCGCAGCTGGTCACGGTATTTGCGTTTGAGCGCCGAGCAACTCACCACACCACCGCCGCGGTGGTCAGCAAGCCACTGGCCAACCCTCGCCAGCCATGGGCCGCGGTCGTCATCGTCGAGTGGCTCACCGGCAGCCATTTTGGCGACGTTGGCGGCCGGGTGCAGGCCGTCAGCATCGAGGAAGGGCACCCGCAGCCGCTGCGCCAGCGCCACGCCTACGGTCGATTTGCCCGATCCCGAAACGCCCATCACCACCACGGGTGAGCGCTCCGCCGGCGGGTCACCGTTCACGTCTGGTTGCGGTTCCATTCCATCCAACCGACACCAATGCGACCATCCGCGGTGCTGATGTCGACCCAGGCACGCGGAAAGTGGCTCACCCGTCCGTCGAGCGCGGTCAGGCGTACCGGCGCGTTGGCACGCACGTCGACATCGGCGATGATCCTTCCCGGATCGAGACTCAATGTCGCGCTGCGCGGTAGGCCATTGGCATCGAAGGTGTCATCGATCCGCACCGTCGCTAAGTCGGTGACCTTGCCATCGGAGCCTTGCATGTAGCCGACGCTAAAGACGGGTGCGCCGGGGATCTGGATGCTCACGCTGTGTAGGTGGGTGCCGTCGTTGAGATGAAGCGCACTCCACATCCAGTCCATGCCCCACCAGTCCCGCACACCCCACGAGTGGTCGCGCTGCCCGGGGACGGAGTCGATGCGATAACCGGTGTCGTTGACGGTGACGGAACCCGAAACGGTGCACGGGATTTCGTACCGCGTCGCCAGCCGGTACCGATACGGTGTGCCTGCAGTGGTCCAAACCAGATCCATCCCGAGCTCGACCGGAGTCCCCGATTCACCGCGCAACAAGCCCGACGCGTCGAGGTAACTCTGGCCCTTGGCCCCTATGGTCACTCGGTAGGTCCGCAAGGGCGCGTCGGCGCAGTGGTTGACTTCCAGGTCGTCACCACGCAATGTCCACGGGTCGGCAGGCAGCGGGAGCGCATAGTCGACGACGGCAACCGTCGGCAGCTCGGGTCCGCACACCAGCGCCTGCAACCACGCGGTAGGCTGGTTGGGTATCAGACCGATCCGCACCCAGCCAGCCAATCCCTGTGTCTCATCAACAAAATCGGCATACCAGCTCTCACTCCACAGTGGTTCCGCACCAGCGGCGTGGGCGAGCTCATCCCCGTCGGAAGGTTGCAGCGGCTCGGTTGCGGCCGCGGCCGGCAACACCGCCAAGGCGTTGGTGTCGAGCACGTGATCGCAGTGCCGCTGCAGCATCGTCATGAACATCCGGTCGCCCCGCTCCGTGCGCTCCACCAGCATCGACGAAACGATTGCCATCATGACGCCGAAAAAGCTTTGTCGCCTGACCCCTTCGGTGACCTCGGAGAGCGTGATCGGCGCCGCGGGTCCCAGCGCCCGATGATATATGCGCAGCAGCTCGTGGTAATGCCTACGACGGTCCTCCGTCTGTAGTGCACAGCCCAGGAAGTAGGCCAAATCAGTCGCCGCCGGCCCCCAGGAGACGGTCTGCCAGTCGACCACCGTCAGCGGACGATCGGCTCCAGCGGCGCCGAAAAGCAAGTTGTCCAACCGGTAGTCACCGTGCATCAGTCCGTGGATTTCACCCCGGGCCGTCTCCTGCGCCAAATAGCCATCGAAAGCGGCCACCAGTCGTTCGCATACCGCGCGGTACTGCGGCGCGAGCTGATCACCATAGCGTTCGATGAAGCCTGCGTACAGCGCGGTGACCGTCGTTTGGTTGACCGTCGACTGACGATTGAGCCACGGCAGCTCGGCCAGCGCGGTGTCACCAAGCGACGGTCCGTGCAGCCGCCCCAGCTCGCTGACCGCGAGTTTGGCTTGCTCTCTTGTGGCGCCGGCGATTTCGTCACCGACGACCGCCGGGCCAGCGTCGCCAAGCAACAGGGCGAAGTCGCCGCTGCCGGCGTCGACCGCGGCGTGATAACACGGCGCTATTGGTCCGGCCAGGCGTGGCGCGATGTCGCGGTAGAAGAGCACCTCACGCTCGTAGAGCCCCAATGCCTGGCCCGTTTGCCGACTCATCGGGTCGGTGGCGGCGACCTTCAATACCACCGAGCGCGGGCCGCCAGGTTCGGCATAGTCAAGCCGCACGCGGTAGCACTCGCTCATCTGGCCGGTGCCGATGCGCTCAACGGTGAAGTCGGTGACGGTGCCCGCACCGATCGTCGCGGTCAGCCACGAGGTGGTGAGGTCGGCTGGTCGTTCGACGACGTGCCCGTTGTCGTGGTCCATGACTTCACGGCACCAGGGAAAAGCCGTGCCATGCCAGCCGGCGGTGTTCGTGGGGATCAAACTCGACGCGACTCTTGCGGTCGATCACCAGCACCGCACGCTCGTCGTGCGTATAGGCCGGCCAATCCTCGCCGGGGACACCGGTCTTGCTGAACGACCGCCACCGCCGGATCACTTCGTCGCTGACCCGCAGCGCGTGTCTGCGGTCTGCGGCCGCGGTCAGCAAGGCGCCGAACCTGGTCCGATAGATGTCGAAGACCGCGAGAAGTTCGGTCGCGTGCGTGGCGCCAAAACCGGACCAGCGCAGAGTGCGCGGCGCATAGTCGTATCGGTACATGTAGGTATCCGCGTGGGCGCTCTGTGCCTCGGCGATCTGCCACGCGGCCGCGTTGAACGCGAAATCACCACCGAGCTGGATGCATGCCGACGGCTTCGGATAATTCGGGTATGCCGCGGTGATGCGTTCGCGTGTGGCCGGTTCCGTGTCGGCCAGCAATTCGTCGATCATCGCCTCATTTGTCGGCAGCATCTTGAGGAAGCGGGTGAACAAGCGGCCCTCGTCGGCATTGGTGCCCACGATGAGTGGCACCTTGTGCGCGCGCCCGGACCGCATCGTCTCGACCGGTTCCAGAGGCAGCCAATCGTCACCGTAGGTGGGACCAATCGGAAAGGCGCCCAATCGCTTCTGCATGCCCTGGTCGATCAGGCGGTGCTGGGCTTCTACCAATTGGGTCGCGGTCGCCCGCATTACCGCACTGGCGGCATCCTGTGGACGCGCACCCAGCAGACGAGCAAACCGCATTGCAAATTCGGTGGCGATCTCTCGGGGGCGCACCATGCCTGCCGCCGGACTTTCCGAAATTGCCCTGGCGAAAAGACCTTTCGCGGCGGGAACAGCCAACAGCGTCGCGGTGATATGTGCGCCCGCACTCTCGCCGAAGATGGTGACATTGTCTGGATCACCACCGAACCCCGCGATGTTGTCGTGAATCCACTGCAATGCCAGCACCAGATCTCGCAGATAGAGATTGCCATCGATGGTGATGTCCGGCGTCGACAAAGAAGAGAGGTCCAGGCACCCCAGAGCACCCAACCGATAGTTGACCGACACATAGACGCAGCCACGCCTCGCCAGCGCCGCCCCGTCGAATATCGGGGTAGCGGAGCTCCCCAGGATGTATCCGCCGCCATGAATGAAGACCATGACCGGCAGCGGTTCGCGCGCCGGGGTCTCTGGAGTGACGACGTTGAGGGTCAGGCAGTCCTCACTCATAGACTGAAACTTGCCCAAACCCAGCATGGTGTAGCGACGCAGTTGGGGCGCGCAATTGGTGAACCCGTGGCAGTACCGCACACCCGACCAGGGTCGTGCGGGCTGCGGCGCCCGGTAGCGCAGCGGCCCCACCGGCGGCCGAGCGTACGGGATCGATCGCCAACGGTGGACGCCGTCGCGAGTGAAACCTTCGACGATCCCGGCGGCTGTGCGTGCGCGGACGGTGCGCTCGTGCATAACCCGACGGTAGCGGACTCACGGGGCACGCGGGGTGGGCAGCACGGGAAACCTGGCGGTGGCGGCTAGCCTGGCGGGATGCGAATCGCCGCACTGGTCGCTGTGCCGTTGCTGGTTGCCGGGTGCTCGCACGATCTCGGCACCGACTCGGGGCAACCGCAGACCAGCACGCCGAAGTCCTCGAGCATCACCGTCTCCCCCACGAGCAGCAAACCGGTGGCGGCCGCTACCGCGCCCGCGGCCGGGGCGCCGATCGCGGCCGTTCGCGCCTGGATAGAGGCAGGCCGACCGGCCGATCCCAAGCGCTATCACAGTGTGAGCCGTGCCGACGTCACCACCGAGCTCGGCGACGACATCGCGTTCACCGCCCAAGCCGGCAAATCATCGTGCATGACGGACTCCAAGCGCACTCCCGGCACGCTGACCTGTCTGGTCCAATTGACCAATCCCGCGCCCGCCCCGGCCACCGCCTACGGCGACTGGAAGGGCGGCTGGGTCGACTTTGACGGAATGAACCTGCAGGTCGGGGCTTCCCGCGGCGACCCGGGCCCATTTATCAACGGCAACGGGCCCGAGTTGGCTAACGGCGACTCGTTGTCGTTCGGCGACTACCGCTGCCGGGCCGACCAAGCAGGTCTGTTCTGCATAAACTACGCCCACCAGTCTGCGGTCGGGCTGAGCGCGGGCGGCGCCGAACCGTTCGGTTGCCTGCGCTCGGTCCCACCACCCGACGGTGTCGGAACGGCATTTAGCTGCTGAAACTGATTCGGGAGGGACACATGCCCAAGCCCGTCTTGCGTGTCGCCTACTACCTACTCTGCGCCCTGATGTCTCCGCTGATCCTGATCGGCTACATCGTGTGGGTGGGCAGGGCCATCGTCACGGGCCGCTCTGGTGTATCCGGCACCGCGCAGGGCCCGTTGCTCGCCCGGTTCTCCGAGCACAAAGTCGGGACCAGGCGAGACGAGGCGGCGGAGCGGCTGCTACGGGCCCTGCCCGACGTCCCGAGCCTGGGCCTGCTGCTGGCGGTCGGTCCGCTGCTGCTGGCGCACCGGCTGACCGGTTATCTGCCACGAGCGGTCAGATACCCGTTCGAGGGCGACATTTCCCCGCCATACGAGGCCTCGGCCCGCATCTGCTTTTTTGACGCGGCAGTCGACCGGCACCTGCGCGACAGCGCGCAGTTTGTCATCCTCGGCGCGGGTTTCGACACACGCGCCTATCGCCTTCCGAACGACCGGCGGGTGCGAGTGTTCGAGGTCGATTCGCCACAAACGCAGCTGGTCAAGCGCGCGGCACTCAAGAAGGCGGGCATTGATTCGCGAGGGGTGACCTTTGTGCCGGCCGACTTCGAGGCGCAGGACTGGCTGGCCTGCCTGACCGGGGCGGGCTTCGACCCTGCCCGGCGGACGCTGTTCCTGTGGGAGGGCGTGACGATGTACCTCAACCGTGAGGCCGTCGAAGACACCCTGCGGAAGATCGCGTCGACGGCGCCCGGAAGTGTCGTCACATTTGACTACTTCACTACCGAAGCTCTGGAATCGCGTTCGCTGTATTGGCGTTATGGCCGAGCCGCGACAAAGGCCGCTGGTGAGAAGTTGAAGTTCGGCGTCGACAGTACTCCGCCCTCCCGCCAGCGGTTGGCCGAGCTGCTGCGATCCTGTGGGCTTTCGCTATCCGAGCAGCGCACCCTCGGTGCAGACACCCAGACTCGGCGCGCCTGGGGCGGGTTCGCGACCGCGACGGTGCCGACATCGGCCTAGAGTCGGACCGCGGTCAAGGCCCGTCTGCGTCGCTTTCGCTGCCGCGCAGGAGTTTTCGGGGTGGTGGTAGGTGTTGGTTCGGCCGACGTAGCTTCTGGAGCAAATCCCCAGACCTGGACTGCAGTACGTCGGCCTGCCGGCAGCACCGTCTTCGACAGCAGCAGTCTTTCGACGCAGGCCGGGCCTGGCACCGGCGTGGGCCTCTGCGGCCGGCGAAGCGGCTAACGGCCCGTCGGCAACGAAGAGTCACTTTCGAGCCCGGGCTCGGGCTCGAGCACATGTATCTCGCCCGTAGCGCCATCGACCTCGATGAGCGCTCCCGGCGGCAACAGCCGGGTGGCGCCCTGGACGTCGACCACGCAGGGAAATCCGAACTCGCGGGCCACCACTGCCGCGTGCGACATCGGACCGCCGAGCTCGGTGACCACGGCGGCGGCGTAGCAGAAGGCGGCGGTGTAGCCGACGTCGGTGACTTCGGCGACCAGGATCTCGCCCGGCTGCAGATCATCGATGGTATCCGGACGCACGATCCGCACCCGGCCACGGACCCGGCCACCGCAGACACCGACTCCCTGCAAGGTATTCCCCGCTGTGAGGGCCACCGTAGCGGCGGTCGACGGCGTCCAGCTCCCGCTGAACACCGCGGGCGGAACGATCGCCGCCAGCCTGCGTTGTTCTGCTCGACGCCGCGCCACCAGCTTCGAAACGTCGGCGGGCAGCGCGTCGAGTTCGTCTACCAGAAGGTAGAAAACGTCCTCGGGGGCTTGCAGCACGCCGGCCTCAGTGAGCCGGCTGCCATACTCGCGCAGTAGACCGCGCAAGACCCAAATCGCACGCACCATTTTGTCGCGGCGGACCTCGCGATCGCGGAGTTGTCGTGCCGCCAGCAATGCAACGGGCTTGGCACGCAACGGAATCGCCGGGCTGTGCGGCTGCGGCGAAGGCGGTGCACTCAAGGCCTTGGCCACCATGCCCACCAGCAACTCCGGGTTGTCCGCGTAGCTGGTCGACATCATCTCGACCTCAGCGGGACCGCGGTGCCCGATCAATGAAAGCTCGGCCAATACCGCCGCATGAAACTCCGGGGCCACCATGGCCAGCTTGCCCAAGCGGTCCCCCGGCTCCGACAGCAACCGCATCACGTCCGAATCACGGCGCGCCGCACCTACCAACCGCTGCACCGCCTCCACCGATCGGGCACTGACCAATTCCGGCCCAGCGGCCGGCGCGGTGTCTCGTCCGCATAAGCCACGTAGCAACACGTTGAATGCGGCACAGAGCATGAAAGACCCGGAGGCCAGCACCCAGCCATGGACCACGTGATCGCGCGCCAGCAGGATCAGGCTCAGGAGCCGACGGTCCTGCATCCCTGCGACGTCACTGGCCAGATGTTCCAGTCGATCGACGTCGCCGAGATAGTCGCCGGTGTCGCGGGTCGAGCCAGCGCTCAGACCCACCAGATTGACACCGAATACCCCGATGTTGCGGATGGTGCGCAGCTGCTTACGGGCCCAACTGGATTCCGACGGCGGGCGTTCCTCGCCAAAGATCGGCAACGAGGCCATGCTCGGGCCGAAGAAACCACTGTTGCTGACGATCATTGCGGGTTTGGCGAACGGCACGGTCTCGGCCATGAAGTGCGCGGAGGTGATGGCCCCGTAAAGCCGGTGCGCAAAAACCGCGACGGTCCGCAACGCGATTTCCCGCTGGATCATCCCACCGGGCCGCAGCCGCTCGGCGATGCCCACGCCGCCGGCACGCAGCCCACGCACGGTGACCGACGCCGACGAAGGTGAGAACGGACCGGGCAGCGCCTCGGATAGATTGGTAGCCAAGAACGTCGGAAAACGCGGGTCGACCGGGGTATCGAACTCGCCGTTAACCCCCTGCGGGCCCGCCAATCTGGGCACCACGCCGTCCTCGGCTGGGACGTCGGGGGCCGGAAGATCCTGGATCGTCGCCAGCCGCCAAGGCAGCGATAACACCCGCTTGCCCACCGAAATCCGGCCACGCACTGCCAAGGCCAAGTCCGCGATGGACTCCTCCGCTGTCCAGGCCGGTTGAAAACCCCAATCATCCTGCAGCCGACTGGTATCCAGCGCGGGGGCATCTTCCACCAGCTCGAATTCGGCGAACGACGAAACGCGCCGCAGCAACTGTCTAGAACCGAACGGCAGGATGCGCCGGCCCAGCGCAGTGGCGATCTCGCGCAACGTCAGCTCACCCGGCGCGGCCAGGTTCACCGGGCCGGTGTCGGTTGCCACGATTGCACGGGTCAGGAGTCGCAGCACGTCATCAACGTGAACCACTTGCGCCGCGCAATCGGCTGAGCCGTCTGGAAATACTGGCAGCGCCAACAATTGGCGGACCCAGTTGTCAACGTTTCGGCCGACAATGAGTGCAGACCGCACGGCGACCCAGTCTGCACCGGAGTCGGCCACCATCTGCTCGACTCGGGCCTTGTGTTCACCCTCTCGCGAAGCCGGCGCCACTTTGTCGTGTTCACTCGCCGATGTGTCGAGGCCAGGCTGGTAGACGTGTGCCGAGCTGGTGAACACGATACGTTGGGTTCCGGTTTCGATCATCGCGTCCAGAACGTTGCGCGCACCATCGATATTGATCTGACGGCTGATCGGGCTATCCGGGCCCGTAGTCCTGGCCCACGCGCAGTGCGCGACGACGTCCGCGCCCGCTATTGCCAGCCGCACCGCGGCGGCGTCGCGGATGTCGGCTGCGACGAAACTAGCTGCACTCGGCCAGCTTTCGAGTCTATGACGGGCGATGCCGACAACCTCATGACCCTGGCCGAGCAATCTGCCGACGATGCCACGGCCGATTACTCCGCTGGCCCCGGTGACCGCAACTCTCACTGGGTTTCCTCTTGCCCTATTCGTCGTCGTTCAAGAACGCGGCGTTGACGAGGTCATTGAGGTCCATGTCCGCAAGGTCCTTCTCCGGACTCGCGGCCGGGGACGAGGTCTGACCGTTGCCCTCGGTTTCATTGGCCAAAGCAAGCAACAGATCCAGCACCCCTGCCTGACGAAGGCGCTTAACTGGAATCGATGCCACCACCCGCTGCAATTCGGCTTCGCCTGGTGCGACCGCCGGACTTTCCTGCGGCGCCGAGCCGAGAAGTTCTCGGTGCATGTAGCCAGCCAATGCCGCCGAATTGGGATAGTCGAAGATGAGGGTGGGCGAAAGCGCCAGTCCAGTAGACGATTTGAGCCTGTTGCGCATTTCCACGGCGGTCAGCGAATCAAATCCCAGTTCCTGGAAAGCGCGGTCCGGGTCAATCGCCTCCGGACTGGAGGTGCCCAGCACGGTCGCAATGTTGGAACGAACCAGGTCCAATAGGACGGCGCGCTGCTCGTCTTCGGGCAATCCGTCAAGACGTTGCAGCAGAGCAGATTTCGACTTCGCGGCCGCCAGCGAGTCGTCCACCTGGCGCCGGGTCGGTGCGTTGATCAGATCGACGAACATCGGCGGCAAGGTGCCGTTGTCGAACTTGACCCGCAATGCCGCGAAATCGATATGGGCGGGCAGCATGAACGGCTCGTCGACAATCATTGCGGTGTCCAACAAACCAAGAGCTTCATCGGAAGACATCGCGACGATGCCGTCGCGGGCGAATCGTTTGAAGTCGACCGCCGCTAACCCACCGGTCATGGTGCTGGCCTGATCCCACAATCCCCATCCCAGCGAGATCGCCGGCAGACCGTGCGTCCGACGGTGTACGGCCAGCGCATCCAGGAAGGAGTTGGCGGCCGCATAATTCCCCTGACCCGACGAGCCCACCAGCCCGGCCATCGACGAAAACATCACGAACGCAGCCACATCCAGGTCGCGGGTGAGCTCGTGCAAATTCCATACCGCATCGACCTTGGTCCGCAGCACGGTTTCCATCCGCTCGGGCGTCAGCGAGGTCACCACCGCGTCATCGAGCGCTCCTGCCGTATGAATCACCGCCGAGAGCGGATGCTGCACGGGAATGTCGGCGATCACCTTCGCCAGCGCCGCACGATCGGCCGCGTCACAGGCAAGCACCTGCACCTGGGCACCGGTCGCAGTCAGTTCGGCCACCAACTCCGCCGCCCCTGGCGCATCCGGACCGCGTCGACTGACCAACAACAGCTGACGCACACCGTGGCGGGTCACGAAGTGCCGCGCCAACGCCGAACCCGCCATGCCGGTCCCGCCGGTGATCAGCACCGTGCCCGACGCCCATGCGTCCGGCATGGTCATCACCACCTTGCCGACGTGCCGAGCTTGGCTCAGGTACCGCAACGCCGCCGGCGCGCGCCGTACATCAAACGTCGTGACCGGCAACGGCCGCAACACATCCTCGTCGAACAGCGCCGCCAGCTCGGCAAGGATCTGCTGCAGGCGGTCCGCTCCCGCCTCGAAGAGGTCGAAGGCGCGGTAGCGGACATCCGCATGTTGCTCGGCGACCACGCCGGGTTCACGGATGTCCGTCTTACCCATCTCCAAAAACACCCCACCGGGGGCGACCAGGCGCAGTGACGCGTCCACGAAATCGCCGGCCAGTGAGTCCAAGACCACATCCACACCACGCCCGCAGGTGACCGCGCGGAACTTGTCCTCGAATTCCAAGGTGCGCGAGTCACCAATGTGCTCTTCGTCGAATCCCATGGCCCGCAAGGTGTCCCACTTGCCGACGCTGGCGGTGGCGAACACCTCAAGTCCCCAATGCCGGGCCAGTTGCACAGCCGCCATACCGACGCCACCCGTCGCGGCATGCACCAATATCCGCTGTCCCGGCTTGACCGAGGCAAGATCACTCAGTGCGTAGTAGGCGGTGGCGAACACCACCGATGTGGTGGCCGCAGCGGTGTGCGACCATCCCGCCGGAACCTTGACCAGCAGCCGGTGATCGGTGACGGCGATAGTTCCAGTGCCCTCGGGGAACAGGCCCATGACACGGTCGCCGACGGCGAAACGCTCGTTGTCCGCGGCACTTGCCGGGGCCGTTTCCACCACGACACCGGAAGCTTCCACCCCCATGACCGCATCCGGATCGGGGTAAAGGCCGAGTGCGATCATGACGTCCCGGAAATTGGCTGCGACGGCAGCCAATCGCACGCGCACGTGCCCGGCCCGCAATGGTGCATCGACGTCGGGAATGGGTTCTAAGCGCAGGTTTTCGAAGGTGCCGGCCGAGCTCATAGCCAACCGCCACGGTACGTCGCCCGGTGGCACCAACACCCCAGCAACGGCGCGACCGCCATGCACCCGTGCGGTGTACACCTGCCCGCCACGCCACAGCACCTGGGGTTCGCCGACCGCCAACACCGCGGCCACCGCCGCTTCGTTTAGGGCGGCATCGCTGTCCACCAACACGATCCGGCCGGGGTGCTCGGTCTGCGCCGCACGCACCAATCCCCACACCGCCGCACCGGCCAAATCGGTGACATCCTGACCGGGCAACGCCACGGCACCCCGTGTCGCCACCACCAACACCCCGGCCCCATCGCGAGACAGCCAGGACCGCAGCACATCGAGCACCGAACCGGTGGCCGCGTAGACACCGGCCACCACATCATCGGTAGCCGGCGCGGATTCGAAAACCACCGCATCCCCAGCGGCCTCCACGGCATCGAGGTCCGTCACGCCCCAGACGTGTACCGGCATCGCCGCGACTTCGGCCGGCGGCTGTGCCGACCACACGACCTCGAACAGCCGGTCGGGGCCGGATCCGGACACCGCCGCCCGCAGCTGCTGATCGGTCACCGGTCGCGCCAGCATCGATGCGACCGACAACACCGGCAACCCCAGTCCATCGGCCAGCTCGATCGACACCGCCGACGGCCCCGCCGGCGCGATGTGGGCGCGCACCGCCTGGGCCCCCGCGGCGTGCAGCGCCACGCCCTGCCAGGAGAACGGAACCAGCACCGAACCCTCGGCAACCCCGAAATCGTCGGCGCCGTTAGCGGCCAGTATCACAGCATGTAGGGCCGCATCCAGCAACGCGGGATGGACACCGAAGCCCGCCACCGATACCCCGGCGTCCTCGGGCAACGCCACCTCGGCGAACACCTCGTCACCGCGGCGCCACATCGACGTCAGTCCACGAAACGCCGGGCCATACGTGTAGCCGCGCTGCGCCAACTGCTCATAGCCGTCGGCGACTTCGATGGCTACCGCTCCGGCGGGCGGCCACGCCGACAGCTCGGCCGCGGGCTCCGCGGCGCGTCTGCTCAGCATTCCCTCGGCGTGCGCCAGCCAGCCGGCCCCGTCCTCGGCGCGGCCGTAAATCGACACCGCCCGGGCACCCGATTCGTCGGCGTCACCCACGACAACCTGCACCGCAACCGAACCGCCAGCGGGCAGTACCAAAGGCGCGGCCAGCGTCAATTCGTCAACCACTCCGCAGCCCACTTCGTCCCCGGCCCGAATCGCCAACTCGACGAAACCAGCACCCGGGAAGATCACCACGCCGCCAACGGCGTGATCAGCCAACCAGCCCTGTGCGCGAGACGACAACCGACCGGTCAGCACCACGCCGCCGGAGGCCGGCAACTCCACCAACGCGCCCAGCAGCGCGTGCTCGCTGGCCTGCAGACCCAGGCCTGCCGCGTCGGCCGCAACTCCGTCACCGGACAGCCAGAACCGCCGCCGCTCAAAGGCGTAGGTCGGTAACTCCACAAAGCTTGCCTGCCCGATGACAGCGCGCCAGTCCACCTGCATGCCCGACACGAAGGCCGCGGCCACGGCATTGACCAGCGTCGCCGGCTCGGGGCGGTCTTTGCGCAGCGCAGTGGTGGTGACGATGGCTGGACCATCCGTCAGCACCTCTTCGATCGACGCGGTCAGGCCACTGCTGGGCCCGACTTCGAAGAAGCGCGTCGCCCCCGCCGATTGCGCAAACCGGACACTGTCGGCGAACCGGACCGTCTCTCGGACGTGGCTTGTCCAGTAGGCCGCGGACCCGTAGTCCTCACCTGCCAACTGCCCTGTCACGTTGGAGATGATCGGGACGGCTGGCGCTCCGGTGGTCAAACCCGCAGCGACGGTAGCGAATTCCTCGATCATCGGATCCATCAGCGGCGAGTGGAATGCGTGCGAGACGGCCAGTTGGTGAACCCGGCGGCCGTCAGCGCGCAGCCGGTCAGCGATAGCGATGACCGCGTTCTGCGCACCGGAAATCACCACGGAAGTGGGGCCGTTGACGGCGGCAATGCTGACCTCGGGGCTCAGCAGCGGTGCCACCTCGGCTTCGGTCCCCTGCACCGCGACCATCGCCCCGCCGGCCGGCAGGGCCTGCATGAATCGGCCGCGGGCGGCTACCAGCACCGCCGCGTTCTCCAGGGATAGGACACCGGCCACATGGGCCGCGGACAACTCACCGACCGAATGGCCCATGACGAAATCGGGTTGCACGCCCCACGATTCCAGCAGTCGGTACAGCGCAACTTCCACTGCGAACAGCGCCGCCTGTGCGAACTCCGTTGAGTTCAACAGGTTTTCATCGTGCCCCCAGATAACCTCGCGCAGTGGTCGCAGTAGGTGGCGGTCCAATTCGCCGACCACGGTGTTAAACGCCTCGGCGAACACCGGATAACCCGCGTGCAATCCCATTCCCATGCCGAGCAATTGGGAGCCTTGGCCGGGGAAGACGAACACGGTCTTGCCCGCGGGCTGAGCCACACCGCGCAACACCGCGCCGCCCAGCTCCTCACCAGCTAACTCATCTAACCCAGCCAGCAAACCATCCTGACCACCACCAACCACCACCGCACGATGCTCAAAAGTCGACCGACCCGCCAGCGACCACCCCACATCAGCCACACCCAACTCACCATGAGCCCGCACATAACCCGCCAACCGCGCCGCCTGCGCCCCCAACGCCGACGCCGACTTCGCCGAGACCACCCACGGCACCACCGGCACCACCGAAGCCACCGACGCCACCGGCTCAACCGGCCCAACCGCCTCCACAATCACATGCGCATTAGTGCCACTAATCCCAAACGACGACACCCCCGCCCGCCGCGGCCGCACCCCCACCGGCCAAGGCTGCGCCGAAGTCAACAACGACACCGCCCCCACCGACCAATCCACATGCGGAGACGGCTCATCGACATGCAACGTCGCCGGCAACACCTCATGACGCATCGCCAACACCATCTTGATCACACCAGCCACACCCGCCGCAGCCTGCGTATGACCCATATTCGACTTAATCGACCCCAACCACAGCGGCCCGCCACCATCACCGCGATCCTGCCCATAGGTCGCCAACAACGCCTGCGCCTCAATCGGATCCCCCAACGTGGTCCCAGTCCCATGACCCTCAACCACATCCACATCCGCCGCGCCCAACCCCGCATTAGCCAACGCCGCACGCACCACCCGCTGCTGCGAGGGACCATTAGGCGCCGTCAACCCATTCGACGCCCCATCCTGATTCACCGCAGAACCCCGCACCACCGCCAACACCGGATGACCCAACCGCCGCGCATCCGAAAGCCGCTCCACCACCAACATTCCCCCGCCCTCGGAGAATCCGGTGCCATCGGCCGCGCCGGCAAAGGCCTTGCACCGCCCGTCGGTTGACAAGCCGCGCCACCGACTGAACTCGACAAAAATGTCCGGGGTGGCATTGATGGTGACCCCGCCGGCCAGCGCCAAATCACATTCCCCCGAACGCAACGACTGCACCGCCATATGCAACGCCACCAACGACGACGAACACGCCGTATCCACCGACACCGCCGGGCCCTCCAACCCCAGCACATAAGCCACCCGACCAGACGCGACGCTGGACAGCTGGCCGGTCAACCGGAAGCCCTCCACCGGTTCGGCCGAGAACATGCCGTAGCCCTGTGTCATTACCCCGGCGAACACACCGGTGGCGCTGCCCCGCAATCCACCAGGCTCAATTCCCGCCCGCTCCAAGGCCTCCCAGGACAGTTCAAGAAACATCCGTTGCTGCGGATCCATCGCCAGGGCCTCGCTGGGCCCCACGCCGAAGAAAGCCGGATCGAAGTCGCCGACGCCGTCCACGAACCCCCCGGCACGGGTGTAGCAGGCACCCGCAACATCGGGATCCAGGTTGAACAGCCCGTCCAGATCCCAGCCACGATCGGTCGGAAACTCGGAGACCACGTCGCGGCCCGCCGCCAGCATGTTCCAAAGGTCGTCGGGCGATTCGATCCCGCCGGGGTAGCGACACGCCATTCCAACAATCGCAATGGGGTCCTCACCGGTAGCACGCGCGGCCGCGATGTGCTTGATTTCCTCTGGAACACCGGCGAGTTCGGCGCGAATGTACCTAGCTAGGCCACCCGGCGTCGGATAGTCGAAGATGAGAGTTGGCGAAAGCGAAAGACCGGTAACGGATTTGAGCCGGTTGCGCATTTCGACCGCGGTCAGCGAGTCGAAACCCAACTCCTGAAACGCCTTGTCGGGATCGATCGCCTCAGGGGTGACATTGCCCAAGACGGTGGCGATGTGCGACCGCAGCAGATCCAACACGACAGCTTGCTGTTGCGACTCGGGCAGCCCGTGCAGACGATGCGCCAGAGCAGATTTCGACTTTGCGGCGGCCAGCGCGTCGTCGACTTGGCGACGGGTTGGTGCGTTGACCAGATCGCTGAACATCGGCGGCATTGCCACCGCATGGGCCCGCAAGGCGGTCAAGTCAATCCGGGCGGGCGCCAGGAACGGTTGATCAACGATGAGTGCGGCATCGAACAATTCCATTGCCTCATCCGAGGACAATGCCAAGACGCCTTCCCGGCCCAACCGGGCACGGTCGGCGGCATCCAGTCCGCCCGTCATATCACTGGCCTGGTCCCACAAACCCCAGCCCAGCGATATCGCCGGCAACCCAGCGGCTCGCCGGTGGGTTGCCAACCCATCAAGGAACGTGTTGGCCGCCGCGTAGTTGGCTTGACCCGACGACCCCACCAACCCGGCCATCGACGAAAACATCACGAACGCTGACACATCCAGATCGCGAGTCAACTCGTGCAGGTTCCAAGCGGCATCCGCTTTGGACCGAAGTACGGCATCGATCCGTTCCGGCGTCAACGACGAAATCACCGCGTCGTCAAGCACGCCGGCGGCGTGAATCACGGCGGACAACGGCTGCTGCGCCCCAATCTCAGCAAGCACCTTGGCCAGCACCGGACGATCCGCCGCGTCACCCGACACCACCCGCACGCGCGCACCGGCGCCACCGAGTTCGGCGACCAGTCCCGCCGCCCCTGGCGCCTCGGTGCCACGCCGACTCATCAGCACCAAATGGCGCACGCCGTGGCGAGCCACCACATGGCGCGCCAGCGCCGAACCCGCCATGCCGGTACCGCCGGTGATCAGCACCGTGCCCGACGCCCAGGTGTCCGGCATCGTCATGACGACCTTGCCGATATGGCGTGCCTGACTCAGGTACCGCAGCGCCGCCGGGGCCCGTCGTACATCAAACGTGTTGACCGGCAACGGCCGCAGCACACCCGCCTCGAACAGTGCAGCCAGATCGAGCATGTACTGGTGCATGCGAGGACGGCCGGGTTCGAAGAGGTCGAAGGCGCGGTAGCGCACACCCGGGTATTCCTGGGCGATGACCCCCGGGTCCCGAATGTCGGTCTTGCCCATCTCCAGAAACACTCCGCCGGGGCCCAGCAATCGCAATGAGGCATCCACGAATTCGCCGGCCAGCGAGTCCAGCACCACGTCCACGCCACGCCCGTCGGTGACCGCGCGGAATTTGTCCTCGAACTCCAAGCTACGCGAGTCGGAGATATGATCTTCGTCAAAGCCCATGGCCCGCAGCGTGTCCCACTTGCCCTTACTGGCAGTGGCGAACACTTCCAGGCCCAAATGCCGGGCCAGCTGTACCGCGGCCATGCCCACCCCACCGGTCGCGGCATGCACCAGCACCCGTTGGCCCGGCTTGACGTCGGCCAGGTGAATGAATGCGTAGTAGGCGGTGGTGAAAACGGCAGAGATCGCCGCTGCCTCGGCGTAGGACCAGTCTGCGGGCTTGGGCAGCAGTAAGCGGGTATCCCCAGCGACGAGCGTGCCGCTGCCGTCGGGGAAGAAGCCGTAAACCGAATCGCCAACCGCAAATTCGGTCACCCCGGGGCCCACTTCGACGACGATGCCAGCACCCTCACCACCCAGTAGCGCATCGTGGGTGAACATGCCCAGCGTGATCATGATGTCCCGGAAGTTTGCGGCGATGGCTCGGATCGCCACCCGAACCTGGCCGGCGCCCAGCGGTGCGTCGGCGTTGGGAACTGGCTCCAACCGCAGATTTTCGAAAGTTCCGGCACTGCTCAGCCCGAGCCGCCACGGTCCGTCGCCCGGTGGGACCAGGATGCCGTCCACGGCGCGGCTACCGTGCACGCGCGGTGTGTAGGCCGCCGAGGCCCGCAGCAATACTTGCGGCTCACCGACCGCCAGCGCCATGGCGATCGACTTATCATCAAGCGGCTCATCAGTATCCAGCAGCAGTAGCCGACCGGGATGTTCGGTCTGGGCCGACCGCACCAAGCCCCACACCGCAGCGCCTGCCAAGTCGGTGACGTCCTCACCCTCCAACGCCATGGCACCCCGGGTGGCTACCACCAACACTCCCGAGTCATGTTCGGCCAGCCACGACTGCACGGCGGCCAACGCTTGGTGGGTACGCTGGTGGCTCCCGGCGACCGGATCTTCAGCAGAAGCAATGGATTCGAAAATTTCGTAATCCGGGTTGGCGCCGCCGTGAGTGGGCTTCGCCGGCGCCCACGTCAGCTCGAAAAGCCGGTCCGGCCCCGAGCCGGACACCGCCGCTCGCAGCTGCTGCGCACTGATCGGGCGCGCAACCATGCTGGCCACCGACAGCACCGGCAATCCCAGGTCGTCCGCAAGTTCGACCGACACCGCGGCCGGACCGGTGGGAGCGATCCGTACCCGCGCGGCGGAGGCTCCCGCGGCGTGCAACGACACGCCTTGCCAGGAGAACGGCAACACCAGTTCGGCGTCCGGGTTGGATATCACCGTGGCGTGCAATGCCGCATCCAGCAGCGCCGGGTGCACCCCGAATCCGGCGACGCCGCCGGCCTCCTGCGGCAACCGCACTTCGGCGAACACTTCCTCGCCGCGGGCCCACACCGTGGTCAATCCGCGAAATGCCGGGCCGTAGCCATATCCACGCGTCGCCAACCGCTCGTAGCCGTCCACCGTATCCACCGCGACGGCGCCCACCGGGGGCCACACCGACAGGTCGGCCACGGGATCTATCGACCGAGCGCTCAAGGTTCCCTCGGCGTGGCAGACCCATACCGAACCGGCAGCGACGTCGGCTCGCGAGTAGACCGAGACGCTGCGCTCGCCGGACTCCGCCGCGGCACCGACGACCACTTGCACCGCTACCGACCCCGTCGCCGGGAGCAGCAACGGGCTTCGCAAGGTCAATTCGTCGACCACCGAGCAGCCGACTTCGTCGCCGGCGCGGATTGCCAACTCCACAAATCCCGTACCAGGAAATACCACCGTCCCGGACACCGCGTGATCGGCCAACCATCCGTGTGCGCTGGGCGACAGGCGACCCGTCAACACCACGCCGCCAGACGCCGGTAGGTCTACTACCGCCCCGAGCAACGCGTGCTCACCGGGCCCCAATCCCAAGCCGGATGCGTCGACGCCCATGCCCTCGCCGGAGAGCCAAAACCGGCGCTTGTCAAAGGCATACGTCGGTAGCTCGACAAAGCCTGCCCCATCCAGCACACCCCGCCAATCGACGTCGACACCCGCAACGAAGGCGGTTCCTGCCGACAACAGGAAGCGCTCGAGTCCGCCGTCGTCACGGCCCAGAGTGGGGACGACGATGGCCTCGGCATCGCCGCCCACGCAGTTGTTGAAGGTGTCTTCGATGCCGGCGATCAACACCGGATGTGGACTGGACTCGATGAAGGTGCGAAATCCGTGCTGGCAGGCACTGCGCACCGCTTGGTCGAGTTGCACGGTCTGCCGGATGTTGCGATACCAATAGTCGGCATCCAAAACTGCAGTGTCCAAACGACTTCCGGTAACCGTGGAGAAGAAGGCCGTGCGCGAGGAACACGGCTCGATACCGGCGAGGAGCTCAGCTAGCTGCCCTTGAATGGCTTCCACCTCAATCGAATGCGACGCATAGTCGACGTCGATCCGGCGGGTGCGCAGTTCCCGTTGGGCGCAGCACTGGATCAACTCCTCCAGCGCCGCCCCATCACCGGAGACCACCACAGCCGAGGGGCCGTTGACGGCTGCGATGCTGATCCGATCGCCGAACGGCGCCAACAATTCCTGGGCCCGCTGCTCACCGCAGGCCAGCGAGACCATGCCGCCAGGTCCGGCCAGCCCGGTCAGTAACTTGCTGCGCAGCGTGACCACCTGCGCGGCGTCACGTAAGGACAGCGCGCCGGCCACGTAGGCGGCGGCGATTTCGCCTTGCGAATGGCCGATTACGGCATCGGGGCGCACACCTACCGACTTCCACAGCTCGGCAAGCGAGACCATCACCGCAAACAACACCGGTTGTACGACGTCGACGCGGTCGAGACCCGGTACGCCGGGCACACCGCGCAATACGTCGGTCAGCGACCAGTCGACGAACTCGCCGATGGCCTCGGCGCACGCCTCGATGTGCTGCGCGAAAACCGGTGCGGTGTCGAGCAATTCGATTCCCATGCCGAGCCATTGGGAGCCTTGGCCGGGGAAGACGAACACGGTCTTGCCCGCGGGCTGAGCCACACCGCGCAACACCGCGCCGCCCAGCTCCTCACCAGCTAACTCATCTAATCCAGCCAGCAAACCATCCCGACCACCACCAACCACCACCGCACGATGCTCAAAAGTCGACCGACCCGCCAGCGACCACCCCACATCAGCCACACCCAACTCACCATGAGCCCGCACATAACCCGCCAACCGCGCCGCCTGCGCCCCCAACGCCGACGCCGACTTCGCCGAGACCACCCACGGCACCACCGGCACCACCGAAGCCACCGACGCCACCGGCTCAACCGGCCCAACCGCCTCCACAATCACATGCGCATTAGTGCCACTAATCCCAAACGACGACACCCCCGCCCGCCGCGGCCGCACCCCCACCGGCCAAGGCTGCGCCGAAGTCAACAACGACACCGCCCCCACCGACCAATCCACATGCGGAGACGGCTCATCGACATGCAACGTCGCCGGCAACACCTCATGACGCATCGCCAACACCATCTTGATCACACCAGCCACACCCGCCGCAGCCTGCGTATGACCCATATTCGACTTAATCGACCCCAACCACAGCGGCCCGCCACCATCACCGCGATCCTGCCCATAGGTCGCCAACAACGCCTGCGCCTCAATCGGATCCCCCAACGTGGTCCCAGTCCCATGACCCTCAACCACATCCACATCCGCCGCGCCCAACCCCGCATTAGCCAACGCCGCACGCACCACCCGCTGCTGCGAGGGACCATTAGGCGCCGTCAACCCATTCGACGCCCCATCCTGATTCACCGCAGAACCCCGCACCACCGCCAACACCGGATGACCCAACCGCCGCGCATCCGAAAGCCGCTCCACCACCAACATGGCCCCGCCCTCGGACCAGCCGACACCGTCGGCGGCGCCCGCATACGCTTTGCAGCGCCCGTCCGGCGCCAAGCCGCGATGCCGGCTGAACTCCACGAAGACCGTCGGCGTGGCATTGACGGTGGCCCCGCCGGCCAGCGCCAAATCACATTCCCCCGAACGCAACGACTGCACCGCCATATGCAACGCCACCAACGACGACGAACACGCCGTATCCACCGACACCGCCGGGCCCTCCAACCCCAGCACATAAGCCACCCGACCAGACGCGACGCTGGACGTCATGCCGGTGAGCCGGTAGCCCTCGATCTCCTCGGCGAACATGCCGTATCCCTGGACGATGAGGCCGGCGAACACGCCGGTGGCGCTGCCGCGCAGACCGGTGGGGTCGACCCCGGCTCGCTCCAGCGCCTCCCACGACAACTCCAGCAACATCCGATGCTGCGGGTCCATGGCCAACGCTTCGCTGGGCGCAATGCCGAAGAAAGCCGGATCGAAGTCGGCGACCCCGTCCACGAAGCCGCCGGTGCTCGCATAGGACTTGTGCGGGGTGTCCGGATCGGGATCGAATAGTTCGGCCAGGTCCCAGCCACGATCGGTGGGAAACTCCGACATGACGTCCCGGCCCTCGGCCACCATCTTCCACAGGCCTTCGGGGGAGTCCACACCGCCGGGGAATCGGCACGACATCCCGACTATCGCGATCGGCTCATTCGCGCGCTCCAGCAACGCACGGTTGGTGCGCTTCAGGCGTTCCACCTGGGCCAGCGCTTTGCGCAACGCTTCGGTCGCATGCTGGAGTTGATCAACCATTACTGACCTCGCCTAACCCTCACCTAGCATTTGGCCGTCGTGGACCGCCGCACGCGGCTTTCGTCGAATCACGGAAGCCGCTGCACGATGCGATGCCGCCGCATTTTCGACCAGCGTCGTGCTGCGCTCCGACCGAAGAATGTCGCTGGTGAGTATCGCCAACTCCGGCAGGATTTCAAAACGCTCGATTCTCCCAGCTATACGCCCGAACGGCCGGGTACTGGCGTGGCCATACAACACCCATGGGCCGGATCGTCGTCGCGGTGCGGCACCCACGCCGCTGAAATACACCGGACCCGCCGTCCATGGCGCGACTGTACCCGGCTGCTCGCGGGCCAGCCGCTAGACACCCACCCGGCGCCAACCGTCGGCTGCCCTGGCGGCCCGCAGCAGCTGGTCGCACAGTTCACGCAGTTCGTTTGCGCCGGCTCCTTCGTCAAGTGCGGTGGCGACGTCCTCCGCCGCACATCGCACCTGGTAGACGCGGTCCGACAGGTCAGCCGCGTCCTCAGCCGACAACACCACAGCATCGGCGGGCAACGCCAAAGAGGCCCCCGCATCGCCCCGGGACATCATCGCCCGCTGTTCGTACGCCCGCTGCCGGCACGACTGCCGGCAGTACTGGCGGCGGCGGCCCATGCCCGCGTCAGCAACGTCGCGGCCGCACCAGCGGCATGGCTGAGGGCGGGGACGACGACTCACGCCTGACGACTTTAGTCCGCTTTGGCCGATGATCTCGGTATCATGGTTAGTCGCGGATGGTCGCGTCGCGCGCAACAAGAACCCAAGCCGGGAACTCCCCCGTGGGCCGCGACGTTTGCACAAGCGGAGAGAATCACCAATACCGAGCCCAAAGAGCTCAAATGATCCAGAGGAGTAGCGGCGATGGCTGATCGTGTCCTAAGAGGCAGTCGACTGGGAGCCGTCAGTTACGAAACCGACCGCAATCACGACCTCGCACCGCGCCAGATCGCCCGATACCGCACCGAGAACGGCGAAGAGTTCGAGGTGCCCTTCGCCGACGACGCGGAGATTCCCGGTACCTGGCTGTGCCGCAACGGCATGGAAGGCACGCTGATCGAGGGCGATCTGCCCGAACCAAAGAAGGTCAAGCCACCGCGCACGCACTGGGACATGCTGCTGGAACGCCGCTCCATCGAAGAACTCGAGGAGCTCCTTAAGGAGCGCCTCGAACTCATCCGCTCGCGTCGTCGCGGCTGATCCGACGGCGGCGGCCGGCTAGGTGCGGGCGGCTCGAACGCGGTCTCGCCTGCCCTCAACACCCCATCTCGTGACTTTGACCAGGGCCTCACGAATGCTTGAGCCGCCCATTTTGGATACCCCGAACTCGCGCTCGGTGAAGGTGATCGGCACCTCGACCACGACGAAACCGTGGTTCACGGAGCGCCAGGTCATCTCGATCTGAAAGCCGTAGCCCTTCGAGTCCACCCGGTCCAGCTCGATGGTCTCCAGCACTTCTCGCCGGTAAGCGCGATAGCCAGCGGTGATGTCGTGCACGCCGACGCCGAGCGCCACCCGCGCATAGGTGTTGGCGGTTCTGGAAAACGCCAGCCGGCGCCACGGCCAGTTGCGCACCGTGCCCCCGGGGACGTAGCGCGAACCGATAGCCAGGTCCGCGCCGCCGTCGACCGCGTCCAGCAAGCGGTGCAGCTGTTCGGGCGCATGGCTGCCGTCGGCGTCCATCTCGACCAGTACCGAGTAGCCACGGCCCAAACCCCACGCAAAGCCCTCCAAGTAGGCCGCCCCCAGGCCGTTCTTTGCGGTGCGGTGCAGGACAAAGGTGTGGCTCGGGTCGGCCTGGACCAGCTCGTCGGCAAGCTGACCGGTGCCGTCGGGGCTGTTGTCATCGACGACGAGCACGTGCACCTCGGGGCATGCATCGCGCACCCGGCGATGAATCAGCGGCAGGTTTTCCCGCTCGTTGTAGGTCGGGATGATCACCAGCGTGCGCTGGCTGGGCCGAGTGCCCGGAACCTCGGGCCCAGGTTGGCCGGTGGTCATGTAGCTCCTTTAGTTGCCCGAATTTCAGGTTGAGTGGTGCCCGCCCACATCGGGCGGGGGGTCTTTCGCCGTCGCCAGGTCGGTTTCGGATTCGTTCCGAAGCGCCGCACCCGAGACGTCGGAGTCGACCAGCGGCCCATCGGACTCCTCAGATCTGCCCGCGGGCCCGGACCGGCGACGCGTCGGACGCGGAAGCCAACCCGGGGACCGACCCGGGGACCAACCCGGGGACCAACCATTGTGCCGTATCGCGACAAGAATGACGGCGCCAGCCGCCCCGACCAAGACCCACTGCAGGATCGGAGCCCACCGGGTTGCCGGTGTCAACCTGGTCTTTAGCCGCACTTGGGTGTCCAGGTAGGCGGGCGCAAAGAAATCGGTACGGACCAACTCACCGCCGTCGGGCGCAATCACCGCGCTGATCCCGGTGGTACCGGCAACCAGCACATATCGGTCGTGCTCGACGGCTCTGACCTTGCCGAACGCCAACTGTTGCTCGCTCATCGTCTGGTTGAAGGTGGCGTTGTTGCTGGGCACTGCCAGCAGTTGCGCGCCGTTGCGGACGGCCTTTCGCGGGGCCCGGTCGAAGATCACTTCCCAGCAGGTGGACACCCCGACCGGCACGCCGGCAATGCGCACCACACCCGAACCCGCGCGCGGAACGAAGTTGCCGGCACGGTTGGCGTACCCGGAAAGGTGCTGGAAAAGCCACGGCATGGGCAGGTACTCGCCGAACGGCTGCACAATCTCTTTGTCATGGCGGTCGGCCGGTCCGGTACCCGGATTCCAGACGATCACCGTGTTGGTGAATTCGGGTTTGTCCTGCCTACTACCTGGAACGTCGAGCACCGTACCGACCAGGATCGGCGCGCCAATCGCCAGGGCCGCCTTCGAGATCTGCTGGGCAGCGTCGGGGTTGACCAGCGGATCGATGTCTGACGAATCCTCCGGCCAAATGACGAATTGCGGTTGCGGGGCGAGGCCCGCCCGAACGTCCTCGGCCAACTGCAGTGTCTCGTGCACGTGGTTATCCAGGACCACCCTCCGCTGGGAGTTGAAGTCCAGACCCAGGCGAGGGACGTTGCCCTGCACGACCGCAACGGTGATCGTGGGTTCGCCGCCAGATCCGGCTCCCGCGTGGCGCACCTGCGGCCAAACGATGACGGCGGTGAACAACACCAAACAGATGCAAACACCCGGAAGCACCACCGCGGGCGGCTTGGCCGCAGCGGACGCGTCATCGCCGGCCCGCTGGCCGGTTCGCCACCACTTCTCGATCTCGAACGCGATCGCCGTGAAGCTGCATCCGATCAGCACAACTCCCGTGGAGAGCAGCGCAACACCCCCGAGCTGCACCAACGGCAGCAGCGGGCCGTCGGCTTGACCGAACGCCACCGACCCCCAGGGAAATCCCCCGAACGGAACGATCGACTTCAACCATTCCTGGGCTCCCCAGAGCACCGCAAACCAGATCGGCCAGCCCCGCAGCCCGCGAACCAGCACGGCAAACAGGCCGAAGACGGCGGGGAACAGGGCCGACGTCGTGGCCAGCACCAACCACGGCATCGGGCCCACCAGCGTGCCTATCCACGGCAACAACGGCACGTAAAACCACATGCCGAACACGAAGCCGTAGCCCAACCCACCCGCCGGCGATGTGGCCGGATACACCACCACCCAGGTCAATAGCGCGATGGAGAGGACGGCGGCCCACCACCAGTCGATGGGTGGGAAGCTGGCATACATCAGCAAGCCGGCCGCCACCGATGCCCCCAGCCGGGTCAGACGAGGCCGCAGCGCGGCCCAGACGCCCGGTAGCCGTGCCCCTACGGCGGTGCCCGCCGCCGCCAGGCTCCAGCGTGCGGCGGCACCCAGCCGAGCGATCACGCTCGGGCTAGCGGCCGTTTGGGGCACGGTCGGCTCCTGAACGGGCTCCGGGGCATCAGCGCTCGCCTCGGCCGCGTCCGCGTCGTTGTCGGCGACCGCATCGGCCCGCCGATCCGGGTCGGCGTGCGGATCCGGGTTGGGCTCCTGGGTTTCCGGTTTGAGCTGGTCAGCGTCGATATGACGGGCCCGGCGAGCAGACCAGTGCCTAGCCATGGATCACCGCACCTCGATGCACCGTTTGACGGCAGCGCGGCAACGGGTCGGCCGGGCCCAGCCGGGGCAATGCCGGCACCCGAGAACGCGGGTCGGTGGACCAGCGCTGCACCGAGTCGTTGGGTGCGTGGACATCCAGGACGCCGACGTCCCATACGGCATACGTGGCTGGCGCACCGGGGACCAAGGTGCCGGCCTTGCCGTCGCGGACACCGCCGGCCCGCCAGCCGCCGCGAGTCGCCGCAGCGAACGCTGCCCGTGCCGACACCCCACTTCCCGGCGTGCGGTGATTGACCGCCGCGCGCACGCTGGCCCACGGGTCGAACCCGGTCACGGGTGCGTCAGAACCAAAGGCGAGGGGCACGCCTTGGGATGCTAACAGCGCAAGCGGATTGAGCTGGCGACCTCGGTTCGCGCCGAGACGCTGCGCGTACATTCCCGTGCTGCCGCCCCAGAGCGCATCGAAATTGGGTTGCACGCTGGCGACGATGCCCCACGCGCCCAGCTTTGCCGCCTGGTCGGCGGTGACCATCTCCACGTGCTCCAACCGGTGGCCGCAGCGCGCGACCGCGATCACGCCGAGGTCGGCAACGACCCGTTCGAACGCTGCGACCACCGCCGAGACCGCAGCGTCGCCGATGACATGGAATCCGGCGGTCACTTCCGCCTGAGTGCAGGCGCGCACGTGCGCTTCAACCGCGTCGGGTTCGAGGTGGCAGCTTCCGGTGCTGTCGGGCGCATCGGCATAGGGCTCATGCAGCCATGCGGTGCGTGAGCCGAGGGCTCCGTCGACAAACAGATCACCGGCCAACCCCTGGGCGCCGGTTTCGGCCATGAGCGCCCTGGCTTGAGCTGGTGTGGTCACCGCCTCCCCCCAGTAGCCGATCACCTCGACGCCGTGCTCGATGGCACGCAACCGCAGCCAATCGTCGATGCCGCCGATTTCTGGCCCGCCGCATTCGTGCACGGCAACGATGCCGGCGGCGGCCAAGGCCGGTAGCGCGGCGGCGCGGGCATCGGCCAACTGCGCGTCGCTGAGCAAGTCGCGGGCGGCCGCTCGGACCAGGTGGTGAGCGTCGCCAGTCAACGGTTGCTGTTCGGCGAATCCAGCCGCCGCGGCCAGCGTGGGGACCAGCCGCCGCAATCCGGACGAGGCCAGCGCCGAATGGACGTCAATGCGGGCCAGGTAGGCCGGCTGGTTACCGAGCACAGCATCGAGGTCGGCGGTGCTGGGCGCGGCGTTCTCGGGCCATGCCGATTCGTCCCAGCCATGACCCCATACCGGCCGGTTCGGATGAGCCGCCGCGTAGTCAGCGACCATTTGCACGCATTCCCCCCGCGAGGCGGCGGGCCGCAGATCCAGGCCACTGATCGTAAGCCCGGTCGCGCTCAGATGGATATGGCTATCCACGAATCCCGGCGCCACAAATCCGCCCTCGAGATCCTGCAGTTCGGCGTCCGGAAACTGGTTACGGCCGACGTCGTCGCTGCCCAACCACGCAACCATGCCATCGCGGACGGCCATGGCGGTGGCCTCCGGATGGGTAGGGCTGTACACCCGGCCGTTGACCAGCAGCTTGGAGCGAATGTGCGTCACACCGCAAAACTACGTAAGGCGGCCGACGACCTAGATCGCGCCCGGCGGCGATGCGGGGCGGGTCGGGCCGTTGGGGTAGCTGACGTCAGTCCGGACGTGCGGCAGGGTCGGGGGTTCGCCATCGATGACCTCAATGACTTCGCCGTCGATGTAGTCGCGTTCGCGAGGTGTGTCAGGGCGACTGAACGCATCGGCCATGCCGGCCGCGGCGGCCGCCGTCAGCGGGACACGCCGCAAGAAACCCCGCACCGCGACCGTGGTCAGGCCCGGGCGCGCCGCGGCCCGGATCGGCGGCGCCAGGAGCAACAGCCCGACCGTGGTGGTGACCAGACCGGGCAGCAGCACCAGGCCGGTGGCCACCGCCACCAGCGCACCGTCGCTGAGTGCGCTTCGCGGTTCCTGCAGGCCGGACTGCAACTGGATGAGCTGGCGGCTGAGCTGCCATCCGCCCATCGGCGCCCACAAGACCAGCCCCAGCACGAAGGTCGCCAACAGCACCAGTATGGTCCAGCCGAACCCGATTGCTGCCACCAGCCCGATAGCCGCCATCAGTTCGACCACAGCGTAGATAAGAAGCAGCCGACCTAACATGTCACGCCAACGACTGCGGGCCACCCGGGAGTTCCGCGGACGGTCGCAGGATGGCTGCAGTTAGATGACGCTATGACGACGATTGACATCGACACCCCTGCCGGACCCATTGATGCGCTGCTGAACGTTCCGACCGGAGACGGCCCGTGGCCGGGGGTGGTCGTAGTCCACGATGCGGTGGGCTACGCCCCCGACAACGAGTCGACTTCCCAGCGCATCGCCCAGGCGGGCTATATCGCGCTCACCCCCAATATGTACGCCCGCGGCGGCCGGGCCCGGTGCATCACGCGGGTCTTCCGCGAGCTGCTGACCAAACGGGGTCGCGCCCTGGACGACATCCTGGCTGCCCGAGACCACCTGTTGGCCATGCCCGAATGCTCCGGCCAAGTTGGCATCGCGGGCTTTTGCATGGGGGGCCAGTTTGCCCTGATCATGTCGCCCAAGGGCTTTGGCGCCGCAGCCCCGTTCTATGGCACCCCACTGCCACGCGATCTCAGCGAAACGCTTGACGGAGCGTGCCCGATTGTGGCGAGCTTCGGTGGCCGGGACCCGTTGGGTATCGGCGCGCCCGACCGTTTGCGCAAAGTCACCCAGGCCCAACAGATCACCGCCGACATCAAGGTCTATCCGGGCGTCGGGCACAGCTTCGCCAACAAACTTCCCGGCCAACCGCTGCTACGCGTCACCGGGCTGGGCTACGACGAAGCCGCGACCGAAGAAGCCTGGCGCCGGGTCTTTGCCTTCTTCGGCGAGCATATGGCGGCAAACGCGGCCGGGACCTGACGTCGATCGGGACACCAAATCCTGCCCGGCCGCGCCGCAACGTCATCCGACGACGAACTGGCTCGCGCGAGATTGCATTACGGCCAACGGAACGGCGTGTCGCTGTCCAGAAACGCAGGTGATTGCCAAACTGCCGGTATGTTTCGTCCCTCGACAGGTGATCGCCGTTGCCGGGTTGCGGGCAGTTCGCGATCGATACTGCTCGTATCCAGCGGCGATAGGGATCACGGACGATGACGGTGGAATTGTCGGCAAAGCCGCGGTGGGCGCAACCGCCCGACCCGACACAGCCCGCCCAGGCCGATACGACCGCGACGACCGATCCGACAGTAAGGACCGCCCCCTGGCGGCCGAAGTTGCTGCCGGTCGAGGATCGCCACTCGATCCTCGACACGCTGATGGTGGCACCGTCGGGTGGGGCACTGTGGCGATTCGCCGCGCTGATGTTTCTGTCGAGCATGGTCGCCTCGATCGGGCTGTTACAGAATTCGGCAGCGGTGGTCATCGGCGCGATGATGATCGCGCCCCTGATGGCCCCGATGATGGGGATGGCCGCCTGCCTGATCATGGGATGGGCGCACCGGTTGTTGCGTGGGCTGGCCTTGGTGTCGTTGTCTGCCGCGGGTTCGGTCGCGGTGGGATGGGTGACCGCTACCCTGCTGCCCGCAACGGGTACCGGGTTGCCCGCCGAAGTTGTTGCCCGGTCCAGCCCGGACATCCGAGATCTGCTCGTGGCCATGGGTGCCGGAGCTGTCGGAGCACTCGCCACTGTCCACAAAAAGGTCTCTGCCGCGTTACCGGGTGTCGCGGTCGCGGTGGCGGTCGTGCCACCGCTGGCGTCGGCAGGCGTGCTGCTCGGACGGGGACAACCCGAATTGGCCCGGGGCGCGGCGATACTGTTTTCCACCAACCTGGTCGGCATCGTCTTGATGGCGGCGGTGGTGTTCCTGCTCAGCGGCCTGGTCCCGCGCGACACATTCCGCACGCACCGCCACCAGATTCTCGCATCGCTGACCATGGCAGCCGTCAGCGCCGCGGCCGTTGCGATGATCCTCACCCCCCGGTTCATCGCACTCACCGGCCACGCCCGCGATCTCGAGGTCGCCACCCAAACGCTTACCGGCATGCTCAGCCCGGGCAGTGTTCTCAGCCACATCACGGCGTCCGGCAGCACGGTCCGAGCCGAGATCACCAGCCCTATCTCGCCTCCGCCGGTCCAGACCGTGGCGGCCAGTCTGAGCCGCGCCTTGGGACACCCGGTTACCGTCGAGCTGAGTTGGATTCCGGTTCGAGACCCCGAGCACAGCCGACCGGAAACCCCGCAACCGCCACTGAATGAGCTGGGCCCGCTGATAAGGGGTTGGCTGGATGCCCAATCGTTGGCGCTGCAAGGACTCAGCTACGAGTCGGGAACCCTGGTGGTCTCCACCGCCGGGCCGTTTCCGCCGAAGAAGGCCGAGGACCTGACGTCGCTGATCGACTCTCGGTTCAACTACCGCATCCCGGTCAGCCTGGCCTGGACCCGCACTCCCGGCGCCAGTCGATCCGATGAAACCAAGACCGCGCTCGACGCCGCGCATGCGACCGCCGCCGCCTGGGCCGCAAAACGGCCCGACACCGCGGTCTTGAGCACCACCGGCACCGCTAGCGCGATCACTATCACCCTGATCGGTCAAACCAAGCCCGAGATCGATACCCTGCAGGCCGACCTGCAGACCGCCCTGCCGCAGTCCACGATCACCATTCAGTGGATATCCGGCGGCGTGCTCGTCGTCGCCCCGCCAACGCCCACGCCCGAGCCTGAGCCGTCCCCTGATCGCAGTCCCACGACGGTCTCGGCATCGACCGGCTGAGTCTCGAGCGGTGATCCATCCAACCAGCGCCGGTTCGGCGGGGCGACCGCCTACTGCTCTTCGCGGGAGCCGCCGCTGCGGTCATCGCCGTCTTTGGCATCCAGCTGGTCGCTCGACGCCGGCTCCAACGCCACACTTCGCGACGACTGGCCGCGGGTGGGCGTCGGATGTGCGTTTTTGGCGGGCGCCAGGTGCACCACCTTGCCGATGACCCGACGAAGTCCGGGTGGCCCCTCGATCCGCAACAGGTGCCCCAGCCGTCCGGCGCGGTAGCGCAGCGGCGAGCCGACGAACTCGCCCAGCACCACCCCCGCGCCCAACACGAGTGCGGTCGCCGCCGCCGAGAGCAACTGGGCCTGAGCCTCCTCGAAATGCTCGTCGGCAGCGAAGTAGAACACGGCCCGAAACACCGCAAGCCCCGGCAGCATCGGAACGATGCCGGCAGTGGCCGTCACCAAGGCCAATGCCTGACGGCGGATCGAGATCAAGGTGGCGAGGAATCCGACGCCGACGGCGGCGATTCCGGTCGCGAACACCTGTCCGAATCCGGCCGTGCCGAGGCCGATCAACATCAGCTCGGCGAGCCCCGCCGCGGCTCCGGCGGTGGCGGCCGAGCGCAACGGCGCGTAGCTGGCCACCGTCAGACACCCGCCCGCGAGCGCCGCGCCGGCCACCGCGAGCGCGATCGGCAGCGACCCGCTCGGCACGGCGAATCCGTCGGCTGCATGGACACGTAACTCGATTTCGACACCCGCGGTTTTTGCGACCTGCAGACCGGTCAGGATGCCGACAACGATCCCGGACGTCAGAAACAACGCTTCGCCGATCCGGGCGACCGCAGTAACCATGTATCCGGTCACCGCGTCCTGCACCGCACCGACCAAGGTCAGACCCGACAGCAGCATCACGATCCCGGTGGCCACCAGCGCGGCCAGACCCTGCCCGGCGAACCGGTAGGCTGCCACCGCGACCAGTGTCGCCACGGCCGCACCGGTCACCCGCAGGAAGAAGGCCGGGGTCCCGATCCGGTTCAACAGCCGGCCCAAGCGGTCGATGGTAGCGGCGGTAAGAGCGGCCACCAGACAGGTCAGCCAGGTTCCGCCAAGCAGCAGCGCGATACCGAGGGCGAAGCCCGCCCACCCCGCGGTCGCCAGCCAGCGCGGATAGGGGTGCGGCCGTTCGGTCAACGCATCCATGGCTTCGTGAGCTTCATCGACGGTGACCCCACCGGACGTGATCTGCTGAACCAGCCGATCGAGCTCGGCCAGCCGGGTGAAGTCGTTGGACCGCGTGTGCACCGAGCGCACGATGGTGACCGGCGGACTGTCGGTGGTCGGCAGGGCCGACACAATGATCGTGGTGACCGTGATGTCGATGACGCAGTCGGTGATCTGATAGGCCTGCGCCACGTCCTGCGCGGTCGCGACCACGTCCGCAGTACCCGAGCCGGACGACAACATCACCTCGGCGAGCCGGATGGTGAGGTCCAGCACCTTGCGGACGTGCAAATCACCCATTCCGCTTGAGATCCGGCTGCGCTGGCCGGCAACGGGCACCGGATCGCGGCGTCCGCGAAGTGCGATCCGCAGAACACGCCGCGAGCCGGCCGAAGCATCCAATCGTTCTTGCACCATCGCCAGGCAGGATACCGACGACTGGCCGCCAACTTCGAGCGATTTTTGCCACACCCGATCCGCCGGTACATCGCACCCAAAGACCATGTCGGTCGAAGTGTTCGCCGCAGCAGACGAGTTCAGCGAGTCGACTCCAGTCGGGCCGCATTCAGCTTCTGCGACAACAGATTCGCGAACGTGTGCGTATCGCCTGGCCAACGCGCCGACAGGTGATTGTCGTCGTCGACGACAATCACCTGTCGAGAGTCGGTCACGGTGTCCCGCACCATGCCGGTGTTCTTTAGCCACGCCCACTCTGTCGTGTGGCCAACGTCGCAGAAAGTCGGTTGGCTCTCTTCGGGCACGCGTGACCTCGGCCTGCGCCGACATAGATCCGCCCGGCTGGCCAGGCTCCTCGATGTGGGTGCGGTAATAGTTGGGATCCCAGAACCGCGTGACCGGGTGAGTCGCCAGGCACGGCGCTCCATCGCCCAGGTCAACGCGGTGGTCCGGCGCCCGTAGAGCACGGAACGGCCGGGAGCGGGATCGATGCGGACCCGATACTCGTCCGACCGCAACATTTCTCGATACGCACGACGACCGTCCCGGTTGGCCCGCAACATCACCTCCGACGATCGGAACGGCACCCAGCACCGGCACCCGGGACCAAAGATCCAACACGCGGCAGGGCCCACCATGATGTCGTCGGCGACACCGGGAGCGGCGCTTTCGATGGCAAAGACCACCCGGTGCCCGTTGTTGGTCAGCACTCGCCAGCTGACCGCGACCTCGGTCGGGTCGAAGTCGCGATCCGGGATCGGGATCAAGACGGTGCCATGGCGATTGGTGCTGCCGTTAGCTTGGGGCCACCTTCAGCTCGAGTCCGACATTGTTCTCCATGCCACCGCGCAGCTTGCTGACGAAATTGAAAACCTTGCCCACGATGCCGTAGCGCTTGCCGATGGCGTCATAGACGGCGCCGGTTTGCGACTTGTCTAAGATGGCCGCGGTGCCTTCGACGGCCGCGCTTTTCGGGCGGCCTCGCATGTCGCAGGTGGCCAGCGTCACCCGCGGAGTGTTACGGATCCGCTTGACCTTCCAGGATTTTGCTTCGGTGATCACCAGCAAGCGGTCGCCGTCGGCGGCAGCCCAGATTGGGACGGGTTTGGGTCGGCCGTCTTTGGTGAAGGTGGTCAGCAGGATGTATTGCGCCTTGGCGAGCTCGGCGAATGTTGGCGTCACCGTGTCAACTTACCGCGGGCCGGGTCACCCCTGGCTGGTGAGCAGACACAGAATCGCACTCGGACCGCGGTCCGAGTGCGATTCTGTGTCTGCTCACGCGGGGGTCTACCCCTCGAGATCGCCCTCGGTTTCCAGCAGCGCTTGACGCAGGCCGTCGAGGGTTTCCGGCTGCGGCTGGGCCCACATGCCGCGGCTAGCCGCTTCCAGCAGCCGTTCGGCCATCCCGTGCAATGCCCACGGATTGGATTCGGTCATGAACTTGCGGTTCGCCGGGTCCAGCACGTAGCGCTCGGTGAGTTGTTCATACATCCAGTCGGCCATCACTCCCGCTGTGGCGTCATAGCCGAACAGATAATCGACGGTGGCCGCCATCTCGAACGCTCCCTTATAGCCGTGCCGGCGCATCGCGGCCATCCAACGGGGATTGACCACCCTGGCCCGAAACACCCGCGTGGTCTCCTCCGACAGCGTGCGCGTACGGATGGCGTCGGGGCGAGTGTTGTCACCGATGTAGGCGGCGGGCGCTTGGCCGGTCAGCGCCCGCACGGTGGCCACCATTCCGCCGTGGTACTGGAAGTAGTCATCGGAATCGGCGATGTCGTGTTCGCGGGTATCGGTGTTCTTGGCCGCGACGGCGATGCGCCTATACTGGCGGTTCATGTCGTCGGTCGCCGCACGGCCATCGAGGTCGCGTCCGTAGGCGAAACCGCCCCAGGCGGTATACACCTGGGCAAGGTCGGCGTCGTCTCGCCAGTTGCGACTGTCGATCAGCTGCAGGAGTCCGGCCCCATAGGTTCCCGGTTTGGAACCGAAAATCCTTGTGGTGGAACGCCGTTGATCGCCATGCTGGGCCAGGTCGGTCTGTGCATGCGCGCGCACATAGTTGTCCTCGGCGGACTCGTCGAGGTCGGCGACCAAACACACGGCGTCATCGAGCATCGTCACGACGTGCGGGAATGCGTCGCGGAAGAAACCCGAGATTCGCACCGTCACGTCGATGCGCGGTCGCCCCAGTTCGGCCAGCGCAATCGCGGTCAAGTCCACCACCCGTCTGGACGCCTCGTCCCACACCGGTCGAACACCGAGTAGCGCGAGCACCTCCGCGATATCGTCGCCGGCGGTACGCATCGCCGAAGTGCCCCACACCGAAAGGCCAACCGACTGCGGCCACCGCCCGTAGTCATTTCGATAGCGGATCAGCAGTGAATCAGCCAGTGCCACACCGGCTTCCCATGCCAGCCGGGACGGCACCGCTTTGGGATCCACGGAATAGAAGTTGCGCCCGGTCGGAAGAACGTTGACCAGGCCGCGCAGCGGTGAGCCGGACGGCCCGGCCGGGATGAACCGGCCGTCCAATGCCCGCAAAACCTGGTCAATTTCGGCTCCGGTGCCAGCCAGCCGCGGCACCACCTCAGTGGCGGCGAACCGCAGCACCGTTGCCACCTCGGCATTGTCGGTGATCCCGGACACGGCGGCCGGATCCCAGCCCGCGGCCTGTAATGCGGCCACCAGACCACGCGCCACCGCCTCGACCTGGTCCACCGCCGCGCGCTCGTCGGTGCCGTCCTCGATGAGACCGAGCGCCTGCCGCAGGCCCGGCATAGCCTGCTGCCCGGCGAACAGCTGGCGGGCCCGCAGAATGGCCAGCACCAAATCGAGTTCGGTCTCCCCCGCGGGCTTTTGCCCCAGAATGTGCAGGCCGTCTCTAATCTGGACGTCCTTGATTTCGCAGAGCCATCCGTCGACGTGCAGCAGCATGTCGTCGAACGAGTCCTCGTGCGGCCGCTCGGTCAGACCCAGGTCATAATCCATCTTGGCGGCCCGGATCAGCGTCCAGATCTGCTGGCGGATGGCCGGCAGCTTGGCGGGGTCTAACGCTGCGACGTTGGCGTGCTCGTCGAGCAACTGTTCCAAACGGGCGATGTCACCGTAGGTTTCGGCGCGGGCCATCGGCGGTATGAGATGGTCGACGAGCACCGCGTGAGCCCGCCGTTTGGCCTGGGTACCTTCGCCAGGGTCGTTGACCAAAAACGGGTAAATCAGTGGCAGGTTGCCCAGCGCGGCGTCGGATCCGCAGGCCTCCGACATGCCCAATGTTTTGCCGGGCAACCATTCTAGGTTGCCGTGCTTGCCCAGATGTACCACGGCGTGCGCCCCGAACCCAGTATCCAGCCAATGGTAGGCGGCCAGATAATGGTGGCTCGGCGGCAGGTCCGGGTCATGATAAATCGCGACGGGATTTGCGCCGAAACCACGGGGCGGCTGCACCATCAGCACAAGGTTCCCCGATTGCATTGCCGCAATGACGATTTCGCCATCGGGGTCATTGCTGCGGTCAACAAACAGCTCTCCCGGCGGCGGACCCCAGTGCGCCTGTACCGCCTCAGCAAGCTCCACCGGCAAACTGCCAAACCAGTCTCGATAGTCCTTGGCAGACACTCGAATCGGATTGCCAGCAAGCTGACCATCGGTGAGCCAGTCCGGATCCTGGCCGCCTCGCTCGATCAGCGCATGGATCAGCGCGTCGCCGTCGCCCGCTTCCACACCGGGCAACTCGCCTACCCGATACCCGCGCTCACCCATGGCGCGCAGCAGCGCGACCGCACTGGCCGGGGTGTCCAGGCCAACGGCGTTTCCGATGCGCGCATGCTTGGTTGGGTAGGCCGAGAAAACCAGGGCCACTCGCTTCCGAGCGACGGGAACATTGCGCAATTGAGCGTGCCGAACCGCCAGCCCGGCCACCCGGGTGCAGCGTTCGGCGTCGGCGACATAGGAGATCAAGCCGTCGTCGTCAATCTCCTTGAACGAGAACGGGACGGTGATGATTCGGCCATCGAATTCCGGCACTGCCACCTGGCTGGCGACATCCAATGGGCTGAGGCCGTCATCGTTGTCGCACCACTGTTCCCGCGGACTGGTCAGGCACAACCCCTGCAGAATCGGAATGTCCAAGGCGGCCAGGTGCTCCACGTTCCAGCCGTCATCGTCGCCCCCTGCGGACGCGGTCGCCGGTTTGGCTCCGCCGGCGGCCAGCACGGTGACCACCATGGCGTCGGCCTCACCCAGCTTGCGCAACAGCTCCGGTTCGGCGGTACGCAGCGAGGCACAGTACACCGGCAGCGCACGAGCACCCGCGTCTTCGATCGCACGGCATAGCGCTTCGACGTATGCGGTGTTGCCGGCCAAGTGTTGCGCGCGGTAGTACAGCACGGCGATCATCGGGCCGACGTTGCCCGTGTCGGGTCGCGACAACACTCCCCAGGACGGCGTGGCGACCGGCGGGCCGAATCCGAAGCCGGTCATCAGCACGGTGTCGCACAGGAAGGCGTGCAACTGACGCAGGTTGTCCACGCCGCCCTGCGCCAGGTAAATGTGCGCTTGCAGGGCGATGCCCGCCGGGACGGTGGAGCGATCCATCAGCTCGGCGTCGGGGGCCTGCTCACCGCTGACCAATACGGCGGGGATGCCGGTGGCCAAGACCGAGTCGATGCCGTCCTCCCAGGCCCGATAGCCGCCGAGGATCCGCACCACCACGATCGCAACGTCGGTCAACAGCTCTGCCAGCTCGAGGTCCGACAACCGCGCGGGGTTGGCCCACCGGTAATTCTTGCCGCTGGAACGGGCGCAGATCAGGTCGGTGTCGGACGTCGACAGCAACAGAATGGTCAGTTCCGGCACCACTTCTTCTTACCGGAGTGAGACTTGTTCGGAACCGTCGACCTCCGCAACCGCTTTTCGCCGGCGCGCCAAGACAAATCTTGTGCTGGCACGCAAGGCGGATCGCACCCGCCGATCTCGCAAGCGACCGCGGCGGCCGACGACGCCGTTGCGCCGCCGGCCGCCCGGTCCCCTCCCCGACTAGCCGGCCGCCACTCGCATCTTGCCGAAAACCCGTGCCTGCATGGCGGCGTCACCGTGGGATGGCGCCTCACCGACCTTGCCGTCGTAGAACGTACAGAGGGGCCACTCCACGGTGCCGGGAAAAGTGCGCAAAACGGTTTCGAGATCGCCCGCATTGAATGCGGCAGAGCCGTTCCTGGTCGCCTCAATATTCTGATTGACCATCGGATTCCTCTACTACGGTGTCGTTATACCCGCTTCCGCGGGATGCACCACCCGTTTCCCCGCCGCGACGCTTGCTATGTACCACGGAGCACGGGCCACCGAACAACCCGTAGTTTCCCGCGCTCAGGAGATGGGCGCCTAGAGTAGCCCGGTACTCGATTACCCTGAGCTGACAGCTCCGCGCGCAGGCCACCGAGTCTTCGCATTGGCCTGCGCCGCTGCCCCCGCAGGACGTGACGCACGATTATCGGCCGCAGCAACCGAATTGGTGGATCGACCATGACGGTGATGCTCATGAAGTGTGCGACGACAACGAGATCGGTCTCGGCCGCGATCATCACCCGGCCAAACCACGCGTTGCTGATTTTCTTCCACATCGGCCGAGGTCCGGGCACCTCCGGGAGAGTCAAATCGGATCCGGCCGCGGTCTGCCAGGCCACCCGGATTGTCTTGGCGCTCGCGCGGAAGAAGCGCCGGGGTACCTCGTTTGTCCATCACGCACCTCTTACGTCGGAAACTTGGTCTGCTAGAAGCGTCCGGCGCTGCACAGGCGGGCACCTAGAGTAGGCGACTACTGCAATTTTGGTCCGTGATTTTGGGCGCCAAGCAACACTTGATTCGTCCCGTACCGTGAACTGGTGGCCCGCGTGCGTGACACCGATGCCTGTCCGGGTGCACTTCAGGTGCACCAGGCCGCCGATGGCGCCCTGGTTCGGGTTCGGTTACCCGGCGGGTGGTTGACCGCCGACCAGTTGATGACGCTTGCCCGTTCGTCGAGCGAGTCGGGATCGGGAATGCTGGAGCTGACCTCGCGCGGCAACCTGCAGCTGCGCGGAATCACCGACGTGCCGGCGGTGGCCGATGGGATCGCCCAGGCAGGCCTGTTGCCCTCGCCGACGCATGAGCGGGCCCGCAATATCGTGGCCTCTCCCCTGTCCGGTCGGATCGGCGGGCTGGCCGATGTCCGACCGTGGGTCAGTGAGCTCGACGCCGCAATCTGCGCCGAACCTCTGCTGGCCAAGTTGGGTGGCAGGTTCTGGTTCAGCCTCGACGACGGGCGCGCGGACGTGTCCGGCCTGGCAGCCGACGTGGGCGTGCACGTTCTTGCCGACGGATATGCGTTGCTGCTGGCCGGGCGCGACACCGGTGTGCGGCTGGCTCCGGACCGCGTGGTGAGCACGCTCACCGAGCTAGCCGTGAGATTCGTTGAAGTCCGTGAAAAGGCATGGCGGGTGGCCGAGTTGGCTGATCGGAAGGTCCTGCTGGCGGGCGACGAAGCGGGGTTGCGCTTTACGCCGGTGATTCAACCTCCGGTGGGTTGGCTCCCCCAGGACGACGGCCGAGTGGCGCTGGGCGCCGCGGTGCCGCTGGGAGTGCTGTCCGCCCGCGTCGCCGAATTCCTCGCCGCAATCGAGGCCCCGCTGCTGGTTACGCCGTGGCGGTCGGTGTTGGTCTGCGATCTGACCGAAGCCGTCGCCGACACCGCGTTACGGGTGCTGGCGCCACTGGGACTGGTGTTCGACGACCGCTCCCCTTGGTTGTCGGTCAGCGCGTGCACCGGAAGCCCCGGCTGCGCGCACTCGGTCGCCGACGTGCGGGCAGACGCGGCCGCAGCGCTCAAAGAGGTCAGCGCGGAACACCGGCACTTCGTCGGCTGCGAGCGGGCTTGCGGCAGTCCGCTCACCGGTGCGGTGCTTGTCGCCACCGGCAACGGATACCGGGCGCTGCGGCCGTAGGGTGAGCGAGTGCTCGACTACATTCGTGACGCTGCGGAGATCTATCGGCAATCGTTCGCGACCATCCGCGCCGAAGCCGACCTGAGTCGATTTCCCGCCGATGTCGCGCCGGTGGTGGTCCGGTTGATCCACACCTGCGGCCAGGTCGACGTTGCCGAGCACGTGGCTTACACCGACGACGTGGTCCGGCGGGCCAGGGCGGCCCTGCGTGCCGGCGCTTTGGTGCTGTGTGATTCATCCATGGTGGCCGCCGGGATCACCACCACCCGGCTGCCCGCCGACAACCGGGTGGTATCGCTGGTCGCCGACCCGCGAGCTGCGGAGCTGGCGGCGCGCCGGGAGACCACCAGGTCGGCGGCCGGGGTGGAATTGTGGGTAGACAGGCTAGCCGGGGCGGTGGTGGCGATCGGTAACGCGCCCACCGCACTGTTCCGGCTACTCGAATTGCTCGACGAGGGGGCTGCGGCTCCGGCCGCGATGCTGGGCGGGCCGGTCGGTTTCGTCGGCTCGGCACAGTCCAAGCAGGAGCTCATCGAACGGCCGCGCGGGATGGCCTATCTGGTGGTTCGAGGCCGTAGGGGTGGCAGCGCGATGGCCGCAGCCGCCGTCAACGCGATGGCGGACGACAGCGAATGACCGCACGGGGAACCCTGTGGGGAGTCGGGCTGGGCCCCGGCGACCCAGAGTTGGTGACCGTCAAGGCCGCCCGCGTGATCGGTGAGGCCGATGTGGTGGCCTATCACAGCGCCCGCCACGGCCGTAGCATCGCCCGCGGCATCGCCGAACGGTATCTGCGGCCGGGGCAAATCGAGGAACACCTGATCTATCCGGTGACCATCGAAACCACCGATCACCCCGGTGGTTACGCCGGAGCGCTGGAAGATTTCTACGCCCAAGCCACCGAACGCATTGCCGCACACCTGGACGCCGGGCGCGACGTGGCGCTGCTGGCCGAGGGCGATCCGCTGTTCTACAGCTCCTACATGCATTTGCACACCCGGCTGACGCAGCGGTTCAGCGCCGTGATCGTTCCGGGCGTGACGTCGGTCAGCGCCGCCTCTGCGGCCATCGCCACCCCGCTGGTGGCCGGAGACGAGGTGCTGGCCATATTGCCGGGCACCCTGCCCGTAACCGAGCTCACCCGCCGCCTCGCCGACGTCGACGCGGCCGTGGTGCTCAAGCTTGGCCGCTCGTATCACAATGTCCGCGAAGCGCTTTCAATATCGGGCAGGCTCGGCGATACGTTCTACGTGGAGCGGGCCAGTACCCCCGCGCAGCGCGTACTGCCCGCCGCCGACGTCGACGAAACCAGCGTTCCGTACTTTTCGCTGGCCATGCTTCCGGGCGGGCGACACCGTGACGGGCCGTCATCCGAGGGCAGCGTCGCGGTCGTGGGTCTCGGCCCCGGCGACCTGGACTGGATGACGCCGCAAAGTCGACGCGAGCTGGCGCGTGCGACCGATCTGATCGGTTACGGTCACTACCTGGACCGCGTCCCGGTCCGCGAGGGCCAGCGGCGCCATCCCAGCGACAACACCGACGAGCCTGCACGCGCCCGACTAGCCTGCACGTTGGCCGACCAAGGCCAAGCGGTGGCGGTGGTGTCGTCCGGCGATCCGGGCATATTCGCTATGGCCACAGCCGTTTTAGAGGAGGCCAAACAGTGGCCTGGGGTGCAGATCCGGATCATTCCGGCGATGACGGCCGCCCAGGCCGTGGCTAGCCGCGTTGGCGCCCCGCTCGGACATGACTACGCCGTGATCTCGCTTTCGGATCGACTTAAGCCGTGGGACGTCATCGCCGCGCGCCTTTCCGCGGCCGCGGCCGCCGACCTGGTGCTGGCAATCTACAATCCGGCTTCGAAGACTCGCACCTGGCAGGTCGGCGCGATGCGTGACCTGATGCTCGACCACCGTGAACCGGGTACCCCGGTGGTGATTGGGCGCTCGGTATCGGGTGCCGACGAGGACGTCCGGGTGATGCGTCTGGCGGACCTCGATCCCGCCGATATCGATATGCGCTGCCTGCTGATCGTGGGATCGTCCCAAACGCAGTGGTATTCAGTCGATTCCAAGGACTGGGTGTTCACCCCTCGTCGATACCCGGCGTGAGTTGAATCCCAGGGCGCAGCGCCATGGCAACGAAATCCAGCCGCCACAACGACTGGAACAGCTTGAGACCGAATGTTTCGAGTTCGGCCGCGCTGGCTTTGGCCTGGCCGCGCGCCACACAGCCGACAATCTCACGGATGGTGCGGCGGCCATCGATGTGTTGTACAAACGGTAGCTGCGCCGGCTTGGGAGTCATCCGCCAACCGGGCCAGATCATTTCACCGCCCGACACCTCACAACGTGTCCGCAATAGCGGAACGTAGTCGAGGGAGTCGTCCGTCGAAAAATCTATCGTGTAGCCGTCTCTAGGACGATCGGGATGGCACGCCATGAACAGATGAACACCATTCAACGTTTCCAGACGTTCCATCACCGACCATAGTTTTCGGTCGGGCAATGCGTTCACCGCCGCATAGAACTTGCTGTCCGGCAAGAAGAAATCGTGCGGGTAATACGGTGTTTTCTGAAACCAGCCTTGGAACACCAATCCGGCGGCGGTTACGAGATCGACGCACTCTTCCACGGTGTAACTGCGTTGGCGTCCGTGCAGAAAAGTATCGACCAACGCCGCATCCGATGTTAGGTCCCGGGCCTTTTTCAGATAGCTCTGTACTGGATGGTACGGCGGCAGCAGTGCGATCGCTTCCTTGACCATGGTGACCGAGGCGTCGTCCTGGCCCAGTTCGAGATCGCGGAAAACCGAATCCAATAAATCGACGCCCACGCGGCCGTACTTGCCATACAACATCACCGCTATCACGCCATCGCGGCGCACACGGCCGGCCAGCGCCTTCATGCCGGCAAGCGGATCTGCCATGTGATGCAGCACGCCGCTGGATACCACGAGGTCGAAGTCACGCCCCAATGTCGACAGCTCTTCGATAGGAAGCAGCCGCAACTCAAGGTTGGCCAGATCGTACTTGTCTTTCAGATACTGCTGATGGTCCAGCGAGGACTGGCTGACATCGACCGCGACCACCTTTGCCGCACGATTGGTGAAGGCGAAAATCGCTGCCTGGTTGGTGCCGCAACCGGCGATCAAAATATCGAGATCGGGCCGGTATTCCCGGTCGGGCCACAGAATCCGGTGGGAGTACGCCGGGTCGAACCATTCCCAGTTGGCCGAAGTCCATGCGTCTAGATCCTCGATGGGATGGGGGTATATCCACCGCTGGTACTGACGCGAGACGATGTCGGCACGCGGATCATCGTTCACTTCGGCGCTGGCTCCTTCGGTTGTCGGGCCAGCTAACGAGTGCTCCCGTCCGTGCCGCCCGTGCCCGACGCGGGAGTAGCCGCTGGGACAACCCCTGGATCGCCGGCAATGCGTTCAAACGAACTACCGTATCCAGCCGGCTGGGAAGTCGCCACATCGGCGGGCTCGCCCAACAGCAACGAACGAACCAGCCGGCGCGGTCCGAATGGGCGCAGCATGGCACTCGCCGGGCGTGGACGGACGCGCTGCGGCCACCAGAACCAACGCCCGAGCAGCGCGGCGACCGACGGAGTCATGAGCGAGCGCACGACCAGGGTGTCGAACAGCAGGCCGAGGCCAATCGTGCTGCCGGCCTGGCCAATCGAACGCAGGTCGCTGGCAACCATGGACAACATGGTGAAGGCGAACACCAGCCCCGCAGCGGTGACCACCCCGCCCGTTTCGCCCATCGAACGAATGATGCCGGTCTTCAGTCCGGCGCCGTTCTCCTCCTGGAAGCGGGAAACCAGCAAGAGGTTGTAGTCGGATCCGACCGCCAACAAAATGATCACCCCGAACACGGGCGCGATCCAGTTCAGATCCAGGCCCAGCAAGTGCTGCCAGACCAGCACGGACAGCCCGAATGCGGCGCCTAGCGACAGCAACACCGTGCCGACGATGACCAGCGAGGCCACCAGTGCCCGGGTGATGATGACCATGACGACGAAGATGAGCGTCAGGGCCGCTATTCCCACGATCAGGATGTCGTATTTCGCCCCGGTCTGGATGTCGTTGTAGATTGCCGCGGTCCCGGCGAGAGAGAACTTGGCGTCGGCCAGCGGTGTCCCCTTCACCGCTTGGCGCGCGGCGTTGAGTTCCGGCTTGACCGCCGCGATGCCCTTCGGGGTCGCCGGATCTGAATCGTGGGTGATGATGAAGCGCGCGGCCGTACCGTCGGGAGACAGGAACAGTTTCAGGCCGCGTTGAAAGTCGGGGTTGTCGAACGCTTCCGGCGGCAGATAGAAGTAGTCGTCGGCCTTGGCGGCGTCGAAGGCCTGGCCCATCGCGCTAGCGGTGTCGGTCATCCGGGACATCTGCGTGACCAGCCCCGAAAAGCTGCTGTGCAGGGTCAGCAGGGTGCCGCGCATGGAGGTTGCCACCGCGATCATTGACGGGAACTCCGCCTGCATCTGGGGAAGTATCGCGTCGACGTTGTTCATATCGCCGATGAGCGTGTCCATGTTCTCGCTGAACTTGTCGACGCCGTCGATGGCTTCGAAGACCGATCTCGATGCCCAGCAGACCGGGATGTTGAAGCAGTGCTGTTCCCAATACAAATAGCCGCGCAACGGTCGCGCGAAATCATCGAAATCGGCTAGATGATCCCGCATCTCGTTCAGGGTGACCCGCATTTCGTCCGTGTCGCCGACCATCCGATGAGTCGTGGCGGTCATCCGGCCCACCAGGCCTTGGAGGCGCTCCATCGATGCGATCATGGCGCCCAGATCGTCGCTCATCTTGAGCATGTCGGCCGTGCGCTCTTTCATGAATTCCAGGTTTTGCTGTATCGGCAGCGCCTGCATGCTGACCTGAAACGGTATCGACGTGTGTTCGATGGGACTGCCCAGCGGTCTGGTGATGCTTTGCACTCGAGCAACACCGGGTGCCCGGAAAACGTCCTTGGCGATCCTGTCCAGCAAAATCATGTCCGCGGAATTCCGCATGTCATGATCGCCCTCGATCATGAGGATGTCGGGGTTCAATCTGGCCGCGCTGAAATGGTGCTCCGCTGCGGCGTAGCCCACGTTCGACGGCAAGCCAGCGGGTATGTAGTAGCGGTCGTTGTAGCTGATTTTCATGCCCGGCACGACCAGCATTCCGACTAGGGCGATCAGGAGTGACGCCACGAAGACCGGCCCGGGCCAGCGGACGGTCGCGGTGCCGATCCGCCGCCAGCCGCGCACCTTGATCATCCGTCGTGGATCGAGCAGACCGAACCGGCTGGCCACGGCGACGATGGCGGGCGCCGCCGTCAGCGCCCCGGCGATGACCACCAGCAACCCGAGCGCGGACGGGATGCCCAACGCCTTGAAATAGGACAGCCGCGCCAAGTGGAGACAGAACGTCGCGCCGGCGATCGTCAATCCCGAACCCAAGATGACGTGATAGGTCCCGCGGAACATGGAGTAGTAGGCCGATTCGCGATCTTCACCGGCCTGGCGTGCCTCGTGATAGCGCCCGATGAGAAATATCGCATAGTCCGTGCCGGCCGCGATCGCCAGCGACGACAGCATGGCGACAACGAATGTCGAGAATTCCAGCAAGTGGTAGTGCCCGAGCAGCGCGATGGCTCCCCTGGCCGTACCCATTTCGAAGCCGACCATGGCCAACACGAGCAGCACAGTGCCTACCGAGCGATAGACGATGAACAGCATGATCATGATGACCATGCCGGTCACGCCCATCATCGTGAACATGCTCTTGTCGGCGGCCTCGTTCATGTCGGTGGTCAGTGCCGCCGGGCCGGTGACGTAGACCCGTATCCCGTCCGGCGGCGGCGCCCGGTCGACGATGTCGCGGACCGCGTCGACAGAGGCGTTGCCTAGGGTGCTGCCCTGGTTGCCGGCAAGGTTGAGTTGCACGTAGGCGGCTTTGCCGTCACCACTTTGAACGCCAGCGGCGGTGATTCGGTCCGCCCACAGGTTGTGCACGTGCTGGACGTGTTCGGTGTCGGCCTCCAGTCTTTGCACCAGGTCGTCGTAGTAGCGGTGGGCTTCGCGACCGAGCGCCTGGTCGCCCTCGAGGACAATCATCACGATGCTGTCGGAATCGGATTCGTGAAACGTTGTGCCGATGCGCTTGGCCGCGATCATTGCCGGCGCATCTTGCGGCGACATCGTCACCGCGTTATCCCTTGCGACAAACTCGATTTGCGGCACCAGAACGTTGAGAGCGATCGTGATGAGCAGCCACGCCAAGATGATCGGTATCGCGAATGCCCGCACCATCCGTATGAAGCGGGGCCGGGTGCCGTCATCAACGCTCGTGGCCCTGTTGCCGCTCATGCTGCTTTCACCAAGCAGAAGGTCTGGGCGTGGTACCCCTGGACGGATTGCTCGTCCTTGACGTCACCGTTGACGGTGATGCGACAGCCGATGCTGTCGCTGTTGCCCTGCGCCACGATGTTGGCGATGACGGCGGGGACCGTCGTCGTGATCGTGTGAGTCCAGGGCAGGCTGACGAAGTCGACCTGCTCGGGCTCGGCGTTCTTATTCAGATAGCTCACGCTGCCCGCCGTGCCGCTGGGCCCAAAAACCTCGTAGGTAACCCGTTTTGGGTTGAACGGCACGATCGATTCAACGGTGTTGCCGCTCGAAGAAAAGATCTCGTCGGAACCGAAAATCCCCCGTAGACGCGTGACGGCTGTGCCACCGATGGCAACGGCCACCACGACGACAAGCGGCACCCATGCCCGCTTCAGAAACGTCAACATCGTGCTCCCCATCGCTCGCAATCACTGTATACCATATACCCCCCCAGGTATTTTTGCAGGCGGCCTTGTAGGGCTGGGACGGGGAGGAAACCGATCAATCGATCGAAATCAGCGGCTCCACCACCACGTGACGAAGCTCCACCACGTGACTATGCGAGGACTTCGGCGACACACCGCGCCGCATCGGCGATCAGACTGTCGCTGGGTTGGGCGTCATATCCGCCGCTGGCACGGTCGGTCATGATGGCCACGACGTACGGCGCACCGCTGGGTGACCACACCACCGCGACGTCGTTGGCCCGTCCGTAGTCACCTGTCCCGGTCTTGTCGATCACTTTCCAGTCGGCAGGAAACCCCGCCCTGATGCGCTTAGCGCCCGTGGTGCTGCGCGCCATCCAGTCCGTCAGCATCGCTCGCTTATCTGCGGGCAGCGCGTCGCCGAGAACCAAATTCTGATAGTCGAGCGCGATCGCGCGCGGGGTGGTGGTATCTCGCTCATCCCCGGGAGGATCGCGGTTAAGTTCCGGCTCCTCTTGGTCCAGTTGGCTCACCGAGTCGCCCAGGCCGCGCAAGTAGCCGGTAAACGCCGAGGCACCGCCGATCTGGTCCAGCAAGAGATTGGCGGCGGTGCCGTCGCTGTAGCGGATCGCCGCGTCGCAGAGCCCCCGAATGCTCATGCCGGTCTGAAGGTGCTGCTCGGTTATCGGCGAGGTCGACCGGATGTCGGCGCTGCTGTAGGTGACCATGCTGTCCAGGTGATCAATCGGATACTGGTGCAAGACCGCGGCCACCAGCAACCCCTTGAAGGTGGAACAGAAAGCGAACCGCTCCTCGGCGCGGTGGGCGATCTCGGTGGTTGTGCTGGTTGCCGGCACGAACACGCCCAGCCGAGCTTCGTGTTGCCGTTCCAGCTCAGCAAAGCGACTCCGGAAATCGGTTGTGGGCTTCGCCGCGACCGGCGCCCGGCGGTCACCGCCGGACCGCCGAGCACAACCCACCAGCGGAACCAACGCGACTGCCGCGAGCAACTCACGTCGAGTTACCGTCGGCGACTGTGAACTTGAAGCACCCATGTCGCGATCGAGTGTGTCACGGTTTGGTCTTGGGCGGGTCGGACCCCCGGCCGCGCAGTCACTCTACGACAGCCGGTCGTATGACCGTGAACCGTTGCGTTTAAGGTGAGTGGCCATGACCGCGTCTTCCGACGACGAGGCCGTCACGGCACTGGCCTTGGCGGCTGCCGATGGGAACGCGCGGGCGCTTGAGGCGTTTATCAAGGCCACTCAGCAAGATGTGTGGCGGTTTGTCACCTATCTGTCAGATGCCGGCAGTGCCGACGATCTGACGCAGGAAACCTTTCTGCGCGCAATCGGTGCGATCCGGCGGTTCTCCGGACGCTCCAGCGCCCGCACCTGGCTGCTGTCCATCGCGCGGCGAGTGGTTGCCGATCACATCCGCCACCTACGGTCGCGGCCACGCGCTGCCCGTGGCGCCGATCCCGAATTGGTGCTCGACTCCGCCCGCAACGCCCGTGGATTCGAGGAACTCGTCGAGGTCACCACCATGATCGCCCAGCTTAACCCCGATCAGCGGGAGGCACTGCTGCTCACGCAGTTGTTCGGCCTGTCTTACGCCGACGCCGCCGCGGTATGCGGCTGCCCGGTGGGCACCATCCGCTCCCGCGTCGCGCGGGCCCGCGATGCGCTGCTTGCCGACCCGGAACGCGACAACCTCACCGGTTAACCCAGTCCTATCACCCAAGCCGCGGCCTGCTCAACGGTGCTGACGGTCGACACCCCGCTCGGTAACGCTGGGCGTGCCACCATGACCACCGCGATGTCGAGTGCGGCAGCGGCGTCGAGCTTGGCCCGGGTCATGTCGCCGCCGCTGTTCTTGGTGACCAGGGCATCGATGGCGTGCTCACGAAGAAGCTGCAGTTCGTTGTCGTAGCGATACGGCCCGCGAGACAACAGCAGCCGGCGCCGGCGCGGCAACAAGGCATTGTCGGGCGGGGTGACGGCACGGATCAGGAACCACGCGCCGCTGTCGGCGAAGGCCGCGGTGCCGGATCGTCCGGTGGTGAGAAAGATCCGCGAGAACTGTTGTTGTTCAACTACTTCCGCCGCCGCAGCATCCGATGGCACAACGATGGCGGCACCAGGATCCCAGGGCGGGCGAGCCAGCACCAAATAGGGCAGGCCCAGCTCGCCGCATACCTGTGCGGCGTGCGCGGTCATGGTCGAAGCGAACGGGTGCGTGGCGTCGACCACGGCATCGATGCGCTCCTCCACCAGCCACCGCCGCAGTCCGTTGATGCCGCCGAATCCGCCAACGCGCACCGAACCCACCGGCAGCGCGGGGTCGGCCACCCGGCCGGCCAACGAGCTGACGATGTCGATGTGTGGGTGCAGACGGGCGGCCAAGGCCCGCCCCTCGGCGGTGCCGCCGAGCAGCAGCAGCCGCGTCAATGCGCCTCCCGACGTGCCACCGAATACAGATAGCTGTCGCTGAAGCCTTGCGCCGCCAGCACCTCGCCGACGACGATGACGGCGGTCTTGGTGATATTGGCGTCGTGCAGCTGCCCGGCGATATCGGCCAGTGTGCCCCGCAACACGGCCTGTTGCGGCCAGCTTGCGAAAGCCACTACCGCGGCTGGCGTTTCGGGCCGGTAGCCTCCGGTCAGCAGCTGCGGCACGATGGCGTCGATCTGTGCTGCGGCCAGGTGCAACACCAGGGTGGCACCGGTTTTGGCCAGGCCGGCCAGATCTTCGCCGGGCGGCATGGGCGTGGACAGGGTCGACACCCGGGTCAAGGTCACGGTCTGCGCTACCCCGGGGACGGTGAATTCGCGTTTGAGCACCGCCGCGGCCGCAGCGAAAGCGGGTACGCCCGGCACGATTTCGTAGCCGATACCCAAAGCGTCGAGACGGCGGCATTGTTCGGCCAGCGCGCTATACAGCGACGGGTCGCCGGAGTGCAACCGGGCCACATCGTGGCCGGCGGCGTCGGCGTCGGCGATTTCGGTGATGATCTGGTCCAATGTCAGCGGACCGGTGTCGAGGACCTTCGCCTCCGGCGGGCAGTGGGCAAGCAGGTCGTCGGGCATGATCGAACCCGCGTACAGGCAAACCGGGCAGGCGCGTAGGAGTCGTTGGCCACGCACGGTGATCAAATCCGCCGCGCCGGGTCCGGCACCGATGAAATAGACCGTCACTGTTTGGTCACCGCCCATTGCGTGACCGGCATTTGCGGGCGCCAGCCGGTGAAGGCGCCCAGCGGCTCGCCACGGTAGTGCTGAAACCGGCGCAGCTGGCCCCCAAGACGCGAATACACTTGCACCAGTAGGGCTTCCGATTCCGCGGTGACCGCATTGGCGACTAGGCGCCCATGCACCCGCAGGTGGTCCAGGCAGGTGTCGAGCAGACCGGGTTGGGTCAGCCCGCCGCCGACGAAGATCGCCGACGGTTGCGCGGCGTCGGGGAAGGCGTGGGGTGCCTCGCCTCGGGCGTCGATGCTTACGCCGGTGGCCGTGGCGTTGCGCAAGATGTTGCGGCGGCGCCCCTCGTCCCGTTCGAACGCCACCGCGGTGCACCCCGGCCAACTCCGGCACCACTCGACGGCGATGCTGCCCGAGCCCGCGCCCACGTCCCACAACCGCTGGCCCGGCCGTGGCGCCAGGGCCGCCAATGTCACCGCGCGGATGCCGTGTTTGGTGATCTGCCCATCGTGAACGAACGCGTCGTCGGACAGGAGCGAGGTCCGCTCGTCGGGCAGGTAGCGGATCGCCACCACGTTGAGGTCATCGACATCGACCGGGGCGTCGGTGGCCCATTGTTTCGCCGTGCCGTGACGGCGCCGTTCGGCGGGACCGCCCAGCTGTTCAAGGACGCTGAATTGGGAGTCGCCGCGGCCGTGCGCATTGAGCAGCACCGCCAGCTCCCTTGGCGTGGTCCGGTCACTGGACAGCACGATCGCCTGGCCGCCGAGGCGGATCGCGGTGTGCGGCGGCGAGGTGACCAGGCTGATCACCTCGGTGTCCTGCACGTTCCACCCCATCCGGGCACATGCGAGTGTTACCGCCGACACGTGCGGCAGCACGCTTACCTTGTCGGCGCCGAATAGCCGAATCAGGGTCCCGCCGATGCCGTGCAAAAGCGGATCGCCGCTGGCGACGATGTGGATGTCGGGTCCGTCCGCCGGCAGCTCTCGTAGTGCGGGCAGCATCGGCGACGGCCACTCCCGGCGTGCCGTGGCGACGGCTTCGTCGAGCAGGTCGAGTTGCCTCTTGGACCCGTAAATGACGGTGGCCCTTTGTAGTTCGCTCCGAGCCGTCGCGGAGATCCCCGGCATGCCGTCGGCCCCGATGCCGACCACGACGATCATCGCGGCATCCTGCGCCACACGAACTGCGGTAGCAGCTTCAGGGTGAAGAACATCGGCCGCAGCGCCCACGGAATCCAGACGGTACGCCGGCCCTTGGCTAGGGCCCGCGCGGTGGCGGCGGCCACCTGTTGCGGGGTGCTGGACAGCGGCGCGGGCGTCATGCCCTCCGTCATACGCCCGATGACGAATCCGGGTCGCGCGATCAGCACGTTGACCCCGGTACCGTGCAGCGCGTCGGTCAAACCGCTGGCGAAGCCGTCCAGGCCGGCCTTGGCCGACCCGTAGACGTAGTTGGCCCGACGCACCCGAACCCCCGCCACCGAGGAGAACACCACCAGCGAGCCCTGCCCCGCCGCGCGCATCACGGCGGCCAGGTGCGTGAGCAGACTGACCTGAGCGACGTAATCGGTGCCCACAATGGCAAGCGCATGAGCGGCGTCTGCTTCCGCGCGGGCCTGGTCCCCCAGGATTCCGAAGGCCAGTACGGCGGTTCCGATCGGTCCATGATCGGCGACGATCTTGGCGACCAGCGGACCGTGTGAAGTTAGGTCGTCGGCATCGAACTCGCTGGTGTGGACCTGCATCGCGCCCGCGGATTTGAGGGTGGCGACCTGCTCATCAAGCTGGTCGGCCCGCCGGGCGGCCAGTATCAGCGTCGCCCCGGGAGCAAGCAGCCGCGCCAGCTCGATGCCGATCTCGCTGCGGCCGCCGAAAATTACCACTGGACCTGCGCCCGTGTCATCCACGGCTGCGATTATTACCTGCGCTAGCGTGGTTGACGATGGCCAAGACCACTACCCGGCTTACCGACGACGCGCTTGCGTTTCTCACCGAGCGCCATCTGGCCATGTTGACCACGTTGCGAGCCGACAATTCGCCACACGTGGTGGCGGTGGGGTTCACCTTCGATCCCAAGACGCATATTGCTCGGGTGATCACCACCGGCGGCTCGCAGAAGGCGGTCAACGCCGACCGTGGCGGGGTTGCGGTGCTGAGCCAGGTCGACGGTGCGCGGTGGTTGTCGCTGGAAGGTCGCGCCAGCGTGAACAACGAGATTGACGCCGTGCGCGACGCTGAATTGCGCTATGCCCAGCGCTACCGCACCCCGCGGCCCAACCCGCGACGCGTGGTCATCGAAGTCGAGATTGAGCGGGTGCTGGGGTCCTCGTCGTTGCTTGACCGGATCGAGTAGCGGCTGCTACGCGGCCGCCGTACCGCATTCTTGCGAACTCCGCAGACCGGCAGAACAATTGCCGCCGAAACGGGGTTTTTTGACGGGTGACCACATAGGATTTCGAGTCTGCCGGACAGTCGGGGCCCAGCGTGGGGCGTGGTCTGGCCAACGTCAGTACATGCACGGGAAGGCCTTTCGGCAGTGAACTACTTTTTGCGGGGCCCTGAGCTCAATTCCGCCCTGATGTACTCCGGCGCCGGTTCGAGGCCGATGTTGCAGGCCCAGCGGCCTGGGCCGGACTCTCCGATGAGTTGAGTGTGGCGGCGCAGTCTTTCCGCTCCTCAATCGCGAACCTGACGCAGGCAGCGTGGCAGGGCCCGGCATCGGCGGCGATGACGGCCGCGGCAGCGCCATACGCGGCGTGGTTGAGCGCGGCGGCGGGTCGAGCGGCAGGCGCGTCAACACACACGCAGGTGGTGGCTGGCTCGTTTGAAGCCGCGCAGGCGGCCACTATCCATCCGATAGCCGTGGCAGCCAACCGTAATGCGTTCGTAGGGTTGGTCTTATCGAACTTGTTTGGCCAGAACGCGCCGGCGATTGCCGCTGCCGAGTTCGAATACGAGCAGATGTGGTCCCAGGACGTGGCCGCGATGGTGGGATATCACTCCACGGCCGCCGGGGTCGCCGCGCAGCTAGCGCCGCTGCAAGACCTCCTCCAGGGCATCAACCTGGGTATCGGCAACATCGGCAGCGGAAACCTGGGCTCCACCGGTGGTCCTTGCGGTTTGGCCGGCGGCAAGGCCACCGGATTCCCGCTGGGCGGCGGATCAGCTTTGGGCAGGTCTTCGCCCAGGTTCTCGAGGCGGGCGGTCGAGGCCTTACCCAACTTGCTGATATCGCCTAACTGCGCGCCGCTACCCAACCCCCCGGCGTCGGCACCTTCAACGGCGCGCACGCCCTCCCCGTCAGCGGCGCCAGCGCCACGCGCCCCCGATCCGTCGCCTTTGACCTCTACGCCCCCGAGCGCCAGCGTCCCAACGTCAAAGAGGTTCTCCCCCAATCCCAAACCCGGTCGATCCCTACTCCAGTCGTCCAGGTGCAACAGCCCGCTCCAGGTATCGCCTGCCCCCGATGGATCCAGCAGGGCATATGCCGGAACGGATCGCGCACCTGTTTCCGCCACGCCCTTCCACGCGGCCGCGGCGCCTTGCGGATCCGTCAGAAACAGTCGCGGGCTGAGCTGATCAATACCGTGCGCGGTCAAGAAAGCCGATTTGTAAACTCCCTCAGTCAGATTGGTGAAGAAATCGAAAGCCGTGGCCAACGGGTTGCCGATCTCGTTGCCCAGGAAACGCTGGAGCTCCCCACGCGCATAACGCTGCATCCCGCGCACCAGACCGTCCACGACCCCGATACCGCGCTGCATCGCCTGTTCTTTGGCGCGAGCTTCACGACCCAAGTTGTGCAGGACCGCCCTGATGTCCTCGGCGATCTCTTTGATCTCGTCCAGTGCGTCGCCGTCAAAGAACTCCACCACTTCATGCCACAGCCCAGACGCCGACCCCAACCGATTCAACAAGTCCCGAATCGCGTTTTGGGCGCGAGCAACCTCGCCGGCAAAATCATCAAGAGCCTTAGCCAGCTGCCCGCATTGCACGCCCAAGCCGGCCAAGTCCGCGCCCATCGATACCAAGACCGGCTCTACCATTCCCCCCTCGGGAATCTGCTGTCCAGCTACCACAGACCTCGGCACCGAGAGCCCCTCCTGTGCTCCGCTGAGTGCCGCAGCGAAGCCACGCCAACATCCCGCTGCGGCATACAGCCCAGCCACGTCCCGTTCGGCCACAAATCGCCAACAAACAACTCCACAACCCGCCACAGCATCGGAGGAGGCGGTCCGGGACCCAACGTGCCCGGCGGACCGGGAGCCGAGTACTGCGCCGGATCGCGCGGGGGCGGCAACACATGGCCACCCCCACCCAACGTGGAGGCTGCTTCGGCGCGCGAGTAGTTCGACGCACAAAGTTGAATCTTGACCCCGTTGCGCCTGCACGCGTTGATGCCTGCTGCCGCTGCCTTCAGAAGCGACTTTGCTGCTCCTTGATATGCGAGCCCAAACACATCGCCAGCCGCGTCCTGACCTGTGTTGGCCGAGAATCCGGCCGTCAAGGAACCCACCGCCGTTACTAGGTCCTCAGCAACAGCGGCCACTGCACTGCCCGCAAGGAACAGCGCCTCAGGATCCACCGTCAAAGGAGCCACGCGCGGAATTGTCACGCACGGTGCCCAACGGCGGTATTCACCTGATTCTGTCTATATGGCGATTGTTTTGTCACCTGAGTGCCAGGACGCTGTTTGAGACATCGCAAGTGATGCGTTCGGGCGGACGCGGTGGTGGTGGCGGTCTGCGCATAGTGGTTGCACTGCGCGGCCAAGCGGTGCGCGGGTAGGTGAATTGCCGAAGCTGGTCGTCCCATCCACGATTGTGCAAGGCGCCCATAACTTGCGGGGTTCAACGTATGACCAAAGACTTGTCGGACCGAATGCACGCGGTCACGACCATTGGCGCCGTTGCGGCGCCCGTCATCGACGACGGCCCCCTGCTCAAGGACGGAGAGTTTGCGACAACGAATAGCCTTGGTCAGGTGACAACCAACCCCCCGCCCGCTGAGCAATGGATACCGAACTATCCCCCTCAGCCGGCACCACGCTCCCGCACATGGCCACTGGTCGCTCTAGCCATCATCGCAATTGTGGGTGTTGCGCTAGGTGCCACAGCATTGCTCGTGGCAATCGCGCACCCGACCAACAGCAATTCGGGTGGCGCCGCAACAACGACGGCTTCGCCGACGTATACAGCGGCGGAAACCGCCACAGCACATCAAAAGTTGTGTGACGTGTACAAACTCGCGGCGCGTGCAGTGAAAATTCAGACGCATGGCGACAATCAAGCGCTTGGGGTCGCTGCACTTGCGAATGGGGCATTGATGCTACAGCAAGTGATAAACGCGAACCCGGCGCTCGCGTCAACCGATCGCGTCGCGGCTGTTGCACTCGCTGAAGCGTTCACCAATGTCAATGCCGTTGGCAGTTTCGCACCCCTCGACGATCCCGCGTCGCAGGCGGCACTCGATGATGCAAACGCCAAGGACGCGCGCATGAAGGCCATCTGTAGTGGCGGCTGACCTGCCACCTGGCAAATGGTCGGCCTTCCTGGTGGGCGCCTGCTGGACGGCACCACCAGAAGCCCTTACAGCGGGCGTTAGCTACTGGCGCCAGGCGGCAGAACTCAAACGCATTGAAGCACGCGACCTGCAAATCAGCGATCCCGATTGGCTGAATCGAGGGGCCACTGCGAACGATTTGATGGACCGCTATTGGCGTGGCGAACAACGTCTTGCCACTGTCGCCGAACAATGCGACGTCAAAAGTGTCCAGAGCGACCGTGTCGCGAATGCAGTGCTCGGCGCCACTGGGTCGGGAGCGGCGGTAACTAACTGTGCCACCAAGTAACACAACGTTTCCGTCATCGCCGTTGCGATCGTTGTCCCGTATCTTGGCGTCGTAGTCGCCGTTCCTGCCTGGCATCGGCCAGCGCCCAGCGCGGCGCTACATCGTCATCATGATTGTCGCCTGGCTTCTCCTGGCTGTCAGTGCTATTGCCAACGCCACACGGGGATCATTGTGGTGACCATTTGGAGCCTTGGCTTGCTGGTTCTGATCCCAACAGCGGTGTGCGCAAAAATGCGTAGGAGCCGTGTCAGATGACACCAGGGCCTGAAGGCCGCCCTGACCGCGGCCAGAGTTCTGACCTCAATACCTCACCTGCGCGGCGCCGAAACCTCAGCCAATCCAAGACAACCCCGCCAACCGCGAGCACCACGACCGCGAGGTTGATACACCGATGCTTCGGGGTATCCACGGCATCCAATAACAGGATTGCCACGACCAAGGCCAGGAAGCAGGATTCGATGGTGCGCCGCCGCCGGATGGATACCTCGGGGTTCCAGCGCTACGTCGTACGCCGAACATTGAACCGGCACCGGTAGCAACCCAGCCGATCGCGCAAAGAGTTATTTTGCACTCGTATTTCGAGGCCCGCCGTCGGCCGCCTCGAAGCAGCACGACTGCGATGACAGTCCGGAAGTCGCACGACACCGCTTGCTTGTGACCATTCAGCGACTGTTGTCGGTCACCCTGAGTGACGAAACGTCGTCGCTTCGAAGACATCGCGAGATGATGTGAATCGCGGACCCTGCGATGGTATCTGCGCATGGAGGCACCCACGCGTCGACCTACGGGAGCGGGTGAATTGCCCGAACTAGCCATCCAATCCACGATTGTGCAAGGTCAACGCCAACTTGAGGAGGTCCACCGTATGACTAAAGACTTGTCCGCGCAGGCATATACAGCCGCGATCCTTGCCGCCGCAGCGGCATCCGCCATCAACCACGGCCAATGGTCAAGGGCGCTAGGTTTGCGACAACGAATAGCCTTGGTGAGGTGACAACCAACCCCCCGCCCGCCGAGCAATGGATACCCAACTATCCCCCTCCGCCGGCGCCGCGCTCCCGCACATGGCCACTGACCGCTCTAGCCATCATCATCGCCATTGTGGGTGTTGTGCTCGGTGCCGCAGCATTGATCGTGGCACTCACGCACCCGACCAACAGCAATTCGGGTGGCGCCGCGACAACGACGGCTTCGCCGACGTATACAGCGGCGGAAACCGCCGCGGCGCATCAAAAGTTGTGTGACGTGTACAAAATGGCCGCGCGGGCCGTTCAAATAGAGACCAATGGCGATGACCCCGCGTTGGCAAACATATCCACGGTCAATGGGGCGGTGATGCTACAACAGGCAGCGAACGCCGCGCCGGCGCTCACGCCGAGTGATCGCGCCGCCGCTCTTGAATTAGCCGAGGCCTACAGCAACAGTACGGCTGTAGCCAGCTTCGCAAAGGGGCGTGACGACCCGGAATGGCGGTCAGTATCCGATGATGTCATTGCCAAAGACACGCACATGAAGGCCGTTTGTGGTGGCGGCTGACCTGCCACCTGGCAAGTGGTCGGCATGGCTAGTCGGCGCGTGGTGGCCTGCTCGGCCCAACGCGCTGACGTCAGGTGTTTCCTATTGGCGCCAGGCGGAGGAAATCAAGCACAACGAAGCGAACGGGCTACAAAACGAACGATCGCGGTTAGCGGTAAATCGAGGGCGCACCGCGGACGATTTGATGGACCGCTTTTTGCGTGGCGAACACCGCCTGAATACTATCGCCGAGCAATGTGACACAAAGAGTCGCCAAAGTGACCTTGTTGCCGATGCGGTAGACAATTTGCGCGATCAGCTGACCAATATTGCTCAGTCGGGCAATGGGGATATCGACCAGATTCTTTCCGGCGAAGGGCCAATTGGAGCGAAAGTTGCTGCGGTGAACGCGGTCATCGCTCAGGCCAACACCGCAGCTTCCAGCGCGGGAGCAACCGCGATGTCCAACATCATTGACGCAACTCAGCGAGTCCTCGACGCAACCATCGGCGGTAACGCGCGGACGTGGCTGCAGGAGCACGGTGCGAACCTCGATGGTCCTCCACCGTCGCGCCCGATCACCGCCAGGGATTTGGAAACCCCGCCGATGACGCCACTAGAAGGGTCAGCAATCGGCGGCGCTCCGATGGATGCAACTGCCCCGGAGTCCACGGCACCGGAGGCGCCAACAGCGTCAATGGTAGGGAGAGCTTCGGTAGTTCCCGCTGGACCGTCTGACGTTGCGCCAGCGCCGGCGCCTCCAGGCGCGTCAACAGTCGGCCGTGTTCCGATAGTGCCCGGCCCTTCGCCGTCTGGTCCAACTGGCCCTCCCTCGCCACCCGGCGCACCACCACCTGGGTTAACTAGCCCGCCGATCCCCGGCGCTCCAGCACCCTCGGCGGTGTCGGCCCCCGGGTTATCGCCACAGTCCTTGGCTCAGTCCTTTAACACCGGGATGTCAACGGGCGCCCCGGCGGCGGCCGGTGCACAGTCCTTGTCGGCCGGAGCAATGGCCGCAGCCGGCGAGCCACCACCGCCGACCATGGCGCCCCCGGCAGCGCCGGTGGTGCCCGCGTCAACCATCGCGGCCAGTGGGGCTGGTTTTGCCCATGTTCCAGACGCCGGCGTTGGCGCAGCCGCCACGGGACCAACTCCGATTGCAGCACCCACGCCTGACGTCACCGGCGGCGTGACGCCGGTCACGCCGGTAATGACTGGTGCCCCGGCCACTGGATCGGTTGCGCCAATGGTCGGAGCTCCCGCGGGCCCATTACCGGCCTATGGCTCTGATCTGCGCCCACCGATCGTTGCGCCACCTGCCGCATCGGCAGCGCCGGGCGGCCCGGTGTCGGGCGCGGCGGTAGCACCATCGCCGTCATCGTCACCGTCAGCTGGTGGTTCGCTGATGTCGCCGGTAGCCAAGTCCGCTGCACAGGGAGCGGCCCAGGGCCAGGCGACCAGCGGCGCGCCGGCAATGGCTAGCGCAACAGCAGCTGCCACGACTGGAGGCGCAGCTGGCGACGCTGCGAGCCGATCCGCTGAACAGCAACGACTGCGGCGCATCGTCGAAGCGGTGGCCCGCCAAGAGCCCGGATTAACCTGGGCGGCCGGACTGCGCGCCGACGGACAGACCACGCTGCTGGTCACCGATCTCGCTGGCGGCTGGATACCACCCGACATTCGGCTGCCCGCGCATGTGACTCTGCTCGAGCCAGCTGCTCGGCGCCGCGATGCCAGCGTGCTCGACTTACTGGGCGCCGTCTCCACGGCGGCGGTGCACCAGCCCCACGGCTACATCGGCGAAGCCGGAAACGACCAGCCCAAACTGACCGGCGACCGCGCGGCCCGTACCGCGCCCGAGGTCGATGAGCTGGGGCCCACATTGGCCGAGCACGTGCGCCACCGGGACGGGTTACCCCGCGTTGCTCAGGCGGTGGCGGTAGCGGCCGCGCGCAGTTACGGTGTGCCCGAGAACGAGGCCGAGCTGCTGAGCGAAAGAGCCGCCGAGATTCGTCGATCAGTGCTTGCGGCATACCCCAACCAGGACCTAGCCCAGACCACCGATTGGATGCTGTTGGCGGCCATCAACGCGCTGATCGACGGCAACCACGCGGGGGCGAACTATCACCTAGCCTGGGCAATGGCAGCGATGTCAATGAGGAGACCCACATGACCATCGACTCCTATCCGGAGAGCTATGGAAGCGCGGCCGGAATGCCGGCACCCATACCGCTGGCGCCGGGACCAGTTCATCCGGGTGGATCGTCGCCGATTGATGGCCTGATGACGGGATTCGGCATGGTTACGAACGCCGATTTGGGGCCCACCAACGGCGACATTGCCGCGGATGATGCCGATCGTCGAGCGCATGCAGCCGACGCCGCGGCGAAATTCCCAGCCAATGAGGCCGATGCCGCCCAGCAGTTCCAAGGTGTGGGAGCCGACGGGATGGCCCAGATGATCCCGCAGATGGCCTCAGGCATCGGCGGTGCCATCAGCGGTGCCCTCGGGGGCGTGCTCGGGCCGCTGACCCAAATTCCCCAACAAGCGATGCAGGCCGGGCAGGGCGCTTTGCAGCCGTTGATGAGTGCGCTTCAGCAATCCACCGGCGCCGAGGGTTTGGAGGCCGCAGACGGGGCCCGCCTTGTCGACAGTCTCGAGGGTGAACCAGGTCTTGGCGGTGGCGGTATGGGTGACCTCGGATCCGGCGGCGCGGGCGGTGGTGGCAGCACTATCCCTACCGGCTATCTCGGTCCGCCACCAGTGCCAACATCATCGCCGCCCACAACTCCTGCTGGGGCGCCAACCAAGCCCGCATCAATGACACCTACCGGTGGTACACCGCCGACCTCCACACCGATGGGTGCAACCGGCATGCCCATGGTGCCGCCTGGCGCGCTGGGCGCCGGTGGCGCGGGAAGCAAAGAAAAGCCGGCCGAGAAGCGGGTGACTGCCCCGAGTGTGCCCAACGGCCAACCGGTCAAGGGCCGCTTGACGATTCCGCCGGGTGCTCCGGTCAAGTCTGCCGACGGCAAACCACCCGTGGTCACCAGATCCACCCGACGAATCCTGCTGCCCGACCGCAATGACATCGGGCCCATCGTCCGGGATGACAAGACCGACGCCGGCGAGTGAGGACCCGCCTTCGGCGTTCGATCTGCTGCCCTCAGCGGGGATAGCCCTGGCGGTCTTACGCGGGGTTCCGCGATTGCCGCCAGGTCTTTGCAACAGTAAGTCATCGCGCTCCCGCCGGCGGCACGCCTGTACAAATACGACTGCCGCCTCCCCGTCGCGCAAGATATCGTGATATTGGTCGCGAGTCAGGTCGTAATACTCCTCGTAGTCAACAATGCCATGACTCACGGGTATCGATGCATAGTAGCAACCCGAGGTTGATTCAATGCCAATCGTCTATCTGTCTTTCTTTGAATAATATGTGCGGCCAAATTTTATAGAGCTCATTTCTACTCGAAAACATATTGTTTGGTGGGATGCCAAATTAATGAAATGAGGTTCTATCGGCGAAGCCGAGAATACTGTGCACCCATCTTCCGCAAGAGGGCCCAGCACCAAAGAGCAACCTGCAACGGCCTCGCCATGGGCCATGGCGATATTTCCATGGGTACCGTCATGCGGTACGCCGAGCTCCGATAGGACTGTCAACCGTTATCGGCCTACGACCCACCGGCTCGGCCCCAAATTCCGATACCTCGACCTGGTGAAACTCGGCGGCCGATGGGTGCGCTATCGCAGATCCGCATGTAGTGGCCTGAACCATGACCTGGGACATCATTCCCCCGGAACCTCCCACTGTCCTGTCGACGGGGTGAACAACGGCCTGCCGCCGGGGTCAAGGAACGAGTCCGCTATCACATCGATGGGGACGTCGAGGTAATGAGATAGTCCGACCAATCTGTCAGCCGCCCCAATTGCCACGACCGCTTCAACAGAATTAGTGAGGGCATCTACTCCCTGACCGGAAAAACCAAGGATGCTCAGTACTCATCCGCTGAGACGACGTAATCACATAATAGCGGTCTTCACCTCCGTTGTTCCAAATGACTACGCGGCCATCATCGGTTTGCGAGCCCTGGATCATGTCCAAACCGGCAAGCCGAATCCAGACTTGTAACTCATCAGTGAGGTCCACATTATTTTTCACCGCGGCACACTCCCGAAAACCCTGCATTCACCACGGCGCGGCTGTTCTAGTCGACGCGCCACCACGTGTGGGACTCGGTGAGCCCCAGCGCCACCCGGAAAATGTCGGCGCCGTTGCCGGCCGCGGGACCGTCGGGATAGACGTAGGTGCCTCGCGGGGGCGCCTGGATCTTCAGATCGCCGACCGGCAAGCCCGTCGCGCCGTGGTCGTCATAGATGAAGTCGGTCCAAAACAGCGCCCCACCTGCTACCCGGGCCGCCCCGCAGGTGCGCGGGAATTCCTCGCCGAACGGCCATCCCACCGGCACCGGCAGCGCCGGCTCGGGCCGCCGCGCAGCCGGTGGCGCCCCCTCGGGCATCCCGTCGACCACGATGAGTTCGGCCGGGGGCGTCGGCGATCGTTGCCCAGGGGGCAATACAACCTCGGCGACTTGACGTGCGATACGAAACGGAAGCAGCGCTAGATCCACCAATGACACCCCGCCAACCTACTTGGCGCAGCCGACATCTCGCCGCTACGACACCGCCACCACCGTCAGCTCGTGCGGCTGGTTGTTGACCGAGAGCGCCCCGTCCTCGGTGACCACCACGATGTCCTCGATGCGGGCCCCCCACCGGCCCGGAAAGTAGATACCGGGCTCGATCGAAAATGCCATGCCCGCAGCCAGCGGCAGCTCATTGCCGGCGACGATATAGGGCTCTTCGTGCACGCACAGCCCAATGCCATGCCCGGTGCGGTGCACGAAATGCTCGGCCAGCCCGGCTTCGGCCAGCACGTCACGGGCAGCGGCGTCGACTTGCGCCGCCGTCACCCCCGGACGCACCGCCTCCATGGCCGCGCGCTGCGCGCGTTGAAGGGTTGAATACTGTTGCGCCACATCGGGACTAGGTTCGCCGATACTGTAGGTGCGGGTCGAATCGGAATGATATCCGGGCCCGAAAGTCCCACCGATGTCGACGACGACAATGTCACCCACCTGCAGCTTTCGATCCGAATATCCGTGATGCGGGTCGGCGCCGTGCGGACCGGATCCGACGATGACGAACGCCACCTCCGAATGCCCTTCGGCGACAATCGCTTCGGAGATATCCGCGGCCACCTCGGCCTCGGTTCGGCCTGGGGCCAGGAACCCAGGCACTCGCGCGTGCACCCGATCGATGGCCGCACCCGCGGCACACAACGCATCGACCTCGGCTGCCTCTTTGACCATCCGCAGCTGCCGCAGCACGTCGGTGGCCAACAACGGCAGCACTCCCACCGCACCGGCCAACGGCAACAAGTGCAGGGCCGGCATCGAATCGGTAACCGCAGTGGCCGCAGGTGCACCCCCCAGCGCATCAGCCACCAGCTGGTACGGGTCATCGCCATCGACCCAATCCCGCACGCCCACACCAAAATCCGGTGCGGCCGACTCCTTGAGCGACGCCAGCTCCAAGCGAGGCAACACGATGGTCGGTGCACCAGACGCCGGCAGCACCAGCGCGGTGAGCCGCTCGAACGTGTCCGCGCGAGAGCCGATGAGATAGCGCAGGTCATAACCCGGAGTGATCACCAGACCGGCCAGACCCGCCTCGGCCGTCGCGGCTGCCGCGGCGGCCAAACGTCGCGCGTACACCGCGTTGTCGAATCGCCGAGAATCCATGGCAGCCAGGCTAGTGCCCACCGGCTGGGTGGGGACCGCCACACCGGCGCTGGCAGGATTACCGGCATGCCCACACCCCTGCTGCTGCTGGATGGCGCCAGCATGTGGTTCCGCTCGTATTTCGGCGTGCCGTCATCGATCACCGCACCTGACGGCCGGCCGGTCAACGCCGTCCGCGGGTTCATCGACTCGATGGCGGTGGTGATCACCCAACAGCGGCCCAGCCGGCTGGTCGTATGCCTGGACCTGGATTGGCGCCCGCAGTTCCGGGTGGACCTCATCCCCTCCTACAAGGCGCACCGGGTGGCCGAGCCCGAACCCGCCGGGCAGCCCGACATCGAGGAGGTGCCCGACGAGTTGACCCCGCAGGTCGACATGATCATGGAGTTGCTCGGCGCCTTCGGCATCCCGGCGGCCGGCGCACCGGGCTTCGAAGCCGACGACGTGCTGGGCACGCTGGCCGCCCAGGAACGCCGGGACCCGGTGGTGGTGGTCAGCGGGGATCGCGACCTGCTGCAGGTGGTGGCCGACGATCCGGTCCCCGTTCGGGTGCTCTACCTGGGCCGCGGGCTGTCCAAGGCCACCTTGTTCGGGCCCGCCGAGGTGGCCGAACGGTACGGACTGCCCGGCGAGCGAGCCGGGGCTGCCTACGCCGAACTGGCTTTGCTGCGCGGTGACCCCTCCGATGGCCTGCCCGGAGTGCCCGGCGTGGGCGAGAAGACGGCAGCCACCCTGCTGGCGCAGCACGGCTCACTAGAACAGATCGTGGCCGCCGCGCACGACCCCAAGTCGACGATGGCCAAGGGCCTCCGAACGAAATTGCTTGCCGCGTCGGCCTATATCGAAGCCGCAGACACCGTGGTACGGGTGGCCACCGACGCTCCGGTCACCTTTTCGACACCCACCGACGCCTTGCCGCTGGTTGCCGCCGACCCGGCCCGCACTGCCGAACTGGCCACCCAATATGGCGTCGGCTCTTCGATCGCGCGCCTACAAAAGGCGCTGGACGCGTTGCCTTGCTGACCGCTACTGGGGCCGGCCGACCTCGTAGGTGCCCTTGTTGTCCTGGAAGGTGACCGTGACGCGCTTGGAAGCGCCATCGATGCTGACGGTGCAATCGAAGGTGGCACCCTTTTTGACGGTGGGGTCCGCCCCGTTGTTGCATTTGACGTCTTTGACGTTCTTGGCACCGTAGCCATTGGTCTCGTCGGTCAGCACCTGCTGCACGCCCGCGTTGGCCTTATTGACGTCCAGTTTCGTGGTCACAAAGAACCCCGGCACCCAGAAACCGAGCACCAGGATGACGACCACGAAGAGCAGGGCGATCCCGCCGACCACACCACCGATGAGCGCCGTCGACCGCTTCGAGCCCTTACCCGTTTGGTCGTAGGGGCTGAATTGCCCGGGGTACTGACCGGGCTGACCGTATTGTCCGGGCTGACCCGGTTGACCGTACTGACCCGGCTGACCATATTGGCCCGGCTGACCATATTGGCCCGGCTGACCATATTGGCCCGGCTGACCGTATTGCGGAGGCGCACCGAACTGCGTGGGCTGCGAGCTGAAGTCGGACTGCCCATATCCGGGTGCGGACTGCGGGTACTGCTGCGGGTACGCCGGATCGGCCGGCTGCTGGTACTGCGGGTAGTCGGCGGCCGGGTAGGACGGGGGTTGCCACGAACCCTCTTGGTTCGGTTGCTGCTGCCAGGGCGATCCGGCGGCCATGGTCGGATCCGAGGAATGATCGCCGCCCTGGCCGGGCGGTTGCCACGACTGCCTCGGGTCTGGTCCCTGCGGTCCGCTCATCAGTTACTCCTCAGTCGGTGTTGTGCTGGCCTTAACTGGCCCAAGTCGCTCTGATACGCCTGCGATCACATTCCGCATGTAACCGTAGCTCCGGCCCAGCCTACCCGGCGTCAACTGCGACGACGCCGCGCCGGACGTCATTGATGGCGCGTTTTGCCGTGGCCCGCACTTCGGGGTCGGGGGCCGCGATTCGTACCTGGTCCAACAGGTCCAGAACCTGGCGACTCCAGCGCACGAAATCCCCCGCTGAGAGGGGCGAACCTGTCCCGCTATCGTCCGCCACCGCTAGCGCCGCCGCTAAATCACCCGTCCGGGCCCAGCGGTAGACCACGTTGACGAAGCCGTCGTCGGGCTCACGACTCGGACCGATCCGGTGTGTCTGCTCATCGGCGCGCAGTGCCACCGACAATCGGGACGTCTGATGCAGCGCCTGGCGCAACCGCGGCGTCGGCGCGTCGGCCGCAGTTTGCCCTCCAGGCCCGTCACCGCCGCGTGTTTCGTAGAGCACCGCTGAGACCACGGCCGCCAACTCGGCCGGCTTCAAGCCCGCCCATGCCCCGGTGCGCAGGCATTCGGCCACCAAGAGATCGCTCTCGCTGTATATCCGCGCCAATAGTCGACCGTCGTCGGTGACCTGGGGATCCTGCACCGGACCGCGGATGAACTCCCGCTCGGTGAGCAGGCTGACGATCCGGTCGAACGTCCGGGCCAACGAGTTGGTGGCGGCTGCCACCTTGTTCTCCAGCTGCCCGTTTTCCCGTTCGACGCGCAAGTAACGCTCCGCCTGGCGCACCTGTGTTTCGACGCCTGGCGCATTGTGCGAGGGATGACGGCGCAATTGCTCGCGCAACGAGTCCAGATCCGGATCATGCTGGGTGCGTTTGTTGGAGCGGCGAGCGGCCGGCATGGTCAGGCCCGCAGCGGCCGACCGCAGCGCCGAGGCCAGATCTCGGCGGACTCGCGGCTGGCGGTATTCGACGCGCTTGGGCAGCGTCATCGAACCAACCGGCGGCATCGCGCCCGAATAGTCAGCCGAGGAGATTCGGCCGGCCCACCGGTGTTCGGTCAACACCAACGGGCGCGGGTCGGAGCTGTCGCGGGCGGACTCCAACACCACCGCCAGGCCACCGCGGCGGCCGTGCGTGATGGTGATGATGTCGCCCTTGCGCAGCGCCGCCAGCGCATCGCTGGCCTCCTGGCGTCGCTGCATGCGGGAAGCGCGCGCTTGCGAGCGCTCCAGCTCCGAAATTCGGGCCCGCATCCGCGCATATTCGATAATCGGCGCCTGTGGCCCACCCAGTTCGGCGGCGATCTCATCGAGCAGTTTCTTGCCCCGTTCGATGCCGCGGACCAAGCCGACGACGGATCGGTCGGCCTGGTACTGCGCGAACGACTGCTCCAACAACCGGTGTGCCTGTTCGGGCCCCAACTGGTGCACCAGGTTGATCGTCATGTTGTAGGACGGGGCAAACGAGCTGCGCAGCGGAAAGGTGCGCGTGGAGGCGAGTCCGGCCACCTCGGAGGGCTCGATGTCGGGGTGCCAGAGCACGACGGCGTGGCCCTCGACGTCGATGCCTCGACGGCCCGCACGGCCGGTCAACTGGGTGTACTCCCCCGGTGTCAGCGGTGCGTGCTGCTCTCCGTTGAACTTCACCAACCGCTCCAGCACCACAGTGCGCGCGGGCATATTGATGCCCAGTGCCAACGTTTCAGTCGCAAATACCGCCTTGACCAGGCCGGCGGCGAATAGCTCTTCGACGGTGTGCCGGAAGGCCGGCAACATCCCGGCGTGATGTGCGGCCAGACCGCGTAGCAGCCCCTCCCGCCACTCGTAGTAGCCGAGTACCGCCAGATCTGCGTCGGCCAGATCGCCGCACCGGTGGTCAATGATCTCCGCGATCTGTGCGCGCTCTTCCTCGTTCGTCAGCCGCAACGGTGAGCGCAGGCACTGGTTGACCGCCGCGTCGCACCCGGCTCGGGAGAACACGAACGTGATCGCCGGCAATAGCCCGGCAGCGTCCAAGGTCGCGATGACGTCCGGCCGGGCCGGCGGCCGGTAGAAGCGCGGCCGGCCACCCCGGCCGTGGCCGGCCCGCCCAGGATGGCGACGCGGGTGCCAATCCGACATCCGCTCGGCCTCGCGACGATGCGCGATGTGACGCAACAGATCGGGGTTTACCCGTGCTTGCCGCCCGCGGCCGGCCTCGTCATCGCGATAGTCGAACAGATCGAACAGCCGCTTGCCCACCAAGATGTGTTGCCACAGCGGTACCGGCCGGTGCTCATCGACCACCACCGTCGTGTCACCCCGCACGGTTTGGATCCAGCCGCCGAACTCCTCGGCGTTGCTGACCGTGGCCGACAGGCTGACCACTCGCACCTCGTCAGGCAGGTGCAGGATGACTTCCTCCCACACCGGGCCCCGCATCCGGTCGGCGAGGAAGTGCACCTCGTCCATCACCACATAGGAAAGCCCTTGTAGCGCAGGCGAATCTGCGTAGAGCATGTTGCGCAGCACCTCGGTGGTCATCACCACCACGGGTGCGTTGGCGTTGACCGACAAATCACCGGTGAGCAAACCGATCTGGTCGCGACCGTAGCGCGCCGTCAAATCGGTGTGCTTCTGGTTGCTCAGCGCCTTGAGTGGCGTGGTGTAAAAGCACTTACCACCGGAGGCCAGGGCCAAATGCACGGCGAATTCGCCGACCACGGTTTTGCCAGCACCTGTCGGCGCACAAACCAGCACGCCGTGGCCACGCTCCAAGGCCGCACACGCCTGCTGCTGAAAGTCGTCGAGCGAGAAGGGCAACTCGTCGGTGAACCGGGCCAGCTCGGCCAGTTCTGTCACGTCTCCGCCCTAGTGGGCGTGGGCCCGCTATGTGACGTCGTCATGGGATCCGGCGATAACCGACGGTTCCGGTATCGACTCGGGCGGGTCGATGAGCGACGCTTCATCATCAGAAATCACGCTCTCGCGTTTGGCCTTTCGCTTGTCATGCAGGCGGGTCACCTGGATGGCCAACTCCAGCAGAATCGTCAGTGCCACCCCAAGCGCAGTCATCGAGAACGGGTCGGATCCGGGCGTGAAGATCGCCGCGAACACGAACATCGTGAAGATCAAACCGCGACGCCACGCCTTGAGCCGCTGATAGGTCAGCATGCCCGCCATATTGAGCATCACGATCAGCAGGGGGAACTCAAAGCTGAGCCCAAATACCACCAGCAGATTGAGCAGAAAACCGAAGTAGCGGTCGCCGGATAACGCCGTTACCTGTACGTCGCTACCAACGGTTAACAAGAAGCTCAGTGCCTTGGATAGCACCAGGTAGGCCAACAAAGCGCCGGCCACAAACAACATGGCCGCCGGGATCACGAACGCCGCCGCGAAGCGGCGCTCCTTCTGGTACAGGCCCGGCGTGATGAATGCCCAGAGCTGGTAGAACCACACCGGGCAGGCCAGCACGATGCCAGCGGTCATGCCGACTTTGAGCCGCAACATGAACTGGTCGAACGGCGCGGTGGCCAGCAACCGGCACTGCCCGTCAGCGCTGATGTCCGCGCGCGCCGACTGCGGCAACGCACAGTAGGGGTTTCGCAACCACTCGCCGAGGCTCTCCACCCCAAAGATTGAATGCGAGTACCAGACGAACCCGAAAATCGTCGTGATCAGGATCGCGGCCAGCGAAATCAGCAGCCGGGTACGCAGCTCGGTCAAATGATCGACCAGCGACATGGTGGCGTCGGGATTGACCCGACTGCGCCGCTGACGTGGGTTAAGCCGCCTAAAGAAAGCGCCGGCGCGCGCTGAGGCCCGTGAACCGTTCACCACGGTGTATTAGTGACGTTCCGGCACCGAGACGGTGATGCCGGGTTAAGCGGGCCGTGCCTCGGTGTGACCCGGATCCGCTGATGCTCCGGGGTCGACACGCTGTGATGGCACCGGCTTGGGGTTCTCAATAGACGCTTCGGTTTTGCTCTCGTTCTGCAGCTCACGGACCTCGGACTTAAAGATGCGCATCGACTTACCCAACGAGCGTGCCGCATCAGGGAGCTTCTTGGCACCGAACAGCACGATCACCACGACAGCGAGGATCGCCCAGTGCCACGGACTAAGACTGCCCACTTTGATTACCTCCAGACGTCAACCCGATGCTACCGCAGCAACGGCGGCTCTCCCGGCCAAGCGGAGGCTAGCCGCGGGGCGCGCCGTACCGCTGGTAGCTTCTGGCCAGCGCTCGACTTGGTGTCAGGCCAGTTCAGCGGCCTGGTAGGCGGCCAAGCCGGCCATCGCGGCCGCCCGCACACGATGGGCGAGTGATTCAGGCTCCAGCACTTCAACAGCTGACCCGAACCCCAGCATTAGGCGCGTCATCCAATCCTGCGATGCGTAGGTCATGGTTACCTCGCAAGAACCGTCGGGCAACTCATGCACATCGCGGATCGGGTAGTACTCGCATATCCACCCTGCCGCGGGCGCCACCCGCAGGGTTGCCGACGGCAGTGACGGATCGCCGTCGAACAGAGAGGTGTCTGGTGGCGCCTGCAGCGCCGGCTCCGGCGGCTTGGCGGCTTCGCCGAGCTCGACGGCGTCGACAATGCGGTCGAAACGAAACAGTCGAACCCCTTCGGCCTCGCGTGACCAGGCCTCCAGGTAGCTGTGCCCGCCGATCAACAACACCCGGATGGGATCCACGGTCCGGGTGGTGAGCGTGTCGTGCGATGCGGCGTAGTAGTCAAGGGTCAGCGCCCGTTTGTCGTGAACGGCCGAGCGGACCACGGCCGCAGCCCGGCTTTCCACCGGGGCCGGTTCATCGACGGAGGACGGCGCGCTGTGATGCCCGGCCGCGCCGGCGGCCGCGGTGATCTTCGCGATCGCGCTGCGTGCCGCCTGCGGATCGACCACACCTGGAATATCCGCCAGCGCGCGCAACGCCACCAGCAATCCGGTGGCCTCCGGTGAGGTGAGTTTCAACGGCTGGTCGATGCCCGCCGAAAACGTCACCTCGATGGTGTCGCCGGAAAACTGGAAGTCGATCAGATCGCCCGGGTAGTACCCGGGAAGGCCGCACATCCAAAGCTGGTTGAGGTCCTCCTCCAGTTGCTTGGCCGACACACCAAGCTCGGCGGCCGCCGCTACCCGGGTGATCCTGGGGTTGGCCTGGAAATACGGCACCATGTTGAGCAGCCGAACCAACCTGGTCGAAACGGGGGTCATTGGCGACGCGCTCCCCCACCACCAACATCGGCCTGTGTGCGCAGTCGGGCCAACACATCGTCCCGCAGAGATGGCGGCTCCAACACAATCGCGTCAGCCCCGTACCCGGTGATGTCGCGTACCAGTCGATCACTCGACCCGATATCGAGTTCGATCACTTCGCCGTCGCGGCCAGCCAACTGCCGCGGCCCCAGAGACCTTCCGGCGCGACGCAGCGCGGTCGCCCGCCCGTCGGCGACCCATACCTTGGCCTGCACACCGGTCGATGACTCGCTGACCGTCCGGGCCACGATCTCCCTCAGGTCCACTCCGTCGGGCACGGTTACCGCGCCGGTGGGGCCGATCGGTTCGATGTTGTCGCCGATCCGCGATAACCGGAAGGTGCGGGTAGCGTCCCGGTCGCGGTCGTGGCCGACCAGGTACCAGCGGCCCTTCTCGGTAACCACCCCCCAAGGTTCAACCGTGCGGACGATGTAGGGCGCGTTACGTGCCGACCGATGCGGGAACCGGACCGCCTGCCGGGAATCGATGGCCGACAAAAGGATTCCGAGCGCTTCCTCGGATCCACGCAGACCGGGCATGCCGCTCGGCGAGGCGAATGCCACCCGCGCCTCTGGATCAACGTCGACCCCGGCGGCCCGCAGCTTGAGTAGCGCGCCCTGGGTCGCGGTGATCAGCTCGGGCGACTCCCACAGCTGGGTGGCAACCGCGACCGCCGCGGCTTCCTCGGGAGTCAGCTTGACCGGGGGCAACGCGTACGCGTCGCGGTTGATGCGATAGCCCTCGCTCGGGTCCAGGTTCGACACCCGGCCGACCTCGAGCGGGATGCCCAGATCGCGCAGTTCGTTCTTGTCCCGCTCGAACATCCGGGAGAACGCCTCAGCGCTAGGGCTGTCGGAATAACCGGCGACACTGGATCTGATTTTCTCGGCGGTGATGTAGCCGCGCGTGGACAGCAGGGCGATGACGAGATTCACCAGCCGTTCGACTTTCGAAGTGGCCATGTGCGTCAGATTAAGGGCTACATGCTCGCGATCAGCCGCTTGACCCGCTCATCGACCGCGCGGAAGGGGTCCTTGCACAACACCGTGCGCTGCGCCTGGTCATTGAGCTTGAGGTGCACCCAGTCGACGGTGAAGTCACGGCCCGCGGCCTGCGCGGCGCTGATGAATTCTCCGCGCAGCCTGGCTCGCGTGGTCTGCGGCGGATGGTCGACGGCGTCAGCGATTTCTTCGTCGGTAGTCACCCGAGACGCCAAGCCCTTGCGTTGCAGCAGATCGAAGACACCTCGCCCACGCTTGATGTCGTGGTAGGCAAGGTCCAGCTGGGCAATCTTGGCGTCCGAGAGCTCCATGTTGTAGCGATCCTGATACCGCTGGAACAACTTTCGCTTGATCACCCAGTCGATCTCGGTGTCCACCTTGGCGAAATCCTGGCTCTCCACCGCATCGAGCTGACGCCCCCACAGATCAACGACCTGCTCGACTTGGGCATTTGGCTCGCGGGTCTGCAAATGTTCGACGGCGCGGCCGTAGTACTCGCGCTGGATATCCAGCGCGCTGGCCTGACGCCCGCCGGCCAGCCGCACCGGGCGACGGCCGGTGACGTCGTGGCTCACCTCGCGGATCGCCCGAATGGGGTTGTCCAGCGAGAAATCGCGGAAAGCCACCCCTGCCTCGATCATCTCCAACACCAACGCCGCCGTGCCGACCTTGAGCATCGTGGTGGTCTCGCACATGTTGGAGTCACCGACGATGACGTGCAGCCGACGGTACTTCTCCGCGTCGGCGTGCGGCTCGTCGCGAGTGTTGATGATCGGCCGACTGCGGGTAGTCGCGCTCGAGACGCCCTCCCAGATGTGCTCGGCGCGTTGGGACAGACAGAACGTCGCAGCCTTGGGCGTCTGCAGCACCTTCCCGGCGCCGCAGATCAGCTGGCGGGTGACGAGGAAGGGCAGCAAGACGTCGGAGATCCGGGAAAACTCACCGGCTCGCACGATCAGATAGTTCTCGTGGCAGCCATAGGAGTTGCCCGCAGAGTCGGTGTTGTTCTTGAACAGATAGATGTCCCCACCGATGCCTTCGTCGGCAAGCCGCTGCTCGGCGTCGACAAGCAGGTCTTCGAGCACCCACTCGCCGGCCCGGTCGTGAGTGACCAGCTGCACCAGGCTGTCGCATTCGGCGGTGGCATATTCCGGATGACTACCCACGTCGAGGTAGAGGCGCGCGCCGTTGCGCAAGAAAACGTTGGAGCTGCGCCCCCAGGACACCACCCGCCGAAACAGGTAGCGGGCCACCTCATCGGGACTTAGCCGGCGATGGCCATGGAAGGTGCAGGTGACACCGAATTCGGTCTCGATGCCCATGATTCGTCGCTGCACCTAATCGAGGGTACTGGTTGTGTCAGCGCGGCGGTGCGCAGCCGCGCCCATTGGCGGCAACGTGCTCCCAGTCGCTTCACGTTGGCAAATGCGGAACCACCGGAATCGCGGACGTGGTTTCACCCCCGACCAAGGAGCGATGGCGCTTGTCGGTCGCGGCGCTGGACGGAAAGCCCAGCGTCTTCGAGTCCACCACAGGCGAACGGCAATGCCACGCGGCAGCACAAACAGTGACCGCGTCAGCACCCCGACCAGACTCGCACATGCGTTCGAGTCTCTCGCTGTCGGACCCCGCGGAGCGGCGTAGCGCAGAGGACGCCGCACTGGTCGCCGCGGTCGAAGACTGCGCGTGCCGAGGCGGCAGCACGCGCCCGGCACCTATCGGCGATCGCCGAACTCACCGACCGCCGGACATCTGAGGATGAACGGGCGTGGTGGGTCTGCGACCCGTGGATTCCGCCGCCGTCAAGGTGGCTGCCGCCCTAGGCATCAGCCACGGCAAGGCTTCCGGACAGATGCACTCGAGCCTGCGTATGAAGCGGCTACCCCGCGAGGGCGACCCGCGCACGATCGCACAGCGTATGCGGTGCGGTACCCGTTCGCGCCCCCACACTCGTCGAATCTTAAGTGCGAATGTAGAAAGCACCATCTTCTCAAGACCTTTTGGACGGGCTGGCGCGACCAGCAGTTACCGGACGGCACAGTGATTTGGACCGCGCCCAACGGCCGCACCTATCCGACGCATCCCGGCAGCCGCATCTTTTTCCCTACCTGGCACACCACGACCGCCGACCTACCGCGAACTCCCATAGCAGTAGTCACTGCCAGCGCTCGCGACCTGCCGATGCTACGGCGACGCCGGACCAAGGCTGCCGATCTCGCCCACCGCGTCGCAGGTGAACGCACCCTCAACGATGCGTATGTGACTGAACGCAACAGGCCACCGCCATTCTGAGGCGACTTAGGGCTGCAGATGAGGTCAGTCTGCTTCCGGCTCCTGAGGTTTCGGTAACAGCTCTTGCAAGGCGGCGCTGGCGATCCGCCGAAACGCCCGCCGCGGCCGGCTGGCCTCGAGAATGGCGACCTCGAGGCTGCCCACCCCGAGCGACGACTGACCGTTGGCCGATGTGTCGGCGCCGGCACGTAGCGACTCCACCGCGATCCGCAATGCGTCGGTCAGGTCGGCGTTTTCAGTGTAGGACTCCTTGAGCGCGTTAGTAATCGGCTCTGTGGTACCGCCCATCACCACGAAATGCGGCTCGTCGGCGATCGATCCGTCGTAGGTGATCCGGTAGAGCTCGGGTGCTTTCGTCTCGCCGTAGTGCGCGACCTCGGCAACACACAACTCGACCTCGTAGGGTTTGGCCTGCTCGGTGAAGATGGTGCCTAGTGTCTGCGCGTAGACGTTGGCTAGCTGCCGTCCCGTAACGTCGCGACGGTCATAGGCATAACCGCGAGTGTCGGCGAACTGGATCCCGCCGCGACGCAGGTTGTCGAATTCGTTGAATTTGCCGGCCGCAGCGAAACCCACCCGATCGTAGAGTTCGCTGATTTTCTGCAGCGAACGCGACGGATTCTCCGCGACGAACAGCACACCGCCGGAATACGCCAGCGCCACCACGCTCTTGCCCCGCGCGATGCCCTTGCGAGCGAGTTCGCTGCGCTCGCGCATCGCCTGCTCGGGCGAGATGAAGTATGGAAAACTCACTTTTCACCACCGTCAGGTCCGAAAGTGTCGGAGCGCGAACGACTTCCGATGACTTCGCGGGCCAGTTCGGCGATGCGGCTTTCCGGGACGTCTGTTGCCCCGCCGGCGTCGATGGCGACCGCCGTGGGATAGATTCCGCGGACCAGATCCGGTCCGCCAGTGGCCGAATCGTCATCGGCGGCGTCGTAGAGTGCCTCGACGGTCACCCGCAACGCCGAATCAGCATCGGTGACCTGTGAATACAGCTTCTTCATCGATGATCTCGCGAAGATCGACCCCGAGCCCACCGCCTGGTAGCCCTCCTCCTCGATATTCCAGCCGCCGGCCGCGTCGAACGAAACGATCCGCCCCGCAGACTCCGGATCGGGGGCATGGATGTCGTAGCCGGCCAGCAGCGGCAGTGCCACCAGTCCCTGCATCGCGGCGGCCAGATTCCCGCGCACCATGATCGCCAGCCTGTTGACCTTGCCGGCAAACGTCAGCGGCACTCCTTCGAGCTTCTCATAATGCTCGAGCTCTACGGCATAGAGCCGGGCGAATTCGACGGCGATCGCCGCAGTCCCGGCGATGCCAGTCGCCGTGTAGTCGTCGGTGATGTAGACCTTGCGCACATCACGCCCGGCGATCATGTTGCCTTGCGTCGAACGCCGGTCTCCAGCGATGACGACACCACCGGGGTACTTGAGGGCAACGATGGTGGTGCTATGCGGTAGCTGCTCGCCGACGGCGCCGGCACCGCTCTTGAGGTTCGCCGGCAGTAGGTCCGGCGCCTGACGCCGGAGGAAATCAGCGAACGATGATAGGTCTACAGCGGATCCGGTTAGTGCCGAACTAGTTGACAGTCGATCGGGCAACGGCCAGGTCACTGTCCGCCCTTTTGGACGTACGCGCGAACGAAGTCCTCGGCGTTCTCCTCTAGGACGTCGTCGATCTCGTCGAGCAAATCGTCGGTGTCCTGGGCTAACTTCTCGCGGCGTTCCTGGCCCGCGGCCGTGGTGCCGGTGACATCGTCTTCATCGCCGCCGCCACCGCCACGTTTGGTCTGCTCCTGAGCCATCGCCGCCTCCTGCGTTGTCCTGGCCGCGGGCACGTGCAACACGACCCGCCGGTCTTTCTCTAACACTACCGGTCAGCCCCGCCGTTCCCCGGCTGAAGCCCCGATTGTGGCGCTCCCCTCCGCGGTCGCCGACCACGCCGATACCGATGCAACGGTTCTTAGCTGGTGAGTTGTTCCACCAATTCGACCGCGCTATCCACCGAATCCAGCAGCGCCCCGACGTGCGCCTTGCTCCCGCGGAGGGGCTCGAGCGTCGGGATTCGGACCAGGGAGTCACCGCCCAGGTCAAAAATGACGGAGTCCCAGCTGGCCGCGGCGATGTCGGCCCCAAATCGCCGCAGGCACTCGCCGCGGAAATACGCGCGGGTGTCGGTCGGCGGGTTATCCACAGCATCCAACACCTGATGCTCGTTGACCAGTCGCTTCATCGACCCGCGCGCCACCAGGCGGTTGTACAGGCCCTTGTCCAATCGGACATCGGAATATTGCAAGTCGACTAGGTGCAATCGCGGCGCCGACCAACTCAAGTTTTCCCGGTGCCGGAAACCTTCGAGTAGGCGCAACTTGGCAGGCCAATCCAGCAGTTCGGCGCATTCCATCGGGTCGCGCTCGAGCTGGTCGAGCACGTGCGCCCAGGTTTCCACCAGGTGGGATGCCCGTGGATCTGGGTCACGGCTATCGACCAGCTTGGCCACCCGATCGAGGTAAATCCGTTGCAGCGCAAGACCAGTCAACTCTCGGCCGTCGGCCAGAGCGACCGTAGCCCGCAACGACGGATCGCGGCTGATGGCGTGGACCGCGTGCACCGGCCGGGCCAACGCCAGGTCGGTGAGGTCGATGCCGTCTTCGATCAGGTCGAGCACCAGCGCGGTGGTGCCCAGCTTCAGATAGGTCGACGTCTCGGCCAGATTCGCATCGCCAATGATGACGTGCAGCCGGCGGTACCTATCGGCGTCGGCGTGCGGTTCGTCCCGAGTGTTGATAATGCCGCGCTTCAGGGTGGTCTCCAGCCCTACCTCAACCTCGATGTAATCCGAACGCTGGGATAGCTGGAAGCCGGGATCGTCGCCGGATGGGCCGATGCCGACTCGGCCCGAGCCGGTGACCACCTGCCGGGACACCAGAAACGGAGTTAGACCGGCGATGATGGCCGAGAACGGCGTCTGCCGGCTCATGAGGTAGTTCTCGTGCGACCCGTAGGAGGCGCCTTTGCCGTCGACATTGTTCTTGTACAACTGCAGCTTCAGGGCTCCGGGCACACTAGCGACATGCCGGGCGGCGGCCTCCATCACTCGTTCACCGGCTTTGTCCCAAATCACCGCGTCGAGCGGGTCGGTGCATTCAGGCGCGGAGTATTCCGGGTGTGCGTGGTCGACGTAGAGCCGCGCACCGTTGGTCAAGATCATGTTGGCGGCGCCAACCTCGTCAGCGTCTACCACCGGAGGCGGGCCAGTCGAGCGGCTCAGATCAAAGCCCCGGGCGTCCCGCAGCGGCGATTCCACCTCGTAATCCCAGCGGGTGCGTTTAGCTCGCTGAATACCGGCGGCTGCCGCATAGGCCAGCACAGCCTGCGTCGAAGTGAGGATCGGGTTGGCGGTCGGGTCCGACGGCGAGGAAATGCCGTACTCGACCTCCGTTCCGATAATCCGCTGCATGCCTAGAGCCTAGGCCCGCCACCACAGCGGCCCACCCATCGGGCCGCTGAGAAGGCCGGCGCCCGGCCGACAAGGCGCGCGGGCACAGCGGTCGGCCGATATCCGTGTAGCTACGTGCCCGCACGGCTACTGGCGCTGGCCGTCCCAGGTTGGTACGGTCGCTCCTGCCCAACGCATCGAGCCCCTCGGAGAATCTACGTTGACGTCAAACGCATTGCAGCCGTTGTTGTTTCCGATCGCGCACCCCCGTCGCTATTCCGCGACCACCCGGGGCGATCAGCGGTGAGTCCAGACTGTCTTCAGCAGGGAAAGGCTCCCACTGAGCTAATTCCGGCCGGGTCTCTGCAGGACGGTGGAATTGCCTGCACATTCGCAATCTATTACCTGCCGCTGCCGTCTGGCGACCCATTCGACACCGTGAATGGCCTGCTGACGAACACATTCAACGGCTTTCGCCAGGCGGATGCTCTACACGGAGACGAGACAGAGCCCACGGTGAGCGCCTCGGTTACCGTCGATCCGCATCGCAACTATCCTCCGCCGGACCCGGAGTTTGTCGGACTCTTCAACCACGGAGTGAGCCCGCAACAAGCGATCGCGCTGCAGGGCACCCAGACCGCGTTCATCCTCAACTTCAGCTGCCCGATCGAGCACGGTTGGGGCCCCCTTCGCGCCATGCAGCAGCTGACCGGTGATCTCGCGGCCGCCACCGGCGGCCTGATCTGGGACGCCGAAACTCGAGAGATGTTCACACCGGCCGCCTGGAACGAACTCAGAGTCGATCGATGGACCGGACGGACACCAGATATCAACGACCACACAATCATTCATGCCTACGAGATCGACGGCAAGATGCGAGTCATCACGCTGGGGATGGCGAAATTTGGGCTCCCCGACGTCGTCGTCAACGACGTCCCGCGGTCGGCCTGCAGCAATGTCGGCCACCTGGTGAATGTGTTCTGCCAGGCCATCGCCGAGCGGCCCATGGTCCAACATCCCGGGGAATTCGACCTGGACTACCGGCGCTTTAAGCCCAACGCGACAGGGGCCGCACCGCTCACGGTGAAAATTGGCAGGCACCACGACGGGGATCCGCTAAACCGGCTACTCGAGATTACGTTCGACCGGGGACCGGGCCACGATGCTCACGCCCGCCGGCGCGCGATTCTCGCCGCCGCGTTCGAATCCGAACCGTCGATCGTTCCTGCGACGCATGACGACGCGGTGGAAGCGGCCAGCCGACGCGCGCGAGCAAAGCTGCCCGCGCTGCGCGCGTTGTTCCATCAAGGGCTACCGCCTGGCGAGCTTATGCAGGTCAAGGCCCCTTTTGAGGGCCCAAACAGCATCCGGGAATACATGTGGGTGGACGTGGTTTCGTGGAATGGCGACGAGATCACGGGACTACTCGTCAACGAACCGTTCAACATCCCAGGTCTGCGCGCCGGGCAGATGGTTGTCGTCGAGCAATCCACGGTCTTTGACTACAAGCACCAACGCCGTGACGGCACCATCTCAGGAAACGAAACCGAAAAGCTCGTCAGGAGCACGCTGAACTAGCACGGCAGCAACGGTTGGCCGCCGTTAGGGTTGAGCCGGCATGAACCCTTCCTTCCACCGCTCACCGGCGCGCCGAGAATCGTCGAGCGCCGCGGCCGAAAGCTGGTTCTTGGCGCGGGGCTTGCCCGCCGTGCTGACCACCCGGGCCCGCTGGCGGCGGCTTTGGCCGCGATCGGCACCCGTGCTGGCGGCGTACGCAACGTTGCATTGCTGGACGCTGCCGATTCTGCTGATCACCCACGGCGACGAAGTTGTCATTGATGGACAGCCCACGCCGCGAGAGTGGATGCTGCTGGCGCTGGTGGCTATTGCTCCGGTGCTGATCACGTTTGTCGGTTGGCTGGTGTCCAGGCTTTCCGACAGCCGCAAGCGCTCGCTTGCGGCGACCGTTGCGGTCAGCGTCGTGGCGATCGTCCTGGTGGTCGAAACCTCGGTGACTCAGATGCCAGACGCGGCCGTCTTTGCGGTCGTGGTGCTGCTGCTGACCGGGACGGGTGTCGGGTCGGTTGTTGGCTGGTCGGCGCGCATGACCCTGTCACACCTGGCGACGATCGGCGCTTTGGCGGTGCGCGCCCTGCCGGTCGTCCTACTGACCACATTGGTGTTCTTCAACAGCAACATCTGGCTCATGGCCTCGACGATCAGCGCAGAGCGCCTGGGCCTGGCCATGGTTTTTCTGTTCGGCATCGCCAGCGCTTTTGTCGTGTCGGCCACCCAAGAGCGGGTTGGTCCGATTCTGCAATCACCCGCCGTGCTGGCCAAGGATTGCCAGGAACTGGCCGACACTCCGTTTGCGGCGATGTCGGATCCGCCGGAATCCCGCCCATTGACTTGGGCCGAGCGCGTCAACGTGGTCTTCGTGCTGGCCGCTCACCAGCTGGTGCAGATCATGGTGGTGGCCATCCTGACCGCGGCAATTTATGTGACGCTCGGGCTGATCGTGCTCAGTCCAGCGCTGCTGAAGGAATGGAGCCACAATGCATCGGGCAGCACCACCGTGCTGGACCTGACCGTTCCGGTGCCCGATTCGCTCATACATCTGTGTCTTTTCCTCGGCGCGCTGACCTTCATGTACATCAGTGCCCGCGCCGTGGGCGACGCCGAGTACCGGGCGACGTTCGTCGACCCGCTAATCGACGATCTGCACGTCACCTTGATCGCACGCGATCGCTACCGCTACAACGTCGCTGGCCAGACTGTTGACGCAAGCCCCGGCAGTGATTAATTTCACGCGGGTGTCCGAAGCTGAGCAAGCAACCGACCTATCCGGCAAGCGCTATGGCGAAGTGCTTCTCGTCGAAGTGGGCGAATCGGGTCCGCAGGCCACCGTCTACAACAGCTTTCCGCTCAATGATTGCCCGGCCGCACTATGGCAGGCCCTGGACCCGCAGGCTCTCGCCGCCGAAAACGGCGTGGCCGCGGCGTTGCTCAACGGTCCGCGGTACTGGCTGATGAACAGCATCGAGAAGGCGCCCCAAGGCCCGCAGGTGACCAAGACCTTCGGCGGCATCGACATGCTCAAGCAGGCCACCGTGCAGATGTCGTCGATGAACCCTGCGCCCTACACCGTCAATGCGGTGAGCCGCCACACCGTCTTCGTCTTCGACGCGGGTGAGGAGATCTACGAACTCATCGACCCAGCGGGTCAACGCTGGGTGATGCAAACGTGGAGCCAGGTCGTAGATCCCAACCTGTCACGCGCGGACCTGCCGGGCTTGGCCGCCCGGCTCAACCTGCCCGACGGGTGGTCATACCAACCTCGGGTGCTCACCGAGACACTTCGGGTCGATACCACTACCCGCCCCGCTCAGGTCACCCAAGACGACCTGACCAACAGCTATTCGCTGGAGTTCGACTGACCGTTAGAGGTACTGGCCGAGGTTCGATTCGGTATCGATAGCCCGGCTGGCGCTCGAGGACTTGCCGGTGACCAGGGTACGGATATAGACGATCCGCTCACCCTTCTTGCCCGAAATCCGCGCCCAGTCGTCGGGGTTAGTGGTATTGGGCAAGTCCTCGTTCTCGGCGAACTCATCGACGATCGAGTCGAGCAGGTGCTGGATCCGCAGACCGGGTTGTCCCGTCTCCAACACGGACTTGATCGCGTTTTTCTTAGCTCGGTCGACAACGTTTTGAATCATCGCCCCGGAGTTGAAGTCCTTGAAGTACATGACCTCCTTGTCGCCGTTGGCGTAGGTGACCTCCAAGAAGCGATTGTCGTCGATCTCGGCGTACATCCGATCGACCACCTTCTCGATCATCGCCTTGATGCAGGCCGAACGGTCACCGTCGAACTCGGCGAGGTCGTCGGCGTGCACCGGCAACGTCTCGGTCAGATACTTCGAGTAGATGTCCTGCGCCGCCTCGGCGTCCGGCCGCTCGATCTTGATCTTCACGTCGAGGCGGCCGGGCCGCAGGATCGCGGGATCGATCATGTCCTCGCGGTTGGACGCTCCGATCACGATCACATTCTCAAGCCCTTCCACCCCGTCGATCTCACTGAGCAGCTGCGGAACCACGGTCGTCTCCACGTCAGAGGACACCCCGGTGCCACGGGTTCGGAAGATCGAGTCCATTTCGTCGAAGAACACGATCACCGGCGTGCCCTCCGAGGCCTTCTCGCGGGCCCGCTGGAAGATCAACCGGATGTGCCGCTCCGTCTCGCCGACGAACTTGTTCAGCAGCTCGGGGCCCTTGATGTTGAGGAAGTACGACTTGGCCTCACGGGCGTCGTCGCCGCGGACCTCAGCCATCTTCTTGGCTAGCGAGTTGGCCACGGCTTTGGCGATCAATGTCTTTCCACAGCCGGGCGGACCGTAGAGCAACACACCTTTGGGCGGACGCAGCGCGTACTCCCGGTAAAGCTCCTTGTGCAGGAACGGAAGCTCCACGGCGTCCCGGATTTGCTCGATCTGTCGAGTCAGACCACCGATGTCCTGGTAACTGACGTCCGGCACCTCTTCCAGGACCAGATCCTCGACCTCGGCCTTCGGGATACGTTCGAAGGCATAGCCGGCCTTGGTGTCGACTAACAACGAGTCACCGGGGCGCAGCTTGCGCGGCTTGGTGTCGTCGTTGAGGTCGTCCGGAACGCCATCAGGTAGGTCCGCGGCGACCAGCGGGTCAGCCAGCCAGACGATGCGTTCCTCGTCGGCGTGGCCGACCACCAGAGCGCGGTGACCGTCCGCCAAGACCTCCCGCAGCGTGGAAATCTCACCGACCGATTCAAACGTGCCGGCCTCAACAACGGTTAACGCTTCATTGAGCCGAACTGTCTGGCCCTTCCGAAGGGCCGACACGTCGATGTTCGGTGAGCACGTCAGGCGCATCTTACGACCGGAAGTGAACACGTCGACCGTGTCGTCCTCATGGGCCGATAGCAAGACGCCGTAGCCACTGGGCGGTTGCCCTAGCCGGTCAACCTCCTCGCGCAACGCCAGCAGCTGTTGGCGGGCTTCTTTAAGAGTTTCCATTAATTTGGAATTGCGGGCCGCCAGCGAGTCGATACGGGCTTCAAGTTGATGTACGTCGCGAGCTGCCCGCGCAGGGTTCTGCTGTCCGGCCGCGTTTTCGAGTTGCTCGCGCAGCACCGCGGCCTCACGCCGCAGCTGTTCCAGTTCGGCAGCATCGCTGCTGGACAGGGGGGTATCGCGGGGTGTCCCGAATGCTTCAGAACGCTCCGAATCAGCCATGTTGCGCTCCTTTCCCACACCAGGAACGGTGCAGCGGATACCTCAACGCTACCGGCCAATGCGACTTCATGTGCGGAACCAAATGCGTTCGGAAAGTTACAAGTTTGGTCGCGCTGGTAATCTCGGCTTCCATTCCGGCTGACGGAAAGGAGCTAGGTGATGGTGAAATACCTAGTGGCAGCGGTCGCGGCCCTCGCCGCCGTCGCTGCTGCGGCCGCCGGTTCAACGTTGGCTGCTTCCGCGTGTCATCGATAGCTGAGACTGCCGCTGGATGTATCGACACCTCAACCTCGCCGGCCTAGCCGCCAGCGCCGTCACCATCGTGGCGACGCTGGGGCTCTCGGGGTGTTCCCACGACACAGTCAAGAGATCGGCGCCGTCGGCACCGTCGGTGCCTCCGGTCACATCGAGCACTTTCGCGCCCCGGCCGACGACTCCCCTACCGCCGCCCGAGGCCTTGGTCGATGTGTTGTCCCGACTCGCCGACCCCGCCGTGCCCGGCGTCGACAAGATGGATCTGGTTGAGGGCTCGACCCCCGAGACTGCCGCGGCGTTGGACAGGTTCACCACGGCGGCACGCGATGGCGGCTATCTGCCGATGACCTTCGCCGCAAATGACATCGCATGGTCAGACAGGAACCCGTCCAACGTGCTGGCCACCGTGGTGGTCACCACCTCCCAACCCGACAACCGCGAGTTCAGCTTCCCGATGGAGTTCACGCCGTTCCAGGGCGGATGGCAGCTATCTCGGCAAACCGCCGAGATGCTACTGACCATCGGCAATTCCCGGGTCTCAACGCCGACGCCCAGCCCCACCGAGGTCCCTGCTCCCAATCCGGCACCAATCCCGGAACCACCCGCCTCCCCGACTCCCCCTGGCTAAGCCCCGATGTGGATCGGCTGGTTGGAGTTCGATGTGTTGCTGGGCGACGTGCGATCACTGAAACAGAAGCGATCGGTGATTCGACCGGTCGTCGCGGAGCTCAGACGCAAGTTCAGCGTTGCCGCCGCCGAGACGGGCTCACACGATCTGCATCGAAGGGCGGGCATCGGGGTGGCCACGGTATCCGGTGACCGCAATCATGTCGTTGATGTCCTCGACGCGGCCGAACGCCTGGTGGCTGCGCATCCCGAATTCGAATTGCTCTCCGTCCGCCGGTCCTTGCATCGCAGCGACGACTGGCCCAGCTAGCCCGCAACTAGCCATCGCGTCCTTCGCGCTTACGACCAAGCGGCGCCGGGGCGACCGCTCCCGGTGCCAACCGGCGGGCGGTCACCAGGAAGGCGGTATGCCCACGCATCGAATGCTGCGGCCGCACAGCCAGCCCGACGACATTCCAACCGCGTTGCAGCGTCTCCCACGATCGCGGTTCGGTCCAGCACTGTTGAGTCCGCACCGCCTCCACCACCCGCGATAACTGGGTGACGGTCGCCACGTAGATCATCAACACGCCGCCGGCGACAACCAGCCTGGAGACCGAGTCGAGCACTTCCCACGGGGCCAACATGTCCAGTACCGCCCGGTCGAAGGAGTCGTCGGGCAGCTCGGAGTCCGCGACATCGCCGATGATCAGTTGCCAGTTGCCCGGCGCCTCGCCGCAAAAGTTGGTCACGTTGCGACGCGCGTGCTCGGCATGATCGGCGCGCTGTTCGTAGGAGATCACCTGCCCCGCTGGCCCGACCGCTCGCAGCAACGGCAAGGTGAGCGCTCCGGATCCGGCGCCTGCCTCGAGCACCCGGGCGCCGGGGAAGATATCACCTTCGTGCACGATCTGGGCGGCGTCCTTGGGGTAGATCACTTGAGGCCCGCGCGGCATCGACATCACGTAGTCGACCAGCAGTGGGCGCAGCACCAGGAACAGGGCGCCGTTGCTGGACTTGACGACGCTGCCCTGCTGACGACCGATGATCGCGTCGTGGGCAATGCGGCCGCGATGGGTGTGAAATTCTGCGCCCGACGTGAGAGTAATGGTGTAGTGGCGGCCCTTGGCGTCGGTGAGCTGGACGCGTTCGCCGACGTGAAACGAACCGGTTGCGGACACGTCGTATAGCGTGCCAGCCGACTCGCCGTCATCGGTGTTCGGGGTTGTCGGCGTCCCGTCCTAGGCTGCGATCATGACGGACCAGCCGGCTCCCCCCTCCGAGGGCAACTTCCGGCCGGCCCTGTCACCGTCGCGGGCCGCGGATTTCAAACAATGCCCCCTGCTGTATCGCTTTCGGGCGATCGACCGGCTGCCCGAGAAGCCATCGGCCGCCCAACTGCGAGGCACGGTGGTGCACGCCACACTCGAGCGGCTCTACGGTCTGCCTGCGGTCCAGCGCGGACCGGATACAGCACGGTCGTTGGTGCAATCCGCCTGGGAACAGGTGATCGCCGACGACCCTGATCTGGCCGCTGAGCTGGCACCCGAACAGCAAGTCCAACTGCTCGACGACGCCCGTGCCTTGTTATCGGGCTACTACCGGCTGGAGGATCCGAGGCAGTTCGACCCACAATGCTGTGAGCAACGGGTGGAGGTTGAGCTGGCCGACGGCACGTTGTTGCGCGGCTATATTGACCGCATCGACGTCGCCGCCACCGGCGAGTTGCGGGTAGTCGACTACAAAACGGGCAAGGCGCCGCCGGCCGCCCGGGCCCTGGCCGAGTTCAAAGCCATGTTCCAAATGAAGTTCTACGGGGTAGCGCTGTTTCGCGCGCGTGGCGTGTTGCCCGCGCGATTGCGGCTGATCTACCTGGCCAACGGTCAAGTGCTGGACTACTCGCCGGACCGTGACGAGCTGCTTCGCTTCGAAAAGACGCTGATGGCGATCTGGCGTGCGATTCAATCCGCGGGACAGTCAGGTAATTTCCGCCCCAACCAGTCGCGGTTGTGCGATTGGTGCCCACATCAGCAGCTCTGCCCGGTCTTTGGTGGCAAGCCACCGCCTTACCCGGGATGGCCAGACCATCCGCGCGACGGTGCGATCCCGCGCACCACCGAGCCCGCGGCATGAGTGGTTGCTATTACCGCCGGCTGCCCGAGGCCGTCGAGCCCCAATTTCAGGCATTCAGCCCAACCGACTACACGCGCAGCAACTGGGATCCCGAAATTCAACACGGCTCACCTCCGCTGGCGCTACTGACCAAGCTGATCGAGGAGTTGTCTGCGGGGTCCGGTTTACGGGTCGGCCGACTCAGCCTGGATATCCTCGGGGCGATTCCGGTGGCTCCGGTCCGGGCCCGCGCCTGGGTGGAACGACCCGGTTCGCGGGTCTGCATGATGGTCGCTGAAATGCAGGCCGACCGTCCCGGTGGACCGGCCCGAGCGGTGGCGCGGGTGACAGCTTGGTTGCTGGCCACCGCCGACACCTCGGATATCGGCACCGACCGCTATCCACCACTGACGGAAGGCCGGGCCGAACCACTGCCATCCGTGTTCGCCGAGGCCGGCGGGTACTTCGATGCCATTAACTGGCGCCCCCAACGCGCCCCGGACGAGTCCGGCGCGGTGTCGTGGTTCAGCACGATGGCCAACATTGTCGACGCCGAGCCCACAACGGCGCTGCAGCGCCTTGCCGTAGTGGTCGATTGCGCCAACGGTGTTGGGGCGGTCCTGGACCCGAATCAGATCGCATTCATGAACACCGACACGGTCCTACATTTGCATCGCCTTCCGACTGGCAACGACTTCGCGCTGCGGGCGCGCGCCTCGATCGGCCCGGACGGCCTCGGGGTCACCACCGCGGAGGTCTACGACAAAACCGGCTTTATCGGAACGTCGGCCCAGACCATCCTGATCCAGCGCGGACCGGCCAATTAGACCAGCGGCGACATCTCCTGCAGCACCGTGGGAACGAGTTCGCTGACAGTCGGGTGGATATGCATCGTGCGCGACAACGTGGTGTAGGGCGCCTTCGCGGACATCACGTCGAGGATCGCGTGAACGACTTCGTCACCGCCCACGCCAAAGATCGTCGCTCCCAAGATCTCGTCGGTGTCCGCGTCGACAACGACTTTCATAAAGCCTTGCGTCTCACCCTTTTCCACGGCTCTGCCGACCCTGGTCATCGGCCGCTTGCCGACCAGCAACCTACGGCCGGTAGCCCGGGCCTGCGCGACACTCATTCCAGCGCGGCCCAGCGGCGGATCGATATAAAGGGCGTAGGTAGTAATGCGGTCGCTGACCCGGCGCGGATCGTTATCGAGCAGGTTGGCCGCCACGATTTCGAAATCGTTGTACGAGGTATGGGTGAAGGCGCCCTTGCCGTTGCAATCGCCTAGCGCCCAGATATGGTCGACGTTCGTCTTCAACTGGTCGTCAACCACGATGTAGCCACGCGCGTCGGTCTGCACACCGGCCGCCTCCAGCCCCAGATCGTCGGTATTGGGTCGGCGGCCCACCGCCAGCAGCAGGTGACTGCCTGCAATGGGGGCAGCGCCAGCACTGGGAGTCAACTCAAAGCCCCCGGAAACACTGTCGCGCTTACTGATTCGCACGTCGTCGGCACCAACAACGATAGTGATCCCCTCAGCCTCCAGGATCTGCCGGATGGCTGCCGAGACGTCCTCGTCCTCGCGGGACGCCAGCCGCGGTCCCCGCTCCACAACGGTGACCGGCGCGCCGAATCGGCGGTACATCTGGGCAAACTCGAGTGCGATGTAGCTGCCACCAACGATGACGAGATGCTCTGGCAGCGTGTCAAGTTCGAGAATGGACACGTTGGTGAGGAAGTCGACATCGGAGAGCCCGGGAATGTTCGGTGCCACCGCGCGGCCACCGACGTTGAGGAAGATCCGGTCCGCCCACAAGAGATCATCGGCGACCCGCAACGTATGCGGATCCTCGAAACGGGCGTGCCCGCGGAACACGGTGCAGCCGTCCATGCCTGCTAGCCAGTCCTCGACGCCCTTTCGGTCGGCGAGCATGATGCCGTCTTTGCGCGCCTTGACTTTGGCCATGTCCACACTGATCGGGCCGGTACCGACACCGTATTCGGCACCGCGCCGGGCGAACTGGGCAGCGTGCGCACTGGCGACCAGCGTCTTGGTCGGGATGCATCCGGTATTCACGCAGGTGCCGCCCACGTGTTTGCGCTCCACGATCGCGACGCGCTGGCCCGCAGCGGTCAGACGGCCCGCCAATGGGGGCCCGGCCTGGCCGGCGCCGACGATGACGGCGTCGAACCGCTCCGTCACAGAGCGGCCACGGCCGCGACGATGGCGAAGCCACCCAGAACAGCGATCGAATCCTCCAGCAATGCGATGGGCAGGTCCTGGCCGCCGCGTGCGGCCACTAGTTTGGTACGCGCCTGATAGCCACCCAGCGTGCCCAGGACGGCGCCGACGATTCCGGCCCCAAGGGCTCCCCACCGATAGCCCCACGCCGTGCCGATGACCGCACCAGCGAAGGCGCCCAAGATGATCCGCACCGCAAACACCGGAGGTGCGGTGCGCGGCGGCGTTTTAGGCAGCTTGTCGTTTACCAGCTCCCCAATTGCCAGGACGGACAGGATGATGACCGTGATGAGGTTGCCCATCCACGACGCCCACGTTCCATGAAGATTGATCCAGGTGAGGAAGGCGGCCCAGGAGACCACCGCGGGTGCGGTCATCGACCTCAATCCGGCAACAACACCGAGGAGCAGAGCCAGCAGCAAAACAAGAAAGTGCGTCACAACGATCCCTCCTGGGACAGACGAGCAGCCTGGCGACGGTAAGGGGTGATGGCCAATAACGTAGCGACATCGTCCCTAGCGGGACGCTAACACAGCAACGGGCCTATCAACATGCTCAGAATCGACAGAACCTGATGTCGGAAGCCAAAATCGCTTTGGCCCCGATGGCGGCCAGTTCGTCCATAGTGCCGTTGACATCGCGGCGCGGCACCAGCGCCCGGACGGCGACCCAATTCGGGTCGGCGAGCGGAGCTATGGTCGGCGACTCCAGCCCCGGCGTGATCGAGGTTGCCTTGTCCAGCACCGCACGCGGGCAGTCGTAGTCGAGCATCAGGTATTGCTGGCCGAACACCACGCCTTGAACCCGGGCCACCAGTTGATCGCGGGCCTCGCTGTGGCCCTCCCCGTTGCGGCTGCCCCCCTCGATAAGCACCGCCTCCGAGTCACACAGTGATGCACCGAATGCGACGAGATTATGCAGGCGCAATGTGCGGCCGGAGCCCACCACATCGGCAATGGCATCGGCCACGCCCAGTTGCACGGAGATCTCCACGGCACCGTCAAGTCTGATTACCGTCGCCTCAATACCCTTGGCGGCCAGGTCTTTTCTGACCAGGTTCGGGTAGGCGGTGGCGATCCGCATTCCGGCGAGATCGGCTGTCGTCCAATCTTGTTCGGCAGGACCGGCGTAGCGGAAGCTGGACGATCCGAAGCCCAACGCCAAGCGTTCGCGCACCGGAGCATCGGAATCCTGCACCAGATCGCGTCCGGTGATCCCGAAGTCGAGCTGTCCCGAACCGACGTAAATCGCTATGTCCTTGGGCCGCAGAAAAAAGAACTCGACATTGTTCACCGGGTCGATGACGGTCAGATCTTTGGGATCGGTGCGGCGTCGGTAGCCGGCTTCCGCGAGGATCTCGGTGGCCGGTTCGCTGAGGGCCCCCTTGTTGGGGACTGCCACTCGCAACATGCTCACAGCTTCCGGTACACGTCGGCGAGGGACAGTCCACGCGAGATCATCAGCACCTGCGTCCAGTACAGCAACTGGCTGATCTCCTCGGCCAGCGCGTCGTTGGTTTCATGCTCGGCGGCCAGCCACACTTCGCCGGCCTCCTCCAGAATCTTCTTCCCCACGGTGTGCACACCGGCATCCAGGGCTGCCACCGTGGCGCTGCCGGGCGGCCGGGTGCGGGCGCGTTCGCCGAGTTCGGCGAACAGATCCTCGAAGGTCTTCACGGCCAGCGATTGTGTCACGCGCCGCCTGGCGAAGTCACGGCGGTTTCACCCGGCATCGGCGCGGCGCCGGGTCTTCCGGTCGGCGATCGTGCTCAGACGACGCCGGGATCACCGCCCCCACCGCCGGGGCCCCCGGTGCCGCCGGTCTGTCCGGTGGGCCCGTTGCCGTCGTCGCCGTCCTCGCCGGCGCCGCCCGGGAAATCGCCGGTGCTGGTCGAGCTGGCACCGCCGGCACCGCCGTCAGCGCCGCCGCCGCCTGTACCGCCGGCGCCGCCGACGCTATCGATGGCGTTGCCACCTGCACCGCCGTCGCCACCGTTGCCGCCCATACCGCCAGTGCCCACGACGCCGGCACCGCCGACGCCGCCCATAGCACCGCTGCCACCGGCGCCACCGTTGCTGGACTCGCTGTTTGCGGTATCTTCGCCGCCGGTGCCGCCATTTCCGCCTGAGCCGCCGGCACCGCCGGAACCTCCGCCGGTGATGCCCTGGCCGCCGGCGCCCCCTAGTCCGCCGTTGCCGCCGACGCCACCGTCACCGCCGAGCGAGCTGCCGACGGACTGGGTATTGCCGTCACCACCGGCGCCACCGGCGCCACCGGCACCGCCGGCACCGCCGGCACCGAGCGTGCTGAGGCCACCTTTGCCTCCGGCACCTCCGTCACCGCCGTCACCAGCGGCGTTGTCCTGGACCGCGTAGCCACCCACCCCGCCGTCACCGCCGGCACCGCCATTACCGCCGGCACCGCCGATAGTGCCCTGGCCGCCATCACCTCCAGCGCCCCCGTCGGCACCGCGGCGCCCGGATGCGCCGTTCAGCGGGTCGCTGTCGCCGGTACTGCCCCCCATCCCACCGTTGCCGCCGGCGCCACCGAGGCCGTGGCTACCGTTACCGCCGTGACCGCCGGCGCCGCCGGCCCCACCGACCCCGCCTTCTCGCCCGCTGCCGTCCACAGCGTTCGCGCCCGCGCCGCCGTTACCGCCGGCAGCGGCCGGACCACCGGTACCTCCATCACCGCCGGACCCACCGGCACCGCCGTCCCCGCCTTTGCCGACTTTGCCCGCGCTGGCCAGCGCGGCGGTGCCGCCGTCCCCGCCGGTACCGCCGCGGCCGGCGGTGCCGTCGGATCCCGCCACACTCCCGGTCCCACCGAGTCCACCATCCCCGCCGTCACCACCGTCGCCGCCCTTGCCGCCCGATTCGCCGGCGAGCACCCCGTCGGCCCCTCGGAGGCCATTTCCACCGTCCGCGCCGGTGCCACCGGCCCCGCCGACGCCGTCGGATCCCGGCAGACTCCCGGCGCCACCCACACCTCCGGCGCCGCCAGCCCCGCCGTCACCGCCCTTGCCACCCGACTCGCCTGCGAGCGCCCCGTCCGCGCCCCGGATTCCGTCGCCGCCGCGACCGCCGTTGCCGCCCGCGCCGCCGACGCCATCGGAACCCGTCAGCATCCCGGTGCCACCCGTGCCACCGGCACCACCCGCACCGCCGTTGCCTCCCGCGGTGCCCGGCTCACCATCGAGGACGCCGTCGGCGCCCCGAGCCCCGTTCCCGCCGATCCCGCCATGGCCGCCATCGCCGCCCACCGCGAACAGTCCGCCGCGGCCACCCGCGCCGCCGGCGCCGCCGGCGCCGCCGTCCAGCGCGCCCGGGCTACCCGCGATACCGTCGCCGCCCGTCCCGCCGGTCCCGCCGTGACCACCAAAACCGAACAGTCCTGCGCCGCCACCGGCGCCGCCGCTGCCGCCGAATCCACCCGCCGGCCCGGTGCCACCATGCCCACCGTCGCCGCCGCTTCCCACCAGCGACAGTGCTCCAGCTCCGCCGCCTTGGCCACCGACTGCACCCAGGCCGCCGGCCCCGCCGGCCCCGCCGCTACCGAACAGCAGCCCGCCGGTACCTCCGGCGCCACCGGCCGCCAAGGCCCCTCCGGCACCCCCGAAGCCACCGTTGCCAATCAACCCGGCGGACCCGCCGGCACCGCCGGCAACCCCGGCGTTTCCGCTGTTGTCGAAGCCGTTGCCGCCATTGCCGTACAGCAAGCCCCCGGCCCCCCCGTTGGGGGACAAGGCAGTGCCGTCGGCGCCGTTACCAATTAGCGGTCGGCCCAGCAGCGTCTGTGTGGGTAAGTTGATCAGGTCGAGCAGCTGCTGCAGGGGCGACGCGTTGGCGGCCTCCGCGAGCGAATAGGACTGCCCGCCCGCGCTCAACGCCCGGACGAACTGGTGGCGAAACGTTGCCGCCTGGGCGCTGAGCGCCTGATATTCCTGGGCGTGGCCGGAAAACAGTGACGCGATAGCGGCCGAGACTTCATCGGCAGCGGCGGCTTGTACCGCGGTGGTGGGAGCCACTGCCGCCGCATTGGCCGCGCTGAGCATTGAACCGACGCCCTGCATTTCCGCTGCTGCTGCCGCCAACTCCGCCGGGGCCACCGTCAAATATGACATCACCACGCCACCCACTCATCACGCAACAAATTCGAGAGTTCGACAAGCCGACCGTTCGCACAGTCGTATACGGACACCGTTTCCACCGGTCATCCTAGCGACATTTGCTGAGGTTCAGCGTGAATTCAAATAGGCCCACGATCGGTAGTGCGGAATCAGTTACCGCGCACGTTGCCCGCCGGTATTGATTCGGCGTCGCCGCTCAATATCCCGATGCCGCTGCTCGATATGTAGCCGGCCACTACCGGACCGAAATCCGGTCGTGGCGTCGCCGGGGGCACGCCGTTCGAGCCCGACCGGGCTATCAAAAGCGAGGCGAATTAGGGCATCCTTAGCTAGGTTAGGCTAACCTACAAAATGTTTCCGGAAGGAGCCCGACCTTATGACCTCCCCGACCTGGTTTGCCCTTCCCCCAGAGATACATTCCACGCTGCTCTCCACCGGCGCAGGGTCGAGCCCGCTGCTGGCGGCGGCCGGAGCGTGGCAGGTCCTGGGCGCGCGATACAGCGAAATTGCCGCCGAACTTGCCGGTCTCCTGGGAGCCGTGCAGGCCAGCGCCTGGCAGGGGCCGACGGCAGAGAGGTTTGTCGCGGCCCACCAACCGTTCCTCCAATGGTTGATCCAGGCAGCTGCGGTGGCCAACACCGCGGCCACCGCCCACGAGACCGCCGCCGCCGGATACACATCGGCATTGGTGGCCATGCCCACCCTCGCCGAACTGGCAACCAACCACGCGGTGCACGGGGCTTTGGTAGCCACCAATTTCTTCGGCATCAACACCATCCCGATCGCACTCAACGAATCCGACTATGCACGGATGTGGCTCCTGGCCGCGGCGACCATGACCGCCTATCAGGCCGTCAGCCAGCAGAGCGTGACGGCGACCCCCCGAACTTCACCGGCCCCACACATCGTGACGGCCGAGGGCTCCCCCGCGGCGAGCAGCTCGTTCCCCGATCCCGTCAAACTCATCCTGCAAGCGCTCCAAGACTTCCTCGATTTCCTGCGCAACCTGGCGGCCGAGATGCTCCCCGGCCCGTTGGGGAACTTGATTGTCCACATCCTGGACTCCTTCATCTCGCTCGTATCTGGGTCGGTGTTCAAATTTCTCGCCTACGCGGTGCTGGATCCGATGATCTATTTCGGGCCCTTCACCCCGGCTATCAGCCCGCTCGGGCTACCGGCGGCAGCCGCGGGGCTGACCGGGCTTGCCGCAATCAGCACCGCAACGCCAGCGCCGTTACCCCTGATGGGCAGCGCGCACGCCCACCTGCCAAACGCTCAAATCTCGCCCGCGACCACGGGTGTCACATTGGCGGGCGCGACCACCGGCGCTCCCATCGCCGGGCCGGCACAGCCTGCGCCCGCTTCCGCCACATCACCGGCGCACCCGCCCGCGGGACCCGCTGCCGCCCAAGGCTTTTACGCCATCGGGGGTCCCGGTGGCGACGGGCGCACCCCCACCGCAGAGGGTAAAGCGGACGCCGGTGCCGCCGCAGATACCGTGGCACCAGCGGCCAAACCGCGCGGCGATCAAGCACTTGCCGGCGCTCTCAAGTCCCGACGAGCACAACGACGCGTGCGCCAATACCGCTACGAGTTCCCGGACGCCAACGAATACCTGAGCATGACCGACACGCCCGTCGACAAACAGATAGCCACCGGTGAGCGCGGCGCGGACGCATCAGGCTTCGCCGGAACCATCCCTAAATCAGTTGCCGGACAAGCAAAAGGACTCACTCTGCGAATCGGCCAGACCGTCGCCGAGAGCACACCGGAGCCAATGCTGCCGCAGACCTGGAGCGGCCCGGATCCGACCTAGACGTTGAAGTACTTCGCCTCGGGGTGGTGCAGCACAAACGCGTCCGTCGACTGCTCGGGGTGCAGCTGCAGCTCTTCGGACAGCGTTACGCCGATGCGGTCGGGCTCCAGTAGCTCCATCATTTTGGCGCGATCCTCCAGATCGGGGCAGGCACCGTAACCGAAGGCAAACCGGGCACCGCGATAGCCGAGCTTGAAGTAGTCCTCCACGGCGTCGGGATCCTCGGCCGCCATCGCACGGTCACCGGAGTACTTGAGCTCCTCCCGGATCCGGCGGTGCCAGTACTCGGCCAGCGCTTCGGTCAGCTGCACCCCGATGCCGTGCACTTCGAGGTAATCGCGGTAGGAATCGCCCGCGAACAGCTCGTTGGCAAAGTCGGCGATCGGCTGGCCCATGGTCACCAGCTGGAACGGCAACACGTCCACCTCGCCGCGCTCGGTAGCCAGGTCGCGCGAGCGGATGAAATCGGCGATGCACAAGAACCGGCCCCGCTGCTGACGCGGGAATTTGAAACGGAACCGCGCCGGAGCGTCCGTTCTCGGCTCGGTGAGCACCACAACGTCGTCACCCTCGGACACCGCCGGGTAGTAGCCGTACACCACCGCCGCGTGGGCCAAGATGCCGTCGGTGGACAAGCGGTCCAGCCAGTACCGCAGCCGGGGCCGTCCTTCGGTCTCGACGAGGTCCTCGTACGACGGACCTTCACTGTTGGGGCCGCCGCGTGTTCCCCGTAATCCCCACTGGCCCAAGAACAATGCGCGCTCGTCCAGCAGACCGGTGTAGTCCGCTACAGCCAGACCCTTGACAATCCGGGAGCCCCAAAATGGCGGTGCGGGCACCTCGATGTCGGCCGCGACATCGGACCGCTCGGGCACTTCGACAGGCGCTTCGGCGGCCTTACGTTGCGCCGCAATGCGCTTGGACCGTTCATGACGGGCCTTGCGCTCGGCTTCCTTCTTGCGTGCCGCGACGGCCTCCGGGCTGTCGAGGTCCGGCGCCTCGCCGCGTTTGACGCTCATGATGGAGTCCATCAGCTTAAGACCCTCGAAAGCGTCTCGCGCATAGTGCACTTCGCCCTCGTAAACCTCGGCGAGGTCGTTTTCCACGTAGCTGCGTGTCAGCGCCGCACCACCCAGCAACACCGGGAACTTCTCGGCGACGCCCCGAGTGTTCATTTCCTCGAGGTTTTCCTTCATCACCACGGTGGACTTCACCAGCAGCCCCGACATACCGACCACGTCAGCGCTCTTGTCCTCGGCCACCTCCAGGATGGTGGCGATCGGCTGCTTGATGCCGATGTTGACCACCTCGTAGCCGTTGTTGCTCAAGATGATGTCGACCAGGTTCTTGCCGATGTCGTGCACGTCACCCTTGACAGTGGCCAGCACGATGCGTCCCTTGCCCGCGTCATCATCGGATTTCTCCATGTGCGGTTCCAGATGGGCGACCGCGGCCTTCATTACCTCGGCCGACTGCAACACGAACGGCAGCTGCATCTGGCCGGAGCCGAACAGTTCGCCGACCGTCTTCATGCCGGCGAGCAGGTTCTCGTTGATGATCTCCAGCGGCGGCTTCTGTGTCATCGCCTCGTCGAGATCGACATCGAGACCGTTGCGCTCGCCGTCGACGATGCGCTGCGCCAGCCGTTCGAACAACGGCAACTTCGCCAGCTCGGCGGCGCGGGATTCCTTGGACGACGCCGCGGACACGCCTTCGAACAGGCGCATCAGCTCCTGCAGCGGGTCATAGCCATCTCGACGGCGGTCGTAGACCAGATCCAACGCGACTTGCCGCTGTTCTTCGGGGATACGGTTCATCGGCAAGATCTTGGACGCGTGCACGATCGCCGAGTCCAGCCCGGCCTCCTGGCATTCGTGCAGGAACACCGAGTTGAGCACTTGGCGCGCTGCGGGATTGAGACCGAAGGAGATGTTGGACAACCCGAGCGTGGTTTGCACGTCTGGGTGGCGCTTCTTCAGCTCGCGAATGGCCTCGATGGTTTCGATGCCGTCTTTCCGCGACTCTTCTTGGCCGGTGGCGATGGTGAAGGTCAACGTGTCGATGAGGATCGATGATTCGTCGACGCCCCAGTTGCCGGTGATGTCGTTGATCAGCCGCTCGGCGATCTCGACCTTCTTCTCGGCGGTACGGGCCTGACCGTCTTCGTCGATGGTCAGCGCGACCACGGCCGCGCCGTGCTCGGCGACCAGCTCCATGGTCTTGGCGAACCGTGACTCCGGACCGTCACCGTCCTCGTAGTTCACCGAGTTGATCGCGCAGCGGCCGCCCAGGTGCTCCAAACCCGCTTGCAACACCGGAGTCTCGGTGGAGTCCAGCATGATCGGCAGCGTCGATGAGGTCGCGAGGCGGCTGGCCAACGCTTTCATGTCCGCCACGCCGTCGCGGCCCACGTAGTCGACACACAGATCCAGCAGGTGCGCACCGTCGCGGGTTTGGTCCTTGGCGATGTCGAGGCACTTCTGGTAGTCCTCGGCGATCATTGCCTCGCGGAAACCCTTGGAGCCGTTGGCGTTGGTGCGCTCGCCGATTACCAGCACCGAAGCGTCCTGCGCGAACGGGATCGCGGTATAGAGCGACGCCACCGACGGTTCGTAGGTGACGTGCCGTTCACCGCGCTGCTTGGTCCCGTTGTTGAATTCGGCCACGGCCGCGGCGACCTCGCGGATGTGCGCGGGCGTAGTACCACAACACCCGCCGACCAGCGAGAGTCCGAACTCGGAGATGAATCCGGACAGCGCTTCGGCCAGCTCGTCGGGCAGCAGCGGATACTCGGCGCCCTTGGCACCCAGGACCGGCAGTCCGGCGTTGGGCATCACCGACACCGGGATGCGGGCGTGCCTGGACAGATGGCGGAGGTGCTCGCTCATCTCCGCGGGACCGGTGGCGCAGTTCAAACCGATCATGTCTACGCCGAGCGGTTCGACAGCGGTCAGCGCCGCGCCGATCTCGCTGCCGAGCAGCATCGTGCCGGTGGTCTCGACGGTGACGTGGGCAAAGACCGGGATGTGGCGGCCGGACTGCGTCATCGCCCGCCGTGATCCCAACACGGCCGCCTTGAGCTGCAGCAAGTCCTGGCAGGTTTCCACCAGGATGGCGTCCGCACCGCCGTCCAGCATGCCCAGTGCGGCCTCGGTGTACGCGTCGCGAATTACCGCGTACTCCGTATGGCCCAGGGTGGGCAGCTTGGTGCCCGGGCCCATCGAGCCCAACACGTAGCGGCCGCGCTCGGGTGTGGCGAGCTCGTCGGCGACCCGGCGCGCAATCGCCGTGCCTTTCTGCGACAGGTCCCTGATCTTGTCGGCGATGTCGTAGTCGCCGAGGTTGGACAAGTTACAGCCGAAGGTGTTGGTCTCGACGGCGTCCGCGCCTGCTTCGAAGTAGTTGCGGTGAATGGTTTCCAGCACGTCAGGGCGGGTTTCGTTGAGGATTTCGTTGCAGCCTTCCAGGCCGCGGAAGTCGTCCAACGTGAGATCGGCGGCCTGCAACTGAGTGCCCATCGCGCCGTCGCCCACCACCACCCGCTGCGCCAAAACGTCGAGGAGATCGGTGTCGTAGTGCCGTTCGTTAGCGGGAGTCACACTGCAAGGATAGTGGTGCTATGCAATTCCCTCAGGCGTTGACAGCGCACTGACAGGTCGCCGGCACCGTACCTGCCGGTCAGGCCCGTGCATTCAGCCCACGCTGGGTCCAGGCCGTAGTCTGACCGAATGACCCTGCCGGTTGGCGGCGAGACGCTGCCCGAACTGCACAACACCGTCGTCGTGGCGGCGTTTGAGGGCTGGAACGACGCCGGCGACGCCGCCAGCGACGCGGTGGGCCACCTCGCCTCGACCTGGAACGCGCTTCCCATCGTGGAGATCGACGACGAGGCCTATTACGACTACCAGGTGAATCGACCGGTTATCCGCCAGGTCGACGGGGTTACCCGGGAATTGGAATGGCCGGCAATGCGGATCTCGCACTGTCGCCCCCCGGACTGCCAGCGCGACGTGGTGTTGATGTGCGGGGTGGAGCCCAACATGCGCTGGCGCACGTTTTGCGCCGAACTGCTGGCCATCATCGACAAGCTCAACGTCGAAACGATCGTGATCCTGGGGGCGTTGCTGGCGGACACACCGCATACCCGTCCGGTGCCGGTCTCGGGTGCGGCTTACTCCGCTGAGTCGGCACGATTGTTCGGCCTGGAGGAGACACGCTACGAGGGCCCGACCGGTATCGCCGGAGTATTCCAACACGCCTGCATCGCCGCCGGGATCCCGGCGGTGACGTTTTGGGCGGCGGTCCCCCATTACGTATCCCATCCACCTAATCCCAAGGCGACGGTCGCACTGCTGCGCCGCGTCGAGGATGTGCTCGACGTTGAGGTACCCCTGGCCGACCTGCCGGCGCTAGCCGATGCGTGGGAGCACGAAATCACCGAGATGACCACCGATGATGAGGAGCTGGCCGAGTACGTGCAAGCGCTCGAGCAGCACGGCGACGCCGCGATCGACTTGAACGAAGCCCTGGGCAAGATCGACGGCGACGCGTTGGCCGCCGAGTTCGAGCGCTACCTGCGGCGCAGACCGGGTTTCGGGAGCTAGTCCGAGTTCCCGGCGTCTAAGGGATATCAGCCATCCGACCCGGAGCCGCCTGGATTGCCCACATTTCCGGGGTTACCGACCATGCCGCCTGGCGTCACGACCAAACCACCCTCACCGCGCATACCGCCGCTGCCGCCGATCCCACCATCGCCGCCGCCGCCCGTAGAGCCCGTGGCGCCAGACTGGCCGATCAGACCCCCGGTCCCGCCGGCACCGCCGGCCCCACCGGCACCGCCGTTGCCGCCGGTGCCGCCATCGCCGCCATTGCCGCCGTCACCTCCGTGACCGCCGCCGATGTTGCCCCCGGCGCCGGCTGTGGCAAGCCCACCCTGACCACCCATCCCTGCAGCCCCCCCGGCCCCACCCATTCCGCCAGCGCCACCAAGCCCACCAGCGCCCCCGGCGCCCCCAGCACCGATCAGCACGCCGCCCGCCCCGCCGGCGCCGCCCTGACCGCCGCTGCCCCCCATAGCGCCGGAAGCCCCGGTGCCGCCGCTGCCTCCCACGCCACCACGGCCAGCCTGGGCGTTACCCCCAAAAATTTCGTTGGCGTTCCCGCCCGACCCGCCGTCGCCCCCAAGCCCGCCGACGGCGCCCGCACCTCCGCCGCCGCCCTGGCCGCCAGCGCCACCGCCGCCGCCGTTGCCGATCAACAACCCGCCTCGGCCACCGGCGCCACCGACGCCGCCGGCACCCCCGGCACTCCCGGACACATCGCTGGCATGGCCGTTGCCACCATTACCGCCCAGACCCCCAAAAGCGTTGTTCGGACCGGCGATGGCGTTCCCGCCGTTACCGCCGTCACCGCCGGAACCGCCGGCGGCCAGGGCATCGCCACCGTTACCGCCGGCACCAGCCAGGGCGCCGCTCCCTTCCGAGCCCGCGTTCCCGCCGTGACCACCTTTACCGCCGGCACCGCCAGAACCGCCGGAACCACCGGAACCACCATGGGCCGCTCCCAGCCCGGCCTGGCCGCGCCCGCCTTGCCCGCCGGTGCCGCCGGTCTCGTCGAGGCCGCCGTCGGTGCCAGCCCCTCCATTGCCGCCGAACGCGTCTGTCGTTCCGCCCGCGACCGAATCCAGACCGTTGGTGCCGGGTGCTGCGGGGGTAGCGTCCGGTACCGGGTTGACGCCGTCCACCCCGGCCAGGCCGTCGCCGCCCTGCCCTCCACTGCCGCCGTTACCGAACCAATACGCGCTACCACCGTTGCCGCCCCGCCCGGCCATGCCGCCATTGATGCCCGTCGCACCGGCCCCGCCATTTCCTCCGGCGCCGCCATCGCCATATAACAGTCCGCCGCTGCCCCCGCTGCCGCCGGCGGCCCCAATACCACCGGCCCCACCATTGCCGCCATGGCCGAACAAACCCGCGCTGCCACCCTCGCCGCCGGCCTGCCCCGCCCCCCCGGCCCCGCCGTTGCCGCCGTTGCCGAACAGCAACCCACCGGCTCCACCAGCCTGACCCGGCCCACCGTTGGCACCATCACCAATCAACGGCCGCCCCAATATTGCCTGAGTGGGCGCGTTGATCAGATTCAGCGCCTCCTGCAACGGCGACGCGCCGGCCGCCTCGGCGGTGGCATACCAGCGCCCACCCGAAGTCAGCGCCGCCACAAACTGTGCGTGAAACGCCGCTGCCCGCGCACCGATCTCCTGATACTCCTGGGCATGCGCGCCGAACAGCGCCGCAATACCTATCGATACCTCATCGGCGGCGGCGGCCACCAACCCTGAGGTGGGACCGAACGCGACCGCGTTGGCCGCGCCGATCGCCGAACCGACGCCCGCCAAATCCCAGGCCGCAGCAGTCAAGACAGAAGGTTGCACGCTCACAAACGACACTTGGTCTCCGCCCACTCAGCGCCGCCCAGTAACCTGCCCAGTCGACCACCGGGCCGGGGGCAACAACGCAGATCATAGCCTCGCTGGGGCCCGCGTTAGGGCTTTTCCAACGCCTGGTTGTACGCGCTGGTGGAGCGACCGAGCGCGGCGACCTCGGCATCCAGACGGGGCAGCAACTCGGCAGTGGTCTTGCGAATGGGGCGTTCACCAATCCGGGTGGAAAGGATCGGCTTGAGCCAGCGGATAACGCCGACCCAATCCGGACAGAAGACACGAGCCTTGCGGCCCTCTATGCCCTTGACGAACGCAGCCGCGCACTTGTTCACGGAGGTGGTCTTGTTCAGCGGCCAGGGCAGCTTGGCCAACAGCTCGTCGAAGGCGGGCAGGTCGGCTTTGGTATCGCGGACCAGCGCCGTGTCGATCCAGGACATATGCGCCGAGCCGACACCGACGCCGTGGCGGGCGACTTCCAGCCGCAGCGCGTTGGCGAAGATCTCGACCCCAGCCTTGGACGCGTTGTACGGCGTCAGCCCGGGCGATGCAGCGTAGGCCGCCAACGACGAGACGATCAGCATGTAGCCGCGTCGCTCGATCACCGCCTGCAGTGTGGCGCGCACGGTGTGAAAGACGCCAACCACGTTGACGTCCAATACCCGTTTGAAGGCTTCCGGATCAACCTGCAGCACCGATCCATAGCTGGCGATACCGGCGTTGGCCACGACGATGTCAATGCCGCCGAATTTTTTGACCGCCTGATCGGCCGCGGCCTGCATGGCGGGCAGATCCCGCACGTCGGCGACGACGGTGAGCAGCCGGTCATCACCGCCAATTTCGGCGGCGATTGCGGCCAACTCGGCCTTGCTCAAGTCGGTCAGCACCAGCTTGGCGCCCTTGTTGTGCAGCCGACGTGCAACTTCAGCCCCGATTCCTCGGGCACCACCTGTGATGAAGACAACTTTGTCCTGCACCGATGTCATGGGCGAAACGTACCACCGCCCGGCTACAGGTCCACCCCCAACAGCGCATCGATCGCAGTCCCCACCGCCCTCGGCGCCGACTCATCATGGCCGCCGTATTCGAGCGCGTCAATGGTCCAACCATCCAGTGCCGCAATCGCTTTAGGCGTATCGAGGTCATCGGCTAGATATCGGCGAAGCCGGGCGATGACGTCGACGGCGTCCGGACCGGCGGGCAGCGCGGTCGCGGTGCGCCAGCGTTGCAGACGATCAACCGCCTCGTCGAGCACTTGCTGGCTCCAGAAGCGGTCCGCGCGGTAGTGCTCGGCCAGCAGACCCAGTCGAACGGCCGACGGCTCGACGCCCTGGGTACGCAGTCCCGAAACGAGCACCAGGTTGCCGCGGCTCTTGGACATCTTGTGCCCATCCCAGCCAATCATTCCGGCGTGCACGTAATGCCGCGCGAATCGCCGCTCGCCCGTGGCACATTCGGCGTGCGCGGCGGTGAATTCATGGTGTGGAAAAATCAGGTCACTGCCACCGCCCTGTACGTCGAGGCCACTGCCTAGACGACTGAGCGCGATGGCCGCGCATTCGACGTGCCAGCCCGGTCGCCCGGGCCCCAGCGGCGACGGCCAGCTGGGCTCCCCCGGCCGCTGGGCGCGCCATAGCAGAGCGTCAAGCTCGTCGCTCTTACCCGACCGGCGCGGGTCGCCGCCGCGCTGCTCGAACAGGTCCAACATCGTGTCGCGGTTGTAGCCCGACTCGTAACCGAATTGCGCGGTGGCATCGGCCCGGTAGTAGACATCGGGATACTCGTCATCGACGACATACGCAGCCCCCGAGGCCAACAACTTCTCGATCAGCTCAACCATCTCCGCCACCGCCTCGGTGGCAGCCACATAGTCGTGCGGCGGCAGTACCCGCAGGGCGGCCATGTCGGCGCGGAATAGCTCGACTTCCTGCTCGGAAAGGGCGCGCCAATCGATGCCATCGCGATCGGCACGCTCGAACAGCGGGTCGTCGACGTCGGTGACGTTCTGCACGTAGTGCACGTCGTGACCGAGGTCTAGCCACAGCCGATGGATCAGGTCGAACGCTAGGTAGGTCGCGGCGTGGCCCAGATGAGTGGCGTCATAAGGCGTGATTCCGCAGACATACATGGTCGCTGTGGTTCCCGGGGCCACTGGGCGCACCTGCCGGTCTGCGGTGTCGTAGAGCCGTAGCTCCGGACCGCGTCCCGGCAGCGTTGGAACCGGTGCGGAAGACCACGACTGCATGACGTTGACTTTAGGCCGGGCGACGATACGGCCCGCGTAGCGGGCTGGGGAGGAGCCCGGCAGTCCAGCCCAACCGGGCGACGATACGGCCCGCGTAGCGGGCTGGGGAGGAGCCCGGCAGTCCAGCCCAACCGGGCGACGATACGGCCCGCGTAGCGGGCTGGGGAGGAGCCCGGCAGTCCAGCCCAACCGGGCGACGATACGGCCCGCGTAGCGGGCTGGGGAGGAGCCCGGCAGGCATCGACTCTGCGGCCAGGGCGGGCAGATCGGGAGTTCGCCAGCCCTGGGTGCAATGTCGGCGCCGCCAGTACAGACTCGATCGGGTGGTGAGCACTGCCGAGAGCTGATTACAGAAAGGCCTGTCGGATGGCGCCCAGCAGCATCGGCGCCAGTTCTGGCCTGCACATCACGAAGTCAGGCAGGTAGGGATCGAGCTGGTTGTAGCGCAGCGGCGAACCGTCGAGCCGGGACGCATGCATTCCGGCGGCCAGCACCACGCCCGCCGGCGCGGCCGAATCCCATTCCCATTGACCACCGGCGTGCAGGTAGGCATCGGCGACCCCGTCGATCAGGGCCATTGCTTTGGCACCGGCCGAGCCGATGGCCACCGGTTGAATCGGCAGCATATGCCGAAGGCGGTACAGAATTGCCGGCGGCCGGGTGGTGCTGACCGCCACCCGGATGACCTCAGGAATCCTGACGGGGGCGGCTTGGGCGGTCACGGTGTCACTGCGGTACACGACGTTTCCGCGGGCCGGCAATGACACCGCCGCATCGGTGATCGCCGACTTGCCGTTGGTCGCACGCTGCCACAAGGCGACGTGCACTGCCCAGTCATCACGGCCACGTGTAGAGAATTCGCGAGTGCCGTCCAGGGGATCGATGATCCACACCCGGTCGGACTTCAGCCGCACCAGATCGTCATGGGCTTCCTCGCTAAGCACCGCATCGCCGGGTCGTTCCTCCCGCAGCCGACGCAGCAACAGCGCGTTTGCCTGAATGTCACCGGCGTCGCCCAACGCCCACGGATGATCGAAGCCAACTTCTTCCCGCACCGCCAGCAGCAGCTCCCCCGCATCAGCGGCGAGCTCGGCGGCCAGTTCCGCATCTGTCAGGTCACGTGCGGACGGTCTCACCGCATTAGTATCGCCGAGTCGACCCCCTGTGCTGATGTGGAAGGGCACAAAGGCCGATCCTGACGCTAGAACGCCGGCCAGGGTATCGGTCGATGGCGGTTCGGCCCAGGCATCACCGGATTGTTCAGTAGTGCGTGTGCGCGCCGGCGTAGCGCCGCGATTTCGGCGCTGGTGATTTGTCCGATCAGCGCCTGGCCAAGCGATCCGCCAAGGTCATCGGCGAGACCGGCAACCGCCTCCAACGTTTGGTCATCGATCGGCTTGCCCGCCCAACCCCATAGCACGGTGCGCAATTTGTCCTGGACGTGCAGGCATACGCCATGGTCGACTCCGTACACGTGGCCGTCGATGCCGTACAAGATGTGGCCCCCCTTACGGTCCGCGTTGTTGACCAAGACGTCGAACACGGCCATCCGCTTCAATCGAATGTCGTCGGCGTGCATCAAGACCACCTCGTCGCCGGCATAGTCGTAGGCACGAAGCACCGGCAGATATCCGGGCTGGGACGTGCCGGTGGGAAACAAATCAACCAGGTCGGGTCTGGTCGGTGGATCGGTGTCTGCCGTGTCGCCCGGCTGCTGTATCCACAGCTGCAACATGCCAATACCGGCGGGTCCGTCGCGAATAACCGTGTACGGCACAATGTTCCAGCCCAAATGCGCTGACACTAGATAGGCACTGAGTTCGCGGCCGGCCAGCGTTCCATCGGGGAAGTCCCACAACGGCTGCTCACCGGAGATCGGCTTGTAGACGCAGTGCACGGCGTCCTCGCCCAGCGTTGATTCACAAAGAAAGGTGGCATTGCTGGCCGAGCGAATACGTCCGAGAACCGTCAGTTCGCCGTCCCGCAGAACCTCACGGTCGTCATTCCTCGGCGTCATCGGCGGGCCCGAGCAGCACATCGCGCCGGTAGCCGTTGGCGCGTGCGCAGATATGCCCCTCGGGGTCCAGCGGCTCGTCGCACAGCGGGCACGGCGGGCGCCCCGCGGAGATGACGCGGTTAGACCGGGTGGCGAACTGTCGCGCCGACTCCGGCGTGAGGAAGACACGCACCGCGTCGGGACCCTCGTCGGTGTCGTCGAGCACCACCGAGGCATCGAACTCCGCGTCGGTGACGGCCAGCAGTTCAACGACCACGGTCTGGGCCTCCGAATCCCAACCAAGTCCCATCGTCCCGACCCGGAACTCCGCATCCACCGGCATGATCAGTGGATTCAGGTCATCAACCTCGGTGGGCTCCGGAGGTACCGGCGTGCCGAATCTGCGATTCACCTCGAGCAGCAACGCACCGATGCGTTCGGCAAGCACCGCGACCTGTTGCTTCTCCAGAACCACCGACACGACCCGGTTGTCGTGCGCTGCCTGAATGTAGAACGTGCGATTTCCGGGCTGACCTACGGTCCCGGCCACGAAGCGGTCGGGTGTGCGGAATACGTGAATTGCGCGGGACATGGCACCTCCAAAATACCGTGCAGATGCGGTCACCGTGCGACTCATAGGGCACGCACCGCTGAACTAACGGGGTGTATCGCAATTAGCCAGTGGAGCCGCCGACGATGGCGTCACCGGGCGGCACCCCACGGTCGGACTCTCCTACTTTGTTGTCATCGGGCACATTGGCTGACGACGCCTTGGGCGGGGGCGCGGCGCGTAACCCCGCCGACAGCCGCGCGCCGGTGTGATTGACGTGCAACACGAACGGCCGCATTGGGGTGTAGCGGACCACGCTCACCGACGCCGGGTCGGCGGTAACCCGCTGGAAGCCGTCGAGGTGCATGCCGTACGCGTCAGCAATCACCGACTTGATGACGTCGCCATGGGTGCAGGCCAGCCACAAGGCGTCGCCCCCGTGCTGGTCGGCCAACAACCGGTCGTGTTCGCGGACGGCGGCCACAGCGCGGGCCTGTACCTGCGACAAGCCCTCGCCGCTGGGAAACATCGCCGCGCTGGGATGAGCCTGAACGATCTTCCACATCGGCTCGTTGATCAGATCGGCGATTTTACGGCCGGTCCACTCACCGTAGTCGACTTCGGAAAGCCGATCGTCGATGAGCGGCTCGAGACATAGCGCGCGGGCCAACGGCGCCACCGTGTTACGGCAGCGCAGCATCGGCGACGAAACCACCGCCCGCACCGGTAGCTCACCGATCCGATCGATCAACCCGGCCGCTTGTTCGCGTCCCTTGTCGTCGAGATCAACGCCCTCAGAACGGCCGGCCAGTATGCCCGCGGTGTTGGAGGTGGACCGCCCATGACGCAACAGGATGACGGTCATGTCGCGGCCACCGTCCCGGTGGCCAGCAGGATCAGCACCGCCACACCAACGGCAACTCGATAACCCACGAACCAATACATGTTGTGCCGCAGCAGAAATCGCAGGAACCAGGCCACCGCGCTGAGACCCACCCCGAACGCGATCAGGGTGGCCACCAGCAGCTGCGGACCAGTGGCACTCATTCCTTGAGTCACCGGATGGAAGGCGTCTGGCAGCGAGAACAGCCCGGAGGCGAACACGGCGGGTATCGCAAGCAGGAACCCGAATCGGGCGGCCAACTCGCGGTCGAGTCCAAGAAACAACCCAGCGCTGATGGTCGCCCCGGAGCGCGAAACACCGGGAACGAGGGCCAACGTCTGGGCGGTTCCGACCACCACGGCATCCCGCCAGGTCAGCTGGTCAATGTGCCGGTCTTGCCGACCCACGTACTCGGCGAGGGCAATCACTGCCGAAAAGATCACCAATGCCGTCGCAACCACCCACAGGTTGCGCACACCCGACCGAATTTCATCCTTGAACAACAGACCCAAAATGCAGATGGGGATGGTCCCGATGATGACGTACCAGCCGAGACGGTAGTCGGCGTTGCGATGCGACTTGACCACCAGACCGTCAAACCAGGCCCGGACGATTCGCACGATGTCGCGCGCGAAGTAGGCCAGTACCGCGGCCTCGGTGCCTAGCTGTGTGACCGCAGTGAATGAAGCGCCGGCGTCGTCGTTGAAGAAAATCCGAGACACGATCGCCAAATGTCCCGAGGAGGACACCGGCAAGAACTCGGTCAAACCTTGCACGACAGCCAACGAGATGACTTGCCACCAGGACATCGCCGCAACCGCAGACACGACGACGACCGTACCTGGTGCCGGGGACTGCTGCCCGAGACGACTAGCGCGATACGGGCGCGGCGTGGGCGACCGAGTCACGCACCGCCGCCGCCAGGCTGCGCTCATCAGTCAGGTCGATGTCGACCAGGCCGCGGACTGACCGCGCGACGACATCTTCGGCCTGAGGAACTGGCCCGCTGAGGCGTGGCCGGTAAATTTCGACAACGAGCGAGCGGTTTTCGATGTGGAAGGAAAAACTGTGCCCATCTCCGACTTGCCCGTATCCGCTCGCGGAGATTCCGGTCAGCATGTCTTCCATAGCAAACCCTTTGTCTGCCATATGCCGGTCCGCGGCGACGGTCATGCCCTGACCATACCTCGCCGGAAACACTTTCCGTGGGCAACATGACGATATTGGATGCGACAACGTTCATTAAATTTTTGACTTCACCGTCGAGATTCGAGAGGGATCCGTTGCTAGAAAATGCTAAACGAGCACTTCAGAGTCATTTTTTTAGCGTAGTGATTTTGCTGGCTTCAGCGACCGCGTGCTCGTCCAATCCGCTCCAAACCGCACCCCCCACCGTCGAGCCGGCGCGGCCCGCGGTATCTCCGCGCGCCTCCCAGACACCGGCGGGCGTAGTTCGCCCGCTGGCCGGTAAGGCCCAGGCAGCGATCTACGACGGCGGCTCTCATCGGTTGGTGACACTCAGCGCCGGTAGCGACCCGTCGGCGCCTGCCAGCATCAGCATCTTCGGCAATGAGCAAACTGCGCCCCGGACGATCGCCCTGCCGGGTCCTGCGACGGCGTTGGCCTGCGATGGCAACGGCACGGCCTATGCGGCCGGCCGCGGTGCATACAGCGCAATCAATCTGGCCAGCGGCCAGATTGCGCAGATAGGTGTCGCCGACGCCGCGGGTACCGATTTCACCGCGATCGCGCGCCGGGCCGACGGCAAGCTGGTGCTCGGCAGCGCCGACGGCGCACTCTATACGTTGGCCCCGTCGGGGACACCCACCAACGCCGGCACCGCCAGCGTGGTCAACCGAAGCAAGATCTTTGCACGCGTCGATGCCGTTGTGACGCAGGGAAACACGACAGTCGTGCTGGATCGTGGCCAGACGTCGGTCACAGCGATCGGCGCCGGCGGTAGCGTCGAGCAGGCGCTGCGCGCCGGCGAGGGCGCGACCACCCTGGCCGCCGATCCGCTGGGCCGAGTGTTGGTCGCCGATACCCGAGGTGGCCAGCTATTGGTATACGGCGTAAACCCGCTGATCTTGCGTCAGGCCTACCCGGTGCGGAGGTCCCCGTACGGGCTGGCCGGATCACACGACCTGGCGTGGGTGTCCCAAACCGCATCAAACCTCGTCATTGGTTACGATCTGTCCACCGGAATACCCGTGGAAAAGGTGCGTTACCCAACCGTGCAGCAACCCAACTCGCTGGCCTTTGACGAAACGTCAGGCACGTTGTACGTAGTGTCGGGCTCCGGCGCCGGGGTCCAGGTCATCGAGCATGCGGCGGGTATCCCGTGACCAGCCGACCGGCACCCAAGTGGAGTCGGCTGCCCGCGGGCTGGGACACCGAAATGTCGGACGAGTACGAATGGGCGCCGCTGCGCCTTCCGCCGGAAGTGACCCGGCTCAGCGCCTCCACCCGGCTGTCCATCGAGGCCGAGTATCGCGGCTGGGAGTTGACACGGGTGCGGCTCTATACCGACGGCAGCAGGCGAGTATTGTTGCGCCGCAAAAAGTCTCGTTTCGATAACCCACTACCCGACCAGCCGGAACTGTAGCGGTGGGCGACCGGAACGAAGACAGGCGCTGGATCTACGCCCTGGTGCGACGGCTGTTGTTCCTGCTCCCGCCCGAGCGTGCGCACAGGGTGGTTTTTGCCATCCTGCGCGGCGTCACCGCCGTTGCGCCGGCGCGCAAGAACCTTGGCCGCTGGTTGGGCCCGACGGATCCGGTGCTGTCCAGCACGGTCTTTGGCACACGGTTCCCAGGACCATTGGGGCTGGCCGCGGGCTTCGACAAGGACGGCATCGGACTGGGCACCTGGGCCGCGCTCGGATTCGGCTATGCCGAGATCGGCACCGTCACCGCACACTCACAGCCTGGCAACCCCCAGCCGCGGATGTTTCGCTTGCCCAACGACCGTGCCCTGCTCAACCGGATGGGGTTCAACAACCATGGCGCAGGCGCACTCGCGATCCGGCTTGCGCGACACCATCCCGAGGTGCCGATCGGGGTCAACATCGGCAAAACCAAAACGACCCCGCCGGAGCGCGCGGTAGACGACTACCGGGCCAGCGCCCGGTTGGTCGGTCCGTTGGCGTCGTATCTGGTGGTCAACGTCAGCTCCCCCAACACACCAGGGCTTCGCGACTTGCAAGCGGTCGAGTCACTGCGGCCCATCCTGGCTGCCGTCCTAGCCGAAACCACGACACCGGTGCTGGTGAAAATCGCACCGGACCTCTCCGATTCCGACGTCGACGACATCGCGGATCTGGCTGTAGAACTTGGCCTCGCCGGAATCGTCGCGACCAACACCACCGTGTCACGAGAGAACCTGGCCACCCCCGGGGTCGACCGGCTAGGCGCGGGCGGCATTTCTGGACCTCCGGTGGCCCACCGCGCTGTGGAGGTGCTGCACCGGCTTTATGCTCGGGTCGGCGATCGCCTGACGTTGATCAGCGTCGGCGGTATCGAGACCGCTGACGACGCGTGGGAGCGCATCACCGCAGGCGCGTCACTACTGCAGGGCTACACCGGCTTCATCTACGGCGGCGGCCGATGGGCCAAGCACATTCACGACGGCATTGCCCGCCGGTTGCACGACGGCGGCTTCGCCTCACTCGGTGATGCGGTCGGGTCGGCGGCGCGGAAGCCGCAACGACCGCCGGGTTGACCTGGCCGGCGCCGAGCGCGCATTTTACGACTCGGCGGCACCCTGCTACCGCTGCTCGTGGGTCCCGTGGATGACCGCACGCGCGATTGCGTGCTGGAACAGGTTGAATCCGAGAAACGCCGGGCTGGCGTCCTCGCTGAGATCCAGCTTCTCCAGGTCCACCGCATGCACCGCAACGTAGTAGCGGTGCGGACCGTGCCCGGAGGGTGGCGCGGCGCCGACGTAGCGGCGCATCCCGGCGTCGTTGACCAGCGTCACTGCGTCGCCGGGCAGTTCACGGCCGTCGCCCACACCCTCGGCCAGCTCGGTCACATCCGCAGGCAGGTTGGCGACCGCCCAGTGCCAGAATCCGGAACCAGTCGGGGCGTCGGGGTCATAGACGGTGACCGCAAAACTGCGGGTTTCCTCGGGGAATCCCGACCAGCTCAATTGCGGGCTGGCATCCTGCCCGCCCGCGCCCATGATCCCGCTGACCTGTGCGCTGGCCAGCGGCTGACCGTCGGTGATGGAATCAGAGATCACGGTGAAGGGCGGCAGCTTGGGCAGTGCGTCGTAGGGGTTGGGCGGTGTTGTCATGCTCAGTCCTCTCGTGTAGTTGCCTTAGCTTCCTGCTCAGCAGTGAGTCAGGAAATGCTGCAGCACATCTGTGCCGAACTTCAGCGCATCGATTGGTACCCGCTCATCGACGCCGTGGAACAACGACGTGAAATCCAACTCGGGCGGCAACCGCAACGGACTAAAACCAAAGCAGCGAATGCCCAAGCGCGCGAACGCCTTCGCGTCAGTGCCACCGGAAAGCATGTACGGCACGATGCGCCCATCCGGATCGACCGCAAGCACCGCAGCGTTCATGGCATCGACCAGATCGCCGTCGAAACCGGTCTCATACGAGGGCAAATCCTTGACCCAATCCCGCGTGATGTCAGGTCCAAGCAGTTTGTCGACTTCGGCTTCGAACGCCGCTTTGCGACCGGGCAGTACCCGGCAATCCACCACGGCTTCCGCGTTCGCTGGGATCACGTTCGCCTTGTAGCCGGCCCGGAGCATCGTCGGGTTCGCAGTGTCGCGCAGCGTGGCCTTCAAAAGACGGGCCATCGGCCCAAGTTTGTCGAGCGCCCCATCGAGGTCCGAGTCGTTGTCGAACGTCAGCCCGGTTTCCTCCCCGACCGCAGCCAAGAACTGGGCTACGGAGTCGGTACGTACCAGCGGAAACTGGTGACGACCCAGCCGGGCGACCGCCTCGGCGAGCGCGGTGACCGCGTTGTGGTCGTGCACCATTGAGCCGTGCCCGGCACGACCGCGTGCGGTCAAACGCATCCATTGAATGCCCTTTTCGGCCGTTTCGATCAGGTACAGGCGGCGTTCGCCGCCGTCGCGGCGTTGCACCGTTAGGGAAAAGCCGCCGACTTCACCGATGGCCTCCGTCACACCGTCGAACAGATCCGGCCTGTTATCGACCAGCCACTGCGCCCCGAAGGCACCGCCGTGCTCCTCGTCGGCGAGGAAGGCGAAAATCAGATCGCGTGGCGGCACGATGCCGGCTCGCCGGAAATGCCGCGCGACCACGATCATCATGCCGACCATGTCCTTCATGTCGACCGCGCCGCGGCCCCAGACATACCCGTCTTTGATCGCGCCAGAAAACGGGTGCACGCTCCAATCGGCTGCTTCGGCCGGGACCACATCGAGGTGGCCGTGGATCAGCAGAGCGCCCCGGGAAGGATCCGCGCCGGGCAGCCGGACGAACACGTTGCCCCGGCCCTGGGCGCCGGACTCCAGGTATTCGGGCTGGTAGCCGACCTCCGCGAGTTGCTCGGCAACCCATCGCGCGCACTCCGCCTCACCTTTGGTGGTCTCGGGTTCGCCGGTATTGCTGGTATCGAACCGGATCAGTCTGCTGACCACCCCGGCAACCTCATCGCGCGGGTCGCCCCAAGCCCCGGTCGCGTTGCTGTATTGGGTCACAGTCACCTTTCCTACCATTCCCGACCCCGCCGGTGACGCTGCCCGCTCATTCGGACTCCCCGAAGCCCGGGGCAAAGCCCCACATCCAGCCCGGTTGGGCTGGCACGAGCCGATCCGATAGCCTTAGCTGCCAACATCTGTAGTCGAAGCAGTCGAGCAATCGCAGCAGTTGGTGCAGTTGATTTGTCCGAGTGGCGGAATGGCAGACGCGCTAGCTTGAGGTGCTAGTGCCCTACTAATGGGCGTGGGGGTTCAAGTCCCCCCTCGGACACAATTTCTTAGCAACCAATATGGAAAACACGCTCTGAACTCGATCAGAGCGATCGTTCAGCGTTTGCCGATATCGATTGGGTGGCGCGTTGATGTCCTAATTCTGCCCTACGGCCACTACGCCCGCCGTTGGGCTGCCGTGGCCATTTGCACCTGGCAGCACAGCCGGAGTGCTTACACCTCAATCGGCGTCTGGTTTTCTGGGTTCAGTGCTGCGAACAGCTTGATCCGCCGGCGCACCGACATCGGCTGCCGCTCGATCGCCGCCAGGTTCAATCACTTTGGTAGGTAACTCCCTGACCACTACGCGATGGCCCGCCCCGGCACCGTCAGCAACACACCCGGCAATATGTCCGGGCCCATCCGCCCCACGTCTCGAAACCCCACCACGCCAGGGGACTTACCCGCAGGCAGTCGACTTCGCTTAGCAAGTCGTAATCCAGTATTTCGGTCTAGACCGGTCGTCAAATCGCTACCCGCATAACACCGCGCCAGCGCGTACAGCACAGGCCTCTCCTGGGCCGAATGCCCCGTCTATCGCCGAACTGTCCAAGGAACTCGGCTTTTCACACGGACACGTACTTCCCCTCCCGACAACACTGGCGCGTTGCCGGGCCAGGACGCCCCTTGGTACCTTGCACCACCAGCGGCGGCTCAGCTGCTTTGCAGCGTGAGTCGACGATCTGAAAGGCAGGCGAGACATGATCAATCGGGAGAGCACGGACGAGATCGGCAGCGGTTCTTCGAGCCCGCCCGTTCTCGACGTGCAGGGTTCCGGTGTCCAACCGCCGGTGGCCACTCGAGTCCGCCGGGCGTTCTGGCTGCTGGAGCGCTTTGCCCCGGCATTGGGGTCGCGGTGGGCGACCGAGCTGTGGTGTACCCCGCCGGTCATGGAATCAAGTTTGCGCATGCCACCCGGCGTTCCGCCCGGCCGGCCACTGGAAGCGCACTGGAGCGGGCACCGCATCGTCGGAGAGGCCTGGGGCGAGGGGCCACCGGTCTATCTCGTGCACGGCTGGGGCGGGCGTCGCCCGCACCTCGGCATGTTCATCAAACCTCTCGTGGAGGCCGGTCATCGCGTCATCGCGTTCGATCTGCCCAGCCATAACGAGTCCGATCCGGGCTCACTGGCACCGGGTCGCACCACCGCCATCGAGTGCGCCGAAGCGGTTGCAGCGATCATCCGAGAGCACGGGCCGGCCCGCGCTGTCGTCGCCCATTCACTCGGGGCCAATGCGACCGTCTTCGCGGCGGCGTGGGGCACGACGGTCGGGCGTTTGGTGTTTCTCGCGCCAATGGGAGAGTTCCCGATCTATCTGGATCTCTTCGCCGCGCGACACGGCTTCGGCCGACGGATACGCGCCGGCTTGCATCGCCGTCTTGAACGCCGTATCGGCATGCCTTTAGAGGACACCAACATGGTTCGGGTGGCCGCCCGGACCGACTATCCGCCGCTGCTGCTCATCCACGACCCCGATGACCCCGAGACTCCCTATGCGACGAGCGCAAAGATTGTTGCGTCCTGGCCGGGCGCGCGTTTGATGACGACACGGGGGCTCGGCAGGCTGGCGCATTTCCGGATCCTGAGGCACCGCCCCGCGATTCGTGCGGGCGTCGAATTCATCGGTCCCGCACCGGTTTAAGCATGCCGGAGACCCTGCCCGATCGGGGTTATCGCTGGTCGTCTAGGCGGCATTGTCGGGCTGTGTGCATGCCGTGCTGATGCACAGTCGGCGCACGCGGTCCGGTAGTTGGTGGCGGTCGGCGGTTACAACGGCAACGTTGTGTGCAGCGCGGGCCACCTCATCAGGATGACGATGATCGCGCGCATAAGGGCGACGGTGTCTTGGCCGCGGATGCGGCGGCACCAAGCGCGGGTATCCGGCGCCGGCGTGCGATGCGGTCACCGCCTCAATTGCCAGGTCACAACCCGTGTCGTAGGTGGGCAAGTCCCCGCGGGACGAATCGGCGTATCGGCCCGTTGGCACCCCACCTCCGGCTTACGCAGGTCGATCTCTCAGGTCGTCGTTGCCACACTCAATCATGGTATGTACAAATTACAGTCCTGTGGATGTACAGTTCGCGATGTGGACGTATCCGTGACCGAGCTGCGAGCACACCTCAGCAAATGGCTCGATCGGGCTCGGGCTGGTGGTGAGGTCGTCATCACCGACCGCGGGATTCCGGTCGCGCGACTCACTGCTGTGGACAGCGCAGGCACGTTGGAGCGTCTCACGGCCGAAGGCGTGATTGGCAAGGCCACCGCGCAGCGGCCCGTCGCTGCGGGACGATCCCGGCCCCGACCGCGGCGGCCGGTGTCTGACCGCGTCAGCGACCAGCGGCGCTGACGGGTGCCGCTCGTCTACTTCGACGCCAGCGCCTTCGTCAAACTTCTCACCACCGAGACAGGGAGCTCGCTGGCGTCCGCGCTATGGGATGGCTGCGATGCCGCATTGTCCAGCCGTCTGACCTACCCCGAAGTCCGCGCCGCACTCGCTGCAGCATCCCGCGATCACGACCTAACCGAATCCGAGCTCGCCGCTGCCGAGCGTGACTGGGAGGACTTCTGGGCCGCCACCCGCCCAGTCGAACTCACCGCGACGGTTGAACAGCACGCCGGCCGCCTCGCCCGAGCCCACACCTTACGCGGAGCCGACGCTGTCCATCTGGCCAGCGCGTTGGCAGTCGGCGACCCCGGCCTGATCGTCGCCGTTTGGGACCGACGCCTGCACACCGGAGCCCAAGCCGCCGGGTGCCGAGTCGCGCCCGCCCAACTCGACCCCTAGCCCGACCGCCCGACACTAGAGCGAGTCAACCCCAGCGCTGCACCACGAGCGGGTCCCGATTCGCCAGGTCTCAACCCGTGTTGTAACTGGCCAAGTCCCCCTCGGTCACCGTGTGAGTTGTCCTAGGCAATGAACGAATTGCGTCGAAAGAACGGCAGGCAACCGGCGGCGAGGCGCGGACAACGGCGAAAGATGCGTTGTCGCGCCGCTTCTCGGGACTCGGTAACGATCAATCGGCGAGCGGTGCGCGCTCCGCTTTCGGCCAGCGGTCGTTGCGGGGACCGCAACACGATGATCGGCCGGGTCGCCTTGCAAGACGAGTATCCGTGGGTAGCGGCTTCCACCTGTGCCGACCGGTTCCGGGACGGGTCTGTCGGTCGTAGGCTTGGTGGGCCAGCCAGCCGAGAGTGCAATCCCGATGGACCCACCGAGTGGCTTTCTCAACCGGACACCGATACGCGGCTTCCGCGACCGCTACGATGCGGGACGCGCGCTGGCAGAGCGACTGGTCTCCTACCGTGGCACACCGGGCCTGCTTGTTCTAGGACTGCCCCGTGGCGGTATTCCCGTTGGCTGGGAGGTCGCGTCGGCGCTGCACGCCGAGCTGGATGTGTTCCTGGTCCGCAAGCTCGGTGTACCACAGTTGCCCGAACTGGCCATGGGCGCCTTGGCTAGCGGCGGCGGGGTCGTGATGAACACGAACGTGGTATCCAGCTTGCGTATCACCCCAGAGCAGCTGCGCGCAGTTGTGGCCGCAGAGCGGGCCGAACTCAACCGGCGAGAGCGCGCCTATCGGGAGGGCCGCCAGGTAGCCGACCCGTTCGGAAGAGTTGTGATCCTGGTCGACGACGGCATCGCTACCGGCGCGAGCATGCTCGCAGCGGTGCGGGCCGTCCGTACCACCAAACCTCGATCAGTGGTGGTCGCGGTCCCCGTCGGACCCGCCGCGGCGTGCGGGGAACTTGCAAGAGACGTCGACGATTTCGTCTGTGTGATCACACCGGACGTGTTTGACGCCGTCGGACAGGTCTACGGCGATTTTCATCAAGTCAGTGACGACGAGGTCCGCAGGCTACTGAGCGCAACGACTAGCTAAATCCGGCTCAGAGCGCACTACTCGGCGTTCTCATCCCCGCTTCGGTCGACCCCCACCACGGATTCCTCCGGCACATCGGAGCCCGTCTCTGCGTCGGTGGCGTCGGCCGCTATCTCCGGCGTGTCCGGTGATTCCGGCTCGTCCTCGTCGGGGTATTCGACGTAGTCCACGTCGCCGTCTTCAGCCTGTTCGTCGTCCTGGCCCGACTCTTGACCCGAGTCTTGACCACCGGCCTCTCGCTGCTGACGTTCTCTGATCCCATCAACGATGAGCAATATCACGCCCAGGACACTGGCGCCGATACAGACCCAGGCGACCAGCTCATTGCTGGTCACCACCGCGAACACCAACGCAACGAGCCCTATCAGGGCCAATACGAGGGCAATGATCAACATCGGTCATCCTCCAGCCGGCGAGCAGCGACTGCCAAACCTACCAGGCTCTCCGTGGCGACCTGGAAAACCCAGCGCGTGTCCGGCGGCGTGTCCCGACTAGTTGCTACCTCGGTTGAACTGCTCAAACCCACCGGCATCCGCGCTCGAATCGACCGGGGCCGCCGATCCACGCTGACCGAGTTCCTCGAGCTGGGATTCCAAATATGTCTTGAGCCGGGTGCGGTACTCGCGTTCGAACGTGCGCAGCTGCTCAAGGCGGCCTTCGAGTACCGTGCGCTGCTGGTTGATGGTGCCCATGATTTCGGAGTGCTTGCGTTCCGCGTCGGCTTGCAGGGCGTCGGCCTTCTCCTGGGCCTGCCGCAACTGATTCTCCGACCGGGACTGCGCGTCGGCGAGCATCGCGTCGGCGCGCTGCCGGGCCTCGGCGACGGTGGTCTCGGCGGTGTGCCGCGCCTCGCTGACTATCTGATCGGCGTTGGAGCGGGCATCGGCCAACATCTTGTCGGATTCGGCCTTGGCGGTGCTGGTCAGGCGATCGGCAGTGTCTTGGGCCAGGCTCAGCACCCGCGCCGCCTTGATGGCTTGTTCCTCGTTGGTTCCCGTCGGAGCCGGAGCCCGGACCGGCTCGGGTTCGGGCTCGTATACCGGCATCGCCTGGGTGGGCTGGGCTGTCACGCCGCCGCCGGCTCCGCCCCCCGCCGCCAGCTCCTGGTCCAGCTCGGCAATCCGCTGACGCAGATCGGAATTCTCTTCGATAAGCCGCGTCAGCTCGTTCTCCACCAGGTCAAGGAAGGCGTCAACTTCGTCTTCGTTGTACCCGCGCTTGCCGATAGGCGGCTTACTGAACGCCACATTGTGGACGTCGGCAGGTGTAAGCGGCATTGTTTGTCCCCTCAAGTTACTGGACGGTCAAACGATCTGGAAAGTGTAGAACGGAGTGGTTGCCGTCGTGCAACTGCCGTCCATCCTGTCACACCAGACTCGGCGGTTGCCGATTGGACTAATAAATAAGGATCAATTTCAATCTCTGAGGCTAATAAATCACATTCCTTAGATTTGAAAATGATGCGCGGCAAACTTGTCGCCGAATCGTGGCCGAACCGTCTCTGAACCTCACCCGGAGTACGGCAGCAGGTCTCACGCCGCGGCACCGAACGCCAGCTGCATACCGATGAATGCGACCAGCAACAGCACCATGATGGACAGATCGAAGCGCACCGCGCCGATGGTGAGTTGCGGGATCAGCCGGCGAAGCAGTTTCACCGGGGGGTCGGTAATAGACATGATGATCTCCAGGATCACCACGGTGATGCCGCTGGGACGCCAGTCGCGGCTGAACGAACGGATGAACTCAACGACGACCCGCGCGATGAGCAGCAGCCAGAAGATGAATAGCGCAAACCCAAGGATTTGAAAAAACAGCACCAACGAAAGCCCGACCTTACCGATGAGGATGTGAATACGCCGCCCGTGGGGTCGGCAAGCGCAAGCCTACCGACTCAGACCCATGGCTTACATCTGGTGGCACATCGCCCGCCGGGCCCATGACCGGCCAGCCCGGCACGCCGACCCGTGACCCACCGGACTGCGCAGCAGCAGGATGGTCTATTGGTACGCGTAGAAACCGGTTTCGGCGATCCGCCGACGCTCTTCCGGGGAGACGTCAACGTCCGCCGGCGATAGCAGGAACACCTTGGTTGCGACCTTGTCGAAGGAGCCACGCAATGCGAAAGCCAATCCGGCGGCGAAGTCGACCAACCGCTTGGCGTCGGCGTTGTCCATCGACACCAGATCCATGATGACCGGGGTGCCGTCCCGGAACCGCTCGCCGATCGTGCGAGCCTCACTGTAGTCCTTGGGCCGCAGCGTGGTGATCTTCGAGAGGGGGTGGCCCTCCTCGAACATCATCGCCATCCGACGCGGGTCCATCGCCAGCGCGCCGCGGGTGGAATTGCGCAGCCACGATCCAAAGCGTGGACGAGCCATATCGGAGCGGTCGAACTCGCGGGGCTGGAATCGGGGTTCGTCGGGGTAGCCGCCGCGATAGCTACTGGGCGGCGGATAGTCCGCTGGCTCACCACGCAATTCGCCGCGGAGCTCGCGGCGTGGATCGTCGTAGTCGCGCCCTTCATAGCGGCCGTATTCGTCGTCAAATCGAGGCCGCGCATAACCGCGTGAAGGAGTGCGGTCGTCGTAGTACTCGTCGTCGTAATCCTCCATCGGAGCCATACCGAAGTAGGCCTTGACCTTGTGCAGTGTGCTCATTGCGTGACCCCTTCTAGCCCTGGGATATGTGGTGTCTGTGATGAAGGTGTGACTACAGTGACTATTCACGGTGACCGTAACTGTCGCGGACCCAATAGCGCGGTACCGACACGCACACACGTTGATCCATGTTTAACGGCAGCTTCGAGGTCATCGGACATGCCGGCGGACAGCCCGACCGCAGCGGGGAACGCCTCGAGCACTCGCCTGTGCTCCGATTGCAGCAGGTCAAAGGCCTCGTTCGGAGCCCAATCCAGCGGCGGAACGCCCATCAAGCCGACCAGTTGCAGGCTTGGTGAGTCCTGCACCTGCGCACAGATCCGATCCACCGCGCCGGACTCTGTCATGTCGACGCCGCCGCGAGACACGTCGCCGTCCAGACTGACCTGGACGTAGACCCGCAGCGGATTGCCGCGACGCCGATCGGCCAAGGCCGCGCCAACCGCTCGATCCAGCGCGGTCACCAACCGGGCGCTGTCCACCGAGTGCACGGTGTGCGCCCATTGCGCCAGCGAACGCGCCTTGTTCCGCTGGATCCGACCTACCATGTGCCACTGGACAGCACGAGATCCAGACCCGGGGGAAGCCGCCGAGAGCCGAGCCAGTTCAACCACTTTGGCCGCGGCCTCCTGCTCCCGCGATTCGCCAACGGCACGACACCCCAACCGGGCCAAAATCGCAACATCGCTGGCTGGAAAGTATTTGGTAATCGGCAGCAGTTCGATTTCCGCGACGGAGCGGCCGGCCGCCTCGGCGGCCGCGGCAAGCCGCGATCGCACGGCCGCTAACCGATGCGTCAATTCCGATTGGCGGTCGCCGCCCTGGTTGCCGCTCACCGGCACCTCTACCACCATCGTGGTCATTCCATCCATACCAGCGACGCCAGCCGCCCAGTCGGCGCACCGCGCCGATGGCTGAACAACCCCGGATCTGCGATCGTGCAACGCGGATCAACGTCGATGGACGTGACGCCCAAATCCTTTAACTGACGGGCGATTCCAGCCCGAAGGTCAAGTCCGGGAGTCCCGGCGGACGTGGTGGTGCGGCTGCCCGGCAGCGCTGCGTCGACCTCATCGGCCATTTCAGCGGGTACCTCATAGTTCTGACCACTGGCCGCCGGACCCAACAGCGCCGATATGTCGCCGGCCTGTGCGCCCAGCCCGAGCATCACCTCGACGGCGCGAACCACGACGCCGTGCTGGGCACCGACTCGACCGGCATGGACTGCCGCGGCGATGCCCGCCCGCGCATCTGCCATCAGGACCGGCACGCAATCGGCCGTCATCACGGCCAACGCCAATCCCGGGGTGCTGGTCACCAAGCCATCGGTGTCATCGAACGCGGTATTACGCGGCTCGTCGACCACCTCAATCCGGTCACCGTGAACCTGGTTCATCCACACCACTCGATCGCCGGGCAGACCGATGGCAGTGGCCAACCGGGCCCGGTTCGCGGCGACCGCAGTCGGATCGTCGCCGACGTGGTCGCCCAGATTGAAAGTGTCGAACGGGGGCCGGGACACACCGCCCGCCCGGGTGGTGGTCACCCGGCGGATACGTACGCTCACGTTTTCAGTATCCGGAATCGGTTGCCGACCAGACGGCAGCACTGTCCGACCGCGGCCGGTTTGTCGCGCACTGGCAAGCAAATTGAGATCCTCAGCGGCGCATGAATGGTGGCACGTCAACGTCGTCGTCGTCGCCACCGATGCTCAGCGTCGCGCCGTTGGTGTGCACCGGCACGCTGACGGCATCGACCGGCTCGAACAGTGTCGAGGTGAGTTTGCCGGCCTTGGCCGACTCGATCCGGTGCGCACCGCCGGTCTCCCCAGGCGCAGCTCCCATAACCGGTTTGCGACCGGGACCGCTGACATCGAAGCCTGCCGCGATCACGGTGACCCGTACCTCGTCACCCAGCGAGTCGTCGATCACCGTACCGAAGATGATGTTGGCGTCCGCGTGCGCGGCATCCTGCACCAGCGACGCCGCCTCGTTGATCTCGAACAAACCCAGGTCGCTACCGCCCGCGATCGACATCAGCACACCTTGCGCCCCCTCCATCGAGGCTTCCAACAGCGGCGAGTTGATGGCGATTTCGGCGGCTTTGAGGGACCGGCCGTCACCGCGGGCCGAGCCGATGCCCATCAACGCGGTGCCGGCGCCGGACATGATGCCCTTGACATCGGCAAAGTCGACGTTGATCAAACCCGGCGTGGTGATCAGGTCAGTGATGCCCTGGACACCGTTGAGCAGCACCTCGTCGGCGCTGCGGAAGGCGTCCATCAAAGAGACGGCGGCGTCGCCCATCTGCAACAGCCGGTCGTTGGGAATCACGATCAGGGTGTCGCAGCTTTCCCGCAACGCGGCGATGCCGTTTTCGGCCTGGTTGCTGCGCCGCTTGCCTTCGAAGGAAAACGGCCGGGTGACGACGCCGACGGTCAACGCACCCATTTTGCGGGCAATGCTGGCGACGACGGGCGCGCCTCCGGTGCCGGTGCCGCCGCCTTCACCGGCGGTGACGAACACCATGTCGGCGCCGCGAAGCAGCTCCTCGATCTCGTCTTTGGCGTCCTCGGCGGCCTTGCGTCCAACCTCGGGGTCGGCGCCGGCGCCGAGCCCCCGTGTCGATTCGCGACCTACATCGAGCTTGACGTCCGCGTCGCTCATCAACAATGCCTGCGCATCGGTATTGATCGCGATGAACTCCACGCCCTTGAGGCCCTGCTCGATCATCCGGTTGACGGCGTTGACGCCGCCACCACCGATGCCTACGACCTTGATGACGGCCAGATAGTTATGCGGGGGGGTCATCATTCGTCTTCCTCCCTGACGGGCTCAGTTCTCCCTACGGTGTGTCACTTGCAAAACCCTCAACCTCAACCATAGAGTTAGAGTTATGTCAAGTTAGTTCCGCGTAACCAGAACCGTATGGGTACGACGGGTGCTAGCCGTGCAGGCGCGCCGACGCGTCACACGCAATTTTTTGTGCGCGAACACGCGGGCAACCTCAGATCCGGCTCGCCACCGTGACCTCGGCTCCACTACCCGCCCAGTGACCAGCCATCACTTCACCGTCGGCAGATCGGGGCTGGACACGTCGTAGGTCTGGCCAGGTTGCGTCAGTAGCGCCGCCAGCTTCTCCGCCTTCTCCTCCGCGCGGTCGGTGGTTCCCCAGATCACCACCCGCCCGTCGGAGAGGGTGAGCGTGATCGACGACACCGACGGAGCCGCGATCCGGCCCACCTGACCCGCGACCTCTGGACGCAGCGCGGTCAACACCTGCAGGGCGGCCAACGTAGCGGGATCGGTGGGGCCCGGGTTGTCGACATCCAAGTAGGGCAGGGCAGGCGGCGGCGGACCGGTCGCGAAGTCCACGCCGTCGCGATCGAAAAGGTGCGGGCCGTCCGGAAAATCTTTCACCACCAAGGGGATCCGCTCCACGATGGTGATCCGCAAAGCGGACGGGTACTGCCGTTGCACCCGCGCAATGGCCACCCTCCGGATCGTTGCGACCCGGTCAGCGACCTCTTTGGTGTTGATCTGCAGCAGCGGAGTCCCTGGCCGTATGCTGGCCGCGGCGAGCACCTCCTCACGGGTCACGTTACCGACCCCGGTGACGATGATGTCGCGCGCCGACATGGCCGGCGTGAAATAGAGGATGAGTCCCAGCCCTAGCCCGACGATCAGCAAGACCACCGTGGCCAACAGCATTTTCAAGCCGCGAACCACACCGCGGGCAACGGGTTTGGGTTCCTTGACGGCGCCGCCGTGAACCCGGCGCTTGGCTTCGCGCCGGGCTTCCTCGATCGCGGTGGCGCGAGCCTGCGCGGCACGACGCTCGGCCCGTTCGCGGCGGGCACGCCGGCGCGGCCCCTCGAATTCGTCTTGCTCAGCCTCTTGTACCGGATCTGGTGCTGGAGATGGCTGCCCATCGTGCGGCTCGGTCGCGAGCGGTTCGGTGACCGCTTCGGTGTCGCATTCACTCAGGTCGCCGGCGATCACCTCGGTTGGCCGGCCGTCGTCGGGTTCACTCACTGCAGCACCCCCGGCTGGCCGGGTGTGCTGCGGGTGGCCCGCATGCGCACCGCGGCCAGGATCTCCGGCCCCAGCAAAGTCACGTCTCCGGCACCCATCGTGACGATGACGTCACCCGGCGTGGCGACCGCGGCCACCTCGTCGGCCACCGCCGAAAAGTCCGGGATATAGCGGACCGGGGCAGTGACGTGCTCGGCGACGCTGGCACCGCTGACGCCGGCGAGCGGTTGTTCCCGGGCACCGTAGACGTCGAGCACAAACACCTCGTCGGCGGCATTCAACGCATGACCGAACTCTGCGGCAAAGGCTTTTGTGCGCGAATACAAATGCGGTTGAAACACGACCAGTGAGCGACCACTACCGCTGTACTGGGCCACCGAACGGACCGCCGCCAACGTCGCGCTGATCTCGGTTGGATGGTGGGCATAGTCATCGAAAACCCTGATCGATTCGGCGGTGCCGACAAACTCGAAGCGACGTCGCACGCCCTCGAATCCGGCCAGACCGTCGAGCACCTCATCGATCGGGACACCGACCTCGATCGCCGCCAGTAGCGCGCCCAATGCATTGAACGCCATGTGCCGCCCGGGCACCGAAAGCCGCATCAGCCGAGGCTGCGGTTCGCCGGCTAACTGGACGTGCGCGATGGCCTTGGTGCCGTGCTGCTCCCACGACACCAGCGTGCCCGCCAAAGCTGCACCGGGCGTCGCCGTAGATCCGTACCGGAGCACCCGAATTCCTAGCTCGGCCGTGCGTTGGGCCAGCGCGGCCGCGCCCGGATCATCGGTGCACACCACCAGCGCGCCCCCGGGAGCAAGCCGCTCTATGAACGAATCGAAGACCCCGACATAGGCCTCGGTGCTGCCGTAGAAGTCCAGGTGATCGGACTCGATGTTGGTTACCACAGCCACCTGAGGCGTGTACTCCAACAGCGAGCCGTCGCTTTCGTCGGCCTCGGCCACAAAAAAATCGCCGCTGCCGTGATGGGCGTTGGTTCCGGCCTCGCCCAGCTCACCGCCCACCGCAAAAGACGGATCCCGCCCACAGTGCTGCAAGGCGACGATGAGCATGGACGTCGTCGTGGTCTTGCCGTGCGTTCCGGTGACCATCAGCGTGGTACGCCCGGCCATCAGCTTGGCCAACACGACCGGCCTCAGGATCACCGGAATCCCACGACGCCGCGCTTCGACGAGCTCCGGGTTGGTTTTGGGGATCGCGGCGTGAGTGGTGATCACCGCGGTGACGCCACCGGGCAGCAGGTCCAGCGCCGACGCGCCGTGCCCGATCCGGATCACCGCGCCGCGCGCTCGCAACGCGTGCACACCGCGCGATTCCTTGGCATCCGACCCCGACACCAATCCGCCGCGGTCGAGCAGGATGCGGGCGATACCCGACATCCCGGCTCCCCCGATGCCCACCATGTGCACTCGCTGCAGCTCGGGTGGCAATTGCCCGGTAGTCACCGCGGCCCCCCGCAGGCCTGGCCCCGGCACCCCGCGGCACGACCGATGTCCAGGGCCGCTTGGGCAACCTGACGCGCCGCGTCACGGTGCCCCACCTGTGCGGCGGCGGCCGTCATCGTGGCCAACCGTTGCGGTTCGGTGAGCAGCCCAACCACGTGACGGGCCACCGCCGCCGCCGTGAGCTCGGCATCGGCAACCACCAGACCGCCACCGGCGTTGACCACCGGTAACGCATTGAGCCGCTGCTCACCGTTGCCGATCGGTAGCGGCACGTAAATGGCCGGCAGGCCCACGGCCGACACTTCGGCGACCGTCATCGCCCCGGACCGACAAATCACCAGGTCGGCGGCGGCATAGGCTAGGTCCATCCGGTCCAAATAGGGAACCGCGACATACGGCGGATCACCACGCTCGGGAGCGCGCAAATCCAGCACGTTTTTCGGCCCGTGCGCGTGCAACACGGAAATGCCCGCGGCGGCCAGGTCGGCCGCGGCCGCCGACACGGCCCGGTTGAGTGAGACAGCGCCCTGAGAGCCGCCAAATACCAGCAGCACCCGAGCATCATCGGTGAAGCCAAAATGCGCTCGTGCCTCGGCGCGCAATGCCATGCGATCCAACGCGGTGATGGCCGCCCGGACCGGTACCCCGACCACCTCCGCATGCCGCAGCCCCGAATCGGGCACCGCGGCAAGCACGCGCTCGGCGGAGTGCGCGCCTACCCGGTTGGCCAACCCGGCTCGGGCATTGGCTTCGTGGATCAACACCGGGACGCGACGGCTTCGCTTGGACATGCCAGGCAGCCCGCGCGCGGCCAAGTATGCCGGCAGCGCGACGTACCCACCGAAGCCGACAACCACGTCGGCGTCCACATCATCGAGCACCGCCCGGGTCTCCCGCACGGCACGCCACACCCGCGGCGGGAGCCGGAGCAGGTCTCCGCTGGGTTTGCGCGGCAACGGTACCGGTGTGATCAGTTCCAGCCGGTAGCCCCGCTCGGGCACCAACCTGGTTTCCAACCCGCGCGCCGTTCCCAGCGCGGTGATCCTGACGTTGGGCTCCAACGCGCTCAGCGCATCGGCAACGGCCATCGCGGGCTCCACATGCCCGGCAGTGCCGCCGCCGGCCAGCACGATCGACAACGCGGGGCCGTGGTTGAGCCCCAGCCCGCCGGCCGGCTCCCTGACCGAGTCGTTCACCCGTAACGCTGACCTTCCAATGCACGTATCCGCCCCGCATGACGCTGGCCAGCTCCATGATGCCTGTCCCGCGTACGGGCGCTACCCCCAGATCGGGGGCTGGGCCGATCGGTTCTGCGCGGCAACGCCGGTCGAAGCGGTTCGCCAGCATTGCGAGCCGCCGCCTTCGGAGCCTTCCGGGCGGGCTGTGTGGCCGGTGGCCTGGCCGCTTGCGGGTGGGTGCGCTTACGGTCCCGAAACGCCTCTATGCGCGTCGGTGCGTACGGCAGTGGCGGTGGCAGCCGCAGCAACCGGTTCACCTTATCGTCACGCCCAGCCCGCAGCGCAGCAACCGCCTCGGGTTCGTGGCGCGCCGCGTTGGCCATGATGCCGATCATCGAAAGCGTGGTCGCCGTCGAGGTACCGCCCGCCGAGATCAATGGCAGCTGCAGCCCGGTAACCGGCAGCAGACCGATGACGTAGCCGATGTTGATGAACGCCTGGCCCAGTACCCACAGCGTCACGGTGGCGGTCAACAGGCGCAGGAAGGGGTCGGCGGACCGGCGAGCGATCCGCATCCCGGTGTAGGCGAACAGACCAAACAATCCGAGCAGCCCAAGGGCGCCGACCAGGCCCAATTCCTCGCCGATGATCGCGAAGATGAAGTCGTTGTGGGCGTTGGGCAAATAATTCCATTTGGCCACACCCTGACCCAGCCCGTCGCCGAAGATGCCACCATGGGCCAGCGCGAACTTTGCCTGCCTCGCCTGGTAGCCCGAGTCCTGGGGATCGTTGTCGGGATCGAGCCAGGACCGTACCCGGTCGGAGCGATATCCGGCGGACATCGCCAAAATCGCGGCCGAGATGACCGCCGCCGCCAGCGAGCTGACGAAGACGCGCAGCGGCAGGCCCGCGTACCACAGCAAGCCCAACAAGATGATGCCCAACGACACCGTCTGTCCCAGGTCGGGCTGCGCCACGATCAAGGCCAGTGCCACCACGGCGGCCGGCACCAGGGGAATCAGCATTTCGCGCAGCGACGCCCGTTCCATGCGCCGGGCAGCGAGCAGGTGCGCACCCCACACCGCAAAGGCCATCTTGGTCAGTTCCGACGGCTGCATCGAGAATCCCGCGACCACGAACCATCCGCGGGAACCGTTGGCCTCCTTACCGATCCCGGGTATGAGCACCAGCACCAACAACACAATGGTGAACGCGAAGCCGGAGAACGCGACGCGGCGCAAGAATCGCACCGACATGCGCAGACCGACATAGCAGCCGACGAGACCGACGATCGTCCACAAGACCTGCTTGCCAAAGATCACCCACGCCGACCCGTCGTCGTCATAGGACCGCACTCCCGATGCCGAGAGCACCATGATCAAGCCGAGCGTTGTCAGCAACGCGGCAACGGCGATGATCAGGTGAAACGACGTCATGGGCCGGCCCAGCCAGGCACCGAAACGGGTACGCGGACCCCCTTCCGATGACTTGCCGTGAACTTCGGCTTCCGACGAGGTGGGGTCGGACGACATCGGTTCGGCCGGGCCATCCACCTGATCCGCGTCGTCCGGCTCAGTCACGCTCTGGCCCTCGGGGTCCTGGGCCGCCTTGCCCCGGCGCAACAGCCGGGTCAGCGCGCTACTCACGCCCGCCTACCGCACCGCAGCGCGTACGGCGGCGGCGAACGAGTCGCCACGGTCGGCGTAACCAGCGAACTGGTCGAACGACGCACCGGCCGGTGCCAACAGCACCGTGTCACCGGGTGCGGCCAGGTCCCGGGCCGCGGCCACCACACCGGTCATCACGCGGGCGCCGACGGGATCCGATGAATCGTCAACTTTAGTCACACAAGCACCACGAGCCACAGGCATATCAGCATCCTCGCTTGTAACAACGTGCACGACGGGGACATCCGGCGCGTGTCGTGATAACGCCTCGGCAACCTCTGCCCGATCTCGCCCGATAAGCACCGCTGCGACCAACCGGGGCGCGATCCGGGCCACCTCGGCGTCGACGGATGCGCCCTTGAGCAAGCCACCTGCCACCCACACCACCCGCGGATAGGCCAGTACCGATGCCTGCGCGGCGTGCGGGTTGGTGGCCTTGGAGTCGTCCACATAGGTGACGCCGTCGGCGACCGCGACCACCTCGGAGCGGTGTCGACCGACTTGAAACGAGGCGACCGCGGCCGCGATCGCCTCGGCGGAAACCCCGACCGAGCGCGCCAACGCGGCCGCCGCCAGCGCATCAAGTACCCCAACCGGGCCCGGCACCGGTATCGACTCGGCCGCCAACAGCGTCAGATCATCGGCAAAGGCCCGGTCAACCAGGCGACCCTCGCGCACCCCAAGTTCCCCAGCGGCGGGCGTACCGAGCCGGAAGCCGACCCGAACTTGCGCTGGCGCGGTGTCCAGCAGTGCCGCGGCTCGGCGGTCGTCCAGGCCGACCACCGCCACCCGGCCGGTAAGCACCCGCGCCTTGGCCTGGGTGTATGCGGCCATCGTCTGGTGCCAGTCGAGGTGATCCTCGGCGATGTTGAGCACCGCACCGGCCTCGGGCCGCAGCGACGGCGCCCAATACAGCTGAAAACTCGACAACTCGACCGCCAGTACGTCGGCGGTTTGGTCCAGCACGTCCAGCACCGGGCTGCCGATGTTTCCGCACAGCACGCTACGCAGCTCGCCGGCCCGCAGCATGGCGTGCAGCATCGACGTCGTGGTGGTCTTTCCGTTGGTGCCGGTCACCACTAGCCAGCGGCGCGGCGGGCCATAACAACCCGCCGCGTCTAACCGCCAGGCCAACTCCACATCGCCCCAGATCGGCACGCCCGCCGCCGCAGCCGCCGCCAGCACCGGCGTCGTCGGCCGAAAACCGGGACTGGTCACCACCAGGGCATAGCCGCCGGTCGGGTTTCGGGCCGAGTCCGCCAGCCGCTGCGCCGCCACCGACGGATCCACCGTCGACACTCCGCTCTCGACGAGCGGGCGCAGCATCGCCGGGTCGTCGTCACACACCGTCGGGCTCGCCCCGAACCGGGTCAACGCCGCCAGGACCGCCCGACCGGTCACCCGGGCACCGGCGACGAGCACCGCCGCGCCCGGCACCAGGGGGTCAAGCATGTCAGGCACCGATCGCGGCCAACCACTCACCGTAGAACAGGGCCACACCCAAACCGCAGGTGATCGCGGTGAGCAGCCAAAAGCGAATGATCACCGTGGTTTCCGCCCAGCCGACCAACTCGAAATGATGGTGAAAGGGCGCCATCCGGAACACTCGCCGCCCCGTCGTCCGGAAGGTGAGAATCTGCAATACCACCGAGGTGATTTCGGCGACGAACAGCGCACCCAGCACGACGGCCAAGATCTCGGTTCGGCTGGTGACCGACAGCCCCGCGATGACGCCGCCCAGCGCCAGGGAACCGGTGTCGCCCATGAAGATCTTGGCCGGTGCGGCGTTCCACCACAGGAAGCCGATGCAGGCGCCGGCGGTCGCGGCCGCGATCAGCGCCAGGTCCAACGGATCACGCACGTTGTAGCAGCCCAGGCCCGGCGCCGTGACGCACGCGTTGCGGTATTGCCAGAAGGTGATCAACACGTAGGCAGCGGTAACCATCGCCATGCACCCGGCGGCCAGCCCGTCGAGCCCGTCGGTGAAGTTGACCGCGTTCGACCAGGCGCTGACAACGAGCACGCAGAACAGCACGAATAGCCCCGGCGCCAGCGTGACGGTGGCGATCTCGCGCACATAGGACAGCTGTGCGCTGGCCGGTGTCAGGCCGGCCGGATTGCGGAACTCCAAGACCAGCACCGCGAAGAGCACCGCGGAGGTGATCTGGCCCACCGTCTTGGCCGTCTTGTTCAACCCCAGGTTGCGCGACCGGCGGATCTTGATCAGATCGTCGAGGAATCCGACGCCACCCAGCGCGGTCGCCAGACCGAGCACCAACAGTCCCGATGCGGATATGCCCTCGCCGTCGAATGCCAGACCTGCGATGTGGGTGCCGAAGTAGCCCGCCCAAATGCCGGCCAGAATCGCGACCCCGCCCATCGACGGCGTGCCGCGTTTGCTGTGGTGGCTGGGTGGACCATCCTCGCGGATCTGGTGACCGAATCCCTGTTGGGTGAACAACCGGATCAGGGCCGGGGTCAGCAGGATCGACACCGCCAACGCAATGGCGACGGCGATCATGATCTGTCTCATCGGCGCGCACTCCCGCGGTCTTCGCAACCGACCCCGGCGCTCTCGGAGACCAGTGCATCGGCTAAGGCCCCCAGGCCGACCGAGTTGGACGCCTTGATCAACACCACATCTCCGGGTCGGACCTCCGCGCGCAACAGTGCCAGGGCCGCGTCGCCGTCCGGCACGCACACAACCCCTCTATCAGCCCCGGCCCCCCAGGAGCCCTCCATGACCGCACCGTGGTGCATCGCGCTCATCGACCTCCCGGTTCCCACGACAACAAGTCGAGACACATCTAAGCGCACCGCCAGCCGGCCGATGCGATCGTGCTCGGTTATCGCGTCGGCGCCCAGTTCGGCCATCTCCCCCAGCACCGCCCAACTGCGCCGTTCTCCCCCGCCGTGAGCGATCCAGGCCAACGACTGCAGGCCGGCCCGCATCGAGTCCGGGTTGGCGTTGTAGGCGTCGTCGATCACCGTTACCCCGTCGCGGCGGGTGCTCACCTGCATCCGGTGCCGCGATACCGGTCCGGCCGCGGCCAGCGCGGATGCGACCTGCCCGATATTGGCACCGCACTCCAGCGCGACCGCGCCCGCGCACAACGCATTGGTGACCTGATGGTCGCCGTAGACACCCAGCCGCACCTGGGCAGCGGCGTCCCCCGAATGCATGGTGAACTGCGGCCTGGCCAGCTCATCGAGCGACACTTGACTCGCCCAGACGTCGCTCGGCCCGGCGCTGGTGGCGTCGGCGCGACTCACCCGGATCACCCGGGCGGCAGTAACCTCGGCCATCGCCGCCACGGCTGGGTCATCGACATTGAGCACCACCGCGCCGGATTCCGGGACAGCTTGCGGCAGTTCCGATTTGGTTCGTGCAATGACCTCGCGCGAGCCGAACTCCCCCAGGTGCGCGGTGCCGACGTTGAGCACTACTCCGATGGCCGGCCGGGCGACCTCGGCCAGCGCGGCGATGTTGCCCGCGTGGCGTGCCGACATCTCCAGAATCAGGTAATCGGTGTCGCGATTCGCCCGCAGCACCGTCCAGGGATGACCCAGCTCGTTGTTGAAAGAGCCGGGCGGCGCCACCACCTCACCCAACGGTTTGAGCACCGCGGCCAGCAGGTCCTTGGTCGACGTCTTGCCCGAAGACCCGGTAATCCCGATGATGGTCAGCCCGCCGGCCACCAACTCGGCGGCCACCGCCTTGGCGAGCTTGGCCAACGCCGTCAGAACCGCCGCGCCAGACCCGTCTGCGTCGTGCTCGAGCACCCCGGCCAGCCCGCTTTCGGCGCTGCTCGGCCGCGGCGCAACCACGATCGCAGGAACACCGACCGGCCGAGCTGCCAACACGGCGACGGCCCCCGCGGACACCGCCGAGACCGCGTGGTCATGCCCATCGGCACGCGCCCCCGGCAGCGCCAGAAATAATCCGCCCGGGCCAACGGCGCGCGAGTCGAACTCGACGGTGCCGGTGACGTGGCGAAGCGCGGCGTCCTGCGGCGAGATATCGGCCAGGGTGCCGCCGACAATCTCGGCGATCTCGGCGACGGTCAGGTCGATCATGGGCCGGCCTCGAGCGCCCGGGCCAGCTCCACGCGGTCGTCGAACGGCCGAACCTCACCACCGTCGCGCTGCCCGGTCTCATGGCCCTTGCCGGCGATCAGCACCACGTCACCCGAACCCGCCCAGCCCACGGCGTGCCGGATCGCGTCTCGGCGATCGGCGATCTCGACCACCTCCGCCGTGCCGCCCCCCTCGGCCGCACCGGAGACGATCGACCGCCGGATTGCCGCGGCATCCTCACCGCGCGGATTGTCGTCGGTGACGACCACCAAATCGGCCAGCTCGGCCGCGATCCGGCCCATCGGGGCGCGCTTCCCCGGGTCACGCTCACCGCCGGCACCGAAGACCACCGCCAGCCGACGATCCTGGTGCCGTAGAGCGGTCAATACCGCCCGCAGGGCTTCCGGTTTGTGGGCATAGTCGACCAGCGCGAGAAAGTCCTGGCCACGGTCCACCCGTTCGAGGCGGCCCGGGACTTGGGTTTCGCGTAGTCCCGGCACAGCTTGCTCCGGTGAGACCCCGACAGCATCCAGAATCGCCAGCGCCAGCAAGCAATTGGCGACGTTATAGCCCCCCGGCAACCCGATGCACACCCGATGCCGCACCCCGGCCGGGTCGACGGCAGTGAATTCCTGCCCTCCGGTGCTCGTCGGCGCGACGTCGAAGGCCCGCCACTGCGCGGGCTGCCCTGTCGCGCTGACCGTGATGGCATCACCCGCCCGGGCGGCCATCGCCCGCCCGGCCTCATCGTCGATGCACACCACAACGGTGTCGGCGCGCAGCGCAGAAGCCGGGTCAAACAGCAGTGCCTTGGCCTCAAAGTAATCGGCCATCGACGGGTGAAAGTCCAGGTGGTCTCGCGAAAGATTGGTAAAGCCGGCAACGGCGAACCGGGTCCCATCCACCCGGCCGAGGGTCAGTGCGTGGCTGGATACCTCCATCGCGACGGTGTCCACCCCACGTTCTGCCATCGCCGCCAGCATCGCCTGCAGAGCGGGCGCCTCGGGGGTGGTCAGCGCGCTGGGTATCTCGGTGCCGTCGATGCGGATGCCAATGGTGCCGATCAGCCCCGCAACCCGTCCGCCGGCCCGAAGACCGGCCTCAACCAAATAGGCAGTGGTGGTCTTGCCGGACGTGCCGGTGATCCCGATAACCGTCACCTGGTCGGACGGGTTCCCGTACACCGTGGCCGCGGCGTCCCCCAGCACGGTACGGGGTGCGGGGTGAACCAGTACTGGTAGCGGGCCACCACCGGCGGCCAGCTCGGCCACGCCGGCAGAGTCGGTGAGTACCGCCACCGCGCCGCGCTGGATCGCTTCGCCGACATGCCGTGCCCCATGGGTGGCCGATCCCGCCAGCGCGGCGAATAGGTCACCGGGCCGCACCGCCTGAGCACGCAACGTCACGCCGGTGACCGGTATGTCTGGCACAGCGGCTGGCTGACGGGCACCCCCGGCCAGAACCGCGCCGATTTGAGCGGCAAGTTCTGCCAGCGATACACCCTCGCCAGCATCGGGACGCAAGCCAGCAGGCACCGACTCCACCTCTGTCACCACCTCCGTCCGACGGCCGAATGGACGCTCTATCGGCCATGACCGGCCATGACACCCTACCTACCCGCCCTTGGCGGCCGGGCGCTCCCGCGCCCACAACGGGTGCGGTGGGCTGCGTCGCACTGGTCTGCGGCGGCAACGACACAGGTCGCGGGCACGCCAGACCGCTCAGCGTCGACCGCAGGGTGCTAGGTAGCCTGCAAGATCAGCGGCGGTCCGGGGTCACCCGACAGCGGAACGTTTTCGCGCTGCATGAGCCAGCCGGCGATGTTATGGAACAGCGACGCGGCCGAGTGGCCCGGGCTACCGTCGGCGTTGCGCGCCGGGTTGTCCATCATCAAGCCGATCACGTAGCGAGGATCGTCAGCGGTGGCCATGCCGGCGAAGGTGATCCAATAAACGTTGTCGAAATAGCAGCCGCAGGCGGGATTGATCTGCTGCGCCGTCCCGGTCTTTCCCGCCATCTGATAGCCCGGTACCCCCGCCGACGGTCCGGTGCCCTGCTGATAACCCATCGGGTCGCGCTGCACCACCGCACGCAGCATCTGACGCACGGCCTGGGCGGTCTGCGCCGACACCACCTGGACGCCGTCGGGACGCGGCTCTTCGGTCCGCGTGCCGTCGGGTGCAACGGTGGCCTTGATGATCCGCGGCGGGATCCGGATCCCGTCATTGGCGATGGCCTGGTACATGCCGGCCATCTGTAGCAGTGTCATCGAAAGGCCTTGGCCGATAGGAAGATTCGAGAAAGTGCTGCCAGACCACTGGTCGATCGGCGGTACCAGCCCGGCGCTCTCACCGGGCAACCCAACTCCGGTGCGCTGACCCAACCCGAATTTGCGGACCATCTCGTAGTAGCGGTCCGGACCTACCCGCTGCGCCAGCATCAACGTGCCCACGTTGGACGACTTACCAAACACACCGGTGGTGGTGTACGGCATCACCCCGTGCGCCCAGGCGTCATGCACGGCAACGCCACCCATCTGAATCGAGCCGGGCACCTGCAACACCTCGTCCGGATTGCTCAGCCCATACTCGATAACCGACGCCGCAGTGATGACCTTGTTCACCGAGCCTGGCTCGAAGGGTGATGACACCGCCAGGTTGCCCAGCTGCTTGTCGCCTTGACGCCCGATGTCTTGCGACGGGTCGAAGGTGTTGTCGTTGGCCATGGCGAGCACTTCGCCGGTCTTGGCATCCAGCACCACGGCCGAGACATTGTTGGCCCCGGACAGGTTTTTTGCCTGCTGCACCTGCTGCTGCACATAGAACTGAATGTCGTTGTCCAGTGTGAGCTGCACGGTCGAACCGTGCACCGCCTTGTGCCGGTTTCGGTAGCTGCCCGGAATGACGACCCCGTCCGACCCGCGATCGTAGGTCACCGAGCCGTCGGTTCCGGCCAGCGCCGCGTCCAGGGAGTCCTCCAAGCCCAACAGGCCGTGGCCGTCCCAGTCGATGCCGCCGACGATATTGGCTGCCAGCGCTCCTCCCGGGTATTGACGCAGATCCTGTCGTTCCGAGCCCACCTCGGGAAACTTGTCGGAGATCGCGCTGGCGATTGCCGGGTCGACGGCCCGGGCAAGGTAGACGAACGACTCGTTACTTTGCAGCTTCTTCAGCAGGGTCGCCGCGTCGGGCTTGTTGTTCAGCTTGCCCGCGATCTCTTTCGCGATGTCTTTTAACCGCTGTTCTGGATCAGGGGCGGCAGCCGACTTCTTCTTCGCCTCGGCCAGTTGCTGGCGAATCCTCTTCGGCTGGAAGGTCAATGCGCGGGCTTCGATGGTGAAGGCCAGTCGGTCATTGTGCCGGTCGACGATAGCGCCGCGCACCGCTCGTTCCACATCGGTGACCTTGAGCTGGCCGGCCGCCTGAGCACGCAGGTCTGCCGCATTTGATACCTGTAGGAAGAACAGCTGTGTCGCGGCCACCATCATCAACACGAAAATCACCACGTTTCCGGTCCGATGCCGGAAGACAAACGACGCACCGCGGGTGGCCACTTCCACGGCTTGGCGGGTGCGCCGTTCACGCGCTGAACGACCGGGCGCAGCGGTCTCGGCCCGCGCAGTGGGGCGAGTTTTTTTGGGTTCGTTAACTTTTCGGGACCGTTTCGGCTCCTTGGCGTCCTTGGCGTCCTTGGCCGGACGATCATTCCGCGACTTGCCAGACCGGTTCGGCTGTCGCAGCGCCTCGTCGTTGCGCGGCTTGCCGGTACCGCGCTGCTTTCGGGTCGACTGCGGCGTGCGCGACGATACGCCTCGGCGCGAGTCGCCCCGGCTCACCGCGGCGCCCCCGGCGCTGCCGGCCGCCCTGGCGCCGGGCCGACCTGCTCGCCGTTGGCCGGCGCCACCGGTACCGGAGCCACCGCCGGTTGCGGACCGGGTGCCAATACCGGCGCCGGGGGCGCTACCGGAGCTATCGGCGTTCCCGGAGTTACGGGAGCGGCCGGGGCGGGGACCACTCCGGGGGCGGCCGGAACCGCGGACACAGCGCCCCCTGGCAGCGGCACCGGCACTTCGAGCGGCGCCGGGGCCGACAGCGGTAGGTGCAGGTCTCGTGGCGCGGGCGGCACCGCGCCAACGGGTGGGGGTAGCTGACCCGGCGGCGGGACCGCCCCCGGTGCCGCCGGCACCTCGCCCGGCAGCAAGGACGGCAAGTGGTTGGTCTCAGCGCCCAGTGTCGATGAACCATCGGGAGTGCGCGGCAGCAGCTGTGGGCCAGACCGGGCGGTCGGCGGAGCAGCGGGGTCCGGCATCACCCGCACCGGAACCTCCAGCGGAACCGCTGGTGGCTTCGGTGGCGGCGGGGGACCTTCGTCAGGCAGCTTGGTATTCAGTGGCGGCGGGGGAACGCCGTCGGCCGGCTTCGGGTCGCCCACAACCACCCAGTTGCCGTCCGGTGCCTGAACCAAATGAGCGGTGTCCCTGGTGGGGATCATGCCCTGTTTTCGAGCCGCCTCGGCTAGCGCCGGCGCGGACTCTGCTTCGCGCACATCGCGTTCGAGCGCTTCCTTCTGTTGTTGCAACATGCGCGTCCGCTGTCGCGCATGGCTGAGTTCATACGAGCGCTCGGCCGCATCGGTGGAGAGCCAGAGCGTGAGACCCAATCCGACGCCGAGGGACCCGATGACCAACACCACAAACGGCACCCTGCTCAGCAAGGTCTGCGGCCGCAGGTCGATCGATGCCAGCCGGGTGGCCAAGCGCTCGGTCAGCTTTGGCCGAACAACCTTTGGCGCTTTGGCCTTTCGGGCCTTGGCTCGCGCCTTGGCTTGAGTGGTGTTCTTGGGCCGGGCCGGACGGTCGACCGGCCGGGGCGTCGGGGTCGTTTGGGGACCCGAATTGGGCATTCGGGCTTCCCGGTTGGGCGCCGTGGTCTTGCCGGACCGGCCGCGACGTGACGCTGCATCCGCCGTGACTCGGCGGCTACTTCGGGCGGACCCATCACGTCCACCACGGCGATCGCTGTCGCGGCGATTCCCCGGCACCCGGGCCTCGCGTTTCGCCTTCATGCTTCGCCCTTCCCGGATCCGTGTTGCGGTTCGACCTCAAGCTCAAGCCTTTGCAGTGCGCGCAATCGCACCGGCGCGCTGCGCGGGTTACGTTCCGACTCATCGGCATCCGCGCGCTCGGCGCCGTGTGTCAGGGACCGGAAGCGTGGCCCGTGCCCGGGAAGTTCGACCGGCAGACCGATCGGTGTACGGGAGGAAACCGCCTCGGCGAATAGCCGTTTGACTATCCTGTCCTCCAGCGACTGGTAGGCCATCACCACAATGCGCCCGCCCACGGTGAGCGCGTCCAGCGCGGCAGGAATAGCGTCGCGCAGCGAGTCCAACTCGTTGTTGACCGCGATGCGAAGAGCCTGGAAGGTGCGCTTAGCCGGATGACCGCCGGTACGCCGGGCCGCAGCCGGAATCGCCTCGTAGAGAAGGGCAACCAGCTCAGCGGTGGTGGTAAACGGTGTGTGAGTGCGCCGGCGGACGATACGTGCGGCGATCCGGCGTGCGAACCGCTCCTCGCCGTACCGCTGCAGGATATCGGTCAGTCTGGCCTCGTCGTAGCTGTTGACGATGTCAGCGGCGGTCAGCGACAAAGCCGGGTCCATCCGCATGTCCAGCGGGGCGTCCTTGGCATAGGCAAATCCCCGTTCGGCTTGATCGAGCTGCATGGACGAGACGCCCAGGTCCAACAACACGCCGTCGACCGATCCCACTGAGCGATAACCTGATTCGGCCAGTGCCGCCGGCAAGTGGTCGAATCGGGTCTGCACCAGCGTGACCCGATCAGCGAATCGCGCCAATCTACGGCCGGCAATGCCCAGTGCGTTCGGATCACGGTCGAGTCCGATTAGGCGAAGGCCCGGTAGTTCGGTCAGGAACCGCTCGGCATGGCCGCCCGCACCGAGGGTGGCATCGATCAGAAGCGCTCCGGAGCCGTCCGGGTGGTCACGGGTCAGTGCGGGTGTCAGCAGTTCGACGCAGCGTTGCGCCAAGACTGGTACATGACCGAAATCGCTCGGGTCGAAATCCCTCGAGCCATCAGCCACTGCGACACCTCCCCGGCTCCGGCAACGCTCGCCTACCGGTAGCCGTGCCCCTGCACCGAGGTCCCTGTCCGAATCCACGAACCTGGCGTTGGGGAAGTACGCCAGGGTCGGTTCGGGCAGAGACCACGGTGCACGGGCATGCACCTCAGAAGATGTCGCCGAGTGCTTCATCGCTGGCCGCGGAGAAGTTCTCTTCATGGGCTTGCTGGTAGTTCTGCCAGGCTTCTGCGTCCCAGATCTCGAGGTAGTCGACCGCTCCGATCACCACGCAGTCCTTGGATAGGCCGGCGTAGCGGCGATGGTCGGCCGACAACGTGATCCGCCCCTGGCTGTCGGGATGCTGCTCGTCGGTGCCAGCGGCGAGATTCCGCAAGAACGCCCGGGCTTCGGGGTTGCTTCGTGGCGCCTTACTGGCTCGGCGGGCGAGCTGTTCGAATTCCGACCGCGGGTAGACGGCAAGGCTGTGATCTTGACTCTTGGTGACCATCAACCCCCCTGCCAGTGCGTCGCGAAACTTGGCCGGCAGCGTGAGCCGCCCCTTGTCGTCGAGTTTGGGCGTGTAGGTGCCGAGAAACACTTGGGTCACCTCCAACCCTGAGTCGTTCCGGCCTACCCAAACACTTCAGCCACCATACCCCACAATCCCCCACTTCGCCCCATTAACGAGGTGTTGCGTCGGCGTTTTCCCACCAATTGCCGGACGCCTCTCACGGAAGTGCCCGAGGGGGCCGCGAAGCACCCCGCCAACGGAAAAAGAAAACCGCATTTCAAGCCACTAGCACCGTCGTTGAAGGGCGAAGTGGGGCGAAGTGGGGCAGATTTGAGACGACCGTCGATTACAAGTGGGGCTCGATACGGCCTAGACGCCGTGACCGACCTGCCGCCGGTAACCGCACCCGAATCGGCACGCATCGCCAGACGTCGACACAGATGGGCACACGGGCGCCGCCAACACCGGTTGGGCGTCGGACGCCGGCAAACACAAAAAGGGGCAGCCCTTGGCTGCCCCGCTACGTCGACCGGCTTCGGCTATTCGTCGAAACGGCGGCGGAACCTGTCCTCCATACGACTGGTGAAGGAGCCGCCCTTGCTGCGCCGCTGACGCGAAGTCCCAGATGCCGGACGCGAATGATCCGCCCGGCCCGACAAGCGGGGACCGGTGATGGCAAACACCACACCGGCAAACATCACGACAAAACCAAAAACACTGAGAATCGGGAAGCTTCCGATCATTGTGGCCTTGAACGCCACACCGGAAACCAACATAGCCAGGCCGATGATGAACAGCGCCGCGCCCTGCAAACGTCGTCGGGCGGTTGGTGCGCGGAAACCTCCCCCACGGACGCTCGACGCAAATTTGGGGTCTTCGGCGTAGAGAGCGCTCTCGATCTGTTCGAGCATCCGCTGCTCATGATCGGAGAGTGGCATTCGTCCCTCCTTGCCGACAGAGTGTCACGCAACTATCGATTAGCAACGCGGATGCCCGTTGTCGGGGCAACTAACTCAGATGATACGAGGTCAATCCCTGCCGTACCACTGCTTCGCAGGCGATTCTATCCCGGCTGCGCCCTAGCCTACGAAATGGGCCAGGACGCCCGTGCGGCGCAATCCGATCGCCATCTCCGCATCGCCCGCATGTCGAAGGACGGACACGTCATCCGATACTGGTGCGGAAGCATCGGACCGGATCACCATCAGGAGGGCACCGCGCGTTGGCGACATTTCTCATTGATCTGACGCCCAGCGAGATGGAACGGCGCCTCAGGGAAGCCCTGGCGGTCTATGTCGACGCGATGCGATATCCCAGGGGCACGGAAAATCAGCGCGCTGCCATGTGGCTGGAACACATCAGGCGCCGCGGCTGGCGGGCAGTGGCCGCGGTTGAGATCGCCCAGGTCGCCCAGACCGAAATGGCAACCAACCCAGCACAAATCATCAACGCGGAGGACACCGGGTTATCGGCTGCAGACCTAGCCGACGCGACGATGGTCGGAGTGGCCTACGGGTACCCCGGGGCACCCGGTCAGTGGTGGCAGCAACAGGTGGTGCTGGGATTGCAGCGCAGCGGTTTTCCGCCGCATGCCATCTCGCAGCTAATGAACAGCTACTTCGAGTTGACCGAACTGCACATCCATCCCCGCGCGCAGGGCCGGGGCTTGGGTGAGGCGCTGGCCCGCCGACTCCTCGCCGGCCGCCCGGAGGACCACGTGCTGCTCTCCACTCCGGAGACCAACGCCGAGGACAACCGTGCCTGGCGGCTGTACCGCAGGCTGGGGTTCACCGACATCATCCGGGGCTATTACTTCGCCGGCGACCCACGAGCGTTCGCGATCCTGGGCCGCACGCTACCGCTGTAGCCGGCATGTGGGGCCGGCTTGCTGAGGCGGCGCGCCTCGTCTGGCACGATGACCAGGTGCGTGCCAGCTCTCCCCCGCTTGCAGCCCGAGGATCGCGAGCTTTCAAAGCCCGGCGAAGCCGCGTGCTGGCCATCGCGTTGCTGCTGATGCTGATGCCGCTGGCGACCGGCTGCCTGCGAGTCCGGGCCTCAATCACCATCTCGCCCGACGACCTGGTGTCCGGCGAGATCATCGCCGCGGCAAAACCCAAGAACAACAAGGATACCGGCCCCCAGCTGGATAGCGACAATTTGGCGTTCGGCCAGAAAGTGGCCGTATCGAACTACGACAGTGACGGCTACGTAGGATCTCAGGCGGTATTTTCCGATCTGACCTTCGCAGAGCTGCCCCAGCTAGCCAACATGAACCCCGACGCCGCCGGTGTCAACCTGTCGCTGCGCCGCAACGGCAACATCGTGATTCTGGAAGGCCGGGCCGATCTGACATCACTGACCGATCCCGACGGTGAGGTCGAGTTGACCGTCGCGTTCCCCGGAACGGTGACATCCACCAACGGAGACCGCATCGAACCGGAAGTGGTCCAGTGGAAGCTAAAGCCCGGCGTGGTCAGCACCATGAACGCGCAGGCTAGCTACACCGATCCCAACACCCGATCGTTCACGGCCGCGGGCATCTGGCTCGGCATTGCCTCATTTGCCGCCGCCGGTGTGGTTGCCGTGCTGGCCTGGACCGGCCGGGACCGCTCACCCAGGTTCACCGCACCCGGTGATCAGCCGCCAACCTAGCGGCGGGCTAGCCGTGCGTGTCGGGGGCCCAATAGGCAAGCATCTCGGCAAAAGTTTGGAATGCCGGCGCGGAAACGCCGTACGTCGCCTCGAAATGGATACTCAGCGGAAAGCCCAGGTCGGCGACTCCGTCTAGCACGCGCTTATACAGGTCGACCATGAGCTGACGCTTCTGGGCAGGTTCGCTGCCGGCCAACTTCTCGACAAACTCCTGCTCCTTGGCCACTGCCGCGTTTCCGGGATCCTGGATCAGCCAGTTGATCAGACCGACACGGCTCTCCACTTTCGGGACGAAGCCGAACGAGAGCAGGATCTCGGGGCGGTGGTCGGTGTTGTTGGCGAACTCGGTCAGGAAGTCGACGATGGCATCGGAATACAGCAGTTGGGTCATGCCGTACGTGGCGCCCTGACCACACTTGAAACTGAACCGGCCCTGCTCGCCCTCGCGGGTGGGAATCATGATGGCGCCCCGGTTTGGCAGCAGCCCTCGATAAATCGACAAGGCGTCGGTCGGAGCCACCCCGGAGCCTTCGCCGTCGTTCATCGTGCGCGGCACGCCGACGAAAACCACGCCTTCCATGCCCGCATCCGACAGATCCACCAGCCGCCGACGCAGCGATGGCTCATCGGTGAAGGCGGTCACCTGTGTACACAGGCCGTTGATCCCGGGCAATTCGGGCTTGATGATCTGCCAGAAGTCGAGCACATCTAACTTCTGCTGCATCGGGACGGGCCGATCGTCGTCCTCGGCGATCATCCCAGGAATCATCACGTGTCGCAGTCGGCCATCAAGCCCGAACTCCGACGAATACTGCACAACTTTGCGCGCATCTTCTAATGCCCGCTCCTTGCCACCATCGACATTCGGTGGCACCAACTCAAGCGCGATCGTGTTCAGGGTCACACAGCTCCCCTTCGTCTGACGAGTATCTTCTGGCCTTTTCTGGCCGCGCAACACCGCGCAAACCTGGCTGGGCTAAGCGGCGCCGCTAACCCAGGTCACCTTCGACAGCATAGGTGCGAAATAGTCAGTTAGTCGAAGCAACTTGTGTCGGTGCCATGCATCACACCCACCGAGGAACCGCCTAATACACTGTCTGGCCAGAGACGGGCCGAGCAGAAAGGGGCGCCGCACTGAGCGTCGAAGCATCGGCGACCGACAAGTTGGCCGGCACCATTACCGACCAACTCCGACAGTACCTGCGCGACCGCCGCGATGCGGCGGCCTACATCGGTGACGACTACGACGTTTTGACTGCCTGGCTCCAAGACTTCGCGCTCTCCGGCGGCAAGCGCCTGCGGCCGATTTTCGCCTACTGGGGTTGGCAGGCGGTGGCCACCGAAGACCCCGACCCCGACGTGCTGCTGCTGTTTTCCGCGCTGGAACTGCTGCACGCCTGGGCGCTGATACATGACGACCTGATAGACGCTTCGTCGACTCGCCGCGGCCGACCGACCGCACAATTGCACTTCGCCGAGCTGCACCGACAGCGCAATTGGCTGGGCCCCGCACACCACTTCGGGGTCTCGGCCGCCATCCTGGCCGGCGACGTGGCACAAGCCTGGGCGGATGACATCGTCTCCAAGGTATGTGAGGCCAGGCTGCCACCCGACGCTCAATGGAGGATCCGGCGAGTGTGGTCGGATATCCGCACCGAGGTGCTCGGCGGTCAATACCTCGACGTGGTCGCCGAGGCCAGCGCCGCGGATTCGATCACATCGGCGATGACCGTCGCCACCTACAAGACCGCCTGTTACACCGTGCTAAGACCGTTGCAGTTGGGGGTCGCTGCGGCCGCCGATCGGCCCGACGTTCAGGCGGTATTCCACCAGTTCGGGATGGACCTCGGGGTGGCCTTCCAGCTGCGCGACGACGTCCTGGGCGTGTTCGGCGACCCGGCAATAACCGGCAAGCCATCCGGCGACGACCTCAAGTCGGGAAAGCGTACGGTGCTGGTCGCCGAAGCCGCTGAGCTGGCGGACAAGTCCGATCCCATGGCGGCCAACCTGTTGCGCACCTCGATCGGTACCGGGCTGACGGACGCCCAGGTGCAGCAGCTGCGCGAGGTGATCGTGAACGTCGGCGCACTGGCAGCGGCGGAGAACCGAATCGCCGAACTCACCCAACGCGCGCTGGCGACTCTCGCCTCAGCACCCATCAATGCGAGGGCAAAGGCCGGGTTGGCGGAATTGGCGCAGTCGGCCACGGACCGGTCGGCCTGAACCCATGACCAGCCCACCATCCTCGCCGGAAGTCGACTCAACGACTAAAAACTCCGTTAACCAACGCTTTTCGCGCATTCGAATGTTCGCGGCCAGTCCGCAGGCCGGGCCCGCATGGTTGGGTTTCCTGGGCGCGGTGCTGATTACCGCGGGCGGGTTAGGAGCCGGCAGCACTCGCCAGCACGACCCGTTGTTGGAGTCGATTCACATGTCGTGGCTCCGCTACGGCCATGGGATGGTGCTGTCATCGGTCGTGCTGTGGCTAGGCGTGGGACTCATGCTGATCGCCTGGCTGAGACTGGGCCGGCGGGTGCTCGCCGGCGAAACCACCGAGTTCGTCATGCGGGCCACCACCGCGTTCTGGCTGGCGCCGCTGCTGGTGTCGGTGCCGGTATTCAGCCGGGACACCTACTCTTACCTTGCCCAGGGCGCACTGTTGCGAGACGGCTTCGATCCCTACGCGGTTGGGCCGGTCGGCAACCCGAATCCGCTGCTGGACGACGTGAGTCCGATCTGGACCATCACCACCGCACCCTATGGGCCGGCGTTCATCCTGGTCGCCAAGCTGGTCACGATCATCATCGGCAACAATGTCGTCGCCGGCACCATGCTGCTGCGCTTGTGCATGCTGCCTGGGCTGGCCCTGTTGATCTGGGCCACCCCCCGCCTGGCCCACCAGCTGGGCGCCGACGGTCCGACCGCGCTGTGGATCTGCGTCCTCAACCCGCTTGTACTCATCCATCTGATGGGCGGCGTCCACAACGAGATGCTGATGGTTGGCCTGATGGCCGCGGGTATCGCGCTCACTCTGCAGCGTCGCCACGTCGCGGGCATCACGCTCATCACAGTCGCGGTCGCGGTCAAAGCCACCGCCGGCCTGGCGCTGCCGTTCCTGTTCTGGGTCTGGATGCGACATCTGCACGAACGCCGCGGATACCGGCCGTTCCGGGCGTTCCTGGTCGCAGCGGCGGCATCGCTGCTGATTTTCGTCGCAGTTTTCGCGGTGTTGTCGGCGGTGGCCGGTGTCGGGCTGGGATGGCTAACCGCGTTGGCTGGTTCGGTCAAGATCATCAACTGGTTGACTGTGCCAACCGGGGCCGCCAACCTGATCCATGCCTTGGGCAGCAACTTCTTCACCTTTGATTTTTACTCGCTGCTGCGGGTCACGCGGTTGATCGGGATCGTGTTCATCGCGGTCTCGTTGCCGCTGCTGTGGTGGCGGTTCCGCCGCGACGATCGAGCCGCGGTGACCGGTATCGCCTGGTCGATGCTGATCGTGGTGTTGTTCGTCCCCGCCGCGCTGCCGTGGTACTACTCCTGGCCGCTGGCGGTCGCCGCCCCGCTAGCCCAATCCCGGCGAGCGATGGCAACAATCGCCGGATTGTCGACGTGGATCATGGTGATCTTCAAGCCCGACGGATCCCACGGCATGTATTCATGGCTGCACTTCTGGCTCGCCACCGCCTGCGCAGTCGCCGCCTGGTACGCGCTGTATCGGGCGCAGGATCGACGTCCCGACCAGGCCGAAGCATCGCCCGGTCAGTCCGTCAGTACGCCATAGCCTGCGCGCGCCGCACGACCTCCCGAGCCTGGTGGGCATGCAGTGCATCGACCGGGCGCGCATTGCTCTTCGCATCACGCGAACCGTCGCGAGTAATCGTCAGGGATGGGTCGGGGGTAAATAACCACCGCACGATCTCGGTGTCGCGGTAGCCGCCGTCGTGCAGGATCGTCAGTAACCCCGGCAGGCTCTTGACCACCTGGCCGGAATTGGTAAAGAAGACCTGCGGCACCACCACACCTCCCGCCCGCCGCACTGCGACCAGATGGCCTTCGCGCAACTGCTGGTGCACCTTGCTGACCGGCACGCCGAGAAGTTCGGCGACCCGGGACAGGTCGTAGGTTGGCTCGTCGGGGTCCAGAACGTCGTCGCCGGCGGGAATGCTGCCCACGGCGCAAGTGTAGAGCGTGGCGGGCAGACAGGTGTGCGCCTTGGGCGCACGTTCTCGCACCCGATTCGCCGCGCCACCTACGATGGCCCCGTGGCTCGAGCTGAATCGCCCGGCGCTCCCCGGCAGGCGGGAGGCCCCCCCAACTCAGGCCATGCGACCATCGATGACCCGTTGGAAGGCGTGGTGCTGGACGACCGCTACCTGGTCCAGGCCAAGATCGCGAGCGGCGGTACCTCGACGGTCTACCGCGGTCTCGACGTCCGCCTGGATCGACCGGTCGCGCTGAAGGTGATGGATGCCCGCTACGCCGGTGACAGCCAATTCCTTACCCGCTTCCAACTGGAGGCCCGCACGGTCGCCCGGCTCAAGAATCCGGGACTGGTGGCGGTCTACGACCAAGGCCAGGATGGCAGGCACCCGTTTCTGGTGATGGAGCTCATCGAAGGCGGCACACTACGCGAACTGCTGAGCGAACGCGGGCCGATGCCGCCACATGCCGTGGCGGCGGTGCTTCGTCCGGTGCTGGGTGGCCTGGCCACCGCGCATCGGGCCGGTCTCGTGCACCGCGATGTGAAACCCGAAAACGTGCTGATCTCCGACGACGGGGACGTCAAGATCGCCGACTTCGGGTTGGTCCGCGCCGTGGCCGCCGCCGGCATCACCTCCACCAGCGTCATTCTCGGCACCGCGGCATATCTGTCTCCCGAGCAGGTACGCGACGGCAATGCCGGTCCCCGCAGCGACGTCTACTCGGCCGGTATTCTTACCTACGAGCTGTTGACTGGGCGCACACCGTTCACCGGTGACTCGACACTGTCCATTGCCTATCAACGCCTCGATCACGACGTACCGTCCGCCAGCGCCGTGATCGACGGTGTTCCAAGGCAATTCGACGAACTTGTAGCATGTGCCACCCACCGGGACCCCGCCCATAGATATGCGGACGCGATCGAGATGGCCGCGGAACTGGACGCGATCGCCGAGGAGCTTGCGCTACCAGAATTTCGGGTGCCGGCGCCACGCAACTCCGCCCAGCACCGATCGGCGGCGCTGCACCACAGCCGGCTCAGCCAGCGCCGGCCCTTCGGACAGCCGGCCGCACCCCCCGTTCACCGCCCAACCCGCAACTTGACCCGCGAGCCGCAAGACTGCTCCGAGCGACTCGGGCCAGAGACCGAATTCGAGCCCGACGAGGCCGACTACCGACCGCCATCAGGCGAATTCGCCGGCATCTCGATAGACGAATTCGTCTGGGCACGCCAGCGTGCCCAGCGCATGGTGCTCATCTGGGTGGCCGTGGTGCTGGCAATCACCGGGCTGGTCGCGACCGCGGCGTGGACGATTGGCAGCAATCTGAGCGGGTTGTTGTAGCGCGCGACCGGACGGGTACCTGAGTCAGTCGCGCAGCATCTCGGCGACCAGGAAGGCCAACTCCAGCGACTGCTGGGTGTTCAGCCGCGGGTCGCAGGCCGTCTCGTAGCGGCCGACCAGATCCCGGTCTGAGATGTCTTGTGCCCCACCGAGACATTCGGTGACGTTCTCGCCGGTGATCTCGACATGAATACCGCCGGGGTGGGTGCCCAGGCCACGATGCACCTCGAAGAATCCTTGTACTTCATCGACAATGCGGTCGAAGTGGCGCGTTTTGTAGCCGTTGGAAGACTCATGGGTGTTGCCGTGCATCGGGTCGCACTGCCAGATCACCTGGTGGCCGGTGGCCTGGACCTTCTCGACAATCGGCGGCAACAGGTCGCGGACCTTGTTGTTGCCCAGCCGGCTCACCAACGTCAACCGACCCGGCTTGTTATTCGGGTCGAGCCGTTCGACGTACTCGACGGCCAGCTCAGGTGTCATCGTCGGGCCAATCTTGACCCCGATCGGGTTGGCGATCACTTCGGCGAACGCGACGTGTGCACCGTCGAGTTGCCGAGTCCGCTCTCCAATCCATACCGTGTGCGCCGACAAGTCATAAAGCTGCGGTTCTCCTTCTTCAACGTCGGACAGTCGCAACATGGACCGTTCGTAGTCGAGCACCAAAGCCTCATGGCTGGCATAGATTTCCGCGGTTTGCAGATTGCGGTCGGCCACTCCGCAGGCGCTCATGAACCGCAGTCCGCGATCGATCTCGGTGGCCAGGGCCTCATAGCGGGCACCGGCCGGCGAGGTGCGTACGAATTCACGATTCCAGTCGTGCACCAGATGCAACGACGCTAGACCGGAGGAGGTCAACGCGCGCACCAGGTTCATCGCCGCGCTGGCGTTGGCATAGGCCCGCACCAGCCTCGACGCGTCATGCTCACGCGCGGCCGCATCCGGGGCGAAACCGTTGATCATGTCGCCTCGGTACGACCTGAGCCCCAGCGCGTCGATGTCGGCCGAGCGCGGCTTGGCGTACTGGCCCGCGATCCGGGCCACTTTCACCACCGGCATGCTCGCTCCGTAGGTCAGCACCACGGCCATCTGCAATAGCGCGCGGATATTGCCGCGGATGTGGGGTTCGGTGTTATCGACGAACGTCTCGGCGCAGTCGCCGCCCTGCAGCAGGAACGCCTCGCCCTTTGCCACCTGCGCCAGCTGCTCCTGCAGGCGGACGATCTCGGACGGCACCGTCACCGGCGGCACGCTCTCCAACACCGTGCGCATCGCGCTCGCTTGGTCGGCGGGCCAGCTGGGTTGCTGGGCGGCCGGCTTGGCCAGCGCGGCGTCCAGCCGGGCCCGCAGATCTGCAGACAACGGCGGCAACGAAGGCAGCTGGTCGATCGGGATGTCGACGGTCCAGTTCATCGGTCCATGGTAACCGGGTATTGCCCGGCGGTTGACCACGGCGAACATCACTGGGAGCCGTGCTCGCCGGCCGTGATAATCCGGAATCGGCGCAACTGGTCCCGCGCATCGACCAGCGCGTCATGGGCATCGCGAGACCGGCGTGGCATTCGGGGGCATCCGCGGTCTTCCCACAACTGCCGCAGTTCACGGGTGAAGCGGGGCACTGCGGGTGGCAGTGCGGGCATCGCACCCCACAGCTGACACAGGGCCACGTGATCGTAGGCGGCCACCCAGGCCCACAGCTCAATCGGTTCATCACCGTCGATGCCAAGGAACTGCTCGAGATCCTTACGGATCTGGCTGCGTGAGCGCCACAGCTGAGACGCCGGCGGCGGCAGCTTGGGCAGCACATGGGTGCGAACCCAGCTGCCCGCCCGCGCTGGGTCGAACTCCGTTGATACGGCGTAGTATTCCCGGCCGTCCTCGGCGACCACCCCGATCGAGATCAGCTCAATCGTGCGACCGTCCTCGATGAACTCGGTGTCGTAGAAGTACCGCATGGATAGTCAGGGGCGCGGTGTCCGCGTCGCGGATCGGCTGACCCATCCCCCTCTCGGTCTTGGCGCGCACATTCCCGCGCAATCGGTTTGCCGACGGCTTCCCCGACATTCTTACGCGACTTGCACCCCGACCGGACCTTGCCGGTCACCCTGCGGGGGTCGAACTACGCGGGTCCGCCGGCTCCACCGCTGCCACCGTCTCCGCCCTCGCCGCCCGTGCGGCTGTCGTGCGGGCCGCCGGCACTGCCACCGGTACCCGTTTCGCCGGAGCCACCGTGACCGGCACCGCCGGAACCACCCTGGCCGCCGGCACCGCCATCCCCGGAAACATTCGGGACGGCATTGCCGGCATCGCCACCCCTGCCGCCATCGCCGCCATCCCCGCCCTTGCCGCCGCCCTCAAGGACGCCGACGCCGCCGTCCCCACCCCGGCCGCCCGGACCACCATGGCCACCGTTCTTATCGAACGAGTCTCCGCCGACGCCGCCATACCCGCCGTCCCCACCACGGCCGCCTTCGCCGCCGGCCCCGAAGATCCCGTCGCCGCCACGGCCCCCATTGCCGCCCTGACCGCCGTTTGTTCCAGTCGTGGCCCGTGAGCCCGGCGCACCCTGGCCGCCGGCGCCGCCCTCGCCGCCCTGGCCGCCGTTGCCGCCCTGGCCGCCGTCGCCGCCGTTACCACCGTCACCGGTGGTACCGAAGGCGTATCCGCGGCCCCCTTGCCCACCTTTCCCGCCCTGACCGCCGTCACTGGTGACACCGGTGGCACCGTCCGCGCCCGGGCCGGTGGCGCCGGTACCCCCGGAGCCACCGGTGCCGCCGGCGCCCGCATTACCGCCTCGACCACCGTCACCGCCCCTGCCGGCGTCATGGTTGGGGTAGGAGCCGACTCCGGTGCCGCCCTCGCCACCGGTACCGGGCTTGCCGCTGGCACCACCGTTTCCGCCGTCACCACCCTTGCCGTGCGACGAATTCCCGCCTGCTCCACCGTTGCCGCCGGCACCACTCTCCCCGCCGTTGCCGCCATTGCCGGCGTCGCCACCGGGAAGGCGCATCGCGCCATGACCGCCATTGCCTGCGTCGCCGCCCCCACCGCCGTCGCCGCCCCGGCCGCCATCACCGGCAAGCGACCCGCCGTTACCGCCGTTGCCACCCATGCCGCCGGTGCCGCCGTGGCCACCCACGGCGCCGTCGGCGGGCCCCTCAGCCGCGTAAGACTTGCCATCCGCGCCGGGCAAACCAACCGCGCCGGTTCCACCGAGGCCACCCGCACCGCCGTTGCCGACGGCGCCGCCGTTGCCGCCGTCGCCCCCGGCCCGGCCGTTGCCGTCGGCGGTGTAGACGCCGTCCAGACCCTTGCCTCCGCGGCCGCCATTGCCGCCGCTGGTCACGTCCGCGCCCTGGGCGCCGTCCGCGCCGTGGGTGGAGCCGTTGCCGCCCAGCCCCCGAGCCCCGCCCGAACCGGGGTCACCACCGTCGCCACCATTGCCTCCGACACCGTCGTTGACACTGGGATTGCCATTCCCGCCCCGGCCGCCGTCACCGGGTATCCCACCGGTACCGCCATCGCCACCGGCTCCACCACCGCCTTGGCTGCCGCCGTGGAAACCGGCGGCCACCGCGGCACCACCGAGACCACCGTCGCCGCCGCGGCCGCCGTTACCACCATCACCGCCGTCACCGCCGGCTTGGCCATGCCCGCCGGCGACCGCGCCGCTGCCGTTGGCTCCGTTACCGGCGTTGCCGCCGCTACCGGCGTTGCCGCCGCTCCCGCCTGCTCCGCCGTTGCCCGCCCGCGCTCCGCCGGCCCCACCGTCTCCGCCGTTTCCTCCGGCGCCGCCGTTGCCGCCATCGGCGCCGGAGGCACCAGAGTCCGACCCGTCCACGCCGGCCTTGCCGGCCACCCCGTTGCCGCCGTTGCCGCCTGCCCCGCCATTACCGACCAGTCCGCCGTCACCGCCGGCTCCACCGGCGGCCCCGGCAGCACCCGCGACGGTGCCGTTGGCTCCATTGCCGCCGTTACCGCCGTTACCGCCGCTCGTCGGGGTGGCGCCGGCCCCGCCACGCGCACCCAGGATTCCACCCGCGCCGCCGGCACCACCGGCGCCGGGGTTGCCGCCATTGCCGCCGTCACCGCCCTGCCCGCTGTTGGCGGCCATGGCGCCGGCAGCCCCGTTGCCGCCGTTGCCGGCGATCCCGCCGGCTCCACCCGCGCCGCCGGCCGAAAACAGCCCGGTCGCCGCGCCGCCGGCACCGCCGGCGCCCCCATTGCCGCCGTCACCGCCGGCACCGCCGCCGATGACATTTCCGCCTTCCCCGCCAGCCCCCCCGGTGCCGCCGTCACCGCCGGCACCGCCGCCGCCAATCAGCAATCCACCCCGTCCACCGGCGCCGCCGTCGCCGGCGTCGCCGCCCAGCCCACCGGTCCCGAAAAAGCCCTCGGCACCGCCGCCGCCGGCGCCACCATTGCCCCCCTGCCCACCGGCGCCCCATAGGCCCGCGCCGCCACCCACGCCGCCATTACCGCCGGCCCCGCCGGCCACACCGCCGCCGGCCACACCGCCGCCCACACCGCCGTCACCGCCGGCACCGCCGTATCCATACCATTGGCCGCCCAGACCGCCGTTGCCACCGGCACCACCGCTACCGGCGCCCGTGGCACCACCGCCGACACCACCGGCACCGCCGGAACCGATCAGTCCCGCGTTACCACCAAGCCCGCCGGAGCCCGCGTCAAACCCTTGCCCACCGATACCGCCGGCCCCACCGGCACCGATCAACCCGGCGAGCCCTCCTGCTCCACCGGCACCTCCGGTAGCGACGCCCTGCCCGCCGGCGCCTCCGGCGCCGCCGCTGCCGTACACCAACCCACCGCGGCCACCGAAACCACCGGCCGCGCCATTGCCCGAAGCCCCCGCCGTGCCGCCGGCACCCCCGGCGCCGCCGTTGCCGAACAACCCTGCGGCCCCGCCGGCCCCGCCGGCCTGACCGATCCCGCCGGACCCGCCGTTACCGCCGTTGCCCCACAAAATTCCGCCGGCCGAACCATCCTGGCCGGTCCCCGCGGCCCCGTTGGCACCATCGCCGATCAGCGGACGCCCCAGCAACGTCTGGGTGGGCGCATTGATCAGGTTCAGCGCACCTTGCTCCAAGGCTTGCAACGACGACACGCTGGCCGCCTCCGCGCCCGTATAAGCCCCCACAGCCTTCGTCAACGTCCGCGTGAACCCGTCGTGAAACTCCTCCAGCTGCGCGCTGATCGCCTGATAGTCCTGAGCGTGGGTGCCGAACAACGCCGCAATCGCCGCCGAGACCTCATCAGCGCCGGCGGCCAGCATCGCCGTGGTAGAGCCCGCGGCGGCCGCGTTGGCGGCACCGATCGCGGACCCAATACCCGCCACATCAGCAGCCGCCGCTGCCAACGACTCCGGCGACAAGACCAGAAATGACATGGCGGGCCCTCCATCGTCCGTTGCGGCACGCGCATCGGACCCGCTGGACTTGAAAACACCGCCCGAGCGCGATTGCACGCCGACATGCAAACTGTTGACGGGGTTGCGAAATTACCCAGGTCAGCGCGTCGGCGCTACGGCAATGTGCCAACTCCTAGCGACCGACAAAGATGCTCTGTGCACAACTCATCGGCCGCGGGTCCACGATCAGACTGGTTCTGCGGCAACCGACGATGCGGCTTCGGCAAGCTGCTCATACCCGCGAACCCCAACGCGAGCCGCGCCGCAGCGGCAAACCCACACTGAAGTAGCGATTAGGCTGTCTTCGACATGAGTACACGGCAGTCGCCCGAGCCGGGCAGTCGATTCGAGCGGGTCTCGCTTTGGGGCCTGCTCTGGCTGGTAGCCGCCGTGTCATTGGGCTACGCCGCCTGGCGGCTGTTCGGGCACATCCCGTACCGCATCGATATCGACATCTACCAGATGGGCAGCCAGGCCTGGCTGGACGGTCGTCCGCTGTACAGCGGCGACGTGAAATTCCACACACCGATCGGGCTGAACCTGCCCTTCACCTATCCCCCGCTGGCGGCGGTCGTGTTCATCCCGTTCGCCTGGCTGCACATGCCGGCGGCCAGCGTGGCGATCACGCTGTTGACCCTCTTGGTGCTGATCGTGTCTACCGTGGTCGTCCTGAGCGGTCTCGAAGTATGGGCCAGCTCCAGGGCCCTGCCCGGGCCCGGGTGGCTGCGTCGGCTGTGGTTGGCCGTGATGATCGTGGCCCCCGCCACGATCTGGTTGGAACCGATCAGTTCGAACTTCGCATTCGGCCAGATCAACGCGGTGCTAATGACATTGGTGATCCTGGACTGCTTCCCCCGCCGCACGCCCTGGCCACGCGGGCTGCTGCTCGGGTTGGGGATCGCGCTGAAGCTGACCCCGGCGGTGTTCCTGCTCTATTTCCTGCTGCGTCGCGACAACCGGGCGGCGCTGACCGCGGTGGCAAGTTTCGCGGCCGCCACGCTGGCCGGTTTCGCCCTCGCATGGCGCGACTCCTGGGAGTACTGGACCGATACGCTGCAGCACACCGACCGCATCGGTTCCGCCGCTTTGAACACCGACCAGAACATCGCCGGTGCCCTTGCCCGATTGCCCATCGGCGAACACGCAAGCCGGCTGCTGTGGGTCTTGCTGTCCCTTTTGGTGTTGGCGGCGACCATCTGGGCGATGCGGCGAGTGTTGTCAGCGGGTGAGCCGGCCCTGGCCGTCATCTGCGTGGCCTTGTTCGGGTTAGTGGTGTCGCCGGTTTCGTGGTCACACCATTGGGTGTGGATGCTGCCGGCGGTGCTGGTAACCGGAGTACTGGCCTGGCGGCGCCGGAATGCGGCATTGGCCGTCGTCACCGCCACGGGGTTGGCGCTGATGACGTGGACACCGATCGACCTGCTGCCCAAGCACCGGGAGGCTACCGCGGTCTGGTGGCGTCAGCTCGCCGGGATGTCCTATGTGTGGTGGGCGCTGGCGGTCATCGTCGTCGCCGGACTCACAGTTACCGCCCGCATCACAGCGACCAGCCTGCCCGAGCGCGATCTGACCCCGGTGCCGGCCGCAAGCTGACTAGCCCGCGGCCGTTTCGGGGATCCGCGCGGCGTCCGAAGAACCGGGATCTGCACCGTCACCGCCGTCGCCACCGCTTTTGACGCTGGCGGCGTAGATATCGACGTACTCCTGGCCCGAAAGCCCCATCAGCTCGTACATCACCTCATCGGTGACGGCCCGCTCAATGAAGTGGTTGTCGGCCAACCCCTCAAACCGCGAGAAGTCCATTGGTTTACCGAAACGAACTGTGACCCTGCCGAACCGCAACATCTTGCGGCCCGGCGGGTTGACGACGTCGGTGCCGATCATGGCGACCGGGATGACCGGAACGCCCGTGTGCAGGGCCAGCCGCGCCAACCCCGTCTTGCCCTTGTAAAGCCGGCCGTCGGGCGACCGGGTGCCCTCGGGATACATGCCCAGCAGCTTGCCCTGCCCCAGCAGCGACTGTGCGGTTCCCAAGGCGGCCTGCGCGGAGTCGGCATCGGTGCGGTCAATCGGCACCTGACCGGAGACACTGTAGAACCAGCGGTTGATCCAGCCCTTGAGTCCGGTGCCGGTGAAATACTCCGCTTTGGCCAGGAACCAGATCCGGCGGCGCACCACCAGGGGAAGATAGAAACTGTCCGCCACCGCAAGGTGGTTACTGGCCAGCAGCGCCGGTCCCGAACTCGGGATGTTTTCTAGGCCTTCGACTTTCGGGCGGCCGAGGAGAGTGAAGAGCGGGCCCATGAAAATGTACTTGAATAGGTAGTACCACATGGCTTTCCCTCTCAACCACACCGGAATGATGTTTGCGCCAACTGTACCTATCCGCGCAGGGTCCGACCACCTTACACAGAACGCCGGCTCACTCCTGGAGGGTAACCGGGATGGTCTGGTAACGCGATTTCGCGGCGGTCTCTGCGACCCCGTCGTCGGGGGCTGCCTCGCTGCTTACCCCCCCGCCGGGTGGGCCGTCCGGCGGAGGTTTCGCCGATCGGTCGATGTCGTCGACTATGGCGCGAATCACGTTGAGCAGTGCGACGCTGTGGTCACCGATAACCGTCAGCAATGGGTGCTGCTCCCCGCTGACCAACGCCGCTAGCGCGCACACCGGACACCACACCTGCTGACATTTGCCGGCCCCGCCGCCCGATGTCATCGCAGCCGCGGCACGTATCGCGGGGTCGATCCCATCCAGGATCGCCTGTGCAAGCCTGCGCAGTTCGGGACCAATTTCGGCATGAGGCCCGTTCACGTCGGCCACACCTCCGGATTCGGTCGAAATCGAACAGTTAGCTCACTGCCCCGCAGATGCGCGTCGAGGACGACGCACCTCCGCAGTACGGACGCCAACCGAACTCTGCGCCGCATGCCGCCGGCACTGATGATCAAATCGTCCTCCGCACGGCCCAGCGACAACGACTGAGGATCGAGCTGGGGCAACGTCAGCCGCAGACGATATACCGACCCAACACCGGACCCGGACTCGAGGTCGACGATAGGGCGCAACGGACCCGGCGGCGCGACTCCCCGGCGCCGGCGAGCACCGTCAAGCAGACCGCTGAGCGCCTTGGGGCCGATGGGCTCGCCGGCCAAGTGCGGAATTAGCACCAGCGCCACGTCACCGATGGTGGCGTCGAGTTCTTCCAGCACGGCACGCTGCTCGGAGATGCGTTCGGCATACCAGTAGAAAGCCGGGTGGTCGGGCAAACTGCGGTACTCGTAGTTCTCGTCGCGCACCAGAACCTGGTTGACCAGCAGCTCGTCTACCTGGACTCCCATCAGCGCCAACGAACCCAGTGTTCGGGCCGCCTCCGCCGCGACCACCCGCTCGGGGGTGAGGACCAGATGTGCGCTGACCAGTGCTCCGTCGGTCAACAACGCGCTGAGCCGCTCGACGCCAGCGCTGGTGCGTTCCAGCAATTCCACCACCGCGGCCGTGCGGCCATCATCGGTGGCTATGCTCAGCCTGCGGTGCCGCGGCCAGGCCCGCTCCACGTAGAGCGAGAAGGTGGCGGGCAGCGTCAGCATCCGCAGCGCGTCCGCCGTCGAGGCGCAGTCCACCACGACTCGATCCCACCGTCCGCCCGCCGCCAGCTCACCGACGGCATGCAGCCCGAGCACTTCCTGAATTCCGGGCAGTGCCGAGAGTTCTTCGGGGGCAATGCTGCTCAGCTCAGAGTCGGGAAAACGCCGGTCCAGCGTGTCGACGACGTCGCGCCACCGGTCTTCGAGCAAGGCGAGGGTGTCAAGCGCGAGCGCGTCCAGGAAGCCGCCGCCAACCTGATCCTGCCCGGTTTCCAGCTCAGCCAGCACGCGGACGGGCTCGCCGCGACCGGTCGGCGGAACCGCGATACCTAGCACGTCACCCAGCGAGTGTGCCTGGTCGGTGGATACCAGCAACACTCGCTGACCAGCACCGGCGTCACAAACCGCGGTAGCGGCCGCCAGCGTGGATTTTCCTACCCCGCCTTTACCTACAAAAAGACTGATCCGGGCCGGGGTGGGCGCAACGGAATCACTCAGCCCTCGACTCGTTTCTTCAGATCCTTCAACGCACCGTCGATCAGCCTGCGCTCGGCCTTACGCTTGAGCATGCCGATCATCGGGACGGCAAGGTCGACCGCCAGCTGATAAGTGACCTCCGTGCCCGACCCCTTGGGCGCCAAGATGTATGAGCCTTCCAGCGACTTGAGCAGCGAGCTGGATTGGAGCGTCCAGCTCAACGACTGGCGGTCGGCCGGCCACTCGTAGGACATGATCAAGGTGTCTTTGAAAATGGTTGCGTCCATCAGCATCCGCGCCCGTTTCGGGTAACCCTCGTCATCCGCCTCGAGGACTTCGACCTCTTTGTACTCCGAAATCCATTCGGGATAGGACTCGATGTCGGCGATCGCCTTCATCACCTCGCCTGGTTCCGCGTCGATGTAGATCGTCTGCGTCGTCTTGTCCGCCACCTGACTAGTTCCCTCTCCAACGCGGTTGATTCTCGGGAGTATCCGCCTTTCGGCAGAAACGGTACTCTCTTATGCCTACTTGGGGCCCTACCTGACCCGGTTAAACTACCGGAGAAACCCCGATGGGGCGGGTCTCTTCCAGCGTCGTCTTCACCTCGAAAGCCATTTTCTTGCCCGCCGCGCGCCGGCGGTGCGTCATTTTGGCCAAGTTCATCCTGGCCAGCTGCCAGGCGGCCACCCCGGCGGGTTCGGCGTGCAGAAAGTAGTGCAGGACGACGCCGTCTAAGGACGGCTCCAGCCAGACCTCCATCGTGCCGATCAGGGCGCCGGTGACGGCCCACCTAATGCCTTTCTCGGCCCGATCCTCGGTAACCTGCAGCTGCAAATCAGGCCACCACCGGCTCCAGCGGCACCGATCGGCGACGGTGGCGCCGACCCGTGCGCCATCCGCGGCGATATAGGTCTCGTCCGCGATCTGGATGCTGTTCATCGCCACAGCTTCACACACCCGTCTAGGAGCCGGTGGCTCCCCCCGGTCAACACCGGCACACCTTTCGCGATTGGAATGGTGTCTGGACCAGCCGTCTCAATGCTGGGTGAATACCGCGATTAGGCTGTCGATAGGAAGTCTGCCCGCAAAACATCAATTAGTGTCACATCAGGTCGAGCGAGGTCCAACAGAGTGCGCCAGTACAGTGTCCCAGCCCGCTTTTCGGTCGACGAGCGCGACTCCGTCGCAGCCATGGTCTTCGAGCACGAGCGCGATGACCCCGACTTTGTCATCTACCAGCGCCTGATCGACGGAGTCTGGACCGACGTTACCTGTGCCGAGGCCGCCAGCCAGATTCGTTCGGCCGCGCTTGGCTTGATCGGCTTGGGGGTACAGGCCGGAGATCGGGTGTCGATCTTTTCCGCCACTCGATACGAGTGGGCGATCCTCGATCTCGCGATCCTGGCGGTGGGCGCGGTCACCGTGCCCATCTATGAGACATCGTCGGCCGAGCAAGTGCGCTGGGTCTTGCACAACTCAGAAGCCGTGGTGGCGTTTGCCGAGACCGATGCGCACGCTGGAATGATCGCCGAGCTCGCCGGGGAGCTGCCCGCGCTGCGCCGGGTACTACACGTCAACGGGTCGGGCCCCAAGGCGCTCGATCAGCTCGCCGAAGAGGGCGCGGCGGTCGATCCGACCGAGCTCGACGCGCGAATTGCGGGCCTGCGGGCCGAGCACCCGGCAACACTGATCTACACGTCGGGCACCACCGGACGCCCCAAGGGCTGCCAACTCACGCACGCAAATCTGCTTTATGAGATCCGGGGCACTCAGGAGTGTCTGCCCACGCTGCTGCGACCAGGTCAGCGACTGCTGGTCTTCTTGCCGCTGGCTCATGTGCTAGCTCGAGCCCTTACCCTGTCGGCGTTCGCCAGCAAAGTGACCGTTGGCTTTACCAGCGACATCAAGAATCTGCTGCCCATGTTCGCGGTCTTCAAGCCGACGGTAGTGGTTTCGGTGCCAAGGGTTTTCGAAAAGGTCTACAACACCGCGGAGCAGAATGCCGCCAACGACGGCAAGGGGGCGATCTTTAAACTTGCCGCCCAGACCGCGGTCGATTGGAGTCGGGCCTTGGACAGTGGTCGCCCGGGGCTTCTGCTGCGCGCCAAGCACGCCCTGTTTGACCGGCTGGTCTACCACAAGCTTCGTTCGGCTCTGGGCGGCGACTGCCATGCGGCCGTCTCTGGTGGTGCGCCGTTGGGCGCGCGGCTGGGCCACTTCTACCGCGGTGTGGGCCTCACCATCTACGAGGGCTACGGCCTGACCGAGACCAGCGCGGCGATTACGGTCAGCCAGATCGACGCGCTCAAGATCGGTACGGTCGGAAAGCTGGTGCCCGGCAACAGTTTACGGATTGCCGACGATGGAGAGCTACTGGTTCGCGGCGGCGTGGTATTCAGCGGCTATTGGCGCAATGAGCAAGCCACCGACGAGGCGTTCTTCGAGGGTTGGTTCCGAACCGGCGATCTGGGCGCCGTCGACGACGACGGCTTCCTGCGGATCACCGGGCGTAAGAAAGAGCTGATCGTCACCGCGGGCGGCAAGAACGTTGCCCCGGCCGTATTGGAGGACCAGCTGCGAGCGCACCCACTGATCAGCCAGGCGATGGTCGTCGGGGATGCGAAGCCATTCATCGGCGCGCTGATCACCATCGACCCGGAGGCGTTTGTCGGGTGGAAGCAACGCAACAGCAAGGCTGACGACGCCACGGTGGGAGACTTGGCCGAAGATCCCGATCTGGTCGCGGAGGTGGATGCGGCCGTCAAGAACGCCAACCTTTCGGTGTCGCATGCCGAGTCGATCCGTAAGTTCCGGATTCTGCCTGTGGACTTCACCGAGGACACTGGGGAATTGACGCCAACGATGAAGGTCAAGCGCAACGTGGTGGCCGAGAAGTTCGCCACCGAGATCGAGGCGATATACACCCGGGACTAGCTTTCGCGCGGGTTACCCGCGCAACAGGTCTGCCAGCCGGGCGGCCAGCGTATCCCAGCGCCACTCGCTGGTCACCCATTGCCGGCCGGCGGACCCCATCGCCGCCGCCCGGTCCGGATTGCTCAGCAATTCGATGACTGCGCCAGCGACCTTGTCCACCCGGTCACCGTCGACCACTAACCCGGTTTTATTGTGCTGCACCGCTTCTGGGGCTCCGCCGGACTTACCGGCGATTACCGGCACGCCGCTGGCCGAAGCCTCCAGAAATACGATGCCCAACCCCTCGACATCCATTCCGGCGCCGCGGGTGCGGCATGGCATTGCGAAGACGTCGGCCAGCGCATGGTGCGCTGGCAATTCCTCGCCCGGAACACCGCCGGTGAAGACCACGTGGTCGGCCACCTCGCGGTCGCGGGCCAGCCGGCGCAGTGTCTCCAGGTAAGGCCCACCCCCGACGATCACCAGCGCGGCCCCGTCGACCTGCCGGCGGATCGACGGCAGCGCCTTGATCAACATGTCCTGACCCTTGCGCGGCACCAGCCGCGATAGGCACACCACGGTGGGCCGCTCGCCCAGCCCGTAGCGCTTACGCAATTCGGCCCGGCCGGCCGGGTCTGGCCGAAACCGGTCGGTGTCCACCCCGGGTGGCAAGTGTTCCAGCGAAGCGGACGGCCCGAAGGCGGGCGCGAAACGCGACCGGGTGTAGCGACTGACGAAGGTCACCACATCGGCTTCGTCCCCAATTCGGCGCAGCACCGACCGCGCGATTGGGAGCATCGACCAGCCCACCTCGTGACCGTGGGTGCTGGCCAGCACCCACGACGCACCGGCCTGGCGTGCCCGCGCAGCCAGCAACGCCAACGGCGCGGCGGCTCCAAACCAGACGGTGTCGATGTCGTGCTCGGCGATCAGCCGCCGCATGCGACTATCGACCGCCGGCACGGGCAGCATCAACGTCGTCGGGTGGCGCACCACCCGATAGCCGGCCGCACGAGCCGCTTCGTCATGGGCGTCAGCACCCTTCCACTGCGGCGCATACACCGTGACGGAATGTGAGCCGGCGTCGACCAGCCGACCGACAAACTCCCCCAGATACGACTGAATGCCGCCCCGTCTGGGCGGAAAGTCGTTAGTTACCAGTAGGACCCGACTCACCCGCGTCAATCTAGCCTGAGGACCATGCGCGGTCGTTCGGTGGTCCGCCGAGAAGGGCAATCAGCTCGCCCGGGTCAACCACCGCTGCCAGCGGGCAAGCAAGCCCGCGACGTCGGTGTTGAGCACCTCGCGCACCGCGCTGGCCATGCCCGAATGCGTTGCACCACAAGCGATCCGGTAGAACTCGCGCAGGGTGGTCGTGCCGTAGGTATCCGCAACGAATCGAGCAAACCACCACGCGCTGTCGTAGGCCACCAAACGCTGCGGACCGGGCGAGTCCAGGTCGGCGTCCGACGGCAGCGCGTCGGGTACTGTCCCTTCGGGCGGCGCGGCGGCGGGTCTTGCGACGAAATCGGCCACCCCCTCGGTCAGCCAACGTGGCGCATCCAATGCCGTGTCAGCGCGGGCCGCATAGTGAAAAAGCTCGTGAGTCACCACTATTCGCAGTGCACTCGGGCTCATGCCGACCGCCCCCGGCGCGAATACGATCCGTTGACCGACCACCGTGCGGCGGGCCGGATCGACGCGGTCCGCGACGGTTACCGCCGCGATATCGGCCCATTGCGATGCCAGGCCACCACCGGCCGCGGACCGAAACTGGTCATCCGTGCCCGCGGCGACCACCGAGATTTCCCGCGACCAGTCGCCGCCCCAGAAGGCGACCACTGCGTGGATCGCGGCTCCGATGTTCGCTGCGACGCGAGAGAGCAGCAGGTCGGCGCTCTCGCCGCCCAGGCTGACGAGCCGAATTGTGCGGTCGCCCATGATCAGCGGCGACCGACCGATGTCCGCCGCCGATGCCGCCGACCGGGATGGGGATTTGTCGCTCGGCGGATTAGCCGCCAGCAGCGCGGCCATGCCGAGTTGAGCTGCAAATATCCAGGCCAACACCAGCGACAGCCGCCGCGAGCAGCGACGATACCGGGCGCTGCGGCCGTCAGTAACGACGGGCGTCGTAGATCGGGCCAGAGGAAGTCATCGGTACTACCCGCACCGGCTGGCCGTAGGTGGAGGAATGGACCATTAGGCCGTCGCCGATGTAGATCCCGGCGTGCGACGCGTCGGAGTAGAAGGTCAGCACATCTCCGGGCTGCAGGTCGGTGAGCGACACCGGCTGGCCGCCGTGCGCCAGCGCCTGGCTGGAATGCGGCAACGCGATGCCGGCTTGCTGGAATGCCCACATGACCAAGCCGGAACAGTCGAACCCACCGGGCGCGGCGCCACCCCACGCGTAGGGCGAGCCGACCTGGGTGAGCGCCGCCTGCACCACGACCGCACGGTCACCGCCACCATCGCCCGGGGGCTCGAACGGCATCCCCGGCATGCCGCCCTGCGGTGGAGCCTCACCGGGTGCGGGCATGGGCGCACCCGCCGGCGGCCCGCCAGGCGCCAATCCCGTCGGCGACGGCCCAGGAGCTCCCGGAAGTCCCGCGGGCACCTGTCCCGGGTCGGCGAGCGCGGTGCGCTGATCCGGCGTCAACGCCATGTACTGCGACTTGACGACGGCGATCTGCACCTGCAGTTGGCTTTGCCGGTGCTGCAGGCTAGCCCGCACCGCTGCGGCTTGTTCGGCCGCCGACTTGGCATCGGCAGCCGACTGGGCCGAAGCCTGTTCGGCTTTGGCGGCCTGTTCCCCGGCAGCCCGAAAACCTGCCATCTGCAGTGACATTTGATGAGCCATCACCCGCTGCATCGACATCCCGTCGATGAGTAGCTGCGGCGAAGCGGCCGTCAGGATCGCGTACATGCCGTCGGTGCGACCGCCCATGTACGCGGCAGCCGCGACCTTGTTGACCGATGTTTGGAAGGTGGCCAAATGCGCCTTCGCTGCCTCCAGCGCGGCCTGAGCATCGGCAAGCTTCTTTTCCGCCGCTTGCTGGGCCGCAAGCTTGGCGTTCAGATCGAGTTCTGCGCTGTGCATCGCCTCAGTGGTCTGCTCGGCCTGCCGAGACAATTCGTTAAGCTTTGCCAGCGCGTCATCCGCCGGATCGGCCAGCGCATTCGCGGCGAGAACCCCGGAGACGACGGTGAAGCTCGCTAACGAACCGATGGCAGACCGCTTGATGACACGCGCGATCGGATGCCTACAGTCGAGCTTCAAGATTTGCTTCCTTAAACTGCCATCGGCGCCAAGCCGTCGAGCCGGTTTAGGTCTCAAACAGGTTACGAAACGATATCGGCGTTTGTCCAAAGGGGGGAGTTAAGAAAATGGGTAGATTTCTGTAATTTTCATGTGAGAGCGCGTCTTTGCGCGTCCACCACCATACATACCCGGACATATCCATTACGCAACGCCCGACGAGCGGTCGCGCCGGATCGGCACCAGACGTAACCTCGGTGCCAGTCCGGCCTCGGCGAGCGTCTCCAGCGCCACGCGCTCGTCGTACGACAACGTGTCCGGCACCCCGAGCAGCACACTCACCACGCAATCGCGGCACGCGGGGCCGCGTACGGCGCAGTCGTCGCAGTCGATCACCACCGGCTGCCCCGGTTCAGGTGCTGCACCGCTCTTGCTGTTGGTTGCGCTGCTGTATGGCATCTGGCGTCGATCCTCTCGGTTGGGGCTGTCCGCTCGCGAAGTCGGGCTGTGCCGAACGTTAGCCGTCGGCACCGACAGCTCTGCCCCGATGCGATCTCGGCACCCAGGCCGCGTGGGAACCATCGGCTGTCGGTGCGGCTGCCTAAAGTCACGGCCATGGCCGCGGCGAGTGGAACTCAGCTGAGTCTGGCCGGGCTCGACCCGGGCGCCTTTCCGGGCATCGCCTCGCCCGCGATGCCGGCCGGTGACATCGATGAATCCGACGAAGTGCCGTTGCGCCAGACCACCTTCGTCGTCGTGGACTTGGAAACCACGGGCGGACGGATGACGGGCACCGCACAGGCTCCGCCGGATGCCATCACCGAGATCGGGGCGGTCAAAGTGCGCGGCGGGGTGGTTCTCGGGGAGTTCGCCACCCTGGTAAATCCGCAACGCAACATTCCACCCCAGATCGTGCGATTGACCGGCATCACGACGGCGATGGCGGGTGACGCTCCGACCATCGATGCGGTCCTGCCGATGTTTCTCGAGTTCATCGGGGATTCGGTGTTGGTCGCCCACAACGCCGGATTCGACATCGGGTTCCTGCGTTCTGCCGCGGAGCGCTGTGACATCACCTGGCCGCGACCGAAGGTCTTGTGCACGGTCCGGCTGGCGCGTCGAGTCCTCAGTAGAGAAGAAGCGCCCAGCGTGCGCCTCGGCGCTCTGGCGCGGCTATTTGCTGTGGCAAACCAGCCAACGCACCGCGCCCTAGATGATGCGCGCGCCACCGTCGAGGTGTTGCATGCCCTCATCGAACGAGTCGGCAACCAGGGCGTGCATACCTATGCCGACCTGCGCGGGTATCTGCCAAACGTGACCCCGGCGCAGCGGCGCAAGCGGGTACTGGCCGCGGGATTGCCGCACCGTCCGGGAATCTATTTATTCCGCGGGCCGTCCGACGAAGTGCTCTACGTCGGCACCGCAGTCGACCTGCGTCGCCGGGTGAGTCAATACTTCAACGGCGCCGACTCCCGAGGCCGGATGAAAGAGATGGTCGCCTTGGCCGACTCGGTCGATCACGTCGAGTGCGCGCACTCGCTGGAGGCCGGCGTCCGTGAACTGCGGATGCTTGCCGCACACGCCCCACCTTTCAATCGCCGATCGAGGTTTCCGCACCGTTGGTGGTGGGTGGTGCTCACCGAGGAACCGTTTCCCCGCCTATCGGTGGTTCGTGCCCCGCGACACGACCAAGTCATCGGCCCATTTCGGTCCCGCACCGAGGCCGCCGACACGGCGACGCTGCTGGCCCGGTTCACCGGGGTGCGGACCTGCACCAAGCGGCTAGCGCGTTCGGCACTACACGGCCCGGCCTGCCCCGAGCTTGAGGTTTCGCCCTGCCCCGCCGCACGCGACGTGACGGCCGAACGTTATGCCGAAGCGGCACGACGCGTGGTGGATCTGATCGATGGGGTCGATAACTCCGCAGTGGCCACGGCCGTGCACCAGGTCGCTGACCTAGCCGAGCACCATCGATATGAGAGCGCCGCACGGCTACGCGACCGGATCGCCACCGCCGTCGAGGTGCTGTGGCGTGGGCAACGGTTGCGCACGCTAACCGCCCTGCCCGAATTGATCGCTGCGGCGCCGGACGGCGCCGGTGGATACCAGCTCGCTGTCATCCGCCACGGCCAACTCGCGGCCGCCGGCAACGCTGGGCGCGGGATCCCACCGATGCCGGTCGTCGACGCCATCCAGGCAGGTGCGCAAACCGTGGTGCCGGCGCGGGCACCGCTACGTGGCGCGCTGGTGGAAGAGACCGCACTTATCACTCGCTGGCTCACCACGGCGGGAGTCCGCATCGTGCGGGTCGCCGCCGCGGCCGGCGGCGAGCACTGCACGACGACCTGCGGCTGGGCCTCCCCGCTGCGGTCGGCCGGCGCCTGGGCAGCGTGGGCGGCATCCGCACGCTCGGCGCGACTGGCCGCCGAACAGGCCCCCAACTCCGTTGCTCATCGTCGGCAGAGTGGGAACATGCCATCAGACCTGCTGGCTGAACCGCACCCAGCGCGCGAGCAGCTGTTCGGCGGCGCCGCTGTCGAGCGCCGCACTGGCCCGCTGCAACCCATCCTCCCAAGCAGGCAGCCATTCAGCGTGGCCGGATAACCCGGCATGGGCGACGATCGCCCCGGCGGCGTTGAGCACCACCGCGTCCCGGATTGGGCCCCGGGCCCCGCCCAGCACCGCACGCGCCACCGCGGCGTTGGCCTGTGCGTCACCGCCCTGTAGCGCGGCGACTTCGGCGCGCGCAAACCCAAACGCGGCGGGATCAAAAGTCAGCTTGTCGATGCCGCCCGCCCGCACACGCCAGATCGTGCTCGTGGTCGTGGTGGTCAGCTCGTCAAGCCCGTCGTCGCCATGCACCACCAGCACGCTGGACCCACGCGCGGCAAATACGCCAGCCATCACCTCGGCGAGGTCGGCGAACGCGCAGCCGATCAATCCGGCCCGGGGACGCGCCGGATTCGTCAGCGGCCCAAGAAGATTGAACACCGTCGGCACGCCGATCTCGCGACGCGCCACGGATGCGTTGCGGTACGAGGGATGAAACTGCGGCGCGAAGCAAAACCCGATTCCGACTTCGGTCAGGCTGCGCGCCACCTGGTCGGGCCCCAAGTCGATGCACACACCGAGCGCCTCCAAGGTGTCGGCCCCCCCGGACAACGAAGACGCCGCCCGGTTGCCATGCTTGGCCACCGGCACGCCCGCCGCGGCCACCACGATGGCGGCCATGGTGGACAAGTTGACCGTATTGACCCCATCGCCGCCCGTGCCGACGATGTCGACGGTATCGACGGTATCCCTGCGAATGACATCGGCAGGCATCGGGAGGGCGTGGCCGAGCATCACGTCGGCCAAGGCGCCGACTTCGTCGGCGGTCGGAACTTTCATCTTCAGCGCCACCGCAAAAGCAGCAATCTGGGCCGGTGACGCATCGCCAGCCATGATCTGCTCCATGGCCCAGGCCGCTTGACCGGCAAGCAGGTGCTTGCCCTCGATCAACCTACCCAGGACCTGCGGCCAGGTAGTCAGCGCAGCCGATGTCGCCCCAGCAGAACCTGCAGGAGGTGAAGCCGCACACGACATAGCCACGCGCAGATGGTCCCACGCCGACCGACCACCCTCCAACGGCCGCCTATGGGCCGGCCACCACGTCGCCCAGGGCGGCCGACGAGCCCAGCACCGCGACACATGGAACCGAATCACTCAAATTTCCGACCCGGGTAGAGTTCGACAACTACAAAGCGTCATACTTGCGGATGTGACGAGTGCTGTAGGGACCTCGGGTACTGCCATAACGTCGCGAGTACATTCGCTGAACCGGCCCAACATGGTCAGTGTGGGCACCATAGTTTGGCTCTCCAGCGAACTCATGTTCTTTGCTGGATTGTTCGCGATGTACTTCACGGCTCGCTCTCAGTCCGGCGGCAAGTGGCCGCCGCCGCCGACCGAGCTCAATCTCTATCAGGCGGTGCCGGTGACGCTGGTGTTGATCGCGTCGTCGTTCACCTGCCAGATGGGTGTCTTCGCGGCCGAGCGCGGCGACGTATTCGGGCTGCGCCGCTGGTATGTGATCACCTTCCTGATGGGACTGTTCTTTGTCCTCGGCCAGGGCTACGAGTACTACCACCTGACGACGCACGGAACCACGATCCCCGGCAGCGCCTACGGCAGCGTGTTCTATCTGGCCACCGGCTTCCACGGGCTGCATGTCACCGGCGGTTTGATCGCCTTCATCTTCCTACTGGTGCGCACCGGGATGAGTAAGTTCACACCGGCACAGGCAACCGCCAGCATCGTCGTCTCCTATTACTGGCATTTCGTCGACATCGTGTGGATCGCGCTGTTCACCGTGATCTATTTCATCCGATGAGCCGGCGGCTCCCGAACAGCCCCCAACAGGAACGAACAGGAGTGCTCAGTTGAAGAAACTGGGGTTCACCCGATCCGGTGCTACCAAGCCGATTGGCCGGCTCGGCGGGCCACTGCGTGCCTCGCGTAGGCGCCCGGCCGAGCAGCAGCGAGCCGTTCGAACGCGACGCCGATTGCACCGCCGGTTGTCGGGTGGACTGCTGCTGCTGATTGCGCTGACCATCGCCGGCGGGCTGGCCGCGGTGCTGACCCCCACACCGCAGGTGGCGGTCGCCGACGAATCGTCCTCGGCCCTGCTGCGAACGGGCAAGCAACTCTTCGACACGTCGTGCGTCTCTTGCCACGGCGCCAACCTGCAGGGTGTGGCCGACCATGGGCCAAGCCTGATCGGCGTCGGCGAGGCGGCCGTCTACTTCCAGGTGTCGACCGGGCGGATGCCAGCCGTGCGTGGTGAGGCTCAGGCTCAGCGCAAAGACCCGATCTTCGACGAGGCACAAACCGATGCCCTCGGCGCTTATGTGCAGGCAAACGGCGGCGGCCCCACCGTGGTGCGCAACCCCGACGGCAGCATCGCCATGCAATCACTGCGCGGAAGCGACCTGGGCCGCGGCGGCGATCTGTTCCGGCTGAACTGCACGTCCTGCCATAACTTCACCGGAAAGGGCGGTGCGCTGTCATCGGGCAAGTTCGCCCCCGACCTGGGCCCCGCCAATGAGCAACAAATCCTCACCGCGATGCTGACCGGTCCGCAGAACATGCCCAAGTTCGCCGACCGCCAGCTGTCGTTCGACGCGAAAAAGGACATCATCGCCTACGTCAGGGCCGTCGCCGAGGAGCGGCAGCCCGGTGGTTACGGACTTGGCGGATTCGGACCCGCACCCGAGGGCATGGCGATCTGGATCATCGGCATGGTCGCCGCTATCGGACTGGCACTGTGGATTGGGGCGCGATCATGAGCGACGGCTCGAACGATACCGGCGTTTCGCGCGAGCCCGACGAGGCCGCGCTGGCCGAGATGTCGCAGCAGGAACTACTGGAGTTGGGCGGCAAGCTCGACGGGGTCAACATCGCCTATAAAGAGCCCCGCTGGCCGGTCGAGGGCACCAAGGCCGAGAAGCGGGCCGAGCGGGGAGTGGCGCTTTGGCTTTTGCTGGGCGGCGTATTTGGGCTCGCGCTGCTGCTGGTCTTCCTGTTTTGGCCATGGGAGTACAGGCCCCGCGGGGACGCGGGGAACTTGATGTACTCGCTGGCTACCCCGTTGTACGGGCTGACCTTCGGAATGTCCGTCCTAGCCATTGCCGTGGGTGCGGTGCTGTTCCAAAAACGCTTTATCCCAGAAGAGATTACGATTCAGGACCGGCACGACGGAGCCTCCCGCGAAGTCGACCGCAAGACGGTGGTGGCCAACCTGGCAGACGCCTTCGAGAGCTCGACGATCCGACGTCGCAAGCTCGTGGGGCTGTCCCTGGGTGTGGGTATGGGCGCCTTCGGACTCGGTACCTTGGTCGCGTTTGCTGGCGGTCTCATCAAGAATCCGTGGAAACCGGTCGTCCCGACCGCCGAGGGCAAGAAGGCCGTGTTGTGGACGTCGGGGTGGACCCCGCGGTACAAGGGCGAAACAATCTATCTGGCCCGGGCCACCGGACTTGGCGACGGACCGCCGTTCACCAAGATGCGCCCCGAGGACCTCGATGCCGGCGGCATGGAGACGGTGTTTCCCTGGCGGGTATCCGACGGCGACGGCACCACCGTGGAATCACATGAAAAGCTGCAGCAGATCGCGCTGGGCGTCCGCAACCCGGTAATGCTGATCCGGATCAAACCCAGCGACATGCACCGTGTAGTCAAGCGGCAGAACCAGGAGAGCTTCAACTTCGGCGAGCTTTTCGCCTTCACGAAGGTCTGCTCGCACCTGGGCTGCCCGTCTTCGTTGTATGAGCAGCAGTCCTACCGAATCTTGTGCCCGTGTCATCAGTCCCAGTTCGACGCGCTGCATTTCGCCAAGCCGATATTCGGTCCGGCGGCGCGCGCACTGGCGCAGCTGCCCATCACAATCGACACCGAGGGGTATCTGGTCGCCAACGGCGACTTCATCGAGCCCGTCGGACCGGCATTCTGGGAGCGCACAACAACATGAGTCCAAAACTCAGCCCGCCAAAGATCGGTGATGTTCTGGCCCGCCAGGCCGAGGACGTCGATACGCGCTATCACCCCGCGGCCGCGCTGCGCAGACAGTTCAACAAGGTCTTCCCGACCCACTGGTCCTTCTTGCTCGGCGAGATCGCGCTGTACAGCTTCATCGTGCTGCTGATCACCGGCGTATATCTCACGCTGTTCTTCGATCCCTCCATGACCGACGTCACCTACAACGGCGTCTACCAGCCGCTGCGAGGGGTGGAAATGTCGAAGGCCTACGCGTCGGCGCTCGACATTTCCTTCGAGGTGCGTGGCGGCCTGTTCGTCCGCCAGGTGCATCACTGGGCGGCACTGATGTTCGCCGCCGCGATCATGGTTCACCTGGCACGCATCTTCTTCACCGGCGCGTTCCGCCGGCCCCGAGAGGCCAACTGGGTGATCGGTTCGCTGCTGTTGATCTTGGCCATGTTCGAGGGATATTTCGGATACTCGCTGCCCGATGACCTGCTGTCGGGCATCGGGCTGCGGGCGGCCCTTTCCTCAATCACGCTGGGCATGCCGATCATCGGCACCTGGCTGCACTGGGCGCTATTCGGAGGCGACTTCCCCTGCGGCGGCGTGGGCGACAACTGTACGGCGGCGGGCTACATCATCCCCCGGATGTACTCGCTGCATATCCTGCTGCTGCCTGGGATCATCCTGGCCCTAATCGGGATGCACCTGGCCCTGGTGTGGTTCCAGAAGCACACCCAGTTCCCCGGCCCGGGCCGCACCGAGCACAACGTCGTCGGCGTGCGCGTCATGCCTGTGTTCGCGGTGAAGTCCGGCGCGTTTTTCGCCGCCATCACCGGCGTGTTGGGCCTGATGGGCGGCCTGCTGCAGATCAACCCGATCTGGAACCTAGGTCCCTACAAGCCATCCCACGTTTCGGCGGGCTCCCAGCCGGACTTCTACATGATGTGGACCGAAGGCCTGGCTCGAATCTGGCCGCCGTGGGAGTTCTACTTCTGGCATCACACTGTCCCGGCGGCGGTGTGGGTGGCACTGATTATGGGCCTCATCTTTATCCTGCTGATCGTCTACCCGTTCATGGAGAAGCGGTTCACCGGCGACTACGCCCACCACAATCTGCTGCAACGGCCGCGAGACGCTCCGGTGCGGACCGCGGTGGGCGCAATGGCGATCTCCTTCTACATGTTGCTCACACTCGCAGCGATGAACGACATCATCGCGCTGAAGTTCCACATCTCGTTGAACGCCACGACGTGGATCGGCCGTATCGGCATGGTGGTTCTTCCGCCGGTTGTGTACTTCATCAGCTACCGGTGGTCCATCGGATTGCAGCGCAGCGACCGGGCGGTGCTTGAGCACGGTATCGAGACGGGCATTATCAAGCGACTGCCGCACGGGGCCTACATCGAGTTGCACCAGCCACTCGGCCCGGTCGACGACCATGGTCACCCGCTGCCGCTGGAATACCAGGGCTCTGCGCTGCCCAAACGCATGAACAAGTTGGGCTCGGCGGGATCCCCCGGCACCGGGAGCTTTTTGTTCGCCGATCCGGCGTCCGAGGACGCGGCACTGCGCGAGGCGGGTCATACCGCCGAACAACGCGCCCTTACCGCGTTGCGCGAATACCAGGAAAACGTCGTCGGCACACCCGACGACGGGCACGCCGAGCACTAAGCGACTGCCAGACCGATCGCTTAGCGGGTCACCCCTGCGGGGCCCGCTGAGCGATCGGCGGCTCTTCAGCTCTGACTTGCGCGGACATCGGGCTCGCCCAGCCACTTGCGGGCTGGGCGAGCGATCTTCCAGATCGCAAAGATCCCGCGCTAGCAAATCAAGAAACCGCTGGCCCGCGGCGTCGGCACCGCCCGGACAACGCCGACGGCCCTCGACACGGCCGACCCTCGGGCGCTACCCCCGGGGCTATGGTGTGGCAACCACCCGGCGCAGCTGCCGAACAGAAAACCACTCGATCGCCGGCATTCCCGCGGTAATGACCCCGCCAAATGCGTAGCTGACCCACGACGCGCCGTCGTGACCAACCGCCATGAGATAGGTGGCTACCGCGGCCGCAATCAGCGCCGTGCCCATCGCGCCGGTGAGCGCCACGGCCCCACGCAGCCAGATCCGATCCACCGCCTCACCGGACCACTCGGTGGTCGCATTGGCGGCCTTGACTCCATCCCGACGGGCCGCCGCACCGGCCAGGCCGCGGGTCGCGGAGTTACCCAATCTAACCTGCTGCCTGCTCCCGCGCGACTGCACCGCCCTGGAGGACGATTCGGTATCGACCAGGTGGCGAGCCCGCAACAGCATGGGGATCGCTCCGGCAATGATCAGTGCGGAGACGATGATGACCGCATACAACACCCAGGTGGTGTGCGAATCACTCGACATCTTGTGGAATCCCCGGCCCAGGTCGGCCAGGGCAACCACCGCTGCCACGCTTACGCCCACCAGCACCAGCCAGACCGCGGCACACGCACCGATGAGAATCCGGTCGATTACTTCCGGAGCGACGACTGCGTCCGGTCCACGCCGGTACGCGGAGTATCGGCCGAGCATCAGCAGCTCGTCTGCGGTGCGTCATTGCTGTTCGATGACAGCACCGTTCCATCGCTGGTCGTAATCGAGCAGTTGAGTCTGCTGACCCGGAACAGGCTGGACGCCTCCACCGAGCCCACATCGGATTGGGAGATCGGTGTGACGGTCATCGACCACGGGATGTACACGTTGTGCTGCGTCCGCCGTCGACCTGAGGCATCGACGTAGGTCACCGAGATGATGTCGCCCGGCGCCTTGGTGCCGGTTACCGAATAGGTGACTTGCCGAGGACCGGCCAACGTGGTGGTTGTGGTGGGCGGCGGCACCGCAGCCGGCGGGGTTGCACTGGTGCTTACCGGGGGCGGTGGCGCGGTGGTTTCCGGCGGCGGCGGCGGAGGCGGGGGTGTCACCGTCACTGTTTGCGTCTCCGTCGCTGTCGGGATCTCGGAAGTGGGTGGTGGCGGAGGAGGAGGCGGCGGCGGTTTGGTCGTCGTAATTTCGTCCTGCACCGGTGGAGCCGACGACGTGGTTCCGGGGTTCGCGAGGCTCTTTGGGTCGGTACGTGTGACCAGCAGTGACACCGAGGTCACCAATGCGACCGCGGCCAGGATGGCCGCGATCCCGACCACCCACGGCCAGCGCGGAGCGCTTTGTTCCTCATCGAGATCGGAGGAGTCGTCGTAGCCGTCATAGTCGTAAAGGCTCAGCTCAGCCGGTATGTAGGATCCGCTGACGAATTGCTCGGACTCTAGCGCCGAGTACGCCCTCGAGTAGGCCTCATCCGTGTCCGATGTTTGGTCGGTGGGCTCCAGGTGGGACCCCAGGTCGGGAACGTGGGAACTATCGCCGAGGGGTTCCAGGTCTCCCTCGTTGCCGCCGGCATCCGGCTCATTGCCGGTGTCACTAAGGGGTTCCAGTTCAGCGCTGGAATCGCCGGCGTAGTCGGGTTCGTCAGGTCCCCGTCCCGGCGGATTCGGCCCGCTCATGTTTGCCCTACCCTGTCCAAACTGCCTCACCAAAGCACGGAGCTAAGCGGCTGCATTTTTGCACGCCGCGCTCGGTGAATTCTCACTGTGCATCGAAAACCCTACCCAACGAGGTAGAGCAAAGAAGTCTCGGCGAACTGGCCACTGATCAACTGATGCCCTGATTGTGACCTTCCCGGCTCGAATCAGTGTTTCTCGGGTCCAACGTAGTACTCAAAAACCAGACCGGCGGCCGAGCCGAGGACGAATACCACACCGGCAACGATGAGCCATGGCAACCATAGTGCGATTCCAGTGGCCGCAACCGAAGCGGACAGTGCGACCATGACCGGCCACCAGCTGTGCGGACTGAAGAAACCCAATTCCCCTGCACCGTCGCTGATTTCAGCGCCCTCGTAGTCCTCGGGCCGAGTATCGAGTCGGCGAGCAACAAAGCGGAAGAAGGTGGCCACGATCAACGCCATGCCACCGGTCAGCGCCAGCGCAGTGGTGCCGGCCCACTCCACCCCACCGGTGGCGAACATCGAGGTCACGACACCGTACAGTACGGCCGTTAGGACGAAGAACGCTGCGACAAACTCGAACAGCCTGGCTTCAATGTGCATTGGGTGTCCTAACCTACTGGCGTCGGGGCCAATTCGCCGCGGCGGGTGTCGAACGGATGGGTAGTGACCGCCAGTGGTGGCTGGTTAATCGCCTGCAGTGCCTGCGCGTTGGTCTTCCCTTCGATACGTTGCTGCAGGTAGGCCTTGAAGTCGTTGGCGGATACCACGCGAACTTCAAAGTTCATCATCGAGTGATAGGTGCCACACATCTCGGCGCAGTGTCCGACAAATGCTCCCGTCTGGGTGATCTCCTCGATCTGAAACCTATTGACGGAGTTATTCGCGACCGGGTTGGGCATTACGTCGCGTTTGAACAAGAACTCCGGCACCCAGAAGGCGTGGATCACGTCCGCGGAGTTCAGTTGGAACTCGATTCGCTTGCCGGCCGGCAAAACCAAAACCGGAATCTCCGTGGTAGTTCCCAGGGTCTCGACCTTGTCGAAGTTCAGGTAGCTGCGATCTTCGGTGTTGCGCCCGGCCACCGGTCCAACCAACTCTTCACCGTGCGCGTCCTTGCCCTCGGGCTTGGATTCCACCGCCCGTTTGCGAGTCTCGTCGGCGCCGTCGTAGGTCAAGGTATGGTCATGGAAGTCGACCCGTTGGTAGCCAAACTTCCAGTTCCATTGGAAAGCCGTGACATCGATCACGACCTCGGGGTCGTCGGCAAGGTGCAGCATCTTTTCCTGGACGACAACGGTGAAATAGAACAACACCGAGATGATCAGGAACGGCGTGACGGTAAGCACCAGCTCCAAGGGCATGTTGTAACCAAACTGGCGCGGAAAGTCGGTGTCGGTCTTCTTCTTCCGGTGGAAGGCGGCCGACCAGAAGATCAGTCCCCACACGATGACACCGACCACCAGCGAAGCGATCACGGCGCCGATCCACAATTCCCGGTTCAGCTTGCCTTCGGGCGTGATGCCGTTCGGCCAGCCCAGGCCTAGTGCTTCCGACCAGCTACAACCGCTCAGAGTGACAGCCAGCACGGCCAACGTCGCGGCCATTGCCAGCAGTCGAAGGCGCGGGGCGCGGCGCCGTGCACCTCGCCGCCGGGCGTCGGAATCACTCTGAGAATTGCACTGCGACAAGCTTTGCGAACGACCTGGCTCGCGAGGTGTCACGTTGCGCCTCCTGTATCACAAGCTGGGCCGACACCTGTTAGGCGCCGCATCTGGCGGGAACAGTCGGCTAACTCGGATTCGAATACTACGCAGCGTAGACCACGCCGCCTACGCGGGCGACGACGCGGTCCCCAACGGCGCCCCGGGAGCCGGCGACGGCGGGCGGGGCCGCTGAACCGCCGAGCGCCCACCGACTTCACCCGAGCCGGCGGGCGCCGCCCACAAAAGCACCGCCGAGTGCGGCATACTGGGGCGCCGTGTGTGGACTGCTGGCCTTCGTCGCGGCCCCGGCCGGCGCCGCCGACGCTGACGACCCCGACGCTGCTGCGCGCCACGCTGCGGCCGCCGACAACGCGATTGCCCGCGCGGCGCACTTGATGCGCCACCGCGGCCCCGACGAGCCGGGCACCTGGACTGATCCGGACTCGGATGGGTCCGTCGTGTTCGGGTTCAACCGGCTGTCCATCATCGACATCGCCCATTCGCATCAACCACTACGCTGGGGGCCCCCGGAGGCTCCCCAGCGTTACGTGCTGGTGTTCAACGGCGAGATCTACAACTACCTCGAGCTGCGCGACGAACTCAGCACCCGACACGGCGCGCAGTTCGCCACCGACGGCGACGGTGAGTCGATTGTCGCCGGGTTCCACTATTGGGGCAACGACGTCCTCAGGCGGCTACGCGGCATGTTCGCCTTTGCCCTGTGGGACACCGTGACCCGCGAATTGTTCTGCGCCCGCGACCCGTTCGGCATCAAGCCGCTGTTCATCGCAACCGGGACCGGCGGGACCGCGGTGGCCAGCGAGAAGAAATGCCTGCTGGACCTGGCCGACATGGTGGGCTTCGACGCCGGGGCCAGCGGAATCGACCACCGCGCGGTGCAGCATTACACGGTCCTGCAATACGTGCCCGAGCCCGAGACCTTGCATCGCGGTGTGCGCCGGCTCGAATCTGGCTGCTCCGCGCGCATCCGGCCCGGAGCGGAGCCGGAGGTCACCCGCTATTTCGTCCCACGGTTTGCGGCCGTGCCGATCACCCCCGACACCGAGCAGGCCCGCTATGACGAGATCACGGCGGTGCTGCAAGATTCGGTGGCCAAGCACATGCGCGCTGACGTCACCGTCGGTTCGTTTCTCTCCGGGGGTATCGACTCCACCGCGATCGCTGCGCTGGCCATCCAGCACAACCCGCGGCTGATCACGTTTACTACCGGGTTCGAGCGCGAAGGCTTTTCTGAGCTCGATGTCGCCGTGGCCTCAGCCGAGGCCATTGGTGCCCGCCACATCGCCAAGGTGGTCAGCGCGGAAGAGTTCGTCGCCGCGCTGCCCGAGATTGTGTGGTACCTCGACGAGCCAGTCGCCGACCCCGCGTTGGTGCCGTTGTTTTTCGTCGCCCGGGAGGCCCGCAAGCACGTCAAAGTGGTGCTCTCGGGGGAAGGCGCCGACGAGCTGTTCGGGGGCTACACCATCTACCGCGAGCCGCTCTCGCTGAAGCCCTTCGATTACCTGCCCCGACCGCTCCGTCGGTCCATGGGCAAGGTGTCCAAGCCACTGCCGGACGGCATGCGCGGCAAGAGCCTGCTGCACCGCGGCTCGCTGACGCTCGAAGAGCGTTACTACGGGAACGCGCGGAGCTTTTCCGACGCGCAATTGCGCGACGTGCTCCCCGGGTTCCGGGAGCAATGGGCCCACACCGACGTGACTGCGCCGCTGTACGCCGAATCAACCGGCTGGGACCCGGTGGCCAGAATGCAACACATCGACCTGTTCACCTGGCTTCGCGGCGACATCTTGGTCAAGGCGGACAAGATGACGATGGCCAATTCGCTGGAACTGCGGGTGCCGTTCCTGGATCCTGAGGTGTTCGCCGTTGCCTCGCGGTTGCCGCTGCAGGCCAAAATCACTCGCACCACCACCAAGTACGCGCTGCGGCGCGCGCTGGAGCCGATCGTGCCCGCGCATGTGCTGCACCGGCCCAAACTCGGGTTCCCGGTCCCGATCCGGCATTGGCTACGCGCCGGCGAGCTACTCGAATGGGCCTATACGATGCTCGCCGCGTCGCAGGCGGGTGAGCTGATCGACCTGGCCGCCGTCAGCCGGATGCTCGACGAGCATCGCACCGGCGCCAGCGATCACAGTCGCCGGTTATGGACCGTGCTGATCTTCATGCTCTGGCACGCCATCTTCATAGAGCACAGCGTGGTACCGCAGATCACTGCGCCGCAGTATCCCGTCGAGCTCTAGACCACCTGGCGAGCAGACACAGAATTGCACGCGGGGCACCCGCGTAGTGCGATTCTGTGTCTGCTCGGCGGACTAGGCCAACACCGCGGAGATCTCGGCGGCTGCGTCATCGCCGTAGGCACCGGCGAGCCGGGCCACCGCCGCCCGATGGTCCCACTGCCACTCTTGGGTTCCAGTCGACTCCAGCACCAGCACGGCAACCAGCGAACCCAACTGAGCCGAGCGCTCCAGGCTCAGCCCGGCGCTTCGCCCGGTCAAGAAACCGGCGCGGAAGGCGTCGCCGACGCCGGTGGGGTCGGTCTGGCTGGTTTCGGGAACCACGCCGACGTGGACGGAGGTGCCGTCGGGCTGCACCAGGTCGACGCCCTTCGGGCCCAGCGTGGTCACCCTCAGATCGATCTGAGCCATCACTTCCGCCTCGGACCAGCCTGTCTTGGACAACAGCAGGTCCCATTCGTAGTCGTTGGTGAACAAGTAGGCGGCACCGTGGATAAGCTTGCGGATTTCCTGCCCGGACAACCGCGCCAACTGCTGCGACGGGTCGGCGGCAAAGGCCAGCCCGAGCTTCCGGCACTCCTCGGTGTGCAAGAACATCGCCTCGGGGTCGTTGGCGCCGATGATCACCAGATCCGGAGTGCCGGTGGCCGACACCACGTCGGCGAGCTTGATGTTGCGGGCCTCCGACATGGCACCCGGATAGAACGACGCGATCTGGGCCATGTCGACGTCGGTGGTACAGGTGAAACGTGCGGTATGGGCGACCTCGGAGATCAGGACATGGTCGCAGTTGACCCCGTGGGCCTTTAGCCAGTCGCGATACTCGGCGAAGTCGGCACCGGCCGCGCCAACCAGCGCCACGTCGCCGCCCAGCACACCGATGGCGAAGGCCATGTTTCCAGCCACACCACCGCGATGCACCACCAAGTCGTCGACCAAGAAGCTCAGCGACACCTTGTGCAGGTGTTCGGGCAGCAGCTGCTCGGAAAATCGTCCAGGAAACCGCATCAGATGGTCGGTCGCAATCGAACCAGTTACCGCAATCGTCACAAAATCTCCGTCCTTTACCGCTAAGGTCGTCTAGCCTCTCACAATTATCGGTGTCACGGCCCGCTCCGTCGCGTCGACAGCCGTCGGCAGGTATTGCGCTAGCCTGCCTAGGGAACTCAGCTTGTGGCCGAGATCCCCTATTGGACGGCGATCCATATGCCGTCTCGTCCACCACCGTAGGAGAACCACGATGGCCGGTCCGTACCCGCCGAACCCCGCCGTGGGCACCCAAGAACCTCGACCATACCCGGAGGCAGGACCCCACGAGCCTCTCGAGTATCCCAACGACATCGGCGACACCGGGCCGGCCTACGCCCCCACCATGGCGGACCACCCGCCTCCTTTGCCGGCCCCATATCACGGTATGCAACCGACCGCGCCCCGCAAGAGGCGCCACAAACAGGTACTGATCGGCGCCCTGCTGGCAGTCGCCTTGGTCGCGGCGCTGACCGCGGTGATTGCGTACGGTGTCCGCACTAACGGCGCCAGCAGCGGAGGTACCTTCACCGAATCGTCGGCCAGGACGGCAATTCAGGGGTACCTGAACGCGCTGGAGCACCGCGACGTCGACGTCATTGTCCGCAACGCATTGTGCGGTATCTACGACGGCGTCAAAGACAAGCGATCCGATCAGGCGCTGGCCAAGTTGAGCAGTGATGCGTTTCGCAAACAGTTCTCCAAGGCCGAGGTGACGTCGATCGACAAGATTGTCTATTGGTCGCAATATCAGGCCCAGGTGCTCTTCACCATGGAGGTGACCCCCGCTACCGGCGGACCACCAAAAGGTCAGGTACAGGGCATCGCGCAGCTGCTGTTCCAGCGCGGTCAGGTTCTGGTCTGCTCCTACGTGCTGCGCACCGCTGGACAGTACTAGCCAGGCCGGGACGGGGCCCTACCCCGCCCGCTAGTCGGTTAGTTGAACGAGTCCCCGCAGGCGCACGAACCCGTGGCATTGGGGTTATCGATGGTGAAACCTTGCTTTTCGATGGTGTCCACAAAGTCGATCGAGGCACCCTCCACATAGGGCGCGCTCATCCGGTCCACCGTCAGCGTCACGCCGCCGAACTCGGCGGTCAGATCACCGTCGAGAGTGCGGTCGTCGAAGAAAAGGTTGTAGCGCAACCCGGCACAACCGCCCGGCTGCACCGCGATCCGCAGCGACAGATCGTCACGCCCCTCCTGCTCCAACAGGGACTTTGCCTTGCTGGCAGCAGCCTCGGTCAGGATCACGCCGTGAGTCTTGGCGCCCGTCTCATTCTGCACCGTCATTGCTTCTCCTACATGCCTCATGGTTGGGTGGGCCCGCCCCGACTGCATTCAGCCTGGGGCCGTCTCCGGGGAAACCCAGTCCTATCAACGGTACCCCGCGGGGCGCGGATTCCCGAGTCGCGCGGCCACCTCAGATGCCAATCCCATCAGCTGATTGGCCGCGTCGGCCAACGCCAAGCGCACCGAACCCGCGTAGTCGGCAATAGACAAGGCGGCCATGATGCCTGCCGCGCGTGTCGTGGATTTGTCCAGGACAACCTGCCCAGCCAGCACGATCACCGGGATTCCCAGGGGTTGGGCCGCCGCGGCGATTTCGCCGACCACCTTTCCGTGCAGCGACTGCACGTCGAAGCGGCCCTCACCGGTAACGATCAGCTCGGCTTCGGCGAGGTCGTCGGCGAAATGCGTGTGCTTGGCGATGATCGCCGCGCCGGACTCGCATCGGCCGCCAAGCGCGAGCAGTCCGGCTCCGATACCACCCGCGGCGCCCGCACCCGGTTCGGCGCTCACTGCCCGGCCCGCGGCCGTATCCAGGTCCCGAGCCCACGCCGCGAGGCGGCTTTCCAACGTTGCGATGGTGGCGACGTCCGCACCTTTCTGCGGGGCAAACACCCTGGCCGCACCCCATGGCCCCAGCAACGGATATTCGACGTCGGAAGCCGCGATCAGATCCACTCCGGCCAGCTGGCGGCGGGCGGCTTCCAAGCCGCCCAGCTCGGCGATCATGCCCTTACCGCCGTCGGTGCAGGCGCTACCACCCAAACCGACCACGATGCGCTGCGCGCCAGCCGCCAGCGCCGCCCCGATGAGTTGGCCGACTCCCCCGCTGTGGGCCGCCAACGCCGTCTCGGGCGATGGCGGGCCGCCCAGCAGGGACAGACCGCAGGCCTGTGCGCATTCCAAATAGGCCGTTGCCGAGGCCGGATCGAATACCCACGCGGCATCCACCACGGCGTCGAGCGGCCCAGTCACCTGTAGCCACCGCGACTCCCCCAATCGGCTGCGCAGCACCTCGATGAAGCCTGGCCCGCCATCGGACTGCGGAGCCACGATGAATGAGTCATTTGGTCGAGAACGAGTCCAGCCGGTGGCGATGATTGCGGCGGCGTCCACCGCGGACAAGCTGTCGCCGTAGCAGTCCGGAGCCACCAGCACCCGCATTGCGGGCAGCTGGATCCGGCCGGGCCCGCGGCCATCGGCAGCAGCATCCGCGGCGAGCAAACCGTCCATCACAAGCAAGAGTAGGGCCAAGACGCATCCTGGCGCTGGGCAACCCCGGACACAATTCCGGGGGACCACCGCTAGCGAAGTAACCTGTCGACTGTGAAGCTGCTGGGCCGCAAGAAAGTCCGTGACGAAGGTGCCGACATTCCGGCCGTCCCCGACGACGACGAAGGGTCAAAGGCTCGTTCCGAGTCGTCGGCCGCATCGTCTGCGTCGAAAACAACCGGACCCAAGGGCCGGCCCACGCCCAAACGCAGCGAAGCTCGGCGCAGCGCAAAAAAAGGCCCGGTCGCACCCGCACCGATGACCGCCGCCCAAGCGCGCGCCCGACGTAAAACGCTGGCCGGCCCCAAACTCAGCCGCGCGGAACGCAAAGCCGAGAAGGCCGCCAGCCGTGCCCGGATGTCAGAACGCCGGGAGCGGATGATGGCTGGCGACGAGGCCTATCTGCTGCCGCGAGACCAAGGCCCGGTACGCCGTTACGTCCGAGATGTCGTCGATTCCCGACGTAACCTGCTCGGCCTTTTCATGCCGTCGGCGCTGGCTCTGCTGTTCGTCATGTTCGCCGTCCCGCAGGTGCAGCTCTACATGTCCCCCGCGATGCTGGTGTTGATGGCCCTGATGACCGTCGACGCCATCATTTTGGGCCGAAAAGTAGGCAAACTGGCCGACGCAAAATTTCCCTCCAACACCGAAAGCCACTGGAAACTTGGTCTTTACGCCGCGGGCCGGGCTTCACAAACGCGTCGGATGCGGGCGCCTCGACCCCAGGTCAAACACGGCGCCGACGTCGACTAGAACGCGCGCGGAAGCCATCTCACGACCAATGCACACACTGGTTCTCGACGGGATCAACTCGGACGCGTCTCGCTGGGCCGGAGACGCCATCGCCACTGCGCACTGCCGGCGGCAACGGGGCGCCAAGCACCGCCTCCGCCGCCGGACGGGCCCCTGGTCGACCGCCACCATGGACGCTCACCACGGTTGCAAAGACGGGAAGGGCGGGTTGGTATCGCATGCCCTACCCGAGAAGATCGAAGACGTGCTAGCCACGGTCAGCGATTTCGGATCAGCGCGGGTGCGGTACGCCCACAGGTCGGGGCGACCGTGATGCCGGCCACCGCTTCCCGACGCTTCGCTGACCCGCTGGATAGCGTCAACCAGGGTCTCGATCGGGTGCTGACGATGCCGGCCGGGCAGGCCGTGCCAATCAAGCCGTCGCAAACATGACCGAATTCGCGCCGATTTCGGCACCCGATGTCGATGCTCATGCGGCCGCTCGTGCCCGCCAGGACACCCTGATCAAGCCACGTGGCGCGCTGGGCCGGCTGGAAGACCTGTCGGCCTGGGTCGCCTCCTGCCAGGGCCAGTGCCCCCCACGGTGGTTCGAACGCGCCCGAATAGTGGTATTCGCCGGTGACCACGGTGTCGCGCGGTCCGGGGTGTCGGCCTATCCCCCGGAGGTCACCGCACAGATGGTCACCAATATCGACGCGGGTGGAGCGGCGATCAACGCTCTCGCCGATGTGGTGGGCGCGACAGTTCGGGTCGCCGACCTGGCCGTGGATGCCGAGGCGGTTTCTGAGCAGATCGGCGCGCACAAGGTTCGACGCAGCTGCGGCAACATCGCCATCGAAGACGCGTTGACCGACGACCAGACCGCTGCCGCGATCGCGGCCGGCCAACAGATCGCGGACGAGGAAGTCGACGCCGGCGCCGACCTGCTCATCGCCGGCGACATGGGGATCGGTAACACCACCGCGGCGGCGGTTCTGGTGGCGGCGCTAACAAACACCGAGCCGGTTGCTGTGGTCGGCTACGGAACCGGAATCGATGACGCCGGCTGGGCCCGTAAAACCGCCGCCGTTCGGGATGCCCTGTTTCGTGCTCGGCCGGTGTTGCCCGACCCCGTCGCCTTGCTGCGCTGCTGCGGCGGTGCGGACCTGGCCGCGATGGCAGGTTTCTGCGCACAAGCCGCGGTCCGCCGTACCCCCGTGCTGCTGGACGGCATGACGGTGACCGCCGCGGCCCTGGTCGCAGAGCGCCTGGCGCCCGGCGCCCGGCAGTGGTGGCAAGCCGGGCATCGGTCCACCGAGCCGGGACATGAACTGGCCCTCTTGGCGCTGGATTTGGACCCGATCGTGGACCTGCGGATGCGGCTGGGCGAAGGCACCGGCGCCGCGGTGGCGCTGCCGGTGCTGCGCGCCGCGGTCGCAGCGCTGTCCTCGATGGCGACCTTCACCGAAGCCGGTGTGTGCAACGGCGTCGGCGCCGGCCAGGACCCTCCCCCTGGCCCCCAACCGAGCTCACCGTGATTCGCTCGCTGGCAACGGCTTTCGCGTTTGGCACGGTCGTTCCCATGCGGGGCGCCACAGCGATGGGGCGAGGCGCGATGACGGCGCTGCCGGTGGTCGGCGTCGTACTGGGCGGGTTGGCCGCCGCCGTCACCTGGGCCGGCTCGTGGGCGTTCGGCCCGGCTAGTCCGTTGTCCGGCATGCTTGCCGTGGCAGTCCTGTTGGCGGTCACCCGGGGCCTACACATTGATGGCGTTGCCGATACCGCCGACGGGCTGGGCTGCTACGGGTCAGCACACCGTGCGTTGGAGGTGATGCGCCAAGGCACGACCGGACCGTTCGGGGTCGCGGCCGTCGTCCTGGTGATCACGTTGCAGGGGCTGGCCTTTCCAACCTTGAGCTCGATCGGCATCGTCGTGGTGCTTTTCGCCGGCAGGGTCACCGCGGTCCTGGCCTGTCGGCGTTCGGTACCGGCGGCCGCGGGCAGCGCCATGGGCGCGCAGGTCGCCGGGACCCAGCCGATGCCGGTTGTGGTGGCCTGGCTTGCCGTGCTGCTCATGGTTTCGGCTTTCGCCGGGCCGCGCCCATGGCACGGCCTGGTGGCGGTCGCGGTGGGGGTGTCCTTCGGCGCGGCCCTGGCGGCCCACTGTGTGCGTCGGTTCGGCGGAGTCACCGGAGACGTGCTGGGCGGTGTTATCGAACTGAGTACGACCATTAGCGCGGTGCTGCTCGTCGGCTTGGTGAGGCTCTAGCGGCCCGGTGCTACGCTGAAATCACGTTCATGTAATTGCGCTCTACGTGCACTCACTGGCCCGGATCTATTCCTCCAGATTGTCCCCCGATCGACGGACAGCTAATTCCGCCGGATTTATCCAATTGGCGGATCTTCAGGGCTCATATACACATATAGTGTCTTCAGTCATGCCCGTATCACGGCAGGTCAAGCAGGTGTCTGTGGAGTCGACCGAGAAAAGCCCGTTCGGGCGTCTGGTTGCCCAGGGCAGCTTCTACTCGGCCGGTATGCAAATGGGCAGCGGTGCGGTGGTATTGCCGGTCATATGTGCGCATCAGGGCCTCACCTGGGTCGCTGGCCTGCTATTTCCCGCCTTCTGCATCGGCGCCATTATCGGGAATTCAACGTCGCCACTGATTTTGCAGCGCGCTGGCCGGCACCGGCACCTGCTCATGTCAGCGATCTCGGCGACCGCGGCGGTGTTGGTGGTGTGCAACGCGACGGTCCCCTGGACCGGCGTTCTCGTCGCGGCCGTTTTCTTGGTCACCGCGTCCGCCAATGGCGTTGTTGCTGGGGTCTCGGGTGTCGCCTACACCGACATGATCGCGAGCAAGTTATCTGCGTTACGGCGCGGCGAGCTGCTACTCACCCAGGGCGCCGTCGGGTCGGTCCTGGCCACCACCCTCACGCTGGTGGTGGTGCCGCTGCTGGCGCACGGCGACGAGATGGCGCGTTATCGCGATCTGCTCTGGTTGGGCGCCGCAGGTCTGGTCATCTCAAGCATCGCAGCGCTGTTCGTGGGCCCGTTGCGGCCTGGGTCGGTCGCCGTGACCGCCAAGCACAGGCCGCTCAAGGAGACCTACCGGCAGGGTTTCGCGGTGGCCCGCTCGCAGCCGTGGTTCCGCCGCTACGCGACGACGTACCTGTTATTCGCCCCGATCAGCCTGGGCACCATGTTCTACAGCCTGCGCGCCGCCCAGTCGAGCAGCAGCCTGCACGTGTTGGTGATCATCTCCAGCGTCGCGCTGGTGGTCGGTTCGGTCCTGTGGCGTCAGGTGAATCGGCTATTCGGCGTACGCGGCATGCTGCTGGGTAGCGCCTCACTCAGCACCTCCTCCGCACTGCTGTGCATTGCGGCCGAGTTGTCCGGCCAGTGGTTCCACACCTGGGCCTACGGCACCGCCTTCTTCCTGGCAACAGTGGCCGCTCAGACCGTGGTCGCGGCCTCGATCTCGTGGATCAGCATGTTTGCCGCCGAACAGCATCGCGCGACCCTGATCTGCTTCGGATCGACGTTGGCCGCGATCACGTCCACGGTGCTGGGCGCCCTACTGGGTGAACTTGCGCAAAAGCACGCGACGATCTGGCCGGTTACGGCCATGCTGGCGCTGGCCGTCATCGCCGCCTTCGCCAGTTTGCGCGCACCTGGACGGGTCCAGGTGACCGAGTCGACAAGCCCTTCGGCTGAATCCCCCCAGCCGCATCGGAGCGCCCGGCCCGGCCTGGGCGCACACGTGGTCATCCCCAAGGATCGCGACGGCGCCCTCAAGGTTCCCAGCCACGCCGCGGTGGGTCGTCGCGCTCAGCACGCGTACCCCAAGCGAGCACGTCGCCGACCCTTTCCCATCAGGCCGGCGACCACCCAGTCGCACAGCGGCCAAAAGCTATCCAGCGCCCAAGCCTGCTAGCCCAGTCGCGACATCCAGCCATGGGTGTCGGCGAAGGTACCCCGCTGGATTCCAGTCAGAGTGTCCCGCAACGCCATGGTCACTTCACCCGGTTGGCCGTCGGCGACGGTGAACTCGTTGTCGCCGTAAACCACCCGCGAGACCGGGGTGATCACCGCGGCCGTACCACAGGCAAACACCTCGGTGATCTCGCCGGCGGCGGCTTTCTTCTGCCATTCCGCGATGTCGATCTTGCGCTCTTCGATCGCGAATCCGGCATCAAGGGCCAGCTGCAGCAACGAATCCCGCGTTATGCCGGGCAGTAGCGCGCCGGACAGCTCCGGGGTCACCAGCCTCGCTGAACCGCCCTTGCCGAGCACGAAGAAGATGTTCATCCCGCCCATCTCCTCGACGTAGCGGCGTTCCACCGCATCCAGCCACACCACCTGGTCGCAACCGTTCTCGGCGGCCTGGGCCTGAGCCAGCAGCGAGGCGGCGTAGTTGCCGCCGAACTTGGCCGCGCCGGTGCCGCCCGGACAGGCCCGCACGTACTCGGTGGACACCCAGACACTGACCGGGTTGATGCCACCCTTGAAATACGCGCCGGCCGGCGAGGCGATCAAGAGGTAGCGGTACTCCTTGGCCGGTCGCACGCCCAGCCCCGGTTCGGTGGCGATGATGTACGGCCGCAGGTACAGCGCCTCTTCGCCGCCGGCCGGGGGCACCCAGACGTCGTCGACAGCGATCAGCTGACGCAGGGATTCGATAAACAGCTCCTCGGGCAATTCGGGAATGGCCAGCCGCCGGGCCGACGAACGCAATCTGGCGGCGTTGGCCTCAGCTCGAAATGACACGATCGAGCCATCCGCCCACCGATAGGCCTTGAGCCCTTCAAAAACCTCCTGCGCGTAGTGCAGCACGATCGCCGACGGATCCAATTCGATGGGGCCGTAACCGATCACTCGCGCGTTATGCCAACCCTCGCCCTCGGCGTAGTCGATCGAGACCATGTGGTCGGTGTGATATTTGCCGAAGCCAGGGTCCCGCAGGATCGACACCCGGTCGGCCTCGCTAGCCGGGTTTGCCGCGCGCCTAACCGTGAACTGAAGGGACCCCCTGGTCATGGGGCCGATTGTATATCGGTGCGCGAACTGGTTTTTGCCACGCCAATCGATGGCCTACCGCGTCTTCACCTCGACGAAAGGTGGACGCACCACTTCGCACTCGACCGCACGGCCGCGCACGTCGACGGTGATTTGCTGGCCGTCCTGCACGCCGGCGTCCGCGTCGATCAGCGCGAGCGCGATGCCGATCTGCAGCGTGGGCGAGAATGTGCCCGACGTCGTGACGCCGACCTTGGCGTTGTCGCCGTCGCCGGCGAGCACCGTCAGGCCCGGCCGCAGGACGCCGCGGCCGGTCATGCGCAGCCCGCGCAGTAACCGCCGCGGGCCGGCTTCCTTCTCGGCCAGCAGCGCCGCCCGGCCGAAGAATGCGCCCTTTTTCCAGCCGATCGCCCACCCGCAGCGCGCCTGCAACGGCGAGATGTCCAGGGAAAGTTCGTGCCCGTGTAGCGGATAGCCCATCTCGGTGCGCAACGTGTCACGGGCGCCCAGGCCGGCAGGCTGGCCGCCGACCTCGGTGACGGCCGATGCCAGCGCGTCGAACACCACGGCGGCGCTTTCCCACGGCGGCAGCAGTTCGTAGCCGTGCTCGCCGGTGTACCCGGTCCGGCAGACTCGGACGGGCACACCGGAGTACGCCGAATCGGCATACCCCATGTAGTCCATATCGGTTGGCAGGCCCAGCGCGGTGAGCACCTCGGTGGACCGCGGACCCTGCACCGCCAGCACCGCGTAGGAATGGTGCAGGTTTGTGATCGTCAGCCCGTTGGGTGCGGCCGCCTGCAGCGCGTCGACGACCGCGGCGGTGTTGGCGGCATTGGGCACCAAGAAGATTTCATCGTCGCCGACGTAGTAGGCGATCAAATCGTCGATGACACCGCCGGAATCGTTGCAGCACAACGTGTATTGCGCCTTACCCGGCCCAATGCGGCGCAAGTCGTTGGTCAGCGCGGAATTGACGAATTCTGCGGCGCCCGGTCCGCGGACCACCGCCTTGCCGAGGTGGCTGACGTCGAATAGGCCGACGGCACTGCGGGTGGCGTTGTGCTCACTGACGGTCCCGGCATACGACACCGGCATCGACCAGCCGCCGAACTCGGCGAAACTTGCGCCCAGCGCACGATGGCGATCTTCTAACGGTCCCGAAATCAGCTCTGGCGCGTCGCTCACGACGTCACACCCTAATCGGCTCGGCTGCTGGCACACTAGGGCAGGTGTTCGATTCCCGAGACTCCCTCGACTTCGACGCGCTGGAAGCGGCCGGAATCACCAATCCACGCGAGCGGGCAGACCTGATCAAGTACCTCGACGATCTTGGCTTCACCGTCGAGGAGATGGTGGAAGCCGATCGCCGGGGCCGGCTGTTCGGCCTTGCCGGTGATGTCCTGCAATGGTCGGGACGCCCCGTTCACACGCTGGCCACCGCCGCCGAGCAACTCGGCCTGTCGGCCGACGATGTGGCGCACGCCTGGGCGCTGCTCGGCCTCACCGTCGCCGGCCCCGACGTTCCCGCTCTGAGCCAGGCCGACGTCGACGCGCTGGCGACCTGGGTCGCGCTCAAAGGTGTGGTGGGCGAAGACGGTGCATTCGGTCTGTTGCGGGTGCTCGGCGCGGCCATGGCTCGGCTGGCCGAGGCCGAGTCGACCATGATCCGCGCTGGGACGCCGGACATTCAGATGACCTATACCCACGACGAACTGGCCACCGCGCAGGCCTACCGCGCGGTGGCCGAGTTCGTCCCTCGAATCGGGACATTGATCGACATCGTGCACCGCCACCATCTGACCAGCGCCCGAACCCACTTCGAGGGCGTCATTCGCGACACCTCGGCGAGTGTGGTCTGCGGCATCGGCTTTGCCGACCTGTCCAACTTCACCGTATTGACCCAGGCGCTTACCCCCTCCGAGTTACAGGAGTTGCTCAACGAGTTTGGCGCGACCGTCGCTGATGTGGTGCATGCCGATGGCGGCCGAGTGGTGAAGTTCATCGGCGACGCGGTGATGTGGGTGAGCTCCACGCCCGAGCGGCTGGCGCGAGCGGCGGTCGATCTGGTCAACCATCCGAGGGCACGCGAAGAGGGTCTGCACGTCCGAGCCGGACTTGCCTACGGGACGGCATTGGCCATCAACGGCGACTACTTCGGCAACCCGGTCAACCTGGCCGCGCGGCTGGTGGCGGCGGCGGCTCCAGGGCAGATCTTGGCCGATGCGGCGCTGCATGACCAACTGCCGGATTGGCCGGCGAGCGACCACGGCCCGTTGACGCTCAAAGGCTTCGACCGCCCGGTGACCGCATTCAACCTCGGTGACAGCGCCGCCGAGGCAGGCCCCGTGCATGGTGATTAGGGTAGGTGGCCGTGACCACCGAATCGGGTTACCCCAGCCCCACCGTTACCGTCGCCACCTCGCTGCCCAAGCGTGCGTCCAGCTCTACGGTGCTGATCGTGCCGGTCGTCGCGACCGCCGACGAGGAAAACTCCACCGAACGACCCGGCGCAACCGTGGCGTCGGCGGAGCCTTTCCTGTCCGCCGATGCGATCGCCGAAATCGAGGCCGGTTTGCGCGCGCTGGACGCCACGGGCGCCTGTGACCAGGTGCACCGCCTGGTGGTGTCATCGTTGCCGGTGGGCAGCGTGCTCACCGTCGGTCTGGGCAAACCGCACTATGAGTGGCCGCCGGACGTGGTGCGTCGTGCCGCCGGGGCGGCGGCACGATCGCTTGGCAGTGCGAAAACGGCGATTACCACCCTCGCCGATCTACCCGGCGAAGGCGTCTGTTCGGCCGCCGTGGAGGGTCTGATCCTGGGCAGCTACCGGTTCAGTGCCTTCCGCAGCACCAAGACTGCACCCAAAGACGCTGGGCTGCACAAGATCACCGTGCTGACCACGGCGAAAGACGCCAAGAAATGCAGCGCGCACGGTGCCGCCACGGCGACGGCGGTTGCCACCGCCCGCGACCTGGTCAACACACCGCCGAACTATCTTTATCCGGCCGAGTTAGCCCGCCGCGCAAAGGTTTTAGGCGAAGCCGCCGGGCTCGAGGTGCAGGTTCTCGACGAGAAGGCACTGCAGAAGGCGGGTTACGGCGGCGTGGTCGGTGTCGGCCAGGGCTCGTCACGGCCACCCCGACTGGTCCGGTTGATCCATCGCGGGTCACGGTTGGCCAAGGACCCCAAACGAGCCAAGAAGGTTGCCCTGGTCGGCAAGGGTGTCACCTTCGACACCGGCGGCATCTCCATCAAGCCGGCCGCCTCCATGCACTACATGACCTCGGATATGGGTGGCGCCGCCGCGGTCATCGCGACCGTCACGTTGGCTGGGCAGCTGCAGCTGCCGATTGACGTAATCGCTACGGTGCCGATCGCCGAGAACATGCCGTCGGACACCGCCCAGCGGCCCGGCGATGTGCTGACCCAATACGGCGGAACGACGGTCGAGGTGCTCAACACCGACGCCGAAGGCCGACTCATCCTGGCCGACGCCATCGTTCGGGCCTGCGAGGACAACCCGGACTACCTGATCGAGACCTCCACCCTCACCGGCGCTCAGACGGTGGCCCTGGGCACCCGCATCCCCGGCGTGATGGGCAGCGACGAGTTTCGCGACCGGGTGGCTGCGATCTCACAGCGCGTGGGCGAAAACGGCTGGCCCATGCCGCTGCCCGACGAGCTCAAAGACGACTTGAAATCCACGGTGGCCGACCTGGCCAACGTGAGTGGGCAACGCTTCGCCGGCATGCTGGTGGCCGGGGTGTTTCTGCGCGAATTCGTCGCCGACTCGGTGGACTGGGCCCATATCGACGTGGCCGGCCCGGCCTACAACACCGGCGGCGCATGGGGCTACACGCCCAAGGGAGCTACCGGGGTGCCGACCCGCACCATTTTCGCGGTGCTTGAGGACATCGCGTTGCGCGGCTAGAGCCGAAACGCCGCCGGGGCCCATGGGCTAACGCGGGTCATATCCATCAGATGACCCGCATTCGCGCGGTACTGCGTAATGCCTGCGGCAGCACCCGGGAAACGCCGTACAACGCATAGGCCTCGGGAGCGACCGGCCGGATCGGCTTGCCCTTTTTCACCGCGGACACGATCGCATTGGCGACCTTGTCCGGCCCGTAGCGGCGTAGGGCGAACATCTTGTCCAGCTGCCCGCGCCGATCGTCGACATGCTCGTCGCCCTTGCCGGATGGCGCGTCGAAGCGGGTGGTGTTGACGATGTTGGTGTTGATCACCCCCGGGCAGATGGTGGTCAGCCCAACCCCGGCGGCGTCGAGTTCGGCGCGTAGACAGTCGGAAAACATGTAGGTGGCCGCCTTGGAGGTGCAATAGGCGCTCAAAGACTGCAGCGGGGCGTAGGCCGCCATCGACGACACGTTGACGATATGCCCGCCGGTGCCGCGCTCCACCAGACGGCGGCCGAAGGATCGGCAGCCATTGACCACACCGCCTAGATTGACGTCGAGCACCCGGTCGAACTGCTCGGCCGGGGTGTCGAGGAACCGCCCGGCCTGACCGATACCGGCATTGTTGACCACGATGTCGGGCACACCGTGCTCGGCGCTGATCTGCTCTGCAAACGCCTCTACCGCCGTGGCGTCGGACACGTCGAGCACATAGACGTGCGCTACGCCACCGTGGGCAGCAATCTCGCCCGCGGTGTCCTTGACCGTCGCCTCGTCGACGTCGCTGAGCACCACCTCCGCGCCTTCGCGGGCGAAGGCCAATGCGGTCTCCCGACCGATGCCGCTGCCCGCCCCGGTAACCGACACCAGGGTGTCACCAAAGTATTTGCGGGGACGGCCCACCTGCGCCCGCAACAGCGCGCGGCTGGGCTGCTTGCCGTCCACCAGGTCGGCGAAGTCGTGTACCGCCGCCGCCATCACCTGTGGGTGCGACATCGGCGAGAAATGGCCGGCTTTGATGTCACGTCGCCACAGTCGGGGCACCCAACGCTCGGTCTCTTCGTAGCCGTAGGGGCGTACGTACGGGTCGTCGGTGTTGACCACGAGTTGCACCGGTACGTCGATGACCGGTACGCCACGTTTGCGCCGTTCACGAGAAAACGACCGAAAGTAGTTGGCTGGGTAGGTTTTCACCGAGTTGGCGGCGTCACTGGCCAGGTTCTCGGAATGGTGGATCTGGTCGACCGGGATGTTGTCGACCATGTTGCGCCGAACCGACGCGCGCGACAGCGTCACGCGCAAGACCAGTGGCGTCAACACCGGCACCGAGAACAGTGCCATGTAGCTCAGCCGCAGCGCCTGGCTCAATGCCCGGACAAAGGTTCGTGGGCGCCACGGCCGGCGCAGCCCACCGAATATGTAGTTGGTCAGCTGATCCTGGCTGGGACCGGAGACCGAAGTGAACGAGGCGACCCGGTCGGCCGCGCCGGGCCGGGTCAGGTACTCCCAGATGGCCACCGAGCCCCAATCGTGACCCAGCACATGGACCGGGCGGCCCGGGCTGAGTTGGTCGATGACGGCGGCGAAGTCATCGGCGAAACGAGCCATGGTGTAGGCCGAAACCGGCTTTGGCGCCGACGACAGGCCGACACCGCGGTTGTCATAGCGGATCACCCGGAACCGCTTGGCCAGCAGCGGAACGACCCCGTCCCACAGCACGTGTGAGTCGGGGAAGCCATGCACCAGCACCACCGTCGGCCCATCGGGGTTGCCTTCTGCATAGACCGCGATGCGAACATCGCCTGAGCTGTCGACGAACCGCTGGGGTGCCTGTTTCGTTGCCGGCATCGAACCTCCGCCCACCTGCGACTTGCTGTCCACCAGTCGCAACACCGTAGCAAGGGCAGTTCCCGGTCCCTACTCCCATCAGCGACCCGATGTCGCCGCGCCCTGGGTGTGAGCCGTGGAAGGGGCAGTGACAGGATAGGTTTTGACATCTACTTGGGTTCCACACCCGGCGCACGACTAAGTGGTAAGCAGAGGTCAAGCTGCGCCAACCGACGACCGATCGAGGAGTCAACAACGATGGCCTTCTCAGTCCAGATGCCGGCGCTCGGTGAAAGCGTCACCGAGGGGACCGTCACCCGCTGGCTCAAACAGGAAGGCGACACGGTCGAGCTCGACGAGCCGCTCGTCGAGGTGTCGACCGACAAGGTCGACACCGAAATACCGTCGCCGGCCGCGGGCGTATTGACCAAGATCATCGCCCAAGAGGACGACACGGTTGAGGTCGGCGGCGACCTGGCCATCATCGGCGACGCATCGGAATCCAGCGGAGGGGATTCCGGATCGTCGCCGGAGACGAAGACCGAACCGGAGACGAAGACCGAACCGGAGACGAAGACCGAACCGGAGACGAAGACCGAACCCGAGCAGAAGGCCGAAGAAAAATCCGAGCCCGAACCGGCCCAAACTGCCGCCGATGGCGAGGCAACACCGGTGCTGATGCCCGAACTTGGTGAATCGGTCGCCGAGGGCACGGTGACCCGATGGCTGAAGAAGGTCGGCGATTCGGTGCAGGTCGACGAGGCGCTGGTAGAGGTATCCACCGACAAAGTCGACACCGAGATCCCATCACCGGTGGCGGGCGTGCTGGTCAGCATCACCGCAAACGAGGACGACGTGGTGCAGGTCGGCGGCGAGTTGGCCCGGATCGGCTCGCGATCTGACTCCGGCTCGGCGCCCTCCCCCAAGCCCGCCCCCGAGGCCGAAACCAAGCCGGCGCCCGAGCCCAAGCCGGAGGCCAAACCACAGGCCGAAGCCAAACCGCAGGCCGCGGCGGCGCCCAAGGAGCCGCCGGTCCAGGAGCGAGGCGGCGCCGACGAGACGCCCTATGTGACTCCGCTGGTGCGAAAACTGGCCACGGAAAACAACATCGACCTCGCTGAGGTCACCGGCACCGGGGTGGGCGGCCGGATTCGCAAGCAGGACGTGCTGGCCGCGGCGCAGAAAAAACAACAACAGACACCGGCGGCCGACAAGGCACCGGCCGCCAAAGCCAGCGCACCGGCGGAGGCCCCGCAAGGCGCACCGACCGCTCCAGCGTCCGCGCTGGCGCATCTGCGCGGCACCACACAGAAGGCCAGCAGGATCCGGCAAATCACCGCCAACAAGACGCGGGAGTCGCTGCAGGCGACGGCGCAGCTCACCCAGACCCACGAGGTCGATATGACCAAAATCGTGGCACTGCGGGCGCGGGCAAAGGCGGCGTTCGCCGAACGCGAGGGCGTCAACCTGACCTTCCTGCCATTCATCGCTCGAGCGGTTATCGATGCGCTGAAGATTCATCCCAACGTCAACGCCAGCTACAACGAGGCCAGCAAGGAGATCACCTACTACGACGCCGAGCACCTCGGATTCGCGGTAGACACCGATCAGGGCCTGCTCTCCCCCGTCATCCACAACGCCGGGGACTTGTCGCTGGCCGGGCTGGCCCGCGCGATTGCCGATATCGCCGCCAGGGCGCGTTCGGGCAACCTGAAACCCGACGAGTTGTCCGGCGGAACCTTCACCATCACCAACATTGGCAGCCAGGGCGCACTCTTCGACACCCCGATCTTGGTTCCGCCGCAGGCCGCCATGTTGGGTACCGGCGCAATTGTCAAACGGCCCAGAGTGATCGTCGATTCCAGCGGCAACGAGTCGATTGGCGTCCGCTCGGTCAGCTACCTTCCGCTGACCTATGACCATCGCCTTATCGACGGCGCCGACGCTGGGCGCTTCGTTACCACCATCAAGCACCGCCTCGAGGAGGGAGCGTTCGAGGCCGACTTGGGTCTGTAGCGCGCTTAGGAGGCTTCGAAACTGTGGGCAAAGCCGTTATTGCGATAGCGGGTTCGTCTGGATTGATCGGCTCGGCCTTGGCCGCGGCCCTGCGCGCTGCCGACCATCCGGTGCTACGCATCGTGCGTCGGACACCGGCGAATTCCGATGAATTGCACTGGAATCCCGAGAGCGGCGAGTTCGATCCCGACACACTCATCGGTGTCGACGTCGTGGTCAACCTGTGCGGCGTCAACATCGCCCGGCGCCGGTGGTCGGGGGCGTTCAAACAGAGCCTGCGGGACAGCCGGATCACCCCCACTGAGGTGCTATCCGCCGCCGTCGCCGATGCCGGTGTCGGCACACTGATCAACTCCAGTGCGGTCGGCTACTACGGAGACACCAAAGACCGCATCGTCGACGAAACCGTCGCGGCGGGAATGGGGTTTTTGGCCCAGCTATGCGTGGATTGGGAGGCCGCCACGTTGCCGGCGCAATACGCGGGCGCGCGCGTGGTGTTGGCCCGCACCGGCTTGGTGTTGTCCCCGTCCGGCGGTGTGCTGCGCCCGATGCGGCCAGTGTTCTCCGTGGGCCTGGGCGCGCGGCTGGGCAGCGGACGTCAGTACATGTCGTGGATCAGTCTGGAGGACGAGGTGCGGGCGCTGCTGTTCGCCATTTCCGACTCCACGCTGTCGGGCCCGGTGAATATGACCGGTCCCGCGCCGGTGACCAATGCGGAATTCACCACCGCATTTGGCCGCGCGCTGAATCGCCCGACCCCATTGATGCTGCCCGGTTTCGCCGTGCGGGCCGCGCTCGGCGAGTTCGCCGACGAAGGCCTGCTCGTCGGTCAGCGCGCGATCCCCAGTGTGCTCGAGCAAGCCGGCTTCCAGTTCCACCACAACACAATTGGTGAGGCACTCAGCTACGCCACCGAACGACGCGACCACGTTTAGTTCATCTTCACCTGCGATCTGGTGTAATCCCTTGCCAGGCGCACCCTTCGCGTAGTGTGCGCTTGCCGTCTTCATCAGCAATTCCACGGCACGTCGAAAATCGGAGAAGCGCATGGCAACCTCGATATTCCACGAGATGAAAAACGATAGGGTCGCTCTACGCCCTCTTTCTGAACTGCACCCTGAAGAAGGGCCCGCAAGTATCGAACACCGAAGCTTTATGCAATCTGCTCATCGAACGCCTCAAGGCCCACGAGCCAGACATTGAGACCGCAAATCGGACGGGTTGTCGACTACAACGTGTCGACTACAACGTGAAGCCTGGAATCGGGAACGACGAGTGCCAGGGCGACGAGTGGCCGGCGATCCTGGAAAAGATCAAGCGCTGCAATGTCATCGTGCCGGCGATGCCCATCTGGATCGCGCTGATGATGGAGATGCGATCGGTCGATTGCCAGCAGCTGCTGACTAATGGTTGACCCGGGGTTCGGCTGCGCACCTGGAGCCCGCAGCGGCCCCGCGAGGCCTGATCCAACCGTCGATCCAGCATTCGGCAAATAGCGATATCATCGTCAAATGGCGATGAATATGTCGGATGTGGAGTGCACGCGGCTGGAGTTGGCACCGGCGGCAGCGTTGTTCCGCTCGTTGGGGGACCAGTCGCGGCTGGCGATTGTGCGGCGATTGGCGGAGGGTCCGGCGCGGGTGGCCGATCTTGTTGCAGCGTTGGGGTTGGCGCAATCGACGGTGTCGAAACATCTTGCGTGTCTACGTGATTGCGGACTGGTTGAATATGAGCCGGTCGGGCGGTCCTCGTTATTCCGATTGACCCAACCTGCACTGGTCGATGTTTTTACGGCGGCGGAGGCGTTGCTCGCGGCAACCGGAAGTGCCGTGGCGCTGTGCCCGAATTACGGCGCCGACAGCTGTGCCGCGGACCAGCGATGAGTCTGCCTGGGCCGCTGCCGGAGGCGACCGACGGGAGCGGAGATCGGTGCGCCGATACCCACGGTTGCCGACCGGTGACGATCGTCGAGATTGACCGAGGCTGGCATGAGGCCGCACGACGGGCGCGGCTGCTGTCGTGGATTTCGTTGGGTTACATGGCTACTGAGGGTTTGGTGGCGATCGTCGCGGCGGTGGTGGCGGGTTCGGTGGCTTTGTTGGGCTTCGGGCTGGACTCGGCCATCGAAGGTGCAGCCAGTGTGATCGTCATCTGGCGGTTCACCGGGACCCGCACGTTGTCTCCAACTGTCGAGAAGCGTGCCCAGAAAGCCGTTGCTGTCACGTTCTTCCTGCTTGCCCCCTACATCGCCTACGACGCGGTCACCGCGCTGACCGCCCGGGACCGGCCGCAGACCAGCTGGGTGGGCATCGCGTTGGCGATCACCAGCATGATCGTGATGCCGCTCTTGGGGAGGGCCAAGAGACACTTGGGCGCGCGATTGGGCTCGGCAACCACCAGCGGAGAGGGTACCCAAAACCTGTTGTGTGCCTACCTTGCCGGGGCGGTACTGGTGGGCCTGTTGGGCAACGCGCTGTGGGGCTGGTGGTGGCTGGACCCCGTTGTCGCGCTGGCTATCGCGGTACTTGCGGTGTGGGAGGGCACCAAGACCTGGCGTGGGGACGAGTGCTGCTAGGCGGCCGGACCTTGGCTCGGTACGAGTGACGTCGGCGTGGTGCCGCCAACACCCGACGGCGAATGTGAACTCCTCCGAGCCAGGGGAATAGCATTCAACCGAAAGTCAAGGCCGTGGACAGGGACAACTACGTCCGGCGCCTTGAGGAATCGCCGATCCCGATGTGCGGTGATGCACTGCGCGACGCGGGCCGGGTCAGGGGCCGATCCGCGGCATGGCCGCCGGCGGACGATGGGCGCCGGGACGGGCCGCGCAGCGGTCGCAGCTCTGGCCGGTGCGGTTCACCTGCCCGACCCTCCTGATACCGGTGCATTCCCTCGCAGGGCGTGCCCGCATCGGCCGGCGATGCCACCGGCGATAACCCGGCGGCCCGCGTCAGCTGGCAATAGATGCCACCGCGGGCCACGAGTTGTTGGTGGGTACCCTGCTCGACCACCCGTCCCCCATCCATGACGACGATCAGGTCGGCATCGCGGATCGTCGAGAGGCGGTGGGCAATGACGAAACAGGTCCGGCCGCGGCGAAGTTCAGCCATTGCCCGTTGAACCAAGTCCTCGCTGCGGGTGTCGAGCGAGCCGGTAGCCTCGTCGAGGACCAAGAACTGTGGACGAGCCAACAAAGCCCGCGCGATGGTGATCAGTTGCTTTTCGCCGGCGCTTAGGTTGCCGCCGTCCTCGCTGACCCAGGTGTCATAGCCGTCGCTCATAGCCCGCACGAACTGGTCGACCCCGGTGGTCTTGGCCACTTCGATAATCTGCTCGCGGGTGGCCCCCGGACACCCGTAGCCGATGTTGTCGGCGATGCTGCCCGCGAACAACCAGGTGTCTTGCAACACCATCCCGACCCGAGAGCAAAGCCATTCGCGGTCGACCGTGGCGATGTCCACGCCGTCGATCAAGATGCGGCCGGAGTCAACCTCGTAGAACCGCATCAGCAGGTTCACCAGTGTGCTCTTACCCGCCCCGGTAGGCCCCACAATCGCGACCGTCGTGCCCGGCTCGGCCACCAGCGACAGGTCCCCAATCACCCGCTTTTCCGGTTGGTAGCAAAAATCGACACGCTCGAACTCCACTCGGCCGCCCATGGCATCACCGTGCTCGGACAGTTCGGGTGCGACGTCGGCCGCCTGCTCGGGGGCGTCGAGCAGCTCGAAAACCCTTTCCGCTGAGGCCAGCCCGGCCTGCAGCATGTCGTACCTTGTCGCGATGTCAGTCACCGGCTGGTTGAACTGGCGGACATATTGAACGAAAGCCTGAACGCCGCCCAGGCTGACCTTGCCCGTGGCCACTTGCAACGCCCCGACCACCGCCACGGCGAGGTAGCCGAGATTTCCGACGAACGTGGTGGCCGGCGAAATTAGCCCCGACGTGAATTGGGCGCCGACGCCGGCCCGGTAGACGTCGCAATTAATTTGGGCGAGTTGCTCACGGACGTGCTGCTGGTGACCGAACGCCTTGACCACCGCAAGTCCGCTGTAGATCTCCTCGATCGCAGCGTTGAGCCGTCCGCTGTCGGCCGCCCGGGCCACCCGCAGTCGCTTCGAGCGCCGCAGAATGAGCCGGCTCGCCAGCGCCGATATCGGCACGGTCAGCATCGTGATTGCGGCCAGCAGCCCGGAGATGGTCAACATGATCACCAGCACCGCCACCGCGGTCAGCAGTGTGGTGGGCAGCGCGCTTGCCGTCTGCTTCAGCGCGGCTTGAATGTTGTCGATGTCGTTCGTGAGCCGTCCGAGCAGTTCACCGTGCTGGCGTGCGTTGATGTAGGACAGACGAAGCCGGTGCAGCTTCGCTTCCAACTCGGCTCGCAGTGCCTCCATCATGCGCTGGATTGCCACTTTCAACAGTTGAGCCTGGAGCGAGACCAACAGCGCGACAACAACATACAGCGCCGCGGCGACAAGCACGGTGTGGCCAACGGCGATGAAGTCGATGCCCACCCCCGGTGTGAGGTCCATCTTTGACAGCATGTGCGCGAAGGTGCTGTCGCCGCGGGCATTGGCCGCGGCGACAGCCTGCTCCTTGGTCATGCCGGCAGGCAGCCGCCGGCCGATTGCGCCGGTGAACAATAGGTCGGTGGCATGCCCGAGCAACCGCGGGACAATGACGTCGATGGCGGCGCTGGCCAGGGCCAGCGTGCAGACCGCCGCCATCAGGCCGCGGTTGGCGAACAGCCGCGCCAATAGACGCACCGTGGCACCGGCGCGGATTGCCGCCGCGCCGGCATGTTGGCTCCGAACCGGGCCGGAGGGGTGGCAGGGTTGGTGGCCGATCACTATTGAGTCCTCCCCGGGGTTCGGCTTTTCAGCGTCGTATTGCGGTCGCAATGCGGGCCAACACCAGGGTCAATCGCGCGCCTTGTCGGCTTCTGCACGCATTCTTGAAACGCCGGGTTTGGCGCGCTCGGTCATGCGGTGGTTCGCGCAACCTCGCCGTACCGCGGGCAGTCGGCCAGCAGCGACTCGTGGCCGCTCGTGGCGGCAACGGGGCCGCCGACCGAGCCTTGGCCCATCACAATCACCTGGTCCGCCTCGATCCCCGGGTTGATCCGTTGTGACACCAGGATGACCGCCGCATCGGCGCAGGACTCTCGCAGCGCAGTCCACACATCACGTTGGGTGCACGCGTCAAGCGCCGAGAAGGCGTCGTCGAACAGATACACCGCCGGGCGGCGGATGACGGCGCGGGCGATGGCCAACCGCTGACGCTGGCCGCCGGACAAGTTGATTCCGCCCTGAGCGACGGGCATCCGCAGCCCATCGGGATGCGCGGCGACGAATCCGTCGGCGGCCGAGATGCGTAGCGCCGCCCACATCTCGGCGTTCGTTGCGTCGGGCTTGCCGAAGCGCAGGTTGTCGGCGACCGTCCCGGAGAACAGGTATCCGTGCTGCGGCACCACCGCCGTCCGCGCGCACAGCTGATCGGCAGCGAGGTCACGCACGTCAACGCCATCCACCGACACCGAGCCTGCGGTGGCGTCATACAGCCGGGTGAGCAGCGAAATCATCGTCGACTTGCCCGATCCGGTGGCCCCGACAATCGCGGTCACGCTGCCGGGTGCGGCGGTGAACGACACGTCGCAGAGCACGGCGCGTTGTGCGCCGGGATAGGCGAACGTGACGTGGTCGAATCGGACTAGATCGCCGCCGGCGGGCGGGCACACGCGGTTTTCGGGCGGGCTGACAGCGACGTCGGTCCATAGCACCTCGGTGATCCGTTCGAAACTGGCCGCCGCGCCGGGCACGTTGGCCAGCACTTTCGACAGCATCGACGCCGCGGACAAGATCTGCGTCGCATACAACATGAAGGCGACAAGCTGGCCCACCCCCATGTCACCGGCATCGATACGCAGCGCACCGAACCAGACCAGCGCGACGCTGGACAGGCTGATGATCAACGTGGCGACCGGCGCCAATAGCGCCTGCCAGCGGTCCGCGGCCAGCGCGGTCCTGGAGAAGCCGGCGCTGACCGCGGCAAAACGGTCTCGCTCGAACGATTCACGAGCGAACGCGCGGATCACCCTGATTCCCGAAAGCTGCTCGCGCAGTATCTGGTTCATCCGGTCGAATAGTTTCTGCATGCGGCGTTCGTAGGCTATCAGCCGCGCCATGATGCCCGAGGTGATCGCGGCCAGTACCGGAACAGCTAGCAGCAACACCCACGACAATCCGACGTCCTGGCGTGCCGCCATCACCACCCCGCCGGTACCGGTGATCAGCGCCGCGACCAGCGTCGTCCAGTACAGGTGCAGCGTCGTCTCGACCGTCTGTACGTCGGTGGTGGTGCGGGTCAGCAGCGTGGCCGGGCCGAATTTGGACACGTCATGCATCGACATGCCGGTGACCCGGTCAAACAGCGCCTGACGCAGGTCACGACCGAATCCCATGCTCACGCGCGAGCCAAGGTGGACGGCGACCACCGAGCAGAGCAAGTGCACCCCGCCGGCAGCCAGCATGACCGCCCCCAACACGACGATCGCGGAGGTGTCTCCCCTGGCGACACCGCGGTCGATGATCCCAGCGTCAACGGCTGGCAAGGACAGCGCAGCCAGGGTGCCGACCAGCTGCACCGCGCCCAGGCCGAGCAACGTCCGTGGGGAGCGGGCTGCGCACTGACGCAGCAGCCTCACCACCGTGGCGCCCGTCGACCTTGTCACCCGAGGCTGAGGAGCGGTCACGATGAATCCTTCCGACGCGAAACACTGGCAAGGTCATCCACCACCATTGGGCGGGCCCCGTGATGAACTCTGGAAGGATTCTCAAAACCGGCCGAAACCTGCGCTGCGCGGCACACCGCACCCCGCCAACACGCGTTATTCGAGTAACGTCGCACGTGTGACGGGGTCTATTCGCTCCAGCGCGGCCGCGATAGTGGTACGCCAATTGGGCTGCGTCGAGTATCGCGCCGCCTGGCAGTGGCAACGCGAGCTGGCCGACGGTCGCGTCGCCGGCGGCCCCGACACCCTCCTACTGCTGGAACATCCCGCGGTCTACACCGCCGGGCGACGCACCGAAGCACACGAACGGCCCCGACAGCCCGAGCGCGGGACCGCCGGCATCGACGTGGTCGACACCGACCGCGGCGGCAAGATCACCTGGCACGGTCCGGGGCAACTGGTCGGCTATCCGATCATCGGACTGGCCGAGCCCCTCGATGTGGTCAATTATGTTCGGCGCCTTGAGGAAGCTCTGATCAGGGTATGTGCCGACGTTGGCGTCCAGACCACCCGGGTCGATGGCCGGTCGGGGGTGTGGGTGCCGGCCGAGGCCGGGCGGCCCGCGCGCAAGATCGCCGCCATCGGCGTCCGGGTGTCACGCGCGACGACCCTGCACGGGTTCGCCCTCAACTGCGATTGCGACCTGGACGCGTTCACCACGATCGTGCCGTGCGGCATCAGCGACGCCGGCGTGACGTCGTTGTCCGTCGAGCTCGGACGCCAGGTGAGCGTCGATGATGTCCGCACGGCCGTCGCCGACGCCGTATGCGATGCGCTGGACGGCGGGCTGCCCCTTACCTGGCAACCCTCCCCCACCCGCGTAGCATCGACGTAATGAGCTTGCTCGAGTCTGGGCGAACAGAGCCCGATGTCGCCGGCCCCGCGGCTCCCTCCGGCCGACGGTTGTTGCGCCTGGAAGTGCGCAACACGCAGACCCCGATCGAACGCAAGCCACCGTGGATCCGCACCCGCGCCCGGATGGGACCCGAATACACCGAGTTGAAGAACCTGGTCCGGCGGGAGGGCTTGCACACCGTTTGCGAAGAGGCCGGTTGCCCGAACATCTTCGAATGCTGGGAGGACCGCGAAGCGACCTTCCTCATCGGCGGCGATCAGTGCACGAGGCGTTGCGACTTCTGCCAGATCGACACCGGGAAGCCGGCCGCGCTGGACCGCGACGAGCCGCGACGAGTCGCCGAGAGTGTGCACACTATGGGTTTGCGGTACGCCACCGTTACCGGCGTGGCTCGCGATGACCTGCCCGACGGCGGGGCGTGGCTATATGCGGCGACCGTGCGTGCCATCAAGGAGCTCAACCCGCAAACCGGCGTCGAACTGCTGATCCCGGATTTCAACGGCGAACGCGGCCGGCTGACCGAGGTCTTCGAGTCACGCCCGGAAGTATTGGCGCACAACGTCGAAACCGTACCCCGCATCTTCAAACGGATCCGGCCCGCGTTTACCTACCAGCGCAGCCTCGACGTCCTCACCGCGGCGCGCGCCTTCGGCCTGGTCAGCAAGAGCAATCTCATCCTCGGGCTGGGCGAAACCCCCGACGAGGTGCGCACCGCGCTGGTTGATCTGCACGATGCCGGCTGCGACATCGTCACCATCACCCAATACCTACGGCCGTCAGCGCGCCATCACCCGATTGACCGTTGGGTCAGGCCCGAGGAATTCGTCGAGCATGCGCACTACGCGGAGGAATTGGGTTTCGCCGGCGTGCTGGCCGGGCCGCTGGTGCGTTCCTCCTACCGAGCGGGCCGGCTCTACGAGCAGGCCAGGACCCGTCAGGGGGCCAGTACCTCCGGCTCCCCCGCACCCCCGCATACGTATTCTTGATGACTATGGCCCGACCCCGAAATGCCACCGAAAACAAGGCCGCTAAAGCCGAGGCGAAGGCCGCCCGCAAGGCTGCGTCTCGGCAGCGCCGTACCCAGCTCTGGCAGGCGTTCAACCTGCAGCGCAAGGAGGACAAGCGCCTATTGCCCTACATGATCGGCGCCTTCGTGCTGATCGTGGGCATGGCGGTGACGGTGGGGGTGTGGGCCGGCGGACTCACCATGGTCACGATGATCCCGTTCGGGGTGCTGCTGGGAGCGCTGGTGGCGTTCATCATCTTCGGTCGGCGCGCTCAGCGGTCGGTCTACCGCAAGGCCGAAGGCCAAACCGGCGCGGCGGCCTGGGCATTGGAGAACCTGCGGGGCAAGTGGCGGGTGAGCCCTGGCGTGGCCGCCACCGGCCACCTTGACGCCGTGCACCGGGTGCTCGGCCGACCGGGCGTCATCCTTGTCGGTGAAGGTTCGGCGGCGCGGGTCAAACCGCTGCTGGCCCAAGAAAAGAAGCGCACCGCCCGGCTGGTCGGTGAGGTGCCCATCTACGACTTCGTCGTCGGCAATGGCGACGGCGAAGTTCCCCTGGCCAAGTTGGAGCGCCACCTCACCCGCCTCCCGGCCAACATCACCGTCAAACAGATGGATACCTTGGAGTCGCGGCTGTCGGCGCTCAGTTCGCGGGCTGGGGCCGGCACTCTGCCCAAGGGGCCGCTGCCCAATGCCGGAAAGATGCGCGGCGTCCAGCGCACCGTGCGCCGCAAGTAGCCTCCCCCCGGCGATCGCCAGCGCGGCGAAGCCGGGCGCAGCGGGTTGCCGCCATCAGACCCCGGCGATCGCAGCGCGGCGAAGCCGGGCGCAGCGGGTTGCGGTTTCTCAGCGCCGAACCACCGCAGTGGCGGTCAGCCGGTCATGTAGCCCGCGCCCGTCGGCATCGGTGAACAGCGGCGGGACCACCAGCGCAATCAGCAGGCCCCGCGCTATCAGCCGGCCGACCCCCACGGATGGCCGCCCATCGACGGCGACCACGATCAGCCCTAGCAGTAATTGGCCGGGGGTGAATCCGAACAGGCGTACCGCCACCACGCCCAACAGCAGCCAGATGACCAGGACGACTGTCGACAACATCGGCTGGGGCCAGGCACCGAATGCCAGACCCAGCAGCGCCAGTCCATAGGCCAGCAGCCAGTCGACGCTTAGCGCGGCCAACCGGCGACCCATCGGCGCCAATGCACCCGGCCCGGTCTGCGGAAAACCCAGCGTCTTGCCGGGATAGCCGGTGGACGGTTCCGATGTCATCGCAGGGGTCCGATCGATTGGTTGCACGTCCCGGCGGGCAGGCCTTCGGGCGGTCTCGATAACCTCATCGGCGGACCAGTTACGATCTTGCGGGCCATGGCTTCACAATAGGACCCGGCCATGAACCGGGACTTTTGCCGGGCCTGATGGTCACGTAACGTCTGCGCAACACGGGGTTGACTGGCGGGCAATAACACCTCCATAGCGTCGGCCGCGAATCACCTAGTAAAGGAGCACTCTGTGACGGATAAGACGCCCGACGACGTCTTCAAGCTTGTCAAGGACGAGGGCGTCGAGTTTGTCGACGTCCGGTTTTGTGACCTGCCTGGCACGATGCAGCACTTCACGATTCCGGTTTCGTTCTTCGATGAGAGCGTATTCGAGGATGGCCTGGCCTTTGACGGCTCATCGATTCGCGGGTTCCAGTCGATCCACGAGTCCGACATGCTGTTGCTTCCCGACCCGGTAACCGCGCGAATCGATGCATTCCGGGCGGCCAAAACGCTAAACCTCAACTTCTTCGTGCACGATCCGTTTACCCTCGAGCCCTACTCGCGCGACCCGCGCAACGTTGCCCGCAAGGCCGAGAACTACTTGATCAGTACCGGCATCGCCGACACCGCGTACTTCGGTGCGGAGGCCGAGTTCTACATCTTCGATTCGGTGAGCTTCGATTCCACCACCAACGGCTCGTTTTACGAGGTGGACGCGATTTCGGGCTGGTGGAACACCGGCTCGGCCAGCGAAGCCGACGGTAGCCCCAACCGCGGATACAAGGTCCGGCCCAAGGGTGGCTACTTCCCCGTGGCGCCCGTGGACCACTACGTCGACTTGCGCGACGAGATGCTCAGAAAGTTGATCGAGGCCGGCTTCAGCTTGGAGAAGGGCCACCATGAGGTGGGCACCGGCGGCCAGGCCGAGATCAATTACAAGTTCAACACGCTGCTGCACGCGGCTGATGACATGCAGCTGTACAAGTACATCGTCAAGAACACCGCTTGGCAGGCGGGCAAGACCGTCACCTTCATGCCCAAGCCGCTGTTCGGGGACAATGGCTCCGGCATGCACACCCACCAATCGCTGTGGAAGGACGGCAGCCCGCTGATGTACGACGAGACGGGGTACGCCGGACTGTCGGACACGGCACGGCACTACATCGGTGGCCTGTTGCACCACGCCCCGTCGCTGCTGGCTTTCACCAACCCCACGGTGAACTCCTACAAGCGCCTCGTTCCCGGATTCGAGGCTCCGATCAACCTGGTCTACAGCCAGCGCAACCGGTCGGCGTGTGTGCGTATCCCGATCACCGGCAGCAACCCGAAGGCCAAGCGGCTGGAGTTCCGTTGCCCCGACTCGTCGGGCAACCCCTACCTGGCGTTCTCGGCCATGCTGATGGCCGGCTTGGACGGGATCAAGAACAAGATCGAGCCGCAGGCGCCGGTCGATAAGGACCTCTACGAGCTGCCCCCGGAAGAGGCCGCCAACATCCCGCAGGCCCCCACCCAGCTGGCCGCGGTGATCGACCGCCTCGAGGCTGACCACGAATATCTCACCGAGGGCGGCGTATTCACGCCCGACCTGATCGAGACGTGGATCAGCTTCAAGCGCGAGAACGAAATCCAGCCGATCAACGTTCGGCCGCACCCTTACGAGTTCGCGCTCTACTACGACGTTTAATCAACCGGGTACAGCAGCCCGCTTGGCGATCACCTCACCGATCGCCAAGCGGGTTGTCTGTCTCTGCACAACGTAGCTCACCGGCCACCCGCGTACAGCTAATCGTCGAGCGAGAGGTCTCTGCGGAATCGCCGCATGCCGTCGATCTTTTCGGCCAGTGTGGCACCCGCCCCGGTGTAAAACATCCACGGCATAGTGATGATCCCGGTGATTCCGGCCTCTTCGGCACGCCGGTAGTCCGCCGGGGTGAAGGCGTCGGTGAGTGGCGTCAGTATGGCGAAATCGTCTAGTGATAAGCCGTTTTCGGCACGCAACTCCCGTAGCCGACCCACCGCCTCGATAGCGCGATCGGTCGTGATCAGATCGCCAATCCACCCGTCGTAGCGGGCGGCGCGGCGCAGTGCGATGTCACTGAGCCCCCCAACGTAAATCGGAATGTGCGGCGGTGTTGGCTGCATCTCCAACCGCGGAGCCCGATAGAAATGGCCATGGAACTGTGTCCAGCCCGGTTTCCACAGTTCCCGCATCAGGTCCAGCATCTCCTCGGTGCGTCTGCCGCGGACCGCGAACTGCTCACCCATCAAATTGAATTCCTCGGCACACCAGCCGACGCCGATGCCCAGCTCCACCCGCCCGGCCGCCAATAGAGCCGCAGTACCAATAGCCTTCGCCGCCGCGTAGGGATTTCGCATGGCGGGAATGTAAACCGTGGTGACGAACTTGAGCCGACGCGTTACCTGTGCGAGCGCGCCCACCAGAACCCAGGGATCTGGCCAGTCGGTGAACGGCTGCCATCGGCGCTGTCCGTCTTTGGTATAGGGATACGGAGTTTCCAGGGTTTCGAGGTTGACGACGTGGTCGGGAACACCGAGGCCGTCGTAGCCCAGCTCGTCAGCGGCTTGGGCGATTTCGATGATGTCAGCGGTGTTCAGGAAGGCGCTACTGATATAGAACTTCATTCAGCTTCCCGGGTCTTCGCGCGCCCAGGCCGGCTTGATGAACACGCCTTCGGCCTGCACGGTGATTCCAGCAGCGTCCGAAATGAACCCTTGCGCAAAAGCTTTGACGCCCTCCGTACGGTCCACCCAGGCTTCACAGCGAAGTGGCCCCAGTGATGTGCCGCGCAGGTATTTCACCGTGATGGTGCCGGTGAACAGCGGTTTGGTCAGTCCTTGGCTGGCCGCCTCACCAAGCAAGTGGTCCAGCACTAAGGCGCATACCCCACCGTGCACCAGGCCGGGCGGGCCCTCGTAGGCCGCGCCCAGAACGAACTCGCTCCAGCAGCGCCCGTCGCCGGCGGCACCGTCGTGGTGAACAATCACCGGCGGGGCGATCGGGTTGCATGGGCCGGTGGCGGCGTTGCCTAGCGGCAACGGGCGGCCGTCCTTGCGGTAGCTGACAACACCGGAGCGTCGGATCGGCTGGCTGCGCAACGACTGGGTCACCGCTTCGATCACGGCCCTCGCCTGTAGGACCAGCTCGTCGTCAGCCTGGGTCTGGATGGTGGCGTCGATGAGATCGCGAACGGCTTGGGCCAACGGCGCATACGTCGACGTGACCCGTTCCAGCTCCGCTTCGCTCAAGACCTCGAACGCGGCGTCCAAACCTAATCAGCCTCCTATTTAGCTCCCGAACACCTTGCGCACCACAGCTTTTGCGCGCCGCGTCACCCTCAGATAGTTGTCCAGGAACTCGCCGCCGTCATCGCTGTGCCACCCGGCGGCCACCGCGACCGCATTGAGCTGGCGCCCTGGGCCGGGCAACTGGTCGGTGGGCTTGCCCCGAACCAGCACCAAGGCATTCCGTGCCCGAGTGGCGGTCAGCCAGGCCTGCCGGAGCAGTTTTGCCTCTTCCTCGGTGACCAGTTTGGCGGCGGCGGCCGCGTCCAGGGATTCCAGTGTCGAGGTGTTGTGCAGGGCGGGGGTTTCATGCGCATGCTGCAGTTGCAGCAGCTGCACGGTCCATTCGATATCGGCCAGCCCGCCACGGCCGAGCTTGGTATGGGTGTTGGGGTCGGCGCCGCGCGGCAACCGCTCTGATTCGATGCGGGCCTTGATGCGACGAATCTCGTGTACCGCCTCGGCCGAAACGCCGTCGGGTGGATAGCGCGTCTTGTCCGCCATCAGCAGAAATCGCTCGCCCAGCGCCGCGTCCCCGGCGACGGCGTGTGCGCGCAGTAGGGCCTGAATCTCCCACGGCTGGGCCCACTGCGCGTAGTACGCCTCGTATGAGGCCAAGGTGCGCACCAGTGGGCCGTTGCGGCCCTCGGGCCGCAGGTTGGCGTCGACTTCCAAGGGCGGGTCCACGCTGGGTGTGCCCAACTTCGCCCGGACCTGCTCGGCGATCGACGTCGCCCATTTCACGGCCTGCGCGTCGCTGACACCGCTAACTGACTCGCAGACGTACATCACGTCGGCATCCGAGCCGTAACTCAGCTCGGCGCCGCCCAGCCGCCCCATGCCGATGACCGCAATGGTGGCCGGGGCGTGGCCCGACTCGGGGATATTGGCCCGGATCGTCACATCCAGCGCAGACTGCAGCACGGCCACCCACACCGAGGTGAGCGCACGACACACGTCGGTGACTTCGAGCATCCCCAACAGATCCGCGGAGCCAATCCGGGCCAGTTCTCGACGGCGCAATGTGCGGGCAGCGGCGATGGCACGCGCCGGGTCGGAGTGGCGACCGGCCGAGGCGATCAGGGCTCTCGCCACCCCGGCCGGCTCCGTCTCGAGCAGCTTGGGTCCCGACGCGCTGTCACCGTAATGCTGAATGACCTCGGGTGCGCGCATCAACAGGTCGGGCACAAACGCCGACGTGCCCAGCACATGCATCAGCCGCTTGCCGACGGTGGGCTTGTCGCGCAGCGTAGCCAGGTACCAGCTTTGCGCGGTCAACGCCTCGCTGAGTCGGCGGTAGGCCAACAACCCGCCGTCCGGATCCGGAGCGTAGGAAAGCCAGTCCAACAGCCTGGGCAGCAGCACCGATTGCACCCGCCCACGCCGGCCACTCTGGTTGACCAGAGCCGACATATGCTTCAGGGCGGTCTGCGGGCCTTCATAGCCCAAGGCCGCCAACTGACGCTCGGCGGCCTCAGACGTCATGCCCTGGCCCGTGATCAGCAGTCCGGCCGGTCCGATCGATTCCAGCAGCGGCTGGTAGAAGAGCTTGGCGTGCAGCCGGGACACCCGGACGTTCTGATGCTTGAGCTCCTCGCGCAGCATCCCGGCCGCGTCGTGCCGGCCGTCGGGCCGGATGTGGGCCGCGCGTGCCAGCCAGCGCACGGCTTCTTCGTCGTCGGCCTCGGGCAGCAGGTGAGTGCGCTTGAGGCGTTGGAGCTGGAGTCGATGCTCAAGCAGCCGGAGAAACTCATACGAGGCAATCATGTTGGCCGCGTCCTCGCGCCCGATATAACCTCCTTGTCCCAACGCAGCCAACGCGTCCACCGTGGACGCGACATGCAGTGACTCATCGCTGCGACCGTGCACGAGCTGCAGCAGCTGCGCGGCGAACTCCACGTCGCGCAGGCCTCCTGTGCCGAGTTTGAGTTCGCGACCGCGGATATCGGCGGGCACCAGCTGTTCCACCCGGCGCCGCATCGCCTGTACTTCGGTCACGAAGTCTTCCCGCTCGCACGCCGTCCACACCATGGGCATCAACGCGGCCAGGTAGCGCTCACCGAGTTCGGCATCACCGACCGCCGCGCGGGCTTTCATCAGCGCTTGGAATTCCCAGGTTTTGGCCCAGCGCTGGTAGTAGGCGACGTGTGATTCGACGGTGCGGACCAACTCTCCGCTACGCCCCTCCGGGCGCAACCCGGCGTCCACCTCGAAGAACGTTGACGACGCCACCCGCATCATTTCTCCAGCGACACGGGTGCTGACCGGGTCGGCGCGTTCGGCGACGAAGATGACGTCGACGTCGCTGACGTAGTTCAGTTCGCGCGCACCGCATTTGCCCATCGCGATGACTGCCAGGCGCGGTGGCGTGCGGTCGCCACAGATGGTTTTCTCGGCTGCCCGTAATGCCGCCGCCAGCGCGGCATCGGCAATGTCGGCCAGATAGGCGGCAACCACCGTGAACGGAAGTACGGGTTCGTCTTCAACCGTCTGCGCCAGATCCAGCCCCGCTACCACCAGGATGTGATCGCGATAGCAGGCGCGCAATCGATGTTCAACCGAACCGGCCGCACCCGAGGACTCCTCGACGCACCGGATCAACGATTCGCACATTTGGTCGCGGGAAGGCAGCGCGACCTTGCCCCGCAACAGCCTCCAGGACTGTGGATGCGCGGCCAAGTGGTCCCCCAGCGCCAGCGAGGAACCCAGCACGGCGAACAATCGCCCACGCAGGCTGCGTTCAGTCAGCAGGGCCGCGTTCAATTCGTCCCACTGGGTGTCGGGATGCTCGGCCAGCCGCACCAGCGCTTTCAGCGCGGCGTCGGCGTCGGGGGCACGAGACAGCGACCAGAGCAGATCGACATGGGCCTGGTCGTCTCCCTTGTCCCAACCCAGCTGCGCCAGCCGCTCGCCGGCAAGCCGGTCGACCAATCCCAGACGGCCAACGCTGGGCAGCTTCGGTCGCTGCGTGGCGGGCTTCGTCACGATCTTGACGGTAGCGCAAGCCCGATACGAATCGGATGGCCCCGTCGCTCCGCGGAGCATTACCTGGCCGTGGGCGGCTACAGCGACAGGTAGGTTTTTAGCTCGTAGGGCGTGACATGACTACGGTAAGTCGCCCATTCACGGCGCTTGTTGCGCAGGAAAAAGTCAAAAACGTGCTCCCCCAAAGCCTCCGCGACGAGCTCGGACGCCTCCATGGAGCGAAGCGCGCTATCCAGGCTGGTCGGCAACTCGCGGTACCCCATGGTGCGGCGTTCCTCAGGCGTCAGATCCCAGACGTTGTCTTCGGCTTGCGGGCCCAGCACATACCCCTTCTCCACCCCACGCAGTCCGGCGGCGAGCAGCACGGCGAATGCCAGATAGGGGTTGCACGCCGAGTCGGGGCTGCGCACCTCGACGCGCCGCGACGACGTCTTGTGCGGCGTGTACATCGGTACCCGCACCAGCGCGGAACGGTTCGCGGCCCCCCACGAGGCGGCGGTGGGAGCCTCGCCGCCCTGAATGAGCCGCTTGTAGGAGTTGACCCACTGATTGGTAACCGCGCTGATCTCCGAGGCATGTTCAAGGATCCCGGCGATGAACGACTTGCCGATGTCGGACAGCTGCAGCGGGTCGTCGGCGCTGTGGAAGGCGTTGACGTCGCCCTCGAACAGGCTCATGTGCGTGTGCATCGCCGAACCGGCGTACTGCCCGAACGGTTTGGGCATAAACGTCGCCCGCACGCCCTCCTCCAGCGCGACTTCTTTGATCACGTAACGGAAGGTCATCACGTTGTCGGCCATCGACAAGGCGTCAGCGAAACGTAGGTCGATCTCCTGCTGGCCCGGTGCGCCCTCGTGGTGGCTGAATTCCACCGAGATGCCCATGAACTCCAAGGCTTCGATCGCATGCCTGCGAAACTTCGAGGCCGTCACGTGCACCGCCTGGTCGAAGTACCCGGCGTTGTCGATCGGAATCGGCTCCGTCCCGTCTTCGGCGCCCTCCTTGAGGAGGAAGAACTCGATTTCCGGATGCACGTAGCAGGAGAAGCCGAGTTCGTTGGCTTTGGTCAGCTGTCGACGCAACACGTGCCGCGGATCGGCCCACGATGGTGAGCCGTCGGGCATGGTGATGTCGCAGAAGATTCGCGCCGAGTGGTGGTGGCCGGCGCCGGTGACCCAGGGCAGCACCTGAAAGGTGGACGGATCGGGGTGTGCCACGGTGTCGGATTCGGAGACCCGTGCGAAGCCTTCGATGGAGGAGCCGTCGAAGCCGATGCCTTCTTCAAAGGCGCCTTCGAGTTCGGCAGGGGCGATGGCGACAGACTTCAGGAAACCGAGCACGTCGGTGAACCAGAGCCGGACGAAGCGGATGTCCCGCTCTTCGAGAGTGCGGAGGACGAATTCCTTCTGCCGATCCATGACTCGAACAGTATGCAAGCTCTGTTAATAATGTGTTACCGATGCCCGGCCAGGCGCGTTGCGCAATGCACTCGAGTAGACCATGGGGGCACTCGAGCAGACCATGGGGCCGATTCAGGAGGCGCAGCGCAGATTTGCTGGCGGCAACGTCAGGTTCAAGAAGTAACGCGTCGCCGCGCTATCCACACAATCGTTGCCGTCGAACACCACGGTGTGCTGGGTTCCGTCATAGGTGATCAACGGGGCGCCCAGCTGTCGGGCCAGGTCCACTCCGGCCTGGTACGGGGTGGCCGGGTCATGGGTGGTTGAAACCACGACAACCTTGCCAGGTCCCGCCGGCGACGCGGCGTGCGGAATCGACGTCGCGGGCACCGGCCACAACGCGCACAGATCGCGCGGCGCGAACCCGGTGAACTGGCCGTAGCTGAGGAACGGAGCCGCCTGGCGGAACTGTTGGTCGGCCGCGACCCACGATGGCGGATCCGTCGGCGTCGGCGCGTCGACGCAGCGAATCGCGTTGAACGCGTCCTGGCCGTTGGTGTAGTGGCCCTCGCGGTCGCGGCCGTCGTAGTCGTCGGCAAGCAACAACAGATCCCCCGCATCGGTGCCGCGCTGCAGCCCGAGCAGACCACTGGTCAGGTACTTCCAGTGCTGCGGGGTGTACAAGGCGTTGATGGTGCCGGTAGTCGCGTCGGCGTAGCTCAGCCCGCGTGGATCTGACGTCCTGCCTGGCTTGCTGACCAGCGGGTCGACCAGAGCGTGGTAGCGGTTGATCCACTGGGCCGGGTCGGTGCCCAGCGGGCAGGCCGGCGAACGGGCGCAGTCGGCGGCATAGTCGTTGAACGCGGTCTGGAAGCCCGCCAGTTGTTTGGCGTTTTCCTCGATCGGGCCGCTCGTCGGGTCGATGGCGCCGTCGAGCATCATCGCCCGGACATGGGTGCCGAACCGCTCCACGTAGGCCGTACCTAGCTCGGTGCCATAGCTGTAGCCCAGGTAATTGATCTGCTCGTCGCCGAGTGCCTGGCGGATTATGTCCATGTCACGCGCGGCCGATGCCGTGCCGACGTTGGCCAAGAATCCCAGGCCCATCCGGTCAGCACACCGCTGCACCCACTCGCGGTACACCTGCTCGATGTGGGCTACCCCCGCCGGGCTGTAGTCGACCATTGGGTCGCGCCGGTAAGCGTCGAACTCGGCGTCGGTGCGACAACGCAGGGCCGGCGTCGAGTGGCCGACACCGCGCGGGTCGAAGCCCACCAGGTCGAAGTGACGGGCGATGGCAGTGTCCTTCAAATCGGGCGCCATCCCGGCGATCATGTCAACCGCGGAGGCGCCGGGCCCGCCCGGGTTGACGAACAGCGACCCGATCCGCTGTCCGGTCGCCGGAACCCGGATCACCGCCAATTTCGCTTGTGTTCCGCCGGGTTTGTCATAGTCGACGGGCACCGAAATGGCCGTGCAGCGCGCGGTCGGAAGGTCGCGGACGTTATCGACAAAGGTCGCGCACGAGCCCCAGCCCTGCTGTTGCTGGGTGGCGACCGGTACCCCCGGGCTTTGCGTCTGGCCGGTGCCGGGTTCTGGAGTCGCGCCGGCTATCGGCGCCACCACCAGCGGTTGTCCGGCGAATACCAGACCAAAAGAAAGCAGCGCCGAGCTCAACGATCTCAGCCGCAACATGGCGGTCATCGTCTCACCCACGGATACCCGTGGCGGCGCGAAACGGTTACGCCTTGATCTCGTATCGCGCCGGCTGGGCGCCCGCGCCAGACCCGGGTCCGGAGCACCTTTCCGGCTGGCCGACCGGGCTGGCGACCGCACCTGACCAGCGTTGGTCGGCGACAAAGCCGTACCGATTCCAACGCCATCGCATAGCATCACTGCGCACGCGAATTGCACCCGCAGCAAGACCCGAATGCGCATCGCGGTCGAGAGGTCGCCGTGACCGACCCGACGATCACCGGCGACCGAACAGGGCTCGAACCAAGCAGGGCGACGGGTTAATAGGAAATCAGGACCTGACCATGGCGTCGTTGCCCCCGGCTTTTCACCCACCGCACCTGGTCGCGGATACACGGGATGGAAAGACGGCGATGACTGCTTAGGAGAATTGGCCGCAAAAGAGCCATCCCAACGCCGTGAAAGGCTATTTCAAAGAAGAAATAACTTGACCGCAAGTGCCGACGCCACTCTAGTGGTAACCGAAGAATCTAGTGGTAACCGAAGAATCTAGTGGTAACCGAAGAAACGCTCCGCGGTGTGCTCCCCAACATCCTTCCCAAACCTACAATCCATCGTTGTCCGTCGACGACATACACGAAATAGCCTAGGGATCGCGGTAATCGTTTGGCTCCCATCGCCGATCGGTCGCCGGCGGCGGATTCAAGCACGACACTGGCTGTCTGAAACGCGCTAACACTTGGCCCCACTGGGCGGTGTGGTACCGCCGATCAGATATGCCGTGACGTAGTCGTCAATGCAGCTCTCGCCTTGGAACACCACCGTGTGCTGGGTTCCGCTGAAAGTCAGCAATGAGCCGTGCAGCTGGTTGGCCAAGTCAACCCCGGCCTTATACGGTGTCGCCGGGTCGTGGGTGGTGGACACGATCACGGTCGGCGCCAGGCCCGGCGCTGAGACGGAGTGCGGCTTGCTGGTCGGCGGCACCGGCCAGAACGCGCAAGTCCCAAGCGGCGCGTCGCCGGTGAACTTCCCGTAGCTCATAAACGGTGCGACCTCCCGCGAGCGGCGGTCTTCGTCGATGATCTTGGCGCGGTCAGTAATCGCGGGCTGGTCAACGCAGTTGATCGCCACCCGCGCATCGGTGGCGTTGGTGTAATGCCCGCGCGAGTCGCGCCGCATGTACATGTCGGCCAGGGCCAGCAGGGTGTCGCCGCGACCGTCCGCCAGCTCGGACAGCCCGTCGGTCAGGTGGTGCCACAGGTTCGGCGAGTACAGCGCCATGATGGTGCCCACGATGGCGTCGCTATAGCTGAGCCCACGATGGTCGTTTGTCCGCGCCGGTCTGCTCACCTGTAGGTTGTTCGGGTCGACCAGCGGATCGACCAAGCTGTGGTAGACGTCGACCGCCTTGGCGGGGTCGGTGCCCAACGGGCAGTTGTGGTCCTCAGCGCAGTCGGCGGCGTAGTCATTGAACGCATCCTGAAATCCCTTGGCCTGCCGCAAGTCCGCCTCAATGGGGTCGGCATTGGGATCCACGGCACCGTCGAGGATCATCGCGCGCACCCGCTGCGGATACGCCTCGGCGTAGGCCGAGCCGATCCGGGTGCCGTACGAGTACCCCAGGTAGGTCAGTTTGTCGTCGCCCAGCGCAGCGCGGATGGCGTCCAGATCCCGAGCAACGTTGACCGTTCCCACATTTGCCAGGAAGTTTTTCCCCATCTTCTCGACACAGCGGCGAACGAACTGCTTCGTCTCGTCCTCCATCCGCGCCACACCCGCCTGGCTGTAGTCCACCTGCGGTTCGGCTCGCAGTCGGTCATTGTCCGCATCGGAGTTACACCACAGCGCGGGACGCGACGACGCCACTCCACGCGGGTCGAACCCAACCAGGTCGAACCGCTCGTGTACGCGCTTCGGCAACGTCTGAAAGACACCCAACGCGGCCTCGATGCCGGATTCGCCGGGGCCGCCCGGATTGATGACCAGTGAACCGATCTTGTCTCCGGTCGCAGGAAAGCGAATCAACGCCAGCGCCGCGACGTCACCGTGCGGATTGTGATAATCGACCGGCACGGCAAGTTTGCCGCACAGTGCGCCGCCGGGAATCTCCACATTCGGGTTGGAGCTACGACACAGAGTCCATGCCACCGGCTGGCCCAGCTTCGGCTCAGCCATCCGAGCACGCCCCCCGACCACGCGGATGCAGCCCGCGAGAAGCATCGCTACGCTGGCGATCGCGGCCCATACCAGCAACATGCGCGCGAGTTTTTCGCGGCGAGACAAGCACATGGCAACCTATGGTGCCAGAGATGGTCGAAGATGCTGGTTAACCACCCTCATACGGTCGACTACCCGATCTCTGCCAGCAGTTCTTCCATCCCGATCGAGAATTCGTCGGCCATTTCCCACAGGTCCGGGAGCAGTTCCGGACACGAAACCAAACCCACATCCAGTTTGCCGTTCAGCGACATCACGGTGACGTTGAGACCCGAGCCGTGAAAGATCGGTCCCAGCGGATACATCGCGTTGACCTCACACCCCAGCATGTACAGCGGGACCTGCGGCCCTGGCACATTCGAGACCACCAGGTTGTGCACCGGCAGGCTCTGGGTCAACCGGGTCCTGGCGTAGACCCGCATTGCGATCCCGAAGACGGCCGGGGCGGCGAATTGGGACCAGTCCTGCAGCAACGTGGCTCCGATGGCCGAACTATGTTGCTTGGCAACCGAATTTGTGTGCGCGATGGCGTTCAATCGCTCCGCCGGGTCGGCGATATGGGTTTGCAGGCTGGAGAACATGCCCGAAACCTGGTTTCGCCCAGGACGATCAGACTTGCCATGCACCGAGATCGGGACCATGGCCACCAGGGACGATTCCGGCAGCGCGGCGCGCTCCAGCAGATATTGCCGAAGTGCCCCGGAAACCAAGGCCATCACCACATCGTTGACCTTGACGCCGAAGTGATCCTTGACCTTCTTGATGTCCTCTAGGTCCAATTCGGCATATGCGATGTTGCGCCGCCCGGTGATGCTGTCGTTGAACACCGTGCGCGGTGCGGCGAATGGACGCGCCATCGCCTGCCCGTCGCGAACTCGCAACAGCGTCGAAACCACCGACGACACCGTCTCTGGCACCACATTGGCCAGCTGCAAGGGTCGGGTAGCAAACCTCAGCAGGCCGCCCGCAACGATTTGCCATCCGCTGGCGCCGCCGGCACCTTCGACCGGATCTGGCGCGGGCGCGTCGGCCTCGGTGGCACACAGCTGCGAAATCAGGTTGGCGCCGGTCACGCCGTCCACCCCGGCATGGTGCACCTTCGTCATCACCGCCAGGCGTCCGTCGCGATGGCAATCGGTGCCCGCAATGCCCTCGATAACCCACATCTCCCACAGCGGTCTACGGCGGTCCAACGGCAGCGACGCGATATGGCCGCAGATCTGGGAAAGTTCGGCCCGCCCGCCCGGCGGCGGCAGCCCGATGCGGTGCAGATGGCGATCGATTTGAAAATTCGCGTCATCAACCCAGACCGGGTGGTCTAGGTTCAGCGGGCTGTCGGCAAGCTTTTCGCGAAACTCCGGCATCGCTTTGATGCGCAGTGACAACGCGTCGCGCAGGCGGTCGAAGGTATAACCGCCGGGCATGGTCGACGTGTCCAATTCCATGACCGAGCAAACATGCATGGGCTGTGATGAGGTTTCCAGGTACAGGAAGCTGGCGTCGAGGCCACTGAGCCGCTGCATCCGCCGATGTTATGTGATCAATCCCGGCTCAGCCGGTGTGATCTTGTACCAATCTGCGGGGTCAACGGTGCATCCGCGCTGAAGAGATGGCAGACTGTCACCGTCAGACGAACCCGGGGACCCACACACCAGATTTTTCTGGGGGCCACGAGGATCGACCCGACCGATACCTAGGACAGTGATGTCTGAGCAGATGTCTGAGCAAAATGTTTATGGGGTTAGCGCGTCTTCGCCCGTCGACCCGTCGGCGCCGCGAACCAAGATCAGAACCCACCACCTGCAGAAATGGAAGGCCGAAGGCCACAAGTGGGCCATGTTGACGGTCTATGACTACTCGACCGCACGGGTCTTCGACGACGCCGGCATTCCGGTGTTGTTGGTCGGCGATTCCGCCGCCAATGTCGTCTACGGCTACGACACCACCGTGCCGATCTCGATCGACGAGCTGATTCCACTGGTACGCGGCGTGGTGCGCGGCGCACCGCACGCGCTGGTCGTCGCCGACCTGCCGTTTGGTAGCTACGAGGCAGGACCCGCCGCCGCGCTGGCCGCCGCCACCCGGTTCATGAAGGAAGGCGGCGCCCATGCCGTCAAGCTTGAAGGCGGTGAGCGGGTTGCCGAGCAGATTGCCTGCTTGACCGCGGCGGGCATTCCGGTGATGGCCCACATCGGCTTCACCCCGCAAAGCGTCAACACCCTCGGTGGGTTTCGGGTACAGGGCCGCGGGGACGCCGCGGAGCAGACGATCGCGGACGCGATTGCCGTCGCCGAAGCCGGTGCTTTTTCGGTTGTGATGGAGATGGTTCCGGCCGAACTGGCCACCCAGATCACCGGCAAACTGACCATTCCGACGATCGGGATCGGGGCCGGCCCCAGCTGCGACGGCCAAGTCCTGGTGTGGCAGGACATGGCCGGCCTCAACGGCGGCAAGGCTCCCCGCTTCGTCAAACGCTATGCCGATTTAGCGAGCGTATTACGCTGCGCCGCAGTGAAATACGCGGAAGATGTGGCCACCGGGGCCTTCCCGGCCGACGAGCACTGCTTCTAGGTTATTGCTGGCATCGCTGGCGAAAATCGGTCAGCGGTTGACGAATACCCCGTAGTTCGGCGTGCACCGTGGGGTTGGCATCCATGTACTGCTGCAGTTGGTCCCGAATATCGTCGCGCGGCTGACCCCTCAAGCTGGAGAAGTAGTCGTTGACCTCGGGATGGGTGAACAGGTAAGCCGAGGTCGCCGCCGCCACCCCGGCCGACACTCCGGCCAGATCCGCAGCGGTGCAGTTCGGTGGCGGCGGGGCCGCGTCCGGATCGCCCGGATCGGCTCCGGCGACTGCCGAGGTCAAACCCGCAGCGCCGAGAAGCATTGCGCCACATATGACACCGGCAGCAACCCGTCCGATAATCAGGTGGCATGTGGCACGACCGAATGACAACATGGACCGCTCCTTTAGCAAGGTTTCAACAGGTGCAGCCAAACCCGGGCCCGCACGCGTGATGTGGCACTCTAAGATGCCTATCCACGATTGCACAACCGCGGCCACGCGCCCTCACCGGAGGCGGACATGCCCGTAACTGCGCCAAAGGCGGCGCGCCATCTGGAGGTCGAGCGCAAGTTCGACGTCGTCGAGTCGACGGTCTCGCCGTCGTTCGAGGGCATCGCGGCAGTAGGGCGGGTCGACCAGAAACCGAGTCAGGCGATGGACGCGGTTTACTTCGACACCGAGGCGCAGGATCTGGCACGCAACCGGATCACGCTACGGCGCCGCACCGGCGGCGCCGACGCCGGTTGGCATTTGAAATTGCCGGCCGGCCCCGACTCCCGTACCGAGATTCATGCCGCCCTCACCGCGTCCGACGGGGCTTCCGCGGGCGAGGTGCCGGCCGAGTTGCTGGACGTAGTGCTCGCAATCGTTCGTGACCGGCCGGTGGTGCCGGTCGCGCGAATCACCACCCAGCGCGAGAGCCAGTTGCTCTACAGCGCCGACGGTGCCGCGTTGGCCGAGTTCTGCGATGACCACGTGACCGCGTGGTCGGCGGGAGGCCCCAACGGCTCCGATAGCGAGCCGCTCGAACAACAGTGGCGCGAGTGGGAAGTCGAGCTGATCGCGCCGAACGGGGCCGACGGTAGCGAACTGCTCGACCGGCTGACCAACCGTCTGCTCGATGCGGGGGCCGCGCCCGCTGGGCATGGTTCCAAGCTGGCCCGCACGCTGGGCGCGACACCGCAAGATGCCAACCGGCCACCAGTGGACCCGGTTCACCGGGCGGTAGCCCGGCACGTCGAAGAGTTGCTGGTGTGGGATCGTGCCGTGCGCGCCAACGCCGACGATTCGGTGCACCAGATGCGAGTGACCACCCGCAAGATCCGCAGCCTGGTCAAGGACTCCCAGGTGCCGTTTACCCTGACCGACAAGGCGTGGCTGCTTGACGAACTGCGGGAGCTCGCTGGCGTTTTGGGTGTGGCACGCGACGCCGAGGTGTTGGGCGAGCGCTACCAACACGCGTTGGACGGTCTCGATCCGGCGTTGTTGCGAGGGCCCGTTCGCGAGCGTCTGGTCGGCGGGGCTCTCCGCCGCTATCGGAGCGGGCTGCGACGGTCCCTGACCGCGATGCGGTCCAAGCGGTACTTCCGACTACTGGATGCTCTCGACGCGATGGTGTCCGAATTCCCGGTCATTGGGTCGGGCCAGAAATCCGAGCGGGTGCCCCCAACCAATATCGACGCGGCCTACCGCGGTATCCAGAAGGCCGCCAAGGCCGCCAAGGCCGCGCGGCGCGGTGCGGACGAGGGAACCGACCCCGCGGACGTCGTCAACCCCAACGAAGCGTTGCACCGAATCCGTAAGCGCGCCAAGCGGCTGCGTTACACCGCCTCCGCCATCGGCGCGACCCGGGTGTCCGAACAGGCCAAGGCCATCCAGACATTGCTCGGCGATCATCAAGACAGCGTGGTCAGCCGCGAACACTTGCTTGCGCAGGCCGACGCCGCGCGCGACGCAGGCGAGGACACCTTCACCTATGGGCTGCTCTATCAGCAGGAGAGCGATTTGGCCGCCGAGTGCCGCCAGCAGCTCGACGGTGCGCTGCGCAAACTGCACAGCTCGGTGCGCAAGGCCCGGCGGTAAGGCGGGCGGCACGGCGCCCGACCAGCTGGCCGGGAGCGCGGACGAGTTGGCCTGTAAGCCGGATTCTGTTCCGTGCCGCCGCGGCTAATCCAACGGCGGCACAGCGGCGACCATCCATCTGGACACACCGTTGCCGGGTGCCTCAAGCGGCCTACCCGCAGACTCGGGCGAGCAACCCTCGAGCGTCTGCGCGGCCGCACACTCGGTGCGGCCTTCTTGGCCTTGCTTCGGGTGGGGTTTGCCGAGCCACCCCGGTCACCCGGGATGCTGGTGCGCTCTTACCGCACCGTTTCACCCTTACCGCCTCGAGGGCGGCGGTCTGTTTTCTGTGGCACTTTCCCGCGAGTCACCTCGGATTGCTGTTAGCAATCACCCTGCTCTGTGAAGTCCGGACTTTCCTCGACTCGGCGTTGCACCCCTGAATCAACAGGAGCTCAACTCGAGCCGCGGCCGCCCAGCCAACTCGTCCGCGTCAGACACGCTACCTGCTGCGCATATTCCGAGCCAACGGACGCGGCGACAGCACTTCACCGCAGGGCGCCGCCGAACCCGGTCAGCACGCCTGCTCCGGTGACCGGCTAGACGAAGCTGCTTGACACCCGAGATCTCAGGGCAAATCGTTCGGCACGGTCTTCGACCGATTCCGTCAGCACATCCAGCAGCGCGCCGGCATCGAAAATCTCGTTCACCGCTTCTTGGAACAGCTATTCCCTGGTCTGGAAATGGTTGTCGGACGACCCGACAGCGACGTCGACCGCCTGGCTGATGTCCTGAATGGGCACGTGGTGTTTGCCGTCGGTAATAGGGCCTTGCGCGGCTTGGATAACGCGGCTCGAGTGCGCTGCTTGCGCCGTTGCGTCACGGTTTGGCGGTTTGGCGACATTGTCCACGCGCTGGCGTCCCTGGTTGAGCGCTTACGCGCTCGCCAGCTCGGCGACGGCGGCGTTGACCGATCAGCCCAAGTAGCCGGTCTGGTTCACCATTCGCACCGATGCCGCACCATCGGAATAGAACTCGGCGATGCTCAGCGAGGCCAGATCGAGATGCAACCGGTAGAGCACACCCGAACCGGCATCCAGGGCGAGCCGTAGCAGCATCTTGATCGGCGTGACGTGTGAGACCACCAGCACGGTCGCACCTTCATAGCCGGCGATGATCCGGTCACGCCCCCGGCGAACCCGCCGCAACACGTCGTCGAAGCTCTCCCCGCCGGGCGGTGTGGTGCTGGCGTCCCGTAGCCAGCGCCGATGCAACTCAGGATCGCGCTTGGCCGCCTCGGCGAAGGTCATGCCCTCCCATGCCCCGAAATCGGTCTCGATCAGGTCATCGTCCACCGCCACGTCCAGACCGAGGGCTCGGCCAGCCGTCGTTGCGGTGTCGTAGGCGCGCTGCAGAGGTGAGGAGACCACCGCTGCGATCCCGCCGCGTTTGGCCAGATACCGGGCTGCCAGGCCGGCCTGCCGCCACCCCACCTCGTTCAATGCCGGATTTCCGCGGCCGGAATAGCGGCGCTGCACAGATAATTGGGTCTGCCCGTGTCGCAGCAAAAGCAGTCGGGTGGTCGTGCCCCGAGTACCGGCCCACCCCGGGGCCGCCACCGACACTCCAGTGCCCACATTGGTGGGGTCGGGGACAGCCACCGGCACGGCGGTGTTTCCACTCGGACGATTGGTACGAGCGGCGGCGTCCATCGCTTCGTTGGCCAACCGATCGGCATAGGTATTCCTGGATCGTGGCACCCAGGTGTAGGTGATCCGTCGGAAATGCTGCGCCAACTCGTGGGCTTGGGCATGCAGTTCCACCAAGTCCGGGTGCTTGACCTTCCAGCGTCCCGCCATCTGCTCGACCACCAGCTTGGAGTCCATCAGGACCGTCGCCTCGGTGACGCCCAGCTTCACAGCGTCGTCCAAACCGGCTATCAACCCTCGGTATTCGGCAACGTTGTTGGTGGCCCGGCCGATCGCCTGTTTGCTTTCGGCCAACACGGTCGCGCGGTCGGCCGTCCACACCACCGCGCCATATCCGGCGGGTCCGGGGTTACCCCGCGACCCACCGTCGGCTTCGATGATTACTTTCACGGCTCAAGACCTTTTACCCGCAACAGGATCGCTCCACACTCCGGACACCGCAGCACTTCATCCTCGGCGGCAGCCGAGATGCGGGCCAACTCGCCTCGGCCGATCTCGAGTCGGCAAGCGCCACAGCGGTGACCTTGTAGCGGCGCCGCACCCGGCCCTCCCCCAGCACGTTGTCGCTCGTAGAGCGCCGAAAGGTCGGGATCAAGTGTCGCGGTCAGCTCGTCGCGTCGTGACGAATGTCCTTCGCGGGACTGGTCGAGTTCGACCAGGGCGACATCGAGGGCTTGCCGAGCAGCGGCCACCTCGGCCTGCAGACCGTCGAGCGTGGCGACCTCGGCGGTCTGCTGAGCCTGCAGCTCCTCGCGGCGCTCCATCACTTCCAGCAGGGAATCCTCCAGGCTGGCCTGGCGGCGTTCCAGGGTCTGCAGTTCGTGCTGTAGGTCGGCCAATTGCTTGGCATCGGTAGCGCCCGACGACAACAAGGACCGATCCCGGTCTTCGCGCTTGCGCACCGCATCGATCTCGGTCTCAAGGCGCGACACCTGGGCGTCCAAATCCTCCACAGCGATCCGCAGGGCCGCCAGCCGATCACTGGCCTCGCCGTGCTCAACCTGCGCCTGCTCGAAGGCCTTGCGCTCCGGCAGATGAGCGACGCGATGCGCCAGCCGGGACAACTCAGCATCCACCTTCGCTAACTCCAATAGCGAACGTTGCTGTGCCGCTTCGGCTTTCATCCTTTATTCTCCAGGTCCTATGCTCAGGTGTCGTTCTCGCGCGGTGCTTTTACATTCCAGGGGTCGGTGCGGACGGTGCACACACGCACCGGCAACGACGGGCCGAAATGGGACTGCAGCAAGTTAGCGGCCTGGCCACACCACGGGAATTCGCTTGCCCAATGTGCAACGTCAACCAAGGCCACGTGTGAGGATCGGCAGTGCTCGTCGGCGGGGTGGTGCCGCAGATCAGCGGTCACGTAAGCCTGTACGTCGGCGGCTGCGGCGGCGCTCAACAGCGAATCCCCCGCACCACCGCAGACCGCGACCCGAGACACGGGCATGTCCGGATCGCCGGCAGCGCGCACCCCCCAAGAAGTCCGCGGCAAGACGGCCTCGACACGGCAGACGAAGGCACTTAGCGGTTCGGGTTCGGGCAGCGTTCCGATGCGCCCCAAGCCAACGTCCCGGGGCGGCGGCACCAGCGCGAAAATGTCGAACGCCGGCTCCTCATACGGGTGTGCCGCGCGCATCGCCGTCAATACTGCGGGCCGCGCCCGCGCCGACGCAATGACCTCGACCCGGTTCTCCGTCACTCGCTCGACCGCGCCGACGCTACCTATTGCCGGCGACGCCCCCTCAAGTGGCAGAAACTGCCCGGTACCGGTGACGCTCCAACTGCAATGCGAGTAGTCACCGATATGTCCGGCTCCGGCCTCGAAAACCGCAGCCTGCACCGTTTCGGCGTGCTCACGCGGCACATAGATGACCCACTTGTCGAGGTCGGACACATCCGGCAACCGAGCCAGAACCGATTCGACGGTAAGTCCCAGCGCCTGCGCCAGCGCATCGGATACCCCCGGCGCCGCCGAGTCGGCGTTGGTATGCGCGGTGAACAGCGAACGGCCGGATCGGATCAAGCGGTGCACGAGCGCGCCTTTGGCGGTATTGGCCGCTACCGAGTCGACCCCGCGCAGCAGCAATGGATGATGGGCTAGCAGCAGACCGCCTTCGGGAACCTCGTCGACCACGGCCGGCGTCGCGTCCACCGCGATGGTCACCGAATCCAGCACTTCCGCGGGGTCGCCACACACCAAGCCAACCGAATCCCACGATTCGGCCAGACGTGGCGGATAAGCCTCGTCCAGCACCTCGATGACGTCAGCCAGCCGCACGCTCATCGGCACCTCCCCGTACCCGCAGCCCGGTCGGCGGTTCCGCAGATGGCTTCGACCAGCTGGGGCCATTCCGATCGCACCGCAACACGCAGATAGCGCCCGTCCAGACCGACAAAGGTGTCGCAGCGTCGCACAGCGATTCCCTTGTACTGCAATTCTTTCCGTATCCGATCGGCATCCGGAAGGGCGAACAACACAAACGGCGCGCAGCCATCGACCACCGTGGCACCGACCGATTCGAGACCGGCCACCATCTCGGCGCGCACAGCACTCAAGCGCACAGCATCGGCGGCGGCCTCGGCCACGGCTTCGGGCCCACAGCATGCCGCGATGGCGGCCAACTGCAGCGTGCCCACCGGCCAGTGGGCGCGCTGGGTGGTCAGTTGGGCCAACACGTCCGGGGCGCCCAGCGCGTAGCCAACCCGCAGACCAGCCAGCGACCACGTCTTGGTGAGGCTACGCAGCACCAGCACGTCGGGCAGTGAGTCACCGGCCAGCGACTCCGATTCTCCGGGAACTGAATCTGCGAACGCCTCGTCGACCACCAGAACCCGTCCGGGGCGGCGTAACGCCAGCAGCTGCTCACGGGTGTGCAGCACCGACGTCGGATTGGTCGGATTGCCCACCACCACCAGGTCGGCGTCGTCGGGCACCGCACTCGCGTCCAGGTGGAAGGGGGGCTCGAGGACCACATGGTGCACCGGCACTCCGGCCGTGCTCAGGGCCACCCCCGGCTCGGTGAACGAGGGCGCGACGATTGCCGCCCGTTGCGGACGCAGGTTGCTCAGCAACGCAAAGCCTTCGGTTGCGCCGGACAGGGGCACCACCTGGGCCCGGGTCCGGCGGTGCCGGTGGGCCACCACGTCTTGGGCACGGTGCACCTCATCGAGGCTTGGGTAGCGGGCCAGATCAGGTAACCGCGCTGCCAAGAGTTCGATGAGCCACTGCGGCGGACGAGGGTGACGGACATTGACGGCGAAATCCAGCATGCCCGGCGCGGCGGCCTGGTCACCGTGATAGCGCGCCGCGGCAAGGGAGCTCCTGTACAGACCCGCCACCTGTGAAACACTAGTGCGCCGATGCGCGGATCAGGCATCCGGAGCACCAGGCTCGTGCCCAGACCCGGGCAACGCCCCGGCATGCTCTGGCCGGCCCACCGCGAATACCTGCGTTTCCGGGCCGCTTGGGTCTGCCGCAGTGCGCCCGGCCGGGCTTGAACGAGCCAATCCGGTGTGCCGACCGGGCCACCATTGCCTCCTGGTTCGGACCGCCGCCGCATCAACGACAATGGAACGCGTGACAGGTTCGATCGCGGCCGATCCGCCGGCCGATCCCGACGCCGCCCAGCAGCGCGCGCAGATGCCGCCCGGGACGCCGGAGCTGGTAATTTTCGATCTCGACGGCACCCTTACCGACTCGGCGCACGGGATCGTGGCCAGCTTTCGCCACGCGCTCGACCACATCGGTGCCGACATTCCTGACGGCGACCTAGCCGCCCGGATCGTCGGCCCGCCGATGGACGACACCTTCCACTCCATGGCGCTCGGAGACCGCGTCGGCGAGGCGATTGCGGCGTTTCGGGCCGAGTACGCCGCCCGCGGCTGGGCGATGAACACCCCGTTCGACGGGATCGCAGCGCTGCTGGCAGACCTGCGCGCCGCCGGCATCCGGCTGGCCGTGGCCACATCCAAGTTGGAGCACACGGCGCGCCGTATCCTCACCCATTTCGGGCTCGATCAGCATTTCGAGGTCGTAGCCGGAGCGACCGGCGATGGCACCCGTAGCAACAAGACCGAGGTGCTGGCACACGCGCTGGCGCAGCTGCAGCCATTACCGGAGCGTGTGCTGATGGTCGGAGACCGCAGCCATGATGTGGAAGGGGCCGCGGCGCACGGCATCGAGACGATCGTGGTCGGCTGGGGTTACGGCCAGGACGACTTCGGCAACGACGAGCCCAGCACCGCATTGCTGCATGCTGCGACGGTCGACGAGCTGCGGGAGGCGCTCGGTGTCTGATCCAGACGGCCGGTACCTCGGGTCCGAGGCATCTTTGCACGTCACGTTTGTGTGCACCGGCAACATCTGTCGCTCCCCGATGGCGGAGAAGATGTTCGCCCACCAACTCAAGGAACGGGGGCTGGGCGGCGCGGTGCGGGTGACCAGCGCGGGCACCGGCAACTGGCACGTCGGCAGCGGACTCGACGAGCGCGCGAGGCGGGTCCTGCGCGCCCACGGCTACCCCACCGAGCACTGTGCCGCCCAGGTCAACGCCGACCATCTGGCGGCAGATCTGATCATTGCCCTGGGCCGCAACCATGCTCGGCTGTTGCGTCAGCTAGGCGCCGCGGAGAGCAGGCTACGGATGCTGCGGTCATTCGACCCGCGGTCGGGTGCCCACATCCCCGATGTGGAGGATCCCTACTACGGCGAGCATGCCGACTTCGAGCAGGTTTTCGAGGTAATCGAGGCCGCCTTGCCCGGCCTGCACGGCTGGGTCGACGAGCGGCTGGCTCAGAATGGGTCGGGGTGATGCGCCGCCTGGCGTTCTTGATGCGACCCGGGTGGATAGCGCTGGGCTTGGTCGTCATCGCCTTCACCTACCTGTGCTTCACCGTGCTGGCGCCCTGGCAGCTGGGAAAGAACACCAAGACCTCCCGGGAGAACCGCCAGATCGACCACTCCCTCAACACACCGCCCGTACCACTGACAACACTTCTTCCACAACAGGATTCATCGGCGCCCGACTCGCAATGGCGCAGGGTGACGACCACTGGGCATTACCTGCCCGGTGGTCAGGTGGTAGCCCGGCTGCGCGTCGTAGCAGGGGACCAGGCCTTCGAGGTGTTGGCCCCGTTCGCCGTCGACGACGGACCGACCGTTCTTGTCGACCGCGGGTTTGTGCGGCCCGAGCCGGGCTCGCACGTTCCGGCGTTTGCACGCCCGCCCGAGCAAACCGTGACCATCACGGGGCGACTGCGTGACTCCGAACCCGTCGTGCCGGGCAAGAAGCCGTTCACCCGGGATGGTTTCCGGCAGGTGTACTCGATCAACACCGGACAGATCTCGGCGCTGACTGGAGTCCCACTGACCGGGTCATATCTGCAGTTGGTCGAGGACCAGCCCGGCGGGCTGGGACTACTCGGCGTGCCGCACCTGGACTCCGGACCATTCCTGTCCTACGGCATCCAATGGATTTCGTTCGGCATCCTGGCGCCCATCGGATTGGGTTATTTCGTCTACGCCGAGATGCGCGCGCGCCGGCGGGAAACACCGGTGGCTAAACCGGCGGACAAGCCGATGAGCGTCGACGAGAAGCTCGCCGACCGCTACGGTCGGCGGCGGTAGAGCGACAAGAGCGCACACCCGGCCGCCGCGGCCTGCACCAGCCGCGACAACATCACCGCCCTCCGCAGATCGGCCACGGTGGGTTGTCGCCCAGCCCCCAGCGTCGGCCGGATCTGCAGCTCGTAGCGATACTGCGTGGGGCCGCCCAGTTGCACGCGAAGAGCCCCGGCGAACGCCGCCTCGACGACTCCGGCGTTCGGGCTGGGGTGCCGTTCGGCGTCGCGGCGCCAGGCCCGCACCGCATCCGAGAGCGATCCGCCGATGACCGGCGCGCATATCACCACCAGCGCAGCGGTCACGCGGGCGGCGAGATAGTTGGCCAGATCGTCCAAACGTGCTGCGGCCCAACCGAAGCGGCGATAGCGTGGCGAGCGATAGCCGATCATGGAATCCAAGGTGTTGATCGCACGGTAGCCCAGCACTCCGGGCGCGCCTCCCACCATCGCCCAGAGCAAGGGCGCCACCTGGGCGTCGGAGGTGTTCTCGGCAACGGACTCCAGCGCCGCGCGGGTCAGGCCCGCCACGTCCAGCTGGTCCGGATCCCGCCCGCACAATGCGGGCAGCTGCCGGCGCGCCGCCTCGACGTCGCCGCGCTCCAACAGGTCAGACATCGTTAGGCCGGTGCGTGCCAGCGAGGTTCCTCCCAGAGAGATCCAGGTGGCCGTGGCCGTGGCCGTGGCGAACCACAGGCCCCCGCGACACCGCTGCATGGCGGCCCCGACCAGGGCGGCCGCACTCACCAAGACCGTCACGTGCACCGCTCCGGCCACCCGGTTGTCGCGGTAGGTGATCTGCTCCAACTTGGCGGCCAGCCGCCCGAACACCGCGACCGGGTGACCTCGTTTGGGGTCGCCCACGGCGAGGTCTGCCAGGTAGCCGGCCAGCACGCCAAGGATCCGGGTCTGCCGCGCCGACGACAACACCCTGGCAGCGTCTCATACCGCTGCCATGCCGGTACCAACGCACCAGGACCGACCATCTCAACCCGACGACGGCGGACACGTGGTCTACTCGTTGACATGGGGCTCGATCCGCGATGAGGCGGCCCGCGACCCGGGTCGCCGACCTGTTGAACCCGGCCGCGGTGTTGCTGCCGGCGGCCAACGTAATCATGCAGCTGTCCTTGCCGGGCGTCGGCTATGGCGTGCTGGAAAGCCCGGTGGACAGCGGCAACGTCTACCAGCATCCCTTCAAGCGCGCCCGGACAACCGGCACTTACCTGGCGGTGGCGACCATCGGCACCGAATCCGACCGGGCCCTGATGCGCAACGCGGTGGACGCCGTCCACAGACAGGTTCGGTCGACCGCCTCGAGCCCGGTGTCCTACAACGCGTTCGACCCCAAGTTGCAGCTGTGGGTGGCGGCCTGTCTATACCGCTACTTTGTCGACCAACACGAGTTCTTGCATGGCCCGCTCGACGACACCGCCGCCGACTCGATCTACCGCGACGCCAAGCGATTAGGCACCACACTGCAGGTACCCGAACGCATGTGGCCGCCGGACCGGGTCGCCTTCGCCGAATACTGGAAGCGCTCGCTCGACGAGCTGCACATCGACCCGCCGGTGCGGGAACACCTGCGCGGGGTGGCCTCGATGGCGTTTCTGGCGCGGCCGCTACGGCTGCTGGCGGGCCCGTTCAATCTGTTCGCCACCACGGGATTCTTAGCGCCGGAGTTTCGCGAGCTGATGCGGCTGGGATGGTCGCAGGCCCAGCAGCGCCGCTTCGAATGGCTGTTGTCCGCCCTCCGGCTGGCCGACCGGTTGATTCCGCATCGGGCGTGGCTCTTCGGGTATCAGCTTTACCTGTGGGACATGCGGTTTCGCGCGCGGCGAGGGTGGCGCATCGTCTAGCAACGGAGGTCCCGGCCAAGCTATGCGCCCCGCGCGGCCCAGGTGAAACTGCGCATCTGAGGCAACCTGGCGGCAAGCCGGTCGGCGACCTGACGGCCGATATCGTCGGCGTCGGCCACCGAGGCGGCGGAATCGACCCAGCCCTCGACCTCCACCCGCAGCGTGCGTCCCGTCCAGCGGGCACGCGCGTGCGCGTGGCTGATCCCTGGTGTTTCCGCGGCGACTGCCTCCGCGGTGGCGATGACCTCCGGGTCGACCCCGTCGAGCAGCCGGTGCCCAATCTCGGCAGTCACCTCCCAACCGACATGGCAGATGAACCCCGTCACCACGATGCCGGCGACCCCGTCGGCCCATGTCCAGCCCGCAGCGACCCCGCACAGTCCCAGCAGTGCCCCCGCCGAGGACAGTGCGTCCAGCCAGGAATGACGGGCATCGGCGATCAGGGTCGCCGACTGGATGCGTCGGCCCACGACGAGCTTGTAGCGCGCGACCAGTTGATTGCCCACAATCGCCGTCAGCGCGGCGCCGATACCCCAGCCAACATTGCGAGTCTCCCCGTGCCGCAACAGCTTTTCCACACTCTCCACCCCCGCGACCACCGCACTGGCCCAGATCACCAGGGCCACACCGACTCCCGCGAGGTCTTCAGCGCGTTCGAAACCATAGGGGTTTCGGTCGGTGGGCAACTTGCGTGACGCCCGGAATCCGACGAACACCAAGACACTGGTCAACACATCGGACAGGTTGTGCAACGCGTCGCCCAACAACGCCACTGAGCCGGAAATGGCGGCAATCGCGAGTTCGATCAGGCCCGTCAATCCCAGGCCAACCGCGCTGAGAGCCACGGCGCGGTTGGCCCGACGGCGTTCTGCCACATCATCGAATGAAGACCGCAAGGGAAAACTCGCGGCGGGATCTCGCAGGCCGCTGATCATATGCATGGGTGCCAGCGTGCTCTCGTTGGCGTCGAGTGTGCAATCCACGATGCCAAACCGGCGTGTTGAGTCGGCAAATTCACTCTCGCCACGGGGTGTCGGCGGGGCAGCGCACGGTGGCAAAGAAGTTGCGCACGTCCTCGACGAACAGCTGCGGTTGTTCGAACGCGGCAAAGTGTCCCCCGCGCGGCATGGTGGTCCAGTGAGTGATGGTGTAGTTCTGTTCGCACCACGCTCGCGGAGCGCGCAGGATCTCCTTGGGAAACGAAGCGACCCCGGTGGGCAATTCGACCCGATCCGTCTGGCCCCACACTTTGAAGCTCTCCCAATACAGGCGAGCCGACGAGGCCGCGGCGGCGGTCACCCAATACATCATCACGTTGTCCAGCAGCTCGTCTCGGGTGAGCACATTCTCGGGGTTGCCGTCGCAGTCCATCCATGCCCAGAACTTCTCCACGATCCAAGCCAGTTGTCCCACCGGCGAATCGGTCAGCCCGTAGCCCACCGTCTGAGGTCGGGTGGACTGCTGTTTGGAATACCCGGTTCCCCATTTCCGGTGATGCGCCAACGTGGTCAGCGCCGCCTGCTCCGCTGCGGTTGGATTGGTCAGCGCCGCAGGCGTCGGCATCGCGATCGGCATGTTCAGATGAATGGCCGCACAGTGACCGCCGATGCGGGCGATTTGGGTGGTGACGGCCGCACCCCAGTCGCCGCCCTGCGCACCATAGCGCAGGTAGCCGAGACGCTGCATCAGCGTTTCCCAAGCCTGCGCGATCCTTTCGACGCCCCAGCCGGTGCCGGTGGGCTTGCCCGAGAAGCCGTACCCGGGAAGCGATGGGCACACAACGTGGAAAGCGTCCTCGGCGCGTCCGCCGTGAGACGTCGGATTGGTCAGCGGCCCAATCACCTTCTGAAACTCGACAATCGATCCCGGCCAGCCATGGGTGATCACCAGCGGAAAGGCGTCCTGGTGCGGTGACCGTTGATGGATGAAGTGAATGTCCAAACCGTCGATTTCGGTGACGTACTGGTCGAAGCGGTTCAGCGCGGCCTCCCGCGCCCGCCAGTCGTACTCGGTAGCCCAGTAGGCGGCCAGGTCGCGGGTGTAACTCAGCGGGATGCCCTGGCTCCAGTCCGGAACACACTCCGGCTCCGGCCAGCGCGTGTGCGCCAATCGCGATTGCAGGTCATCGAGAACGTCGTCGGGAACGTCGATACGAAATGGCCTCACCCGTTCATCATGCCGGTCAGCCGGCCGGCCTATTTCTGATTTGCTTCCCGAATCAGAGTGCTGATCTGTTCTAGCAGTTCACGCATGTCGGCGCGCATCGCATCGACCGCGGCATACAGGTCCGCCTTGGTCGCCGGTTGCTGGTCCGACGCCAGCGGCCGCACCGGCGGTGCCGTTTTCCCCGCCGTGGCACTGTCGGCCGGTATTCCAGATGGTTCCTTCACGCCCCAGACACTGCCATACCCAGTTCGCCACCGACAACGAAACGCAGCGCGCCTCGGCCGTCGCAAACGAGCCGGATAAGTCGTTGTCGGCGCCGGGGTCCCGGCCGGCAAGACCAGCCCCACGGTTGCGGCTGATAGTCCCGTCTGGTTCCCAGCCGCGCAGCTGCGACGGCATGGCACAAACCCTGCAGAACCTTGGTGGGCGCGGACGGTATCGAACCGCCGACCGCTGGTGTGTAAAACCAGAGCTCTACCACTGAGCTACGCGCCCTATGCCCGCCGCAGGCTACACGCCCTAGACGTCAACACCCAAAACGTCGAAGTCCGCTCAAGCCTGTAATGCCGCCAACGCCTCGGACCACAACCGCTGATCACGCGCCTCACCGGGTTGTTTCATCTCGGCGAACCGGATAATCCCCGACCGGTCGACCACAAAGGTTCCGCGATTGGAGATGCCGGCGGCGTCGTTGAACACACCGAAGGCCTGGCTGACCGCGCCGTGCGGCCAGAAATCCGACAACACCGGGAACAGGAACCCGCTCTGGGCCGCCCAGACCTTGTGGGTGGGCGGTGGGCCCACCGATATGGCCAGCACCGCACTGCCGTCGTTCTCGAACTCCGGCAGGTGGTCACGCAGCTGATCCAACTCGCCCTGACAGATGCCGGTGAAAGCCAGCGGAAAGAACACCAGCAGCACGTTCTTGGCGTCGCGGTAGTCGGTGAGCGATACCGGCTGCTGATTCTGGTCGCGCAGCGTGAAATTCGGAGCGGTGTCTCCGACGCCGAGCATCAGCGCTTCCCGGCCCGCGACTTCGGCTGGACCAGTCGACTAGCACTCCAATTGTTGAGGTTGACCGACGAGGTCGGCATCAGGCCGGCGGTCGGGGCGGCCTCGGCGATCTCGGCGGGCAGCACGTGACCCGGCTGGCCCGTCTTGGGCGTCAGCACCCAGACCACGCCGTCCTCGGCGAGCGGGGTGATCGCGTCCATCAGGGTGTCCACCAGATCCCCGTCGCCGTCGCGCCACCACAGCAGTGCGACGTCGACGACCTCGTCGGTGTCCTCATCGAGCAGCTCGCTGCCACAGGCTTCCTCGATCGCTACCCGGATTTCATCGTCGGTGTCTTCGTCCCAGCCCCACTCCTGGACGATTTGGCCTCGTTGGATTCCAAGTTTGCGAGCGTAACTCGGGGCGTGATCCGCCGCGACCACCGTGGAACCTCCCTTAACCAGCCACGCGAAGTGCGATGGGCACTATCGTCGCACAGACCCGCGCGAACCAATACGGCCGCCTCATAAGGCGGCCACGCACAGTTTCAACGCCTTCGTTTTGGTGTCGTTGAGCTGATCGACTCGCCGGTTGAACTCGCCCGTCGGAGCGTGCGTGCCGATGGCCTTGGCTACCGAACGCGCCGCGTCGGCGTAGGCATTGAGCGAATCCCGCATTTCCGACGACAGCGCCCCGCTGAGACTGCCGGTTACCGCAGATGCGCTGTTGTTGAGCGCCTCGATGGCCGGGCCCTCCGTCGGGCCGGTGCTGCGGCCCGCGTTATACGCCGAGACGAAGTTGTTGACCCTGTCGATGGCGTCTTTGCTCGTGGTGGCAAGCGCGTCGCATGAGCTGCGAATCGCTTGGGTGGTGAGCGACTGCTGCCGCTGGGACTCACGAACCCGCGATGTCGCCGACGAGGCCGACACGGACAGCGACACCGAAGACCGGTACGCCGACGCGACCCTGGTGTCCGGGGCGGCCGTGCCGTCGATGACGCTGGTACACCCCACGATTCCGATCAACAGCGTGGCGGTGAATCCGAGAGCCAGAGCACCCCGCCTAGAGCTGAGACTGGACAAAGCCCCCCCGTGCCTGCGAGGGACAGCACGCCATCCGATGAGCACGGCTAGTGACGTTACCGGGTCAGAGCTTGATTTGCCCCGACGCACCCATTTCGGCTTGGAGGCAGCGTCGGTTATCCGGACGCCGTGCCGGTGCGGCACGATAGGGGGACGGAGCACCCGACCATCCGAAGCAGAACCCTCGTCGACTGAGGAGCAGAAGTTGACCACCGAGCTCGCCGGCCAAGGCATGGCCAAAACCCCAAGCAGCGCAAGCGAACCCGATCGGGTTCGGGTGATCCGGGAAGGCGTGGCGTCTTATCTGCCCGACATCGACCCCGAAGAGACGTCGGAATGGCTGGAGTCTTTCGACGGGCTGCTCGCGCGCTCCGGGCCGGCGCGGGCGCGGTACCTGATGTTGCGGCTACTGGAGCGAGCCGGTGACCAGCGCGTCGCCATTCCGTCGTTGACGTCGACCGATTACGTCAACACCATCCCGACCGAGCTGGAACCCTGGTTTCCTGGCGATGAGGATGTCGAACGTCGCTACCGTACGTGGATCAGATGGAACGCGGCGATCATGGTGCACCGCGCCCAGCGCCCGGGAGTCGGCGTCGGCGGCCACATTTCGACCTACGCCTCCTCAGCGGCGCTCTACGAGGTGGGCTTCAACCACTTCTTCCGGGGCAAATCGCATCCCGGCGGTGGCGATCAAGTGTTCATCCAGGGCCACGCTTCGCCCGGAATTTACGCGCGCGCCTTCCTGGAAGGGCGACTCAGCGCGGATCAACTTGATGGCTTCCGCCAGGAACACAGCCATCCCGCCGGCGGATTGCCGTCCTACCCGCACCCGCGGCTGATGCCCGATTTTTGGGAATTCCCCACCGTGTCGATGGGCCTGGGCCCCCTCAACGCCATCTATCAGGCCCGGTTCAACCACTACCTGCATGATCGCGGCATCAAAGACACCTCCGATCAGCACGTGTGGTGCTTTTTGGGTGACGGTGAGATGGACGAGCCCGAGAGCCGCGGCCTGGCCCACATGGGGGCGCTGGAGGGCCTGGACAACCTGACCTTCGTGATCAACTGCAACCTGCAACGCCTGGACGGACCGGTCCGCGGCAACGGCAAGATCATCCAGGAGCTGGAATCGTTCTTCCGCGGCGCCGGCTGGAACGTCATCAAAGTGGTGTGGGGCCGCGAATGGGACGCGTTGCTACACGCCGACCGCGACGGCGCGCTGGTGAATCTGATGAACACGACGCCCGATGGTGATTATCAGACCTACAAGGCCAACGATGGCGCCTACGTGCGCGATCACTTTTTTGGACGCGATCCGCGCACCAAGGCGCTCGTGCAAAACATGAGTGACCAGGAAATCTGGAGCCTCAAGCGCGGCGGCCACGACTACCGCAAGGTCTATGCCGCCTACCGCGCCGCCGTCGACCACAAGGGCCAACCGACGGTGATCCTGGCCAAGACCATCAAGGGCTACTCGCTCGGCGCGCATTTCCAGGGCCGTAACGCCACCCATCAGATGAAAAAGCTTGCCCTAGAAGATCTCAAGTACTTCCGGGACTCCATGCGAATTCCGATCAGCGACGCCCAGATCGACGAAGACCCCTACCTGCCGCCCTATTACCATCCCGGCTCGGACGCCCCGGAAATCCGCTACATGCTGGACCGCCGGCGCGCGCTGGGCGGGTTTGTTCCCGAGCGCCGGACCAAGACCAAGGTGCTGACGCTTCCCGGCCGCGACGCCTACAAAGTCCTGAAGAAGGGGTCCGGACAGCAGGAAGTCGCCACCACCATGGCGCTGGTACGCACCTTCAAAGAACTGTTGCGCGACAAAAACATTGGCAATCGCATAGTCCCGATCATTCCCGACGAGGCCCGCACCTTCGGGATGGACTCCTGGTTCCCGTCGCTGAAGATCTATAACCGCCTCGGTCAGCTCTATACCGCCGTCGACGCCGAATTGATGTTGGCCTACAAGGAAAGCGACGTCGGCCAAATCTTGCATGAGGGCATCAACGAAGCCGGGTCGGTGGGCTCGTTCACCGCCGCCGGCACCTCCTACGCGACCCACAACGAACCGATGATCCCGATCTACATCTTCTATTCGATGTTCGGGTTCCAACGCACCGGCGACGGCTTTTGGGCTGCGGCCGACCAGATGTCGCGCGGGTTCGTGCTGGGGGCCACGGCGGGGCGCACCACGCTGACAGGCGAGGGCCTACAGCACGCCGATGGCCACTCGCTGCTGCTGGCCGCGACCAACCCCGCGGTGGTCTCCTACGACCCGGCGTTTGCCTACGAGCTGGCCTACATCATCGAAAGCGGCCTGTCCCGGATGTTCGGCGAGAACCCGGAGAACGTGTACTTCTACATCACCGTTTACAACGAGCCCTATGTTCAGCCGCCCGAGCCGGAGAACTTCGACCCCGAAGGCGTGCTGCGCGGCATGTATCGGTACCACGCCGCTCCGGAGCAACGCCGACACCAGGCCCAGATCCTGGCTTCCGGGGTGGCAATGCCCGATGCGCTGAAGGCGGCGCAGATGCTGGCCGCCGAGTGGGACGTCGCAGCCGACGTGTGGTCGGTGACCAGTTGGGGCGAGCTGAACCGCGACGGGGTATCGGTGGAAAAGCAGCGGCTGCGCCACCCCGACCAGCCCGCGGGCACCCCCTACGTGACGCAGGTGTTGCAGGCTGCCAGCGGCCCGGTGGTTGCCGTATCGGACTGGATGCGTGCGGTGCCCGAACAGATTCGGCCCTGGGTGCCGGGCACCTACCTCACACTGGGCACCGACGGGTTCGGCTTTTCCGACACCCGGCCCGCCGCCCGGCGCTACTTCAACACCGACGCCGAGTCACAGGTGGTCGCGGTGCTCGAGGCGCTCGCCCGCGACGGTGCTATCGAGCCGTCGGTGGCCGTCGCGGCCGCGCGTCAATACCGGATCGACGACGTGCAGGCGGCACCCGAGCAGACCTCCGACTCTGGGGTCGCATAGGCACGGCTTCGTCGCAGCTTGTCGGCGATCGTCGCAGCTCGTCGCTGGCGTCACGACACCTCGCAAAGACCGACAGCGGCGTTTTTGGCGGAATCTTCCAGAAATCAGGCGTAGCTTTTAGGAGTGAACGACAACCAGCTCTTGCCGCTCGCACGGCTCGCGTCCTACAGGTCGCCGCTCGAGCTGCTGGAAACCGTGCCCGACTCACTGCTGCGGCGGTTGAAGCAATATTCCGGCCGGCTGGCCACCGAAGCGGTCTCGGCAATGCAAGAGCGGCTGCCGTTTTTCGCCGACTTGGAAGCGTCCCAGCGCGCCAGTGTGGCCCTGGTGGTGCAGACGGCCGTGGTGAACTTCGCCGAATGGATGCAAAACCCGCGCAGCGACGTCAGCTACACCGCACAGGCGTTCGAGCTGGTGCCACAGGACTTGACGCGCCGAATCGCGCTGCGCCACACCGTCGATATGGTGCGCGTCACCATGGAGTTCTTCGAGGAAGTGGTGCCACTGCTGGCCCGCTCCGAAGAACAACTGACCGCCCTGACCGTGGGCATCTTGAAGTACAGCCGGGACTTGGCGTTCACCGCCGCCTCGGCCTACGCCGACGCGGCCGAAGCGCGTGGCACCTGGGACAGCCGCATGGAGGCCAGCGTGGTCGACGCGGTGGTCCGCGGCGATACGGGTCCCGAACTTCTTTCCCGGGCGGCCGCGTTGAACTGGGACACCACTGCGCCGGCGACGGTGGTGGTGGGCACGCCGACACCCGGGCGCGATGGTCCCGACGGCAGCGAGCGTGCCAGTCAAGACGTCCGCGATACCGCCGCCCGCCATGGTCGCGCGGCGCTCACCGACGTGCACGGCACCTGGCTGGTCGCGATCGTGTCCGGCCAACTGGCGCCCACTGACAAGTTCTTGAAAAGCTTGCTGGAAGCGTTTTCTGACGGACCAGTGGTGATTGGGCCAACCGCCCCCATGCTGACCGCCGCCTTCCACAGCGCCAGTGAGGCGATCTCCGGCATGAACGCGGTTGCTGGCTGGCGGGGGGCGCCGCGCCCGGTGCTGGCCCGAGAGTTGCTGCCCGAGCGCGCCCTCATGGGTGACGCGTCGGCCATCGTGGCGTTGCACACCGATGTGATGCGGCCGCTGGCCGATGCCGGCCCGACGCTGATCGAGACACTGGACGCGTATTTAGATTGTGGCGGCGCTATTGAGGCTTGTGCCAGGAAGTTGTTCGTTCATCCAAACACGATCCGGTATCGACTCAAACGGATCACCGACTTCACCGGGCGTGATCCCACCCAGCCGCGGGACGCCTACGTCCTTCGGGTGGCCGCCACCGTCGGCCAACTGAACTACCCGACCCCTCCATCCGGCCCGGGCAACAATGCCGTGTCGGCGGTTCCACTCCCGGTCAGACGGGGTTCAGAAGGGGCCTAACAACGCAATCAGCGAATATAGTGATTTAGATGACAGATCGCGGCCCGATCTCAAACACGTAGCTTACGGGCCTGTTTTGTAGGGTGTCCACAAAAACCTAAGACGAGGTTCATAATCTGTTACACCGCGCAAAACCGTCTTCACAGTGTTCTCTTAGACACGTGATTGCGTTGCTTGCACCCGGACAGGGTTCCCAGACCGAGGGCATGCTGTCGCCGTGGCTGGAACTGCCAGGCGCAGCAGACCAGGTCGCCTCCTGGTCACAGGCCAGTGGCTTGGACCTGGCGCGGCTGGGCACCACCGCGACGACCGAGGAGATCACCGACACCGCGGTCGCTCAGCCCCTGATTGTTGCGGCCACGCTGTTGGCCCACCAGGAGCTGATCAGGCAGGGGTTGCTCGCCGGGCAAGAGTTCATCGTTGCCGGGCACTCCGTCGGCGAAATCGCCGCCTACGCGATCGCCGGTGTGATGGCGGCCGATGACGCCGTCTCGTTGGCTGCCACCCGGGGTGCCGAAATGGCCAAGGCGTGCGCCACCGAGCCCACCGGCATGGCCGCCCTGCTCGGCGGCGAAGAGGCCGAGGTGCTCAGCCGTCTCGACCAGCTCGACTTGGTCCCCGCCAACCGCAACGCCGCCGGCCAGATCGTCGCCGCCGGTCGGTTGACCGCGTTGGAAAAACTCACGGAGGACCCACCGGCCAGGGCGCGCGTGCGGGCGCTGGGCGTCGCCGGGGCGTTCCACACCCAGTTCATGGCGCCGGCCCTGGAAGGCTTCGCCGCAGCGGCGGCCCGCATCGTTACCGCCGAACCCACCGCGATGCTGCTGTCCAACTGCGACGGAAAGCCGGTCACCTCCGCGGCCGCCGCGATGGAGACCCTGGTCGCTCAGCTCACTCAACCAGTGCGCTGGGACCTGTGCACCGCGACCATGCGTGAGCACAATGTCACGGCGATTGTCGAGTTCCCCCCGGCGGGAACGCTCACTGGTATCGCCAAACGCGAACTTCGGGGGGTTCCGACGCGCGCCGTCAAGTCACCCGCAGATCTGGACGAGTTGACGAACCTATAACCAACCGTCACGTCCAGAAACCTCAGCACGTCAATTCGATTTACACACAACATATTACGAAGGGAAGCTAACTGTGGCCGTCAGTCAGGAAGAAATCATCGCCGGTATCGCCGAGATCATCGAAGAGGTCACCGGCATCGAGCCCTCCGAGGTCACCCCGGAGAAGTCGTTTGTCGACGACCTGGACATCGACTCGCTGTCGATGGTTGAGATCGCCGTACAGACCGAGGACAAGTACGGCGTGAAGATCCCCGACGAGGACCTCGCCGGTCTGCGTACCGTCGGTGACGTCGTCGCCTACATCCAGAAGCTCGAGGAAGAGAACCCCGAGGCCGCCGAGGCGCTGCGGGCCAAGCTCGAGACGGAGAACCCCGAGGCCGTTGCCAACGTCAAGGCGAGGCTGGAAGCAGAGAGCAAGTGACCAAGCCTTCCACTGCTAATGGCGGTTACCGCGGCGCTCCTTTTAAGGACGTCGTGGTAACCGCTGTCACAGCGACGACGTCGATCTCGCCGGACATCGAGGGCACGTGGAAGGGTTTGTTGGCCGGCGAGAGCGGCATCCACGTCCTCGAAGACGATTACCTCACCAAGTGGGACCTGCCGGTCAAGATCGGCGGCCACTTGAAGGATCCCGTTGACAACCACATGGGCCGGCTCGACATGCGGCGCATGTCATATGTCCAACGGATGGGCAAGCTGCTAGGCGGACAACTCTGGGAGTCCGCCGGCACCCCGGAGGTAGATCCGGACCGGTTCACCGTCGTGGTGGGTACCGGTCTCGGTGGCGCCGAGCGGATCGTCGAGAGCTACGACCTGATGAACGAGGGCGGGCCCCGCAAGGTGTCCCCGCTCGCCGTTCAGATGATCATGCCCAACGGTGCCGCGGCCGTGATCGGTTTGCAGCTGGGCGCCCGCGCCGGCGTGATTACTCCGGTTTCGGCGTGTTCGTCGGGCTCCGAGGCGATCGCGCACGCGTGGCGTCAGATCGTCATGGGTGACGCCGATGTCGCCGTCTGCGGCGGCGTCGAAGGTCCCATCGAGGCGCTGCCGATCGCGGCGTTCTCCATGATGCGGGCCATGTCTACCCGCAACGACGAGCCCGAACGTGCGTCGCGGCCGTTCGACAAGGACCGCGATGGCTTCGTGTTCGGCGAAGCCGGGGCGCTGCTGCTCATCGAGACCGAGGAGCACGCCAAGGCCCGCGGTGCCAAACCGTTGGCCCGGTTGATGGGTGCCGGCATCACGTCGGACGCCTTCCACATGGTGGCGCCCGCGGCCGACGGTGTCCGCGCCGGCCGAGCGATGCAGCGATCGATGGAGCTGGCGGGCCTGTCCCCCAAGGACATCGACCACGTCAACGCGCACGGAACGGCTACCCCCATCGGCGATGCCGCCGAAGCCAACGCGTTGCGGGTGGCCGGTTGTGACCAGGCCGCGGTGTATGCGCCGAAGTCGGCACTCGGCCACTCCATCGGCGCTGTTGGTGCCCTTGAATCGGTTCTTACGGTGTTGACCCTTCGGGACGGCGTCATCCCACCGACCCTCAACTACGAAACCCCGGACCCCGAGATCGACCTTGATGTTGTCGCAGGCGAGCCCCGCTACGGCGATTACCGCTACGCGATCAACAACTCGTTCGGGTTCGGCGGCCACAACGTGGCGCTTGCATTTGGGCGTTACTAAGCACGGAGTCTGACGACGATGCGGGCCGCAAACGGCCCGAGGAGGAGCCGGACAGATACGGAAGGAACGTTCGCAAAACCCATGACAGAGCTGGTTACCGGGAAAGCTTTCCCGCATGTGGTCGTCACCGGCATTGCCATGACAACTGCGCTGGCAACCGACGCTGAGCAGACGTGGAAGCTGTTGTTGGACGGGCAAAGCGGGATCCGAAAGCTCGACGACCCGTTCGTCGAGGAGTTCGACCTGCCAGTCCGCATCGGCGGGCACCTGTTGGAGGAATTCGACCACCAGCTGACGCGGGTAGAGCTGCGCAGGACCGCCTACCTGCAGCGGATGTCCACCATTATGGGTCGTCGGGTGTGGGAGAACGCTGGATCGCCCGAAGTCGACACCAACCGTTTGGCGGTATCGATCGGCACCGGGCTGGGCTCTGCCGAAGAACTCGTCTTCGGCTACGACGAGATGCGGGTGCGCGGCTTTAGGGCGATCTCGCCACTCGCCGTCCAGAAGTACATGCCCAACGGTGCCGCCGCGGCGGTCGGTTTGGAACGCCACGCCAAGGCCGGTGTGATGACACCGGTATCAGCGTGTGCGTCCGGTTCCGAGGCCATCGCCCGTGCGTGGCAGCAGGTCGTACTCGGTGAGGCCGACATCGCGATCTGCGGTGGTGTGGAAACCAGGATTGAGGCGGTGCCGATCGCCGGGTTCGCCAACATGCGCATCGTGATGTCCACCAACAACGACGACCCCGCCGGTGCATGTCGGCCATTCGACAAGGACCGCGACGGGTTCGTGTTCGGTGAGGGCGGCGCTTTGATGGTGATCGAGACCGAGGAGCACGCCAAGGCCCGCGGCGCCAACATCCTGGCCCGGATCATGGGGGCCAGCGTCACGTCGGACGGCTTCCACATGGTGGCGCCGGACCCCAACGGGGAACGCGCCGGACATGCGATCACCAGGGCGATCCAACTCGCGGACCTTAGTCCCAGCGACATCGATCACGTGAACGCCCATGCCACCGGCACCCAGGTTGGTGACGTGGCCGAGGGGAGAGCAATCAACAACGCCCTCGGCCGCAACCGGCCGGCGGTCTATGCGCCCAAATCGGCGCTTGGCCACTCGGTGGGTGCGGTCGGCGCCGTGGAGTCGATCTTGACCGTCCTCGCGTTGCGGGATCAGGTGATCCCGCCGACACTGAACCTTGTCAACCTCGATCCCGAGATCGACTTGGATGTGGTGGCGGGCAAGCCGCGGCCTGGTGAGTACCGCTATGCGGTCAACAACTCCTTCGGGTTCGGCGGTCACAACGTCGCGATCGCGTTTGGGCGCTACTAAACCTCGAGCAACACCGGAACAACAGGAGACCTGCGATGACAATCATGGCCCCCGAGGCGGTTGGCGAGTCGCTCGACCCCCGCGATCCGCTATTGCGGTTGTGCACGTTCTTCGACGACGACAGCGTGGAACTACTGCACGAGCGTGACCGCTCCGGAGTGCTGGCCGCGGCGGGCACCGTGAACGGCGTGCGCACCATCGCGTTCTGCACCGACGGCACGGTGATGGGTGGCGCCATGGGCATTGAAGGCTGCACGCACATCGTCAACGCCTACGACACCGCCATCGAGGAGCAGAGCCCGATTGTGGGCATCTGGCACTCCGGCGGTGCCCGGCTGGCCGAAGGTGTGCGGGCGCTGCACGCGGTTGGTTTGGTGTTCGAAGCCATGATTCGCGCGTCCGGCTACATTCCGCAGATCTCGGTAGTCGTCGGTTTCGCTGCCGGCGGCGCCGCCTACGGACCGGCGCTGACCGACGTCGTCGTGATGGCTCCGGAGAGCCGGGTTTTCGTCACCGGGCCCGACGTGGTGCGCAGCGTCACCGGTGAGGACGTGGATATGGCCTCACTCGGCGGCCCGGAGACTCACCACAAGAAGTCCGGGGTGTGTCACATCGTGGCCGACGACGAACTCGACGCCTACGAGCGTGGCCGCCGGCTGGTCGGACTATTTTGCCAGCAAGGGCATTTCGATCGCAGCAAGGCCGAGGCCGGCGATACCGATATCCACGCGCTGCTGCCCGAATCGGCGCGCCGCGCCTACGACGTGCATCCGATCGTGACAGCGATCCTCGACCAAGACACCCCATTTGACGAGTTCCAGGCCAATTGGGCACCGTCTATGGTGGTCGGGCTGGGCCGCTTGTCGGGCCGCACCGTCGGTGTGCTGGCCAACAACCCGCTGCGCCTAGGCGGCTGCCTGAATTCCGAAAGTGCGGAGAAGGCGGCACGTTTCGTGCGACTGTGCGACGCGTTCGGAATCCCGCTCGTGGTGATCGTCGATGTCCCCGGCTACCTGCCCGGTGTCGACCAGGAATGGGGTGGCGTGGTACGCCGCGGCGCCAAACTACTGCACGCTTTTGGTGAATGCACCGTGCCGCGGGTCACGCTGGTTACCCGAAAGACCTACGGCGGGGCCTACATTGCCATGAACTCCCGGTCGTTGAATGCCACCAAGGTGTTCGCCTGGCCGGACGCCGAGGTCGCGGTGATGGGCGCCAAGGCGGCCGTTGGCATTCTGCACAAGCGTAAGCTGGCCGCCGCGCCTGACCACGAACGCGAAGCGCTGCACGATCAGCTGGCCGAAGAGCACGAGCGGATCGCCGGCGGTGTGGACAGCGCCATCGATATCGGTGTGGTCGATGAGAAGATCGACCCGGCGCACACCCGCAGCAGGCTCACCGAAGCGCTGGCCCAGGCACCGGCACGCCGCGGTCGCCACAAGAACATCCCGCTCTGATCTTTTGGCGAGCAGACGCAGAATCGCACTTCGCGGAGCTTCCGCGTGCGATTCTGCGTCTGCTCGCCGCAGCTATCCCCAGGCTGACTAGCCAATGACGGGCGCGGCCCGCATGCTCTGCCGATGCACCCCGACGCGCGCACTGTTTTGGAGAAGTCCGGCGGGTTCGCTACTACCGCACAGCTGTTGACTGTCCTGACCCGCCAGCAGCTCGATATTCAGGTCAGAAACGGTGATCTGATACGTGTGTGGTACGGAGTCTACGCAGCGGTAAAGCCAAATCTTTTGGGCCGCTTGGCCGCACTCGACACATTCATGAGTCAGCGAGCCGTGGCGTGCATGGGCACCGCCGCCGCACTGTACGGGTTCGACACGGAGAACACCACCGCCGTCCACGTGCTCGATCCCGGCGTACGCATGCGGCCGACCGTCGGTCTGATGGTTCACCAACGCACCGGCGCTCGATTGCAACGGGTCGCAGGTCGGCTGGCAACCGCGCCGGCATGGACGGCCGTCGAGGTCGCTCGCCAGCTGAGCCGTCCACGTGCATTGGCAACACTAGATGCCGCTCTGCGGTCCACGAGATGCACTCGCGACGAGATCAATGCCGCCATTGCCGAGCAGCGCGGGCGCAGAGGAATAGTCGCCGTACGTCAACTAGCGCCATTCGCCGATGGACGAGCAGAATCGGCAATGGAAAGCGAGGTTCGCCTCGTCATTATCGACCACGGATTGCCGCGTCCGGAGCTTCAATACCCGATCCACGGCCACGACGGCGAGCTGTGGCGAGTCGACTTCGCTTGGCCCGAAATGTGTCTGGCGGCGGAGTACGAGAGCATTGACTGGCACGCGGGCCGGACCCAGATGCTTCGAGACAAAACGCGGTGGGCCAAGATCCAGGAGCTCGGTTGGACGATCATCCCAATCGTCGCCTCCGATGTGAGGCAAGTACCCGCTCGCCTCGCAGCCCGGATCGTCGGCCACATGGACCGCTCGCGCATGGCCAGTTAACCCCGGCGAGCAGACGCAGACTCGCACGCGTACGACCGAAAGAATGCGATTCTGTGTCTGCTCGCGCAAAAGAACTAGCCGACCCCGGCCAGAAACTCCTCCGCCACACCGACCACCCGCTCGCGGTCGCGGGGCACCAGCCCAATCCGGGTCCGGCGATCCACGACGTCGTCGACGTCCAGCGCACCCTCATGGGTTACCGCATACTCGAACTCGGCCCTGGTCACATCGATGCCCTCGGCAACCGGCTCCATGGGTTGCTGGCAGGTGGCGGTGGCCATGACGTTGGCCGCCTCGGCCCCGTACCGTGCGACCAACGACTCCGGCAAGCTCCCCTGGCCAGTGGACGGCCCTGGGTTGGTCGGCGCACCAATCAGTGGCAGGTTGCGTGTGCGACATTCCGCGGCAGGCAGCTGCCGCATGTTGATTGCGCGATTTAGGACATCCTCTGCCATGAAACGGTATTCGGTCAGCTTGCCGCCGACCACACTGATCACACCCGACGCCGACTCGAAAACGGCGTGGTCGCGGGAAACGTCAGAGGTACGGCCTTCACCGGTGTCGATCAGCGGCCGCAGCCCGGCATAGGCGCCGATAACGTCGGTCTTCTGCAGGGCGGTGCCCAGCGCGGTGTTCACCGTGTCCAACAGGAACATGATTTCCTCCGAAGACGGTTCTGGCACATCGGGAATCGGACCCGGAGCATCTTCGTCGGTCAGTCCAAGATAGACCCTGCCCAACTGCTCGGGCATGGCGAAGACAAACCGGTTGAGTTCGCCCGGGATCGGGATCGTCAGCGCCGCAGTTGGATTGCCGAACGCGGCGGCGTCAAAGACCAGATGGGTGCCGCGGCTGGGTCGCAACTTCAGCGAGGACTCGATTTGGCCGCCCCATACTCCCGCGGCGTTGATGACCGTCCGGGCCGACACGTCGAACGACTGCCCGCTGCGCTGATCGGTCAACCGTACCGAGGTGCCGGTCGCATCGGAGGCGCCGACATAGGTGAGGATCCGCGCGCCGTGCTGTGCGGCTGTCCGCGCCACTGCGGTGACCAGCCGGGCGTCATCGATCAATTGCCCGTCATAGTTGAGAAATCCGCCGTCCAAACCGTCACGCTGAACGGTCGGAGCCATTTCCGCCACCCGCCGCGCCGAGATTCGGCGCGATCTGGGCAGTGTCGAAGACGGCGTACCCGCCAGCACCCGCAGCGCATCCCCCGCGAGAAATCCGGTGCGCACCAATGCGCGCTTGGCACGATTCATCGACGGCAGCAGCGGGACTAACTGCGGCATGGCGCGCACGAGATGGGGTGCGTTGCGGGTCATCAGGATTCCGCGTTCGATGGCGCTACGTCGCGCGATGCCCACGTTGCCCGTCGCCAGGTAGCGCAGCCCACCGTGCACCAATTTCGAGCTCCAGCGGCTGGTGCCAAACGCCAGATCGTGCTTTTCCACCAAGGCGACCTGCAAACCGCGCGACGCGGCATCCAAGGCGATGCCGACGCCGGTGATCCCACCCCCAATCACCACGACATCCAGTGGCACACCATCGGCAAGCGCCGTCAGGTCGGCGGTACGGCGCGCGGCATTGAGAGCGGTTGGGTTGGGCATCAGGCTAGGTATCCATTCAGGGAGTAGGTGAGTTCGGCGGCCAACGCTGTGGAGTCGAGAATCGGGCTGACAATGTCTGCGGACTGGATGGTCGACTGCGCAATCAGCAAGACCATCGTCGCGAGTTTGCGGGGGTCGCCAGCGCGGACACTGCCGGTTCGTTGTGCCACTTTCAGTCGCGCCGTGAGGCCGTCGATCAGGAACTGCTGGCTGGCACCCAGGCGCTCGGTGATATAAACCCGGGCCAATTCCGAGTGCATCAGAGCCATCACCAGGTCGTCGCGCCGCAGCCGGTCTGCCACCGCCACCACCTGCCTTACCAGCGCCTCGCGATCATCTCCATCGAGGGACACTGCTCGCAGCACCTCGGTGATGTGCCCGGTCAGCAACGCCGAAATGATCGACCGGGTATCGGGCCACCGACGATAGACCGTCGGTCGACTCACGCCGGCACGCCGTGCGATCTCGGCGAGTGTCACCCGGTCAACTCCGTAGTCGCGGACGCAGGTCGCCGCTGCCTGCAGTATGCGGTCCCCGGTACCTTCGGGGGCATTACTCATTGACAGCATGTGTAATACTGTAACGCATGACGCACCCCGAGGAACTCCTCCCGCCAATGAAATGGAACGCGTGGGGAGATCCCGCCGCAGCCAAGCCACTCTCCGATGGCATCCGCGCATTGCTGAAGCAGGTTGTCGGCCTTGAGGATTCCGGAGCTGAAGAGCTCGAGGTCGACCAGGTCAAACTGCGCCCTTGCGCATTGTCGAAAGCGGACCAGGAAGGCCTCGCCAAGATCGTCGGCGCCGAGTTCTTCCGCACCTCCGACCGCGACCGGTTGCTACGAGCCGGCGGCAAGTCCACCCCCGACATGCTGCGCCGGAAGGACCCCGGCGTCCAGGACGCACCAGACGCGGTCCTGCTGCCGGGGGGGCCTAACGCCGATGAGACCGTTGCCGAGATCCTGCGTTACTGCTCGGATCACGGTATCGCGATCGTCCCGTTCGGCGGCGGCACCAACGTGACCGGCGGGCTGGATCCCACCCGCGGAAAGTTCACCGCCGTGATCTCACTGGACCTGCGGCGCTTCAACGAGCTGCATTCCCTCGACGAAGTCTCCGGCATCGCCGAACTGGGCGCCGGTGTCACCGGCCCCGACGCCGAACGGCTGCTGGGCGAACATGGCTTCTCACTCGGACACTTCCCGCAAAGCTTCGAGTACGCCACCATCGGTGGGTTCGCCGCAACCCGGTCGTCGGGCCAGGACTCGGCGGGCTACGGCCGTTTCAACGACATGATCATCGGCCTGCGCATGATCACTCCGGCCGGAGTGCTGGATCTGGGTCGGGTCGCCGCCTCAGCCGCCGGACCAGACCTGCGCCAGCTGGCAATCGGCTCGGAAGGCGTCTTCGGCGTGATCACCAAGGTGCGGTTGCGGGTGCACCGGTTACCCGAGACGACTCGCTATGAGGCGTGGTCGTTTCCGGACTTCGAGACCGGGGTCGCGGCCCTGCGCGCCGTCACCCAGGCGGGCACCGGCCCGACGGTGGTGCGGCTTTCCGATGAGGCCGAGACCGGCGTCAACCTCGCGACCCACGAGACGATCGGCGAAAACCAGGTCACCGGTGGATGTCTGGGCCTGACCCTGTTCGAGGGCACCAAGGAACACAGTGAGAGCAGGCACGCCGAGACGCGCGCGCTGCTAGAGGCGCACGGCGGCAAGTCACTCGGTGAAGGGCCGGCCCAAACATGGGAGCATGGCCGGTTCAGTGCGCCCTACCTGCGCGACTCGCTGCTGGCGGCCGGCGCGCTCTGCGAGACGCTGGAAACCGCCACCGACTGGTCCAACATTCCCGCCCTGAAAACCGCTGTCACCGAAGCTCTTACCACCTCCCTGGCGGAGTCGGGCACGCCGGCGCTGGTGATGTGTCATGTGTCGCACGTCTACCCAACCGGCGCCTCGTTGTACTTCACCGTCGTCGCCGGGCAACGCGGCAATCCGATCGAGCAGTGGTGGGCCGCCAAGAAGGCCGCGTGCGACGCGATCATGTCCACCGGCGGAACCATCACCCATCACCACGCGGTCGGCGCCGACCACCGAGCGTGGATGCGCGACGAGGTGGGCGATCTGGGTGTACAGCTGCTGCGTGCAATCAAGGAGACGCTCGATCCGGCCGGAATTCTCAATCCCGGCAAGCTGATTCCGTGAACGCGGAACAGCCCGTGAATCCCGCGGCGGGACGACTCCACCGCCGCAGGATTAACAAGGTCACCGCACTGACCAATCCCCAATCCGGACGCGGCGCCGCGGTCTCGGCCGCCGAACACGCGATCGCCCGGCTGCATCATCGCGGGGTGGAAGTCATCGAAATCGTCGGTGAGAACGCTGAAGATGCGCGCTATCTGCTGGCTGCCGCAGTCGAGAAGGGCACCGATGCCGTCGTCGTCACCGGCGGTGACGGCGTCATTTCCATCGCGTTGCAGGTGCTGGCCGGCACCGATGTTCCATTGGGAATCAATCCGGCGGGCACCGGCAACGATCATGCTCGCGAATTCGGAGTTCCTACAATGGATCCCGAGTCGGCTGCGGACATCATCGCGGACGGCTGGACGGAAACCATTGACCTGGGCCGAATCCGGGACAACCACGGGGTGGACAAATGGTTCGGCACCGTAGCGGCAACCGGATTCGATTCACTGGTCACCGATCGGGCAAATCGTATGAATTGGCCGCACGGTCGAATGCGCTACTACGCCGCGATGGTGGCCGAACTCTCGCAGTTGCGGCCGCTGCCATTCCGTTTGGTGATCGACGGAACTCAAGAAATCGACCGTGGCCTCACGCTTGCGGCTTTCGGCAATACCCGCAGCTACGGCGGCGGAATGCTGATCTGCCCTACGGCCGATCACACCGACGGCCTGCTCGACATCACCATGGTGCGCACGGGGTCACGAATACGATTTCTCCGCATGTTTCCCACCGTAGTCAAGGGCACCCACGTGGAACTCGACGAAGTCACCACCGCGCGAGCCAAGTCCATCGATGTCGACTGCCCGGGCATCAACGTGTACGCCGACGGCGACTTCGCCTGCCCTTTGCCCGCCAATATCTCTGTGGTTCCGGGCGCGCTGCACATTCTGCGACCCAACAACTGTTAGCAGTTGCCGAGTTGCCTCCAAGGCGACGGACTAGCGAGACTCGCAAGCTCGACTGACCTCACCTTCCACAACGACCACATCTAGGCAGAGTGCACAGCGTGCGTTTGCCTTCTCTGTGGCATTTGCCATGCGCTTTCGGAGCGCGGCCACAGCGTCGCTGCAACAATGTGGGTTCTACTCGGCCCGCCGGCCCCACGGCCGCGAGGCACGGACTGTGGGGAGGCTCAGTATGTCCTTTGTGAACGTGGCACCGGAGTTGGTGGCGGCCGCGGCAACCCAGCTGGGAAGCATTGGCTCGGCGGTCAATACGGCCAACGCGGCAGCGGCGGCATCGACGACGACGGTGTTGCCCGCGGCCGCCGATGAGGTCTCGGCGGCCATCGCCGCAGTGTTCGGCATCCACGCTCAGCAGTATCAGAAGCTCAGCACGCAAGCGACGGCGTTTCACGACCAGTTCGTACGAGCGCTGAGCGGAGCCGCCGGCTCGTACGCCAGCGCCGAGGCCGTCAACTCCTCGCTACAGAGCTGGGGCCAAGACATACTCAACGCGATCAATGCGCCTACCCAAGCGCTGTTAGGGCGCCCGCTGATCGGCAACGGCGCCGATGCGACGGTAGCGGGACAGAACGGCGGGGATGGCGGAATATTGATCGGCAGCGGCGGTGCCGGTGCTGCCGGTGGCGACGGGCAGGCCGGCGGTAGCGGCGGCAATGCCGGGCTGATCGGCCATGGCGGGTCGGGAGGGGCCGGCGGTAGCACCAATGCCCTAGGTGGCGTCGGCCCGGCGGGCGCGGGCGGGGCCGGCGGTCACGGCGGGTGGTGGTACGGCAACGGAGGCGCTGGTGGCATCGGCGGAGACAGCGAAGCCGGCTTCGCCTCCGGCAACGGAGGCGCTGGTGGTAATGCCGGACTGATCGGCAACGGTGGGGCCGCTGGTAACGGAGGAGGCCGCGTCACCGGCGGCACCGGCGGCTCCGGCGGCAGCGGCGGGGCCGGCGGTCACGGCGGGTGGTTGTACGGCGACGGTGGAGCCGGCGGCAACGGCGGGACTACCGACAGCGGTCCAAGCGGTGGCGGCAACGGAGGCGCCGGCGGTAACGCCGGGCTGATCGGCAACGGGGGCGCCGCCGGCAACGGCGCCGCCAGCAACGGTGGCACCTTGAACGGCGGCGAGGGAGGTGCCGGCGGCCACGGCGGGTGGTTATGCGGCAACGGCGGGAGCGGGGGCAGCGGTGGCGATAGCGGCCTCGTCAACGTCGGCGACGGCATCCAGGGCGGCAGCGGCGGGGCCGGCGGCAACGGCGGATGGTTGTTCGGCGCCGGCGGCAACGGCGGCAACGGCGGCAACGGCGGTACCGGAGAGTTGGGCATACACACCGACGGCGGCACCGGCGGCACCGGCGGCACCGGTGGCAACGGCGGCACCGGCGGATGGTTGTTCGGCAACGGCGGGTCCGGCGGGTCCGGCGGGACCGGCGGTGCCGGCGGCCCCGGCTTTGCGGGCAACGCGGACGGCCGCGGCGGGAACGGCGGCAGCGGTGGCGTCGGTGGGGACGCCGAGCTGATCGGCAATGGCGGCGACGGCGGGGCCGGCGGGAGCGCTGGATCCGGAATTGCCAGTGGCTCAGGTGGTGGCGGCGGAGCCGGTGGGACCCGCGGACTGCTGTACGGCCAACCCGGTACGTCCGGCGCCGACGGCTGAGGCTAGCGGTCTGTTCTCTGGTTCTGCCACGCCGGGACTCGGATGCGAGATGCAAGCAACGGCAACGGGTTCGGCCAATCCTGGGCCACCGGCGGCAAAGCTCGGGCAACCGCTCGACCACCGATCCTGTAACGGCCGCTGCACCGACAGCGACATCTTTTCCAAACCCGCTCATTAGGTGAGGGAACCCGCTCATTCGGGAGGGAAGATGTCAAGAGTTCGCCACACCGGAGTTGTCGCCACGGCGACCGCTTCGCTTTTCGCCTCGCTGTGCGTGGCGCCGGTGGCCTACGCCGGTGAGGTGGCGGCCTGGAATGGGGATTACATTCTTACGCTTGCCGCCAACGCGAAGACCGGCACCAGCGTCGCCGCCAGCCAACCTGAATTCGCCCACCGGACCAGCGTCTCCATCAGCTCGACTTGCTCGGCGGGCGTGTGCGTCGCGACGGTCAACAACCCCCCTCCACCGAAAAATGACTCCATGCCGCGATCGATCGAGTTCACGTGGAACGGGTCCCAATGGGTACGCGAAATGACCTGGAAATGGGACTGCCTGCTGCCGGATGGCACCATCGAATACGACCCGGCGAAATCTCTCTCGGTCTACACACCCGGGCAGTACGGAATCCTCACCGGCGTCTTCCACACCGACATCTACAGCGGCACCTGCAAAGGCAATGTCGACATGCCGTTGTCTGCCAAACCGGTTACGGTCCCGGTTAACTAGCCGACGCCGCGGCTGAGCCAGGTCACCTCGCCAGTGTCGCCACCGTTGCGATAGACCTCGAGCGCCTCATCCCACGCGGTACCCAGGACCGAATCCAACTCGGCCGCAAGCGTGTCAGCGCCCTGCGCCATCAGCGTCCGCAGCCGCATCTCCCCCACCATCGTGTCGCCGTTGGCGCTCATCGATCCGCTCCACAATCCGAGCTGCGGGGTATGACAGAACCGCTGCCCGTCGACTCCCGGGCTGGGATCCTCGGTGACCTCGAAACGCAGCACCGACCACGAGCGCAACGAGTTGGCCAGCCGTCCGCCGGTGCCCACCGGCCCGACCCAGTTGGTGGCCGCGCGCAGCTGCCCGTGCATCGCCGGCTGCGGCGTCCAGACCAAGTTCGCCTTGGCCTGCAGGGTCGACGACAGCGCCCACTCGACATGCGGGCACACCGCCGCTGGCGAGGCGTGGACGTAGACCACACCGGTCGTCAAGTCGGCGAACTGATTCGACGCACGCATCTGTTGCTCCTTCGGTTCCACGAGGGACGTCTTCCCCAACGACCTGGTGAACCGATCAGCAGAATGCCTGCGACGAAACGTCTGTAATTATTGTGTCCTGCGTGTCTATTGTGCCCTGTGGGACCCCTGTTGCGCTAGTGTGCAGTTTACTTTAGGTGGACTCGGCCAGAACTCGGTCTGACACCGCTGGCCATAGGTCCAATGCCCACTGGCCGAAATCGCGGTCGGTGAGCACCACCAGGGCCAGGTCCGCGTCGGGATCTGCCCAGATGAAACCACCCGATTGGCCGAAATGACCGTACGTGTGTCCCGAGTTGCGCGCACCCGTCCAGTGCGGTGCCTTGGCATCCCTGATTTCAAAACCCAGCCCCCAGTCGTTCGGTCGCTGCACACCGTATCCGGGCAGCACCCCATCCAGGCCCGGGAATTGCACCGCGGTGGCCTCGGCATGCATTTGGCTCGAGACCGTCGTCGGGCGCAACAGGTCGGCCGCGAAGAGCGCCAGATCGGCGACCGTCGAGGTGGCGCCGAACCCGGCCGCAGCCGCGCCGCCGTCCAGCCGGGTGGTGGTCATGCCCAGTGGCTCGAACACCGCCGCCGCCAGATAGCTGCTGAACTCGATCTCCGATTCGCGCTGGACTACCTCGGCCAGCACGGTGAAGCCGTAGTTCGAATACATCCGGCGAGTCCCGGGCGCGGCCAACGTCTGATCGGAATGCATGGCCAACCCCGACGTGTGTGCCAGCAGGTGGCGGACGGTGGAGCCGGGCGGACCGGCGTCGGTATCGAGCTCCACGGCGCCTTCCTCGATCGCGATCTGCGCGGCGCGGGCCACGAGGGGTTTGGTTACCGATGCCAGCGCGAATACCCGCGAAGTGTCACCGTGGGTAGCCAGTACACCGGCGGGTCCGACCACCGCAGCAGCAGCGGCCGACACCGGCCAGTCGTCCAGCAAGTCGAGAGCGGCCATCGAGCAGGAGCCTAGAGCGTGCCGACGAGCACGGTAACCGCGGATCGGTAAGTGGTGCCGCGTGCCGGTGCTCAGCTGGCGCCGACTCGGCCATTTCCTCGCGATTGGGCTACTTCCTGGCGATGTAGTAGTTGTTCAGCGGGTCCGACTCGATCTCGGCAACCTGCACGTCGTCGAAACCGGCATCGGCGAGCATCTCGGTCGCCAACTGGCGTCCCCACACCGTCCCGAGTCCCGCGCCGCCCAGCGCCAACGACACCGTCATGCAGTGCATCATCGAGATGGTGTAGAGGTAGGTGCTCATCGGGATGCCGATGTTGTCTTCGAGCCGACTCGAAGCCTTGATGTCGACCATCAGCAGCACACCACCGGGTCGCAACGCCCGGTAGATGTTCTCCAGCACACGCGCGGGCTGCGCCTGGTCGTGAATCGCGTCGAAGGCGGTCACCAGGTCGTAGGCTCCGGTCGTGTCCAACGTAGTCAGATCCTGACGCTCGAAGGCCACGTTGGTCAGCCCGAGGCGGGCCGCCTCGCCGGTTGCCGCGGCAACCGCCTCGTCCGAGAAGTCGATGCCGGTAAACCGACTCTCCGGGAAGGCCTGCGCCATGAGGTTGACTGCATGGCCGCTGCCGCAGCCGAAATCGGCGACATCGAGACCGGAACGCAGGCCCTCGGGCAGCCCGTCCACCAGCGGTAGGATGACGTCGATCAGCGCGCTGTCGAACACCTCACCGCTAACCTCGGCCATCAGCGTGTGAAAGCGCGGGTATTCGGTGTAGTGCACCCCGCCGCCCCCGCGAAAGCAGCCGATCACTTTTTGTTCGACCTCGCCGAGCAGCGGCAGGAACTGGGTCACCCGCGCCAGGTTGTTGGGTCCGGCGGCTCGGGTCAACGTTGCCGCGCGATGTTCGGGCAGGGCGTAGGTGGTGGCCTCGACGTCGTACTCGATAACCTGGCCAGCCGTCATGCCGCCCAGCCACTCGCGGACATAGCGCTCGCTGAGACCCGTCGCGTCGGCGATTTGCGCGCTGGTGGATGGCGGCAGCTGAGCCATGGTGTCCAGCAGTCCGGTCTGATGGCCGACGCTGAGCAGTATGGCCAGGCTGGCGCTGTCGATGGCCGCCACTATCCGGTCGCTGAATTCGTCTGTGGTTTCCGATGTGGTTTCGGTAGCCGCCATGATCAGCGACGCTACACCGACTCGCCTCGATGCCAAGCTAGCTTCCGGCGCCACGGTCACCTCGGCTCGGTGGCGAACAGTTAGGTTGGAGACCATGAGTCAGACAGTGCGCGGGGTGATCTCACGGAAAAAGGGCGAACCGGTTGAGTTGGTCGACATCGTGGTCCCGGATCCCGGGCCGGGCGAAGCCGTCGTCGACATCACCGCCTGCGGCGTCTGCCACACCGACCTGACCTACCGAGAAGGCGGCATCAACGACGAATACCCGTTCCTGCTCGGCCACGAGGCCGCGGGGACCGTCGAAGCGGTCGGACCGGGGGTGACTACCGTCGAACCCGGGGACTTCGTGATCCTCAACTGGCGAGCGGTGTGCGGTCAGTGTCGGGCCTGCAAACGCGGCCGGCCACGATATTGCTTCGACACCTTCAACGCCGAACAGAAGATGACGCTGACCGACGGCACCGAACTGACACCGGCGTTGGGCATCGGAGCGTTCGCCGACAAGACGTTGGTGCATGCCGGTCAATGCACCAAGGTCGATCCCGCGGCCGATCCCGCGGTGGCCGGCTTGCTGGGCTGCGGGGTGATGGCGGGCATTGGTGCGGCCATCAACACCGGGGGCGTGACCCGAGACGACACCGTCGCGGTGATCGGCTGTGGCGGCGTGGGCGATGCGGCCATTGCCGGGGCTGCGCTCGTGGGAGCCAAGAAGATCATCGCGGTCGATACCGACAACACGAAGTTGGAGTGGGCCCGCAAGTTTGGTGCCACCCACACCGTCAACGCCCGCGAATTCGACGTCGTCACGACGATCCAGGACCTCACCGGCGGCTTTGGAGTGGACGTGGTGATCGACGCGGTCGGCCGGCCCGAAACCTGGAAGCAGGCGTTCTACGCCCGTGACCTGGCCGGAACCGTTGTTCTGGTGGGCGTGCCCACGCCCGACATGCGGCTGGAGATGCGGCTGGTGGACTTCTTCTCCCACGGCGGGGCCCTGAAATCGTCCTGGTACGGCGATTGCCTACCCGAGCGCGACTTCCCCACGCTAATCGACCTCTACCTGCAGGGCCGGCTTCCGCTGGACAAGTTCGTTTCCGAAAAGATCGGTCTCGGCAGCATTGAGGAGGCATTCGAGAAGATGCACGCCGGCAAGGTGCTGCGCTCGGTGGTGGTGTTGTAGTGGCTCGCATCGATCGGGTGGTGACTCACGGAACCTTCGAACTCGACGGCGGCAGCTGGGAAGTCGATAACAACATCTGGCTGGTCGGCGACGACTCCGAGGTGGTGGTCTTCGACGCCGCCCATGAGGCGGCTCCGATCGTCGAAGCCACCGGTGGACGCAATGTGGTGGCGGTGGTGTGTACTCACGGCCACAACGACCATGTGACGGTGGCTCCCGAGCTCGGCAATGCGCTTGACGCGCCGGTGCTACTGCACCCAGGCGATGAGGTGCTGTGGCGGATGACCCACCCGGATAAAGACTTTCGCAGAGTTGCCGACGCGGAGACATTGCGTGTCGCTGGCACCGAGTTGCGTGCGCTGCACACTCCGGGACACTCGCCCGGGTCGGTGTGCTGGTACGCCCCCGAACTCGGCGTGGTGTTCAGCGGCGACACGCTGTTCTCCGGTGGCCCAGGAGCTACCGGTCGCTCATTCTCCGACTTCCCGACCATCCTGCGGTCGATATCCGAACGGCTCGGCGGATTGCCTGGCGCCACCGTCGTGCATACCGGCCACGGTGACAGCACCACCGTGGGAGAGGAGATCGTGCACTACGAAGAATGGGTCGCCAGAGGCCACTGAGCCCTAACAGGCCCAACTTTCACCGAGATCGACGTTTCGCAAGTCGCCTCTCGCACTTTTACCGCAAAACGTCGATCTCGCGGATCTGAGCAGATCTACCTTCCATCCAGGATGCGACGCTTTTCGGCCTGGAATTCGTCTTCGGTCAGCGCTCCGGAATCACGCAGTGCCGCCAGGGTTTTGAGCCGCTCGAGCCGGATCCCCTGCTCGCCTGGTTCGTAGGCGGGTCCGGGCGAATCCCCGGGCCGAACCGATGCGGTCGGCGATTCGGCCAAGTACGGCCTGTTCACCAGCGCGGATGCCGCCGCACGCCGGGCGCGGGCCAGCCACATCACCGACAACGCCAAATCGATCAGGCCGACGACAAACATGGCAACAAATATCCAGACCAGCCAACCAGATGAACTTTGGTGCCCGAAAGCCAGTCGCGGATTGATGTAGCCGCCGACTTGCCCCTCGGTCATGACGTTGTAGGTGGCCTCGACCGGTACGTCGACCACCCATACCCGCACATGCGCGTCGTTGTTGACCGTCGTTGTGCTGCCGATTCTTTCGGTTACCGTCGGTTGCGGCACACCCTCAGGCGGATTGATCGAGATCCCGAGCGGGGGCAGCGGCAGCCCGGTGCCACCGTTGCCCCCGATGACCAAGGTGTGCAGGCTCACACTGACCTCACCGGTCGGCAGGTGGACGCTGCCCGAACCGGGGATCGGCACCTCGCCGTAGGCGTTGTACTTGTCCAGCACAAATGTGTTAAGCACCAACGTGGTGATGAAGCCGGCGACCGACGCCACCAACATCACGATGGCGAGCGCCAACGAGGCCTTGGCGACGCCTCGGCTACTCATCAACGCCTCGGCTACTCATCAACGAAGTGTGTCACGCCTGCGCAGACTGCGGAGGGTGGCGACACCGAAGAAAACACCCAGCACGGCGAACGTGCTGGCCGGCACCCAGTCCCCCCACCGTCGGTAGGGCGTGGCATCGGATGTCAGCGGAACGCTGATGACGGTGACGCCGGTGAACTGCGACGTGCACCACGCCAGCCGGCGGCCCCTGGAATCGAAGGCCGAGCTATCCCCGGACAACCCGGCATGCACCGCTGGGAGCCCCACTTCGACGGCGCGCACCGCAGGCTGACCGGCCAACTGCGGTTGGGCCCAACTGCCTTGAAATGACGACGTGGAACTCTGATAGACCAGCAGCTGAGCCCCCAACAACGCTGCACGCCGGGTCAGATCGGAAAACGTCGTCTCGTAGCTGATCAACGGCCCGACATCGATGCCGCCGGCGCGCAGCACCACGGGCCCGCTCCCACGCCCGCGGTCCTCGGCGGCCGCCTTGCCATAGCGGGTAATGGCACCAAGAAACGGTCTCAGCGGCACGTATTCGCCGAACGGCACCAGCCGGGTCTTGCGGTAGCTGCCCTGCACCCCGTGGTCATCGACGAGCACCGATGTTTTGTAGATACCCCCGTTGGGTGCGCGCGCGTCGACATTGACCAGTAGGTCCGCACCGACCCTGCGCGCGAGCTCAGCCAGCCGAGCCACCGCGTCGGGTCGATCGGTGAGCTCGGCCGCGACGCTGCTTTCGCCCCAAACCACCACTTCTGGCCGAGTGCCCACCAACGTTGCGGTAAGCGCCTCACTAGCCGCCTGACGGGCCGCTGCGTCAGCGATGGGGCCCGTCTGCACCAGCGCCACCCGTACTGTCCGACTGGCAGGAGGCGTCCCGCCCGCCACGTACCACACGGGTCCAAAACCCATGCACGCCAACGCACACCCCAGCGCGACGAGGCGTCCCGCTCCCCGTTGCACGATCGCACTGGCGAGTGCGGTATTGGCTGCGATCACCAAAAAGCTGGTCAGCCACACCCCACCCAAGGACGCCGACGCCAGCGTTGCGGGCTGATTCCATTGCGACGCGCCCAGCGCCGCCCACGGACCGCCCAACGGCGGCCAAGATCGCACCGCTTCGGCCGCCACCCACGCACTGGGCACCACGATCAACGCTACGGCCACGCGTCTTGTGCTGACCGGCGGCGACAGCAGCCGGTGAGTCACCCATCCCCAAGGCAGCCACAACGCGCCGAGCCCGAACGCCATCAGCGCCAACACCGGACCGATGCTGCTGGCCAGCCAGTACTGGTTGGTCAGCACAAATCCGCCAACACCCAGAAAGGCCCGCACCGCCCCATCCCCCGACGTCGCCGCGGCGCGCACCACCAGCAGCAGCGGGACCACGGCGAACCACGCCAGCCACCACCACGATGGTGCGGGAAAAGCCAGCGCGGGTAGCGTGCCGAGGGCCAGCGCCGCCGCCCACCCGAGGGCGCGCCGTCGGCACGCTCCCGAGTCGAGGGCCATGCCGTTCAGCATGCCGCTCCGATTCGCGGCCGGCCAGAAAAAGAGCACACTAGACAGGCGTCACCGGAAAAGGAGTAATGGGCATGGCCAACAATCTCGTCGCAACGGTGCCCGATCTTTCGGGAAAGCTGGCTGTTGTCACGGGCGCCAACAGCGGACTTGGGTTCGGGCTGACTCGGCGGCTGTCCGCGGCCGGCGCCGATGTCGTGATGGCAATCCGCAACCGCGCCAAGGGCGAGGCGGCGATCGCGGAGATCCGCGCCGCGGTACCCGACGCCAAGTTGAGCATCAAGGCCCTCGACCTCTCGTCACTGAGCTCCGTCGCAGCGTTGGGTGAACAACTCAACTCGGAGGGCCGCCCGATCGACATCCTGATCAACAATGCCGGTGTCATGACCCCGCCCGAGCGCGACACCACCGCTGACGGCTTCGAATTGCAGTTCGGCAGTAACCATCTCGGACACTTTGCACTGACTGCCCAGGTGCTACCGTTGCTACGGGCGGCGCAGGGCCGGGTGGTTTCCCTCAGTAGCATCGCGGCCCGGCGCGGTCGGATTCATTTTGACGACCTGCAGTTCGACAAGTCATACGCCGCGATGTCGGCATACGGCCAGTCGAAGTTGGCCGTGTTGATGTTCGCCCGCGAGCTTGACCGTCGCAGCCGTGTGGCCAATTGGGGCGTCGTGTCCAATGCGGCCCACCCCGGATTGACCAAAACCAACCTGCAGATCAGCGGACCTTCGCACGGCCGCGACAAACCGGCCTTGATGCAGCGGCTCTATACCCTGTCCTGGCGGTTTGCTCCGTTTCTCTGGCAAGAGGTCGATGAGGGCATACTGCCGGCGCTGTATGCGGCCGCCACCCCCCAGGCCGAAGGGGGCTCCTTCTACGGCCCACGAGGACTCTACGAAGCCGCCGGCGGCGGCGTGGCCGAGGCCAAGGTGCCTGCTCGTGCCCGCAACGACGCTGACTGCCAACGTCTTTGGGAGGTTTCGGAACAGCTCACCGGCGTCAGCTACCCAAAGCCAAGCTGATATGCGACCGAATGCGCGGCTGCCGGAATCTAGCGTCGTGATCCGGCCAGAGCCGATGGAAAGCGCGACCTATAGCCAGGCGTCACGCCTGCAGGCTGCCGGGTTGATGCCGGCCATCACGCTGCTCGAACAGGCCGCCCAACAGGTTCCGCTGCCCCGATCGCCGCAGCCCATCGTCATCGCCGACTACGGCGCGGCAACCGGACACAATTCGTTGAAACCCGTTGCCGCTGCGGTCGACAGGCTGCGTCGGCGTACCCGAGACGATCACGCAATCATGGTGACGCATACCGACGTACCGGGCAACGACTTCACCACGCTATTCCAGACGTTGGCTGACGATCCGGACAGCTACCTGCACCAGGACCCTGCGACGTTCGCTTCGGCAATCGGCCGGTCCTTCTATACCCAGATCCTGCCCAGCAATACGGTCAACCTGGGTTGGACATCATGGGCGATCCAATGGCTGAGCCGGATCCCTGCGGGAGCACCGGAACTCGCCGATCACGTGCAGGTCGCCTACAGCAAGAACATGGAGGCGCGGGCCGCATACACCCGGCAGGCCGCCACCGATTGGCACGACTTTTTAGCATTCCGCGGCCGCGAGTTATGTCCGGGCGGGCGGCTGGTGGTCATCACGATGGCCCTCGACGACCACGGCGAATTTGGCTACCGGTCGATGAACGACGCGCTTGTCGCTGCATTGAAGGATCAAGTCAGAGACGGTCTGTTGAATCCGGACGAATTGCGGCGCATGGCAATTCCCGTGGTTGCCCGTAGCGAGAAGGACTTCTTGGCTCCCTTCGCGCCACGTGGGTGGTTCGAGGGTCTGACGATCGAGCGCCTCGAATTGTTCGACGCCGAAGACCGGTTCTGGTCCCGGTTCCAATCAGATGGCGACGCAGAGGCTTTCGGAGCGCGGTGGGCCGCATTCGCCCGCGCCGCGCTGTTCCCGACCCTGACGACCGCCTTGCACGGCGGGGCCAAAGACCCTCGTGCGGCCGAATTCATCGGGCAACTTGAGGCCGCCGTGGCCGAGCGCCTGGCGGGTTCGCCGGAGTCGATGCGGATTCCTCTGGCCGCACTTGTGCTGGCCAAGCGCATGTGAAGGGGTGGCGGGAGTTTCGACACGATGCCGCGCTGGGTAACCGATGACAAGGGTCGGGCACCAACGGCAATAGCGCAGGGGGCCCAGGAACATGAATAGCCGCGAAGACCATACCGCTCAGGGATCGAAGGAAGCACCTGAACCCAGCCAACAGGCACAAGACCGAGCTGCCGACATGATGACTGCCTACGAAGACCGGCCGACGCTCGTGTTGCCCGGTTCCGGCGGAATGATCACCGGCACAGCGGTCAACGACTGGCTCGACGAAAGCGGCGATCCCAAGTCCGACGGCGAGGGTTCCAAGACCGCGGAAGCCAAACGCAGGGTGGCCCGCGACAAGGAGCTCAACGAAGCGATCCTGAAGACGGCCGGAGACGAGACGGCCGCTAGCGGCTAGCCGCTAAGGCGCCACCTGCCGCGGAAGCACCGGGACTGAGATCCGACCGATTCCAGGCACCTGGGGAATCTGGGGAAAGCCAATTCCGGGAATCTGCGGGATGTCCGGAATCTGCGGTATAGGGGGAATCGGCGGCGGCGCCGGCACTTGCTGCGTAGCCGGCGGCGGTGTGCTGGCCGGGGGCGCGGTGGTAGCGGGCGGCGCCGTGGTAGCGGGCGGCGGCGCCGTGGTAGCGGGCGGCGGCGCCGTGGTAGCGGGCGGCGGCGCTGTGGTGGTCGGCGTGGTCGCTTCCGGGGTGGAAGGCGGCGGCACCTCACTGGACGGAGGTGGTGTCGGCTGCGCCGGCGACGCGGGGGCTTGGCCGGGCGCCGGCGGGGACGGCGCCGGCTCGGGCGTTCCACTCTCGGTTGCCGGTGTCTGCGAGGACGGCGCCGGGCCGGCTGGAGTGGTGCTGACACCGGGTGACCGTGTCGCGGGCTGATCGCCGGAACTCAGCGCGATCGCAACCGCTGTTCCCACCAGCAGAACCGCCACGACCGTGCTGACGACGATCACCGCCGGCAGCCGATACCACGGGAGAACCGGGGACTTCGGCTCCGGTTCGGCCTGCGCGTTCTCTTCGAAAGTCAGTTGCGGACGCGCCGAGGTGTACCCGGAACCGCCCGCAGAGTTCGGATACTCGCCGGTGCCAACCGGCACGACGCGGGAGTCGTCGTCCGCTTCCGACCAGGCCAGGGGGGGCCGCATAGCCGACATCGGTCCGTCGGGAAGGGCATTGTCGAATTCCGGGTCCCCCAATCCCGCGGCATTCTGCGTTGGTGATGCCATGGCCAGCTGGGTTTCCGGTGCCGCGGAGGTCAGCACCGTCGCACTGGTATCCGCGGGCCCGCGGGCCGCGCGCAGCGCCCCGCCGATGGCGGCCGTCAGTTGCGGACGTGGGCTGGTGATCACCGGTACACCAAAACGTCCCGACAGGGTCGTGATGACCGAAGGAATGTTGGCGCCCCCACCAACCGCCACAATCGCGGCCAGATCCGCCGCCTGGATTGCGTTGTGCACCAAGGTTTCCTCGATAAACCCGGCGACCGCGTCCAGCGCGTCGCGAATCGTCTCATCGAGTTCGGTTCTGGTGAGCCGGATCTCGCGTTGCCCATTGGGTGTGTGGTCGGCCAGCGTGGTCACCGTGCTCAGCGAGAGCCGCTCTTTGGCGTTGCGGCATTCAATCCGCAATTGGCTCAGTGAGCCGATCGCCGACGTACCGGACGGGTCAAACGATCCGGTGGCCGGCATGTCGGACATGACGTAGGTCAATAACGACTGGTCTACCAAGTCACCGGAGAAATCCCGATGACGCACCGTGGCGGCCAGGGGCTGATACTGCGCGGCCGCATCGACCAACGTGATGCTGGTCCCGGTGCCACCGAAATCGCAGACCGCGACGGTTCCGCGGCCAGGTATGCCCGGGTTAGCTCGCACCGCAAACAGTGCCGCCGCGGCGTCGGGGAGCAAGACCGGCGCGTACTGCCTACGCGACCATTCGGCCACCCGACCCAGTGCAGCCCCCAAGGCATCCACCGAGGCAGCCGCCCAGTGAGCCGGATAGGCCACCGCGACACTGTCGGGCAGGGCGGTGCCGCCGGTCGCGCGATAGGCCAACGCGCGCAGCGCGTCGGCGACCAGAGCCTCGCTCCGGTGCACCGAGCCGTCTGCCGCCACGATTCCGACCGGATCCCCTACGCGGTCCACAAAGTCGGTGATCACCAACCCGGGCTCGTCTAGCCTCGGGTTCTCCGACGGCACCCCGACCTCCGGCGGACGCTGACGGTACAGCGTGAGCACGGGCTTGCGGGTAATCGCCTGGTCAGCGGTGACCGCCGCCAGGTTCGTGGCACCGATCGACAGCCCCAGCGCGGGCCGTGGTCCCTCTGCCATTGATCCAATCCCCATGTCCGGCGAAACGCACCTAAGTCGAATTTTGTCGATAAAAGCTATAGCCAATCTCTGCGTCAGCTATGCGCCAGCTGTACGACTTCCTCCCTGATGCGCCATCGACGCTGGTCAGCGGATGACGCCGGCACCGGGAATCAGCGGCAAATCGAGAGCTGTGACCCAACCCGGCGGTAGGTCGTTGACCGCGGGGACGGCGTTGAGCGCCCGCATCCCGGTCGCCAGACAGCCGGCGGTGGCCGGATCCCGGCCCGACCCGTCGGTGAATCGGAATGCGGTCTCCTGGAAAATACTCGGGGTTCCCTCGATATCCACGCGGTAGACGTCATCGTCGTGGCCCGACGGCCAGTCGGGTGCGGCATCGTGGCCGATGCGGTTGACGTGTTCGAGTTGGATGCGGGTTTCGCCCTGGTAGACACCGTTGATAGTGAACCGGACTGCTGCAACCTGGCCGGATTTGATCACTCCCTTCGCTGACTTTCGCTCGCTGGGCGTTACCCACTTTTCCCAGGTCGTGGTGATCTCATCGAGCATGATGCCGGCGGCGTGGGCGATCATCGGGACGGTGGCGCCCCACGCGAAGATCAACACGTCCGGGTTTTCCAGCATCGGGCTGAACTCTGGTTCGCGCCCGATGCCCATCTCCTTCTCGTAGTCACCTTCATAGTTCGTGTAATCCAGCAGCTCCGAGGCGCGCACCCGCCGTACCTCGGAGCACAACCCCATCAACGTCATCGGAAACAGATCGTTGGCGAATCCCGGGTCGATGCCGGTGGTGAAACAGGACGACTGCCCCAGCTCGCAGGACTCGGTGATGGGTGTGATCCAGTTGGGTGGGTTCAAGTGCATCGTCGGCCAGATCCAGGGTGTCATTGCGGTCGAACACACGTCGATGCCGGCCCGCAGGAACCGCGTGATCAGCGAGATGTTGTCCTGGGCGTGCATCGCCGTCGGGCCGTAGTGCACCAACGCATCGGGTTCGAGTGCAACCAGGGCGTCGACGTCGTCGGTTGCGGTGACGCCTATGGGTTCGGGCAGTCCGCAGATGTCACCGACGTCCTGACCGACCTTGTCCGGATTGCTCACGCCAACACCCACCAACTCGAACCGTGGATGCTTGACGATCTCGGGGATCACCATCCGGCCGACGAAGCCGGTACCCCAGACCACCACTCGCTTAGCGCCACCTTGCGACATCGAACAGCCACCTCCCTGACTACCGGCTTCACCCTAGGCGCCCCACGAGGTGACATCTAGCATCTTGCGCCCCGCCACGGGCCGCGACCATGCGATCATGCGGAGTTCACCAGCACCACCCTGCGGGTGCGGCTCGGCGACGGCCCCAACCGATAGGGTTGGCGCACAACGCCTCTGGGCCAGAGGTTCAATCGCCAGGGCGCCCCACCATTGGCCCACGGTCGGCGCCCGAGCTGCCATTACGCGACTTCGCAACCGACTGGGCGTGCCATGCCCGGCGGGTGGCCGCGAATGATCGGCGCAAATGACCGCAAACCACTTACATGTTTCCGCAGGTAGTGACAACATGGACGACCATGACCAGTCGATTGGCAGGCAAGCTACCCCAACTGATGCGTCTGGGCGGACCGGCGATCGTGATCGCTCTCGCCATCGCCGGCACGGGCACCTGTGGTCCCGCACACGCCGACCAGTTTCCCCAGGTCCGCTACGAGGTGAGCGGCGGCGGCGTCGCCGACTACATCTCCTACCAAACCGAGCACGGTCAGCGGCATGCGACCAACGTGGGCCTGCCGTGGTCGTCAGAGTTCACCGGCTTCGGTGGTCAGGTCTTTGTGCTCAGCGCTCAGGGGCCAGGCGCCATAACCTGCCGGATCGTGGTCGACGGCACCGTGGTGACCGAGCAGACCGCCACCGGGGCACCGGGACACACGGTTTGCACCCACTGAATCACGGCCCGTCTGCGCTGCGGGAACCTCAAACATCCCGCATCTGCGGTTAGGCTCGGCGGTGTCGACCCTTCAACGACGAGGTGGGGGCAGAGGAGCATCGCCATGGATGTCAGGAGCGATCCCAGCACTGATTTATTGCCGCGGGTGAACGGAGCACCGCCGCCGGCAGTGCCGCTCGCCGACATCGAGTTGGGGTCGTTCGAGTTCTGGGGCCGCGACGACGAGTTTCGCGATGGGGCGTTTGCCACGCTGCGCCGAGAAGCCCCCGTCGCCTTCTGGCCCGCGATCGAGTTCGTCGGATTCACCGGAGGCAACGGGCACTGGGCGCTGACCAAGCACGACGATATCCACTTCGCCAGTCGGCATCCGGAGATTTTTCATTCCAGCCCCACCATCGTGATCAACGATCAGACACCGGAGTTGGCCGAGTACTTCGGCTCGATGATTGTGCTCGACGATCCGCGGCATCAGCGACTGCGTTCGATTGTCAGTAGGGCGTTCACCCCGAAAGTGGTGGCCCGCATCGAAGCTTCGGTACGGCAGCGGGCGCGCCGGTTGGTCACGAGCATGGTCGAGAACCACCCCGACGGACACGCCGATCTGGTCAGCGAACTCGCCGGCCCACTGCCGTTGCAGATCATCTGCGACATGATGGGCGTTCCCGAAGAAGACCATCAGCAGATCTTTCGCTGGACCAATGTCATTCTCGGGTTCGGCGACCCCGACCTGACCACAGATTTCGACGAGTTTCTTCGGGTTTCGATGGACATCGGCGCCTATGCCAGCGCACTGGCCGACGACCGCCGCGTTACCCACCAAGACGATCTCACGACCAGCTTGGTGCAGGCCGAGGTGGACGGCCAGCGATTGTCGTCATCGGAGATCGCGATGTTCTTCATATTGCTGGTGGTCGCCGGCAACGAGACGACCCGCAATGCCATCAGCCACGGTGTACTGGCACTGTCGCGATACCCGGACGAACGGGCGAAGTGGTGGGCAGACTTCGACGGCTTGGCGCCTACCGCGGTCGAAGAGATTGTGCGGTGGGCCGCCCCGGTGGTCTACATGCGCCGCACGCTCAGTGAGGACGTCGAGCTCCGGGGAGTCAAGATGGCCGCCGGCGACAAGGTGTCGATGTGGTATTGCTCGGCGAACCGGGATGAGGAGAAGTTCGGCGATCCGTGGACCTTCGACGTGGCACGCAACCCCAACCCGCACGTGGGTTTCGGCGGTGGCGGTGCCCATTTCTGTCTCGGGGCCAACCTGGCTCGCCGTGAGATCAGGGTCGTATTCAGCGAGCTGCGGCGGGAAATGCCCGACATCGTGGCGACCCAGGAGCCGGCACGGTTGTTGTCCCAGTTCATCCATGGCATCAAGAGCCTGTCCGTGGCGTGGGGCCACTGACCGCGGCCCGCCACACTGGCTTGGACGGTCGGGGCAACGAATTCTGCTGGCTAAGGTGCAGTTCTACTTCGGGTCAACGGGTGCGTTGGCCGCTGCGCTGGATCGGCCGGACCGTTGAAGCGATCAGGTCGTCGTCGATTCTGCGAGCTGGTAGACCAGCAACACCCGGGGGTACACGCTGAGCCATTCGGGTGGCTGCCGGACTTGCGCGACGCAGGATGCGTTGTCGCCCAACCATTCTAGTGCCGAGCGATAAGAGGCGCTGCGCGCTGGCCGGAATGGGTACCGGAAGTAGCGGACAAACGCTTGCACGTGTAGGTAGAGAATGAGTTTGCCGAGGCGACCATCCGGCAGGTCCTCGAACACAATCACGCTGCGGCGCGCGACTCGGTGGCACTCCTTGATCAATGTCACCGGTTCATGACTGTGATGCAGCACCTCGCTGAGGATTACGTGGTCAACGGCCCGGTCCGGAAACGGAATTGAAGTGCCGTCGAACTCGCGGAACGGGATCTGGCTTCGTCGATAATCTTTGACGTCCACGCCATTGGGCTGGATCGCGCACATCTCCTGCAAGTAGCTGGACAGGTGACCGGTCCCGCACCCGACATCCAGGACGCTATCGCCCGGGCGTACGTAGCCCGCAACCGCGTGGGCCTGTCCGCGCAGTCTCGCGGCCGGCCGCACCACGTCCAACATCTCTACCAGTCTGGTGTGCAGCTTTTCGGAATACGGCTGTGCGGTAATCATTTTGCTGACGAATCCTAACAGAGACTCGGTGGCCGCCGGATTTGATGGTGGATGCGATTCTAGATTTTCGGGCAGCCGCATCTGGTCGGATACCGACGTGCGCGCCTACTCTCAGACATGCCCATTCCCGCATTTCCCACGCCCGACGTGTTGGCCGCCCGCCAGAAGCTGGTGCTCGACCACTTTCATGACGAGGTCCGCAAGGACTGGGACGATGTGTTGTCAACCTTCCCGCACCCCCGTTACGAGCTGATCCCGCAGATGATCGTCCACGATGGAAAGGAGGCGGTGCGCGGCTACTACCACGACACTCGAACGGCGTTTCCGGATCAGGACCACGAAATTATCGAGCTGCGGCACAGCCCCGATGCGGTCATTGTCGAATTCTGGCTAATGGGTACCCACCGAGGCTACCTGGGCAAGATTCCGCCCACCGGCGGCCGATTTCGGGTCCGGATGACCGCCTATTTCGTTTTCGACGACACCGAAACCCTTGTCTGCGAGCGCATCTATTTCGACTCGATGACCATGCTCAAGCAATTGCTGGGCGGGTTGAACCTGAAGAGGCCGTCCAATTGGCCACTGGCGGCGCGGTGTATACGCGGCCTGCTGTCCATGTCGTCGCAAAAGCCGGATCCGGCGCTGACCAATACCAGTCCGCCAACGTTTGAGTGAATACGCTTCCCCGTAGGCGCGCGGATGCTTAAACTCGCACGCTAGCCGAAGCATTTCAGGAGGCCGCCATGCGAGTTCCCAGTCGGCCCATGTTGGGTGGCCTGGCCGCGATGCTCCTGCTGGCCGGCTGCACCACCAATGGCGTTCGGGCGGACGCGGTATCGACGCCGAAATTGTCGCCACGATCCCCCACTCCAGCCGGCGCAGCCCCGATCACCGCGACAGCGCAACCCGCTCCGGCATCGCGTACGCAAAAGTGGATTGACCTGCAAGTCGGCGATTGCGTTGCCGACCTCCCGCCTGCCGATCTCAGCGGCATTTACGTCACCATGACCGATTGTGCGACACCGCATTTGGCCGAGGTGTATCTGCGCGCGCCGGTGGCCGTCGACGCTGCCGTGGGCGCCGTGGCCAATCGCGAGTGCGATGCCGGATTTACTCTCTACACCGGGGAATCCGCCGAGGGCGGCCCGTACTCGGTGACCTGGTTGATCGATTCGCGCCAGGACCGAACCGGGGCCGATCCCACCCCGAGCACCGTCATCTGTTTGCTCCAAGGCGCCACCGGTCAACTGCTGACCGGGTCTGCGCGCACCTGAGCGCATCCAACCGTGCCGGCCCTACCGCCATCGGGGCATCGATCGGGCACCACGGTGGCTGCCGCCGAAACCTCGGCACGACGTCGCCGGCCAGCCGCAACATCTCCGGTCCCGGTTTAGCTAAACTCGGTCGACGTCGAAAGGCCTGTTCCCAATACGCTCTGCGAGGTGCCTCGTGGCCGACACCACCACCCCACCCGACACAGAGGGCGCCGAAACCGAACCCGATTACCGATTCACCTTGGCCAATGAGCGGACCTTCCTGGCCTGGCAACGCACCGCATTGGGACTACTCGCCGCGGCGGTCGCCCTCGTGCAACTCGTCCCCGAGCTGACTATCCCCGGCGCGCGCCATGTCCTGGGTGTGGTACTGGCGGCCCTGGCAATACTGACCAGCGGAATGGGGCTACTGCGCTGGCAGCAGGCGGATCGCGCGATGCGCCGCGGCCGGCCATTGCCCCATCACCCGACGCCCGCATACCTGGCCGTGGGCCTGGCGTTGGTCGGGATCGTCGCGCTGGTATTGGTGGTCGTCAAGGTGGTCGGGGGTTGAGCGATTCCACGGAGGCGGTACCGACGTGGGATCGCGGGCTTCAGGCCGAGCGCACAACGCTGGCCTGGACCCGGACATCGTTTGCCTTGCTTGTCAATGGCGTGCTGCTGACGACCAAGGACATGCACGCGCACGGGGGCCTGGCGGGGTTGATCCCGGCCGGCCTGGCCGCGATCGCGGCCTCGTGCGGCTACGCGATCGCCTACCAACGTCAACGGACACTGCGCCGACGCCCCAGACCGGCTCGAATCAACGCCCGCCACCAGGTCTATACGGTCGGGATAGCGGTGTTGGTGCTCATGGTCGTCACCGCGTTCGCGCAGTTGCTCTGAGACGGTGGCGGGCTAGTTGACGCGGTTGGAATCCTCGTAACGCAGTTGCCGGGCCAGCATCCGAACTTCCGACCGGAGGTCCTCGATCTGAGCGGCCGTCGCGGCCCGATTGGCGGAATCGGTTTCGGCAACGCGTTGCACTATCCAGGACGCAACCGACGCGGTAACCACACCGATAAGACTGATCCCACCGATCATCAGCGACACCGCGATTACCCGGCCGGTGACCGTAATCGGGTACAGATCGCCGTAGCCGACGGTGGTCACCGTCGTGATAGCCCACCACAACGCCTTCCCGAAAGAAGTAATCGTGGCGCCCGGGTGGCCCCGTTCCTGGTCGAGGATGGCCAGCGAGGTGACGTAGATCAACACCGAGACGCCCGAGAGGGTGTAGAGCAGGATTTTCCCGCGAACCGCGCTACCAACCGCCTTCTGCAACGCTCCGACCAGTACAACCAACCGCAGCAGCCGCAGCGGTCGCAGCATGGGCAGCGCCACGACGGCCAGGTCGAATATGTGTCGGAAGAACCAGCGGTAACGATTGGGCGCCAGTACCAAACGAACTATGTAGTCGACGACGAATAGGCTCCAGATGGCCCAGGTCGCAACGTTCAAAAAGCTTGCCTCGAAACCCTGTGGTTGGTCGAGCACTTCCACCGAGTACATGACGAGAAAAACGACAGCGACCATGGCAAGTGGCCACTCGGTGCGCTGCTCCCAAAGCTGATCTTTAGTTTGCTCAGTCATAACGGCTGGGCCTCCGGGTCAATCATTGCGTTACGTATCCGTCAATTTGCCGCCAGGCTTCAGAGTAGCGGGCCGGGCATTCCGAGTTATGTAGGTCACAAAGGACTAACCGAATTCGATTCCGGTGAAACTCGTTTCGATCGAACCGCGCGGTCAGCACCCGCATCGCTCGGCAAGGTCGAAGAAGTCGGCGGCATTGACGTCAATCTCGTCTGAATAAGCTACCTCGGCTACGTCACCAACACCGAATTCGAGGTGCACGCAGCAAAGGGCGACCCGAAAGTCCCGGTGGAGCTCACCATCGCCAGGTGGCAGCGCACTAGGCCCAGCCAATGGTCACCCGACGCCGGTGGAGAGCGCTCGGCCGTATCGTCGCGGTGGCTGTGTGCGGCTATACCGCGTCGCTGGTGCTGCTACTGAGGATCTTCAGACGCAACCGGGAGTTGCTGCTCAGCCATGGCATGTTCCGGGGGCTACTGAAGGGCTACAACCGGATGACCCGAAACCTCGGGTACACGGTGGTCGTCGTTGGGTCTGCTAGCTCATGTGGGGCGTAGCGGTCGCCGCTACCTGACGTCGGTAGCGGCGAGTGGCTCTGGTGATGGCTTCCTAGTTCCGATGACGTATGGCTCGGGCACGGACTGGTACCGCAATGTCGTGGCGTCCGGAGGCGGCACGCTTATCTGGAAAGGGCGTAGCCACCAACTGGAGTGGCCCGAAAGTCATTTCTGGGTCCGAGCTGACACGAGCATCGCCACTGCCGTCTCGGATCATGTTGCAAATGACTGGAATTCACGACTTCGTGTGGTTGCACCACGACAGTCCTAGGTCATGCACCGCGACGGTCGCCGCCCTGATCTAGTCCAATGCTGCGATGGCGGCCTTGAGTTTCGGCATCGTCTGCTCGAGCAGTTCGAGGCTCTTCCACCCCTCTTCTGGTGGCAAGCCACCCATCAGCGGCTGGAGCACGAAAGCAGACCTATCTTCCATTTCAGGCACTTTCGCGAGCAGGTCATCCGGAGTCCAGGCCGCGAACAGGCCGACCTGACGAAGCGTGGCCGGATCGGTCAGTGCCTTGAACGGCGAGTTTGACGCATCGCCTTCTTGCGCAGCCCAGTTGGCGTATTCGGTGATGACGTGGATGGCGTGGCGTTCGATTGCGGCCCAACCTCGGTCGGGATCCTCGCACAAGTGAATGGTCATCGGTGTGAGCATCGGCTGAAAATAAAGGCCCGGCTCGCGCCCGCGCTTGCGACATTCTTCCAGGTAAACCTCCACTAGGCCGGGCAGCATCGGCAGAAAGCCCACACCGAAGCGCGCGGCGCGACCGGCCGAGGCTTTAACCCCGCCACCGACCAAAATAATGTCCTCGGGCTTCTGCAGCGGCAGCGGGCGCACGTAGACCGGGCGGCCGTCGGTTTGGAACTTCTCACCGCGCAATGCGCGCAAGATCGTGTCGATACCGGAATCCATCAGCTTCGCCCGATCGCTCAGCGACTTTCCGAACATGGCGAACTCCGATGCCACATAGCCAGCGCCGAAGGTCACTTTGAGCCGCCCGTTCGACATCAGATCTGTGACGGCGATCTGCTCGGCGACCAGCACGGGATCGTGCAGCGGCAGGACTACCGCGCCGATAAGCAAGCGGGCACGCTTGGTGACCGCGGCCATGCCCCCCGCCAGGGTGAACGGCTGCGGCAGATAGCCGTCGTCAGACCCATGATGTTCCATGACGCTGATGGTGTCGACACCGATACGGTCCGCGAACGCGGCCATCTCGATGGCGGCGCGATAAAGCTCGCTCGTTGCGGCGCCCCATTCGGGCGCGCGCATATCGAAGGAAACAGTGGTCTCGATGTTTCTCATGGTGGCCCTCAGCGAAGGATCGAAAGGAAGAACTGTGGTCTTACCATCGGCCGTTGCACAGCCATTCGGCGATGGTATCCGGTCGTCGCGACGTCGCTGGAAGTGACCGAAGACGACGACTCTTGGGGGCGCAAAATATTCCGGGCAGCCACTGGAGTTCGGCACCCAGTTCGACAGTGAGTGAATTTCAGCTGTGGATGATTTGGCCTGGGGCGCGTTTCTCCGCGCCCATTTCCGACTCCCGACAAGCGCTATTTTGCCGGGCGGTAAATGCTTTCGAGCACCTGTGGCCATCGAGCAGGCGTCCATATCTTGACTGCGCCACGGCCATCCACCGAGAACCGATCGAAGCTCACCGCGGATGTCCGGAGTCGGGTCAAAAACAGCTGCTCAGGAGGGGTTTCGCCGAGTTTGAGCCCCATTGTGCGCGCTACCGACCCGGCGTATTCTCCGGGAACACGGGATCAGCATCCTGGTGAGGAGCGGATCAATGACGGTTCGTACGGTATTCGCCGCGGCAGCGATCGCTGCCGCCGGTTGCGCAATGGCCATCGAGGATGCACCCACAGGCCGGACAGACCCACTAGATGCCACTTGCACCCAGGTCAGTGCACATGAAGGTTGCGTCTACCGCAACTGCAGAGACGCTCATAAGCACGGCCGATACGACATTCCCCAAGACGACCCGGAATACTGCCCCGCACAGGATCGCGATAACGACGGCATCGCTTGCGAGAGTTGAGAGCTGCGATCCGCGGGTGCCCAAACTGTGCATCGCGACGATTGTCAGTGCGACGGTATCGGCTGTCGCAGACCCCCGATGCCGACTTGGTCGCTGGTGATCCCCGGCCGTTGCTCAACGCTGGGACATCCGGCATCGCTGTCATGAGCGGCCACCCTCGGACCGCGATACATACATCCTGACGTACATGTCTCCGAAACACTCACCGCCGACATCATCGGAAGCAAACCCGCCAATTCGCGCCAGAGCCACACGGTTAGGTGCTCGCTGGTCGGGTTCTCCAAGCCCGCGATCTCGTTGAGGTAGTAGTGGTCGAGCCGCTCGATAACCGGCTTACATGCGTCTTTGATATTCCCGAAGTCGATGATCCAGCCCGCCCGCGGATCCAGCGGGCCTTCGACGTAGATGCGTGCCCGATAGGAATGGCCATGTAGGCGCCCACACTTATGGCCATCAGGGACATTGGGAAGTCGATGGGCCGCTTCGAATGTGAACTCGCAGTATATTTCCGCCGTTTCGGTCATGGTGTTCCTCGGTCCTTGTGAGTCGGGTGACCCAATTGCCACCCAGGACGCCTCGGGCAGTACCCGGGTGCAGCCGCCGTGTTTATCCGTGCAGCAAATTCGCCAACACGCGGGTGAATTCGCGTAAGTTGGCGGTCCCCGACATGCCATTCCAGTGCACGCCCACGATTCCGCGAGAATTCCTCACTGCCGAAAATCATCGGCAAGCCGTACTCCGCTCGCCTTGCGCGCACTTTTGGAGTTTATAAAACCTGACCTCGAAAAATCCCGGCTTTGGTTGACAATTTCCACCCCCGGACCCCCATGTCCTGCACCGGTTCGGCATCAGCCGCCGCACGGATCGGACATCCCAGTCCGTTTGGCCCGCGTCACCCGAGGCGCATCGACCGCCGCACCGGCCCCCAACGCCACGACGGGCTTCCCATCGGCGCGACACCAGACATGCGCAACCACCGGTTCATAGGCGAGAAGAACTCGAGCTAACCATTGATCCCGGCCAGTTCGCGTGCCACCGCGTCGAATGCGCGCAGCGTGTCTGACTGCATCTGTGGGTCGTCGTGAGAGGCCGGCTGGCTGGATAACTTGGCGGCAACTAGCTCCGCGGCGCGGTTGATGTAGATCAGTTGACCACACATGCCCACACACAACACGACGTTGTTGCCCGGGTAGGGGAACCACATTTGATTGCGATACATCCCGCCAGGCATTCCGGTGTCATCGGGGCTGGTGGCGAACGCCTGGCGCGAGTCGGGGCCGCCATCGAGCGTGTCGGCGATCCACGCCGGCGGCAGGACTTGCTGGCCGGTCAACGAGACTCCGTCGCGCACGAACAGCGACCCAAACCGGAGCATGTCGGTAAGACAGGCGTTGATCCCGCCGTCGAATATTCCGGTGTCCGCCGTGTCTAGGGCGATGGTGGCGTCGCATTGGGCGCCGATACCGCCCCACAGCAGTTCGGACATCAGTGCGGGCATCCGCTGGCCACCGGCGACCTCACAGATCCAGCCGAGTACGTCGGTTTCACACGAGCGATATTCGAACGGGCCGCCGTGCGCGGACTTCTGCCGCAAGGTCAGCAGGTAGTCCCGCAGCGTGGCGGGCAGATCCGGACTGCGCTTGGGCGCCCATCCGATCACCTGCTCGCGGACGTGTATCTCCGCGGTCGGGTCGTCGTAGTTTTCCGAGAAGGCGATGCCGGACCTCATGTCCAGCAGGTGGCGTACCGAAGCGCCTGCGTAGCCGCAGTTGGCCAACGCGGGCAGGTATGCCGTGACGGGCGCGTCAACCGTGATCGCACCCACCCCCTGCAGCGCGCCTACCACGGCTGCCACCAGCGACTTGCTCACCGAGAACAGTAGGTGCCGGGTTCCGGCCAGCAAGCCATCGAGGTACTCCTCGGCCACCAGCGCACCGCGGTGGGCGACGGCCCATCCGTCGGTAGCGGTGGCGGTCATCACCGCTCCAACGGTGGTGGCCACCCCGCCAGTGCTGGTCAGCGGGATGTCGGCGACTGGTGCACTGGCTGCGGGCAATGTCACCACCGGCCCGGTTCCGCGCGGGATCACCGCGGTCGGCATGAATTCTTCGACGTGCTGGAATGCCCAACGCGAATACGGCGACGACAGCCAGTTGCTCAGTGCAAAACCGGCCGGGGCGCCGCCGCTCACGCTCGTGCGACGAGCCGGGAGACGATCGGCGCGGCCGGCGTCAGGGGGGTCGAGGAGAAGTGTGCCTTGAGGCCCTTGACCCAGCGCTGGCAGCGCTCGGTGAGCTGGTAGTCATCGGTCTGCAGGTGCCCGCGGGTGACGAGCACACCGAGTTGGGCGCCTTCACAGCGCAAGTCGCCGGGCGCGGCGACCCGCATGTAGAAGGCCTCGGACTCGTCGAGCAACGTGGCCCAGTCGTTGCCCTGGCGCGCAAAGGAGACGCTCCCGTCGTGGTGCAGGCGCCACACACCGGTCCGCGGGGTTGCGGTGAAGAGCTCGAGGTCCGGCGAGGTCTCCGACATGATCAGCTGTCCCCAGACTTCGTCCTCGCCGTAGCCCCGCTCCCAGCGCGAATTGATCTCGTCGATGTCGAGCTCGTACTCCACCTCCATGTACTCGAGCAAGTGGAAGAGGAACAATGGCATGTCGGCGTAGGCCTCGGTGGTCAAGTTCGTCATCGGGCTCGCACCGGACAACCGCGGGTTGACCTCGCCGAGGTAGAGCTCGTCGGCGTCCAGATCGTGCAACAGATCCACCTCGAAGTAACCGCGGTATCCCTCGCGGCTCAGGACATCGCCCAGCTTTCGCACCATCTCTCGCGCGGCGCGTGTCTGTGCGGGCGGCAGCACCTCGCGCCAGATGTCATTGCCGCACCAGGCGCCCTTGGAGGCAGTCAGCTCCGGGTAGCCGACCAGACTTGTCATCGCGGGGCCGATCACGGTGCCGTGGCGGGTCACGGTGCCTTCGATGCACACCTCAACGTTGCGGATGCGCTTCATGACTTTGATTTCCTGCTGGCCCACCAGCTCACCAGCGCACTGATCCCAATCGCGCTCACCGCGGACAAAGAACGTCGCACTGCCGGCGTTGCCGTAAGCGGCCTCAATGACGAGGTCGTCTCCCAGCCCGGCGCTGTGCGCAAGCGTCGACAACTCGTCGTAGGTGCCGGCCCGCCCGATCACGTGCGGCACACTCGGTACGCCCGCTTCGTCAGCCAGGCGCGTCATGACGATCTTGGATTCCAGACGGTGGCGTAGCTCCGCCGGAGGGTGCATGACCTCGAGCCCCGCCTGGCGCGCAAGGACTTGGGTCTGCTCGTCAAGCATGACGAACGTGGCCTTGCCTCCGCCCCCGCGGCGCGCGATGAATTCGAGTGTCTCGGGATCACGCAGCAGGTGGTTGCACACATCCCCCATGCCGTCGAAATCCCTGCGGTCGCGCCGACGGGGCACAAACACTCGCGAATGTACGCCTTCGAAGGAATCAAAGTAGGTCAGGTAAAAGAAGTTTCGTACCCAGCGGTCGATGCCTAGCAGGTTGAACGGCGTCGGCGAGATGAAGTACAGCGGCACTTGGTTGTTGTGGAAGAACGCGCGTACGTCAGAGAGGCCGTGTAGCACACGGCGGGGCGCGGGCTCAGCTCCGCCGACGGGCACCATCACGCCACCCGCGGTGACATCGACGCCTGGTTCCGGTGCCGGGACCTTGCCGAGGCTAGGGACGCTGCGGTCAGCACGACGACGGTGAATTCGCATACCTCCATCGCCCCAGTGTGCACGTACCCGTGACCGTGTGGACGTGTGGGGGTGCGCAACGCCAGCCGAACCGATCGACCCCACGACGACCAATTCGACTTCGCCAATGGAGCAGCTGGCAGCGGCGGCCGGCAAGCACGCGCCTGGCGCTACCGGCCAGTCGCGCTCCCCCCCAACGCTATTTGTCGCTAGCTTTCCCGTCGGCGCCGAGCTCCTCACGCAGGAAGTGCCTGACTTTGTACGCCACGGTATCGTCTTCGCGGCTCCTGGGGTCAGAGTCAAGGAGCTCGACGAGTTGGTTCAGATTGTCGCGCAAGGCTGTTTCGTCCTTGGAGAGTTCGTCGTAGGTCTCGTCGAGGAAGAACGCGGCCGACGTCGCCGACAGGTAGCCGACCAGATCAAGAAACATCTCGAGTTGGCGGCTGGCCGCTTCCAGAGCAACTTTCGGCTTGGCCATGGGAACGATCACGAGATCCTGACGCCAGAGTTCGCGGTCCAGTTCGTCTTCCTGCAGGGTGAGGACGGTCCCTCTGAGTTTGAGCGCCTCTCGGTAGCCTTGCGCGACGCGGACTTCGTGAATCAACTCGTGAAAGTCTTCGTCCTGCAACGAGTAGCCGACGAACATCATGTGACGCATCATCAGCAGACCCTGGACCAGACCGATCAGTGCGCCATACTGACGCGGCATGTCGAGGTAGTCCGATCGGGTCAAGATGATCCGCTGCGACTCGGCCACCGTGCCATGCAGTTTGAGCAACCACCGGCCACCGGTGTCCACGGCGCTGTCGGGAAGGATCGCCAATGAACGGTTACCGGTCGTCCATGCCGTCTCGAATAGCTCGTCGAAGTTGGTCGTGACGGCTTCCCTACTCGGCAGTGACGCCAGCAAGCCGTGCGTTAGGGCGTAGCAGGGTGCTTCGAGGCGGCTGGCCACGACCGCCTTGAGGGTCGTGGCCAACGATTCCAGACGTCGTTCCAAGATCGTGGCTTGGTCTCGCGGATCCCGCTTGGCCAGCTGTTCCAGGGCATGATCGCTGAACTTCGCCTCTTTTGCTGCCACGTCGCGAAGCAGGTCCTTCCACGGCTGCAGCCCGGCCCCCATACTGACCCCAGCGCCAATGAACATCACCAGGTGGCTGTTGATCGCCTGATGCGCTAGCTCACGGGCTGCCGCCAGCAGATCAACCGGGGCGTCTTCGAATGACCATGCCCGCCTGAGGCTTTCGTCACTAACCCCAACACGTTGACGACGGGCGCGTTGTGCGGCAGCGTAGGATTTCGCGCCAAATGCGACCAGGATGATGTCGACGCCGTGTTCTTTCGCGAGATCACTGAGTGTGCAGACAAAGCCGCGGACGAGATGTCCCTTCTTCTGCGAACCGCCGCCGTGGTCTGACCCGATGATATTGACTGCGAGCCGAGGTAGCGGCCAGTCATAAATTGGACTAGCGCCTCGGGACTTCGCGTGGTCAGCGGCCTTACCGACAAACTCGCGCACCGTGGGTTCCAAATTCGTGAAATCCAGTTGCCCATCGGCCAGACCCACCTTGCCCAGCCACACTTGAGGTTTTTTCTCAACACACTCAAGGCTTTTGACCTGGCTGAACCCCCAGCTTCCGGACGGATCGGTTCTGAATTTCGCCAGTTCGGAGCGATGGTCGCCGTCCAGGAATTTTGCCCAATGATTGTTGATCCTGAATTCGTCGTCGGTGGGAATGAGGATGGCATCGCACGCGATCTTGGTGAGATCGCCTTCGATGACAAAAAGATGCCCGCCCATTGGCTGCAGATCCTGCCACAGTGTGTCCGACAATCGGACCTCAACCCACCGAGGACGGGTCGGCATCTCGGGCGCATCGACCCGGCGGAAACCGCGGTTGCCTAGTGCTGGAACCCATCCACGTCAGCACCACCACGACAACGCAATCCGGACACTTCAGCCTGTCTGCGCCAGTTCGCGTACCACATCGAGCCGGAGGAACTCGGGCGCCTTGAGCACCCTGCGCAACATGAAGCGGATGAACGGCGGCATATCGGTCGCATCCTCGTCGCGAAAGATCGTCGGGTTGCCGAGCTGATAGTGGCGCCGCCTGGCATCCAGCTCGCAACCGCCCGCCGCGAGAACATTTTTCACCCAGTCTGAGTCGGGGCCGTAGGTCAGCGCGATCACGAATCCGTTATGCCGGCGAAACGCCCACAGCGGGGTGCGAAACACCCGGCCCGACTTGCGACCCCGATGGATGACGACCGCCCATCCCGGCGCCCAGGGGGCGATGAACCTGGTGAGGCGATTGAGGCTGTTCTTGTTGGCCTGGGCGACCCATCGTGGTACTGGCATGTCCCCGAAACTCCTCACTCGTGGAATTTATGTGTCCACACTAGCGGCCCTGGCCAAAGAAATCAACGACTGTAGAATTTCGGAACATGCGCCCGATTGGACGACGCCCGGGCAACCCCGACACCCGCACCGAAATCGTGACGACCGCTCGGCGGCTGTTCGCCGACTCCGGCTACGACCAGACCTCGGTGCGCGACATCGCCTCCGCGGCCGGGGTCGATCCGGCCATGATCCGGCACTATTTCGGCAGCAAGGCCGAACTATTCCGGTCCACCGTCGGGTGGCCGTTTGAGGCAGACGCGCTCACCACAGCGATTGTCGACGGTGATCGGAATGGGCTCAGCGCACGACTGACCCGGGTGTTCTTCGAAGCCTGGGAGCGACCGGAATCGCGCGCCCCGCTGATGGCGATCCTGCGCGGTGCCGCCACCCACGAGGAATCCACCGTCCTGGTGCGTGAGTTCTTTGGGGGCCAGATGTACCCGCGGCTAGCCAAGGCGTTGAAGGGATCCGACAGCGAACTGCGCATCGATCTGGCCATGGCCCAACTACTCGGCATCGCCTACCTCCGCCACGTCCTGCGGGTGGAGCCGATCGCGTCGACCCCACTGGATGAACTTGTTGCGCGAGTCACCCCGGTCATCTCGGCTCACCTCCAGCCCCAGCGGTCCGGAAAAACAAGAGGCGGTTAGGCCTTGGCCAGGTCGCGCCGGCGAACTGGAATCGGATCGGGTTCCGGTGGGCCAACGTGCTGACGTTTCATCGTCCGCTCCCTGGCCTCCGGAACGGCGGTATCAACGAGATACACTGTTTTTCAATAGAATTCGCTAGTTGTTGCGCTCTGGTCCGGAGCCCGTTGACGCCGCCGCCCGTGCCATGTGGTTCGGTCGTGTGTGCCCGCGGCGGGTCCAGCGCTCCAGCACGTGCGTGGCCCACGCGTGCACTTCCCAATGCGGCTACAGATGTCGACAACGTCGGTAAAGTTCACACCGTGAACTCACCGTTGGCGGATTGCGCGGCACCGGTGGCGACTTGCGCGCAGCTCGCCGTCGGGGGGCCGTCGACTAGATCGGGTCGACTGTGGAATGCGAACTGAGCACATGCTGTTGTGTGGCCGGTGGCGGGCCGGCGGGCATGATGCTGGGTTATTTGCTGGCCCGGGCCGGGATCGATGTCGTCGTGCTGGAAAAGCACGGCGACTTCCTCCGCGATTTCCGTGGCGACACTATTCACCCGTCAACCCTCGAGGTCATGAATGAACTCGGTCTCTATGACCGACTATTGCAGCGAGAGCACCAACCGACGCCCACGTTGAACGCCCAGTTCGGCAGCTTCAAGACGACGGTCGCCGATTTCCGCCACCTGCCGGTGCGCGGAAGGTTTGTTGCCATGATGCCACAATGGGACTTTCTGGATTTCATCGCCAATGAGGCACAAGGCTATTCGTCCTTCCGGCTGATAATGCACGCCGAGGTCAGGGATCTGATTGAGGACCAAGGCCGGATCGGCGGCGTCGTGATCTCCTCCCCCGACGGAAACACGAGAATCCGCAGCGACCTGGTGGTCGGCTGCGACGGGCGGACTTCCACCGTGCGCGCCCAGGCGGGCCTGGACGTGCTGCATCTCGGCGCGCCGATGGATGTGTTGTGGTTCCGACTGTCGCGCCTCCCCGACGACCCGAAAGAATCGATGGGAAATTTCGGTCCGGGCGCCATCCTGGTGATGATCAATCGCGGCGACTACTGGCAATGTGGCTTCGTGATCGCCAAGGGCTCTCTGGCTCAGGCGCGCAAGCGCGGGGTTGAGTTCTTCCGCGAGGAGCTCACCACGATGGCGCCGTTCATCCGCAGCCGCACTGGGGAAATCGCCGACTTTGACGATCTGCGGCTGTTGACTGTTAGCGTCGACCGCCTCAAGCAATGGCATCGCCCTGGGTTGCTTTGCATCGGTGATGCCGCCCACGCGATGTCGCCGATCGGTGGAGTCGGAATCAACCTGGCGATCCAGGACGCGGTGGCCGCGGCCAATCTATTGGTCACGCCGTTGCGTCGCGGCGGGGTCTCCGACGCCGATCTGCATCGCGTCCAGGAGCGACGCGAACTCCCCACCCGTATCACCCAAGCTGTGCAGGTGTTCCTGCAAAAGAACGTCATTACTGCCGTGTTGGGCAGCTCAAAGCAGACCAGGGCACCGCTACCGGTGCGGCTCATCGCGCGGTTGCCCGTGCTCGCCCGAATTCCCGCGCGTCTCATCGGTATGGGTGTGCGGCCCGAGCGTCCTGACCTGTCGGTGATTGACGGATAAGGGCACTGGCCAGGAACCGGGCGGCGCCGGAGCGCCGCAAAACGGCGCGGCCCTCCGCGGCGCCGCGTTATGGTCGGGCAAGTTGCTGACTGGATTGTGGTGGGAGGGCTCGTTGGAGCGTGCGTCGTTCGGAAACTACCGGCTGATCGAGTTGCTGGGCCGCGGCGGCATGGGCGAGGTGTGGCGGGCCTACGACACCGTTACTGACCGGCTCGTCGCCCTCAAGATTCTGGCCGCCGAGATCTCCGACGACGAGGTGTTCCAGCAGCGGTTCCGTCGCGAAGCCCATGCGGCCGCGCGATTGACCAGCCCGCATCTGATCCCCATCCACACCTATGGCGAAACCGACGGGCGGCTGTTCGTCGACATGCGGCTGATCGGGGGGCACGACCTACAATCGGTGCTGCACAACGGGCGGCTACCGCCGATGCGCGCGGTGAACATCATCGAACAGGTTGCCAGGGCGTTGCACGCGGCCCATCGGGATGGGCTGTTGCACCGAGATGTCAAGCCATCCAACATTTTGCTCGATGACGACGACTTTGCCTATCTAATCGATTTCGGAATCGCCCACGCCGCAGGCGAAGTGGGGTTGACGGCGGCCGGCGACGTGATCGGAACGTGCCACTACATGGCCCCGGAGCGATTCAACAGCACGGATAGCACACAGGTCGACGCCCGCGCTGACATCTACTCATTGGCCTGCGTGCTCTATGAATGCCTGACGGCGCGACACCCATTCCCCGGAGATAACCTAGACCGACAGATCACCAACCACCTGACCACTCCGCCGCCACGCCCGTCCACCATCGATCCTCGGCTGCCGGCGACTTTGGACATGGTCATCGCGCGCGGGATGGCCAAGCATCCTGACGATCGCTACGACAGCGCGGTGGAATTGGCACGGGCCGCCCGGGACGCCCTCACCGCGACCGCCCCGCGGCCGTCCGGTCGGAACCGGGTTACGCCACCCGCCCGTCCCGGCAGCTATGCCCAACCACCGGGGCCGACACCGCAGGATGCCTCGGTCTCCACAACCATCCCGCGCAGCCTGGCCGAGGCGCCCTCGGATTGCGACCGAGAACCCGCTGCTGGGCGGCCAAATCAGCGGCCGCACAGACCATGGTGGCGCAGTAAGGTCGTCATCACGTTGACCGCCGCCCTGCTCACGGTGGCCGCCGCCGTGGCGGCGACCGTCGTCGTGAATACCTTGGGAGCAGCGCGCGACCAATTCCGCCAAGTGACGCTGCCTTTCACGGGCCTGCGTGATCCACAGGGTCTGTCGGTTGATTACGGAGGCACGGTCTACGTCGGTGACACCCTGCACAATCGGGTGCTGGCGTTGTCCGCGGGCTCGACCACCCCGGCCGAGCTGCCATTCGATGGCCTCAGTTATCCGACCGGCGTCACCGCGGACAACAGTGGCACGGTCTACGTCAACGACGCCGGCAACAAGCGGGTAGTGGTGCTGCCTGCAGGCTCGAAAAACCAAATCACACTGCCCTTTACCGACCTGAGCAATCCAACCGGTTTGTCGGTGGACAGTAGCCGCACCGTCTACGTCACCGACACGGCGAAGAATCGCGTGGTGGCGCTTTTCGCCGGCTCGAACACTCAAATCGAACTCCCCTTCACCGGCCTCAACGACCCAACCGGATTGGTGGTGGACAGCAGCGGAACGGTCTATGTAGCCGACGGCGGGAACAACCGGGTTCTAGCGTTGCGAGCGGGCTCGAAAAGGCAAGTCGAGCTGCCTTTTTCGGGTCTGAACCAACCGGGCGGGGTCACGCTGGACAACGAAGGTGCGGTGTATGTGACCGACAGCAAAAATAATCGGACCCTCAAGCTCCCCACGGGCTCCATGACGCAAATCGAGCTGCCCTTCACCGGTCTGGACTATCCGTGGGGTTTGGCAGTCGACAACATCGGCACCGTTTACGTCGGCGGCCGCAATGACCAGATCGTGGCGCTTCGGCAGAAGTAGGCAAGTTCTTCTGCCACGATCGATTACACCGGAAGTACGATCCCGCTGGTCTGGCCCAGAATGATTGATTGGCCGCCCGGGGGCAGATAGCCGCCGGTGGGTCCATAGATGCCATACATCGGATTGGATGGGCCCGCCCCGGCGAAGAGGTCGTTGATCCAGCCCGAGGACAGGGTGTACACGGCCTCGGTGGCACCGGGCGGGGAAAATCCGGTCAGCAGCTGGGCGGCGAAGTCGATGAGGGGATTTCCGCCCAGCATCGAGTCGACATGGGAGCCGTTGACAATCTCGACCCCGACGAACTGCCCGGGGTACAGACTCACCAGTTGATTGGTGGTGACCCCGAAAGCGTTCCACGGCTGCGGCGGCGCGGCCACCACATAAACGGGGACACTGGCCGCTTGCAGGTTAGCGATTGCAGCCGCGAAGGCCGAGGAATTGGATGCGACCCCGTCGAACATCACCACGCCATGAAGATGGTTGCTGCCGGCTCCAAGATCCGCGAGGTAGCTACCGGCCGCAATCGTAGCGAGCCCACCGCCGGCCGAGTGCCCGGTCAGGACGAAATCCTGCGGCAGCGCGCCCTGGAAGCCGGCCTGGTTGGCGCTGATGTTCAGCGCCGTCTGGCTGCCCAGGAACAACGAGCCAACGCCCTGCTGCAACTCCGTGCCGCCGATCCACATACCGAACGGCAACGGAATCGAAGGCACGGTGGGAACCACCACGATGCTGTTGGTCTGCTGCGCCAGCTGCATGGCCAGCGGTTGATAGAACCAACCTATCGCCCCGAAACCGTGCTGCAAATAGATGACACCGCTGGCGTTCACCGAACCATCGGCCTGCGTCGGGAAGTACCAGTGCGCGGGAGCGGGGTAGTTGAACTGACCGATCGGAATTCCGAATAAGGAAGACGGGCCGATCGGAATTTGCAGGAAGGAGAACCCCGTCTTGACCCCGGTCGCCGGGTTGGTGGCCGGAGCGGTGAGCGCTTCGGTGGCGGCGTAGTTCACCGCCCCGCCGAGGCCCGCCTCGTTGGTACTCGTGGCGAGCAGCGCACCGACCCCGGTGGCTCCGGTCGGGCCAGCAGCGGCCCCGCTGTTGGCAGCCTCAGCGGCACCGTTACCGAAGAACGGATGCCCCAACAGCCGCTCGATCGGCGAAAAAACTCCCAGGCCTTCGGCCCGTTGCAGCAGGTTGCCCAGTGTCAACACATTTGCGTCCTCGGCTGCCACGTACGCGGCGGCCGCCGCGCTCAACGCGCGCACAAACTGGGCATGAAACCGTGTCACCTGCGCACTTAGTGTCTGAAACTCCTCGGCGTAGCTGCCAAAAAGATGTGCGATAACCGCCGACACCTCATCGCTTGCCGCCGCGACAATCCGCGTCGTCGAGGGCGCCGCCGCCCCGACGGCCCCCTTGACGGCGTCCCCGATCCCGGTCAGGTCCCCCGACGCCACGGAAAACGCCTCGGGTGCTGCGATCATGTACGACGACATCGGCGCCTCCCATACCCCGTGGCGCGACACGCTCGGGACAGCTACAAAATGGTAGCCCGGTTGGCAGAGCGAGGGGCCGTTTCCGGCACCCACGACCGATGGCCAGACCCCGAACCACCTGGGGCGCGGCCGAAGCTGCCGTCGAGCCGATCCCTTACGACCGCGGCCCGGCCACCCGAGCGGCTCTCAAGGTCACTGGATCGCCGCACCGCGCAGCGAGGATAATATCCTGCTGCACAACTGATTTCGAAATATCTGCCACCAGACCTTGTAGTTCGCCACTGCGAGGTCTGGGTCGCTATCTGCCTCCCCAGCGGTTTAGCGTGCCCTACGCCGAGGCCGGAGCGACTCGTGCGTGCCCGTAGCCCTTTCCCGACTCTCCGCCACAAGCCGCGCCACCCCCCGCTCAATCCCGGCAGCCAGCGCCTCGATATCAGGTGCGGTGTCGTAGTCGGCGGTAATGCCGAAGACGAAATTGTCGGCGTAGCTGACCATCGCGATGCCGGTGCGCAACTGCAGAGCGATGGGCGGGATCGGCAGAATCTCCAGTACCCGGCGTCCCATAAGTTTCTGTTGGCCACGGGGACCGGGGACATTGGTTGCTAGTGCGACCACGGCCCGCTGCGGTAACCGGCTTATCAACCGAATCGCCCACGCCGAGAACACAAAAGGAGCGTTGCGGGCCGCTGAAAATAGCGCACTGCCACCTTCCCGCTGACCGCTGTCCTTGGCCTGGGCAAGGCGACTGTGCACCATTTCCAGCCGCTTGACCGGATCCGCCTCATCGACGGGCAACAGCGGCAGCATCGCGGAGACCTGATTGTCAGTCATGTCGAATTGGTTTATCCCGCGCATCGAAACCGGAACCAGCGTACGCAGCGAGTCGTGACCCGGCCGTTCCCCGCGGTCCAGCAAGATCGTGCGGTAGCTGTCTGTGATCGCCGCCAGCGCCACATCGTTGAGTGTCACGTCGAATATCTGACTGACCGCGTGCAGGTCCGCCAGCCGGACTCGCGCGGCACAGTAGCGTCGCATCCCATTGACCGGCCCGTTCAACGACGTTTCCGGCGCCGGGCTGAGCAAGCTTGCCGTCAGCTCGGCGGCACCAACCGCGACGTGCTCGACAACGGAAGCCGCACGGAACGCACCGCGCACGATGCCGCTCACCCACCTCAACGGGTTCAGGGTCACCGTCACCGGCAAACCCAGCCCATGCGGAGGCGGCTCCTTAGCGGCGCGAATGTTGGTGGCAAAGGTGCCGCCGCCACCGTCGTCACTGAACTTGGCCAACATCTGCGTCGTCGCGATCCCATCGGCGATGCAATGGTGCAGCTTGGTCAACACCGCCCAGCGGTCGTCGTTGAGGCCCTCGATGAGGTAGCAATCCCACAGCGGGCGCTCGCGGTCAAGGCGGCGTTCCATAACCGCCGCGATCAATTCGAACAGTTCGGCGTCGCCGCCGGGGCGAGGCAGGGCAAGGTGGTGCAGATGCCGCGAAATATCGAAGTGCGAGTCGTCCACCCATTCGGGTGAACCAAGATCGAGCGGATGGGTGCGCAGCAGTTGCCTGAAGCGTGGTATCGCCGAAGCGCGCTCGGCGACGTCCGCTCCGAACTCATCGAAGCTCGGCGCCGGCCCTTCCATAATCGATACACCGCCGATAGCCAAACTCACATGCGGGTCGGTGTCTTCGACCTCGAGGAAGGTTGCGTCGAGCGGCGACAGGTGCTCCATCCCCCCACCCTCCACCGTCGAGCCGCCGCGGTTGAGGGTCGGAAGTCCTCATCTTCAGTGCCAAACGAAAGCAGCAGAGCCACAAGAGCGGTCATATTGTGAGCCCCATGGTGCCCGAGCCAATCCCGGAGGTGCCGTTCGGTGCCGCTGCCCCGAACCATGAAGTAAGCACACCAAGGATGGGGTCATGATCAGCTTTCGCTTCGTACGATTCTTCGAAGAATTCGGCATCGAGGATGTGCCACTGGTCGGAGGCAAGAACGCCTCGCTGGGCGAGATGTTCCAGAAGCTATCCGAGCAGGGCGTGCGGGTACCGTACGGGTTCGCCACCACCGCCGATGCCTACAAGCACATGCTGGACCGGGCCAACGCGTGGGACGCGCTGCATGCCGAACTCGACGACCTCGACCCTGATGACGTCGCCGCGTTGGCGCGCAAAGGCAAACGTGCCCGTGAAATCGTCTACGGTGCAGGGCTTCCCGACGATCTTGCCAAAGAAATCGTAGCTGCTTACCGCGTGCTGGCCGAGGAGTACGGCGAGGACGTTAGTCTGGCGGTGCGAAGCTCGGCGACCGCCGAGGACCTGCCCACGGCCAGCTTCGCCGGTCAGCAGGAAACCTTCCTCAACATCACGGGTTCGGAAAGTCTGCTGGACGCATGCCGCCGGTGTTTCGCCAGCCTGTTCACCGACCGGGCCATCCACTACCGCATCGACCAGGGCTTCGACCATTTCAAGGTCGCGTTGTCAATCGGCATCATGAAGATGGTGCGCTCCGATCTCGCCTCGTCGGGGGTGATGTTCACCATCGACACCGAATCTGGGTTCAATGACGTGGTTTTCGTGACGGGCGCCTACGGCCTGGGCGAGAACGTGGTTCAGGGGGCGGTTGACCCCGATGAGTTTTACGTGCACAAGCCGACCTATCTGGCCGGTCACCGCGCCGTGTTGCGCCGGCTGATCGGTGACAAGGCGGTCAAGATGGTCTTCGTCGAGGGCGGGACAAAACAGACGACCCGCAATATCCCCACGCCGAAGGCCGACCGCGCCCATTTCTGCATTACTGATGAGGATGTGCTCGAACTGGCCGGCTACGCACTGGCTATCGAACAGCACTACGGGCGACCGATGGATATCGAGTGGGCCAAGGACGGGCTGGACGGAAAGCTCTACATTGTGCAGGCGCGCCCCGAGACAGCAGCCTCCCAGCGCTGCTTGACGACGGTGGAGACCTATGTGCTGGAAGGTTCCGGCGCGACGCGTGACGTGCTCGCCGAAGGCCGTTCGGTCGGCGAGCGGGTCGCCGCGGGTGTGGTCAAACGAATCGAGCACCTCGAGCACCTGTCAGACTTCCGGCCGGGCCAGGTTCTCGTCGCCGACACCACCACCCCGGACTGGGAGCCGGTCATGAAGAACGCCGCCGCGATCGTCACCAACCGTGGCGGGCGGACCTGCCACGCGGCCATCATCGCGCGCGAACTCGGAATCCCGGCGGTCGTTGGCGCGGGTGACGCCACCTCCAAAGTGCCTAACGGCCAAGTCGTTACGGTGTCCTGCGTCGAGGGCGACACCGGGCGAGTGTACCGCGGCGAGGTGGGCTTCCATGTGGACCGCACCGAAGTGACCGACCTGGCGCGGCCGCACACCGAAATCATGGTCAACCTCGGCAATCCCGACCTCGCGTTCAAGACCTCGTTCTTGCCCAATGATGGTGTGGGACTGGCCCGAATGGAGTTCATCGTCAGCGAATACATCAAGGTGCACCCGCTGGCCCTGCTCCACCCCGACAGGGTCGCTGACCTTGAGGCCCGTCGCACCATCGAGCAACTCACCCGCGGCTACTCCAACGGGGCCGAGTTCTTCGTGCAGCGTCTCGCGGAGGGCATCGGCACTATCGCGGCGGCGTTTTGGCCCAAACCCGTCGTGGTGCGGATGTCGGACTTCAAGTCCAACGAGTACGCCAGCCTGATCGGCGGCGGCGGCTTCGAGCCGACCGAAAGCAACCCGATGATCGGGTTCCGCGGCGCCTCGCGCTACGCGCACCCGGCCTACGCCGAAGGCTTCGCGCTGGAATGCCGCGCGATGAAGCGGGTACGCGAGGAGATTGGCCTGAGCAACGTGGTCATCATGCTGCCGTTCGTTCGCCGGGTGGCCGAGGCGGACCTGGTGCTGCAGACGATGGCCGAACACGGTCTGCGGCGCGGTCAAAACGGACTCAAGGTGTATGCGATGTGCGAGATTCCCAACAACGTCATCTTGATCGACGAGTTCGCCAAACGCTTCGACGGCTTCTCCATCGGCTCCAACGACCTGACACAGCTCACGCTCGGGGTCGACCGGGATAGCGAGATCGTGGCCTTCGACTATGACGAACGCGACGAGGGCGTCAAGGAGATGATCCGCCTCGCCGTGGCGGGCTGCCGCCGCAACGGAATGCACTCCGGGTTGTGTGGCCAGGCACCATCGGACTACCCGGACATGGCCGAATTCCTGGTCCGCGCCGGTATCGACTCGATCAGCCTGAACCCCGATGTGGTGGTGAAGACCACCCGCCAGGTCCTCGAACTCGAGCGGCAGGTGGTGCCCCAGCAATGAGCCCCGGTGCGACGACCTAGTCGATCATGCTGTGACGGGGCATTTCGTCACCGAAGTTGATGCCCATATCGCGGGCGGTCAGTATGGAGTCGCAGTCGAGCGGGACCGTCTTTTGGCGGTGGGTGGCCTCGACCAGCGGGACGTAATCCACTGTGGGTGGGTTGAGCGCTACCATCACGCCGTTGTGGCCCTCGTCGAGTGCCCGCACCGCAGCGGCGCCGAAGCGCAGTCCGAGCAATCGGTCAAACGAGGTCGGCGAACCGCCCCGCAGCAGGTGGCCCAGCACCACCGTGCGCGCTTCGCGTCCAGTCATTCGTTCCAGTTCGGCGGCCACCTTGGCACCGATGCCACCCAGGCGCTCGGCCTGCCCCGGCGCCTTGCCCAGTATCGACACCTCGCCGCCCACCGGGCTGGCGCCCTCGGCGACGCAGACGATGGAGAACTTGGCGCCGTGGCGCTCGCGGTCGGCGATCACCGCCGCCACCGGATCTAGACTGAACGGGATCTCGGGAATCAGAATCGCGTGTACCCCCGACGCCATGCCGGCATTCAGGGCGATCCATCCGGCGTAGCGGCCCATCACCTCCACCACGATGATGCGGCCGTGCGACGTTGCTGTCGCGAATAGCCGGTCGATGCACTCCGAGGCGAAATCAACGGCACTGTCAAAGCCGAATGTCGACGTGGTCTTGTCCAGATCATTGTCGATGGTCTTGGGCACACCGACCAGGCGCAGCCCGGCTTCGTACAGGTGCTGGCCTATCGCCATCGATCCGTCGCCACCGATCATGATCAACGCGTCGATCTGCCGCTCGGCGCAGCGTGCCAGCAACTCGTCGGTGCGATCCACCTCGATCCAGCTACCATCGCTGCGTTGGACCGGATAGGCCGTCGGGTTGCCCCGATTGGTGGTACCGATGATCGTGCCGCCCTGGTGGATGATGCCGCGAACCCGGTCGCGAGTGAGCTCCATCAGCCCGCCGTCGGGATAGTTCTGCGGCAGCAGCAACCCGTTGAGGCCGTCACGGATCCCCACCACATCCCAGCCCCGGTTGCGCGCGGCCAGGGTGGCGGCGTGGATGACCGCGTTGAGCCCGGGTGCGTCACCGCCACCGGTGCTCAACGCGACCCTCCCAATAGAAGACTTCACGAGCCGCACCCTACGCCTGCCAGATGGGCGCCACCGCAATCGTAGGCGGGACTCAGCATCCCTTCGCCCAGAGCCGACGGACTCTGTGGATTTGCTGGACAGCCTTATAGAGTGAATCGCTGTCCAGCACGGCAGAAGCGTGAGGTCTTCGATGATCGATATGACAGCGCGGTTAGCGGAAATCGTCGGGAACAACAATGTGCTCACGGGCGACGCAATTTCCGAGGACTATTCACACGACGAGGAGCTGGCGCAGCCCGCCCAACAGCCGGCGTACGTCGTCAAGCCGGCAACCGCGCAAGCGGTTTCGCAGCTGCTAGTGGCCGCCACGGAACACGGCGTGCCGGTGACGGCTCGCGGCTCCGGGTGCGGGTTGTCCGGGGCGGCGCGGCCGTATGCGGGCGGGATGCTGATCTCATTCGAGCGGATGAATCGCGTGTTGGAGGTCGATACGGAAAACCAGGTCGCCGTGGTCCAACCGGGGGTGACGCTGAGCGAGCTGGACGCCGCGACCATCGATACCGGCCTGGGCTACATGGTGCACCCGGGCGAGCTTTCCTCCAGCGTCGGCGGCAACGTCGGAACCAACGCCGGCGGTATGCGTGCGGTCAAGTACGGGATAGCCCGCAACAATGTGCTCGGATTGCAAGCGGTGCTGCCGACCGGCGAAATCATCAGAACCGGCGGCAAGATCGCTAAGGTCTCCACCGGCTACGATCTGACCCAGCTGATCGTCGGCTCGGAAGGCACCCTGGCCCTGGCCACCGAGGTGATCGTCAAGCTGCATCCGCGCTTGGACCACAGCGCCAGTGTGCTGGCCCCGTTCGCCGACTTCGACCAGGTCATGACCGCGGTGCCGAAGATTCTCGCCAGCGGGCTTGCGCCCTACATCCTGGAATACATCGACAACTTGACGATGGCGGCACTGGTCCATACCCAAAATCTGGAGCTGGGCATTCCCGACCGGGTCCGCGACAGCTGCCAAGCGTATCTTCTTGTCGCGCTGGAGAACCGAACCGCCGATCGACTGCTCGAGGACGTCGAGGCCGCGGGTGAGATGCTCGCGGAGTTGGGCGCGATCGACGCCTACATCCTGGAAGGAAACTCGGCGCGCAAGCTGATCGAGGCGCGCGAGAAAGCGTTTTGGGCGGCCAAGGCCGCGGGCGCCGACGACATCATCGATACCGTCGTCCCGCGCGCGTCGATGCCGAAATTCCTCAGCACCGCACGAGGTCTGGCGACCAGCGCCGGCGGCGCCGCGATCGGCTGCGGCCACGCCGGCGACGGCAATGTGCACATGGCCATCGTGTGCAAGGATTCGGAGCGAAAGAAGCTCCTCATGACCGAGATCTTTGCGCTGGCAATGGAATTGGGAGGCGCGATCTCCGGCGAACACGGGGTTGGGCGGGCCAAGGTACCCTACTTCGTCGACCTCGAAGATCCGGTCAAGATCGGCCTCATGCGCCGCATCAAGCAGTCCTTCGATCCCGCCGGCATCCTCAACCCCGGTGTTGTCTTCCCCGCACCCGAAGATTGACCAAGGACACGTCGCTTCACCGCCGCCTGTCCACTCGAATTCAGCAGGGTCCGCTGGGAATCCTGCTTCAACTGAGACGTGTGGTCGAACGTGTCGTGCACCATCAGCGGGCCACGGCTGTTCGGCGAAATGACGATGCTCGGCACGCGAAATCCCAGACCAATCGGTCCGCGGATGCCACCAGACCCATCCACGGAACTGATGTCGGCTACCGTGATGCGTCCCCGGTGGTGGTGTGGGCGGCACGACATGGTCGAAAACCCCCCGATTTCGTCATAGCTGACGATCAGCGCGGTTTTCTCCCATACCGCCGGGTTGGACAGCAGGATCCGGAGCACGTCGACGATGGCAACAGCACCGACGTTGGCTGGGAACGCGGGATGCTCGGACAGCAGAAATCCCGGAAGCACCCAGGACACCTTGGGCAGCCTGTTGTTTTTGACGTCGGCGACGAAGTCCCCGGGTAGGTCGGCGCGATGCCGTTGCGGGCCAGATTCGACCTTGGATTTCCGGCCTGTTTGAACAAGTTCAGCTCGCCGTTGTAGCCGATGGTCGTGTTGTTGATCGCTCCCAGAAGTTTGTTCTGATACATCTTCCAACTGACGCCGGCGTCTTCGAGATTTTCCGGCATCGTGCGCCAGCTGAATTTCTGCAGCGCTTGGTTGAAAGGCTCCACTAACTGGGGCCCCCCGTTTGCGCAATCGGGATCGACGGTGGCGCTGATCCAGTACAGCCGGTTGCGCGTCGTCCCGCCCAGCAACGAACAAAAGTAGCCATCGCAAACCGTGAACGTGTCAGCCAACAGGTAATGGATCGGGAGATCCTGGCGCGTGTAATAGCCGATCGTCACCGGTGTGTTGCCCGGCAACGCACTGACCGCGGCCTGCGCCGGTAGCCAATTGTCGTTGGCACCGCCGTTCCATGCCTCGTGCATGACGATCCAGCTGCGGTCGGGGTCGTTGACGCACTCCCCGGCAACGCGGGGCCTCTGGTGGTGTCGAAGCGGAATGGCAAGCTAGTGCCGGCCGGATCATTCGTCTGGGTCATCGGGTTCCACCCTTTTTGGGCGAATAGCGGCGAGCCGCTGCTGAACCCATTGACGCCCGACAGCGTTCCGAAATAGTGGTCGAATGACCGGTTCTCCTGCCTCAGCAACACGATGTGCTCGACGTCGGTCAAGTGACCCGAGCAGGGGCCTGCACCGTAAGCCTTTACGATCACCGGGCCGGCAAACGACAGCAGGGTACCGGAACTGGTCGCGGCGGCGGCTTTGGTCAAAAGCTCTCGACGCGACATTGCATCGACTGAGTCTTTGCCCGCCACCGTGCCTCCCGTGCACAAGTTTGGGTTCACGGTGTATGCGCCCCAAGCATCGGAATCTAGCGACAATCAACGATTTCGCGACCACGGTTCCGTTCGACGCCCGCGGGGAAGTCGACAGCCAAATTATCAAATGCCTCGAGCACATCACCTTCAAGCGCCTTCAAGCACCGCCCACGGCCAGAAAACCACTAGACCGCAGGGGCCGTAGCCAATACCGCGCCAGCTGACGCATTGATTCTTGCTGCAAGCGATTCGACCATTTGGACGTGGGTGGCGAGTCGCTGCGCGACTATAGCGGCGATCGCCGGTTCGTTTTCTGGACCCCCGGCCTGTAAGGCTTGGATTTGAGCTTCAGCCGATTCGACACTAGCAGTGATCATCAGTTGCATTGTCCTGACATCGGTGGCTACTTTCGCGTACCACGTCCTGATCCTGACCATGAACGACTGCAGTGGCATCAGGCTGTTACGGAAAACAGCGACTCTCGCGGCGGCTGCATTAGCAGCGAGCCCCGTCCAGTTCGTCAAAAGCTCTTCAGTTGCGGCATCGGCCTCGGCCGCGATGCCGCCCACCCCCATGATACGAAATCCCATCTCGTTGTAATAACCTTGGATTTCACCGGGCGGGAAGTTGGGCCACCCGCCAGGGTCGAGCATGAACGAAGCGTATTCGCCCACCGGTTTGCCGACCATAATGCTGACCACCGCTTAATCACCTCCGATAAACCTTGGAAAATGGGATGCTATGGAAACCCGATGCTGATGTCAATGGCCGAATTCGGTTGTCAAATTCATCACACGGCAAATATTCTTCCTACGATCAATTCTGACATGCGGTGTCGCACAGCTTCGCTATTGACAACAGCCACGCAAATGGTCGATGCTGTCGTGCATGTAACCAGATCGACCGCAAATGCCTCAACAATGCACACATCGGGAGTTGGAAATGTTTGTACCGGCGGTTACCGTCAATCATGACGCGCTCCTTGCTGCGATGGCCGAATACAATCAGACCGCTGACAACCTCGACGCAGAGGTGGTGCCCGTGGTACCAACAAACGTGTGCACCGATACGGCGTCGGCGTCATTCATTGCGCAAGCCCGCGCTCTGGACGTCAGGATGAGCGAGCTGGGGCATCGTCGTTCCGCTGACCTCCGTCGGATAGCACAGAAGCTGCAGATAGCTAAAACCAGGTACACGGCTGCTGACAGGGGTATCTGAGCTCGTCGCGTTGGCGCCTCGTGGTTAGCACGGGCGAGGTTGACCGGTACCGGTTGGTGCTCGTCGTGATTGGTGAGTGCATAGCCACCGCGGTCGGTGGCACAGATTCTGTGACCTTCTGAATCCGAAGACTAAGTGACTGGCGTGGTTGATGAGTCGGTTGTGGCATTCGCTGTGCCCGCCTTACGCCCCGGTGACGATGGTGAGGAGCATCGGCTTCTGCCAACCGGATGCGCCCGCTGAAGTTAGTGCGCGCTATCGGCGCCGACTTGGTGCGGGCTTCGCTGAGGTCGTTGGGTGATGCGTTGGCAGCGCTCAAGGATCTGGTTGCCGGCCCTAGAACAGCGAATGCCCCTTCCGTACCACCTTTGTTCACCCGAGGTTTACCCGTCGCTCGCTGCCGTGTCGTAGCCTGCTGACGCTCGATCACCGAACGCGAGCCGGCGTGAGCCGCGACAGAAAACCACACGGGGACGGGCACTGGTGGCAAGCGGACTGCAGGATCCCATGACGCCGACACCGCAATACGGAGGCTTCCTCGGGCAGGATCGCCAGTGGCACCTCTCGTTTGGTCTGCTGCTGGCCGGCTCGTTCGTGCTGTTCTCCTCTTGGGCATTCGACTATGTCGGGTCCGGAGCGAACAAGGTCATCCTGGTATTGGCGACGATCGTCGGCATGTTCATGGCCTTCAACGTCGGCGGCAACGACGTCGCCAACTCGTTTGGCACCAGCGTCGGAGCGGGCACGCTGACTATGAAACAGGCGCTTCTGGTCGCGGCCATCTTCGAGGTCAGCGGCGCGGTGATCGCCGGCGGCGACGTCACCGAGACCATTCGTAGCGGCATCGTTGACCTGTCCGGAGTTTCGGTCGGTCCAAGTGACTTCATGAACATCATGCTGGCGGCGTTGATGGCGGCAGCGCTATGGCTGCTGTTTGCCAACCGGATGGGATATCCGGTGTCGACCACACACTCGATCGTCGGCGGGATCGTCGGCGCCGCAGTCACCCTGGGCGTTGTGGACGGAAAGGGTGCATCCGCTCTCGGGATGATCCAGTGGGATCAAATTGGCCAAATCGCGATATCGTGGGTGCTTTCACCGGTCTTGGGTGGAGTGGTGTCCTATCTGCTCTACGGCGCTATCAAACGCCACATTCTGCTGTACAACGAAGAGGCCGATCGGAAACTACTGGCGATCAAACAAGAACGCATCGCGCATCGGCAGCGTCACAAAGAGGCATTCGAACGACTCAACGAGATCCAGCAGATCGCCTATACCGGCGCACTGGCACGTGACGCCGTCGCGGCAAACCGCAGGGACTTCGATCCGGACGAACTGGAGTCCGAATATTATCGCGAACTCCACGAAATTGACACCAAGACATCCTCGATCGACGCATTCCGTGCTCTGCAGACCTGGGTTCCGCTGGTCGCCGCTGGCGGATCGATGATCATCGCCGCGATGTTGTTGTTCAAGGGGTTTCAGCACATGCACCTGGGCCTCACCGCCATGAACAACTACTTCATCATGGCTATGGTCGGCGCCGCGGTTTGGATGGCCACTTTCATCCTGGCCAAAACCCTTCGGGGCGAATCGCTATCGCGCTCGACCTTCTTGATGTTCAGCTGGATGCAGGTGTTCACCGCGTCCGGCTTCGCGTTCAGCCACGGCAGCAATGACATTGCAAACGCCATAGGACCGTTTGCAGCGATCCTGGATGTGCTGCGCTCGGGGTCCATCGAAGGCAAGGCGGCGGTACCTACCGCGGTGATGATCACGTTCGGCGTCGCGTTGTGCGCGGGGCTGTGGTTCATCGGACGCCGAGTGATTGCCACCGTCGGGCACAACCTCACCACGATGCACCCGGCGTCGGGTTTCGCGGCCGAATTGTCGGCGGCCGGGGTAGTCATGGGGGCCACCGTCTTGGGGCTACCCGTCTCCAGCACGCATATCCTGATCGGTGCCGTACTGGGCGTCGGCATCGTCAACCGGGCCACGAACTGGGGATTGATGAAGCCGATCGCGTTGGCGTGGATCATCACGCTGCCGTCGGCCGCGATCCTGAGCGCGGGTGGACTGGTTGCGTTACGCGCAATCTTCTGACCTGAAATCTGCCCGTCCGACAGCCGAGCTACCCACAACCGCGCGTTGTGGCCTCACAACACGAAGACCTCTACCGATGCCGATGCGATCGGTGCCACCATCGGGGTTATGACTCGCGGGTCCAATGTAGTGCCTACGGGCGCTTTCCGCTGACCAACATCATCGTTGATGTCGCAGGCCCACCTTGCGGCCGCATGCCGTCGGGTCCCGTCCCCTGGGCACTTATCGCCGATGCGCGCGATGCAGGCAAGCGAATCCAGGTCGGCAGATTGGCATCCGGATTGGAAATGTTCGCGAAGGAGTACGCCGCATGACCACAGCCCGTCCCGCCAAGACTCGCGACGAAGGCCAGTGGGCACTGGGACCGGGTGCGCCGCTCAATGACACCGAGCAGATCAAGCACGATGATGCCCCGCTGAATGTGCGCGATCGGATACTCAATGTCTACGCCAAGCAAGGTTTCGACAGCATCGACAAGAGCGATCTGCGTGGCCGCTTCCGCTGGATGGGCCTGTATACCCAGCGGGAACAGGGCTATGACGGTACCTGGACCGGCGACGAGAACACCGACACCATCGAGGCCAAGTACTTCATGATGCGGGTGCGTTCCGACGGCAAGCCTATGACGACCGACACGCTCCGCACGCTGGGCCAAGTCTCAACCGAATTCGCCAGAGACACCGCCGATATCGGCGATCGGGAAAACGTGCAATTCCACTGGATCCGAATCGAGGACGTCCCCGAGATTTGGAAACGGCTCGATGCGGTCGGTCTGACAACCACCGAAGCCTGCGGAGATTGCCCCCGCGGCATCCACGGGTCGCCGCTGGCCGGCGACTCGCTGGACGAGGTGGTTGACGCCTCACCGGCAATCGACGAGATCATCAAACGATTCATGAACAATCCCGAGTACGCGAACTTGCCGCGTAAATACAAGAGCGCGATATCGGGCCTGCAGGACGTCTCACATGAAACCCACGACGTCGCGTTTGTCGGCGTCAATCACCCCGAGCACGGCCCCGGGATGGACCTGTGGGTGGGCGGCGGCCTGTCAACCAACCCGATGCTGGCTCAACGAGTCGGTGTGTGGGTTCCGCTGCAGGAGGTACCCGACGTCTGGGAAGCGGTGACCCGGGTTTTCCGCGACTACGGCTACCGCCGGCTGCGCGCCAAGGCGCGGTTGAAGTTCCTGATCAAGGACTGGGGAGTGCAGAAGTTCCGGGAAGTCCTCGAAACCGAGTACCTCAAGCGTCCGCTGCTGGACGGCCCCGCGCCCGAGCCGGTCGAGCACCCGATCGACCACGTCGGAGTGCAACGGCTGAAGAACGGACTCAACGCCGTCGGCGTTGCCCCCATCGCGGGACGGGTAACCGGCACCGTCCTGTCGGCGGTGGCCGACCTGATGGAGATGGTCGGTTCCGACCGGGCCCGGTTCACTCCGTATCAGAAGCTGGTTATCCTCGACGTCCCGGACAACAAGCTCGACGAGCTGGTTGCCGGCTTGGACGCGCTGGGTCTCCCGTCGCGGCCTTCGTCCTGGCGCAAGAATTTGATGGCCTGCACGGGTATTGAGTTCTGCAAGCTGTCGTTCGCCGAAACCCGGGTTAGGGCACAATCTTTGGTGCCGGAACTGGAAGGTCGCTTGGCGGACATTAACGCCGAGCTCGACGTGCCGATCACGGTTAACGTCAACGGGTGCCCCAATTCGTGCGCTCGCATTCAAGTTGCCGACATCGGATTCAAGGGCCAAATGGTCGATGACGGACACGGTGGCTCGGTGGAGGGCTTCCAGGTTCATCTCGGTGGCGGCCTGGGCCAAGACAGCGGATTCGGCCGAAAACTGCGCCAGCACAAGGTCACTAGCGACGAGCTGGGCGACTACATCGATCGAGTGGTGCGCAACTTCGTCAAGCAGCGCCAGGACGGCGAACGATTCGCGACCTGGGCGCTCCGGGCAGAGGAGACAGACCTGCGGTAGGTGCGTCAAGACGAGCCGAGGACGACGGGATGGACGAGATCGAGGCCCAGCTACGCGAGCTGGCCACCCACGGTGCCCAGCAGCTGGAGGGTGCCGGCGCCACTGACGTGTTGCGTTGGACCGACGAGCATTTCGGCAAAATGGCCGCACCGCGGGGAGGTGCCACCTGCAACTACGTGGTGGCCTCCAACATGCAAGACGCCGTGTTGGTGGATCTGGCCGCCAAGGTACGCCCGGGAGTGCCGGTGATCTTCCTCGACACCGGCTACCACTTCGCCGAAACCATCGGTTCCCGCGACGCGGTCGAAGCTGTCTACGACATCCACCTACTCACCATCACCCCCGAACACACGGTGGCCGAGCAAGATGAATTGCTGGGCAAGGACCTGTTCTCACGCAACCCGAACGAGTGTTGCCGGCTGCGCAAGGTCATCCCGCTTGCCAACGCGCTGCACGAATACTCGGCCTGGGTCACCGGTCTGCGCCGAGTCGAGGCACCCACTCGCGCCCGCGCCCCGGTCGTCAGCTTCGACGAGACGTTCGGCCTGGTGAAGATCAACCCGCTGGTCGCGTGGACCGACCAAGAAGTACAGGACTACATCGAGAAAAACAACGTGCTGGTCAATCCTCTTGTCGACGAAGGCTATCCATCGATCGGGTGCGCACCTTGCACTACCAAACCCACCGCAGGCTCCGACCCGCGCAGCGGACGCTGGCAGGGGCGTGCCAAGACCGAATGCGGACTCCATTCCTCATGAGCACCTCACCAAACACCCTGATCCTCACCGCGCACGGCAGTAAGGATCCACGATCGGCCGCCAACGCACGAGCCTTAGCCGCCCGTCTGCAACGCATGCGTCCGGGCCTCGACGTACGGCTGGCGTTCCTGGAACTCAGCGAGCCCAACTTCATCGATGTGCTCACCGGCCTGCCGGATGGTCATCCGGCCGTGGTCACTCCCCTGCTGCTTGCCAGCGCGTATCACGCCCGGATCGATATCCCCGAACAGATTTCACGCGCCGGCGTGGGCTACATACGGCAGGCCGACGTACTCGGCGAGGACGATCGATTAGTGTTGGTACTGCGAGAACGACTCGCGGAACTCCACGTTTCCCCGTTCGACCGCCAGCTTGGGGTGGTGGTGGTCGCGATCGGCTCATCGGACTCCGCCGTAAACGCCCGCACCGCGCAGGTTGCAACCAAACTGGCCGCAGAGACCCGTTGGTCCGGAGCCACAATGGCGTTCGCCACCGGCCCCCAACCGTCGGTGGCCGATGCCGCCAGGCAGTTGCAGCGCCGCGGCGCCCGACGGATCGTTATCGCACCCTGGTTTTTGGCACCTGGACGAATCACCGATCGTGTGTGGAAGTACGCATGCGACAACGGAATTCCCATGGCACAGCCGCTGGGCGCACACGGACTAGTGGCACACACCGTGCTCGATCGCTTCGATCGAGCGCTGGCGGCAGATCCCGCCGCCGCCTGAATCCGGTTGCTCCGACCCGTTTCACGCCTCGGCACGCGGGCGGTGCTACCCCGATGCGATGTGACTGAGCAATTCCCGCATGGCACCGGCCGGCGGGGTATGCCCGCCAACCCAGATTGCGCGGAACTGGCGCCTCAGGTCCAATCCGGGGATAGTGATCGCGCGGAGTCGGCCGACTGCCAGGTCGTCGGCGACGGCCAGCCTACTCATCGCCGCCGGCCCCGCGCCGGCAAGGACCGCGGCGCGCATGGCCGCGGCGGAGGACAATTCCAACACCGGCGGCGCTTGCTGTACGTCCTCGCCCAACACCTGTCGCAGCGCCACCGTCAGTGAATCTCGGATGCCCGAACGGGGTTCGCGAGCCACCAAGGGTGTTTGCGCGAGTTCGCGGGCGCTGACCGGCTGTGAACGACGCGTCCACCTATGTGCCGGCGGCACCACGACCACCAGTTCGTCATGTCCCACCACCCGGCTACCTAACCCCTTGGGTGGACCAGGGTTTTCGACGAACCCGAGATCCGCGGTGCCGTCGCGAACCGCGGCTATCGCATGATCGCTATTGGTGGCGGTCAATATCACTTGCGGGGCGGTGCCCCCGAGCCGTTTGGCCGCGTCTTGTAGTGACAGCAACCAATGCGGCATCAGCTGCTCGGCAATGGTTTGGCTGGCCACCACCTTGATGCGCTCGCGGCCTTCCTTACGCAACGAGCCCACACCCGCGTCGATCTCCTGGGCGACTTCCAGCAAGCGGGCCGCCCACTCGGCAACGATCAGGCCGGCCGGCGTGAGCTGAGATCCGCGCGTCGTCCGGACGGCCAGCGTCACGCCGATCTGCGCCTCCATCGCCGCGAGCCGCTTTGAGACAGCCTGCTGGGTCAATCCAAGTTCACGAGCCGCGGCGCCAAGGCTCTCCGTCTCGGCGATTGCCAAAAATATCTCGAAGGATCCGAGTTCGGGCATACGGGAGCTGAGCGGCATGGTTGATCAAATCACCACAACTGGGCCGGGCACAACCATTGCTTGTGACATCACAACATTGATACCTCTACCCCGGTCCCCGCGTGACCGGAACCATGAAAACGATGACACCCATGAGCCGTCCCTACCACGTCGCCATCGTGGGCGCCGGTCCCTCGGGATTCTTTGCCGCGGCGGCTTTGTTGAAAGCCGCGGACGGCTCCGATGAAATCCAGGTCGCGGTCGACATGTTGGAAATGCTGCCCACACCTTGGGGGTTGGTGCGCTCCGGCGTGGCACCCGATCACCCCAAGATCAAATCGGTCAGCCAGCAGTTCGAGAAGATCGCCGCGGACCCTCGTTTCCGCTACTTCGGCAACATCAAGGTGGGCGAGCACATCGAGACAGTCGAACTCGCCGAGCGCTACGACGCGGTGATCTACGCCATCGGTGCACAATCCGACCGGCCACTGAACATTCCCGGGGAGCAATTACCCGGCAGCGTCGCTGCGGTCGATTTTGTCGGCTGGTACAACGCGCATCCGCACTTCGAGCGGATGGCGCCAGACTTGTCGGGCGCCCGCGCCGTCGTGGTGGGCAACGGCAACGTCGCGGTCGACGTGGCCCGCATCCTGGTGACCAATCCCGACGTGCTCGCCACGACCGACATCGCCGATCACGCGCTGGAAGCGTTGCGCGCCTGCACCGTTGACGAAGTGCTGATCCTTGGCCGGCGCGGGCCACTGCAGAGCGCGTTTACGACGCTCGAGCTGCGCGAGTTGGGCGAGCTCGACGGCGTCGACGTGATCGTCGATCCTGCCCAACTGGCCGGCATCACCGACGACGACGCGGCCGCGGCCGGCAAAGTCGCCAAGCAGAACATCAGGGTGCTGCGCGGCTATGCCGATCGCGCCCCCCGGCCCGGCCACCGTCGAATCATCTTGCGGTTCTTGACATCTCCTATCGAAATCAAGGGAGAAGACAAGGTGGAAAGCATCGTGTTGGGCGGCAACGAGCTAATCAGCGATGCCAGCGGCCGGATTGTCGCCAAAGACACCGGCCAACGCGAGGAACTGCCCGCGCAATTGGTGGTGCGCTCGGTCGGCTATCGCGGCGTCCGCACACCGGGCCTGCCGTTCGACAACGCCAGCGCCACCATCCCCCACCGCGGCGGGCGAGTGGCTGGTAGCCGCAACGAATATGTCGTCGGCTGGATCAAGCGTGGCCCCACCGGAGTGATCGGAACCAACAAGAAAGACTCCCAGGACACAATCGACACCCTGCTCGAGGACCTGGCCATCAGGCCCGATTGCGCACCCTCCTGCGACCGCGCCGACGAATTGGCAAATTGGCTGGCCGCCCGTCAGCCCGACCTGGTCAGCGCCGCGCACTGGCAGGCCATCGATCGCTTCGAACGAGAATCCGGCCAGGCGCAGCAACGCCCTAGAGTCAAGGTGGCGAGCATGGCCGACCTGCTTCGTATCGGCCGTCTCTAGGAAGGAAGCGTTTGTGACGTACGTGATTGCCGAACCCTGCGTCGACATCAAAGACAAGGCATGTATTGAAGAGTGTCCCGTCGACTGCATCTACGAGGGCTCCCGCATGCTGTACATCCACCCCGACGAGTGTGTCGATTGCGGCGCCTGCGAGCCGGTATGCCCGGTGGAGGCGATCTACTACGAAGACGATCTGCCCGCCGAGTACAGCGCATACCGCCAGATCAATGCCGACTTCTTTGCCGAGCTGGGGTCACCAGGCGGTGCGGCGAAAGTCGGCCTGACCGAGAACGATCCGATCGCCGTCAGGAATCTGGATAGCCGGGCAGAGGTCGGCTAACAACAGCCAATCTCCCCCTGGCGCGGCCTGCTGCGCTAGGGAATGAGGCTCTGCAAGTCGCTGATGTTGCTTTGCAGAGTGCCGAGGACAACAAGGGCAACCACCCCGCCAGCGATCGTGGTTAGCCCCACGTCGGCGGCGATGGGATATCCGAGAGCATTGATAAGGTTGCCCTGCACGAGTTGGTCGACAAAGAGACTGGTGTCGTAGGTGGGCATTGTGATCGCGAATGCCGTGCCGATGTCCGCCAGTGGAAGCAGGACCGCATAGTCGTCGGAGACGATCTTGGTCAGCGTGTTGACGACCTGCGTGGGTGAGGGGGCCGCAGCAAGCGTCGCCATCAGATCCTGCGGTTGCGGCGCCGCCAGCGCCGGAAGAGTGATCGGCTGGGAGAAGATCTGCTGCATATCGGCCGAGAAGTCGTGGATACCTTGCTGCGTTCCGGCCACCAGCGCGTCGGCGACGACCTGCGGTGCGACATCGGGGAACAAACCGAACGTCGTCGTGACGTCCGCGGGGGCCGTGGAGTAGCCGTAGGCCGGGTCGCCGTAACCCAAATTTACCAGCACTTTCAAGCTCGGTTGAACCAGATTGGCGAGCGGATTGCCGATAACGGGAACCGCGCGCAGCGGTTCTAGCAACGGCAGATTCTCCGTCGGAATAATGTAGTAGCTGGTGACGCCGGAGTAGTTCGGCGATGTCGACAATTGAATAGCGTTATCGACCTGGGCTGGAGTCAGATCCAAATACGTGGGATGCACGTAGACGATGCCCATGACGGCATTGAGATCGGAAATGAAATTCAAAGGGTACCGGGGGAAGTCGGCGAAACCGTCGTACTCGAGAGTGTAGATGGCCGTCGGATAGATGGTATCCGACGGCGTTCCACCATAGAAGGTGAGGCCAAGGCTCGGGATCGATAGGTCGGGGAAACGCGCCAGCATGCCACCGTTGGGGTTCATTTCATTCCCCAACAGCACAAAGTTGAGTTCGGACGCGCTCGGGGCGGCGGCGCCCAACGCGGCCAGCTTCTGCATTTCCAATGACGCGATCACCGCGCTTTGCGAGATTCCGAATACGGTTACCGTGTTATTCGGAATCGTGAGCTGATCATTGATTGCGTTGTCCAGAATGGTTAAACCCTCGCTCACCGACGCGTCGAGGGTCATGCTTTTGACGCCGGTCAGGGGGTAGAGCTCTGCGGGTGTATTCAGCCCCAGCAGGATATTGGCAGAGCGGACGTAGAGCTCGTTCGCCATCTCGATGAATGTCGGCCCCGGTATCGGGACGCCCGTGCCACCAATAAACAATGTGGTCTTGTTCGCGGCAAATGGCGGAATCGCCGCAGCGGCCGGCGTGGCCGTCGGTGCCGCAGACGCTCCCCAGGCCCCCGCCAGGGCGGCAGCGCCGTCCGCCTCGGCTTGCGCGTATGCGTTTGCCGCCGCGTTCAGCGTCTGGTGGAACCCGCTATGAAAGGCCGCGACCTGTGCGGCGATGGCCCGATATTGCTGGCCATAGCTGGCGAATAGGCTCGCGATCGCCTCGGACACTTCGTCACCGGCGGCCGCCACCACGCTCGAGATCGGACCCGCGGCAAACTCATTGGCCGCGCTGATCGCCGCGCCGACCTCTTCAATCTGTCCAGCAACCGCCACCATTGCCTGCGGCTCAGCAACCAACAAAGTCACCTTGTCCATCCCCTCTCAACACCTGACGCTTTGGCGTCCTGCCCCAAGCCCGACAAACGCGGCCGTCCGATGCCGCACCGCTCACCGAGCCTAGGACGAACCCCCGTGGGCTGTCCTGAATTTGGAAAACGCGTTGCCCAATCAATTCGATCCGGCCCTTGCGGTACCAAGTGCCCGCAAGCCGAACGATCTCGAAATCGAAACTGCGCCTGAAGTTTCCAGCGAACTCCGGTCATCCCGGGATAGCAGCAAGCGTTGCAGGCGGATGGCTGGCCGGCGACGTCAATCGACCACGATCAGGAAGCGGGTTCCGATAGCCAGACACGAGGATGCCAACCGTGGGTTCTCGTGATCGGCCGTTCCATCAGCAAACCGGCGCACCCGGGAGCTGGGCATCGCGGCAATCAAGGCCGCAACAGGAAGTCGACGAACCAGTTACGCTGCGACACCGACTGTTTCTTGAGCTCGGCACCGAACACGCTCTTGAGCTCCGAAACAGACATGTGCAGCAGTCCAATGCCAGTTGCGAACGCAGTGGTGGCCCGCCTTTCAGCCTCGTCGTTGTCAAACCCGTAGTCGCAGAATGCCTGTCGCGTGGCCTTCAGCATCTGACGGTCGGCCTTCATCACCGCTGCCTCGACGGACTCGTCGGAGCGCGCCCATTCCCGCATGGCCCGCTCGAGCTTGTAAAGTCGCGGCCTGACCAGCAATGCCATCATCGCGGCCAGCCGCTGCTGGGGCGGCAGCTCTCTCATCCGGTCGACTTGCTGGCGATCGCTGTCGTGGAGTTGCGCCCACGAAGTAACGAGCGTCCTGCGGTAGCCCTCCATGTCTTCGAAATGCCAGTAGAAGCTGCCCTTTGTCACACCCAGACGAGCGCAAAGCTGATCGAGTTTGAGCGCGGTGAGACCCTCAGCAGCCAAGATTTCGAAGCCGGCCTGCACCCAATCGTCCACGGTCAGTCGCCCATTTCCCGACCTACGACGCGTCACCATGGATCTGAGCCTACGGTTCGTGGTCGAGTACGTCTTGGAGAAGCAGTACCCACCCCCAATTCCGAACCAAAAGGTATGGTGTTGGGATGACCACCTTTGCGGGCGGCCTCACCGATACCTTCATTGAGCGGCTCGCCGAGCGCGCACAGGAGGCCGAGGAGCTTCGCCGGCTGCCCGCGACCACGGTCACCGAACTCACCGACTCCGGATTCATCGATGTGTTGAGACCGCAGCGATACGGCGGGCACCAGGCCGAATTCTCGGAGATCTTGGCTCCTGTGCGCCGGATGGCGCACGGCTGCGTCTCGACCGCCTGGACCGCAGCGTTTTACGCCCTGCACAACTGGATGCTGGCACTGTTCGACGAGCAGGCCCAGGAGGAGGGCTTCCGGGCGCGGCCGTTTCTCGCCGCGGCGCCGTTGGCGCCGACCGGTCGTGGCGTCGCCGCAAGCGGCGGCGTTCGGCTAAGCGGCCGGTGGTCGTGGGCCACCGGAGTGATGGACGCCAACTGGAGCATCGTCGGCGCACTCTGCGGACCCGATGACGCCATCAACCCCGCACTCGTGCTGGTACCCGCCGACGACATCCGCGTCATCGATGTCTGGCACACCGACGGGATGCGGGCCACCGGCTCTAACGACATTGAGATCGAGAATGTCTTCGTTCCCAGCCACCGCCTGGTCAGTATCAGCGACATCTATGCCGGCAGCACGCCCGGAACGCACCTGCATGATGCGGTCGCCTACCGATGGCCGATGGTGCCCGCGCTCGCACTGGTCGCCGCCATGCCGGCATTGGGTGCGGCCGAGCGCGTCGCCGATATCTTCACCCAGCGGCTGAGCGAACGTGAGTTGGCCTACGAGGGCACCAAGCAGAAGGACAAACCGGCCGCCCAAGCCCGACTCGGCCAGGCGGGCGTGCGACTACGCGCCCTGCACGGGCTGCTTGCCGACACCACCGGGCGCATCGACGAGATCCTGCTGGCCGGCGACCGCGTGTCTCGCCCGGTCCGCGCCGACGCCCGGCTGGCCGCCGCACACATCGTGCGCGAATCGCGCGCGGTCATCGGCGACTTGCTCGAAGCATCGGGTGCTAGCGCGCACTTCCTGCGAAACCCGCTTCAGCGGGCCCAGCGTGACGTCGATGTGATCAGCGGCCACGTGGTATTCGACTACGACACCAGCCGTGAACTCGCCGGCGCGTTGGCAATCGGCCTGAAGATCCCACCGACCGCAATGGTGTGACCTACCGCCCGGTTCGCCAACCGGCGTTACGCCGGCCGCCAATGCCAAGCGGTATGCAACGAAGCGGCGGCCGGATGCGAGACGTCGAGCAAACAGCCGCGGCGCCGACTCGACGGCCCCCACCAATCCATTACTGCACGTGGTGGGCCCGTTCGCCCGCACCGGGGGCTTCTGCGCGCGGGCTTGGGGCACCACCCTGGATCGCCAGCCCGACGAGCTTCCGGCGGATCCCGCCCCAGCTACGCTTCTGCGGAAAACCGTTCCCAAGCGGATTGCCTGGTCATACCAAGGGCTTCACCAATTCTCGACCAGGTCACCTCGCGGCGACGAAGCTCCTGCACCCACGACCGCAAGTCGGTTTCGACCTGCTTGGACACCACCGCTATGCGAGGGATATGGCTGAGCATCTGCTGGTCGGTCATCGACCCCCACATCGGCAGTCGAAGCTCTCGCGTTTTGCCCCGGTACTTCCGCATGATCGCGTCGGCGATCCCAACGCAGTCGTTGCAAATCTGCACACCAGGACCGGCCACCAGTTGGTCGACCTCAGTGTTCGACTTTCCACAAAACGAACACCAAATCTGCGCTGCCGGTTTCGCGCGAGAACTCATCACCGCTCCTGGCGTCAGGGTTTTCCTGACACCATGATAGGGCGTCAGGATACACCTGACAACTCAGTGGGAAGGCAGGCTAAGTAAGGTGACCCCCATGGGCAGAGCTCGAATCATCCACATCGTCCGGCAGGTCGGTGCGCTGGTGGTGGCCGCGGTTACCGCCGTCTCCACCCTCAACGCCTATCGGCCGCTGGCGCGCAAGGGATTCCTGTCGTTGTGGTCGTGGCTTTTCGGTCTCGTCGTCACCGAGTTCCCCCTACCAACGCTGGCCAGCCAGCTTTGCGGACTGGTGGTGACAGCTCAACGGCTGACCCGCCCGGTGCGGGCGATCTCCTGGCTGGTCGCAGCCTTTTCGACGTTGGGTTTGGTGAACTTCAGTAGGGCCGGCCATCAGGCCGATGCCCTGCTCAACGCCGCGTTGGACAGCGGCCTGGGAACCGATCGGCGCGCGGACTCGGCCGCCCTGTGGCGTCGCCCGGCCGGCGGCGGGACCGCAAAGACCCCCGGACCGCTGCGCATGTTGCGGATCTACCGCGACTACGCCCACGACGGCGACATCAGCTACGGCGAATTCGGCAGTGCCAACCACCTGGATATCTGGCGACGTCCCGATCTCGATCGCACCGGCAAGGCTCCGGTGCTCTTCCAGATACCCGGTGGGGCGTGGACGACGGGCAACAAACGTGGACAGGCCCACCCGTTGATGAGTCACCTTGCCGAGCTGGGCTGGATCTGTGTGGCCATCAACTACCGACACAGCCCACGTAACACCTGGCCAGATCACATCATCGACGTCAAACGAGCCCTGGCCTGGGTCAAGGCCCACATCGGCGAGTACGGCGGCGACCCCGACTTTATTGCGGTCACCGGCGGTTCGGCCGGCGGACATCTATCGTCGCTGGCGGCGCTAACGCCCAACGATCCGCAGTTTCAGCCCGGATTTGAAGACGCCGACACCCGGGTTCAGGCCGCCGTGCCGTTCTACGGCGTCTATGACTTCACCCGCTTCGACGACGCGATGCATCCAATGATGCCGGGCCTTCTCGTGCGTTATGTGGTCAAACAGCGCCCCTCGAAGAACCTGCAACCATTTATCACCGCGTCGCCGGTCAACCACGTTTCCGCGGACGCTCCCCCGTTTTTTGTGCTGCACGGCCGCAACGACTCGCTGGTTCCGGTCGAGCAGGCCCGCGGCTTTGTCGAACGGCTGCGGCACGTCAGCAGTCAACCCGTGGTGTACGCCGAGCTGCCCTTCACCCAGCACGCTTTCGATATTTTCGGCTCGGCCCGAGCGGCGCATGCCGCGATTGCCGTCGAGCAATTCCTGGCCAAGATCTACGCGGCGCAACAACGATGACCGCTGCATACCTGAGATGGGTGGCAGAAGGCGTCACCAAGCGCTTGGTCGACGCCTATCGACGTACCGGCGCCGACCTGCCGTTCGGCGATCCGCTGCCCTCACATGGCCGTGAGATGGAGGGCTGGTTCTGGCGGCTCACCGACCGCGCTTCGGGCCGCGTTGTTGTCGGCCTATGTCGCGTGAACAAACACCCGGACGGGGACTGGGCCACGGTCGCGGTCGCATTGAATCCGGGCGGGATCGTGCGCACCGCCGCCTTGACGGGCGCTGAAGCCGAATCGCCGCCCTTCTCGGTGCACGCTGGAACGAGTGCGACGGGCCGGGTGGCCGCGGGCACCGATCGGCTCCACATCGACCTCGACGACGTCCATCTAGACCTGCGATTCGCCGATCCGTTCGTATGGCCGATGGCTCTGGGAGGCGGCGGGATCTTTTCCTCGATCCCCTTCCTCAACCAGTACTGGCATCCCTACCGGCTGGGCGGAACAGCAAGCGGCTCAGTCGAATTCAACGGAGGTATCTGGTCGTTCGACGGAGCCCAGCTATATGCCGAACGGAACTGGGGCGCGGGCTTTCCCGAGCGTTGGTGGTGGGGACAGGCGCACGACTTCGACGGCGCCGATGTCTCCGTCGCCTTCTCGGGTGGCGTTCTTCGGCTCGGCCCGATCCGCCGCGAGGTGACCGGGGTGGTCGTGCGACTCGGTGATCGCGTGATCCGATTGACGCCCCCAGCGCTGGTGCGATCACAAGTCAGCGACGGCCGCTGGTCGGTACGAGCGCTCGCGCCCCACTACCAGATCGAGCTGAAGGGCAACAGCGCCGGCCGGACACCGCACGCGCTTCCGGTACCGCTGCCCGCCGAGCGGCGCAACGTCGACACCGACATCGAGCATCTTGACGGCGAACTCTGTTGCACTGTAAGGAAGTTCGGTCGAGTGGTGTTCGAAGGCACGTCACCGCTGGCCGGCCTGCAAGTTGGCAGCCTACCGCGCCGACAGTGAAGCAGCTCCCGCACCGGCGGGCACCGGTAGGGTTGTCCCTGCGTTTGCGGAATTATCGAAGGCGAAATCGCTAGGGTGGCCTGGTGAAGCTGCTCAGCCCGCTGGATCAGATGTTCGCGAGGATGGAGGCGGCGCGCACGCCGATGCATATCGGCGCGTTTGCGGTCTTCGACAAGCCCAAGGGAGCACCGCGAAGCTTTATCCGCGACCTGTACGAGGCCGTCTCGCAACTGGCGTTCCTGCCCTTCCCGTTTGACAGCGTGATCGCGGGTGGCCCGACGATGGCGTATTGGAAGCAGGTGCAGCCCGATCCGGGGTACCACGTCCGCCTCTCGGCATTACCTCGTCCGGGGACCGCCCGCGATCTCGGAGCCCTTGTCGAGCGACTGCACTCGACGCCGCTTGACATGACAAAACCGCTCTGGGAGTTGCACGTCATCGAGGGCCTGGCGGATGGCCAGTTCGCCATCTATTTCAAGGCCCACCACTGCGCAGTGGACGGTATGGGGGCGGTGAACCTGATCAAAAGCTGGCTGACCACCGATCCGCAAATGCCTCCCGGCTCGGGCAAGCCCGAGCCGCTGGGCGACGATTACGATCTGGCCAACGTTTTCGCGGTAACGACGGCAAAACGCACCGTCGAGGGTGTTTCGGCGGTCGGTGAACTGGTCGGGAAACTCACCAGCATGGCGCGCGGTGCCAACAGCTCCGTGCTGGCGGCGCTGAACACCCCGCGAACACCGTTCAATACCCGGATCAACCGGCATAAACGCCTTGCCGTGCAGGTCCTGAACCTGCCGCGGCTCAAGGCGGTGTCCAACGCCACCGAGACCACGGTCAACGACGTGATCTTGGCGTCGGTCTCCGGCGCTTGCCGCCGCTACCTGCAGGACTGCAGCGCCCTGCCCCCGAGCAGCCTGACCGTGTCGGTGCCGGTCGGCTTTGAACGCGACGCCGACACGGTCAACGCGGCGTCGGGTTTCGTCGCGGCGCTTGGCACGTCGATCGACGACCCTGTCGAGCGGCTGACCAACATCGCGGCATCGACTAGCCGAGGCAAAGCGGAGCTGCTGGCCATGTCGCCGAACGCCCTACAGCACTATTCCGTTTTCGGCCTGCTGCCCATCGCCCTGGGCCAAAAGACCGGAGCGCTCGGGGTGATTCCGCCGCTGTTCAACTTCACCGTCTCCAACGTCGTGCTCTCCAAGCAGCCGTTGTACCTTTCCGGAGCCAAACTGGACTTGATCGTGCCGATGTCATTCCTGTGCGACGGCTACGGGCTCAACGTCACGCTGGTCGGTTATACGGACAAAGTCGTTCTCGGGTTCCTGGGCTGCCGGGACACGGTGCCGCATTTGCAACGGCTGGCACAGTACACGGGCGAGGCATTCAAGGAACTCGAGGCAGCCACCGTTTCGCCATAGCCCGGCCGGGCTTACCCATCGCCGTGAGCGACCTTGCGGCCGGCAAGGTGATCCACGTCGACCACCTGACCGCGGTTGATGCTGACCCAATCCCGCCCGTCGAGGTAGGGTCGCAAGCTCTGGGCGATGAGTTCGGCATCAGCCGATGACTTGGGCCGTTGCAGTTCGTAGACGTGCGGTAATTCGACCATTCCGGTCACCACGTTCCACAGTTTTACTGCGTCGGGTCCGGTTGGCGGGTCGACCAGGACCGGCCCAAATAGGCACTGGCCGTCGATAAAGAGCGTTGGCACACCATATCCGCCGGCATCGACGACCCGCTGGTGTTCGGCGCGGACTTCGTCGTGGGTGGTCGGGTCGGCAAGGGCCGCATCGAGGGTCTGGTCATCGGCACCGATCTCGCTGAGCAGCCGTCGGGCAACGGCGGGATCGTGGGGTTTGCCGCCGAACGCATGCAGCTCACTACCCGTCACCTCATACCAACGATCGAGCAATGACATGTCCGTTCGACGCAACAACGCACCAATCCGCATCAACGACCAGCCATAGGACCAGTCCCGCTCCCAGGGATGTTTCTTACCGTCGGCCCGGTTGATCTCCTCAAGACTGAAGAACCGCCAATCGATGGTGATGCCCAGTTGACTGCGGACGTCGCGGATCCACATTGAGGTTTGGTAGGCAAACGGGCACATCGGGTCGAAATGAAATTCCACCTTGGCGGTCATCGCCCTGGCACCTCCGTACTGACGTGCCCCCTAGCAATGGGGCCGCACACCGGCCGCGTGGCTGGTGATAGGCAGCTTGTGCAGCACCTAGTCGGGGATGTTTCGTTGGTAATTTCTCCTTCATTGTGCCGGTTGAGGCGCGATCCGCTCCACCCAGTCCACGGATCGCACGTTTCGCTCGGCCGCTGGTGGCGGGCGAACGCTACCGCACGGTTACTTTCGCGGTGAACGTGCACGTCGGTGAGTTGTCGCTACCGACGAAGCTGGAGTAGCCGGTGGTGATGGTGGTCGTGCCCGGCCGCAACGCGCTGAAAGTCCACACCTCGGTGCCGGGCGCCCCCATCACATCGGTGTCTGGCCGCACGTATCGGTGACTGATCTGCTCCAGAACCGTGGTATCGCCGATGGTCGTATCTTCTGTCCAACGATAGGGTGTGGTGTAATTCGATCCCAAAGTCACTTTCAAAGTGTCTCCGACCGACAGGCTCACCTGCCGTTCGATGGAGCTTTCCTTCAACACCTCATCCATCGGCACGTCAATGGTCTTTGTCGCGGGCAACCGACCTCTGTTAGTGCACCCCGCTACCGCCAACACCAGCATGGCAACGATCACCAGCAGCCTGATCTTCATCAACACCATCCTTCTCCAATCCGGATCGCAGCTTAGTCGCCTGGCCCTGCCGCGCCGGACATGTGCGCGGGTGCCGATGAAGAAAGTTTGCGAATCCACACCACGCACGGCGAACCGATCGGTGGATCGGCGGGGATCCCAACGGATTTCGGCGGTGCCGCAGCAGGCCGCAGCCGCCACGATATCACGTTGGTTGCTGGCTCCTCATCAATTCGCTTGGCGACTAACAGCTTTCGCTGCTGGCAGCGTTTGACTGCCACCAAATCGCGCGATTCGAGAGACCGTCCGGTAGCCTCGGTCTCTGACCGCCGCCGTGTGGCGCACGTGGCTGAGGGGTCCATCCGCGCACCAAGCGCGCGCACGATCAGCTCGTACGGGAGGATGAGCGGGTGTTCGGGCTTGTCGTCATCGTTGCGCTGGTCGCCACCGTAGTCTTCGGCACCATCCTCGGTCGGCGCTATCGCGTGGGTCCCCCGGTGCTGCTCATCCTGATGGGTGCGCTGCTCGGCCTCATCCCCAGTTTCGGCAACGTGCAGATCGACGGCGAGATCGTCCTGCTGCTGTTCCTGCCGGCGATCTTGTACTGGGAGAGCATGAACACCAGCTTCCGCGAGATCCGCTGGAACCTGCGCGTCATCATCATGTTCAGTATCGGCCTGGTGATCGCCACCGCCGTTGCCGTGTCATGGACGGCTCGAGCGCTCGGCATGGAGCCACATGCCGCAGCGGTCCTCGGTGCTGTGCTATCCCCCACCGACGCCGCCGCCGTTGCCGGCTTGGCCAAACGGCTACCCCGGCGGGCTTTAACAGTGTTGCGCGGCGAGAGTCTCATCAATGACGGGACCGCGCTTGTTCTGTTTGCCGTCACCGTCGCCGTCGCGCAAGGCGCAGGCGAGATCGGACCGGGCGCTTTGGTCGGCCGGTTCGTGTTGTCCTATCTCGGTGGGATCACGGCCGGGCTGTTGGTCGGCGGGTTGGTGACGTTGGTGCGCCGCACCATCGACGCACCGCTGGAAGAAGGGGCGTTGAGTCTGCTGACGCCCTTCGCGGCATTCTTGCTCGCCCAATCGCTGCATTGCAGCGGAGTCGTCGCGGTGCTGATCTCCGCGCTGGTTCTCACCTACACCGGGCCGCAGGTGATCCGGGCACGGTCTCGCCTGGAAGCCTTCGCATTCTGGGACATCTCGACGTTCCTCATTAACGGGTCGTTGTGGGTCTTCGTCGGAGTCCAGATTCCCGGTGCGATCGAACACATCTCCAACGCCGACGGGGGACTCCGACGCGCCGCGGTCCTGGCAATGGCCGTCACCGCCGTCGTCATCGCGACCCGGATCGTCTGGGTCGAAGCGACCACCGTGTTGGGGCGCGCGGTGGACCGGATCGTCAACAAACCCACCCGCCACGTCGGCTTTCGGCAACGTTGTGTCACCAGTTGGGCCGGATTCCGCGGCGCGGTGTCGCTGGCCGCGGCACTGGCGGTCCCGATGACCACGCTCAGCGGAGCCCCGTTTCCCGACCGCAACCTGATCATCTTCGTCGTGTCGATCGTCATCCTGGTGACCGTGCTGGTCCAGGGCAGCTCGCTGCCCGCCCTGGTGCGGTGGGCGCGTATACCCGAAGACGCAGCCCATGCCGATGAACTGCAGCTAGCTCGGGCTCGCAGCGCCGAAGCCGCCCTGGATGCCCTGCCCGCGGTCGCCGACGAGCTGAGGGTGAGCCCGGAAATCATGAAGCGCCTGACGAAGGAATATGAAGAACGCTCCCAGCTCGTCATGGCCAATGTCGAGGACTCGGCGCCCAGCGCCCTGGCCGAGCGCACCGAACTGGTCCGGCGCGTCCGTCTTGGCGTACTGGAACACCAGCGGCGGGCCGTCACCTTGCTGCGCAACCAGAACCTTATCGACGACATAGTGCTGCGAGAACTGCAAGCAGAGATGGATCTCGAAGAGGTGCAACTGCTCGACGCCGGCGACTCGGATTGACCCCCAATTTTGCCACTCGGCAGTTTTGCCTACCTTGCAAGATCGTGCCTATTCTGAACTGCGTGGGCGATGCGATCGCCAAGCGCACGGGCACCCACCCCGAACTCGATATGTACCCGCGGCGGCCACGACATGGTTGATGAAACCGCCGACGTGGTCATCTCGGGTGCCGGTCCCAACGGATTGATGCTGGCTTGCGAACTCGCGTTGGCCGAAATCCGACCGCTGGTGTTGGACAAGCTACCCGGTCCAAGCGGCGAGCCGAAGGCCAACGGCCTTGTCGGGCAGGTTGTTCGGATGCTGCACATGCGCGGCCTGTACCTCAAGTTCAGCGGCTGCAACGGCCCTCCCGAGCCATCCCCCGGTTGGATGTTCGCCGCGATGCCGCTGGACTTCGTGGGCATGGTCGACAACCCGATGTACACGATGCGCATGCCCCAGCCCAGGCTCGTCCGGCTGTTAGCGAAGCGGGCGCGAGATCTCCGGGTGGACCTGCGCTGGGGCCACGAGCTCACCGGATTGCACGCACGGGCGGACTCCGTTGCGATCGCCGTGTCGTCGCCGAAACGCGACTACCGCATCATGACAAGTTTTTTGGTGGGAGCCGACGGAGGGCGCAGCCTGGTCCGCAAGAGCGTGGGGATCGATTTCCCGGCACCACGTCGCCCACCGTGGGCCGGCTCGCCCATGTGCACATCCCCGACGCGCTCCGTAGTGCCGAAGGAGGGATCGATATCGCAGGATTCGGCCGGCTTCCGTTTGGCCATAGCCGCTTCGATCGAGGCGGAGTCATTTTCGCCGAGTTCGAACCCGGCCGATCGCTGCTCGGAACCATCGAATTCGCCCCCGCAGTCGCCGACGAATCGATGACGCTGACGGAACTGCGCCACAGCGTTCGCCGTGTGCTCGGCGTGGACATCCCCTTTTCAGAGCCAAAATGCGCTGGGCCGCACGCTCTTCGCCGAATCAATGGGCAGAACACCCGCCACGCCGAGCACTACCGGCAAGGCCGGGTACTGCTACTTGGTGACGCCGCGCACGTGCACAGTCCGATGGGCGGCCCGGGCCTGAACCTGGGGCTGCAGGACGCCATGAATCTGGGTTGGAAGCTTGCCTCCGCCGTCAACGGACGAGCACCGCAGGGGTTGGACCCGAGGGATGTTCATCGCCGTTCCGCGCTGGCCTTAATGCCGGCAATGATCACGTCCAGCCCGTTGCTAAAGCGGGCCGCGCCTTGCCGTTTGGGGCGCGACTCCTCCAGGCTCACGGAGCCAAGCAGGTAGGTGTAGAGCACCGTGCGCGCGGCGGCCGCCGCGGCTTTCGCCAGACCGGCTTCGGCCAGCAGCGACCGGCTGATTCTGTCGAGTCGGCGGGCGCGTTCCTCGCCACCACGAGTCTGCAGAATCCCGGCGATACCCGGAACGTCGAGTATCACTTCACGGGCGGCGCAATAGAGCTCGGTCAACCGGGTATCCCACGTGCCGGCTTGCGGGACCGGAATTTCAGCGAGTACGGACTCGGCCAACAAATCGAAAGCGGCTCGCTTCCCCGGGACATGGTAGTAGACCGAGGGCACCGCGGCACCGACTTCGGCGGCGAGGCCTCGCATCGTCACCCGCTGTACGCCAACCCGTCGAGCCAGGTCGTGCAGGGCCGCCACCACCTGGGTGCGGTCGAGTTTCCCATAGCCGCGTCGCATCGCGGAGGTCATTGCGGCACGCCACTTGTCACGGTCACGATAACTCGCGCAGCCCAGATTCGATCATGGTTCGAAAAAATTCGAGCACTGTTAGAATCTATCCCGATGAGCGCCGCAACCGCAAAGCTATCGATTGCCACCCCCGTGGTCACCATGTTGCCCGGTGCCGGCGCCGATTGGGAGAAAAGCGCATCGATCGAGGACCTTGCGGTGGCCGCCGAAGCCGCCGATCGGCTCGGCTATCACCATCTGACCTGCAGCGAGCACATCGCCCTGCCCACAGCCGAGAAACAGCGCCGTGGGACCCGCTATTGGGACCCGCTGGCGACGCTGGCCTATCTGGCCGCGCGCACCTCACGAATCCGGCTGGCAACCAATGTGCTGGTCCTCGCATATCACCACCCCCTCGAGATCGCCAAGCGCTACGGCACGCTGGACACGATCAGTGATGGCCGACTCATCCTCGGCGTGGGCGTCGGCAGCCTCAAGGAAGAGTTCGACCTTCTTGGCGTCTCGTACGAGGACCGTGGAGCGCGGGCCGACGAGGCGCTGCAGGCGTTGGGCGCGGCATTGTCGGTGCCCGAGCCGGCCTATCACGGCCGGTTCTATTCTTTCGCCGGGATGGTCGTCGACCCGTGTGCGGTCCAGCGGCATGTTCCGATCTGGGTCGGCGGACGAACCATGCGATCGCTACGGCGAGCCGTGTACCTGGCCGACGGTTGGGCACCCTTCAACGTAAGTCTGCGCCAAGTCCGAGACTGGTTGACTCGCTTCGACATTAGACCGGATTTTGAAGTAGTCCTCACGCCCCCGACGGCGTTGGATCCGATTGGTGCACCCGAGCTGACCCGCGAAATCCTCGCCGAAACCACCGCGCACGGTGCCACCACCATCCGTGCCACGTTCGTCCACACCTCCCGGCAACACTATCTGGAGAATCTGCAGGCACTCGCCGAGCTGGACACCGCGCGATTGGTTTAAGGGCAGGCATTTTCAGCCTCACCGCCCCCGCGCCGACCGATGACGACGGTACGTATCTGCGGTGGTACCTGCGCGACCACATGCCCGAGCAGTACCAACTACCGGGCATCGTGCGCGGGCTGTGCTGGATCGACGACGGCGATTACCGCGAAACCATCGGCTGGCGGACACCGGACCCTTGGGTCAGGTGGGCAACGTGGTCCACCACCTGGTGGGTGATCCCGTTCGAAAGGCGTTCGACGACTTCGTCGAACTGGGGCGCACGCTGCGTGAGAACGGCGGTTCCCATACATTAGCCGGCGTTGCTGAACATGCCCGGCGCTGCCGACGCCTGGACGTTTGGTCCGACCAGCTCCTGTCCGCCCGCTTCCTCGAGGTTGGCACCCGGACGGGCAGTACATCACCGTCGTATACCGCGACGAGGTCCCGTTGACCGCAGCTCGTGCCCTAACCCCGATCGTGGAACAGCGGTGGCGGACCAACGCGGTGCGTCCCTTGTTCGCCCTACCGATGCGAACCATGATCCGTTGGGAGGTCTGGCCTTAATAGCTCGATGCGGCCCAGGTGCCCGCCGGATAGGGCGGCACTTGACCCACGAAGACTCCGTCGGTCAGGGTGCACAACGTGTCGGAGAGAGTTCCTGCATTGGCCAGCGGCCTAGGCGCAGCACCCGGCTCGACCCGCGCGAGTACCGCCTGCCAGAAATAGCCGAGACCGCCATGCTCATACCAGACAAACCAGTCGTTGCCACGATGGCCGGCGCGAATCAAGCGCCGAAAAGGCAGCGTTGGATCCTCAACCGAATCCGTCTTGTTAAACGGTGCGCCGATATCAGCGATGGGCGGGAGGATTTTCAGCAGCTCTGACGGTAATTGGGACACACGGTTCACGTCTTCGACCGCAGTAACCAGCGTGCACTGCGTGTTGGGCACGGCTGTCGCCGGTGTCGCGGTCAATACGGCGAGTGCGGAGCCCACGATGATCCCCACCACGGTAAGCCGATTTCTGCGAAACCAATGCGCCACACTGTCACCCGCCCGCTCTTATCGCTGCCACCTCAGGCATCGACCCAGCATTGTATGAAAACGGCGGCCACCCGGGCTGCGTTATCCGCGGCGATTTGCCTGTAGAAGAGGAACGACACCGGGAAGCTCGGAAGGCGCAGCAGACCCCCGGGCCCGTCGGACATGGCGCGGATCCCCAGGAAGGGGATGCCGTGCGCGTCGGCGACCGCCTGCGCCGCCGCTGTTTCGTTGTCCACCGCGTCGAAGCCCGGGGGCTGGGCGGCGGCGAAGTTAAGGTTGCCGAGCAGACCTTTGACCAGCCAAGGCCCCGCCGCCCGGAAGATGTTGCCGGTGTACAGCAGCGACCGATCGGGTGCGCTGCGCGGTTGGCAACCAAAAACATCTCGCCGTTGTCCAGGGTCCACCGGGCGGGCACGGCAACGTCACCGATACGGGTGCGTCCGGCGCCACCGGCGACGCCGGAAAATATCACTGCGCCAACGGTCGGCCGGAAAGGCCGACAGGATGAGCGTGCGGTGTTCGCAGGCGCTCATGGTGGCGATGTCCGCGAGACCGGCCGCCAGGTTGGCCCCAAGATCACTTCAGGCCCGTTGTCCTTGAGCGACCGCGCCTGGCGCCCGCACGTTTTCGCAGCCACTACAGCCGCTCAACGACCAGCTGTGCGAATGCATGGTTCGTGGAAATCTGCCCATCCGGCGTTTTGATGTTGGGATCGTAGATCTGCAGACTTACCCGTCGACCTTGTCGCCGTTTTGGTGACCAAAGAAATAGTTGGTCGTCTTGGGCACGGTCAAGACGCCATCGATGATGCTGTGCTGCGCATAGAACGGATCTTGCAGGGAAGCCAGGATCTCCATCTTCTTCTCGTCAACGTTCCAGAAGAACGCGTAGCCAGGAGCCGAATAGGTCGCCATCTGCTGCTGGGTTGTCAGCTTGAGACCGAACGTGGTCAGCGACCAGCCGTCGATTCGATAGCTGCCTGGCTGCAGGGTCAGGTATCCAGTGGACTTGTCGTACTTGATGTAACCGTGTGCGTCCAGGTTCACGTCGTTGAACACGCGCACGTTGATGCCGGGCTGCATCGCGACATTGCTCAGGCCCCGTTCGGTGAATGCTCCCCACAGCCGCGGCGGAGATGTTCCACCGCAAGCGCTCAGGGCGAGTGCCAAAGCAACCATCAGTAGCAGCAACTTCGGCTTCAACCTGTCACCTCCGGGCAGTCCCTTCAGCGGTTCACAGCAACGGGCGACGCTCGATCGCTGCTGACACCTCTTCCGCCATCCAGTAGCTGATGGCCAATGATCGGTCACCGTCGGGAAGCCCGACCCCTTCGAAGACGACTTCGCCGACCGCGGCGGGGAGGCTGACATTCTGGCGACGGTGCCGCCAAATCAGCCGGTAGGCCGGTCCGGCCCGCTGGATGCGCAAGTCGAGGTCACCGGTCAATTCGCCTGCGTCATCGAAATATTGGACGCGGTAATCACCGGGAAAGCCGTTGGAGGTGTCGCCGAGCGCCCGACCGCTGCCCGCCGTGGCCGCAGACGTCGTGGAGTCGGCGGACACATACCGCATGTCGATCACGTCGGCTTCCTCGGCGCTGATCTGATATTGGCCAACCCCGATTAGTCGGGTACTGATCATGTCCAGCATGGTAAGCCCCGGATGGCCGTCTTGGTCGAAAGTAGCGGGGCCGAATATTAGGCTCACGGCAGCCGGATTTTGTCCAAGGAGGCACACCAGATGGCGGCGATTCGACCGCGGTACCCAGCCCGGAAATCCCGATGGACGCGATTGGCCATCTGTTGGTTAGCAACGTTGGTCGCCGCGTGCTCCGCCAGCGCACCAACTGGCCCCGACGGCGGCTCGACCGCCCCGGTCAGCAGCGATGCGCTGGTGGGCGTGCGGGTCCCCGACGCGTTCACCCCATTGACCGTGGCCCCTATCAGCCAGCCGACGTTTCCCTTCCCAGGCAGTGACGGGAAGTATCATTTGGCCTTTGACATGCAGATCACCAACGCGACCGGAGTACCTGCCAGTCTCAACGCCGTCGACGTGGTCGACGCCCAGGAACCCAAGAATGTGCTCGCGTCCTTCTCCGACACCCAATTGGTCGACCCGTCTTGCAATTATGGAAACTGCAATCGATTGCGACAGCTGACTCGGCAACCCGCTCCCGATTTCACCATTGCGCCGCAAACGTCGCGGACGCTGCTGCTCGACTTCACGCTGGACACGTTGGCGCAATTCCCCAAGGCGATCATGCTGCGTCTGCATGGCACCGGGGCGACCGGCCCGAGCACCGGCGGCCGGCCCGGCCCGCTCGACAGTCTGGGCGCACCGTTCAACATTTCAGCCGGCGCGCCACGGGTGATCAGCCCACCGCTACGCGGCAATAACTGGGTCGCGTTCAACGGTTGCTGCGATCCGGGCTGGGCGCACCGGGACGCCATCCTGTCGGTGGACATGAAGCTGGACAACAGCCAGCGCTTCGCGATCGACTGGATGCGGATGACCGACCACGGCGATTTCTACACGGGCGACCAGACGAAGAACGAGAGCTATCTGTCGTTCGGAAGTCCCGTATATGCGGTCGCCGACGGCACCGTAACCGCGACGCTGGACGATGTCGAAGCCAACTTGCCGGGAGTACTACCGGCATCGGATCCCGTCCTGGCGGCAAAGATGACGGTGGAAAACGTCGACGGCAACCACATCGTCATGGACCTCGGCGGTGGGGTGTATGCGATGTACGCCCACCTGATCAAGGGCTCCCTGCTGGTCAAGCCCGGCGATAAGGTCACCCGAGGACAACTAATCGCCAGGCTTGGCAACACCGGCAACTCCAACGCCCCGCACCTACATTTCCAACTGATGAACGGCCCTTCACTGCTCGAGGCCGATGCCGTCCCCTATGTGCTGGACAACTTCAGCTATCAGGGTCAGGTCAGTGCCGCCTCTGTTTGGGAGGCTGACAACTACCTCAGCGGTTCATTCTTTGGACCAGAGCGACTGGTGATGCCCGAACTGCGGTCACAACAGCTGCCGCTACTACTGGCGACCGTGGCCTTCGCCTAGCGACGCCCAGACCCCGAAAGGCAATCATCGTGGACATCTTCGCAGCATGGAAAAGCGGAGGTACCCAATTGCGCTGGCGGTCAACCACTCCCGGCAACGACGGAATCGAAGTCACGGTATTTAACCGGCGCTGCGGCACGCCGGGGGCACCGGCTCTAGTGCTGGTGCACGGGTTTCCGACGTCCAGCATCGACTACTTCGGCTTGGCCGGTGAACTCAGTTCGGAATTCGACATCTTCGTGCTGGACTTCCCCGGCTACGGTCTGTCCGACAAACCACCGGAGCCCTACGTCTACTCGCTGTATGACGACGCGCGTCTGCTCGTCCACGCGATCACGCAGGTGTGGCAGCTGACCGAATTCCGGATGCTCACCCATGATCGCGGAAGCAGCATCGGCATGATCGCGCTGGGTATGTTAGCCGCCCAAGACCCACCACGGCTGCCCGTCGACCTCATTGTCACCAACGCCAACATTTATCTTCCGCTGGCGAACCTGACCGCGTTCCAGACCGCGCTGCTGGACTCCGCAACGGGGCGGGCCACCGCGGCTGCCATCACACCCGAGCTGCTGGCGGCCGGCCTGGGAGCGAGCACCTTTATGCCGCGACGGGCGCTGGATGACCCCGAGATCGCTGCGTTGGCCAAGTGCTTTGCCCACAACGACGGCGTCCGGGTGCTACCCGACACCATTCAGTATCTGCATGAGCGAGCTGCCGATGAAAACCGCTGGCTTGCCCAGCTTTCTGCGATCACCGTCAACACTTCCCTGGTCTGGGGACTGCATGACGGGGTCGCGCCTCTGCGGGTCGCCAACCACGTATGGCAGACGTATCTGAAGGACCAGCCCGGACGCAGCCGCTATTGGGTAGTGCCGAACGCCGACCATTATGTCCAATGCGACGCCCCCGGGGAATTAGCCCAGATCGTGCGTCTTACCGCCGGGGGCGAGGACATCGCCCTGCAGACCCTCGGGGATCGACCCGACGGCCCGGTCCTGGTGGATCAAAGCGACTAGCACCTGCGGCCACCGCGCCGCGTGGGGTCAACCGTCGAAGAGGTGGTGGGGGCAGTAATGTCTCGCGGATATCACCGCAAAGTGTGCTGCGGCGTCCATATCGAATTCAGGATTGCGGGTCTTCACTTCTTGGATTACCGATAGGCCGGATTCGCCGTTGTCCAAACATATGCACACCGCATGGGCCGCGCCGATGGCATCAGCCGAACTCGGATAGGTAATGCCGATTTGCTGCAGCGCGGCCAGAAAGCTGGCGTCGTCCCCGCTGGTGGCGCTTCGCTCCGCATGCGCCGGCAAGGCCAGGGCGATGCTGGCGCAGATAGCAGCCATCGCAGTTACGAATTTCATTGCTTCTCAACACCTTCGTAGAGGGCACTCAGCTCGTGGTTTGTCGCTCCCCGATAAGCATGCGCCGCCGCCACGTGTCAGTCAGTGGCGGCGAACTTCATCACGAGAACCCCATCCTACCGACGCTTCGTTTGCCCTGCAAAGATGTCAGCCCTTCGGCGACCAGCACACTCCTGGGTGGAATCCTCATCGTTTCGCCCGCGTGGCGGGTGGCGCATCGAGATTGACCGCCTCCGAAAACGCCGCGTAATCTGGATTGAAATGCGCGGTGGGGCCCGCGTCCTGTACAGCAATGCCAACGGTCCCTGGGAATCGATGATTGCTAATTTGCGGCAGGTAGCAGCGTTATCGCGGACCCAGGAGGCCAATCGGTGGCACAGTCCTTTCTATCCTTTCCCTCCTTTCTGGCCCCGCCGTCGCGGATCGCCATCGCCGGCGATTGGCATGCCGATACCGATTACGCCGTCGCGGCCATCGAGCATGCCGCCAAGCGCGAAGCAACGGTGCTGATTCACCTCGGCGACTTCGGCTACAACTTCACCGACGAATACCTGAATTCGCTGGATGAAACGCTTGCTCGCTGCCAGATGACGCTCGGTTTCGTCGACGGCAATCACGAAAACTTTGATCGGCTGCTCGGCTGGCCCGTCGATCCGGACGGCCTACGCCATCTACGGGCCCACCTGGTGCATCTGCCCAGAGGGTTTCGATGGCGGTGGGGCCAGACGAGTTGCCTGGCCCTCGGCGGGGCCTATTCCCTCGACCGGTTCATGCGAACGCGTGGGCGATCCTGGTGGGTGCAAGAGCTCATCACCCGCAAGCAGGTCGGCGACACTGCCGCGGCCGGGCCCGCGGATGCGATGTTCTGCCATGACTGTCCGGCTGGGATCACGGTTCCCGGCGCGGCGCGTGACCGTCTGGGATTCCCGGAGCGGGAGTTGCGGCGCTCCGAGCTGCATCGACTGCGCTTACGCTCTGTCGTGGACGCGGTTCGTCCAGGTCGCTTGTGGCATGGGCACTTTCACCGCCGCTATCAGGCAGTGCTGTATGGTCAGGGATACCGCACCGTGGTAGACGGCCTTGGCAAAAACAGCAATCCGGTGGACAACAACATGGTGGTAGTCAACCTCGCGGCGCTGGGATCACACCGGCTCAGTGCCGGCGGGAACGGACCGGCGCGTGCGGCCTTGGGTGGCCCCACGGCCGTCGGTTGACCAGTGCGGCACTATCGGAATCGGCGCTGACACCGAGAACTCTTTCACTGCAGTGCTTGAGGAGCGGCCATGGACGACGATTGTCTGACCGTGAGCGCCTATTTGGCTGAACGTCGGCGGACCGACGACGGCTTCCTCGCCGACCTGTTGCTCGGCCTCTTCCAGCAGCGCCAGATCGCTTCCAGCATCGTGTTGCGTGGTGCCGGCGGCTTCGGGACCGGGCGGCACCTAAGGACCGATCGGTCGCTGACGTTGTCCGAGGACCCACCCGTGGTGGTAATCGGCGTGGACACCAGGCAAAAGATCGAGGCGCTGCTCGACCCGGTTCTTGCCCTTCAACAACGCGGCCTGCTTACCATCGAACGGGCCCGGATGCTGCGCGGAGACATCAGCCCGCTGGAAATGTCCAGCGCACCAGGCGAAGCGGTCAAGTTGACGATCTACGTCGGCCGCAAAGAACGCGTCTACGGGGTGCCCGCGCATGTCGCCATTTGCGACTTGATGTATCGACGCCAGCTGGCCGGCGCGTCAGTGTTCTTGGGAGTAGACGGCACCCGCCATGGACAGCGCCAGCGCGCCAACTTCTTCGCCCGCAATACCGACGTTCCGATGATGATCATCGCGGTGGGTAGCGGCGAAGTCATCAGTCGCGTATTGCCGGAACTGGGTGGGTTGCTTAGGAATCCTTTGATCACGCTAGAGCGGGTGCGGGTGTGCAAGCGCGACGGTGAACTGCTGGAAAGGCCGCATGCGTTGCCTGCCAGCGATGAACATGGCTTGCCGCTGTGGCAACGGTTGATGCTCTACACCTCCGACTCCGCACGGTATGACGGCGTCCCGATCCACCGGGCCGTGATCCGGCGGCTTTATCAGCGAAAGAAGTCCGACGGTGCGACCGTATTGCGCGGTATCTGGGGCTTCCACGGCGATCATCAGCCCCACGGCGACAAGCTGCTCTCCCTTAGCCGCCATGTTCCAGTGGTCACCATCGTCATCGACACTCCCGACATCATCGCCGAATCGTTCGATGTGGTTGACGAATTGACCGGCGACTACGGCCTGGTGACAAGTGAAATGGTGCCCGCCCTGGTTTCCGACGACGGCGTCCAGAGCGGGGGCAGGCCAAACCTGGCTCGCTACGAGTACTAGCCGTGCCCGTGCGGAGGCGGGGATATGCGACAAAGGCCATCGATCAGACGGATGATCGACCGGCTACCCACGTTCGTCATCGCCACCGGAATCGCGGCGATCGTCACCGGCTCGGTTGGCTTCACCGTGGCCATCGCGCTGATTGTGGTCGGCAGCGTGGCATCGGGCTTGTTGGCGCGCTTGGCCACCCGATGAGCCCGTCGCGGCCCGTACGTCCCGGCGGCAGCAGTTCAGCAGGTGGCGGCCAGTACCTCTCGAGCCAGCTCCGGGCGGCATACCACCAGGTCGGGCAGCTTAGGATCGGGCTGGTTGTAGGCCAGGGCAGACCCGTTGATCCGCGAGGTATGCAGGCCGGCGGAGCGGGCCACCGCCACCGGCGCGGCTGAGTCCCATTCGAACTGGCCGCCCGCGTGGACGTACACATCGGCCAGCCCCTGCACCACCGCCGCCACTTTTGCACCCGCAGAACCCATCTCGACCAAGGTGCCGTCGAGCGCATCGCGCACGGCGAGGGCAACAGCGGGCGGACGGGTACGCGACACCACGATGCGTGGCTTGTCAGGTGCCACCGGCGGCGGCTCCACGTGTGGTGTCGCCAAGGTGATGCCCTGCGCAGGCAGGGCCACGGCTCCCGCGATGAGCTCGCCGGCCTGCCACAGCGCCACGTGTACCGCCCAGTCATCGCGTCCGAGTTCGGAGAACTCACGCGTTCCGTCGAGCGGATCGACTATCCACACTCGCTGGCAGCGCAGTCGGACCGGATCGTCGACGCCTTCCTCGGACAGCACCGCGTCCGCAGGACGCTGGTTACCGAGTGCTTCCATCAGGAAATCGTGGGATCGCTTGTCCCCTGCCGCTTTTCGCTCGCGTACATCCGCATCCGCGAATTCCTGCCGCACTGCGAGCAGCAACCTGCCAGCCTCGGTGGCCAACTGAGCCGCCAGTTCGTGGTCATCCACCGCGAAACCATACAACACCGACCCCGCGATGCCTGGGCTCAGAGTCCGAAATGATCCTCGGTGAGACCAAGCCAGATTTGCGCGCAGTCCATTGCGACCTTCTCGCTGATGAAGGCGTGCTGGGTACCCGTGTACATGTCGCGGAAAGCGCGTTCGAGGCGACTGCCCTCTCGAATCGAACTGGTGCCGGCAACCAAATGCGCCCACTCCGCGCAGCTTCGCGAGGTATCGGTGGCGAAGACGGCAGCCGCACGCATGTCCGCCCGCAAGGTGGGCGTCAGGTCTTCGCCGGCGGCGACCGCGGCTTCGGCCGTGCTGAAGGCGTCGAGTACCAGCAGACGAGCGGCACGCCACGCCGCGACGTGATGAGCGAGGCCTTTCTGGAAGGTGGGGCGACCGGCCAACGACGCCATGTCGCTCATCCGATATTTCGTCGCCGCCAATTCCGCGACATCGTCGAGCATGCTCTTGGCGACCCCGAGCGCCCACGACGCGTGACCGGCCGCGGTCACCGGCATCAAGCCCATCCGAGTGGCCGGTGAACTTCCCCGACGCGGTTTGCGGACAAACAAGGCAAAGGTACGGCTTTGCGGCACAAACACGTCCTTTGCACTGTAGTCGTAGGATCCGGTTCCTTTGAGCCCTTGCACGTGCCAGCCATCGTCAAAACTGATCTCTGCGCGCGGCACGACGGCGACCCGCATGTCGGGAAGACCCTCACTGACCCAACGCATTTCACCGTTGTCCATCGGGAAGAACCCGGTCGCTATGTACTGCGAATGACCGATACCCGACCCGAAACTCCACGACCCGCTCAGCTGGTAACCGCCGGCAACGGTAGTCCCCCGTCCGTTGGGAAAGAACTGGCCGCCCATCGTGACATGGTTGTCGTGCGCGGCGAACACCTCGGCGAATCCGTCGTCGGGAAGATAGCTGGCGGCCGCGAACGATGACGGCAGGTTCGCGATCCCGATCCACCCGAACGACCCATCCTGCCAAGCCATTTCGATCCATGTCTCGATCATCTCGGTGAAGGATGGTTCCAGGCCACCAGCAACCGCGGGATTGAACGCAGACATCAGTCCCGTCGCCCACATTTCGTCCACAATCGCATCGGTAAGAGTACGGATGCGCTCGGATTCGCCAGCTTGGTCCTGCACCAACTCGCGCATCCCGCGAGCCAACGCAATGACCCGACCGCTCGCTTCGGTTGTCGATGTCATGCGTTTTCCTGCCTCATTTCGGGAAGCCGAACAGCTGGACAACCCCGTGGTCGCGGCCTGCGGTATAGCCGCCATCGACAGCAATGGCCTGACCCGTCACAAACGAGGCGTCGGGCGACAACAGAAAGGCGGCCACGGCAGCGATCTCCTCCGGCCGGCCCAGCCGTTGCAACGCATGCTCCTCGGTGATCGACGCCCGCGGGCCCTCCATGCCCGGCATGCCCAGGACGCTTTCGGACATCGGCGTCTCGATGAAGCCTGGGCAGATGGCGTTTGCCCGGATGCCACTCGGACCGTAGTCCAGCGCAATGTTCTTGGTCAGCAACACGACACCGCCCTTTGCCGCGTTGTACGAGCTACCGCCCGCGGTGCCTTCGAGGCCTTCGATGCTGGCCAGGGTGACTATCGAACCACGCTCGCCATCGATGCGAGGTTGCTCGATCATCCGCGCCAGTGCGGCCTTGGCCACCAGGAATGTGGCGGTGAGGTTGATACCGATGACGCGGTCCCATTCGGACCGCGGGAGCAGATGGACCGGGCCGCCGCCGGCAACCCCGGCGGAATGGACGACGCCATCGAGGCGGCCAGGCACGGCGTCGAATGCTGCGGTGATCGCCGCTTCATCGGTCACGTCGGCGGTCACGAAGGCGAAGCGCGGTCCCAGATCCTGTTGCGGGTGGTCGAGGTCGGCGCCGACGACCGAGGCACCGTCGTCGAGCAGCCGTCGGGCGGTAGCCAGGCCGATCCCGGACGCCGCACCCGTGACCAGAAATGCTCGCGAGTTGGTGCGCTGAGCACTCACCGTGGCGAGCTCTCCAGCGCCTTGGCACAGCCGGACAGGATCGCCCGGAAGCTCCAGCGCAGCAGCGGTCGGGTGAGGGCCTCCAGCACCTTGCCACCCGCACGAGTGGGGTGCGTATAGCTGGTCAGCCAGTCGACGTGGGTACCGGCATCCGACGCGGTGAATGTCAAAGTGCCGCCCTCGTGATCAAACGGTGGGATGGCACGGACGATCAGGTAGGAGTAGCTGCGTGGCCGGTCAAACGCCGTGATCTTCTCTCGGAACCAGGTGCCGATGCCGATCACCTCGCGCACGGCACCGGTACCGGGCGGCGGCGAACCCTTGGCGTAATCGGACTTGAGCACCAGCGGAGCCGTGGCCAAGCTGGCCGGGTCGGCTAGCCAGTCGAAGACTTGATCCAGGGGCGCTGCGATGGTCTGCTGCAAGTGAATCTCGACCATGAGAACTCCCGTCTAGCGGCCCCACGTACTCCCGCACATGCTAGACCCAACGGCGAGTGGTTGCGAAGGCTCTTCAGAGACGATCACGCTGCACTCGACTTCTTTTCTGTGAGAGCATCTTTCACCCGTGCCACGAAAGTACCACTCTTGCCAGCATCGCCGGTGGGCTTCGCGCGCATTGCGGTTGCGGCACATCGGCACCGGGGGCCGACAACGCCGGGAAAAGCAAGGCGCTGCCCGGTGTGGTGACATAGGTTTGCCCGTCGGGCAGCGACCAGATAACCGTGCCGTCTGGTAGTTGCCGGTCACGCCAGCCCCAAAACGTCTTGAGCAGGTGGTGTTTTCAGCATGCCGAAAGTCGATCCCGCCGGCCTGAAACACCGCACCCACCTGGGGTGGCCGTTCCCGCATCGCACGGGCATACCGCAGGTTGCTGTGACCCATTGCCACACTGGTACCGAGCGCCGCAGCGACCGCGGCCGCCCACCGCCTCACAGGTGTCGGCCGCCCACTCCGCATGCTCACCGTGCTACACCAGCCGCAGCCGAAACAGCTCGTCGATGGCGACCAGACGCTCGGCCGCGGTGCGGGATTCGGTGCGCGCGGCCTCGATGATCCGGGTCAGGACGTCAAAGCCACCGTTATCGAACATCTGTGCGATCATGCCGAACTCGACCGACATTGATTCTGACCACGCGACCCGGTTCACTGGTGCCCTGGACGGTAAGCGGAAAACCGTGCGCCTCGGCTCGGGTTGTCGAATGGGTGGGCACGTTGCGCGTCGGGATGCGATAGGGAGTTGGGGTCATGGATGTCCTGAAAACGCCGGATGCTCGATTCGAAAACCTGGTCGGCTACCCGTTCGCGCCGCACTATGTCGATGTCGCAGCCAGCGACACGCCAGAGTTGCGCATGCACTACGTCGACGAGGGCCCTACCGACGGATCACCCATCGTCTTGTTGCACGGCGAGCCGACCTGGAGCTATTTGTATCGGACGATGATCCCGCCGCTGCGCGACGGCGGAAACCGCGTGCTCGCACCCGACCTGATCGGCTTCGGTCGCTCCGACAAGCCCACCCGGATCGAGGATTACACGTACCTCCGTCATGTCGAATGGGTGACGTCGTGGCTAGTGAAGCTCAACCTGACGAACGTGACCCTCTTCGTTCAGGACTGGGGATCGCTGATCGGCTTGCGCATCGCCGCCGAGCAGGGTGATCGAATTGCCCGCTTGGTGGTGGCCAACGGGTTCCTACCAACCGCGCAGCGACGCACACCGCCGGCCTTTTACCTTTGGCGAGCCTTCGCCCGCTACTCCCCCGTGCTACCCGCGGGTCGCATCGTGGCCACCGGAACGGTGCACAAGGTTCGCGCTGAAGTGCGGGCCGGCTACGACGCCCCTTTCCCGGACAAGCGGTATCAAGCGGGGGCCCGGGTCTTCCCGCAGCTGGTACCCACGTCACCCAACGACCCGGCAGTGCCGGCCAATCGGGCCGCATGGGACACGCTCGGCCGGTGGGAGAAGCCGTTCCTAGCCATCTTCGGCCGTCGCGATCCGATTCTGGGCCGAGCCGACCGTCCGCTGATCCAACACATCCCCGGGGCTGCCGGCCAGCCGCACGCCCGGATCAACGCCGGCCACTTCATTCAAGAGGACAGCGGGCCAGAACTTGCCGAGCGCATACTTGCTTGGCAACGGGCGTTGCCCTAGACCCGGCAAACCTTTGGGACGGACCCCGCGACGCCACCACATCACAGGCTCGATAGGTGCACGCAACGGCGGCTGTGGCAGGCGGTAGCGGGCAGCACCGGCGATGGTGCCCGCGCCGGTGACGACGAACGGAATCTTGGGCGCCCACCGGGACCCGCGTGATCTACCGTCGGAACCGGCTGCGCCGGTCGGCGCCTATTCGAGCGCCCCGGTCAGCGGTTGTCGGAGCTTTGTTCGGCACTGAAGGGCATTGCCCGGCCACAGTTTCGAGATCCGTTGACATGATCTACTCCAGCTCGACGGCTTGACACCAGGCGATGCGGGCCTCGTGCAGTGCTCGCTCATGCGATTTCGACGTGTCGATTCGGACCGAGGAGTGCCAGCCATGGTGCTGCGCGGCCAGCGTCGCGGCGATCTCGGGCGTCGCGTCGGAATTGCCCGGCTCCCTTGCGCTGATTCGATCGGACGCAACGCGAATAGGTACCGTGCACTGCAATTCCACTAGCGCCGAATGTGTTTCGCTCGCAATGCGATAAGCTTGCGCCCTCATCTGCGGATCTCGCCAGGTCGCGTCGAGGATCACCGACCGGCCACTTGACAGACACAGGCGCGCTCGACGCAGGGCTACCTCATAGACGGCAGCGACGTTTGCCGGTGCATACAGCCCAGCGTCCACAACATCCGTCTCGCCGCTGATCGCACCCCAATCCTGCAGTTCACGACGTACATCGTCGGTGGAGATCACCTGGGCCCCAACCTGTTCGGCGAGCCCTCTAGCCAAGCTCGACTTTCCAGTGCCCGGGCTTCCACCCACCAGCGCCAGCCGGATCGTACCGTCTTGCAGGTGCTGCCGGGCGATGTCTAGGTGCCGAGCAGCGTGTGCAGCGGCTTCAGCTTTACCCTGCGAGAGTCGAACGCAGTCGGTCTTCGCCCGCACCACCGCCCGATATGCGATATAGAAATCGCACAGCGGCATGGGCGCCGGGTCGCCGGAGTGCGCAACGTAGCGTTGCAGAAAATATTGTCCAAGGTCCTTGCGGCCCAGAAACTCCAGGTCCATGGCAAGAAACGCAGCGTCATCGATGCGGTCGACCCGGCGAAGTTCATCGTCGAATTCCAGGCAATCCAGCAGCGCCGGACCGTCGTCAACGCAAAAGATGTCGTCCGCGAGCAGATCGCCGTGGCCATCGACAATGCGGCCTTCCCCGATCCGTCGGGTGAATAAAAGGCCACGGCCACGGAGGAATTCGCCGACAAGGTGCTCGATCTGTCCGATCGACTCGTCGGTCACCGTGGTGCCCCCATGGCGATGCAGCTCGGACAGGTTCTCGCGCCAGAGTTGCTCGATGGCACCCGGCTCGCCCCGGGCGTCAATCGACAAACCACGTTGTGCATGATCGTGAAACCGAGCCAGTACACCGGCGATGGTGTCCAGCACGCCCCGCACAACCTCGTCCGACTCGGCTCGGTTCGCTAGCGATGCCAACCGGTCCTCGTCGCGATAGCGTCGCATGACAACGACCGGTTCGGCGGCCCCTCCCGCCGGATCGCTGAGATACCCGACACCGAGATAGCTGCCGGGCGACAACCTGCTGTTCAACTCGACTTCGCGTCGGCACGCATGCTCGCGTTGCTCAACCGTCCGGAAATCCAGAAAATCGGTCTTTACCGGTTTCTTCGCCTTGTAGGCTCGGTCGCCGACCAGCACTACGACCCCCGTGTGGGTTTCGTGCATGTCAACGTAGGGAACGAAGGGCAACTGGGACGCCTCGGGCCCGATGGCCGCGGTCGACGATCGGACGGTCTCTCGCTCGGTTCTGATCACGGCCGTGCCACGATCACCGGCGTACTTGCCGAGTGCACAACCGCATTGCTGACCGAGCCCAGCAGCATGCCGGTAAATCCGCCTCGTCCATGGCTTCCGAGCACGACCAGCTGTGCCGTTTGCGCTTGATGAATCAGCTGTCGAGCCGGTCGATCACATACGACCACTCGATGCAGCCGCACGTCGGGGTAGCGCTCCTGCCACCCGGCCAGGCGTTCGGCTAGAATCTGCTCCGCTTCATCTTTGACCGTCGACCAGTCCCAGCCGGGTAGGTCGACAACTTCAAGGTCGCTCCACGCATGCACCGCGGTGAGCGCCACACCTCGACGTGACGCCTCGTCGAATGCGATCGCCGTCGCCGACTCTGAGGCCGGCGAGCCATCGATGCCCAGTACCACGGGCGCTCGCTCGGGATCCGCAGAATGCGGCAGTGACGGATCCTCGTCGCGGATCACCGCAATCGGACAATGCGCGCGGCGCAACAGACCGGAACTAACCGAGCCAAGCAATCCACGGGCTACCGCTCCGCGGCCGTGGCTGCCTACCACCACCATTGCCGCCTCGTCGGACATTTCCACCAGCGTCGGCACCGGCGGTGACCATCTCAGCTCGCAGCTGACCGGGGCACCGCGCACTGCGCTCGCGATTTCTTCGGCGGTCTTGACCGCGTGTTCGAGGACCTGGCGACCGTCTTCTTCCTGCCATACCGCCATGCTCATCGACATCGGCATCGCCGGCCACATCGGCACGGCCCCGTTCACCATGTGAACCAAGGTCAGTCGCACGTGGCGGATCGCCGCATCGCGCGCCGCCCACACCACAGCAGCGTCGGACGCCGACGATCCATCGACACCAACCACAATGCCGTGACGCTTCATCGGTACAGACATGTCGTTCTCCTTGGTCACCGAAAACGCTATTACCCAGCCATCTGTAGGTCGTGAGGCTTAAGTCACCAACCGCGCGGACCACCGGCCTTCATCCGCGTGCTTGGCGTCGATCAGTCCGGGACCAATGGTGGTAAACGAGGGTCAAACGGCAGTCGCTGCGTTCTGCTCGGTGTTGCCGCGCCGCGCCGGGCATTCCGTACTTGTGGTTCACGATTGACCGGCCGCTACGATGGCGCCCCCGTGGTTGGCGGTCAGTCGGCAAGCGGAGCGGTCCAGTGGACCCGGGTGCCGCCCTCGGGCGGATTGCTGATCTCACAGCTACCACCGAGTTGCTCGGCACGATAGTTCATATTGGCCAGGCCGCTGCGGCGCGAAATGTCGGCGGGCATGCCGCACCCGTTGTCGACGATGTCGATGCTGAACATGTCATCGACGCTGACCTCGACAGTCAGCCGCGTTGCACCCGAGTGGCGAATGGCGTTGCTGATGGCCTCGGTGGTGACCGCTTCGGCGTGCTCGGCAAGTTCGTCGCCAACCGCCGTCATCGGTCCCACCACGTGGACGGTGGTGGCGAGGTCGCGATTGTCGGTTAGATCGGCAACCACAGTTTGAATCCGCCGGCGAAAGCCGCCATCGTGCCCAGAAGCGGATTTCAGGCGGAAGATACTGGTGCGGATTTCCTCAATGATCGTTTGCAAGTCATCGAGCGTGCGGTTGAGCCGGTCGATGACCTCAGGTGACCGCGCCCGGGCCAGCGTGCCCTGCAGATCCATCCCCGCGGCAAATATCCGTTGAATCACGTGGTCGTGTAAGTCATGTGCAATACGCTCGCGTTCCGCCAAAATGGTCAACCGTCGAGCATCCTCGCGCCCCGAAGCGAGCATCAATGCAATCGCGGCGTGCCTGGCGAACTGGGTCATCAAATCGAGATAGCTGGCGTCAAAGGGCTGCTGCTCCGCACTGCGCGCCACGGCGAGCACTCCGGCGACCCGATCATCGGCGCGCAGCGGCATCACGATCGCCGAGCGCTGAGCGACGTCGGTGAAGGCGGGGATCGGGTAGCTCAGTGTCTCCGTGATCAGCGGCTCGCCGGCCCGGAAAACGGTGCCGGTGGTAGAGCTGTCCACCGGAATCCGTTGGCCGACAACCTCGGTCGCATGCTGACCGACCGCGGCGGACACCACCAGGGTGTCGATCTCCTCAACCGGTAGATCGGAGTCGATCGGGACCAGAACGATGGCCTGTTCGGCGTCGGTCAACGTGCGAGCACGTTCGGCAATCATCTGCAGCGGACGGCCCTGCTGAGATTCGGTGCTGGACAGCAGGGCGGCGGTGATCTCTCGGCTGGCCTCCATCCACTTCACCGACGTCCGTTCGCGCTCGAAGAGTTGCGCATTGTCGATGGCGACCCCGGCCGCGAACGCCAACCCGCGGGCGGCGAACTCGTCAGATTCGGAGAACACGCGGCCGGGATCCACGTGGGTCAGATACAGGCTGCCGAACACCGTGCCCCGGATCGTAATCGGCACTCCGAGGAAGGCACGCATGGGCGGGTGATGCTCCGGGAACCCGCAGGCCGCAGGGTGAGTGGTGAGATCGTCCAGACGCAGCGCCGGCGTCTCGACGAGGGAGACGCCTAGCACGCCCTTGCCGACCGGCAGGTGCCCGATCTGCCGGACCGCCACATCGTCGAGTCCCGTGTGGACGAACCTGACCAGCGATCCTTCGGGATCACGGACCGCCAGGGCCCCGTATGGCGCCGAGGTCAATTCCCTAGCCGCGAAGATGATCCGACGAAGAGTCGCGTCCAGGTCGAGGTCCGACCCAATCTCGACGATCACGCGTAGCAAGCGCTCCATTTGATCGCGAGCGGCGAGCAACTCGTCGAGCTGAGCGTGCATCCTGCTAACTAACCCAGGCTGACCAAGCCCAGCAAAAACGGATCCGCTTTCGCCGCTGGACACCCGACCCGATACCTCCACGACCCACTTCCGGTAGTCGTTGGTTTCTAACGCTCCGCCGCGGCGTCATGAACCTGGTGCCCAGCCTAATCACGTGGTGATCGATCAGCCAATATTGGCGCTGAGTCAGCCGGCCATCCCGAAGTCAACCGGCAACCAATTGCCATGCGGATGGTGCATACCAGCAAACGACCGCTACGGCGTGGGCGGCATCGACCCCTGGTCCAGCCTTGAGGCAAACACCGCGGCCTGCGTCCGCCGCTCCATGCCGAGTTTGGATAGCAGACGCGATACGTAATTCTTCACCGTCTTCTCGGCGAGAAACATTCGAGCGGCGATCTGCCTGTTCGTCAGACCCTCGCCGAGATGCTTGAGCAATGTTCGTTCCTGCTCGGTCAGTCCGGACAACGGATCCGGACGCTCGGCGTCTCCACGGAGCTTCGCCATCAGCGCTGCCGCCGCCCGATTATCGAGTAGCGATTTGCCGGCACCAACGTCCTTGATCGCCCGGGCCAGCTCCATACCCTTGATGTCTTTGACGACGTACCCGCTGGCGCCCGCCAAAATCGCGTCCAGCATCGCTTCATCGGAAGTGAACGACGTCAGCATCAGACACCGTAGCTCGGGCAAATCGGATAGCAGCTCACGACACAGTTCGATGCCGTTGCCGTCGGGCAGACGCACGTCAAGCACCGCGACATCGGGCCGGCAGGCAGGGACCCTCGCTATCGCTTCGGATACCGATCCCGCTTCGCCGACAATCTCCAACTCTGGGTCGGAGGCCAGCAGATCGGCCAGCCCGCGACGAACCACTTCATGGTCATCAACCAAGAAAACCCGAACCATTGCGAGTCCTTCCAGCCGACCGCGGCCAACTCGGGAATCACGAAAGCGGCAGGCAAACATCCACGCTCAACAATTCCCCACCATCACTGGTATCAGATAATGACCCTTCCGGCCCGGGAAACGACAGATCACCCCGCGCACCCCATCCGCATCAGCATCGACTCAGTGCCGAACCAGAAGCACCGAGCAGTCGGGATAGCCCAGAATGGGATGACAGTTCGGGGTGACAAGTCCTGGCAGCTCATCGGCCTCGGACGCCCCGACCACCGCCAGGTCGATTGCGCTGCTGTCGCGCTCGACCTCGCGTGCACCGGTACCCGAGGCGACGATCTGGACCGGTACGTCCGGATAGCGGCGCACCCAGCTGTTTATCCGACGATCGATCTGCCTCACCGTGGCGTGCCGGCGCCGCCCCTCCTCCATGGCCACATGCACGACTTCGTCGTTGTCGGCTTCATCGTTGAGCACGACGGCTATCAGACCGATCTCGATCGGCGATCCGTCGGGGTGGGTACGGATGATCGCCACGGGACAGCGTGCATGCTTGACCAACGCGGCCGCAGTCGGGCCTAGCACCCCATCAGCGCCCCGCCCTCGCTTGGCGGTGCCCACGCAAATCAGCGCCGCATTTTGCGATTCATCGATTAATACCTGGTCCGGATCGCCCGAGAGCATCGCCGTTTCGATCTCGACGGGTTTGCCTTCGCTCTGTGCTGCGCTGTGCACGGCGCCGACCGCCTGAGACAGCACCCTTTCACCCCGTTCGAAATCCCACTCGGAGGGCGACTCCGACCCGACACGCTGCGCGCCCCGTGGGATGACATAGACCAGGCGAAGGGACAGCTGCCGACCAACCGCTTCGTCGATCGCCCATTGTGCGGCGGTGATCGACGCCGGCGCACCGTTAACCCCGACCACCACCCACTTGGCGTCCAATTGGTTCATGTCGACTCCTGACATTTTCGATACGCGCTGGCCGCCGGATCGACCGGGTCCACACCGAACGGCCCCGAGGCGCGCGTGGGGCTACAGGCCACTCGGGTAGGTTTCCGGCGTCTTACCGCTAGTCCACAAACTCATTCGGTCAAGTGGCTCCAGCGCCCGGGTCTCATCGATGTGGATCATCGCGTCGAATTGATCGGCGGGGCGCACGTGGAAGTAGTGGCTTTGCCGTTCCGTTGCGGGCAGGTAGATCACCCCGATGGCACGACCCAACCGAACGACCGACAGCGGATCGGCGGCCTCGGGGCTGACCACCGCGGACACCAGAAACGCGTCCTTGCCGGTCTCGTGGAACAGTTCTTCAACGCTGCCGCTGAGCGCGGGTCGAACCACCTTTCGTTCCGCAGTGCCGCCCCATTCGCTGGCAGCCGTCACCGAACCGGCATACGTGCACAGCCCAATGAGCCGGGAATCGTCACCGTAGCGCTGCCGGACCAACTGGCCGAGGGTCAGCTGTCCGTCTGCCGACACTTCGGTGGCCCTGGCGTCTCCGACATGAGAATTGTGGGCCCACACCACTATTCGAGCGGGTAGGCCATCGCCGTGGCGGTCCAGATGGTTTAGCAGCGCGTCCAAGGTTTGTGCCATGTGCTGGTCGCGCAGATTCCATGAGGTGACTCGACCGCTGAACATCGCGCGGTAGTAAGCCTCTGCATTACGTACCGTTAGCGCGTTTTGCCCGGCATAGAACGCTTCGTCTGCAGCGAGCAGTCCGTCCCTGCGGGCGTAGGCCAACGCGTTGCGTTGCGTGTCAATCAATTGCTCGATGGCTTGACGTTCACACGATGGTCCGGCGCCAAACGCCGCCGCATATCCATACGCCTGACCATCTTCGGCCGACGTGTGATCCAAGCACGCGTACCGCGCCCGAGCCCGCGCCGCCGCGGTCGGGTCGACCTTGTCGAGAAAGCCGATCACTTCCTGCATCGACCGGTGCAGGCTGTAGAGGTCCAAACCGTAGAAGCCGGCTTGGCCCTCACCGAAGGATTCGTGCTGCCGGTTGCGTGCTCGCAGCCACTCGACGAAGTCACGGACCACCACGTTGCGCCACATCCAGGCCGGAAAGCGCTGGAAGCCGCCCAACGCCTGATCGGCGCTGTTGTCCTCTCCCATGCCGCGCACGTAGCGATTCACCCGGTAGGCGTCGGGCCAGTCCGCTTCGGCGGCAACGGCACAGAATCCCTTCCGGTCGATCAGCCATTTGGTGATGGCGGCCCGGGCCTCGTAGAACTCGTGCGTGCCGTGTGAACTCTCGCCGATCAACACAATTCGCGCATCGCCGACGAGTTCCTCAAGCGATGTACCCGGCGGAAGACCGTCGGGGGCATCGACGGCCGCGCTTCTGATCACCTCGGCCGCCATGGGCGCCGCGGGCCTGATCACCGAGATTCCGGTCGTCGGGGTGGCCAGCAGCCGGCGCACCTCTCCGTCGGTGACCTGGCGGAAGTCCCAGAACGACTCCCCGACCGCCAGAAACGGGGTGGGCATGGACGCGCATACGACGTCATCGACAAGGCCGGCGAATTCCCGGCAGGTTGATTCCGGAGCCGCCGGTACCGCAATGACTATGTGGGCGGGTTCGGCTTCGCGCAACGCCTGCACCGCGGCGAACATGCTTGCGCCAGTCGCCAAACCGTCATCGACGAGGATCACGGTCTTACCGGCGACCTCGAGCGGTGCCCGCCCCGCCCGATAGGCGGCCTCGCGCCGGACCAGCTCACGGCCTTCACGCTCTGCGATGTCGCGCAGTTGTTGCGGCGCAATACGCAACGCCCGCACCACGTCGTCATTGATGACGACGCGGCCGCCACTGGCCAGTGCCCCCACGGCAAACTCTTCGTGGTGGGGGACGCCGAGTTTACGCACGATGAAGGCATCCAGCGGGGCCTGCAAAGCCGCGGCAACCTCCCAGGCGACCGGGATACCGCCCCGCGCCAACCCCAGGACAATGACTCCCGGCCGGTTCCGATACGCACTCAACAGATTTGCCAGCACCTGACCTGCCTCGCGGCGGTTGCGGAACATTGGGCGCGGCGAGTGCCGAGACGTCTCGGCTGAGCTGGTCATGGCACGCCTGGTTTGGTCAGTTAGCGGACTTGACCCGAACGCGACGCGCGGCTGGTTTGGGCTCCGAAACGGGCACCGAGACGGTGAGAATGCCGTTGTCATAAGCCGCCTCGATGCAGTCTTCGTCGACGCCGGCGGGCAGCGACACGGTCCGCGCGAACGAGCCGTACGAGAACTCGGATCGCCCGTTGAACTCCTTCTTTTCGCGGCGCTCGGCCTTGATAGTCAGCAGCCCGTCGCGGACCGTGATGTCAATGTCGTTGGTCGGGTCGACGCCCGGGATTTCCGCTCGCACCACATAGCGACCGTCTCGTATCTCGTCCTCGAGCTTCATCAGCCGGCCATCGAATCCGGGACGCAGGCCGGCGAGGGAAGGTAACTCAAAGAGCTCGGAAAACTCGGGGAAAAGTGGCCGCGGCCGACGCTGGGTGGGAAGTGCGTTCATGATCGGTCTCCATCGTCCACGTCTGTCGACGGGTGGTGTCGACGTGTGATTTCTCCGTGTAATCCATCCGACCAGTCACCACCGGCCGGCGGTAGGGACCGAAGTCCCCTGCTAGCGGGTCGTTCGTCGGCTTTGATTGGTCGCTGAGCCAGGATGGGGGGCCGCACTGATGTATGCCATCACCCGACTGAGAATGAGGTCGTAGGCGTCGCCGTCTTGAACCAGACGCACCAGTCCCTGGCGCCGCAGAAAGCCGTCGAGACGCCGATCAAGAGACCATTCGGCATACAGCTGGTTGTCCGCATATGCCGACCTCAGAAATTGGCCCGCCAGCGTATCGGCGTCAGAGTCGGTGGGCGGTGGCGGACCACCCAGGGCAGACACCATTTCGCTCCCGTGTGGACTACCCGGCTCGGGTTGATCACCGGGCTGGGCACCATACTTCGGCCCTTTCGCCGCAAGGCATAGGGTCTGAAGTCCCGAATGCGCGCCCGCGCTCTAGCGTCGGATCTCCAACACTTCACCCAACGGTCGCCGCGGCGTCGGCGCCGGGATGTCCCCCGAGGGTCCCGCACCGATTCGAATCAACAGCTGAGGCTCCCCGGTGCCGCCGGTGAGATCCCGAACGATGTCCCGGCTGGCTTCCATCTCCGTGACATGGGTTACCGGGCACGTCCCCAAACCCGCCAGAGTGCATTCCAGCAGGATCGCCGAGAGTGCCCGTCCACACCTGAGGGCATCCGCACGCGTGTACTCCGGCGTGGACAGCACCACGATCTTGGCTTGGTCCTGCCGACTGGCGGAACTGTGTTCGCTGCGCCAGTCGGCGGGAAATGAGCGGTTCACCCCAACTCCTCGGGCAGCCGAGCCGGAGGCCAGCGCGCTGGGCGGTATTCCCTCGGATTCCCGCAAAGGCGCTGTCCACCAGTTCAATTCATGATGATAGCAATCGTCATAGCGGCGCAGGGATTCAGTGAGCCGAGACGCCTCCACCAAACGTGGCCGCGCATCCTCGGTAAGGACCGCGAGCTGGACCGCATCGCCGTCGACCGAAGTGCGCAGCACAGGTTCCAACGAAGCCCAGTCTTTGGGCGCACGGAACGGACGCCGATCGGTCCGGCGAAGCGAAATCGCATCGGCGCGATCGTGTCTGGCCCCCGCCACGCAGTCCATCGCGGCGAAGTCGATCGAGGCCAGGTGGTCCAGATTGTTCGGGTTGGGGAACTGATCGATGTTGGTGGCCCAACCGGCGGCGGCCATTGCGACCTGGAAATGATCGAGCAGAGCGCCGCAACTGATCACCGCTTCGCGGCCCGAGCTGTCCGCCGAGGTCAGCATCCGATGTGGGTCGACGAACAGATCGACGACCGCGCTGCCGGCCACCCATCGCCAGGGTTGACTGTTGTGCAACGAGGGAGCGCGACATGCCAGCCCTACCGCATTCGCTATCACTGCGGTGTCGACCGTCGTTTGGGTCATCGTGCTCACCTGTCCTTCCGACTTTCACCCTCGCCGATGGCGCCGTCGTACACCAGGGTCCTTGGTCACGTGGCCCCACCGCATTGGACCTCGACGGACCGACGGGCCATTCAAAGAAGCGCCGGTCACTGGATCTGAGGATTTCTTCTCAATTGCCCACACGGGCGGCGGAAAACGACGACGATGACGACGCCTCCTACCCGCCTAGGGGCCGCGCCACCCACGCGCTACGAGCGCGCGCGTAAACCGTTCCGGTGGAACACCTTTAGAACATTCACCAGCGGCTTTGCGTCGAGATCCCGGGTTGGCGTAGGCCCCCTGGACGCTCAACGATCGACTTTTGTCGCTACCGGGCGGGACTTTCGGCCGCCGCCTTCGGGCGGGCGTTTTTAATAACATCATGCTTGTGACCTATCGAAGGAGAGGGGCTGGCTGATGTCGGAAGTGGGTGCGGGGATCACCGTTCTGCCCGTGAACGAATGCTGGGACCTGATGAAAAGCGTCTCGTTGGGGCGGCTGGTCACCAGCGTCGACGGCCGACCGCAGATCTTCCCGGTGAACTTCGTGGTCCAGCACCGCACGGTGCTGTTTCGCACCGCGGAAGGCACCAAGTTGGTCAGCACCGCGATCAACAACCAGGTGTTGTTCGAAGCGGACGACCACACGGTCAGCGAGGGCTGGAGCGTGATTGTGGAAGGGCGAGCACGCTCACTGCACAGCGATGAGGAGCTCGAGGAGGCCGAGCGGGCACACCTGTTGACGTGGACGTCGACTGAGAAAACCCACTACGTGCGGATACGTCCGGACAACGTCACGGGTAGGCGGTTTCGGTTCGACGCGCCGCGACAGGAGTAGCTCGCTTCGCCTCGTCGGCTCCGGTTATCGCCTCGCGGGCCATGCGGACCAACTCCGGCACGGCAGCCGCGACCTGTGGCGTCAAACCGACGCCATGGCCTGTGTCAGCAACTTCGACGACAAACACCTCCAGCGCAGCGGGCACTCGACCCAGCACCTGACCGAGTGCGTACGAACCAGCAACGTCGACGCGGTGCGAACTCCTTGCCGCCGAAGCGGAGACCACCTCGGTCAGCGAGCATCGAATCACCCGACCCGGGGTTGACGGCGTCCTCACCGCGGCGTCAATCACCACGGCTAGCTCGACGCCCGACCACGCCTCCAGCAGACTCAGGGGCTCCACGACGCCGGTCACCACAGCGACACCGGGCAACGCCAGCTCGCTGATCTCACCCGCGGCGACAACGCCCACACCGTCGTCGCGACGAAAGCGGTTGCCCAGGCCGATCACAACGGCTTTCACCGGCGCTGCACCGTCAGCGTCAAGAAGTGAGCCGAACACGAGATACACGGGTCGTAGCTACGAATCACGCGTTCACACAGGGTGGTTAACGCGGAATCGTCAAGGGCTAGGTTTTCCGACACCACATAAGCCAGGTCGGCCTCGATGGCCGCCTGGTTCTGCGATGTGGGGGGGATCATCGTCGCCGCGGTGATCAGGCCGTCCGCGTCGATACGGTATCGGTGATACAGCAGACCGCGGGGTGCTTCACTGACACCATGCCCGACACCCGCACGGGCCACCACATCGACGAACGGGCGCTTGGGACGCTGGTAATTGTCGATGATCCGCAACGCCTCTTCGATCGCGTAGACCACTTCGACGGCACGGACGATGATGCTGCGGAACGGGTTTCGGCATTCGGCCGATAGCCCGGCCCGTCTGGCGGCCTGGGCGGCCATCGGTGAGAGCGCGGCCGAGTTCAGCGCAAACCGGGCCATCGGTCCGGTCACATAGCAGCCGCCGTCCAACGTTGCGTGCAACGCGGTCGAATGGGGCACCTGCACCTCGGCAACATGGCCGGTGAAGTCGGCCACCGAAAAAGACCGGCCGGCGCTGCGGGCAATGGCGCCATTCTCGATCGGGTAGCGGCCGGGCTCGGTGAGGGCCAAGAACTCATGTTCAAATTCCAGGTCAGGGAACGCGAAGCCGGATACCCACTCCACGGTGGCCAGCGCGTAGTCCAGCGCGCGACGCAATTGCTCGACGATCGGTCCGAATTCCGAGTGGGTTGGCACCGAATAGAACCCACCCAGACGCACATTGACCGGATGTATGGCGCGACCGCCGACGAACTCCATCAGCCGGTTGCCGGCCTTCTTCAGGGCCAGGCCGCGCTCGACGATCTCACGCTCGTCGCGCGCCATCGCGATCGCGTCGGGGTAGCCGAGAAAATCCGGCGCGTGTAGCAGGTAGATGTGCAGCACGTGGCTGTGGATCCATTCACCGCAGTACAGCAGGCGCCGCAACGCGATAAGGTCTTGGTCCACGACAACGCCACAGGCTTCTTCGATCGCGTTGCAGGCACTGACCTGATAGGCGACGGGGCAGATGCCACACACCCGCGCGGTGAGATCCGGCGGTTCAGTGTAGGCACGTCCCCGCAGGAACGCTTCGAAAAACCTTGGTGGCTCATAGATATTGAGTTCAACGCGTTCCAGCGCTCCGTCTTTCAAGGTGACGTGCAGTGCGCCTTCGCCTTCCACTCTGGTCAACGTGCCGACGCTGAGCGTGCGGTTCGACGGATTCACTGCTTGCTCCGTTCGGCGGCGAAACTGGCGACGTTAAACGTGGAGAACACCCGATCGATCTCGCCATCGGTCATCCCGTCACGACGTAACAACGGGATCAAGGTGGCGGTCTGGGGCACCGCGGACGGACCGAAACAGCCATAGCAGCCGCGATGGTGTCGTGGACACAACGCCCCACAACCGGCGTGCGTCACCGGCCCGAGGCAAGGAATGCCGTCGGCCACGACGACGCAGGTCACCCCACGTAGCTTGCATTCTGTGCACACCGTCTTAGCGGGCAGCCGCGGTTTACGTCCGATCAGCAGCGCCGAGAGCGTATCGAGCAACTGGCCGCGGTCGATGGGGCAACCGTGCAACTGATAATCAACGGCGACGTGCGCCGAGGCCGGCGTGGAGGTCGCCAGCGTGTCGATGTACGCCGGTTTGGCGTATACCACCGACGCAAACTCTGCGACGTCGGCGAAGTTGCGCAGCGCCTGCACTCCCCCGGCCGTTGCGCATGCCCCAATGGTGACCAGCAGTTTCGATTGCTCGCGGATTTCCTGGATGCGTTGCTCGTCGTGGCGGGTGGTGATCGAGCCTTCGACTAGCGACACATCGTAAGGCCCGCCGACCATCTCGCTGGATGCCTCGGCGAAGGTAGCGATTTTCACTTGGTCCGCGATCGTCAGCAGCTCATCCTCGCAGTCCAGCAGGGTCAACTGGCAACCGTCGCAGGAGGCAAATTTCCATACTGCCAGTGTGGTTGGTCTCATCTATAACTCCTTCACCCGAAGCAAAGGGCCGGCTAGGTCGTAGCCAACGACGGGTCCATCGCGGCACAGCAGCAAAGGGCCCAGCTGGCAATGACCGCACCAGCCGATACCGCACTGCATGTTGCGCTCGAGTGAGACCCGAATATCACGGGCAGCAATGCCTTTGGCCACCAATGCGTCGGCGCCGAATCGCAGCATCGGCTCCGGACCGCATAGGAACGCGGTGGTGTGATCGGGGTCCAACGTGAGTCTGCGCAGCGGTTCAGTGACCAGACCAACCTCGCCGCGCCAACCCTGGACCGGGACGTCGACGGTGACGTGCAGTTCTATCTGCGGGTCCTGAGCCCACTTTTCGAGTTGGGCGGCAAACACGAAGTCCGCCCGGGAGCGGGCGCCCACAATGAGCGTCAGCTTGCGGTAGCGCGCGCGCTGAGCCAGCGCGCCCAGCACCGCCGGACGCAACGGGCACAACCCGACTCCGCCGGCTACCATCACCAAGTCCCGGCCGGCGGCCGCGTCCAGCCCCCACGTGGTACCGAATGGTCCACGCACCCCGACAATCGTGCCCGGTTCGGCGTCGCGCAGGGCGCTGCTGACCTTTCCCACCGCGCGGACCGTGTGGGTGATCGAGCCGTCAGTGACGGTGGGGTCGCCGCTGATCGAGATCGCCGCTTCGCCAACACCGAAGGCGTAGAGCATCATGAATTCGCCCGGCTCCGGGGCCCGCACCGCCGCCCCGACCGGCGTCAGGCACAATGTGGCCGAATCCGGGCTCTCCACAATACGACTGCGCACCCGGTACGGGACGGGGGCCATGGCCGAAGTCGCTACCGCATCGCTGTTCGTGGCGTGATCAGCCATCACCGGCCATCTTGTTCATCTCGGCGGTGATGTCGATGCCGGTGGGACACCACGCGATGCAACGCCCGCAGCCAACACAACCCGACATGCCGAATTGGTCGTGCCAGGTACCCAACTTATGAGTCAACCAGTGCCGGTAGCGGGAAGCGCCGGACTGTCGGACACTGCCACCGCCGTGGACATAGGTGAAATCGAACTCAAAGCATGACGCCCAGTGCCGCCAACGTTCGGCATGTTCACCGGTGAGATCACTGACGTCTTCGGTGCTGGTGCAAAAACAGGTGGGACACACCATCGTGCAGTTGCCACACGTCAGGCATCGGCTGGCCACTTCGTCCCACTGCGGCGACTCGCGCGACCGAACCAACAGGTCCCGCAGATCGGTGTCCGGCATGTGGCGGCCCATCCGATCCGCCGCAGCCTCGACATCGGTGCGCGCGCAACGGACTTGATCGCTGCTGGCCGGAGTGCTCGACAGCGCCGCCAGCACGTCGGCGCCCGCTGGGCTACCGACATCGATCAGGTAGGTCACCTCGTCTCCGTCTAGACGCTCGGTCAACGCCAGGTCGTAGCCCGGTCCGACCGCTGGTCCGGTACCCATCGATGCGCAGAAACACAGCCCGCCGGGCTCCGTGCAATTCACTGCGACCACGAAGATGCGTTGCCGGCGAGCCACATACGAGCTATCCGGGTATTCAGTACGACCCAACACCCGGTCAAGCGTGGCAATCGCGGCCAGATCACAGCCGCGCACACCGAGCAACGCGTAGCGCGGGACCTCGGTTTCGGATTCGGTGACACTGGACCCGTCAGGGGAGCCGGCCCACATCCGCTGTCGCGGCGGGTGCAGGAACTGTTTCCAGGACTGCGGCCCAGACGAATGCCCAAACACCGCGGCATCGTCGCGACGACGTACCCGATAGTGTCCGGGCCCCACATCGACACCCCAGCCGCTTGGAAGATCGTGCGCCGACTGCAGTTCGGCGAGCACAATGGCGTTGTCGCGCAACGTCGGACCGATCACGCGATAGCCTCGCTCGATCAGCACCTCGATGAGGCGGTGCAGCCCGGTGGTGTCCAACAACAAGGTGTCGGGCACCGCAGCATCGGATTTGCCGCCGGGCCTAGTCGGCACCGCAGTATCCGTATTCTGCGGTCCACTGCACAACGTCCGACAACGGACGTCTCGGGGTAGCCGGCAACGGATCGGCGTTGATCGGTGCCCAACCCACCCGCAGCAGCATCTGCGGATGATCGCCATTGCCAAAGACATCGGCCCGGACCGCTGCACGGGTTTCGCCGATCTCCAGCGGTTCGGTGACCGGGCAACTCGCCAGCCCCATCGCCGTGGCCGTGAGCAGCAAAACGCTGGTCGCCTCGCCGGCGCGCAGTTGGGCCAGCCGATCATCGGAGCGGGTTCCCAACGCCAGCATCACCGCATGGTCCTCCGCCACCGAAGCGCCCGGCGGCATCCCCAGCCCCGGACCCGCAAATTGCCGACTGGGTAGCGGTGCCGCGGAATCCGGCACGGGCGTGTTGCGCGCCGGCACGCCGACCATCGCAGCGTGCCGCCCGCTCCACTGCGTCGGCTCGGCGACATATTCCTCGTTGGCCGCATGGTCCCGGACCGACTTCGCCACAATCGCGTTCAATCTGTCCATGGCATCAACTTGGCGAAGCGTTACCCCTTTTCGGGCCGCCCTCGCCGCCATCAACGCGATGTCGTTCACCGGCACCGCCCAGAAGCTGTAGTGCCGTCGATCGGTTCGTCGCCGCGGTATCGCGGCGGCCAAAGTGATATCCAGCTGATCGGCGCTGTGTCGCGACACTTCAATGGCGGCAAGATGATTCGCGTCGGCCGGATTGGGCAATCGCGCCACCTTGGCCGACCACCCGACCGCTGCCAGCGCAACGACACAGTGATTCAACGCCGCACCGCAGCTCAACATCAAATCTCGCCCATCCGGGTCGGTGTTGGGTAGCTGCAGGCCGGTGTCGGCGTAGAGATGCAAGGACGACGCGCCCACCCGCCACCGCCACGGCTGCGTGTTGTGCACGGAAGGTGCGCGACAGGCGAGGGTCAGGACGGTCTGGATGGTGCCGGAGTCGGGAAAACGAGCGTTCATGGTTGCTGCTCCTTGCCACGTCGTCGCTGTCAACGATCGCGCAATCGCATCGGCCAGACGAGGGCATGGTGTCCCTGGCGGGAAGGACTTTGGGCCATTGCCGAGCAGATGGCAGCCTCACGGCGCGCCGGTGAACCCCGGATTCAGGGTGTTTTCGCTGGATCAGGCGGCGGTGCGGGCCGACGCGGCGAGTCGACCTCAACGTCCGCAGCGAGGGTGAAGTAGTTTTCCTCTTCCTGAACAAAGTGCAGTCGCAATAGCGCATGCAAGCCGTAGAGACAGGCCAGCAGGTCATCGACTTGGTCGGGCCGTACCGCCCCGGCCGAACGCACCTGGGCCAGATGGGTGCCCATACGATCGGAGAGCCGTTGAATCTCGGCGTGCATCCGACTCATGGTGGCAGTGGCCTCGCCGCTGCCCAACGGGGCGGCCAGCGCCGGATAGAGCTGGGTTTCCTCGGCTAGTTCGTGGGGCAGGATTCGCTGGGTCAGCAGGGCATGCGCCGCGCTCGATGAATCCACTGCCCCGGCGTCAACACCAGCGGCGAGCCGATCAGCGGTGGTGCGCAGCAGTCCGATGGAATCCCGAAGCTGGTCGTGTTCGGCGGAAAAGTGACGCAGCATCTGTTGGGTGCCAGCGGTCACCGCCATATCGGCGGCCGGATTGCCTCGCAACGCCCGCAGTGCGTTGAGGATTACCGCGACATCGATGCCCTCTTGCACCAATGCGCCCGCTGCGGGCGGCAACCAGCCGCACACCGCGATCACCATGGCCAACAGTGACAGGCTCATCCCGACGACCGCGCTTTGCACCGCGATACGGCGGGACCAACGGGCGATGTCCATCGCATCGGCCAGTCGGTCCAGCCGATCAGTGGTCAACACGATGTCGGCCACCGACCGTGGCCGCCGCCAGCGCGGGCGCGTCGTTGACGCCATCGCCAACCATCACGGTCACCGCCCGTTGTGTTTCGGCGCGCACCGCGTCGAACTTGTCGGCCGGGGTCTGGTCGGCATAAACCTCGTCGAGGCCCAAGACCGTGGCGACCTCCCGGGTGGGCTCGGCCCGGTCGCCGGTGAGCAGGATCAGTCGGTTCAGTCCGGCCGCACGTAGCCGCCGCACGGTGCGTGGCGCCTGCCGCCGCAGTGGATCCCGCAACAGCACCGCACCCGCCGGCCCGGTGTCATCGCAGATCCACGCGATCCCCGCGTTGTCCAGACGCGCGCGATTGACCGCGGTTGGCGCCCACGCACCCGTCACCGCATCGGCCGCTAGCTTGCCGACCGTCACCCGAGGCCCGGCCACGGTGGCGGTCACTCCGCGGCCGGGCTCTTCGACAACGGCGGTGGGCAGTGACAACTCCAGGCGCCGGCTGAGTGCCTCAGTGACGATGGCTTCGGCCAGGACATGCGGCGAGAATTGGTCCACCGAGACCGCCAGCCGTAGCATCTCGGTCGGATCGCGGCCCGGCGCGGCCACAACATCGACGACCACGGGACGACCCATCGTCAAGGTGCCGGTCTTGTCCATCACCAAAGTCTTTGCGCGACCCAGGTTTTCCAGCGCAGCGCCGTCACGAATCACCACCCCTGCGCGGGACGCCCGGGACAGACCCGAGACAACGGCAACCGGCGCGGCCAGCAGCAACGGACATGGTGTCGCCACCACCAGCACGGCCACAGCGCGCACCGCCGAGCCGCTGGCCAGCCACCCTGTTCCGGCCAGCTGCAGCGCCACCGGGAAGAACCATGCCGCGAAACGATCGGCCAACCGTATAACCGGGGCGTTTTCAGCGCCAGCTTGCTGGGCCAGCCGGACAATTCCGGCGTATGTGCTCTGCTCGGCGGTTGCGGTGGCGCGCAATTCGAAGGCGATTCCGGCGTTCACCACACCGCTACGCACCGGTTCACCGGCCCCGCGTTCGACCTGAAGGGGCTCGCCGGTCAGCGCCGACTCGTCCAACACAGCCTCCGCGTCGACTATCCGCCCATCCACCGGGACCACCTCACCGGGACCTACCACCACAACGTCGTTGACTACCACCTCCGACAGCGGAATGGCCCTGACCTGTTTTCCGACCCGGCGTCGGGCAAACCGGGGCGCACGCTCGAGCAGCGTCCGCAAGTCACGTGCCGCACGGCGTTGCGCCGCCGCGTCTAGCGCACGCCCGCCCGCAAGCATCACCGCGACGAGGGCGCCAGCTAGGTATTCGTCCACCAACAGGGTGCCGACCAGCGATAGGACGGCGATAACGTCGACACCGACCCGCCCATGCCGCAGCGCCACCACGCCCCACGCAAGGGCCGGCACCACCGCGACCAGGGTCCCGGCGATCCAGCAGCCGTCGGCCACACCGCGCCATCCGCCCAGCCAGGCCCCGACGCCGATAGCCAACAGAGCGACGGTGCACACCAGCAGCGCCGGTTCGGCCATCGCGCGTGCCCGCAAAACCCGACGACCGGCCGTAGCTGCCGAACCGTCTGACAACGAAAATCCTATCCGTACAGTTACTTTGGGAGTGACCCACACCAAGTGCGTTGCCGCCCGAACAAGCCCGAGTCGAGTCGATCATGCAACGCTCGCCCGAGGCTAGGGCCGTAGTACCCGGCCCGCGCAGGACTTCGGGCCCAGTTCGCACTACGCCAACGGCGAGTCAACGGCCAGTTCAACGACGAGTCAACGGCGAGCCAACGGCGAGCCAACGCGATGCAACGTACCGTCTGGATCGACGTAGGCGAATTCGCGTAATCCGTATGGGGTGTCGTGCGGTGAGTGCAAGTGACCGCCTAGGTTCTCCCGCGCCTGCACCATTTGCCATTCCGCGTAAAGCGCATCGGCGTCGGTGACATACAGGTAGACGCTGGAGCTGGTGCTGAGCGGGTCATGCTCGGCCCATTCGGCGAGATGAATCGATGCCCGGCCCCGGTCGACGAATCCGTAACGATTCGGCCCTTGATATGCGCGCGCGTCGAACCCGAGTTGGCGGTAGCGGGCGAGGGCAACGTCCAGGTCCCGGACTGGGATGATCGGTGCTATCGAGGTGAAGTCAATTCCGGCCATGCCCGATTCTGTCCGCTCGGGCCCAGGCGTGTCACGTACCGCCAATCCGAGAACAGCAGCTTGCAACCCAGCCAGCCAAATACAAGGGGGAACACGAAGTACTGGTATTGGGTCCACACCAACGCGAGCAAGGTGTCGGTCACGCCGCCGGGCATGTCCTTGAAACCACCGAATACCTCGCTGAAGGAGAAGATGAAGGTCGCCACCACCGGCTCGCCAGCCGCAAGAATTGGGATCAGGTAGCGCATCGACGACCGCTTCTTGTTGAGCCGCCAGAAGGCCAACACGGTCGCGAGGTTGACGAAGGCGTAGATCTCCAGGGCGAAGAACGTCGAGTTGTGATTGACCGTACGCAGGTCGACCGAACCGAACGAAGCCAGATCCCACCAGTACATGTGCAAGACGTGCTCACGCATCCACGGGGTGTAGGCGACGATGTCGTTGAGCGTGTGCAGGTCGTGAAAGACGAAGGGAGAAAGGACTACCCATGGGATCTCCCAGAGCAGATTCGTGATCAGATACGACACCATCCACAGCACCAGACAGTCGTGGAAAAGCGCCATGCGCGGGCGAGTGCGCGCTCCCGGGAGCAGAAGCGGAATGATCCACGCGTTGAGCCAGATGCTGATCCCGTACAGCGAGGCTTTGGCGCTGGTGGGGAAGTCCAGCACGCCCACATAGAAAAGCGTGGCAAAGACTCCGACCGCCCCCCAGAACATCGCCGTCCAGATCACGAATGCTCGCCATGTCGAGAACGCTACTCGGCGCTCCTCGGCGCCACCGGGCCGCAATCGGTCCAGATCGAAGCGCTGCCTGGTAGACCCGCTGGCCGCCACCTCGGTGGCATTGGCGGCGCTCCCCTCGAAACTCATCATTCGGTCACGGCCTTGCCTATGTCGAAATATCGACGTATGGTTCGATATTGTGACGCAGACAGTAGACCCTGCCGCAGTTTCCAGTCAAGGGTTGTCGCCGCCCACCGAACGGGTCATCGCGGTATTGGAACTGCTTGGCCGGAACCCGACCAAGCAGTTCTCGTTGGCCGAGATCTGTCGCGGTCTGGATATCAGCCGCGCCACCGGACACGCCATCCTGACGACGCTGGCGGCCCGCGAGTGGGCCATCAGGGATCCCGAAACTGCGCGCTACACCTGGGGGCCGGCGGTGGCCGCACTGGCGACGCCGAGCACCGCGCAGCTTTACCGCACCGACCTTCAGGCGTTGGCCACCGCGACCGGCACGCAGGTGATGCTGGCTCGTCGGGAGGGCACCACGCTGGTGGTCATCGACACCGTCGGTGAGTGTCCGCGTGGGCCGCGGATCTGGCGAGGCATGCGAACGCCGTTCATACCCCCAATCGGACGCGACTACGTCGCGTGGTGGAGTGCGGATGCCCAACTGGAGTGGCTGCAAACAATCGGCACCCCGAGCCGTCCGCTGCAACAGCGAATGATGGCGGTACTCAACGAGATTCGCCAACGCGGCTACGTCGTCGAACGACTCACCCAACAATACGTGCGGGTCTACACGGCGTTGCGCGCGCTCAGCGCCGACGGCGAGGTCGACGAAATCACCACCCGCCTGGCCCGCGCCTACGCCGATCTGGCCGTTATCGACGTGCTGGACGGCGAACTGAGTAAAGGCACCACCCACAGCGTCGCCACCATGTCCGCGCCCATCCGCAATCCGGACGGAGTCGCCACGATGACGGTACTGGCCGCGGTTTTCAGCACCCTCGACGGGCCCGCTATCCGCGCGCTCGGCGAGCAGTTGCGCCGTACCGCGCATGCGATGGAGCAACGCACAGTCCGCTACGGCGACCCAACCCCGGCATAAAGTCACCGACACCACGGCCGCCGGCGCTTGGCGTTGGCAGGCGCGATAATCACCGGAAGAGATTTCGGCAGGCTCCCGCCTGACCGGCGTCTGACCAGCGGGAAAGGAGCGCCATGGCAAAACCGATGTGGCTGCTGATCCGCGTCGGCGCGTGCTGTGTGGGTGTTGCGGCGTGCGCGTCGCAACCACACCCGTCCGCGTCCAGCACGAGTTCTTCGGCGATGGCGGCCAGCACGAGCACTGCCGACGCCACCGATACCAGCGCAGGCACTGCCGTTACCAGCGCCCCATGCGTCGGATCGTCGATCTGCCCGCCCCCACCACCGGATGCCCAGGGCAACCCGGCGTGCTTCTATTCCGATGGTTGGCAAGCCACTTCGTCAGGCGCCGGTATCGAGGTGTGGTATTTCCATGACCCACAGGACATTCCCAAGCCGGACAAAGTCACCGCCGTGGTGCAGAAAGTGGACGGCACGAACGAGTCTCAGGAAGCGATTATCCAGGCCGGACAACAGGTGCATCGCTTCGAGTTTCCCGGCATCGAGAGGTCGGCTGTGTCCGAGGTATTTCTCGACACGGGCAACGGGCGCTGCTTTGTGATCGGGCCCGGTAGCTGATTGCGGGGATGTGCGGGTAGTGCCAGGCGGTCCACCGGCTGAGCCAAGGTACCCGGGAGCCGATTCTTGCCAAACCGAGTCCCTACAGTTGGCCTCATGAACAGTGCCGTGGACCCGCTAGCCATCACCACCGAAGGATCGATCCGGATCTGGACAATCAATCTGCCCGATCTCGGGAACGCCATCACCAGTAGAGACTTCATCGCGTCTTTCGAGGCCGCCGTCGACGATGCCAACGCCGACACCACCATCCGGACGATCATTCTCACCGGTGCCGGCAAGATCTTCTCGGCCGGCGGCAACGTCAAAGAGATGGCCAACCGGACCGGAATGTTCGGGCTGGACGCGCGAGCGCAGCGCCAGGCGTATGCCGAAGGAATCCAGCGGCTCCCACGAGCGCTGGCCCGGCTGGAAGTCCCGCTCATCGGTGCGATCAACGGCCCGGCCATCGGCGCCGGCTGCGACCTGGCGATGATGTGCGACATTCGGGTCGCCTCCGACCGCGCATCGTTCGCCGAGAGCTTCGTACAGCTGGGCCTCATTCCCGGCGATGGCGGCACCTGGTTCCTTCAGCGCACCATCGGCTACGAGCGCGCCGCAGAGATGACGCTTACCGGTGACCGCATCGATGCAGCGACCGCCCTGGAGTGGGGCATGGTAAGCCGCGTCGTGCCGCACGACGATCTCCTCCCCCAGGCCCATGCACTTGCCAAACGCATCAGCAAGAACCCCGCCCACGCGTTACGGATGGCCAAACGGCTGCTACACGAATCCCGCACCGGCGCTCTTGAATCCACGCTGGGCTTGGCCGCGGCCATGCAACCGCTCGCCCATCGAGACCCCGAGCACGAGCAACGCATTGCACAATGGAAGTCACCCTGATGACACCACACAGGTTGGTGCCCCCGGCCGCCATCGAGGAGCCCGGGACCGACGCCCTGCGCGCCAACGTTCGGGCTTTTCTTGCCGATCAACTCGCTGCCGGCGCCTTCACCCCGTCCGTCGATGCCTGGCTCACGGGCTGGGATGAGCAGTTCACCGCCGCGCTGGCGGCACATGGCTGGCTGGGAATGACGGTACCCGTCGAATTCGGCGGCCATGGGCGCTCCTTCCTGGAGCGATTTGTCGTCACCGAGGAGCTGTTGGCGGCCGGGGCGCCGGTCGCCGCGCACTGGATTGCGGACCGCCAGATCGTGCCGGCATTGCTCAAGTACGGCACCGAGCTGCAGAAGTCGACGTTTCTGCCCCGGATCGTGCGTGGGGAATGCTTTTTCGGTATCGGCATGAGCGAGCCGGACTCCGGGTCCGACCTAGCCAGCGTGCGGACTCGAGCGCAACGCATCGAGGGTGGGTGGTCGCTGTCCGGGACCAAGGTCTGGACCTCTGGCGCACACCTTGCGCACGCATTCATTGTGTTGGCGCGTACCGCGCCGGTGGACTCGACTGCTCGGCATGCGGGGCTCAGTCAGTTCATTGTTGACCTGCGCGGACCTGGCATCGATATCCGCCCGATCATCTCGATGAACGCAGCGCACCACTTCAACGAGGTAATCCTGGAGCAGGTGTTCGTGCCGGACGACATGGTGTTTGGTGAAATCGGCGACGGCTGGCAGCAGGTGACCTCCGAACTGAGCTTCGAACGCAGCGGGCCAGAGCGCTTCCTGTCCACCTTTGTGCTGCTGGCAAAAATGACTGAATACATGGCCGCTCAACGAGTTCCACCAGACCCGAACCTTGGGCGCCTGCTTGCCCGCATCGCCGGCCTACGCCAGATGTCCGCCGCGGTGGCCGGCGCACTTCAGCGCCACGATCCCGCGGACCTGCCGGCCGCGGTGGTCAAGGTGATTGGCACCACCACCGAGGGCGACATCGCTGACTTCGCCGACCTATATGGCGGACTGAATCGTGAGATCGATTCCAGGCTCTCGGAACTGGTTTCGGTCGCGCTCGACCATTCCCCGGGATTCACACTGCGTGGCGGGACCAACGAGGTGCTGCGTGGCGTCATCGCGCGCGGATTGGGGATACGATGACCGGCCCGGCCTACGCCGTCGACCCCGCTTTGGTCGACATGATGGATGCGGTCTTCGGCGAGTACCGTCAATCGCATCCGCCCAGCGCGTACGCCGGTCAGACAATCCACCTCGACGCAGACCTGTGGAGGCGCCTCGACGAGCTTGGTCTGGTGCGGCTCACCGGCTCGGAACAATCCGGGGGCAGCGGGGCAGGCTGGTATGAGGCGGCCGAGCTGCTCGCCGCCACGGCTCGGCACGGGGTGCGAATTCCGTTAGCCGAGCACGATTTATTGGCTTGCTGGCTGCTGGATGCCAACCAGATGGCCGCCGACGCCGCAGTGCGAACGGTGTGCCTGCTCGACGCACACGCGGTGGCCGATGGCGTACCGTGGGCGGTCACCGCCCAGCGAATTGCGGTCGTGTGGCCAACCGATGACGGGTACCGGATGGCCGATGTCGAGGCAAACAACCTCGCCATCATCCCGGGCGCCAACCTGTTCGGCGAACCGCGCGACAGGGTGTCCGCCGACCCGGCAACTCTGCACGGTGCGCCGGTCAGCGCGGCGATGGTTTCGACCCTGATGCGCAAATCTGCACTGGTGCGAGCGATCCAGGTGTGTGCTGCGCTGGATCGAATACTGCAGCTGTCGATTGAGCATGCAAAGTCACGCATTCAGTTCGGTCGTCCGCTCGCCAGCTTCCAAGCTGTACAGCAGCTCATCGCCGACATCGCCGCCGAGGCCGCGCTAGCACGCGCCGCCACCGAAGCGGCGCTCACCACCGCCGTCACCAGCCAGTGGACGGCGCCCAACCTTGATTTTCTTGTGGCAGTGGCACGTTCGTGTGCCGGACATGCCGCCTCGGTCGTGGTGCGCAACGCGCACCAGGTCCATGGCGCGATCGGGACCACTCGCGAACATCGACTACACGAATTCACTCGGCCGGTACTAGCGTGGCGTTCGGAGTTCGGTTCGGTCCGACACTGGGACGAGCAGGTCACCACGGCGGCACTCCAGGCGGGGGCCGCGGGGCTATGGAGCCTGATTACCGGGTAAGGGGCTCCTGCGCTACCGCACCACAACGGTGCTGGGCGTTCGCGGTGCGCCCAGCATTGCCCGGTGCGAGGGGGGGCGCCGGCCACCCTCGTCGGTGATGCCGTAGCGCTCCGCCAGCTCCGCGCCGATGAGAGTGAGTCCGCTCAATTGGCCCAGAGAAGGATCGTGGAATAGCGCATCGATGACATGCCCGGTGAATTCCGGGGTTTCGGCATGCTGGGCGGTCTTGGCCAGCGCTGCATCCCGCTGCGGCCCTTCGGAGATCGCGTCGAATGCGCTAATCAGCTTCTCGGTCAACACGATTCCCATCCAGACCGACACCGTCGCAACACCGGTACCGCGGAAGTCCACCGCCATGTCGGCGGCCATTTTGTCGGTCGCGGCTTTCTGCGCCCCATATGCCGGACCGTGCATGTAGCACACCGAACCTGGCGAGGAGGTGAAAGCGATCAAGCCACGGTCCTGGGCGATCAGCAGCGGCGCCGCATACCACGCTGCGACATAGGACGACCGCAGTCCAACATCCAGGATGTCGGCCAGCGCGAGCGGCTTTCGCCAGAACGGCTTCGCGCCGATTAGATCCTCCGACATCGAAGCGGCATTGTTGACCAGCAGATCCAGCCGGCCGGACTCCCGTTGCACTTGCTCGAACAATGCGGCCACGGCGTGGTCATCTGCGTGGTCGACGCGTACGGCTACCCCTCCGGGCGGGGGAACGATGCTACCGCGCCCGGTCGCATATACTCGCCAGCCGCGCGCGCCGAGTGCGGCCGCAATACCTCGGCCGGCCCCACGGCTGGCCCCGGTCACCACCGCCACCTTCGCTGTTTCACTCATGATGTGCCGACGTTGTCACGAGACTTCCTACCGTTGAGCACCTTTCGCCGCTACGTTCGTTCGGCGTCGAGGACCGCTCCGCCGCTGGTGGGCGCACCCCGAGCAACCACGATCGGCATTGAGGTCGCCGCGTCGGTGCGCAGAATCGTGTGCACCACGTTGACGAGGTCCTCGACCGGCATCAAGTTTCCTGGCATGCAACCACGCGCCACCCACAGGGGATACGCCTTCATGGCCAGCTCGCGATCCCAACCGACGTTCATCCCGGTCTGCGCGTCGCCTTCACCGCCGGCGCACTCGCCGACGATGAGGCAGGTAAATCCGATATCCGGATGCTCGGCTCGCCACGCCTCCACCAGTCTCTCCAAGGCCGCTTTGCTAACCCCGTAGGCGCCGAGGCCGGGCCACACGGGTGCATAACTGCCGGCGTCCGACGACAGGTATACGGCCTTGCCCGCCGATGCGGTCAGGTGCGGCACCGCTGCAGCCGTCACCAGCGCGGCACCGATGACATTGGTGTCGAGGACTCGCCGCCAGGTATCGGCGTCGGTATCGACCAGCCGAACCAGTGGGCTGATCGCCGGGCTGTAGACAATATTGTCGATGCCGCCCAGCTTCTCGGCAGCACCGTCAATGGCGGATCGGCATGATGTCTCGTCGGTGACGTCGCATTCCAGCGCGATGGCCGTCGGGCCGGCCTCGCCGGCGGCGGCCTGGGTTCGCTGGCGACGCCGTGCCAGCAGGGCAACCTGATCGCCGCGCGACGCAAGCCCGATGCCTATGCAACGCCCCAAACCGCTTGACGCGCCGATGACCACTGTCTTCGACATATTCCGCCCTCACCGTCGACCGCGACTCCGCGGGCGCCAGTGCGACGAACCCGCCCACGCCACAGCGTATCGGCCGCCAATCCGCGGCGTAGGCGGTTGGCCAGCGCAGAGCTGCGCCGCTAACCTCTGCCGACAATGGCGTCGCGAGCTCGATCGAGCATGGCCGCAAACGGACCCGCGACCATGTTTGCCAGTTGGGACTCGACTCCAGCGTGCGGTCGGGTGGGTGCGACCAATTCGGCAAGCTTGGCAGCACGGCCCATCATCTGCAGTTCCTCGTTGCTCAGCTGCTCCGCCAACTTGGTGAACTCGTCTCGTTCCTCATGCTCAGCGTGTTTGAGAACGGCGTCACGAAGCATCGTCAACTCGCGCGTGAACTCCGTACTGTCGACCTCCATCGTCTCCAACTCTTGGAGCTTCCTTTTTGCCTCGTGCTCTTCCTCGATCAGCTTGCCGACGATTGCTCGGCTGTCGGCGATCTTCCGCTTGACCCGGGGGTGAACGATCTCCTCTTCGACGGTCTCGTGCACGGCGAGTAGTCGCCGAAGTTCGACGAATGATCTTTCCCGTTGCGTGCCGGACGCTGACAGCGTCTCGGTAAACAAAGACTTGATCTGCTCGTGCTGACCGATCAGAAAATCGACCACATCGTTGGCCGACTGGATGGCACTGTGGGCCATGATGTCCTCCTGAATCCGCCGGTGGCGGCACCGGGCTGTTGGCGGGGTTGTTCGGGCTGTTGGCGGGGCTGTTGGGGCGCGCCAACCACCGGGCTACCCGCTCCGGAGGTGGCCAAAACTCCGGGGTGGCCAAAGCTCCGGGGGTGGCCGAAACGGGACGGTGACCGTGTTTGGCGGATCTGACGGCTGGGTAACCGCGGACAAAACCGTTGCAGCAAAGCTTCGCCGGGCTTGACCTAGAACACGACTCCCAAGGAGTGATGGTGGCGAACAGATCAGTTGACCCAGTCGATCATGACCGCACAACACGGCGGCATGCCGGGGAATCCATGACCAAGGGCAGCAACAGTGTTGGCATGGCAGGTGTTGCCGTCGGCGTAGTGCTCCTCGTGCTGAGCCTTTTCGGTTTAGCTACTGGACATTTGGTTGGCGGCGGCATTGCCGCCCTTTTGGCGGCGGCGGCCATCGGCGCCGGATTGGCCTGGCTGATTCGCGTTCATCGGAAAGTCCGCAATGCGGAACTGGAATGGCACGCCTTGCATTCCGACGAACCAGCGCCGCCACCGAGTAGCTGACGATTGTTGGCGGCCGACTTCGTGGTTGACGCAGAAAGCCGTCAACCACCTGTGCCCGCGCTGCTCGCCGACGATGGCCTGGAGTCACTCTTGCCGGCCAGGGCGGAAAGAGACTCGCGGCGTTCACACATTCCCTCTTCGATGAGCCGCAGAGCTTCAGGAACCGAATCGACGATAATTAGGCCGTGGTCGGCGAAGATCTCCAGCAACCGGCGCAAGGCCGAGCCGACGACTACACCGCACGGCAACTGAGCTTGCCGATGTTCATCGTGGATGACAAGCAGCTCTCGAAACCCGGCAATGCCGAGAAATTCCAGCGGGCTCAGATCAAGAATCAAGGGACTGGGGATTTGGGAAATCCGGCGCACTGCCAGCGCCACCAGGTTGGCGTTTGCCGCGTCGATCGCGCCGTCGACGCGAACCACCGTGGCCAGGCTGCGGGCGTGAGCGAACAACCGCGCCCCGGCACAATCGACCGCATTGCACGGATGCGGAAGGGTGGCTCCTTCGACTGCAGACAAGTTTTCCGAGGCACTCATATCATTGCGCCCATTCAAGTCGTGCGGTGAGCAAGACGCGGCAAAGGTGTCCAGGCGTCGCTCAATGGACCATCAGCTGTGGATTCAACCTGCGAAAAGTCTAACGCGACTTGGGTGCGGTGTCGGGCCTTCGGCAAAGCCCGGCCCAAACACTTCGTTTGTCGACCTTGGCGGCCGATTGCCTCAGCGTACGACCGTCACTGCGGGCCGGCCGACCTAGTCTCGGCGACGGCTTGGAGCACCACGGCGCTGCGGGCATCGACGGCAAACGCCGCCTGCGCGCGAAGCTCGTCCGGTGCTCGCTTGGTTCCGGTGTCTACGACGGTGCGCCATGCGGCACCGAAGTCCGCCGGCGGTAGCCTGAATTCGATCGGCTCGTGGTGGGCGTTGAAGCACAAGATAAATGAATCGTCGACCACCCGCTGACCCCGAACATCCAGATCGGGGATGCCGTCGCCGTTCAGAAACACCGCTACGGACTTTGCGAAGCTGGCACCCCAATCCTCCTCGGCCATCTCGGATCCATCGGCCGCGAACCAGGCAATATCGGGCAGCCCACCGGCGCCGCGCCGGCCCACCGGTTTGCCGCTGAAGAAACGGCGACGGCGAAACACCGGGTGGTTGGCCCGAAGTGCTGCCACCTCGCGAGTGAATTTCAGCAGACCCGCATCGGCATCGGTCCAACTAACCCACGTGAGCGAGTTGTCCTGGCAGTAGCCGTTGTTGTTTCCGTGCTGGGTACGACCGAGCTCATCTCCGTGCGAAATCATCGGAACACCCTGCGACAGAAGCAATGTCGCGATGAAGTTACGCTGCTGTCGGGCGCGCAGATCGTTGATCTCGGGGTCTTCGGTGGGTCCCTCCGCGCCGCAGTTCCAGGACCGGTTGTGGCCCTCGCCGTCGTTGTTGTCTTCACCGTTGGCCTCGTTGTGCTTGTCGTTGTAGGACACCAAATCACGCAAGGTGAAGCCGTCGTGGGCGGTGACGAAGTTGATCGACGCCACCGGCCTTCTCGCGGTGTGCTCGTAGAGGTCGGAGGACCCAGACAATCGGTAGGCGAACTCGTCGAGCGTGGCCGGCTCGCCACGCCAGAAGTCCCGAACAGTGTCGCGGAACTTTCCGTTCCACTCCGTCCAATTTGGCGGGAAATTGCCGACTTGGTAACCGCCAGGCCCGACGTCCCAGGGTTCAGCGATAAGTTTGACCTGACTGACCGTGGGATCTTGTTGCACGAGTTCAAAAAACGTCGCCAGGCGGTCTACCTCGTAGAATTCCCGAGCCAAGGTTGCGGCCAGGTCGAACCGGAATCCATCCACATGCATCTCGGTCACCCAATACCGCAACGAATCCATGATCAACTGCAGCGAGTGTGGATGCCCGACATTGAGGCTGTTGCCGGTGCCGGTGTGGTCCAAGTAGTAGCGCATGTCTTCGTCAACCAACCGGTAGTAGGCGGTGTTGTCGATTCCCCGCATGGATAGCGTGGGACCCATATGGTTGCCCTCGGCGGTGTGGTTGTAGACCACATCGAGGATGACCTCGATATCGGCCTCGTGCAGAGCGCGAACCATCGCCTTGAATTCCTGCACCGGACCTCCGGGCGAAGCGTTGCTGGAGTATTTCGGATCGGGCGCAAAAAACGAAATCGTGTTGTATCCCCAGTAATTCGTTAGGCCTCTGTCGACCAAGATCGAGTCATTGGCAAAGTGGTGGATGGGCATCAATTCGATCGCTGTGATGCCGATGTCCTTGAGGTGCTCAATGATGGCCGGATGCGCCACGGCGGCGTAGGTGCCACGCAACTGTTCGGGGACATCGGGATGAGTTTGCGTCAGCCCTTTGACGTGCGCTTCGTAGATGACGGTGTCGGCATACGGGCGCTTCGGCGGACGGTCGTTGCCCCAGTCGAAGTACGGATTGATCACCACAGACTTCGGCATGTAGGGCGCTGAGTCGTCGTCGTTGCGGCTCTCCGGATCACCAAAAGTGTAGCCGAACAGCGCCTGGTTCCACTCGAAGATGCCGGCTATGGCTTTCGAATACGGGTCCAGCAGAAGTTTGTTCGGATTGCAGCGGTGTCCGGATCGGGGTTGATAGGGACCATGAATGCGATAGCCATAGCGCTGCCCGGGTTCGATGGCCGGAACGAAGCCGTGCCAGACGAAACCGTCCACCTCCGGCAGGGCGATCCGGGCTTCGGCACCGTCAGCGTCGAACAGGCACAACTCAACGCGTTCTGCGACCTCGCTGAAGAGGGCGAAATTGGTACCTACGCCGTCGTACGTCGCGCCCAGCGGGTAGGCCCGACCCGGCCAAACCTCACCGGTATAGCTGGCAGCGCGGTGGGCGGCGACGGTCATGGCGGTCTTGATACCCGATCGACACAGCGCTCAAACCGCCCGGGCGCTCCCGGCGGACAACAGGTTTCGCTGCCGGCGTGCGAGCCGGCCAACCGCTGCCGACCGGCCAGAACCGGCCGGAACTTCCCCGATAACCGTCAGGTTGTTGGCGGCGCCCACGCGGCCTGCAACACCGGGTAGTCCACCGCGGACCTGCTGTCGCCGGCGCGACCCCTTCCGGCTATTGAACAAACACAGCGATTTATCTAGCATTTGAACAAATCACCTGATATGTTCAAATGCGCCGCTTCGCATGCGGCGACCAGCTAAGAAAGGGACTGCCATGACTACCAGCCCAGCGCAAGAGCCGGCAATCCAGGTCGAGCGATGGCGCGACCGAAAGCGCTACCTGTGGTTGGTGGGCTTAGTCCTGCCGATGGCGTTGCCGGTGAGCGTGGCGCTGGCGTGGACGTTGGGCAAGTTCGGCTGGACCGCTGCCACGCCGATGTTGTGGTGGATCGGCCCATTCCTGCTCTACCTGTTGTTACCGGTGCTCGATCTGTTCTTTGGCCCCGACGGTCAGAATCCCCCTGACGAGGTGATGGAGCGTCTAGAGAACGACAAGTACTACCGGTACTGCACATATGCCTTCATTCCGTTCCAGATGATCAGCCTTATGCTGGCCTGCTACTTATGGACGGCCGACAACTTGAGCTGGCTGGGCCTCAGCGGAGGCCTGGGATTGGTCTCCAAGATCGGCCTGATGATGACCATCGGCGTGGTCGGCGGAGTAGGTATCAACACCGCCCACGAGATGGGGCACAAGCGCGAAAACCTCGAGCGCTGGTTGTCCAAGATCACCCTCGCCCAAACCCTCTACGGGCATTTTTACATCGAGCACAACCGCGGGCATCACGTGCGCGTCTCCACCCCGGAGGATCCGGCCAGTGCCCGGTTCGGCGAAAGCTTCTGGATGTTTTTGCCGCGCAGCATGTTCGGCTCGCTCAAATCCGCATGGGAACTGGAGAAGACCCGCATGCAACGCATCGGAAAGTCCTCCTTCAGCCTGCACAACGATGTGCTCAACGCGTGGATCATGTCGATCGTCCTGTTCAGTGGGCTAACCGCCGTATTCGGATGGCAGGTGTTGCCATTCCTCATCATCCAGGCGCTCTACGGCGCATCACTGTTGGAATCGGTCAATTACCTCGAACATTACGGACTGCTGCGCCAACGCACCGCGTCCGGCCGCTATGAACGGTGCGCACCGGTACACAGCTGGAACTCTGACCACATCGTGACCAACATCTTCCTGTACCACCTGCAGCGGCACAGCGACCACCACGCCAATCCCCTGCGCCGCTATCAAACATTGCGCAGCATGGATGGTGCACCCCGGTTGCCGAGCGGATACGCGACGCTGATCACCCTGACCTACATCCCACCGCTATGGCGAAAGGTGATGGACCATCGTGTGATTGAACACTACGATGGTGACATCAACCGGGTTAACATCGATCCGCGCAAGCGCGACCGGATCCTCGCCACGTACGGTGCCCGGTGATGGCTGCCTACCGATGCCCCGCGTGTCGCTACGTCTACGACGAGACCACCGGCGCACCTCGTGAGGGATATCCCGCAGGAACCAATTGGGCCGACGTCAACGACAATTGGACCTGCCCGGATTGCAATGTCCGCGAGAAGATCGACTTCGAACCACAGGAGGCCTGAGATGCCAACCGACTTCAAACTCTATCGATGTGTACAGTGCGGGTTCGAGTACGACGAGGCGCTGGGGTGGCCCGAAGACGGTATCGCCCCGGGGACCCGCTGGGACGACATTCCCGACGATTGGAGTTGTCCGGACTGCGGTGCGGCCAAGTCAGACTTCGAGATGATCGAAATCAGCCGCGCCTGACTCAGCCGGCCAACTCGGCAACGTGGCCTTGCTCAATGTACGGTCATGTTGTCGAAACCCTCATGTACAGAGGTAATTTGGACTCCCGCGGGCCGTCTGCGAGAGCTCACCAACCAGCCGGAACCACGAGTGGTCCGCGCTTAGCATCGAAGGCACTCGCAATGCACACTAATCTCAGCTACATGGTCGAGCCCGAGCCGTCACGAGGCCGCAATCCGTATCGCAGCACCGCGTTGAGCCTGATGCACAATGGGGTGCTTGACGCGCTACAGAGCTTGCTCCTGGTAAGGAAATGGTCGTCAATCACCATGGCGGACGTGGCCGCAGCAGCTGGCATCAGCCGAGGCACCCTCTACAACGAGTTCCAGTCGCGCCGCGGCCTTGCGCGTCACTACGCCCTTCGACTGACCGACAGCATCGTTACTGGAATGCGAGCGGCAATCGACGAACACCACAGCGACGGCTACGGCGCCATGCACACGGTGTTTCGGGACTTCTTCGACCGCGTCGCCAACGATCCGCTGGCCCAGGTACTACGAACCGAAGACGCCCCCAGCGACATCCTGCGGTTGATCACCGTCGAGAGTCAGTTTCTCGTCGACCATGCCACCGAACAGCTGTCGCACACTTTTCAGCACAGCTGGGTCAACGCCAACCAGTACGACGCGACGGTCATGGGACAGGCAGTCGTCCGGGCCGCGCTCAGCTACCTGGCGCTGCCGCCGAGCGATGCCGACGAGGCGGCAACGGGGATGGCACACCTACTCACGCCCTACATCGAATCAATCAAGACCTCGTCCTAGGCCGCAGCGGCCCGGGCCGGTCCGCTGCGTACCGTGTGAGTCATGAAATACCTCGATGTCGATGGAATCGGAAATGTCAGCCGGATCGGGCTGGGCACGTGGCAGTTCGGCTCACGTGAATGGGGGTATGGGGATCGGTACGCCTCCGGTGCCGCTCGCGACATCGTGCAGCGCGCCCTGGCTCTAGGGGTGACGCTGTTCGACACCGCCGAGGTGTACGGGTTGGGCAAGAGCGAGCGGATCCTCGGCGAGGCGCTCGGCGAGGAGCGCGGCAGGGTTGCGGTGGCCAGCAAAATCTTTCCGGTGGCGCCCATTCCGCCCGTCATCAAGCAACGCGAACGGGCTAGTGCCCGGCGGTTGCAGCTGGACCGGATTCCCCTTTATCAAGTCCATCAGCCCAATCCCGTGGTGCCCGATTCGGTGATCATGCCCGGCATGCGCGAGCTACTCGACGCCGGCAAGATCGGCGCGGCCGGCGTCTCCAACTACTCGCTGGCGCGCTGGCAAAAGGCCGACAAAGCCCTAGGGCGTCCCGTAATCAGCAACCAGGTGCACTTCTCCCTCGCTCACCTAAGTCCGCTCGATGACTTGGTTCCCTTCGCCGAGCGCGAGAACCGCGTCGTCATCGCCTACAGCCCATTGGCGCAGGGGCTGCTCGGCGGTAAGTACGGCGTGGAGAACAGGCCGGGCGGCGTCCGTGCAGCCAATCCGCTGTTCGGCACTGAAAACCTGCGCCGGATCGAACCGCTGCTGCAGACACTTCGCGCCATCGCCGCAGATGTCGACGCCAAGCCGGCCCAGGTGGCGCTGGCTTGGTTGATCAGCCTGCCAGGCGTGGTCGCTATTCCCGGAGCATCCAGTGTCGAGCAACTCGAATTCAACGTTGCCGCAGCCGATATCGAGCTCACCGCGGATTCCTGTGCGGCGCTGACCAACGCGGCCAGGGCGTTTCGGCCAGTATCGATGAGGCGGTTCCTCGCCGACACGGTCCGCGAGAAGCTCACCCGTCGCTAGTTACGGCGCGCGTCAGCCGATCGGCAAGCAATTCGGCGAATCGTGCCGGATCGTCCGGCGCACCACCTTCAGCGAGCAGCGCTGTGCCGTAAAGCAATTCCGCGGTCTCCGCGACCTGAGACTTCTGGGCATCGTCTGCACTGTCATTGAGCGCTCGGCTCAAGCCGAGCACCAACGGATGGGTTGGGTTGAGTTCGAGAATGCGCTTACCGACCGGAACGTCCTGCCCAGTGGCCCGGTAGATGCGGGCCAGCGCCGGGGTGATTCCGAATGCGTCGGTGATCAGGCATGCGGGCGACTCGGTCAGTCGGGTCGACAGCCGCACTTCTTTGACGTGTTCGCTCAATGTCTCCTGCAGCCACGTCAGCAGGTCAGCGAACTCCTTTTGCTGTTCCTCGCGCTCGGCGTCGCTCTTTTCCTCGTCGGAGTCCAGGTCAACCTCACCCTTGGCGACCGACTGCAGCGGCTTACCGTCGAACTCGTTGACCGCCCCCACCCAGACTTCGTCGACCGGGTCGGTGAGGAGCAGAACCTCGTAACCCTTTGCCCTGAATGCCTCCAGATGCGGCGATTTCAGGATCTGCTGACGCGAGTCCCCGGTGGCATAGAAGATCTGCTTTTGGCCCTCCTTCATGCGGCCCACGTAGTCGGCCAACGTGGTGGCCTCCTCGTCGCTGTGCGTCGAGGCGAATGAGGAAATCTCCAACAGGGTCTCCCGATTGTCGAAATCCGAAAGCAGACCCTCCTTGAGTACCTTGCCGAACTGGGCCCAGAAGCTGCGGTAGTCCTCCGGCCGCTCGGACTGCAGGTCCTTGATGGTGGCCAGGACCTTCTTGGTCAGGCGCCGACGAATCGCCTTGATCTGGCGATCCTGCTGCAGGATCTCGCGGGACACATTCAGTGACATGTCCTGTGCATCGACGACGCCCTTGACGAAACGCAAGTACTCGGGCATGAGCTGGTCACAGTCGCCCATGATGAAGACGCGTTTGACATACAGCTGGATGCCGAAGGTGGCATCCCGATTGAACAGGTCAAACGGGGCGTGCGATGGGATGAACAGCAGAGCCTGGTACTCGAATGTGCCTTCCGCCTTCATCGCGATGACCTCTAGCGGGTCGTCCCAGGCGTGCGCGATGTGCTTGTAGAACTCCTTGTACTCGTCCTCGGAAACCTCTTCTTTGGGCCTGGCCCACAGCGCCTTCATCGAGTTGAGGGTCTCGGTTTCGATGGTGACAGTCTCTTCGCCGCCGTCCTCGCCTTCTCCCTGACCGGCTGGCGTGCGTTTCTCGACCTCCATCCGGATGGGCCAGGCAATGAAGTCCGAGTATCTCTTGATCAGGTGCCTGATCTTCCACTCCGCGGTGTAGTCGTAGAGCTCGTCCTCGGCATCCTCGGGCTTGAGGTGCAACGTCACCGATGTTCCCTGCGGAGCATCCTCGACGGATTCGATGGTGTAGGTACCTTCGCCGCTGGATTCCCACCGGGTGGCCTCGGTCTCGCCGGCCTTGCGGGTGAGCAGCTCGACCTTGTCGGCCACCATGAACGACGAGTAGAACCCGATGCCGAACTGGCCGATCAATTCCTCCGAGGCGCCCTCGTTCTTGGCCGCCCGCAATTGCGCACGTAGCTCGGCGGTGCCGGACTTGGCCAGCGTGCCGATCAGATCCACCACCTCGGCACGCGTCATGCCGATGCCGTTGTCGCGGATGGTCAGCGTCCGGGCGCCCTTGTCGACGTCGATCTCGATGTGTAGATCCGAAGTGTCAATGGCATCGGGGTCTAGCTCCTTGTTCCGCAACGCCTCGATCCGCAGCTTGTCCAGCGCATCGGAGGCGTTGGAGACCAACTCCCGCAGAAACGAGTCCTTGTTGGAGTAGACCGAGTGGACCATCAGATCCAGCAGCTGCCGGGCCTCCGCCTGAAACTCCAGCTGCTCGACATGCGCGTTCATGAGATTCCCTTCCTACGACATGGCGTCTCGAATTTAGCGAGATCATGATGACGCACGGCATGCGGGTACGCCTCGATCGGGTCGGCCGCTACGCGGCGGCGATCGGACCCCGGGATCCCGGTCAAGTCATTTTCCTGACGATCTCAAACAGGCTCGGATCGTGTGCGCAGATGATGAGCAACTGTGGCTCCCGCCGTTGCCACAGTTCAGCGAGGCGAGCCTGGTTGTCGTGCAGTTGTGTGCGGTTGAACGCGAACAACTCTTCTTGGGCCCGCAGCACGAAAGGCACTCGCGATCGCCGCAGCGTCCCGTGATGGTAGAAGGCGTCCCCGCAATGCAGGATCCAGTGATCACCAACGTCGATGGCGACCGCGGCGTGCCCGCGAGTGTGACCGGGCGTCGGCACCAGAACGAAGCCGTCACCGATGGCGTCGAGGGGTTTGGCCGAGGCGAATCCACGCCAGGTTTCGCCGTCGGGTCCATGCTCCACCAGATTGGGACCGTGCGCCCACTGCTTGCTCCGGTAACGGAGACGCTCACGGATCGAAGGGGCATGGACGGCGCCGCGGACCTCGGCCGCGGTGACGTGGACATGGGCCTCGGGAAAGTCCGCGAGTCCGCCGATGTGGTCGAAATCGAAATGCGTCAGCACAATATGGCGGACGTCTGAGATTCGGTGACCGAGCTGTTCAATCTGGTAGGCCGCGGTCTCGGTGCGCAGCAACGCCGGCCGCAGGACATGTCGGAATGGACCTACCCGATGCGGGTCGAGGCAGTCCTGTATCCCGAACCCGGTGTCCACCAGGACCAGTCCGCTGTTGGTCTCGACGAGCAGGACATGGCACAACAGAGGCGTGCCGGGCACGTTCATGGTGCCGCAGTTGAGATGGTGGACCTTCATCGACCAGTTCCTTGCGCTCCCGAGGAGATGCCCTGGGCGGCGACAAAGTCGTCGTGGACCATACTCATGCCCCGACCCACCTTCCCGCTTTGCCCAAGGCCGCTGGTGACATTGTCGAGCGGCACACACCGACACACCAGGGCACGAGGTCCTCGAGGAGCCGGGCGGTGCCGACATAGGATTCGCAACCATGCGTCGACGCCGAAGGCAAACGGGCAGGCCATGGCGGTGATGTCGGCGGTGCCGTCGTGGCGGATTGTAGCGGTCCTGCTGTGGGTGGTGCCGCTGAACCAGATTCCGATGGACGCCTACACGCCCGCGCTGCCCCAGATGCAAACCAGTATCCATGCGACGTCGGCGGCGCTGCAGGCGACGGTCACGGTGTTCATGATTGGCATGGCGTTGAGCTACCTCGGCGTGGGCATCCTGTCCGATGCCTGGGGACGCAAGCCGGTCCTGCTTGGCTGCGCCGCCGCGCTCGCGGTAGCCAGCCTTGCCTGCGCGGCGGCCGACAATATCGCCACGTTGCTGGTGCTGCGGTTTGTGCAGGGCGGCGTATCCAGTGCGTTCATCGTTGTCGCGATCGCGATTGCCGCGGACTGCTTTGAGGACGCACGTCTGAGATCGGTCAACGGGATGCTGGGGGCGGCATGGTCGGCGGCGCCGATAGCAGCCCCCGCCGTGGGCGGATTCATCGTCGAATACGCTTCGTGGCGCTACGTTTTCGTGCTGATGGCGGCGTTGAGCGTCACCGTCGGGCTGGTGGTCGCCTGGGCGCTGCCGGAGACCCTGGCGACGAGCGACCGAACCCAATTCCGGCTCGGACAGACCTGGCGAGTGCTCACGACGACCGCGCGCAATCCCGTGTTCCTCGCCCTGGTCGCCGTCTTCGGGCTGCTGGCCGGTCCGCAGCTGTCGTTCAGCGTGGCCGCGCCATTCCTGTACCAAGTGCAGATGGGGTTCTCGCCATCGGCGTATGGTCTGGTCGCGCTGGTTGTCGGTGTCGCAGTCTTGCTGGGCAGCTTCACGACCGGCGCGCTTGCCACGCGTATGACCTTCCAGCGGTTGACTTTTGCGGACTGGGCACTCTACATGGTCGGAGCCACCTTGCTTTTGGTGTCCGCTCCGGCGATAGGGGTCAACCCCTGGGCCATTACGGTACCGGTGTGTCTGGCGGTTGCGGGTTGCGGTGCGCTGGTGCCCCAGGCACAAGCCGCGGCGCTGGGGGCATTCAGCCGAAATCTAGGTCTGGTCAGCGGCCTATTCGGCACCCTGACCTATCTGATGATCGCCGCAACGATGGGCATCGTCGTCCTTAGCCCGGAGCGCACCCAAGCCCCGCTGGGCTGGCTCTACATGATTTGCGGTGCAACGGCATTCGTTGCTCTTGCATGGGTGAGACGGCGACTCCGCGGTGAAAGCGCTGCGCCCTCCGCTCAGGAAAGCTGATAGCCGTCCCGGGAAATCTCGAAGCTACCCCCGTAGACAAAATCCCAGCAGCTCATCCCGGATGTCTTACTTTCGCACTCCAACGACCCTTTGGTGATTTTGTCGCCGTACGCCAGTGGCGGACCGCCACCGAGTGCGGTATCGCCAGCGCAAACAAATCGCGCGGGTTGCCCGACCGTGAGCACAATGCCCTGCCCGTAGCCCATCGTCGACTGACAATCGGCGGGCCTCGGCGGCGGCGACCACACGCGGTCTCGGACATCGCAGCGAACCGACGAGGAATCGATCATGCAGCCGATATTGCCGCTGGGTGAGGTGAAGCCGACGATGTCGGCCTTGGCCGTTCCGGGAGCGAATAAGCTCACCGCAAACACGCCGGCAACGACAGCACACAGGCGACTCACGTGGTGAATCATTGGTTCGAGCCTACCCAGGATATTGCCAACGTCGCCACCGCGGTCATTCGGCTGACCACTGGACCGAGCCGCCAGGCCGCCGGAAGCAAGAATGCGATGGAATTCTCGAAGTGCGGCCGGCTGGTCGAAGAAGTGAAAGGCCGAAGTCGTTACCACGGCGTCGCGCGCGCCGCCTCCGAATTGCAACCGTTCGGCCGGGCCGCGCGCCATTGCACCCGGTCGGATTCGCCGCTGGCCTGCTCAAGCATGCCGACGGACATGTCCACGCCGTGGGTCCTCGTCGACATCTCGTTCGCGCTCGATTCCATCGCTGAAAATCCCTGTGCCACAGTCGATATCGACAACACGGCGGGATCCTTGGGCCCGCGGCTGGGCAATCACCTCATCGTGCGGCGGGCGATAGACCCACTGCTGCAGAAACGGTAAGTCGTAGACGGGGGCGAGGAGACTCCACAGCTGGGTGACGGCGCTGTTGAGCCCCCGACGTGGCACCGAAGTCAAGCGGTCAGTGTGGCGGCGTAGTAGATGGCGTCGGCCATCGACTCCGAGTCGTCGTGCTGCGGGATGGCCGCAAGACCGTTATCGACGCCCCCAAGCCAACCACCGTGGACGCACACATCCACCAGTGGGATCCGTTTACGACACCGCGGGTGGTGTCTGCGGCTGCCAAGATGGTGCGGCGCGTGCCGGCCCTTCTTCCCGCCCTGCTGCGCATGTTCCCACGCTCCACCCGTGAATTCATCGGTGATCCGCGCTACGTGTTGAACCCGTATCTGCCGGTCGACTACCTCGGGGACGCGTCGGCTGTGGGTGTCCACAGCGTCGTGCACATGGAAGCCGGCTGGCGCAGCAAGGATCCGCTGGGCGCCGCGGCAGAAACGTGCGGGGTCGATGCGCTGCCGTTCGGTGTGGGCAACACACCGAACCTCGGCGCGATCGTGGTTCATGCCGATCCGACGGGGCCGCGCATCGCCGAGGTGTTGGATGCCCACCTGCAAGCCAGTCCGTTGATGCGCGGAGTGCGCTGTATGGGTGCGCATAGCGACGACGCGGGCGTCATGAACTGGACACAGTCGGCGCATCTGTACTCGAACGCGAAGTTTCTGCACGGCTTCGCCGCGGTGGCCGAGCGCGGACTCAGTTTCGACCTGTGGGTCTACGGCCATCAATTGCCCGACGCAATCACGCTGGCACGCGAGTATCCCGACACCACCTTCGTCCTCGATCACTACGGCACACCGGTGGGGGCACTCGGTCCGGCCGGCAAGCACACCGGACGTACGCCCGCGGCACGCAGCGCCATCCTGAATCGCTGGGTGAGGACATCTCGTCGCTGGCCGAGCTGCCCAATGTGGTGGCCAAGCACAGCGGGATGGGTATGCCGGTGTTGGGTGCCGGACCGGTCACCCCGGAGCAATTGCGCGATGCGGTCGCGCCCCTGATCAACCACCTGCAGTTGGCGTTCGGGTCCGATCGCACATTCTGGTCGTCGAACTATCCAATAGACAAGCCTAAAGTTGCACTACCCCAAACCATTTCAATACTGCGCGACGTTCTCGGCGACCAGTTCGACGAACCCCGTATCTTGCGTGACAACGCCAGCCTCGTCTACCGGTTGACGCCGAACTGACCGGGGCAAGAACTCGGGTCGTCGAATAGTCCGGTCAGACGTCGGTGGTGGCGTACCTCGTCTTGACGGGAGGTGCGGCAAGCAGTGGAGGCAGCTCGGCGATTCGCCCTGCGCCGGCGCGAAAGCTGCGGTAGGCCTCATCATGTTCGACGGTGTCCCAGAGCTCATAGATCACCCAGTGCGCTTCGTCGTCTTCATCAACAAGCACGTCGGTGCCGAGGTTTCCATCGAATGCCCGGGTGTCCTGCAGCGCTCGGCGCATAACATCACGCGCCGCATCAACAGAATCGGGTTTCAACCTGAGTTCGAGTAGCACAGTGACCGGCATGGCGGTCTCCTTATCGGTAGGTTCGGATCTTGCGACTTGCCCAACGCCGACGAATCCTTTTGGCCAGCAAGCAGATTAGCACCTTGCGGCTACGGGTCCCAGCCTGCCTTCAGGACAGCGAAATTCCGGCAACTCGCGCTCGGTAGGATGTTGCTTGCGCGGATCGAGCTGAACTGCTATCCAGCAGCCCCGCGACATCCATCACCCAGAGGTTACGGGACCTCTTGTCCAGCACATTGTTTCGCTGGCGGCACCACTCCCATGGGAATGGGCAATTCGGTCATGGGAATGGGCGGGCAATCCGGTAGCTGGCTGGTCCAAGATTGGACGTGACCTCACCCATCCAGGCAGGCGGGCTCGGCCTCATCGAACACATCCATCGCGGACAGCCGCCGGCCAGCATCGGCGCACATCGCTGCTAGCACCCGCCGCATCCGCTCGATCAACGCCTCGACGCTATCCCTATCAAAGACATCGGTGCGAAACTCCACTCTCCCCCCGATCCCCGCGTGCTCACCAGCATCAGTCCAGTACTCGGCCAGGAAGAACGCCAGATCCACCCGTGCGACGCCGGTGTCCACCGGCACCGGGGCGACCTGCAAATCACCCAATGCCAACCCGGCGGGGTCGTCGGACCGCCACACGAAGTAGTTCTGCCAGGACACCACTACCTGGACCAGCGGGTGGTGGGTCAGTGACGGAGTGGGGTTGATCCGCTCCACGAGCGCCTCAAAGGGCACGTCTTGGTGCTCGTATGCCGCCAAGCTGCGTTCTTGCACCTGGGCCAGCACCTCCGCGACGGTCGGATCCCCGGCGACGTCGACCCGCAGCACCACCATGTTGACGAAACAACCGACCAGCGCTTCCAGGGCGGGATGACCGCGACCGGCGACTTCGAACCCGACTGCGACCTCCTTGCTGGCGCTGAGCTGACACAACAGCACCGCAAGAGCTGCCTGGATCACCATGAAGCTGGTCGCGTTGTGCTCGCGGGCCAGCTGAGCAACCTGCTGTTGCAGCTCCGCCGGCCAGACCACCGTCAAAGTAGCGCCGCGGTGATCGGCTACCGGTGGATAGGGCCGATCGGTGGGAAGCTTCAGGCGCTCAGGAAGCCCGGCCAGCGCCTGCTCACAGTCGCCTAGCTGCGCGGCGATGTGACTGTTGCTGTCGGCCAGATCACCAAGCTGCGTGCGCTGCCAGAGCGTGTAGTCGACATACTGCACCGGCAACGGCGTCCAGTCGGGCGCCTCGCCCGCGCACCGGCTCGCATATGCCACGCCCAGGTCACGCGCTAGCACGGTGATCGACCATCCGTCAGCGGCGATATGGTGAACCGTGGCCACCAACACGTTGTCATCATCGGCGACGCGGAAAAGCATTGCCCGTAACGGGATTTCGGTTGCCAGGTCAAACGGTTGGCGCACCGTGGCCTGGACGGCCTCGCTCAGCCGGCTCGCTGACCAGCTGGTGGCATCGATCGTCCGCCAGCCCAGGTCCGCACGCTCGGCAGGCACCACCAGCTGTCGCGGTATCCCCTCGACCGTCGGGAACACCGTGCGCAGGCTTTCGTGGCGAGCCACCACGTCGGCCAACGCCGCACTCAACGCCTCGGCGTCAAGGCGCCCGCCCAACCGCAACGCCACCGGGATGTTGTAGAGCGGCGTAGGCCCCTGCAGTTGATCAATGAACCACAACCGGCTCTGGGAAAACGACAGCGGAATCATCGCGGGCCGCTCCACCGGTATCAACGGCTCAACCGGACCCGCATCGCCGCCGATGCGGGGTGCCAACTGGGCGATCGCCGGGGCCTGGAATACCTCGCGGACCGACAGATGGGCGTCCAGGCCGGTGTTGATCGCAGCGACCAAACGTATTGCTGACAACGAATCGCCGCCCAGGTCGAAAAACGAGTCATCCACTCCGACCCGCGCCACGCCGAGCACCTGCGCGTAGATGCCGGCCAGGATCTCCTCGACCGCGTCCACGGGGGCCCGGTAGCGCCCGACGTCCTGGTATTCCGGGGCCGGCAGAGCACGGGTGTCGAGTTTGCCGTTGACCGTCACCGGCAACTCCTGCAACACCACCACCGCGGCCGGAACCATATACGCCGGCAGCCGCTCGGCCAGCGCGGAGCGCACGCCGGCCGCATCCACCTCCCCGGCGACATAGCCCACCAGACGCTTACCGCCGGGGCCGTCCTCGCGAGCGATCACCGCCGCCTGGTCGACCCCGTCCAAACCGGCCAGCGCGGTCTGCACTTCACCCAGCTCGATGCGATAACCGCGGATCTTGACCTGCTCATCGGCACGGCCCAGGTAATCCAGCTGTCCATCGGAGCGCCAGCACACCAAATCTCCGGTGCGATACATCCGTGTTCCTGGCCCGCCGAACGGGCAGGCCACAAACCGCGCTCCCGTCAACCCGGCACGCCGCCAGTATCCACACCCCACCCCGGTGCCGGCCACATACAGCTCCCCGACCACGCCGGCCGGCACCGGACGCAGCCAACCGTCGAGGACATACAACGCCGCCCCAGCCACCGGTGAGCCGATCGGCGGCACACCCGAACCGGCCGTTAATGGTGTGCTCCTGGATGCATCCACCGTAGTTTCGGTGGGACCATAGGTATTGATCATCACCCGCCCTGGTGCCCACCGGTCCACCAGCTCCGCCGGGCAGGGCTCAGCGCCGACCACCAACGCCACCGGCCCCAAGGCGTCCGGTGACAACCCCGCCACCGCCGAGGGGGTTTGGGTCAGCACGTTGACCTGTTCTGCGATCAGCAGGGCGTGGAAATCTGCCGGTGCGCGGCCTACCGCTTCGGGCACCACCACGAGGCGCCCGCCACCCAAAAGCGCGCCCCAGATCTCCTGCACCGAAAAATCGAAGGCATACGAGTGACTTTGCGTCCACACCTGCATCTCCGGCGCCAGCTTCAGATGCGCGTCCAGTGTTTCCAGCCGGGTCACGTTGTGGTGGGTGACCGCCACACCTTTGGGAGTGCCCGTGGTGCCCGAGGTGTAGATGATGTAGGCGATGTCGTCGGGGGCCGGCACCGGCAAGCTGGTGCCCGGGTAGTCGGGTAGGCGTGCGTCCCGAACATCGATCACTAGCACGTCATGGCCGGCCAGGCGCTCTTGTAGTGCGCTGGTGGTGACGGCCGCCACCGGCGCTGCATCCGCCACCATGAACGCGATCCGGGAGTCCGGATGGAGGGGGTCGACGGGCAGATACGCCGCCCCAGATTTGAGCACCGCCAGAATCGCCACGATCGCCTCAGCGGAACGCTCGAACAGCAGCGCCACCCGTTCACCCGGGCCCGCGCCATGGCCGGCCAACATGTGCGCTAGCCGGTTGGCGGCCTGGTCCACCTCGCGGTAGGTCATGGAGCGACCTGCGCAGATCACCGCCACCGAGTCGGGGCAGCGTTCGACCGCCGCGTCCCACAGCGCCGGAATCGACACCGGCGCCGCCGGCTGGGTCGACGTCGCCCCTTGCCCCCACCCATCCAGGCGGGCCCGCTCAACGGCATCGAGCAGGTCGAACGACGACAGCCGCCGGGTGGGATCGCCGCTCATCGTCGCGAGCACCCGCCCGAAACGTCCGATGAGCGCCTGGATGGTGGCGGTATCGAACACGTCGGTGTCGAATTCGACGCGAAAACCCAGCTCGTGGCCCGGTATCGCCTGGATCGTCAGCGGGTAGTGGGTGTAGTCGCGGATCTTGGTCTCGGTGATTGTCAACTCGCCGGCGCCTAGCGTCGCGCCGGTGTCGATCGGGTAGTTTTCATGCACGAAAAGGGTGTCGAACAGTTGTTCGTGGCCGGTGATGCGATGGATCTCGGTCAGCGCCAGGTGTTGGTGTTCAAGTGTGTCGTTGTGGGCGGATTGCAGCTGGTCCAGCAGGTGCACAGTGGTGGTAGTCGCGGACATGCGGGCACGCACCGGCACCGTATTGATCAGCAGGCCCAGCATCGATTCCGCACCGGGCACCTCCGCGGGCCGCCCCGAGACCGCGACGCCGAAGACCACATCGTGCTGCCCGGTCAGCGAGCACAGCAGCTGCGCCCACGCGCCCTGCAGGACGGTACTGACCGTGGTTTGGCATGAGCGCGCCAGCTCGGTGAGCGCCCGCACGGTTTCGCTGGGCACCCCAAACGATTCGACGCCTCGCGGCCCTGGCGACAGCTGAACTGACGGGCCCACCAATGTCGGGTTGTCAAAGCCGGCCAAGGCCTCGCGCCAGGCGGTGTGAGCGGCTTCGCGATCCCGGCCGGCCAACCAGGTAAGAAAGCTGCGGTACGACACTGCCGCGGGAAGCCGCTGCCCGTAATAGCCGGCGAACACTTCCCGCATCAGGATGGGCAGCGACCAACCGTCCACCACGATGTGGTGAAAGGTCAGCACACACCGGTGCCGATCTTCGGCGGTGCGAATGAGGGCTGCTCGAAAGGCCGGCTGATCGGCCAGTTCGCCGACCGCGGCTCGTTCGGCGGCACAGATCCGCTGGATGTGCTGCTCGTGGTCCTCGTCACCAACGTCTCCGGCGGTGTCCAGCTCGACGTACTGCCATGGCGCCGTGGGATCGGCCGGGATGATCTGCACCGGTTGGTCGAACTCGTCGCAGAACCGGGCCGCCAGGTTAGGATGCCGGTTGACCACCCCATGGACCGCCTCCCGCAGCCGGTGGGGGTCCAAGACACCAGTCACGGTGAGATCCAGCTGCACCGCATACGGATCGTCGTGGCTAGCCTGCGCTGTGTTGGCGTGAAAGAGCAGCCCCTGTTGCAGAGGGGTGAGCGGCAGGATGTCGGCGATCTGCCCTTGCCTGTGCAACGCATCGATCTGATGCTGGCTCAAGCGGGCCGGCGCGATGTCGGAGGGCGTCAACCCGCCCCCACCGCCGCGCACATGCGCACAGATGCCGGTCAATGCGTCAAACCACAGCTGTCCGAGCCGGCTGACCTGCGCGCGATCCACTACCGAGGCCGCCCACGTCCAGTCGGCGTGCAGTTCCGGGCCGTTGTCGGTGTCGACCGTGCCGGCGTTGAGTTCCACGGTGTGCCCTAGCGGCGTGGGCACCGCCGTGGCGATGCCGACAATCGACGCGGCCTCAGGGCAGATCCGCCAGCCCTCACCGGACATCTGGGCCGCCGTCGCGCCCAGCCGCCCCAGGTAGTTAAACCCGATCGTCGGGTCAGGCCCGGCCAGGTCGACGTCGCTGTTCAGATAGCGCAGCACACCGTACGTCAGCGGGTTGGGCTGGGCGCGTAGTTGCTCCTTGGCGTACTTGATCAGCACCCCGAGCGCCGCGTCACCGGCAACCACCTGCGTCCAGGTCAGCCCATCCATCGGCCCGCCAACGTCGAAGGCCACCGGGTATTTGGTGGTAAACCACCCCACGGTTCGCGAGAGATCCACATCGGGGGCCACTTCCTCGTGACGCCCATGGCCCTCAACGTCGATAGCGATGCGCGCGGCGCCCTGGCCCAGGGACCCCAATAGTTCAGCGACCGCCAACCCGAAGCCGATCAACAAGATGTCGTGGATCCCGGCATGAAACGCCGCCGGCACCTCACCGAGCAGCATGCGGGTGGTCTCATCGTCCAGCGACATTGACAGGTGTCCGGCGCTCGCATAGGTATCCGACTCCGAGCGGGCAACCGGCAGCGCGAGCGGGACCTCCGCCAGTCCTCGCCAAGCGCTCGCCTGTTCCACGACGGCCGGGGAGCACGCGTACTCGTCCAGCAGAGACGCCCACCTGGCAAACGACGTCCGCCCGGGCGCCAGCGCCACCGGCTGCCCGCTGCGATGCTGGGCCCAGGCGATGTTGAGGTCCTCCAGTACGATCCGCCACGACACCCCGTCGACGGCCAAATGGTGAATGATCAACACCAGCTGACCGGTGCGAGCCGCCCATAGGGCGCTTAGCATCGTCCCGGTTGCCGGGTTCAAGCGCGACCGTGCCGCGACCACCGCCTCGTCGGACAACATGTCCACCGCTTGCAGGTACTCGGCGGCATCCACGAAACCCGCCTCGGGCACCTCTAGCGCCCACCCCCCAGAGCCATCGTCGTCGACGCGCAGCCGCAGCATGGCATGCCGATCCAGCAAGGCCTGCAGCACCACCACCACGTCAGCCTCGGTTACTTCGTTGGGGGCCTGCAGCACCACCGTTTGGTTGAAGTGCTCGACCGGGCCGTCCAGGTTCGCCAACCAACGCATGATCGGAGTGGCCGCCAACCGACCGATGCCGTCATCCATCGGGCTGAGCTGGGCGTCGGCCGCCTTGGTCACCCGAGCCAGCTGGGCAACGGTTTGCTCGACGAAAATGTCGCGCGGCCGGCACATCAGGCCGGCGTCACGGGCCCGCGATGCCACCTGCATCGACAAGATGCTGTCGCCGCCCAGCTCGAAAAACGAGTCATCCACCCCGACCCGCTGCACACCAAGCACCTGGGCATAGATCCCGGCCAGGATTTCTTCGGTCGGGGTACTCGGGGCGCGATAGCCACCACCGGTGTATTCCGGAGCGGGCAGGGCCCGGGTGTCGAGTTTGCCGTTAACCGTCAACGGCAACGCCTCAAGGACCATCACCGCGGCCGGCACCATATAACCCGGCAACCGCTGCGCTAACGCGGTGCGCGCCGCGGCCGCATCCACCGTCCCGGTCGCATAACCGACCAGCCGCTTATCGCCGGGGCGATCCTCGCGGGCAATCACCACCGCCTGCTCCACACCCCCCACCGCAGCCAGCGCGGCCCGAACCTCACCCAACTCGATGCGATACCCACGGATCTTGACCTGCTCATCGGCACGCCCCACATACGCCAACTGCCCATCAGCACGCCAACACACCAAATCCCCGGTGCGATACATCCGCACTCCCGGCGCACCCACCCCAGCAAACGGACACGCCACAAACCGCGACCCGGTCAACGACGCCCGCCGCCAATACCCCACACCCACCCCGGCACCGGCCACATACAATTCCCCGACCACCCCCACCGGCACCGGACGCAACCACCCATCCAGCACAAACAACGCCGCACCGGCCACCGGCGACCCAATCGGCGGGGTGCCCGACCCCGCTGCCAGTGGGGCACTGATAGCCGCATATACCGTGGTTTCGGTGGGGCCGTAGGCGTTGACCATCACCCGCCCCGGCGCCCACCGATCCACCACCTCGACCGGGCAGGCCTCACCAGCCACCACCAACGTCGCTGATTCCAACCCCTGCGGGGAGAGCATGCCCACCGCCGAAGGGGTTTGGCTTAACACCCTGACCCGCTCAGCAACCAGCAACGCATGCAAGTCTTCCGGTGAACCCGCCACCTCGTCGGGCACCACCACCAGCCGACCCCCACCCAGCAGCGGGCCCCAGATCTCCCAGACCGAGTAGTCGAATGCCAGGGAGTGACAATGCGACCACACCCGCCCCGTCAGCTCCACCCCGATGTCAACGGAGTTGATTAGTTGGGTGACGTTGTGGTGGGTGACGGCCACCCCCTTGGGGGTTCCGGTGGTGCCCGAGGTGTAGATGATGTGGGCCAGGTCCTCGGCGGCCGGCGCCGCTAACGCGGTGCTGGGATAACCGTCGATTGCGGGGTCTTCGATGTCGATGACCGGTAACTGGCAGCCGTCCAACCGGTCGGCTAGCCCGGCGGTGGTCAACGCGGCGATCGGGGCGGCATCGGCGAGCATGAACTCGATCCGCGCCGCCGGCAGCTTCGGGTCGATCGGCACATAGGCCGCCCCGGCCTTGAGTACCGCCACCATCGCGATCACCGCCTGAGCCGAGCGCTCCGCCAACAACGCCACACACTGACCCCGACCCACCCCATGGCCAACCAACAAATGCGCCAACCGATTCGCGGCCTCGTCGAGTTCTCGATACGTCATCGACTGGGCCCGGTAAGTTAGCGCTATCGCATCCGGGGTGCGGGCCACCTGCTCAGCGAACAACACCGGCACCGACACCCCCGCCACCGGCGGCCGGTGCAACGTGGCGCGGTTACCGATCTGCGCCAAACGGGCATGCTCAACCTCATCAACCACATCGATCGACGACAACAACCGCCCCGGATCGCTGGTCATCGCCACCAACACCCGTCGCAACCGCTCGATCAACACCTCGATGCTGGCGGCGTCGAACACATCGGTGCGAAACTCCACCGTCCCGCCGATCCCGGCGGGCTCACCGGCCTCACTCCACCGCTCCCCCAGGTATAACGTCAGATCCATCCGTGCGGTCTGGGTGTCCACCGGCAGCGAGCTGACCGCCAAATCGCCCAAGACCAACCCCGCAACAGGGTCACGATCCTGCCAGTTCTGCCAGGCCAGCATCACCTGGATCAACGGGTGATGGGTCAGGCTTCGAGTGGGATTGAGCCGCTCTACGAGTACCTCAAAAGGCACGTCCTGGTTCTCGTACGCGGCCAGGCTTTGCGCCCGCACCTGCGCCAACACCTCAGCCGCGCTGGGGTTCCCAGACACCTGCACCCGCAGCACCAACGTGTTGACAAAAAACCCAACCAACTGATCAAGTGCGGGGTCAGCCCGCCCGGCGATCGGAAAACCCACCGCCACATCAGCACTGCCACTTAGCTTGGCCAACAGCACCGCCAACCCGGCCTGCACCACCATGAAACCGGTCACGTTGTGCTCACGAGCCACCCGAGCGATCTGCTGCTGCAACTCGACCGGCCACGCCACGTCCACACTGGCACCCCGATAATCGGCAACCATCGGATAGGGCCGATCGGTAGGCAGTGTGAGCCGCTCAGGCAACCCAGCTAACGCCTGCTCCCAATACGCCACCTGCGCAGCAATCGGACTGCGCCCATCAGCGAGATCGCCCAACCGCGCACGCTGCCACAACGTGTAATCGACATACTGCACCGCCAACGGCGCCCACCCCGGCGCCCGCCGTTCACACCGACTGGCATACGCCAACGCCAAATCACCCACCAGCACGTTGATCGACCAGCCATCACCAGCGATATGGTGCACCGCGGCCACCAACACATGCTCGTCCTCAGCCAAACGGAAAAGCCGCGCCCGCAACGGAATCTCGCTGGCCAAATCAAACACATACCGCGCCACCGCGGCGACGGCCTCTACTAGCTGACTTTGCGGCCAGTCGGTCGCATCGACCACATCCCAACCCAAATCGGCCCGCTCAGCGGGCACCACCAGCTGCTGAACGGTTCCACCCGGCGCGGTGAACACAGTGCGCAAGCTCTCATGACGACCCACCACATCACCGAGAGCCGCACCCAACGCCTCCACATCCAAGCGCCCACACAACCGCAACGCCGCGGCGATGTTGTAAATCGGTGAGGGCCCCTGCAACTGGTCTAAAAACCACAACCGCTGCTGAGCAAACGACAACGGCACCACCGCCGGCCGCTCCACCGCCACCAACGGCTCCCGCCGGCAGCCCTCGGCGCCGATCCGCGCCGCCAACTGGGCCACCGCCGGTGTCTCGAACACCGCCCGCACCGAAAGGCCGGCGTCCAGCCCAGCATTGATCGCCGCGACCAACCGTGTCGCCGACAACGAATCCCCGCCCAGCTCGAAAAACGAGTCATCCACCCCGACCCGCTGCACACCAAGCACCTGGGCATAGATCCCGGCCAGGATTTCTTCGGTCGGGGTACTCGGGGCGCGATAGCCACCACCGGTGTATTCCGGAGCGGGCAGGGCCCGGGTGTCGAGTTTGCCGTTAACCGTCAACGGCAACGCCTCAAGGACCATCACCGCGGCCGGCACCATATAACCCGGCAACCGCTGCGCTAACGCGGTGCGCGCCGCGGCCGCATCCACCGTCCCGGTCGCATAACCGACCAGCCGCTTATCGCCGGGGCGATCCTCGCGGGCAATCACCACCGCCTGCTCCACACCCCCCACCGCAGCCAGCGCGGCCCGAACCTCACCCAACTCGATGCGATACCCACGGATCTTGACCTGCTCATCGGCACGCCCCACATACGCCAACTGCCCATCAGCACGCCAACACACCAAATCCCCGGTGCGATACATCCGCACTCCCGGCGCACCCACCCCAGCAAACGGACACGCCACAAACCGCGACCCGGTCAACGACGCCCGCCGCCAATACCCCACACCCACCCCGGCACCGGCCACATACAATTCCCCGACCACCCCCACCGGCACCGGACGCAACCACCCATCCAGCACAAACAACGCCGCACCGGCCACCGGCGACCCAATCGGCGGGGTGCCCGACCCCGCTGCCAGTGGGGCACTGATAGCCGCATATACCGTGGTTTCGGTGGGGCCGTAGGCGTTGACCATCACCCGCCCCGGCGCCCACCGATCCACCACCTCGACCGGGCAGGCCTCACCAGCCACCACCAACGTCGCTGATTCCAACCCCTGCGGGGAGAGCATGCCCACCGCCGAAGGGGTTTGGCTTAACACCCTGACCCGCTCAGCAACCAGCAACGCATGCAAGTCTTCCGGTGAACCCGCCACCTCGTCGGGCACCACCACCAGCCGACCCCCGTGCAACAACGCACCGAAAATCTCCCACACCGAGACGTCGAAGCTATAGGAATGCCACTGCGACCACACTCCCGCCGGTGGAAGGTGGCGCTCTACCGACTCGAACAGTTGGGTGACGTTGTGGTGGGTGACGGCCACCCCCTTGGGGGTTCCGGTGGTGCCCGAGGTGTAGATGATGTGGGCCAGGTCCTCGGCGGCCGGCGCCGCTAACGCGGTGCTGGGATAACCGTCGATTGCGGGGTCTTCGATGTCGATGACCGGTAACTGGCAGCCGTCCAACCGGTCGGCTAGCCCGGCGGTGGTCAACGCGGCGATCGGGGCGGCATCGGCGAGCATGAACTCGATCCGCGCCGCCGGCAGCTTCGGGTCGATCGGCACATAGGCCGCCCCGGCCTTGAGTACCGCCACCATCGCGATCACCGCCTGAGCCGAGCGCTCCGCCAACAACGCCACACACTGACCCCGACCCACCCCATGGCCAACCAACAAATGCGCCAACCGATTCGCGGCCTGCTCCACCTCCCGGTAGGTCCACCACCGCTGCCCGTAGCTCAGCGCTATCGCATCCGGGGTGCGGGCCACCTGCTCAGCGAACAACACCGGCACCGACACCCCCGCCACCGGCGGCCGGTGCAACGTGGCGCGGTTACCGATCTGCGCCAAACGGGCATGCTCAACCTCATCAACCACATCGATCGACGACAACAACCGCCCCGGATCGCTGGTCATCGCCACCAACACCCGTCGCAACCGCTCGATCAACACCTCGATGCTGGCGGCGTCGAACACATCGGTGCGAAACTCCACCGTCCCGCCGATCCCGGCGGGCTCACCGGCCTCACTCCACCGCTCCCCCACCGAAAACGTCAGATCCATCCGTGCGGTCTGGGTCTGGATGTCTAACGGGGTGATGTTGAGATCACCCAGGTGTAGCTCGGCGGAGGCGTCGTTCTGCCAGGCCAGCATCACCTGGATCAACGGGTGATGGGTCAGGCTTCGAGTGGGATTGAGCCGCTCTACGAGTACCTCAAAAGGCACGTCCTGGTTCTCGTACGCGGCCAGGCTTTGCGCCCGCACCTGCGCCAACACCTCAGCCGCGCTGGGGTTCCCAGACACCTGCACCCGCAGCACCAACGTGTTGACAAAAAACCCAACCAACTGATCAAGTGCGGGGTCAGCCCGCCCGGCGATCGGAAAACCCACCGCCACATCAGCACTGCCACTTAGCTTGGCCAACAGCACCGCCAACCCGGCCTGCACCACCATGAAACCGGTCACGTTGTGCTCACGAGCCACCCGAGCGATCTGCTGCTGCAACTCGACCGGCCACGCCACGTCCACACTGGCACCCCGATAATCGGCAACCATCGGATAGGGCCGATCGGTAGGCAGTGTGAGCCGCTCAGGCAACCCAGCTAACGCCTGCTCCCAATACGCCACCTGCGCAGCAATCGGACTGCGCCCATCAGCGAGATCGCCCAACCGCGCACGCTGCCACAACGTGTAATCGACATACTGCACCGCCAACGGCGCCCACCCCGGCGCCCGCCGTTCACACCGACTGGCATACGCCAACGCCAAATCACCCACCAGCACGTTGATCGACCAGCCATCACCAGCGATATGGTGCACCGCGGCCACCAACACATGCTCGTCCTCAGCCAAACGGAAAAGCCGCGCCCGCAACGGAATCTCGCTGGCCAAATCAAACACATACCGCGCCACCGCGGCGACGGCCTCTACTAGCTGACTTTGCGGCCAGTCGGTCGCATCGACCACATCCCAACCCAAATCGGCCCGCTCAGCGGGCACCACCAGCTGCTGAACGGTTCCACCCGGCGCGGTGAACACAGTGCGCAAGCTCTCATGACGACCCACCACATCACCGAGAGCCGCACCCAACGCCTCCACATCCAAGCGCCCACACAACCGCAACGCCGCGGCGATGTTGTAAATCGGTGAGGGCCCCTGCAACTGGTCTAAAAACCACAACCGCTGCTGAGCAAACGACAACGGCACCACCGCCGGCCGCTCCACCGCCACCAACGGCTCCCGCCGGCAGCCCTCGGCGCCGATCCGCGCCGCCAACTGGGCCACCGCCGGTGTCTCGAACACCGCCCGCACCGAAAGGCCGGCGTCCAGCCCAGCATTGATCGCCGCGACCAACCGTGTCGCCGACAACGAATCCCCGCCCAGCTCGAAAAACGAGTCATCCACCCCGACCCGCTGCACACCAAGCACCTGGGCATAGATCCCGGCCAGGATTTCTTCGGTCGGGGTACTCGGGGCGCGATAGCCACCACCGGTGTATTCCGGAGCGGGCAGGGCCCGGGTGTCGAGTTTGCCGTTAACCGTCAACGGCAACGCCTCAAGGACCATCACCGCGGCCGGCACCATATAACCCGGCAACCGCTGCGCTAACGCGGTGCGCGCCGCGGCCGCATCCACCGTCCCGGTCGCATAACCGACCAGCCGCTTATCGCCGGGGCGATCCTCGCGGGCAATCACCACCGCCTGCTCCACACCCCCCACCGCAGCCAGCGCGGCCCGAACCTCACCCAACTCGATGCGATACCCACGGATCTTGACCTGCTCATCGGCACGCCCCACATACGCCAACTGCCCATCAGCACGCCAACACACCAAATCCCCGGTGCGATACATCCGCACTCCCGGCGCACCCACCCCAGCAAACGGACACGCCACAAACCGCGACCCGGTCAACGACGCCCGCCGCCAATACCCCACACCCACCCCGGCACCGGCCACATACAATTCCCCGACCACCCCCACCGGCACCGGACGCAACCACCCATCCAGCACAAACAACGCCGCACCGGCCACCGGCGACCCAATCGGCGGGGTGCCCGACCCCGCTGCCAGTGGGGCACTGATGACCACCCACATCGTGGTTTCGGTGGGGCCGTAGGCGTTGACCATCACCCGCCCCGGCGCCCACCGATCCACCACCTCGACCGGGCAGGCCTCACCACCTACCATCAACGTCGCTGATTCCAACCCCTGCGGGGAGAGCATGCCCACCGCCGAAGGGGTTTGATTTACGACGTCGACCCGTTGCTCGATCAGTAAGGCGCGCAAGTCGTCCGGTGAACCCGCCACCTCGTCGGGCACCACCACCAGCCGACCCCCGTGCAACAACGCACCGAAAATCTCCCACACCGAGATGTCGAAGCTATAGGAATGCCACTGCGACCACACTCCCGCCGGTGGAAGGTGGCGCTCTACCGACTCGAACAGTTGGGTGACGTTGTGGTGGGTGACGGCCACCCCCTTGGGGGTTCCGGTGGTGCCCGAGGTGTAGATGATGTGGGCCAGGTCCTCGGCGGCCGGCGCCGCTAACGCGGTGCTGGGATAACCGTCGATTGCGGGGTCTTCGATGTCGATGACCGGTAACTGGCAGCCGTCCAACCGGTCGGCTAGCCCGGCGGTGGTCAACGCGGCGATCGGGGCGGCATCGGCGAGCATGAACTCGATCCGCGCCGCCGGCAGCTTCGGGTCGATCGGCACATAGGCCGCCCCGGCCTTGAGTACCGCCACCATCGCGATCACCGCCTGAGCCGAGCGCTCCGCCAACAACGCCACACACTGACCCCGACCCACCCCATGGCCAACCAACAAATGCGCCAACCGATTCGCGGCCTCGTCGAGTTCTCGATACGTCATCGACTGGGCCCGGTAAGTTAGCGCTATCGCATCCGGGGTGCGGGCCACCTGCTCAGCGAACAACACCGGCACCGACACCCCCGCCACCGGCGGCCGGTGCAACGTGGCGCGGTTACCGATCTGCGCCAAACGGGCATGCTCAACCTCATCAACCACATCGATCGACGACAACAACCGCCCCGGATCGCTGGTCATCGCCACCAACACCCGTCGCAACCGCTCGATCAACACCTCGATGCTGGCGGCGTCGAACACATCGGTGCGAAACTCCACCGTCCCGCCGATCCCGGCGGGCTCACCGGCCTCACTCCACCGCTCCCCCAGGTATAACGTCAGATCCATCCGTGCGGTCTGGGTGTCCACCGGCAGCGAGCTGACCGCCAAATCGCCCAAGACCAACCCCGCAACAGGGTCACGATCCTGCCAGTTCTGCCAGGCCAGCATCACCTGGATCAACGGGTGATGGGTCAGGCTTCGAGTGGGATTGAGCCGCTCTACGAGTACCTCAAAAGGCACGTCCTGGTTCTCGTACGCGGCCAGGCTTTGCGCCCGCACCTGCGCCAACACCTCAGCCGCGCTGGGGTTCCCAGACACCTGCACCCGCAGCACCAACGTGTTGACAAAAAACCCAACCAACTGATCAAGTGCGGGGTCAGCCCGCCCGGCGATCGGAAAACCCACCGCCACATCAGCACTGCCACTTAGCTTGGCCAACAGCACCGCCAACCCGGCCTGCACCACCATGAAACCGGTCACGTTGTGCTCACGAGCCACCCGAGCGATCTGCTGCTGCAACTCGACCGGCCACGCCACGTCCACACTGGCACCCCGATAATCGGCAACCATCGGATAGGGCCGATCGGTAGGCAGTGTGAGCCGCTCAGGCAACCCAGCTAACGCCTGCTCCCAATACGCCACCTGCGCAGCAATCGGACTGCGCCCATCAGCGAGATCGCCCAACCGCGCACGCTGCCACAACGTGTAATCGACATACTGCACCGCCAACGGCGCCCACCCCGGCGCCCGCCGTTCACACCGACTGGCATACGCCAACGCCAAATCACCCACCAGCACGTTGATCGACCAGCCATCACCAGCGATATGGTGCACCGCGGCCACCAACACATGCTCGTCCTCAGCCAAACGGAAAAGCCGCGCCCGCAACGGAATCTCGCTGGCCAAATCAAACACATACCGCGCCACCGCGGCGACGGCCTCTACTAGCTGACTTTGCGGCCAGTCGGTCGCATCGACCACATCCCAACCCAAATCGGCCCGCTCAGCGGGCACCACCAGCTGCTGAACGGTTCCACCCGGCGCGGTGAACACAGTGCGCAAGCTCTCATGACGACCCACCACATCACCGAGAGCCGCACCCAACGCCTCCACATCCAAGCGCCCACACAACCGCAACGCCGCGGCGATGTTGTAAATCGGTGAGGGCCCCTGCAACTGGTCTAAAAACCACAACCGCTGCTGAGCAAACGACAACGGCACCACCGCCGGCCGCTCCACCGCCACCAACGGCTCCCGCCGGCAGCCCTCGGCGCCGATCCGCGCCGCCAACTGGGCCACCGCCGGTGTCTCGAACACCGCCCGCACCGAAAGGCCGGCGTCCAGCCCAGCATTGATCGCCGCGACCAACCGTGTCGCCGACAACGAATCCCCGCCCAGCTCGAAAAACGAGTCATCCACCCCGACCCGCTGCACACCAAGCACCTGGGCATAGATCCCGGCCAGGATTTCTTCGGTCGGGGTACTCGGGGCGCGATAGCCACCACCGGTGTATTCCGGAGCGGGCAGGGCCCGGGTGTCGAGTTTGCCGTTAACCGTCAACGGCAACGCCTCAAGGACCATCACCGCGGCCGGCACCATATAACCCGGCAACCGCTGCGCTAACGCGGTGCGCGCCGCGGCCGCATCCACCGTCCCGGTCGCATAACCGACCAGCCGCTTATCGCCGGGGCGATCCTCGCGGGCAATCACCACCGCCTGCTCCACACCCCCCACCGCAGCCAGCGCGGCCCGAACCTCACCCAACTCGATGCGATACCCACGGATCTTGACCTGCTCATCGGCACGCCCCACATACGCCAACTGCCCATCAGCACGCCAACACACCAAATCCCCGGTGCGATACATCCGCACTCCCGGCGCACCCACCCCAGCAAACGGACACGCCACAAACCGCGACCCGGTCAACCCCGCCCGCCGCCAATACCCCACACCCACCCCGGCACCGGCCACATACGCCTCCCCGACCACCCCCACCGGCACCGGACGCAACCACCCATCCAGCACAAAAAGAGCCAGGTGCGTCAACGGCAAGCCGACGGGACTGACGGCGCTGTCGACATCGGCTGCACCGATCTCCCGCCATGTGCCATGCACCGTCGTCTCGGTGGCGCCGTACATGTTGACCATGCGTGGCAATCCTGGGTGGCGGTCGAACCACGATTGCAGGCGATGCGGTTCGAGCGCTTCCCCGGCGAACACCACGGCCTCGAGCTTCAGCTGCTGTCCCAAGTCGGGCCGGAGCGCATCGGCGGCTTGCAGTGCATAGAACGCAGAAGGTGTCTGGCTTAAGACACTGACGTGTTCAGCGACCAACAAAGCGTGAAAGTCTTCGGGTGAAGCCGCAACCGACTCGGGCACCACCACCAGCCGCCCCCCACGCAAGAACGCGCCCCAGATCTCCCACACCGAGAAGTCAGAGCCATACGAAAACCATTGCGTCCATACCCCCGCCGGCGGCAGGCGCGTAGCTACCGACTCGAACAGTTGGAGGACGTTGTGGTGGGTGACGGCCACCCCCTTGGGGGTTCCGGTGGTGCCCGAGGTGTAGATGATGTGGGCCAGGTCCTCGGCGGCCGGCGCCGCTAACGCGGTGCTGGGATAACCGTCGATTGCGGGGTCTTCGATGTCGATGACCGGTAACTGGCAGCCGTCCAACCGGTCGGCTAGCCCGGCGGTGGTCAACGCGGCGATCGGGGCGGCATCGGCGAGCATGAACTCGATCCGCGCCGCCGGCAGCTTCGGGTCGATCGGCACATAGGCCGCCCCGGCCTTGAGTACCGCCACCATCGCGATCACCGCCTGAGCCGAGCGCTCCGCCAACAACGCCACACACTGACCCCGACCCACCCCATGGCCAACCAACAAATGCGCCAACCGATTCGCGGCCTGCTCCACCTCCCGGTAGGTCCACCACCGCTGCCCGTAGCTCAGCGCTATCGCATCCGGGGTGCGGGCCACCTGCTCAGCGAACAACACCGGCACCGACACCCCCGCCACCGGCGGCCGGTGCAACGTGGCGCGGTTACCGATCTGCGCCAAACGGGCATGCTCAACCTCATCAACCACATCGATCGACGACAACGACCGCGTCGGATCGGCCGTCATCGCCAGCAAGATCCGCTGCAACCGTCCGGCCAAATCGATGACTTCAAAGGTTGAAAACGGCTGTCCCGAACCCGCCGTACTAAAAAATATTCGGTCGCCGTCACGCAAAAACAACAACCCAAAAAGCCCCACCGGGCCGGCAGCGGTATGACCCGCCGTTGCCGGAACACCAGCGAAATCTAGAGAAATCGTCGATGGCAGGAAATTAACATTCACCCGGTCAGCCATAAAGCCTTGGCCGTTCAGGTGAGTTCTACGCTCAAGATCGTGCACCGGAAATCTCTGATGCAGGACCGCTTCTTTTATTCGCGCATCCACCTGTTTACAGAAATCGGCGGTCGCAAGTTCTGGCGAAACCCGCAATACCAGCGGCACCACACCGGCCAGCATTGCGGGCAACGTCTTCAACTCGGGCCGTACTCGCCTGTGGACCGGGAAATTGAGCACCACGTCCGAGCCGTCGGCGCACCATCTGCGCACCAGAAGTGCGCACGCCGCGGCGATGACCGCCGGCTGTGACACACCCAGCATTCGACGGAGGTCGTTGATTCGACCAAGCACTGAAGGGTCGAATTCAACCGGCGCCGCCTGCCCGTGTGGGTCACGCTCGACCGGGACCTCTGGTAATGAAAGATGCGGACCAGTCTCCGGCGGAAGATTCCTAGCCCAATATTCCTGATCATCCCGAAAGTCGCTAGACGCATCGTACTCCGATTCGCAGGCGACCAGGTCACGCAGCGAGCCAAAAAAGGCCGGGGGTATGGGCGCGCCGAGGATGATTGCAGAATAGATGGCCGCAACCCGATGACCAATAAGCGCCATGCCGGCGGTATCTAGGACTATGTGGTGGCAGCATCCGAACAAGTAAAATTCTTCATGCCGCGTCTGAAATAACGCAAATTTGAGCAGCGGGCCACTAAATGGCATCGAAGTGCGCTGGATCGATGATGCGAGACGATGGACGTCCCGCACGGGATCGGGCGAGCTTGTCAGATCATGGAAGGCAACCTCGAAGTCACCGAAATCGGTTGCCTTTTGCAGTATTTGGCCATCCACTTCAAAGAAGGATGCCCGGGCCGGTTCGGCTTCTTGCACTGCCCGCCGGATAGCCCACTCCAGCGGTTCACGTTCTATCGCGCCGTCAATCCTCGCGAGTAGACCGAGCTGCCAATCCGCTTCCCCTCGACCTGTTTCCTGGGCCAGCCAAATGTCCAGTTGTCCGCGGGTAAGCCGAAATGCACCGACATCAGGTTCCATCCGGCCCCTCCGGCCCACATGGTTTAGCCCTCAACGGTTTGTCCCTTTGCTAGCCGCTCGCGCAGGCTCTTCGGCCGAATGTCGGGCCAGTTCTGCTCTATGTACTCCAGACACGCAGCGCGATCCGCTTCCCCGTAGACCACCCGCCAGCCGGCCGGAACATCGGCGAAGGTCGGCCACAGACTGTGTTGTTCCTCGTCGTTGACCAGGACAACAAAGCTGCCGGCCTCGTCATCAAACGGATTAGCGCTCACCGGCTCTCCTGATCGCATAGCACAGTTGGGTTCAATGGATTACTGAAACATATTGCCAGCCCGGCCAATTGAGATTGAAACCAGCGGCATCGGCATCTCCGGCCGAAACGTCCGACACGGGATGGGACGGGCGCCCGACAAACCTAGCATCGGCCCCGGGGGTGATCCATGGGCACAGTGAACAGTCTCCAGAAAGCCATGCTTTGCGTACTGCACAACACTAGGTGCGGACGCTCACGAAAAGCAGCCAATCGCGATTCTTGCGGCTGCCGGGCGTCTACTCTTGCCTCTTCGTGGAGACCTGATGGGTACTTCGCAGCGCTTTGATGCGTTTGCTCGCCCGCCGAGCTGGAATGAGGGGTAACGGCGATGGAAACACGTGTCACACCAATTGCGGTCATCGGCATGGCTTGCCGGTTACCCGGCGGCATCGACTCCCCGGACCTGTTGTGGGAGGCGTTGCTGCGCGGCGATGACCTGGTCACCGAGATTCCGCCTGATCGTTGGGATGTCGACCAGTACTACGACCCAGAACCCAGGGTGCCTGGCCGGTCAGTATCAAAGTGGAGTGCGTGCTTGCCGAATGTGGGGGGCTTCGACTACGAGTTCTTCGGGGTGGGCAAACGGGAGGCGACGGCGATTGATCCGCAGCACCGCCTGTTGATGGAAACCTCGTGGGAAGCCGTGGAACATGCTGGCTTGGACCCGGCGTCGTTGGCCGGGTCTCAGACCGGCGTGTTCGTCGGCTTGACGCATGATGACTACACGCTGCGTCTCGCCGACGCCGACGCTTTGGCAGAGCCGTACGGATTCGCCGGCACCAATTTCAGCATGGGGTCCGGTCGGATCGCCTACGCCTTAGGGGTCCACGGACCCGCGGTCACCATGGACACCGCGTGTTCCTCCGGCCTGCTCGCAGTGCACATGGCCAGTCGCAGCCTGCACATGGGCGAAAGCGACCTCGCACTGGCTGGCGGCGCGTCGCTGATTTTGGACCCGCGGAAGCACGTCGCGGCCTCGGCCCTGGGCGTGCAGTCTGCGACCGGGCGCTGTCATGCCTTCGATGCTGCGGCGGACGGGTTTGTCAGTGGCGAGGGTTGCGCAGTGGTGTTGCTCAAGCGGTTACCCGATGCACTGCGAGACGGCGACCGTATCCTGGCCGTGATCCGCGGCACGGCCATCAACCAAGATGGCCGCACGGTCAACATCGAGACACCGTCGGTGGCTGCACAGGTCGCGGTATATCGAGCCGCATTGGCCGTAGCCGGGGTGGATGCGCGCACCGTCGGCATGGTGGAGGCGCACGGCACCGGCACACCCGTCGGTGACCCCATCGAATACGCCAGCTTGGCCCAGGTCTACGGCTGCACAGGCCCCTGCGCGCTCGGATCATTGAAGACCAATTTCGGACACACCCAGTCGGCGGCCGGCGTACTAGGGCTGATGAAGGCGGTGCTCGCCGTGCAGTATGGCGAGGTGCCGGGCAATCTACACTTCACCAGGCTACCCGACGCACTTGCCCAAATTGAGACTAATCTCTTTGTGCCGCAGGCGAACACACCGTGGCCCAACAAGTGTTACGACGCACCCCGGCGAGTGGCGGTGTCATCATATGGAATGTCGGGAACCAACGCCCACGCCATTGTTGAGCAAACTCCCGGCACTACCTTGCCGCATGCCGGAGCACTACCGCATGCCGGCGCCACCGAGTCGGGCGTGGCCGCACCCATGGTCTTTCCGGTGTCGTCCACCTCAACCGAAGGGCTGCAACAAACCTCGGCTCGACTGGCCGACTGGGTGCAAGCGCATGCCGACTCAGTGGTGCTTTCGGATCTGGGCTATACGCTGGCGCGTCGACGCGGCCGCCGGCCGATGCGAACGGCGGTCATCGCCAGTAGTCCCAACGAGTTGACCGACGGGTTGCGCGAGATCGCCGACGGTGACACGGCTTATCAGGCCGCGGTTGGCCGGGACGAATTGGGCCCGGTATGGGTGTTCTCCGGGCACGGCTCGCAGTGGACGGCGATGGGCGCGGGCCTGCTGGCCAGCGAGCCGGCGTTTGCCGCCACCGTTGCCGAAGTGGAGCCCCTGATCGCCGCCGAGGCCGGATTCTCGGTGACGGAGGCGATGACGGCGCCGCAGACCCTGACCGGCATCGAGCGGGTACAGCCCACCATCTTCACCATGCAGGTCGCGCTGGCCGCCACCATGACGTCCTATGGGGTGCGTCCCGGTGCGGTCATCGGGCACTCGCTGGGTGAGTCCGCCGCCGCCGTCGTCGCGGGAGCACTCTCCCTACAGGACGGGGTGCGCGTCGTTTGCCGTCGATCCCGGGTGATGTCGCGCATCTCCGGTACCGGTGCCATGGCGTCAGTGGAACTACCGTCCCAGCAAGTCTTTTCGGAGCTGAGAGCTTGCGACATCAAAGACGTCGTGGTCGCGGTGGTGTCCTCGCCGCAGTCAACGGTGATCGGCGGCGCAACCGAGACGGTGCGCCAGCTGGTCGCAGCATGGGAGCAACGCGACATCCTGGCACGCGAGGTTGCGATAGACATCGCGTCGCACTCTCCGCAAGTCGACCCGATCCTTGACGAGCTGGCCGAGGCATTGGCCGACCTCGCCCCATCGCCTCCCAAGGTTCCCTACTATTCGGCGACCCTGTACGACCCACGCGAGCGGCCCGCCTGCGATGCCGACTACTGGGTGCGCAACCTGCGCCACACAGTGCGGTTCTCCGCAGCGGTGCGCGCCGCACTGGACGACGGGCACCGGGTCTTCGCCGAGCTATCGCCGCATCCGCTGCTGACCCACGCCGTTGAGCAGACCGCCGGAAGCGTCGATATGCCGGTGGCCGCCTTGGCCGCCATGCGGCGGGAACATCCCCTACCGCACGGGATGCGCGGTCTACTAGCGGATTTGCACAGTGCAGGGGCCGCGGTGGACTTCTCGGTGCTCTACCCGAGCGGACGCCTGGTGGACGCGCCGCTGCCGGCGTGGACCCACGTTCACTTGCTTGTCGACGGCGACGGTCGCGGGCACCGGGCGGGCACATCAAGCGTTGCCGTGCACCCGCTGTTGGGCGCGCACGTACGGCTGCCTAAGGAGCCGGAGCGGCATGCCTGGCAGGGCGAGGTCGGAACCGCGGCACACCCCTGGCTCGGCGACCATCAAGTCCACAACGTGGCCGCTCTCCCCGGGGCCGCATACTGCGAGATGGCGCTGGCCGCAGCCCACCAAGTCCTCGGCGACACGTGCGAGGTCCATGAAATCCGTTTCGAGCAAACGCTATTGCTGGATGAAAACACTGAGGTCTCGTCCGTTGCATCGGTGGCGTCGCGCGGTGTCTTCAACTTCGTGGTGGAGACCGACCAGGATGGCGAACACACTCGCCGGGCCAGCGCTGTATTGCAGGCGGGGGCACCCGACGAGCCGCCGCCCACACACGACATGCCCGCCCTGCTCGCCGCCCATCCACGCCGGGTGGACGGCGCCCAATTGCGCGCGGGGTTCGACAACCTGGGTGTTCAGTTCGGTCCGTCTTTCGCTGGGCTTCTCGCGGCGCGCACCCACGAGGGGCCGGCCGGCAGCGTGCTGGCCGAGATCACACTGCCCGGGCCGATCCGCGCCCAGCAGAGCGCGTATCGGATTCACCCTGCGCTACTGGATGCTTGTTTCCAGTCGATCGCGGCTCATCCCGACACCCACAAGGCAGGCGGCGGAGGTCTGGCGTTGCCGCTGCGCGCGTGCCGCCTGCGCGCCTACCACCCGACCCGCGATGCGCGTTACTGCCTCACCCGGGTGACCAGGGCGGAAGCCAGTCGGGTCGAGGCCGACTTCGACGTGCTAGACGAGCACGGAACAGTCCTGCTGAGCGTGCAGGGGCTGCAACTGGGCACCGGGGTATCGGAGAACGGAAATCGCGATCGCACGCTCAACAGGCGCCTGCTGACCATCGACTGGCAGCAGCAAACACTGCCCGAGGCCGCGCGCCCAAGCCCGGCAACTTGGCTGTTGATCAACACGTCCGATGCCGGGGACCTGCTGGAAACCAGGATGACGGACGCGTTTAAAGAGCACGGCGTGCGGTGCACGACGATCTGTTGGCCGTTGGGCGCAGACCATCCGGCCGACGCCGCACCACTTGCTCACCACCTGGGCGCCGTCGGCCTTGGCGGAGTGGTCGTCGTCACATCATCAGGACACGGCGACCTCGCGGCGCAGGGTGCGCATCGGGGCCAGCAACAGGTGCGACAGCTGGTGCGCATCGCTCGCGAACTCTGCGAACTTCCTGGGGCGCCACCGCGCCTCTTCCTCGTGACCCGAAACGCGCAAACCGTGCTACCCAACGACATCCCCAACCTGGAACAGGGCGGCCTGCGGGGTCTGATGCGGGTGATCGCCGCAGAACAGCCACAATTGCGTGCCACCCAAGTCGACGTGGACGAGCAGACGGACACCGAGCAGCTGGCTCACCAACTGCTGGGAGCGTCCGACGAGGACGAAACCGCCTGGCGAAACGGCGAGTGGTACACGGCACGCTTATGCCCCGCTCCGCTGCAACCCGGGGAACGGCGAACCACGATGGTGGATCACCAGCGCGACGGTATGCGCCTGCAGATCCGTACCCCAGGTGACCTGCAAACCATGGAATTCGCCGCGTTTGACCGCGGAGCACCGGGTCCCGGCCAGATAGAGGTCGCGGTCCGAGCATCCAGCGTCAACTTCGCCGACGTCCTCATGACATTCGGCCGATACCCGAGCTTCGACGGCCGGTTGCCGCATTTGGGTACCGACTTCGTCGGCGTGGTGACCGCTGTCGGGTCGGGAGTGACCGGCCTCCAGGTCGGCGACCGCGTCGGCGGGCTGTCTGCGAACGGTTGCTGGGCGACGTTCGTCACCTGCGACGCGCGGCTTGCCACAAAGCTTCCGCCCGGACTGGCGGACGGCGATGCGGCCGCGGTGTTGACCACGTATGTCACCGCGTGGTACGGCCTGCACGAACAAGCGCGGATCTCCTCCGGCGACAAAGTGCTGATCCACTCGGCCACCGGCGGGGTGGGACAGGCGGCGATAGCGATAGCCCGAAGGGCAGGCGCCGAGATCTTCGCCACCGCCGGCAACGCACAGCGTCGAGACTCGTTGCGCAAGATGGGCATTGAACATGTCTACGACTCGCGCAGCGTCGAGTTCGCCGAGCAGATCCGCAGCGACACCAACGGATATGGCGTGGATATCGTGCTCAATTCTCTGCCTGGCACCGCACAAAGCGCCGGCCTGGAATTGCTGGCATTCGGTGGACGATTCGTCGAGATCGGCAAGCGCGACATCTACGGTGACACGTGGCTGGGGCTCTTCCCGTTTCGTCGCAACCTCACGTTCTACGCCGTCGACGTGGGCTTGATGGCAGACACGCACCCGGAAAGGGTCCGCGACCTGGTGTCCACGGTATTCAAGCTCACCGCGGATGGTGACCTGCAGCTGCCGGAAAGCACCCACTTCCCGCTTGCCGAAGCGAGCACCGCGATCCGACAGATGAGTGCCGCCGAGCACACCGGCAAACTCGTCCTCGACGTCACGCACACCGGGCAGAGCAGCGTGGTGGTTCCCTCGGAGCAGGTCCAGGTTTTCCGGCCCGACGGCGCGTATGTCATCACCGGCGGACTGGGTGGTCTCGGGTTGTTCCTGGCCGAGCAGATGGCCGCGGCGGGCTGCGGTCGCATCGTGCTCAGCTCCCGCTCCCAACCCACCCCGAAAACTCAGCAAGCGATCGATGAGCTCCGCGCCACCGGGTCAGACATCGTGGTGGAGTGCGGCGACATCGCCACGGCCGAAACTGCGGAACGTTTGGTGTCGGTGGCGACAGCCACCGGGCTTCCCGTGCGCGGCGTGCTGCACGCGGCCGCGGTGGTCGAGGACGCCACGCTCAGCAACATCTCCGACGAGCTGATTGAGCACGACTGGTCTCCGAAGGTCGACGGCGCCTGGAACTTGCATCAGGCGACTGCCGGCCAACCGGTGGACTGGTTCTGTTTGTTCTCCTCGGCGGCCGCTCTGGTGGGTTCACCGGGTCAGGGCGCCTACGCCGCGGCCAACAGCTGGCTGGACGCCTTCGCCCATTGGCGTCGGGCCCAGGGTCTGCCGGCCACCGCGATCGCCTGGGGCGCGTGGGGCGAGATCGGGCGAGCCACGGAACTGGCGGAGAAAACCGCTGCGATCACTCCTGACGAGGGCGCGTACGCGTTTGCGACACTGCTGCGCCACAATCGCGCCTACTCCGGGTATGCGCCGATGATGGGAACGGCGTGGTTGGCCGACTTCGCGCAACGCAGCCCGTTCGCTCGTTTGTTCCAATCGATGGAGCAATCCGGTACGAACACAAGCAAATTCCGCTTGGAATTGAACGCGCTGCCGCCAGATGAGCGGCCCGCCCGGCTGCGACGTCTGGTCGCCGACCAGATCAACCTGATTTTGCGGCGCGCTGTCGATCCGGACCGTCCCCTGTTGGAGTACGGCCTTGACTCGCTGGGCTTCCTTGAGCTGCGCAACCGGATCGAGGCAGAGACGGGAGTGCGCATCAACCCCGACGCTGCTGTGACGGTTCGTGGCTTGGCGGAGCTGCTGTGCGACAAGTTGGTGGATCAGCAAGACGCGGATCAAGCGGTGTCGGCCACGGTCTGATCGTCGGCCTTGGGTCGGCGTGCAAGAGAGGGCGCGGGCAAAAACGGAAAAAGTGAGGGACCGAAAGCCGCAGCCTCTGTGGTCCTTCGCAAGTAACCGCGTTGAAGCGGGATCCGCGCCCCCTCCGATGATCGAACCGGATGCCGGTGTTCAGCGCAAGTTTCGCAGGTGTACCAGCGACACCAGGCCCATTTCGTGTCGTAACAGCGCAGGCGACAGCAGCCGGAATCCACGCACGCCGGGGCGTCCCGTTGCGCACTGCACGATCTTTCGCACAATCCGGAAGTCCAGGTCCTTGAGAACCCCTCGATCGGTCGTCGTGTCGAGCAATGCGGATAGGCCGGGAACCGCAAACGGGTTCGTGTCGTCCAGCATCACGTTCGCGGTCAACACCAGATGACGGGCTCGCTCGTGGGCCGACAACGGCGAAATAGCCGATGCGGCCGCATCGATGCGGGTCGCAACGCGCTCGATGAAGCGGCGCAGCCGATGTGGCGCCAACGTCAGGGTTCCGGTGTGACCGACGGATAGGCCAAGGCAGTCGATCCGGTTGCGCCCGCGATAGCGCGGGTCCTGCACCGACGGTTGGCCATGTCCGCTTAGGGCGGTGCGAAGCTCTTTATCAAGTTTGCGTTTCACGCCTAGATCATCGAGCAGCGCATCGATCCGCGTATCCGCCTCGTGCAGTGCGGCGAGGCCGGGATGAGCAATCAGAAAGTCGTCGTTATATCGGGCGTAGAAGATGCCTTCTATCTCGACGATCGCCCGGTCCATCGGCACCACAGCCAGGTTTCCGAGCAGGGGCACCAGCGGGGTTCCCATCGCGGCGCCGTGCAGGCGGGTGAACTGTGTCCCGTTCTGATCCCGCACAACGGGGCGCGCCAGGGAGGTGATGAGGCTCCACGCGTTCGACCCGATAGTCCCGGTTGGGCTGCCAAGGGCGGCGACCTCGCGCACGACGCGCCAAATCGCCGCGTGGGGACCGACCGGCAAGTTGTCCCCATAGTGCTCGAAATCCGACTGCAGGACATAAAGCGGTGGGCCCTGTGCCCCGACCCGCTTGCGATGTGCACGCACGAAAGCGCCAAGAGCCCGCACGGCTTCCGCGTTCGTCGAACCGGGCAGGTAGGAGTAGACCCCGGGTAGTCCATAGCAGCGCGCATTATGGGAAAGCAGCTGGTAGAGGGCCGCACCCACCACATGGTCGACGAAGGACGGCGTATGGGCGGCGCGACGCTTGCCTTTGGTTTCCAAATACCAGAGGTCGACCGGCTCCGGGCGGTATCGACCCTTGGCAACACTTTGCGCAATGGCGCGGGAGAGGCTTCGCCGTTGGGTCGCGGTGCCGAAATAGCTGACACCTCCCCCGGCCTCACCGAAGGCCAATCCACGCTCCCGCTTCTTGGCGAAGATCCGCAGAATCGTGTCTTCATAGGTTCTGGGGTCTGCCAGGTGTCGTTCGATATCGACGGGTTCAGCCATCGCCGACACTCTCTGCGATTTCCTTTGTTCCCCAGGCGATATGCCACATCCGTACGACATGGAGCCACCGCTTGAACAGTGCGGGTTGGGGATCACGAGGCAGCACAAGCAGCAGACGCAACCGTCCCCGCCGGTAGATCGGCGTGAGCCCGCGACCCGACAACGGGACCACACTGACGCCACCCTCTAGGCTCATGGCCGCCGTCGGTAGGGCTTGTGCGAGCAGACCCTGTTCGAGGTCACGCATGTCACGTGATCCGTCCAGCGTTGCCACGTCGAAGACGATGCCGTCCGGGAACAGCGTACGAAATTCGCAGCGCAGGTCTTCCAGACTCTCCGGCGCCGCCAGGTTGCCGTCGTTTGGCGGTATCCATTTCTCGGTGACGAGTCGGTCCAGCGCGCCGCGCCCGGTCACCATGGGCGCCGACAGGCGAGCGCCGTGGTGCGCCGCACCGCCGGTGGCGGTTTGCAGCATCAGATGATGTTCGGGCGGCAGATCGCCGTTTGCGGATCGCTGATAGTAGACCAGCGCCGTCGGCGACCGGAACGCGAAATGTCCGTGATCGCCGAAGGTTTGCCGCATCAAACTCATCGCCGCGGATCGCTGCTTGGGCGTGATCGATTTCGCCAGGGCGATCGCGCCGACGTGCACCGGTCCCGGTTCGTGAGCAAGTGAGCGTATCCAGTCCCCTAATGTCAGCAGCGTGGGCAATGGGGGTGGTCGGCGGTCCCAAAAGTGCTGAACGTTGATCAACACGATGAGCTCGGTGGTCAGCGCGGCCGTGATTTGAATGAGGTCGGAGGCGGGATTGCGATCCATCCAGACCAGCCACAGCAGCACGGCCAGCAACCCGAGGGAGGCGATGTGGGTGCCGGAATGACCTTCGGCGAACAGCCGGATCTGATAGCTACCGATCACGCTGCGGACGACAAAGAGCGGTAGCAGCGCAAGCAAGAAGCTGAAAGGCACATCGTGTAGGACGAACATGGCGAGCGCGGCGGCAAGCGACCAGAAAAACACTCCGATGGCCGGCATCACCCATAGCAGCTTGTGAAAGAAGTAGACGCGAAATTCGGCAAGGGCCGGATTGCTGCGCAGCCGGACGAAATCGAAATAGAACAGGCCCGCGCCCTCGTATGCGCCGCACAGCAGCGGTAGGACCAGATAGAAAAACTGGAACGCATCGACATGCCGCCAGGCCGAAACCCCCGCGGTGAGGTCGAAGGACCGGGTACTCGTCCCGTATACGCCGACGATGGCGAGAACGAGCACGGCGTCGAGGCGCAGCGCGAGTCCGCACAGCGCTGTCTGCACTCCCTGCCAGAGTGGGATTTTGGGAAGCAGCCGCCAGACGGCGTAAGCAGCCTGCCCGGTGCGCGGCCAAAGTCCGGTCAGCCGATAGACCTCGAGCGTGTAGTGAACGGTGATCCAGATGCCGATCGCGTTCGATGCAATGATCGCGACGATGATCGCAGTGGTCGGATAGTAGTAGAAGCCCACGGTGAGCAGCCCGAGCTGCACGAGGGTCCGCGCGAACATTGACCAAATCGGTCGGTAGATGCGTCGCGTGGCGTATACACCGGAATGAATCACGCGGACGGGAAATCCGATCGCCAGCTCGAGAACGACCAGAAACGCATACACCTGGGCGACGGGATCATGCCCGGAGGGGCGCAGGACCACCAGGGCGGCACCGACCGCGCTGGCCAGAGTCAGGGCGGCGAACAACGAAAGGACAAGCCAGCGACCAATTTCGGTTTCGGCCGCATCGCGTTCCCCGGCCAGGAAGAACCCCCTGATTCGCTCCCGCATGACCTCGAGAAGCCCCCACCATCCACCTCCGACGACCATGCTGGCGATCCGCAGCACCATGACCGTGTAGGCCGCCAGCCCACCCAGACTGGAGATGAGGATCAAGAACTCGAGGACGTGGACGGCGAATCGCGCCGTGGCGATCAGCAGCGTGAACCGCAGTCGATAGCCGAAGTAGGCGAAAAGCTTGCCGGTGAGCAGGCTCGTGTAGAGCGAGACGGAGCGATTTTCCCGGCGTCCCGCGTGCTCGAACCAGCGGTCGATATCGTTCACTAGACAGATTCTCGGTGAGGTGCGCCAAACACGGTGCCGCCTTGGAGCCAAGAATGCGGCTCACCAATCCGCGGCGATCGTCCAACGCGGCCGAGTGGTCGTGGAAAGCTGTACCTCGTTGTGCGTCTAGCCGAGCGTGGACGTCCCCCGCTCGGCGTTGTTGAGAAGAGTGCACCATGCAACTGCGACGAGGCGACGCGGCCGTCTTCTCCGTGTCGGCCGGACTGACGGTGATCGTCGCGGCGGCCGTCGCCTTCAGCGTGCTCGTCCTGGATCGTTCTGGGGGGTCGCGCGCCAACCAACCCGGGACCAGCAGCTCTAGCCTGCTCGTGGTGACCTGGGGACCCAGCCTTTGCCAGGTTGCCCCGTCCAACGCCGGATGCAAAGACGGTCATGTAGACACATTGGGGCGGAAGCTGCTGCTGCACGGACTTTGGCCTCAGCCGGCAACCGAACAATTCTGCGGCATGCCAAGGGCGGTCGCCCATCGGGCCCGCGATCTAAAAGACATGCGGTCCCTCAATCTGCCCGCCGACGTGCAAACGAAGTTGCAGTCGATGATGTCTGACGTTGCGGTATTGGCTCCCCATGAGTGGTACGCGCACGGCACCTGTTCCGGTGTCACCCCGGCGGTGTATTTCCGCGACGCCGCCACGCTCGCCGAGCAGGCCGGCAAGATCCTCAACCCGGTCTTCGAGACGGTTGGAGACCGACGATTGTCGCTTCGCACGGTGCGTGACCGGTTCGACGCCGAGTTCGGCGGGGGGGCGGGAGACCGCGTCGGCCTTACGTGTCGCGACGTGGACGGGGAAGAAATCGTCATTTATGAGGTGCACCTGTCGCTTCCTCCGATCGTCGATTTCGGAGCCACTGAGAACACCGTGTCGCTGAGGGACTTGCTCGTCAAAGGCCCAACGATATCCGCTGGGTGTCGGCGCGGGCGGGTTCCGTGAGGAAACTGGTCGTGTTTTCCCGACGACCGGTAGCTCAGAGCCGTTGGCAGCCAGGACAGTGACTCACCGCAAGCCAGATTCACCGGCGTCTGCGTGGTGCGGCAGGATAGCGGTCATCATGATCGACAGCGGAACAACGGCCGGCCGCCGCCGGCGCCATGTGCTGCGACTGGCCCTGTTCGCCGGCTTGTTGCTGGGGCTGTTCTATCTGGTGGCGGTGGCGGGGGTCATCGACATCGACGCGGTCCGCGGCGTGATCAAGGCGACCGGTCCGCTGGCGCCGCTCACGTATGTCGCAGTGTCGGCCGCACTAGGGGCGGTGTTTGTCCCGGGCCCGATCCTGGCCGCGTGCAGTGGTGTGCTGTTCGGCCCGGTACTAGGCACATTCGTGACGGTGGGCGCGGCGATGGGCACCGCCATTCTCGCCAGCCTGCTCGGCCGGCACGCCGGCCGTGACGGCGCGCGGGCACTGCTGGGTCCCGATCGGGCCGATCGTCTGGACGCGCAGATCGAACGGCATGGATTGTGGGCGGTGGTCGGTCAGCGCTTCGTCCCCGGCATCTCGGACGCGTTGTCCTCCTACACGTTCGGTGCGTTCGGCGTTCCGATGTGGCAGATGGTTGCCGGGTCCTTCATCGGGTCGCTGCCGCGCGGCTTCGCCTACACCGCGCTGGGTGCGTCAATCACTCACCCGTCGTCGCCGCTGGCGTACGCGGCGCTGGTGGTGTGGTGTCTGACCGCCATCGTCGGGGTGATCGCCGCGCGACGCGGCTATCGGGCTTGGCGCACGCGCCCAGAGCGCCTCGAGCCGGCGGGTTCGGCATAGGTTCGATTGCGACCCATGGCGGCCCCCAACGGGACCCGCACGCGCATTGCTCCTGGCGATGCACATCACCGATGACATGGGCTGGCGCGGGGCTACGCCACCGATGGCTCAATGGGCGTCGCGTCCACCCTGGTCGCGGGCCTCTTCGGTAGGAACGAGGCGGGGATAGCGGTCGCGGCGAGAACGATCATGGCGATCACGAACACACCGGTGTATGCGTGCGATGTTTCGTTGCCGACGTGCGCCAGCAGGTCCGGGGCCTGCACTTGCGACGACAGCGTGACCGGGTCGGGCGACAGGCCCTGGCCGACGGCGTCTTCGGCGAGTGAATCCGCTGGGCCAACCGCGGCGCCGCGTCCTTTGCCATCGAACCTGCTGGTGAGGATAACCGACATCAGTGCCGTGCCAATCGAAGCGGCGATATTGTGATTGACATTGAATAGCGTTGATCCGTGGGCTATTTCGCTCGAATCCAGTGTGTGTACGGCCGCCCAGGAGACCGGGGTTATCATGCATCCGCTGCCGACGCCGAACAGCGCGAGCCCGGCCAGCAGCACCGGCAGGTTCACCTGGTCCCGACTCATCCCGTAGACAAAAACACCCAACCCCAGAACGGCCAAGGTGGTGCCCATCAGCACCACGCCGTACGGTCCGTGTTTTTCCAACAGGCGCCCCACCGTCGGCATCACCGCGGCGGCGGCCAGGGTTTGCGGAAGCAGAAGAAGCGCAGACTGCGACGGTGTCTTGGAAAGCACCTCTTGGAAGTACGCGGGAAACAACAGGCAGCTGCCGAAAAAGGTGATGGCGAACAGGAATCGGATCGCATTGGCCGCCGCCACCTGCTGATGTTTGAGCAGACGCAAATCGATCAGCGCACCATCGGCCCGGCGCCGCGAGTGGACTACGAAAGCGACGACCAGCGTCAAGCCACCGGCTACCGGAAGCCAGATGTGCGGGTCGGTGATCTTGCCACGCTGTGGAAGCAGCGACACGCCGTAGAGAAACAGCACCAACCCGGGTGACAGGACCAGCATGCCGATCACATCGATCGGCTCCGCTGGCAGCGGAACATCCCGGGGCAGAACCGATCCCGCCAGCACCAACGCGAGCAGCCCGATCGGGAGGTTGATCAAAAAAATCCACTGCCAGCCGAATGAGTCGATCAGCCAGCCGCCGAGAATTGGCCCACAGATCGGGGCCAACAAGACGGGGACGATGCTGATGGTCAGCACCCGGCTCAAGCGATCAGGACCGGCTGCGCGGGCCAGAATGATGAGCTGTAGCGGCATGAGCATTCCGCCGCCAAGCCCCTGCAGAGCCCGAAATGCCACCAGCAACGTGATGTTCGGCGCCAGCGCGCACAGCAATGATCCCAACGAAAACAGCAGCACCGACCCCAGAACGAGCCGCTTGGTCCCCATCCGGTTGGCCACGCAGCCGGTCAGCGGGATCACCGCCGCCAGCGCCAAGGTATAGGCGGTCATGGTCCACGCGACCACGGCTTGCGTCGAGGAAAATTCGACGATGAAGGTCCGCTGCGCCACATTGACGACCGTGGCGTCGAGGGTCACCATCACCGGGAGCAGCGTGCACGCCACCGTGATCATCAGAAGTCGGGAGTCCAGCGGGCCGGGCTGGTCGCCGGTTTGTGCCGATTTCACTGTGGACAATGGGCTCAAGTCCGCATCCCGGCCACCGCCAGCTCGATGTCCTCCGAGGAAAGGAAAGGCACCTCAGCGTTTTTCGCGATCTCCCGAATGACACGGGAAACCGAAAGACTCGCGTTGTCCGCCGATGTGCGAATGTGCTCGACTTGCAGCGAATCGAGGCGGTGGATGCCAAAGGAGATCTCCCACGGGTCGATGCCGTACTCCCTAGGAGCGCGTCCGAGCAGGCGTGACCGCGCGGCGTCTAGAATTCTATCCAGATCGATTCCGGCCAGGTGTCCGCGCCGTTGCAGCGCGGCAATGAGGCACTCGGTCTGGCAATTCCCCGCCCCGCGGCCCAGGCCCATCAGTGTTCCGTCCAGGAAATCGGCTCCGGCTTCGAATGCCTCCAACGCGTTCGCGACGGCCATGCCGAGATTATTGTGCCCGTGGTAGCCGACCGTGACATCGCTTGCGGCTCGGATGGCCTCTACGTAGCGGCGCACGTCCTCGGGGAGGAATGTTCCCGTCGTATCCACCACATAGACGATGCGGACGCCCATTTCGCCGGCCCGTTTGGCGACACTCGCCAGCAGATCCGGCGTCAAGAGGTGGGACGCCACCAACTGAATAGTTAGCTCAAGGCCCTTGGACTGGGCGCGCTCAACAAAGGGCACCACCTTCTCAAATTCGGTGGCCAACGCACAGATACGCAGAAAGTCCAGGTAGTCAGCGGCCAAGTCCACCGTTTCGATCGGCGCCACGCTGGCGAGAACTACGGCGCCCAGTTTCGAGTTTCGCACCGCGGCACGTCCGGTACGGAAGTATTCCTCGTCCGTTTGAGCGGCCAGGCCCTGGGCGGCCGTGGCGCCGGTGGTCATGCCATGGCCGATTTCAATGTAGGGAATGCCCGCGGCGTCCAGATCTTGCACGATGCTTCGGACATCGTCAATGGTGTAGCCGAAGTTCACCGCGTAGCTTCCGTCACGCATGGTGGTGTCGAGGATGGTCGGTTCTCTTTTCACGTGTCTACTCCTAGTTCGGGTATTTCGGGTGTGTGGATTTCCGGATCGATCGCGGCATTCCGCGTTCAGGGCTGGTATCGATCAACGTCCGCGCACTGGCGATGACCCGATCGAAACCGAAGCGGGCCAAAGGCAATGGAAATCCGCGCCCGGACCGATCCGGTCGTGGTTCGGCTCCCGGAAGACGCCCTCCGGCAGCGAGTCGAGCGCGAAACGTGTGCGCCCACAGACGGTGTAGCGATCCGCGGCGCAGAATCGTCGGACGAGGCGGTGTGTGCCGGTCGTCGTGACGGGATCATCAGCGGTGGTTTTGTGGGCTGGTCGCATTCCGGTGCGTAGGCGGGACCGCAGGCGCACAGAAATGCCAACGGAATTCGACCGAGATTGCGGATCTTTTGCGGGACTCCGGCCGGTATCCAGACCGCATCGCCGGCCCGCACCTCCCGCGCTTCGTCTTCTACCATGACAAGTCCGCGGCCCGAGAGAATGAAATAGATCTCATCGGTGGCCGTCAATCGATGCCATACGGTCTCCTCGCCGACCGCCACGGTCGCATGGGCCAGGCTGACCGAGGTGATGCCCACATTGGTCCGGTCCGCCAGGAGCCGGATCTCCGACAAGTCCGCGGCGACAAACGGCACTGCCTCCCTGACACTGCTTACGAACATCGTTTGCTTCTCCAACCTTGGACTTGCGGGTTTCTGCGGGACACTAGTCATTGTGATGAACGAAATTGCTTAAGCAGAAACACATTTCGTCTATCGTGGAACGGCTAGACGGTTGCTCGCGCGGTCACGGGGACCCGGAAGTCGCCCTCCGCGTGAAACACGCCCAGGTGGTACTGGCTACTGGCGTATGCCTTGGACCCCACCAGCTGTGACATCGGTGTGTGCACCGACTCCCCGCTGGCCAGCCGGGCGGCAATCGCATCCAGGTCGAAGCGCGGACGCCAGCCCAAGTGGTGTCGAGCCCGCGCGTTGACATACACCCGATCCACGGTGTCGGGAAAGCGCCATCCGAGTTCCTGCCAGATGGCCGCGGCCAGCGGTGCCCGGCGCGCGAATGCCGATGCCGCGTCGGTGCGCAGCTGCGCCATGTCCGCCCGGGTGAAGGGAGTGGTGGCGGAGACGATATAGCGGCCGAACCCGAGATGGGGTGCCCGTTGTGCCGCTTTGAGATGGGCGTCGACGGCGTCTTCGAGCGCGACCCGACGGCACGCGTATTCGTTGGCCTTGATGTTGTCTTCGCTGCGTCCGCCGTACAGGTGTGGCATGTCGTCGCCCTCAACGAAAAACCGCGAAGCGCGCAGTACCACGCATGCCAGGCCGTTGTTGCGATGCGCCAACTGGCAGAGGTCCTCGGCGCTGGCTTTGGTGACACCGTAGATGTTCTTGGGTACCGGTGTGACGGACTCGTCGATCCAGGCCGCCGGCTCGCCGGTCGGCGGAATGAGCGCATCCCCGAAAACCGTTGTCGAGGAGGTCATTACGAAGGCGCGAACATTAGCGGCCACGGCGGCGTCAAGCACGGCCTGGGTTCCGATGATGTTGGTGTCCAGAAATTCCCTACCGGGCACGAAGGCCAACTGTGGCTTGTGCTGGGCAGCGGCGTGAAACACCGCCTCGACACCGGTCATCACCTCGCGCATCAGGTCTGGATCCGTGACGGGACCAACAACGCTGGTGTGCCGCGAAGGCCGGCTGTCCAGGCTGACGACGTCCGCGCCGCGCGCGCGGAGTGTGCGCACCAACGCCTCGCCAAGGTGACCAGAGCTGCCGGTGACAAGTACTCGCCTGCCGCTCTCGGCCGCGATGGTCGGCGCGCCGCCCACCCGTCGGACCACCGAGCTGGGATGACCGGTGTTCCGGTGGCAAGTTTCCGTCCGACGGGCCGAGAGAACCCCTTTGCTACGCGGGGCACCGCCCGAATCACCGAGGGGCGACACCAAGTCGAGCACCTGCAATGTGCTGGCTGCGGCCACCCGTGTCTCGGGTGGTGACGTGACGAAATGCATGTGCCGATCTCCCTTTCCGCCAGCTCAGCGACTTGATGTGCGCCCTCCGACACCGTCAGGTGGTCGGCCTCGACATACCGTACTAACGGTATGTCGACTTAGTCAACACTCATGTCGAACAACATCAACGTCTATGTCAATCGACAATGGTGTCGATGCTCTGCAACATCGCGTTGACCCATCTCGACACTTTGTTGACAATCGTCTACACGTACGTAAACTGAGATCCATGTCCGCAACTTCCGAGGCGACCGAATACGTCCAAGCATCTAGGGGCCGGCGCTCGTCACATCTCTCCGGCGACGACCGCGAGCAAGCGATCCTGGCAGCCGCCGAACGACTCCTGGCGGAGCGCCCGCTGGGCGACTTCTCCGTCGATGACCTGGCCAAAGGCGCCGGGATCTCCCGCCCAACCTTCTACTTCTATTTCCCGTCCAAGAACGCGGTCTTGCTGTCTTTGCTCGATCACCTGAACCTGAAGTCACGCTCGGCGGTGGAGGGGCTCGCCGAGAAACTACCGGCAGATCCCGCCACGGTTTGGCGGTCGGCAATCAATGCGTTCTTCGAGGCGTGCGGGACCCATCGAGCCGTCGCCGTTGCCGGTGCCGCTGCCAAAGACAGCAACACCGAAGTTCGCCAGATGTGGTCCAAGGTGATGCAGCAGTGGATCGACTACAACACGGCGGCGATCAAGCACGAGCGCGAATGCAATGCGGCCCCTGACACGATTCCGGCCGAGGACCTCGCCGTAGCGCTGCAGCTAATGACCGAGCGGGTAATGGCCGCAACATTCGGCGGCGAACAGCCCGCGATCTCATATGAGAATGTCGTCGATACGTTGACGCACATCTGGCTGGCCAGCATTTACGGGCGCTGACCGGGCGATCCGCGCCCCAGCCGCACGCTAGTTCTCGCGTTCTGATCGGCATTGTGGTCAACGGCGGATACGCGCGGGTAGCCCCCCGCGGCGCAGCAGCCAAACGATCACCCCCACCAGCACCGCCAGCACCGGGAGCCACGGCAGAACGAAACCAACCGCCAGCATGACGCCGCCGAAGGCGGAGAGCAACGACTGCCAACCCTGTTCGAGCGCGCCGACAAAGCCACCATGAGTCACCGTCGTCGACGCCGAAAGGGTGACGTTAATCGTCGCGTAGCTGATCTCGTCGCCCAGCGTGGCGCGCTGGGCCCGCAGCGAGTCCAACTCGGCCTGTCGTTGGGTCAGTGACGACTCCGCGGCGAGCAGGTCGGCGACGTCACCGGCCCTGCCCATGAGCTGCAGCAACCGATTGACCGAGGTTTGCAGCGCCTCGATGCGGGCATCGAGATCTACGCGCTGCGAGGTGACGTCGGCGTGGCCGATCGACATCGACTCGACAGCTCCGAGGTGCTTGGCTTCGACCAAGACCCCATCGAGTTTGTCCGCCGGAATGCGCAACACCAGGCTGACCGTCGGTGGCCCCGACCGGACGGACGGTCCCGAGCGCTCCGATCGCGAGTCCACTCGCCCGCCGGCGGCGGCGACCGCGGACGCCAGCCGGTCGGCGGCCTGCGTGGGCTCCGCGACGACTAGCTGGACCGATCCGGTGGTGACGATGTCGCGCTTGTAGGTACCGTCCGGAGGTGCCAGTGGCGGCGCCGGCGCCGCTGGCGCCGCCACCGTGTCCTCGCCAATGCTGCCCTTGGTCTCCGGAATGGTCGCATCCGAAATGGCTGTCGGCTTGCCACCCGCTAGACCCTCGCCCCCGCGAGTCGACGAGGAAAGTCCGTATTGGTTCAGCGACCATGCCCACCCGAAGCCGAATAGCAACACGGCGACCCCTGCCACCACTACCACATTGCGCAGCTTGACCATTCGCGCTTGCGATGCCGCCTTGCCCGGATGCTGGTTCGCTGAAACACCCGGAATGTCGGCGTCATCCGGTGTCTGGTCCCAGCCCGCAGGTTCCTCGACGGGTTGCAGCACCCGATGCTGTAGTTCGCCCTCGGCTACCACCCGACCGCCCTGGCGCTCGTGAGCGAGGTAGGCGGTGAACCTGGATAGCACGCCGAACCGCAGCGAGGTGTCGACGATCCGCGTCGCCAACTCATCCCTGGCAGCGCTGCCACCTCCGGACGAGGCAAAGCGGTCTTCCAGGTCGCGGAGGTGGGCCCGAGCCCACTGAGCGATCACCGTCGGGTCGGCGCGGCGCTGGCCGGCGATCCTGATCGACCAGTCATCGTCTTCGCCGGTGGTACCGCGCAGGACGAGCGAACCGACGGCGCTCCCCCGATACCGCCCGGTCACCACCAGTGGCACCCCCGGAAAAAAGTCGGGTAATCGGGCCGGGCTGGTGGTGTCCTCGATGGTCGCCAGCCCCTCGGCGTACAGTGCCAGCGAGTACGCGAGCGGGGCGCCGATGCGGCGGTGGATGGCCTGCATTGCCTCGTCGAGTCGGTCCTCGCTTTCCACCAACTCGCACCGTCCCCCGCCGACACTGGCCAGGCGGCCCAGGATTCCGGCGTTGACGGCCTGATCAACACCGATCGTGTGTAGCCGTACCCGGCCCAGATCGTTGGACAGCTCACGCAACAGTTGATCCTCGTTGCCCACCTGCCCGTCGGTGATCAGGACGACGATGGCGTCCCGGTTATCGGTATCGCGCGATCCCCGCACCAAAGCCAGAGCCTGCCGCAACGGTGCGACCAGCTCGGTGCCACCACGACCATCCACGCCGGCGAGGTGCTCGACCGCGCGGTATCTGTGGCGGTCGCTGGCCTCGACCAACCCCTCGGGCAGACCGGTGGGTCGTTCGATCCGGTCATCGCAGGTCAGCACCGCGAACCGGTCGCCGCTGCCGAGTGTGTCGATGATGCGCGCCGCGGCGCGGCGGGCCGTCGCCATCTTCCAGCCGCGCATGCTGCGCGAGCGGTCCAGCACCACCACCACATCTCGGGGGCGCGGCGGCGCAGTCGACGCCGGCGCCAGCACGGTCAGCCGATAGGTCCCCTCGTCGCCGTCCGTATCCGGTACCAGCTCGAGCGAGTCGGTCAGGCCGTCAGCGCCGTAGCGCAGCCGCAGGACGAAGTCCCGGTTGGCCCGCGCGTCGGGTTGCACTCGTATCCGGCCGTCGTCGGTGGTGACCGCGGGCAGGCTCGACCGCACCTGCGACAGGGTGAAACCGGCAGGGTCGATCCCGACGTTGATGACCAGTGGAACCGGATGCGGGAAATCGGGCAACAACACGGGCGGGGTGATGCGCGAGGCGTCGGGGGCGGCGTCGGTGTCGTCGGCGTGGCCGTCGCCGACCGCGCTATCCGCCATCGGCTCGCCAGGGATGTACCGCGGCGCTACCACGAGCGGGAAGCGAAACGTCGCCTCGCCGTCCTCGTAGGTCAGGGGGTTGATCAGCGTCAGCGCGACGCTCACCCGTCCACCAGGCACGATGTTGCCAACCCGGATGCTGAAAACGTCCGGGCGTTCCTCCTCGGCGATGGCTGCCCGCCGGCCCGAATCCAAGGCCTGGTCGTAGGTCTGCCGGGCGGTCTGCCGTTCCCGCAGGTCGGCCTCGACGACCCGCTCGTCGGTGGTCATCCGCATTCGGGTGACCGCGCTGCGATCCGGCAGGGGGAACACGTAACTGGCTTCCAGGGGTACGTCGAAGGTGTTGACGAAGTCCTGCGTCAACTCGACCTGGCTGGTGAGTCCAGTGATATCCACCCGCACATCGATGCGCTGCAGCGGGAGGTTGCCCCGATCGGTGTGCAGGGTGCCCGGCGCGGCCCCGTCATCGGCTGCGGCCAGGCGCCTCGTCTCGGCGTCGCTCATCGACGTGACGGGGACAGTCATGATGGGCTCCGTTCATCTGCGGATAGCAGGCCACGCTCGGCCAGCCGTTCGAGCAGCGGCCGAGCGGCCGCATGGATCGCGTGGAGGTCGTCCTCGTCGGGTCGGGAAGGCAGCAGTAGCAGTGCTCCGCCGGGCAGGCTGACCGCGGACAACGCTGTGACAGTGTCAGTTTCAGTGCCGTCAGTTTCAGTGCCGTCAGTTTCAGTGCCGTCAGTTTCAGTGCCGTCGGCAACGGCTGCGGCGGCGGGCGGGTCGGCCCAGAAGCGGCCCCGGCGGGACGCCGGTGTTGGTCGCCGAGGCGGTACCGGCCTGGCCGTGAGGAGTTCGTCGGGAACGGCGGCGACCCGCCGCAACGTTTCCTCGGTCGCACCGGCGAGTTCGGCTTGGATCTCCGCCAGCGAGCGCCCCTCGGCCTGCCGACGTTTGACGGCGACGATCTGCAGCAGGTGCCGGCTGCCGTATACCGCTGTGCGTCCCTGCATGACTGGCCGGTCGACGAGCCCGGTGGTGGTGTACCACCGCACCACCCGCCGATCGGGCAGCTCCCGGACTCGCCCGTTGGGCGCCCCCGGGTATGCGGAACCGGCCAGGCTGACGGCGACGCGGCGGACCAACTCGTCCAGCGTCCAGCACGGCGGTGCGGTCATCCCTCAATACTGACACTGTCATACTGACACTGTCAATGATTTGCTGGCGGGGCGGCGTGCGGCCGGCATCGGCGGTGATGCGTGGTTGACGTCCGCCCGTCGCACACGGGGGCGCCGACCCGACTAGCCGCCGGCTGAGCCGCCAGCGCCACCGCTACCGGCGCTGCCCCCGGAGCCACCGCTTCCAGCCTGGCCACCGATGCCCCCTTGGGCGCCGGCCCCGCCGTTGCCGTTTCTGCCGGGGGTGCCGCTGAAGCCGCCGGAACCGCCCACGCCACCATCGCCGCCGTCGCCGCCAGGGCCACCGTCGCCGCCATCGCCGCCATCGTCGCCACCGATGCCGCCGGCACCGCCAGTGCCCCCGACGGAACCGTTGCCCCCGTCGCCACCATTGCCGTCGGCCGCGGCGGCACCTCCGATACCGCCGGCCCCGCCGCCGCCGCCCGCCCCGCCCATGCCGCCATCGCCACCGCCGGTTCCCCCGGTGCCGCCGGCACCGCCCTGGCCACCAATGCCTCCATCGGCCCCGGTGCCGCCGGACCCAAGCACGCCAGCGCTACCGCCGGACCCGCCCGCGCCAGCGCCGCCGCCAACCCCACCGGCTCCGCCGCTGCCGCCATCGGCGCCGCCGTCGCCACCGGCGCCGCCTTCGCCACCGGCGCCACCTTGGCCGCCCGCTCCCCCGTCCCCAGACGGACCGTTCCCACCGTGTCCACCATGACCAGCGGAGCCGCCCGCCCCTCCGGTGCCACCACTGCCGCCATGGGTGCCGCCGGCCCCACCAGCGCCACCTTTGCCACCGGTGCCACCTTGACCCGCCGCTCCCCCGTCCTCTTGCAAGCTGTCCCCACCGGCTCCACCGTCACCAGCGGCGCCGCCGGCCCCACCGGTGCCACCAGTGCCGCCATCCGTGCCACCGGCCCCCCCGGCACCACCTTGGCCACCGGCGCCACCCACCCCGCCACTGCCGGCGCCGGGGTTTGGATTCGTACCGCCGACCCCGCCAGCGCCAGCGCTACCACCCGCCCCGCCGACGCCACCGCTGCCGCCATCCGCGCCACCGGCCCCACCAGCACCACCTTGGCCACCGACGCCACCTTCCCCGCCGGACCCTGCGTTGCCGATGCCGGTGTTGATACCACCGGCCCCGCCGCCGCCAGCGCTACCCCCCACCCCGCCGACGCCACCGCTGCCGCCATCCGCGCCACCGGCCCCACCAGCACCACCTTGGCCACCGACGCCACCTTCCCCGCCGGACCCTGCGTTGCCGATGCCGGTGTTGATACCACCGGCCCCGCCGCCGCCAGCGCTACCCCCCACCCCGCCGACGCCACCGCTGCCGCCATCCGTGCCACCGGCCCCACCAGCACCACCTTGGCCACCGACGCCACCTTCCCCGCCGGCCCCCCCGTCGCCAATGCCGGTTTCGGCTCCACCTTTCCCTCCGAGACCGGCGGAGCCGCCGGCCCCACCCGCCCCGCCAATACCACCGCCGGCGCCACCGATGCCGGCACCGCCGTCCCCACCGTCGCCGCCATCCCCACCGGCTCCGCCGGCCTCGCCAGCCGTGGCCGATGTCGCGCCGGAGGCGTCGCTGCCGTTGCTGCCATCGTTGCCGTTGCCGCCGAGCCCGCCGGCTCCTCCGACGCCGCCGGTCCCATTGCTCCCGTCCGCGCCGCCGTCGGTTCCGGTACCCGCGGCGCCGGCGGTTCCGCCCCGGCCGCCGTTACCGCCGGCGGCGCCGTCGCCGCCGGCGGCGATGTTGTGCCCACCGGATCCCCCCGCTCCGCCGGTGCCGCCCTCGCCGCCATTGCCGCCCATACCCCCGCCGACACCGCCGATGCCCGCACCGCCGGCCCCACCCTGCCCGCCACCGCCGGCGTCACCGCCGTCACCCCCGGCAGTGGGCGTGGCGGAATCAGTTCCGGCGAGACCCGCCCCGCCGGCTCCGCCAGTGCCGCCACCGCCGCCGACGCCGGCCGTGCCGCCCAGCCCACCGGCGCTGCCACCGTCTCCGCCGACGCCCCCACCGCCGCCGGTGCCGCCGGCATTGCTGAGACTTCCGGCGCCGCCGACGCCGCCGGTGCCGCCAAGGCCGCCAGCGCCGCCGGCCCCCGCTACCCCGCCGGTTCCTCCCGCCCCAGCTGCTCCGCCGGTGCCACCGGTGCCGCCACCACCACCCCTGCCGCCACCACCTGGGCCGCTGCCGCTATCGGCGGCACCCTCACCACCAGTCCCACCGGCTCCGCCGGCGCCACCGGCACCGCCGGCACCATTCATACCGCCGACGCCACTACCGCCGCCGTCGCCGCCGTCACCACCCGAGCCGCCCGCGTAGCCAGCGCCGCCTGTCGAGCCGACGTCACCCGCGCCACCGATACCCCCAACCCCACCGGTACCACCGATGCCCGCGTGGCCGGCCGTCCCCAACAAGCCGCCGGCCCCCCCGGCTCCAGCGGCGCCCGCGTTGCCGCCCACCCCGCCCGATCCGCCGGAGCTACTAGCACCTACGCCGCTGCCGCCCGCACCGCCCGCGCCACCCGCCCCGCCATCGCCACCGGCCCCACCGGCGCCCAGAAACAACGGATGGGCTCCACCGGCCCCGCCGGTGCCTCCAATGCCACCGGCAAACCCGGCCGCACCGGCGGCGCCGGTGTCTCCGGTGCCGCCGGCACCGCCAGTCCCGCCGACCCCGCCCACCCCGCCGAACAGCGAGTTGTTGACACCGCCGACCCCGCCAGCGCCACCAGCGCCACCGTCCGTGCCGAAGCCGACGCCGCTACCGCCTTCACCACCAACACCGCCGGCGCCGGGCGCAAACAATCCGGACACAAACCCCAAACCCCTGCCGCTACCCCCGTTTCCACCCAGCCCACCGGCCCCGCCGCCGGTCCCACCGGCGCCGCCGGCCCCACCGGTCCCGCCAGCGCCGAGCAGCCACCCGCCACTGCCGCCCGCTCCGCCGTTGCCACCGGTTCCACCCGACGCCCCGACGCCGCCGGCCCCGCCGAGCCCGCCGGCCCCGAACAGGCCTGCCGACCCGCCGGCCCCGCCGTTGCCGCCGGGCACGCCCGACCCGCCGTTGCCGCCGTTACCGAACAAGATCCCGCCGTCACCGCCGGCCACTCCGGTACCCGCGGCGCCATTGGCACCGTTACCGATCAGCGGGCGTCCCAGCAGCGCCTCGGAAGGCGCATTGATCACGCCCAGCAGGTCCTGTTCGAGGGTCTGCAAGGACGCCGCAGCGGCGGCCTCGGTGGTCGCATAGGCACCCGCGCCCTGTCGCAGAGCCTGCACAAACTGTGCATGAAGTGCCGCCGTCTGCTTGCTAAGTGCCTGATATTCCTGGCCGAAGGCGCCGAAAATCCGTGAGATCGCCAGCGATATTTCGTCACCGGCCGCCGGCAGCAGATCGGTCGTCGAGGCCGCAGCCGTCGCATTGGCCGTCGCGATCGTTGACCCGATGCCATTCACGTTCTGCGCCGCCAGGGCGATCCACTCCGGCGTGGCGAACACATACGACATCAGCGAACCTCCCACTAACCGACATGGCTTGCAACGACGCGTCGCCTATTGAGCCCGGACACGCGACAGCCCGCCGAGCCGCTCCACGCAACTTCCCCTCGCATCCGCTGTAACTAATGATCTGCAACTACCGCCCAACGCCATTAATGACGAGCTACGACTGATGGATTCAGCAATATCGCGCACCAACTACATAGCAGCCCGACAGCACTGTCAAGGATGATGAATTAATTGCGAATTAACTCTCGCACGACCCGTGCGCACAGCGGGCCTCGCGTGAGACACCATGCGAGCGCTCTGCGCTACATCCGACGCAAACCCCTTGTCCAACAAGGCTGTCACGCCACATCCGATGCCGCTAAGACGCGTGCTGCGCGCCAAAAAGCTCGACGCCGCGAGCGCATGGCGCATCTGATTTGCGGGGATTTGCGGGGATTTGCGGGGATTTGCAGGGATTGGCTCAATCAAATGGGCCCGCCGACCGGAGTTTTCCGGTCGCTCGAGCATTTTCCGTGGTTAACCATTGTCAGCTGTAATTCGCGGACCAATAGGGCAGATCCACCCGCACGAACGCTCGCCGACAGACCGAGCTAGGTCCTCGCGCCGGATTTGGCAGCAAGCCAACCGTCGCGTGCTTGGCGGCGCCGGGCAGGCGCTCGGCGCTACGCCCGGCCCGTGCTGCTGGAACACGCCCCGCTACCAGCTCACTTCAGAGCCCCGCAAGCATGCGCCGCGGCCGCATCCTGCCCGGGCGCCGGCTCACACCAGGTGTTGATTGAACGCGTAGGCGGCCGCCGCAGTGCGGGACTTCACGTCCAATTTGGCGAAGATATTGGACAGGTGGCGGGCCACGGTCTTCTCGCTCAGTACCAGACTCTGAGCGATTTCAGAGTTGGTCTTCCCCGCGGCCACCAATCGCAGAACCTCGACCTCGCGGGCGGTGAGCCCACCCGGCGTCGACGGCCGCAGTAGTCGGGCCACGTCGCGCGCCGCGTTAGCCAATCGGAGTTCGGCGAAAACTCGCTGCGCCGATTGGAATTCGACGACGGCCGAGTCCTCGTCACCGAGCGCCCGCAAGGATCGGCCAATCAATGTGGAACACCGGGCAAGTTCGCACGGTGCGTTCAGGTTGGCCCACCCGTCCGCGGCGGCGCGCAACTGGGCAATCGCCCGCCCATGGTCTCCCCGGGCGTTGGCAACGGCGCCGGTCGCATAGGCGGCCATCGCCCTTATTCCCGTGCTACCGAATTCGGCTGCGATTTGCGTCAATTCGCCGCTTAACCGCTCCGCCTGGTCGAGCTCGCCTGCCGAAACCAGGATCTGTACGGCCGCGGGCAGCAGCTGCGATCGCCCGATGGCATGGCGCGACTCCGCCAGCAACCGCCGCATCGCATGGACTGCCGATGCCGTCCGCCCCTGCGCCAGCCAGAGCAGGACGAGGCCCGGTTGGGGGTCATGACCGTACTGGCGGGCCGCCTGATAGGCCTCCTCGGCGGCGTCGAACTCACCAAGGATCCGCAACACGTCGCCCCGCTCGGCAAACGCAAGACCGGTCGGAGCGACGGCTTCCATCACTCGATAGCGCTCGACCGCGAGGGAAAACTCTTGCAGCGCTTCGCGATAACAGCCGAGTACTCGCATGATCTGGCCCCGGTGCACCGCGCACTGACCGGTGAATGCAATCAGGCCTCGCTGGTCGGCGCACCAGCGCGTCAGCGCGGTCGTCCATTGGGCAGCGCGGTCGAAATCTGAAGTCTCCTGACACGCCTCGATCATCGAGCAGTAGACCTGACCGGCAAAGATCGTCGATACCGCCCCGGCGGCCACGTCCACCATCGACTCATCGAGCAACTCGAAGCCGTGGCGTACCTGACCCGCGTAGATCAAGAGTCGGCCCTGCGACGAAAGGCCCACCGCCGTCAGATCGGCGTCGTGGAACCGTCGGCCGTAGTCGGTGATGGACGCCGCGCATTCGGCCGCGTCCTGGAACTCGGCGGCCGAGAGATGGCGAAACATCCGCAGGATTTGCAAATACCCACGTTCGGCAACATCGCCGGCTGCGTCTTCGAGCAGCCGTTGCATGCGGGCTTGCCAACCGCTGGCGATCGCGGTTTCACCCATGTCGTGCAGCGTTCGCGCCAGCCAGAATGCGCAACGCAGCGCTCCCATCACGTCGGCGCGGTCAAGGTGGGAGTGATACGCCCGCTGGAGCGCCTGTACGCAGTCATTGTTCCGGCCGGTCAGGTAGGCGGCGGTGGCCAGGCAAGCAAAATCGGCTCCGTGCTGTGCGGCGGTATCGAGGTCAGAAAGCCGCTCGTAGGCCGCCACCCAGTCACGGCGCTCATACGCCTCCCGAGCTTCCAACAAACTCTCGACGACGCCCAATACGATTCACCCACACCGACGATACGCCGCCGGCAAGTCACGCAACGACCGGTGCGGCTTCGACGCTGGGGACCCGAGAGGCGATACGGCGTGCAACGAATTCGGCATCGCGACCGACACCGATCAACAACATTGACCCGAAGGCAAATTGGAAACCCAAGCCGCAGAAGTACAAACCCGGCGCCCGGTCGGCGATGCCACGGTATTCCGCGGGCCATCCGTCGTCACCCGCGATAGACGGTTCGATCCAATCGAAATCCTGTCGAAAACCGGTGCACCAAACGATATTCCGCACATCGAGGACAGTCCCGTCGGCCAGCATCGGCAGGCCCGACGCGACGCCGGTGACTCGGGCGGTGTGGCGTTCGACTCCCCTGCGGGCAAGGTCTTGCCGCTTTACCCGCAGCATAGGCCCGCCGTGTGCGCGGATCTTCCGCATTTGCTTGCGTCCGATCGGGGTACGACGTGTGATGATGTGGCGCCACAGGAATACCAGCACCGGTAAAACAGCGTGAAGCATAAAGGAATCCCAGCGCACGGGAACTTGACCGCAGTCGCGCCCGGCGAGCACCGTCCTTCGTCCCGCGGCGAGTTCGTAGGCGATATCGGTGCCCGAATGGGAGGCGCCGACGACGAGCACGGGTCCAGGCTGCAATTGCTCCGGACAACGGTAGCGGCTGGAGTGCAACTGCCGAATGCCGGGATCGAGCCGGCGCGCCAGGGCGGGAACATTGGGTGTCCGACCGAAAGTGCCCGTGGCGATGACCACGTTGTCGCAGGCGATGGTGTCGTCACCGAGGGTTGCTAGGTAGCCACCGCCTGTCCCGCTGGTCAGCCGAACTACCCCGGTGTTCATCCGCACCGGTAAGTCGAAACGCATCGCGTACCTCTCGAGATAGTCGGCGACGTCGTCTCGGCTGGGGAACTCCCACTCATCGTGTCCCGGAAAGGCAAGGCCCGGAAGGCCGCTGTACTTCGCGGGCGTGTACAGCCGCAAAGAATCGTAATGCGCCCGCCAGTTGTCTCCGATTCGGGCATTGCGGTCGACGATCAGAAATTGGCGGCCGAGTCGCTGCAGGTGATACCCCGTGCTCAAACCCGCCTGACCGGCGCCGATGATCAGGGTCTGGACGTGTTGTGTAGTCATCGGTCCTCCTCACAGGCACTGCGTTCAGCGAAGCCGATATCTCGACGCTAGGAGCCAGGTGAGCCGGCCGACATCGGGCGATATACCCATTCGCACCGCACGCGGCGTGGGTGATTCTGCGGTGGCGATACCGAGATGGCAACGTGATCCGGGCAACCAGCGGCCAGCGCGGCGGCACGATGCGACGGCAGGGCGGCTCACCTGCGCGATTCGGCAATCCCACCGCCAACGGCCGGCGTCTCGCTCACAATAGGGAGTTGTGCACGCTGCTGCTGGCCTAGCCGGGGACTAGAGGGTCGATGGCGCACGATCGTGTTGGGTTCGGTGTCCTCGGGCCATTGGAGATGACGATCGATGGCGCGGCCATACCGCTGGGTACCCCCAAACAACGAGCGGTGCTGGCCGCGTTGCTGATCAATCGCAACCGACCCGTCGCAATCGATGCATTGATCGACGCGGCGTGGGAGCAGGGAGCTCCCCCGGGGGCGCGAGACACGCTGTACGCGTATGTGTCAAAGCTGCGTCGCCTGATGGCCGGCGCCGGCATCGAGACCCGCGGGCTGCTGGCAAACACGCCGCCTGGGTATCGACTCACAGTTGCCGACAGCGACTACGACCTCGGCCTATTCGTGGCCTCAAAGAACGCCGGTGTACGGGCCGCCGCGGCTGCGCGGTTTGAGCAGGCCAGCGAACACTTCTCGGCCGCGCTTGCGCAGTGGCGCGGTCCTGTGCTCGACGACCTGCACGACTTCAACTTCGTCGACGCCTTTGCAGCCGGACTTGCCGAGGAAAAGGTGGGCACACACGTCGCTCGCGCCGAAGTCGAAATCGCTTGCGGCCGACCTCAATCCGTGATCGGTGAGCTCGAAACACTCGCCACTGACCATCCCTATCGGGAGCCGCTTTGGGCACAGCTGATCACCGCCTACTATCTGGCCGACCGCCAATCTGATGCGCTCGATGCCTTTCGGCGACTCAGGGACAGGCTGGCAGCCGATCTCGGCGTCGACCCCGCTCCTGCGCTGCGTGCGCTGCACGTGCGGATCCTTCGTCAGCGACCGCTCGACGTCATCAAGGCCGCGCAGGCGAACGCCGATGAAACCATCAGCACGTTGTCGCATTACCTGACGGCATCGCAATACATGACGGCGCTTCCGGACGCCACCCGCGGCCCCTCACTACGCGACGCGAATGAACGTAGGTACCCACTGGTGGCTACCACCACCCGTATCGGGCGCAGCCCGGATAACGACATCGTCCTTTCGGGTTCCAAGGTCAGCCGTCACCACGCCGCGGTCGTCGACACCGGTTCCAGCTTCGTCATAGTGGATTTGCGATCGCTTAACGGCGTTTCGGTTTCTGGCCGACGCATCCATACCAGCACCGCCCTGACCGAAGGTGACCGGATTCGCATCGCCGAACACCAGCTGATGTTCGAAACCACCTCGTGAGAGCTCGTCGCTGTCGAACGGGGTCGTGGCCTGGGAACCGGAGGTGCTGATATTGGCGGCAACGGCAATTGCTGAGCGGCTCGGCTGGTCTCGGGCGATAATGAGGCGCAACGAGTGGGTCCGTGAACCACACCCGGCATCTTTATCGCCGGATCCACCGGACGCACGACCAGGTTCCTACAAAACAAGTCGCTAGGTTTGGGGAATTGCTACAGCCGCCGCGCGAGTGCGACAGTCAAGGTGCTGGTTGCTGGGCAATGTCGTCGCAGGAGGTCCGATGACGGGTACCGATGCAGGTAAACGGCCATCCGACCCAGCCGTGACCGAGAACGAGCCGTATGACGTGCAGCATCGTGTGCGTAGGGTCGACGGCGGCTTCTTTAGCGCCACCGCTGATGCGGGTGAGTTGGCGGGGATCACCACCGCGAATGCGGTGGCGGAGTTAGCTGAGCTGGGCTTCATCGACGCATATGAAGTGGGCCGGGGCGGGTACGGGGTGGTGTATCGGTGTGTGCAGACCGAGTTGGGCCGGGTGGTGGCGGTCAAGACGTTGACCGCCGATGTGGCGGATCTGGGGCCGCGGTTTCTGCGCGAGGAGCAGGCGATGGCCCGGCTGACCGCGCATCCGAACATTGTGCCGGTGCTGCAGGTCGGCCAAACCGCTAGTGGTCTGCCGTTCTTGGTGATGCCCTTTTGCGGGCACGGGTGTGTGCAGCAGCGAATCGAGCGCTACGGGGTATTGGCGGTCGAAGAGGTATTGCGAATCGGGGTGAAGATAGCGGGAGCGTTGGAGTCGGCGCACCGGGTGGGCGTGGTGCATCGAGACGTCAAGCCGGCCAACGTGTTGCTGACAGATTATGGCGAGCCGGCGTTGTGTGACTTCGGAATCGCGCGTACCGAGGCGGGATTTCAGACCGCGCCCGGGGTATTCGTCGGGTCACCCGCCTACAGCGCACCCGAGTTATTAGCCGGTGAGCCACCCAGCGCCGCATCGGATGTATATGCGTTGGGGGCCAGCCTGTTTGCCGGGTTGACGGGTCATGCGGCATTCGAGCGGCGCAATGGTGAGCAGGTAGTGGCGCAATTCCTCCGAATTGCCAGCGAGCCGATCCCAGACTTACGCGGCAGCAATATTCCCGCCGACGTGGCCGAGGTGGTCAACGCGGCGATGTCCCGCGAGCCCGGAGATCGACCCTCGGCGCAGGAGCTGGGTGAGCTGATCCAGCGGGCCCAAGCCGAACATGGCCTGGCTGTCGATGCGATGGCGCTGCCCGGCGCCGACGGTGCGGAGCGGAGCCGCTCCGCGCGGCGCGGGCCGACAGGCACCCGTTCAGGAGCGGAAGGCCGCGGTCCGGGCCGGGTGCCGGTGCTGCCGGCCAGGTTGGTCGGGCGCCGCGACGAGCTGGCGCAGTTGCGCAAGTCGTTGTACGGCTCACGGCTGGTCACGGTGACCGGGATGGGCGGGGTCGGGAAGACCACCCTGGCCACCGCCGCTGCCGGCCAGTTGCGTGCCGAGTTCTCCGATCAGGTGTGGCTGGTCGAGCTGGCCGAGCTGGCCGACGGCGACATACTGGCCGAAGTGGCCCTTGCCGCCCTCGGGGTATGCGATCAGACCGGCGCGCCACCCACCGACGTGCTGGTCGACTTCCTCGGCCACGGTATGACCCTGCTGGTGATCGATAACTGTGAACAAATCATCGACGCGGTGGCCAAGCTGGTCGACACCTTGCTGCACCACTGCCCGCAGCTACACATCCTGGCCACCAGCCGCGAAGTCCTCGATGTCGACGGGGAATCCGTCCTGCCGCTAATGCCGTTGCCGGTGCCCGAACCCGACGCCGACTCCACGCTGGGCAGTCTGGCCCGCTATGACGCGGTGGAGTTGTTCGTGGCACGCGCCCGCGCCGGGGTCCCCGAGTTCCGCCTGACCCAAGCCAACGCCGCGACGGTGGCCCGGGTATGCGCGCGCCTGGACGGCTTGCCGCTGGCCATTGAGCTGGCCGCCGCTCGGCTGCGCGCCTTGTCGATCGAGCAGATCGCCGACGGCCTGGCCGACCGCTACCATCTACTCAGCCGTGGCCACCGCGGTGCGCCCACCCGTCAACAAAACCTCGTCAGCTGTGTGGCTTGGAGCCATGACCTGTGCACCCCCACCGAACAACACCTGTGGGCAACGCTATCGGTGTTCGCCGGCAGTTTTGATCTGCCCGCCGCCCGGCACCTCAGCGCCGACAGTTTGACCGACAAGCAGTGCCTGGATGTGATGTGCACGCTGGTCGACAAGTCCATCCTGATCCGCACCGAAAACGATGGCCAGGTTCGGTTCCGCCTGCTCGACACCCTGCGCGACTACGGCCGCACCCACCTCACCGATACCGAACACCACCAACTACGCCACCACCACGCCGACTACTACCACCGTCTGTCGGCACAAGCGTTCAGTGATTGGTTTGGACCTCACCAAATCGAGTGGCTCAATCGCCTCACCGCCGAAATGCCCAACCTGCGCGAAGCGCTGCAATTCTGCCTCACCCACGACCCCGCCACCGCGCTGGAATTGGCCGCCAATCTGCGCGAGGTCTGGATTCCGCGCGGCATGTTCAGCGAAGGCTACCGCTGGCTGGATCTCGCCTTGACCGCTTCACCGCCCATACCGAGTCCCCAACACGTCCGAGCCTTGGCCCACATTGCGGAGTTCGCAAATTTTCGCGGCAATTTGCCGGAGGCGACAAGACGAGTCACGCAAGCACGCCAACTTTACGAATCGCTGGCCGACCGACGAGAAATCGCCGTGCTCGAATGTACCGACGGCCACATGGCAATGATCAATGGCGACTTCGAACGCGCACGGGAATGCCTGCGGCGCGCTGCGTCGGCGACCGAGGATCTGCAATCGAAAGGTTGCGCGATGCTGCTCCTGGGTTGGGACTCGCTGTTTTGGGGCGATATCGACAACGCATCGGACTGGTTCGAGAAGGCCCTTGCCGTGTCTGAATCGCACGACGAATCGCTACAACGATCATATGTGTTGGTGTGCAACGGAATTAGCGCATGGCGACGAGGCGAGTTCCACCGCGCCGAACAACAGCTGCGGCAGGGTCTGCAAATTTGTCGGGCCCTCAATGACCGGTGGATGGCCGCGCAGTATTTTGAGGCGCTGGCCTGGTGCGCCGGATCCAACGAGGACTTCCGACGTGCCGTCATGTTGATGGCCGCGGCCAATGTGCTGAGCCCGGCTACCGGATTTCCGCTGATGGCACTGTTCTCCGGACTACACGACCAGTGCGAACAACGTTCCCGCGCCGGGCTCGACGACGCGGAATATGCGGCGGCGTGGAACCAAGGCAGCGCACTGAGCTTTCACCAGGCCGTCGTAGTGGCCATGGGCGAAGACGAGAGCAACCATTTCGCAGGCGCCCCGGGCAATGCCGGACGGTAACCGGCTTGAGGTGATCTCTGATCCCGGTGGTTTCGTGTTGCGCATCAAAATCGCATAGCGCCTCTTAGCAGCCAACAAGATTTGGCCTCGCTTCCGGAGCCGCCCGGGCTGCCATCCGCCCGGAATCCACGGCGTCATCAATCTGTTTGAACTTCACCATTCCGACTGCCGAGACGTCGGGCTCGCTAATGGCCGCAACTCGCGGCGCCTCGCCCAGGTTCCGGCCGGAGGTCGTAAGGTCCACGACGCGAAACAATGTCTTGCAGCGGCGGCAACACTTCATCGGCGCCGGCCATGAGCAGCCGGACCAACCCGGGGTGCCGACAAAACGACGGCAGGAAGCCAAAGCCCTTCGACAGCAGGTACTTTCGGCGTTGGTTCACCCATATGACTTCGTCATCCGGATCCGCGCGCCTCGCGTCGGCCGGGGAACTGTTCACCAGCCCACCATCGACGAGGATCTGCTGACCGTGCGAAACCGGGGGCATGAGGCCGGGCGCGGATGCTTTCGCGGCCCACACGGGCGGTTCTCCACTGCTGGTACCCGCGGGTAAAGGTTGCACCGATCGACGAGGGTACACCAGTGAGCTATCAAGGCAGGCCAACTGGACGACGGTAAGGATTTGTAAAGGTCGGGCCCCAATAGTACTGACATGCGAGCCCAGCATGTTCCAAGCACACAGCCCAATGCCCAGGTAGGTCGGCCCCGGGTTGCAAGCTTCTGCCCGCGGCCGCTTCGGCTGTGCCACCGCAGGTAACCCAGGCAACAGTAGGAGGTTTCGATGGCGATCGCAGCCCACCGGGCGACGATGGCACTGAGTTCTCGGATGCCGAACTGAGCTCCTTCGAAATCTCTTTTTGCAGTCGCAGTCGCACCTTCGAAAAACGCTTCGGCGAAAGGATAGAGTCCGAGATGGATACACCGAAAGGCAACGGCGCACGTCCCGTTCTTATCAGCACCGCGGCGCCGGGCATGCAGCAAACAACCAGGCACCCGGTCCAAGCTAGAACATTGCATGTTTCTGGGGAACCGCTTGGCGTGCGAGATGCAGCGGCCCACGACAACCTCCGGAGCGACGACAACGCAACCGCTGGTAGCGGCACCGACAACGAGCAGCGCCGACGGCGCGGCCGCCCGCGTGGCAACAACTCCAACACTCGCGAGCGTATCCTCGCCGCTGCTCGCGAACTGTTTGCGCGCAACGGTGTCGAACGGACATCGGTACGGGCCGTGGCCGCGGCGGCGGACGTGGATTCGGCGCTTGTGCACCACTACTTTGGAACCAAGCAGCAGCTTTTCGCCGCCGCGATCGAACTTCCGATCGACCCGAAGCAGGTGCTGGGCCACATGCGGAAGACTCCGGTCGAAGAACTCGGCTTCACGCTGCCGTCCACGCTGCTGCCGTTGTGGGATTCCGAACTCGGCGCTGGGTTGATCGCCACCCTACGGTCCGTGTTCGAGGGCGGAGATGCGAGTTTGGCCCGCTCCTTCCTGCAGGAAGTGGTCGCCGCCGAAGTGGGTTCTTTGGTCGACAACCCGCCAGGCACCGGCGCGATCCGCGCCCAGTTTGTCGCGTCGCAATTGCTGGGCGTGGTCATGGCTCGCTACATCGTGCAGATCGAGCCGTTCGCGTCGATGCCCGCCGAGGACATCGCGCGAGCCATCGCGCCGAACCTGCAGCGCTACCTCACCGAGGAGCTGGAGTTCCCGCAGGCGTCGTGAATCGGGCGTGCTCGCCGTCGTCATCGACCACGCCGTCGTCATCGACCACGCCGTCGTCATCGACAAAATGGGCCTCCTCGACCCGGCCGCGCCGGGACACCGTTCCGGCGCGGCCGGGTCGAGGACGGGACCATCGCGCACACGCTCGCGCCCGCCCGCATCACCCCGATCGTGATTTGGGCTCGGGGCCACGACGCCCGGCCGGTTCTCACGTTCGCAACCGTTGTGGGTCCACCGTTGACACCGGCGTAACAAGTTTGCCATCGAACCTTCTTAAGGTGAGGCGGTCCACACGGTCGAGAAATCGTGGACCCCCTCAGTGCTTAGGAGCTCAATTGAGCGGAAACGCTGTTCGTCTGCAGGCGATCAACAACGTCGAGGCATATGTCCCCCCAGCCGTCAGCTTCGTCGCGGGTGAAACCCCCGGTGAGATCTTCGGCTCCAACGTCTTCACCAAAGCCGAGATGCAGGCCCGCCTACCCAAATCGGTTTACAAGTCGGTGCTGGCGACGATCGAGAGGGGCGCCAGGCTGGACCCCGCGATCGCCGACGCCGTCGCCGTCGCGATGAAGGACTGGGCGCTGGAGAAGGGCGCCACCCACTACGCCCACGTCTTCTACCCGATGACCGGGCTGACCGCCGAGAAGCACGACAGCTTCTTAGAACCCACCTCCGATGGACAGACGCTGGCCGAATTCGCCGGTAAGACCCTTATTCAGGGCGAACCCGACGCCTCCAGCTTCCCCTCGGGTGGGTTACGCAGCACCTTCGAGGCGCGCGGCTACACCGGCTGGGACGTCACCAGCCCGGCCTATGTCCTGGAAAACCCGAACGGCAATACCCTCTGCATTCCAACAATCTTCGTCTCGATGACCGGGGATGCCCTGGACTACAAGACTCCGCTGCTGCGCAGCCAGCAGGCCATGGGCGTGCACGCCGAGCGGATTCTGCGGCTGTTCGGCCACAAGGACCCCAACAAGGTCGTCTCGTTCTGCGGCCCCGAGCAGGAATACTTCCTTGTCGATCGGCACTTCTTCCTGGCCCGGCCCGATCTGGTCAACGCGGGTCGCACCGTCTTCGGTGCCAAGCCGCCCAAGGGCCAGGAGTTCGACGATCACTACTTCGGCGCGGTTCCCGAGCGGGTCCTGGGCTTCATGATGGACACCGAGCGCGAGCTGTTCAAACTCGGCATCCCCGCCAAGACCCGGCACAACGAGGTGGCTCCCGGCCAGTTCGAGGTGGCACCGATGTTCGAGCGCGCCAACATCGCCTCGGACCACCAGCAGCTGCTGATGACGGTATTCAAGACTTTGGCCAAAAAGCACGGCATGGAATGCCTGTTCCACGAGAAGCCATTCGCCGGCGTCAATGGCTCGGGCAAACACGTCAACTTTTCGGTCGGTAACGCCGAGCTCGGCTCACTGCTCGTCCCCGGCGACACCCCGCACGAGAATGCCCAGTTCCTGGTGTTCTGCGCCGCGGTGATCCGTGCCGTGCACAAATACGCCGGGCTGCTGCGGGTCTCGGTGGCATCGGCCACCAATGATCATCGGTTGGGCGCCAACGAGGCCCCGCCCGCGATCATCTCGATCTTCCTCGGTGAGCAACTCGCCGACGTGTTCGAGCAGATCGCCAAAGGGGCGGCCACATCGTCGAAAGGCAAAGGCACCATGATCATTGGTGTCGACACCTTGCCGCCGCTACCCACCGATCCCGGTGACCGCAACCGCACCAGCCCGTTCGCGTTTACCGGCAACCGATTCGAATTCCGGGCGCCGGGCTCTGGGCAAACGGTCGCTGTCCCGATGACCATCCTGAACACCATCATGGCCGACTCTTTCGACTACATGGCCACGATCCTGGAGAAGGCCGTCGAGAACGGGGAGGATTTCGATAAGGCCGTGCAGAAGCTGCTCACCGAGATCATCAGCGAACACGGTGCGGTGGTGTTCAACGGCGACGGCTATTCGGAGAACTGGCAGATCGAGGCCGCCGAGCGCGGCTTGCCCAATCTCAAGACTTCGCTGGACGCCATTCCCGAATTGATCAAGCCGGAGTCGATCGACCTCTTCGCGAAATATGGCGTGTTCAACGAACGCGAGCTGCACAGCCGCTACGAGGTACGGCTGGAGCAGTACGCGCTGACCATCGCGGTTGAGGCGCGGCTGACGTTGGAGATGGGAACCACGGTCATCCTGCCCGCGGCGATCCGCTACCAGACCGAACTCGCCCAGAACGTCGCTACCCTGAAAGCCGCCGGCGTTGAACCGAGCATGGCGGCACTCGAAGCGATCTCGGCTCCGCTTGCCGACCTCTCCGCAGCGCTGGCGACACTGAAGGCGGCGCTGTCCGAGCACTCGGCGGACACCGCGCTCACCGAGGCCAGGCATGCGCAGCAAGCGCTGCTACCGGCGATGGACGCGGTGCGCGACGCCGCCGACACGCTGGAAAGCGTTGTCGCCGACGACTTGTGGCCGCTGCCCACCTACCAGGAGATGCTCTACATCCTCTGATGAGCCCGTCGGGCGTGGGGGTCGGACGTGCATGCGCGTCCGCTGGTGATTCAGGGCCCCCACGCCCGACGACCCGGGCCACTGTCGGCGCACACCCCTGCTCGTCGTAGTCACTCCCACGCGGCATCATGCGAGTTCACGTTGCCAGGGCGTTTGTCGGCCGGCACCTCGAGGGCGCATGCTCAGTGTCTCGACAGATCGGAGGTGCAGGATCGATGACCCGCGACATTGCCACAGAGGTAGCCGACGACGGCGTCGCGACACTAACGCTGGACCGACCGGAGCGGCGCAACGCGCTGTCGATCAAGGTTCGCGAGGAGATCAGCGACCAGCTCGACAACTGGGCGACCGATCCGGCAGTCCGCGCGGTCGTGCTCACCGGAGCGGGGTCGACGTTTTGCGCCGGATTCGACCTCGGCGAATTCGCGCAGGCCGATCTCGCGCCACGGATTCGGGACAGCTCGCATCGCTACCACCTCGCCGTCTGGCAGTTCGCCAAGCCGCTGGTGGCCGCCGTCAACGGCCCGGCGGTGGGCGGCGGTATGGATCTGTCTGTGCTGTGCGACTTTCGAATCGCCTCGACCAATGCGGTATTTGGACATCCCGAAATCAAATTCGGTGCGCCACCGCTGTTTACCCCGCTGCAGTGGATCGTCGGCATGGGGGTAGCACGTGACCTGTGTCTGACGGGACGGCGAATCGACGCGACCGAGGCCCTGCGGGTCGGCTTGGTGAACAACGTCAGCGAACCCGGGCGGGTGCTCGATGACGCTTTGGCGGTCGCGCGCACCATTCTCGAGGCTCCCCAGGCCGCGCTCGAGTTCACCAAGCGCTACGTGGTGAGCAGCCCTAGCGCCACCTTCGAGCAAGCCTTTGCCGTGGAGCACGACGCGGTGTTCGACGAGTTTTTGCAGGGTTCGTCGGGCCCGCGGAGCACCCCATGACCCCGGCCGAGCCACGGGTGCCCGTCGTCGATATGTGGGCGCCGGTGGTGCCATCCACCGAGATCATCGACGACCTGCGGGCTGGCTTTCCCGCCGAACTTTTGTCGTACTTTGCAGTCTTTAGCAAACAAGCCATCAGCGCCGAGGTGTTTAGCGACTATGTAGCGACGCGACGCTGCAGCGACGAGCACATACTTCAGTCCCTCGACGACGCCGCCATCACCCGGAGTTTGATCACGGGGTTCGACGAAAAGTCGACGTGCGGAGTCACTTTCGTGAACAACACCCCGGTGGCCGCACTGGCGGCGCGCCATCCCGAGCGATTCATACCGTTCGCCGGCGCCGACATCATGGCCGGCAGCTCGGCCGTCGACGAGTTCGAATGTTGGGTGCTAGAACACGGTTTCCGCGGTCTAAGCCTGCGCCCTTTCATGATTGGGCGCCCCGCATCCGATCCGGCCTACTCCCCCTTCTACGCCAAGTGCATCGAACTGGGTGTCCCACTTTCCATCCACACGTCGGCCAATTGGACTCGGACTCGGCCCAGCGATCTGGGTCACCCACGCCACATCGACGATGTCGCGTGCCGGTTTCCCGAGCTGACGATTCTGATGAGTCACGGCGGCTATCCCTGGGTGCTCGAGGCATGCCTGATCGCGTGGAAACATCCCAATGTCTACCTGGAGCTGGCCGCACACCGTCCCAAGTACTTTGCGTCGACGGGCACCGGATGGGAACCGCTGATGCGTTTCGGGCAGACGACCATCCGCGACAAAGTCATCTACGGCAGCGGCGGGTTTCTCTTTAACCGTCCCTACGCCCAACTATGCGACGAGATGCGCGCGCTGCCGGTCCGGCGCGAAGTCCTCGAGGACTGGTTGTGGCGCAACGCCACTCGGCTGCTGCGGCTCGATGAGTAAACGCACGCTTACCGGCCATTCTCAGCCGGGGCGATCGGCTATTCGGGCAAATAAGCTCGTTGGTCAAGGCATGAAGGTCGACGACTCCACGGGCGCTCCAGTCGCCGCCGACCGTCGGCCAGGCTCGGTCTTCGCCACGCGGGTGGCAGCGGAAATTGCTCGTGCATGGGCGGGTCGGCGGCCGCTCATTCGTGTCCGGGCGGTCGAAGACCAAGGGCGCTCAGCAGCTCGTCACGCCCCCACGGCCGACGACTTTCGTTATCGGCGGAGTCTCTGAGCCGTCCACTTTGAGCCCGCAACCCGGACCGCTTCTTCAGCTTTTGGCGCAACCCTCGAAGACTGGTCAGTGGAAGGAACAGTGTCGGGGCGTCACGCTGGGCCTCAACCCGGCGCCCGGGGTCTCCGTGCTGCGCAGAGTTGCTGGGGTGCAGCGGGTTAGCCGGGTGCAACGCCGGGGCCTGAGTCGCAGGTACTGAGGCCGCCGCCGAGACGGCCGCCGGTGCCGCCGGTGTCCCAACCTCACCCAGGCCGCCGCTGACACCGGAATCTGCGATCGCGCCGCCCGCCCAAGGTGCGCCGACCCACGGGGTCGTCCCGTAGCCCATGCCCGGGCCGCCGTGGCTAGCAGCGACGACGGGGCCGTGGCCGCCCCACCAGCTGGTGGCACCCGCGGCACCGGCATCCCCCGGGCCAGCCAGGCCGCCGGTACCGGCATCGCCGGCGACGCCGACGCCGACGCCGACGCCGTCACTACCGCCACCGTTGTCAGTGACCACCCCGCCGCTGGCGCTGCTGTGCTGGGTGGGCGCGGTATCGCCGGCCGAGGCCCCGACACCACCGTGCTGAACGCCGGCACCGAGCGCGGCGCCGTTGTCGGTGGCGCCAACAGCGTTGGATTGGGTGAGGTGCTGAGCGGAACCACCACCGCCCGGTCCGGTCGGGCCGGCACCGCCAGGGCCGACCGGTCCGGCGTTGCCGCCGAGCTGGCCAGCGTCATGTGGCCCGCCGAGCACGCCACTACCGACCGCGTCCGCGTTCCAGCCGTTTGCGACGGTTTGACCGATTCCGCCAAGGCCGCCGGCGCCGCCGTTCTTCCCGCCGCCCAGCACGCCGTTGCCGATTGGTGAACCACCGGCCCGATTCTCACTCGACATGCCTACCGCGCCCAGCACCGTCTCCAGCGGTGAGGCGTTGGCGGCCTCCGCATTGGCGTAGGAGCCCGCACCCGCCTGCAGGGCCTGCACGAACCGGTCGTGAAACAGCTCCGCTCGGGCGCTAAGGGCCTGATAAGCCTGCGCGTGGGCGCCAAACAGCGCCGCGATCAGCATCGACACGTTGTCACCGCCGGCGGGCAACACCGCCGCCGTCGGGACCGCAGCGGCGGCATTGGCTGACTGCATCGTCGAACCGATCGCGGCGAGATCCCCGGCCGTTGCCGCCAACACGTGCGGCGCCGCGACCACGTACGACATGGGCGAACAACCCCTATTTCTGGACTCGACCGGTGGCCGAATCGTCTTTGATTGCGCTGACAGCGCAAATCCTATCGCGATCGGGGGCGGCATCCCAGGGTTGCGACACGTCGCGGACCCCCAACACCCGACGTCGACGCGAGGGGTTGGCTGTCCGCGATGCCCGGCCGGCACCCAACGTCAGCCTTTGGTAACTAGCAGGTGATCGCGCTTTTGGATCCCCAATGGGATTGCCGTGGCATGTGTTTGGTGCGCGCCGCACCGGCACTGGAGCTGTGAGCGCGCCACGACCATCCGATGCTCATCGTTTTGACAACGACACGGTTACGGTGGGTGGCGCCCGGTATCGGTTCCGCAACTAATCCGGCCGCTCGCCTAGGAAACTCCGTAGGACGGCGATACAGTTCCGCCCGCGCCGTTCGATTGCGCAGCTATCTTCATGAGCACGATCCCGAGAGAGTGGCGTTGAAAAAGTTTGATCAATTCAGCATCATGCTGGCTGCCGGCGCTGGGCTCTTCGGGGCCGCCTTGGCCGCTAGCCCGGGCGCGACCAGCGCCCCGCTGCCGCTGGGCGGCCCCACCTGCCTTGAACAGATGGCGGGGCTTGCCGCGCCCGCTGGTGCGCCGCCGGTGATCGCGCCGATCCTGCCTGGTCCGCCGGTCGCTGGGGCGGTCCCGCTTGGTCCGGCGCTACCTGCCGCGCTGCCTGGCGCAGCCGCGCTGCCGGCGAGCGCATTGCCGGTTGGCGCCCCGCTGCCGGCAGGTGCTCCGGTAATCGCAGGTACGCCGCTGCCGGCGGCCGCAGGAGGGCCGGATGGCACGCCGGCCGGCGCGCCGCTATTGCAGCAGGCCGCTACCGGCAAGGGCGTGCCAACTCATCAAGACCGGGAACTGAGTGCTGATCCGGTGGTGCTGCCCGGCCCACCGCCGGCGCCGGCGCCGGCGACGTTGGCTGCGGCCACGGCGCCGCTTCCGCCGTGCTGCAACCCGTGAACTGCCGTTAGCTCGGGTCCGCCGTGCCGCCATGCACGGGGCTGGGATCGGCCGATTTCTCTTCTGGCACAACGCCTTCCCGCACGATAACCGGGTCGCCAACGTGAACGGTGTTGAAGTACCACTCGGCGTCGGCGGGACTCAGGCTGATGCAGCCGTGGCTGACATTCTCCAGCCCCATTGATTGGGTAGCCCACGGGGCGGAATGCACATACAGGCCGCGGTTTGTGATGCGCACGGCGTAATCCACCGTCAGTCGGTACCCGTCGGCATCGGTGACGGGGATACCGACGCTGCTCGAATCCATGATCACCGAGCGGTCTTTCGACAGGACGGTGTAGGTGCCGACCGGGGTCGGGTACTCCGGTCTACCCATCGAGGCCGGGATCACCCCCTCTTCACCCCAATGCGGCCGGTGATGGGGCGCCGGTAGTCGAGGTGATGGGTCCGCCGGTGCCCCGTCGATGGTCACGGTGAAGGTGTGATTGGCGATGTCGGCAACACCGACGACCGCTGCGCCGGTCTTGAAATGAGTGGACAGGCCGCCCACCGACAGCGCCACCGTGCTGTGGGCAGGCCAGAATCGGTCCGGAACCCACTGCACAGTGTTGTTGTCGAGCCAGTCAAACTTGCCGGTCATCGCGGGCGCCGATTTCACGTCAATGGCACGCTCTGCCGCGTGCCGGTCAGCGACCGGCATGCCGAACCGCACCACCACCGGGTGTGCGACACCCACCGCCTCGCCCGGCGTGGGGAGCATCGATTCGATGGCGAAGTAGCCATCCGACCGACTCACCGCGGCCAAGCGCACATCAGCGGGCCCCGCGACCACTGCCGCAGCGATCCCGATCACCACCAGAACAGACCGAACAGCTGCCCGCATCGCGTCTATCACCCTTTGAGATGACCAAATTGTCGTTGTTGTCTCGACGATGTTAGGGGCGCCAGCACGGCGGGGCCGCAGGCACGCGCGGGCTGAATGGTCAAGTCTTCGACAAGATTTGGTCACGACCCGCCCATCTGATGAATGGCCTCGCAGGTCACGGATCGATCGCGCCGCCGCCCCACCCGCGCATCGCAGCCATGGTGTTGGGATAGGGAGCGCGGGCGTGTAGAACGTCACTGTGCCCCATGTGCAAGACAGCGTGTTCACACCCGACGGCAGCTGCTCGGTGAGCCTCTTTCTGCCCGCGACCACCCATAAGGTACCGGGTGTCGTGATGTACCCCGACGTCGGCGGATCTCGACCCATCTTTCAAAAGATGGCGGCAACGATGGCCGGTTTCGGCTATGCGGTGTTGCTGCCGGACATGTATTACCGTCATCGGGGCTACCCGTCGTTCTCCATGCCGTCGGCATTCACCGATCCCACCGAGCGTGCGCGGATGATGGCACTGGGCGACAGCCTCATTCCCGACATGATGGCCAGCGACGCCGTCGCATACTTTGACTATCTGAGCACGCGGGCAGAATTGTGCGGCAACACCTTTGGTGTGTGTGGGTACTGCAGGGGCGGACGCATTTCGCTGATCGTCGCCGGACGATGTCCGGATCGTGTCGCGGCCGCCGCGTCATTTCACGGGAGTCAGCTAGCCGCGGACAACCCGAATAGTCCGCATCTGCTGGCTGATCGGATGCGCGCGAAAGTGTATGTCGCCGCAGCGGACAACGACGAATTGTTTCCCCCGCATCAGGCCGCAACGCTGCAGAGTGCCCTGAGCGCGGCCGGGGTAGACCACACGATCGAAACGTACACCGCTGAACACGGATTCGCCGTGCCGGACAATCCCGGCTACGACGCGGCCGCGGCTCGCCGACACTGGGACGCGGTGCGGGATTTCTTTGGTTCGGCGCTCGCCGCCCACCCGGGAAGCGGCAGCTGACTTGTTCCGGTAGGGCTACACGTCCACGGCGTCTAAGACGTCCCGCTGGCGCCCTTGGTCAATTGCTCGCCGGTCTGCGGATTGACCGCGGTTTCACCCGCCGGCAAGTTGGACAGGTCTTCGGCGATCACCGTCGCCATGTCGCCGGAGTCGGGCAACGCCAGGTGCGCGGTCGGGGACGCGGCCGGCTCCAGCAGCAGGTCAGCGCTCTGGCGATGCAGCGTCCGGCCACGGAAGAAACCGGGCGCGACCGCCCACCAAACCACCATCACGACCACGCCGAGCAGCATCGAGCCCACGCCAACCACAGCCACCGCGCCGAATCCAAGGATTGTGACGTTGTGGCCGTTCTCAACCAGCCAATCCACCTTCGCGTATTCGATCAGGCCGAAGATGAATACCACCGTCAACACCACCCCGCCCAGCAGGGGCACGACTCCGCGCATCACGAAATCGCGCAGCGATTTGGTGAGCGTGGCGCGGTAATAGTGGGCGCACGCATATCCGGTCAGCCCGTAGTAGAACGCGATCACCAACCCGACCGAACCGATGAGCGCGCTCAACAGGTTCCGGCTGACCAACGTGAAAAGCACGTAGAACAGGATCGACGCCGCGCCCATCGCGATCGTCGACACGGTCGGCGTGAGGTAGCGGGGGTGGATCTTCGCGAAGGACTCGGGCAGCGCCTTGTACACCGCCATCGACAGCGTGGTGCGCGCGGTGGGCAGGATAGTTGTCTGCGTGGAGGCCGAGGCCGACGTCAGGATCGATGCGGACAGCAACAGCAGCCCAAGCTTGCCGAGGACGCCGTCCCCGAACAGCGCCGGCCCGATCGCGGCGAAAACATCGTCGGCGTTATCCGGATTGCCCAGGCCAATGCCCTCAACGCCGACGCCGGCGAACGCGATGCTCGCCACCGTCACCACGGCGTAGGTGGCTAGCAACAGGAATGTTGAAATCACGGCCGCCCGCCCGGGAGTGCGGCCAGGGTCCTCGGTTTCCTCGTTGCACGCCACCGCGGTGTCAAACCCCCAGTAGATGAAGATCGTGATGAGCAGTGCCGGGGCCATCTGGGTACCAAAGTCCAGACCGCTGGGCCACAGCCAGGACAACGAGGGCCGTATCGAACCCGGTTCGCCGTGGTTGGTATACACCTTGGTCAGCGCGACCGCAGCCAGAGCGACCAGCACCACGAGTTCGACGGACAGCAACACGTACTGCAGCCGGGCCGATACGTCGGTGCCGCGGTAGCAGATGTAGGTCATCACCACGATCCAGATAACGCCGGCGACGGTGGACCACAACGTGCTGTGCGCCAGGTTGATCGCCGAATGCCAGCCGAGTTCGCCAACGAACGTGAACGAGTACGAGCCGGCGATTTCGGCCAAGTTGGCCATCACTATCACGTCGGCGGCGATGATGCCCCAGCCTCCGAGCCATCCGGTGATCGGCCCGAAGGTGCGCGACGCCCACGTGAATGTCGTCCCACAGTCGGGTTCGGCCTTGTTCAGTTCTTGGTAGGCGACCGCGATCATGTACATCGGGACGAACGACAGCAGCACAATCGCCGGCGCTTTGACACCGCAGAGCAGTTCGCCGCGGCTAGCCACGATGAGTCCCAAGGTCGCCGCCAGGCTGTAGGCGGGCGCGGTGGAGGCCGTCCCGATGACAATGCTGGACAGCAACCCCACGGCACCGCCTTTGAGCCCCTTGCCTTCCACGGCGGTGCTGGTGGGCTCACCTTGGCTCACTCAATCTCCTTGGCTCGGTTGACGGCAGGTTTATCCGTTCAGCGTCAAGGTGCCCCACTGTCGATGATCTGGCAAATCGAAACCGCGTTTGGCTTGGCGTTCAACCGCGGGTTGGTACCTCCTGCTGGCCCCACGGCGAGCCGTAGGCACTAAGCAGCTCCAAGAAGGACACCGAGTCGAATGCTTCCGGGCCCAGCACGCCCGCGCCGTTCCAGGTCCCATTGGCCAACAGTTCCAGCGCCACAACGGGATTGATCGCGGTCTGCCAAACCACACACTGATGTCCGTACTCGCTCATCGACCATTGGTTGTCGACGACGTGATACAGATATGTCGATCGCGGGTTGCCGTCTTTTCCGGTCCCCGTCACCCACAGCCCTGCACAGGTTTTGCCATGCATCTTCGGTCCGAGGGTGGCCGGATCGGGCAGACAGGCCGCGACGACGTCGCGCGGGCTGACGTGCACGCCGCCGACGGTGATCTTCTCGGTTCGATCCAGCCCCAGCTTGCGTAGCGTCTTGAGTACTTCGATGAACTCGGCACCCAGACCGTATTTGAAGGTAGCGCGCTTGGCTTTCACCCAGCGGGGCATCAGCAGCACTTCCTCGTGTTCCACGTTCACGCATTCCACTGGGCCGATACCGGCCGGGAAATCGAAAACCTCAGGCTCACTGAAAGGCTCGGTAACAAACCAGCCACGGTCCTGCTCCCAGATCACCGGCGGGTTGAGGCATTCCTCGATAGTGGTCCAGATCGAGAACGACGGCGCAAAATCGTACCCGTCGACGGTGAGATTGGCGCCGTCGCGGGTGCCCAGTTCGTCGATCTCGGCGAACAGGTGATCGGCGGCGTATCGGGCAAACACATCGGAAAGCCCTGGCTCGACCCCCATCCCCACCAGCGCAAGCCGACCAGCCGCGCGCCAGCGCTCGTCGGCGGCGAACTGCTCGTCGCCGAGCTTCACCCCGGTCAGCCGATAGGGGCGTTCGGGATGTCGCTGAGACAGGCTCATGGCCATGTCGAGGTAGTCGGCGCCGGCAGCCAGCGCCCCGTCAAAGATCGGCATCACGAACCGCGGGTCGACGGCATTCATCACATGGCTGATCTGGTGGCGACGCGCCGCAGCGGCCACCGCTTCGGCGGATCCGGCGTCAAGGGCCGCTGGGGAAAACCGCGGATCGGCCACCGCTTCGACGACACGACGTGCTTTTCCCTCGTCGTAGTCGCAGACCACCACGTGCTCGAAGAAGTTGCGGCGCTGAGCAATCGAACAGAATGCCGCGCCGACACCGCCCGCCCCGACCAACAAGATCCGCATCGGTGTCGTCGTCATTGCGGCACCACCGATGCCCACCTACCCGGAGCTTGGAAACTAGCCACGCTGAATCTAGACCTTTCTGCCGAATTCGACGGCTGCGCACATCAGGTTCGGTAAGCAAAAACCGTTCGGTGCCATGGCTTTTCGGCGAATCCAGTGATGTCGCTCATGACGTGTTTGACGGTGAGGTATTCCTCGAACGAATAGTCGGACATGTCCTTGCCGAACCCGGACGCACCCACGCCGCCGTGCGGCATTTCGCTGATGATTGGGATGTGATCGTTGATCCATACGCAGCCGGCCGAGATTTCGCGGGAGGCCCGTTGCGCACGGTAAACGTCACGAGTCCATGCCGAGGCCGCCAGACCGTAGTCGGTGTCGTTGGCCTGGCGCAGCGCGTCGTCGTCGCCGTCGTGCGGACGTACCGTGAGAACCGGGCCGAAGATCTCGTCCCGATAGGCTTGCGACCGTTCATCGACGTCGGCCAGCAATGTCGGCGGATAGAAGGCGCCGGCCAAATCCGGTGTCCTACCGCCGATGACGACGCGGGCCCCCTCCCCCGGCGCCCTGGCCACAATGCCGGCAACCTTGTCGCGATGGGCGAGTGAAATGAGCGGCCCGATATCGGTGTCGGGGTCCATGGGGTCGCCGATCACGACCGTCGACATCACATCAGCAACCCCGGCGACAAAGTCATGGTAGACGTCGCGAGCGACGATGGCGCGCGTGGCCGCGGTGCAGTCCTGCCCCGAGTTGATCAGCGCAGCGGCCACCGCTCCGTGTATTGCGGCATCCAGGTCGGCGTCGTCGAACACGACGAAGGGGGCCTTGCCACCGAGCTCCAGCTGCGTGCGGTGCCCATGCGTGGCTGCGGCCGCCATCACTTTGCGGCCCACCGCGGTAGAACCGGTGAAGGTGACCAGATCGACGCCCGGGTGAGCCGCCAGTACCGTCCCCACCTCGGCGCCCAACCCCGTGACGACGTTCAACGCACCATCGGGCAGGCCGGCCTCGGCGGCCAGCAACGCCAACGTCAGTGTGGTGAGCGGAGTGAGCTCGCTCGGCTTGATGACGACGGTGCAGCCGGCCGCCAGGGCCGGCATCACCTTCCACACCGCCATCTGCAGCGGATAGTTCCACGGCGTGATAGTTGCCACCACGCCGATCGCTTCCCGCCGGATGCTCGACGTGTGGTCGGCGGAGTATTCCGCGGTGGCCTGGCCCTGCAGGCGCCGCGCGGCGCCGGCGAAGAACCTGATGTTGTCGATGCTGCCCGGTACGTCGAATTCTTCGGCCAGCCGCAGGGGTTTGCCGGTTTGGCGCACCTCCTCCGTGACGAGTTCGGGCGCGCGCTGCTCGACCAGCTCGGCAAGCCTGGCCAGCACGGCCGAACGTTCCGCGGGGGTCGCACCGGCCCACTGCGGCAGGGCGCGACGCGCCGCTGCGACGGCGCCGTCGACATCGGCCGGTGTGGCCAGCGTCAACTCGGCCACGGTCTCCTGGTTCGCGGGATTGACCACCGCGTGCGGGCGCCCGGTCGTGGAGCGGGCCCCGCCGTTGACCCAGCTTCCGGCCACCGACATCGTCGCTGTCATGGCGTCAAGATAGCCGACCACAAGCCGTTCTGCTACGGATTCCACAGTAATTTTTCATCTTCCTGATGTTTTCAGTGGCAGATGCGAATATTGTCGACTGATTTCGTGCATAATGTTGGTCATGACCAGTCCCGGCGGTTCGGTGGGCAGCCAACCGGAACCTTCGCGCCCCACTGGCCACGGCTCTCCCACTCCCCTCGACGATCTGTCCAAAGCCATCATCAAGGAGTTGCAGGAAGACGGCCGGCGCCCCTACTCGACGATCGCCAAATCCGTCGGCCTCTCCGAGGCAGCCATCCGCCAACGGGTGCAACGGTTGACCGACACCGGAGTGATGCAAATCGTGGCGGTCACCGACCCCATACAGCTAGGGTTCGCCCGCCAGGCGCTGATCGGTATTCGCACCACCGGGGACACCCGAGAGCTGGCAACGCAGTTGGCAGCGATTCCCGCGATCGACTACGTTGTGCTGACCGCGGGAACATTTGACGTGATCGCCGAGGTTGTCTGCAAAGACGATGGCGACCTGCTCGACCTACTGAACCACCAAATCAGAGCCTTGCCCGGCGTGCTCTCGACCGAGACGCTCGTATACCTCAAACTCGTTAAGCAGCAATATAACTGGGGAGTCCAATGACCGAACTGTCAACCAAAGCAAACCGCCATCTGTGGGGGCATTTCTCCCGGCACGGCGCGGGCATCACGCCGCCGATCATCACCCGCGGCGAAGGCGTCACCATCTGGGACGACCGCGGCAAGAGTTACCTCGACGGCCTGTCGGGACTGTTCGTGGTGCAGGCCGGCCACGGCCGCACCGAACTCGCCCAGGCGGCCGCTCGGCAGGCGGAGAAGCTTAGCTTCTTCCCGTTGTGGTCATATGCAACTCCGAGCGCGATCGAGCTCGCGGAACGCCTGGCGAGTTACGCACCGGGTGACCTCAACCGCGTGTTTTTCACCACCGGCGGTGGCGAGGCCGTCGAGTCGGCCTGGAAACTTGCCAAGCAATACTTCAAACAAACCGGCAAACCCGGGAAGTACAAGGCAATTTCGCGTTTCACCGCCTACCACGGCACTCCGCACGGCGCCCTGGCCGTCACCGGGCTGCCGGTGTTCAAGGCCCCCTTCGAGCCGATCACACCCGGCGGCGTGCGGGTCCCGAACACCAACTTCTACCGCGCACCCAAACCGTATGCGAACGACTCGAAGGAGTTCGGCCAGTGGGCGGCCAATCGAATCGCCGAGGCCATCGAGTTCGAAGGACCCGATACCGTTGCCGCGGTGTTTTTGGAGCCCGTGCAAAACGCGGGCGGGTGCTTCCCGCCGCCGCCAGGCTACTTCGAGCGGGTCCGGGAGATCTGCGACGAATATGACGTACTTCTGGTCTCCGACGAGGTGATTTGCGCGTTCGGTCGGGTCGGATCGATGTTCGCATGCAACGACTTTGGATACCGTCCCGATATCATCACCTGCGCCAAGGGCATGACGTCCGGATACTCGCCGATTGGCGCGATGATCGCCACCGACCGGCTGTTCGAGCCGTTCAATGACGGCAAGACAACATTTGCCCACGGCTACACGTTCGGCGGTCATCCGGTGTCGTCCGCGGTGGCGCTGGCCAACCTCGACATCTTCGAACGGGAAGGCCTCAACGATCACGTCAAGGAAAACGCGCCCGCTTTCCGCACCACGCTCGAAAAGCTGCTCGATCTGCCGATCGTTGGCGATGTGCGCGGTGAGGGATTCTTCTACGGCATCGAGCTGGTCAAGGACAAAGCTTCCAAGGAGACCTTCAACGACGAGGAGAGCGAGCGGCTGCTGCGCGGGTTCCTATCCTCGGCGCTGCTCGAAGCCGGGCTCTACTGCCGCGCCGACGATCGAGGCGATCCAGTGGTGCAGCTGGCGCCGCCGCTGATCAGCGGCCAGCAGGAGTTCGACCGGATCGAGCAGATTCTGCGCGGGGTACTCACCGAGGCCTGGAGCAGGCTATAGGTTTGTCCGGGTCCGCCTGACGGGCGCCCGGACGCCGGACGAATCGCTTCGCGCGCGCTGCGCGCCAACCTAGTCGCGATACCGAGCTAGCTGGCTAGCGTAGTCGTCGAGCAGTCGCAGCGACTCGTCTCGCCCTCGGGTGGGCAGCAGCAACGCCAGCTGGCCGAAACCCAAGTCTTGGGCGGCGCGCCAGTAGTCGAGCTTGTTGGGCGTGCCGAACATGGCTAGCGGGACGTCATGTCCGGCGGCGCTGCGCAGCTGGTCGACGCGTCGGGTGAGCTCCCGCACCGGCAGCGGGTTGGAGATCCAGCCTGCATCATGGCGAACCACACGCTTGACCGTGGCGTCCGAGTTGCCGCCGATAAAGATGGGCGGATGGGGTTGCCGCACTGGCTTTGGCCGACTGTACGACGGGGGGAAGTCCACATACTTGCCGTGGTACTCGGCGGGTTCATCGGTCCAGAGCGCCTTGATGGCCTCGATGCGTTCGTCCAGCAGTGCACCACGCGTCGTCGGGTCGGTGCCGTGGTCGCGTAACTCTTCGATATTCCAGCCGGCGCCCACACCGAACACAAACCGGCCGCCCGAGATCAAGTCGATGCTCGCGGCTTCCTTGGCCGTGATGATCGGGTCGCGCTGAATCAGCAAGGCGATCCCGGTGAACAACTCGATCTTTGTCGTCACCGCCGCGGCCGCGGCCAGCGTGACGAATGGGTCGAGAGTGCGATAGTAGATACTCGGCAGCTCGCCCCCGAGTGGATAGGGCGTTTCGCGGCTGGCCGGGATGTGAGTGTGCTCGGCGACCACCAACGACTCAAATCCGCGCTCCTCGATCGCACGCGCCAGTGACACCACGTCGATGCTGTCGTCGTTGACAAAAGTGGAGATCCCGAACTTCATCACGCTACCCCTGTCTGTCGCCTAAGCATCACCGGAGACAACCCGCGCCAACGGATTATTCCGCGAGCCGAGAAATGGCTGCGCCCCAGAAGATTCATTGCACCCGTTCGCCCCGACCCGTGTACTGGGCGATGAGCCGGTCAAGCATCCGGGCGGTCCGGTCCATGGGATCGGTGCATTGTGCGGCCAGGCACAGGATAACGGCGCCTTCGATGGCGGCCAGCACGGTGGTGGCTAGCGATTGGGCATCGTCGATCTCTACCCCATCGGCCCGCAAGCGTTCGGCGAGCATCGTCTGCCATGCGGAAAATGCCTCACCGGCGGCGTCGGCGGCCGAGGGCGACTGCGTGCGTCCGAGCGCAGCAGCGACGATTGGGCATCCGGCGGTGTAGCCGCTGGAGCGCAGCGAGTCCTTCCAGGACTGCACGAACTCCGCCAACAACTCACGCCCATCACCGTCCGGCGCGGTACCGGCCAGCGTCGAATCCAGGTGCCGGCCCGCCGTCCGGGTGGCCTCGGCCATCAATTCGGACTTGCCGCCCGGAAAATTGACGTAGACCGACCGACGCGCGGTACCACTGTGTTCGAGCAGTTCGGCCAGGCCGGTGCCGGCCACCCCGTTGCGGCGCAGCAGTTCGATGGCGCTGTCGATCAGGCGTTCGCGAGCGGTCATAGTTTGCAGTATACCGATTGGTCTACTACTCTGGGGTAGACCAATCGGTATAACCCAGGGAGAGGCTTCGCCCATGACATCCACACCGCCCGTCGCGCTGATCACCGGAGTGTCCTCTGGTATCGGCGCCGCCATCGCAAGGAAGCTGGTTAACGGGGGCTTCCGTGTGTTCGGCACCTCACGCGCACCTCAGCGCCTCTCCCCGATCCCCGGCGTCGAGACCTTGGCGTTGGACGTCACCGACGACACCGCGGTCCGTGCGGCGGTGGCAGAGGTTATCGACCGGACCGGGCGCATCGACGTCCTGGTCAACAACGCGGGTTTGGGAATCCTGGGCGCCGGCGAGGAAAGCTCGATCGCGCAGGCCCGTTCGTTATTCGACACCAACTTCTTCGGCGTCCTCCGTCTCACCAATGAGGTGCTACCGCACATGCGCCGCCGTGGCAGCGGGCGCATCATCAACATCAGCTCGGTCCTCGGCTTCCTCCCCGCGCCCTATGCGGCCCTGTACTCGGCGTCCAAACACGCCGTGGAGGGCTACACCGAATCGCTGGACCACGAACTTCGCGAGTACGGTGTGCGCGCGTCGTTGGTTGAACCCGGTTACACTCGAACGGATTTCGAGGCAAACATGTGGGACGCCGACACACCGCAGGCGGCCTACGCCGACAACCGTGCGGCCGTCCGAGCCACGGTCGCCGAGAAAATTCGTAGCGCCGAACTGCCCGAAGTCGTCGCCGAAGCCACCTACGCCGCGGCCACCGATAAGCGCATCAAATTGCGCTACCCCGCCGGCCGCCAGGCGCGGCAACTGACGCTGCTCAAGCGCATCGCGCCAGCCGCCCTGCTGGGCAGCGGCATCCGCAAGCAAAGCGGACTGAACAGGCAGCGATCGACCCCGGCACTTGCCGGCCGGTGACATCGCCATGACGAACACCAAAGACCACAAGACGCTGCGCAAGTTCCGCAGGGAACGTGCGCTGGGCCGCTACCTGCTCAACCCGGCAGTTAAGGCGATGGGCGCACTGGGACTGCGAACCGCGCTGGCTACCGAGCTGGAGACCATCGGACGCAAGACCGGGCAGGTACGCCGCGTTCCGGTATCCGCGCAATTCGATAGCAAGGGTGCGTGGGTCATCTGCCAGCATGGCACCCGCTCCGGGTGGGGACGAAACATCGTTGATAACCCGAATATCCGTGTGCGACAGGGCAGTCAGTGGCGCACGGGTGTCGCGGTGTTGCGGCCGGATGACGACGTCGTCGCGCGGGGCCGCAAGTTCGGGCGACTGGGAGCCACGGTGGTAAAGGCGCTGGAAACCACACCAGTGTCGGTGCGGATCGACTTCACCGACTGATCGGGCGCGGGTGGCGCGCAGGCGCCTGGCCCGATGGCCTAGTCGTCAATGACGTCAAGTCCTCGGCGCTCGAGGTCAGCCAAGTTGTCCCGCATGGCGTGCAGCTGTTCGGCCGAATGGCCCACCCAATCCGTTAGTTCGCCAACGACTCTGACCGGCGCACGGGTGCGGTAGGAGCGTGTCGGATTTCCCGGAAAGCGTTTGTCCGTCACGTTCGGGTCATCCTCCAGCGGGCCTTCCGGCTGCACGATATAGATGCGGCCCCGGCCTTCTCCTATGGCCAGTTCGGCCCCCCACACCGCGGCATCCAATGTTTGGGTCAGGTAAACGTGGTTCGAGACACGGGCGACGCCGTAGTTGGACCGGCGCCCGGGCACCAGCGCGTCACCCACCGATAGATCGGCCTTGGTGCCGTGTAGGAACGCACCCGACTCGTGCACTTCAAAAGGTTTCGGCGCGCGAGCCACGCTAGTCCCTATCCGCGGGGGCCGCGTGCGGCGTCACGAGAAACTTCTCCCCGGTCGCTCGCTTGACGTATTCGGTGAACGCATCGGCTTTGAGCATGCCCGCGAGCGAGACCTCCCGAGTGTAGCGACTGGCGAACGTCGTGGTGAGCTCGTCGGCGACCCGGGCCCGCAGCCGAGCGAAAGCCTCGGCGCCCGCGCTCTGCAGAAACGGAGTAAGCAGCCACCCGCCGACGCCCCAGGCCATCCCGAAGTTCCTTTGCAGCACGGTGGGACTGCCGTCGAGGGCACCGTAGATGTACACCTGCTTGTGCACGCTGGATCCATAGCGGGAGTACTCCGCCGCCGTCGCGTTGGCCGCCACCTCCATACCGTTGAGGATCTGGCTGGCCAGCGTTCCACCGCCGGTGGCATCGAAGGCAAGCGTCGCGGATGTGGCTTTGAGAGCCTCGACAAGATCGGCCGAGAACGATGGCGATGCCGAGTTGCAGACATGGACTGCGCCGAGCGATCTGAGCAACCGCTCCTGCGCCGGCTTGCGGACTATATTGACCAGCGGTATCCCGTCCTTTTGGCAGAGCTTGACCAGCATCTGACCGAGGTTTGATGCTGCGGCGGTGTGCACGAGGGCCGAATGCCCTTCGCGGCGCATAGTTTCGATCATTCCCAGCGCCGTCATCGGATTGACGAACGACGATGCGCCGGCCCGTGCCGTCGTCCCCTCAGGCAAGACCAAACATGCGGCCGCATCGACGGCTCGGTACTGCGCGTACATGGCGCCACCCGCGATCGCCACCGTCTTTCCCATCAGGGCCTGAGCCGCAGCGGATGACCCCGCGGCCACCACGGTGCCCGCTCCCTCATTGCCCACCGGAAGCGATTTATCGAGTCGCGCCGCCAGTGCGTCTAGAGCCTTCTCTCCCACCGGGGCGGTGACCACGGGACGCTCAGCGGCGCCGGCGACCGTGGCAGCAGTCATGTCCGCACCCGCAATCAGAAGACCCAAGTCGGACGGGTTGATCGGCGAGGCTTCCACCCGCACCACCACCTCGTGGGCGTTGGGGACAGGCAGGGGAACGTCGTGCAGCGAGAGCTCAAGCGCGCCACCAGACGTCACCAACGAACGCAGCTCGAGTGCGGTATCAGGCAGATCACCGGTCATGAGGGTGGTACTCCGTTCCTATCCGAGTTGCGATCCGACGAACGCTCAGCACCTATGAACTCACGACGCCCGCCGAAATCTTCCCGAATGCTCGGCCACACCGCGGGCCTCTGCCGCCGTGAACCCGACCATGAACAACGCGGCGGCGATACCGAACACTGCGACCAGCGTGGGCAGCCACATCGTCTGCGCTGTCGCCGTGGAGAACGGCGCACGCAGATATTCCGGCAATAGCACGGCAGCGCCGGTACGGCCCGGTGCGGCCGTTGGCAAGACACCGCCCGGCAGCGTCGGCATCTCGGTGCTAATCCGCCATGTCATCAACGCCGCCATGCTGGCGCTGCCCAGGACAGCGCCCAGTTGTCTACTCGCCTCATAGACCCCCGAGCTTGCTCCTGCCAGCTCCGCCGGCAGTTTGCGGGTCGCAGTGGCCGCCAGCGGGGACCAGACGAACGCCACGCCGACCCCCATGAAGATAAACGGCGCCATCAGCCGCCACATCGGTGTCGTGGAGGACATCTCGATCGAAAGCCACATCAGTCCGATCGCCAGCATCGAAAAACCGGATCCGATCACCGGCCGCGGTCGGGACCGATCGATGATCTTTCCGACCATCGGGGCCAGCAAGGCACTGACGAGCGCCATCGATGCCGTCAGCATCGCCGCGCGGATCGGTGACAGGCCACACACCGCCTGCGCGTAGAACATCACCGGCAGCGTCATCGCCGTCATCGTGAACGTAATCGCCGCCACCCCAAGGGTGGACATGGTGAAATCCCGATCCCCGAAGACTCGCAGCGGGACCAGCGGCTCGCGGGCGTTGATCGACTGCCAGTAGACGAACGCCGACATGAGACCAACCCCGGCGACGATCACCACCCAGATCCACGGCTGCCAGCCGGCCGGCTGGCCCTGCTGCAGTCCGAAGACGATCAGGAATATGCCCATTGCGGACAAGCTGACACCGACCAAGTCGAACCGGTGGCGCTGGGTCGGCATGACCGGGATCAACCAGACCGCCAGCGCCAGGCCGACGATGCCGATGGGGACATTGATGAAGAAGATCCACTCCCAACCCAGCGCGTAGACCAGCACGCCGCTGGCCAGCGGCCCGATCAAGTTGGCGAACCCGGCCGTAACTCCCCACAGGCTCATCGCCGCACCGCGATGCTGCGGCGGACAAAGATGGGTGACCGTCGACAATATCTGCGGCGCGAGCAGTGCGGCACCGATGCCTTGTACCGCGCGAGCCGCGATCAGCATGCCGACACTGCCGGAGAGACCACACCACGCCGACGCGGCGGTAAACACGCTGAGGCCGAACACAAACACGTTCTTTTGGCCAAACCGGTCACCGAGCCGTCCAGCGACCAACAGCGGCACCGCGAACGCCAGCAGGTAGGCGCTGGTCACCCAGATGACCATGTCGTAGCTGGTATTCAGCGCGGCCATGATGGTTGGGGTAGCCACCGCGACGATCGTGGCGTCGACCAGGATCATGAAGCGGCCGACCAGCATGACACCCAAGATCGCCCACAGTTCCCGAAAATCCGTGCGACTGCCAAGGTTCCACGACGTCGCCGGTGTGACGCGTCGTTTCCCCCTGCCCAACCGCGTCATCGCCATGACCGTCCACCCATTTCGTGTCGCCGCCCGAAATCGTGGCAGCACGTCGCCTACGGCCACGGCTGGAAACTGGCGCCGTGTCCGTTTCGCACAAACATGCTCCGCGCTATAGACGATAAACAGCCGGATGAATCGCAGTCCAGCAAAAGCGGCGGCAATCGTTGAGTGCGTGCTCGCTTGGCTTGCATGGCGAAATGTATTGCGCGAAGGACCAAGCGGCGATGGCAGGTTGTGTTCGAACGCGGGGTTGATTTATCCGGGAGCCGCGATATTAGACGGTTTGCCGGTGCACTCGGCCCCGACTGCGGTCGCGGTGAACCAATAGGACGGTAAACATCGGGTGAACCGACCCGATCGAAACCCGGCAATGTTGTCAACCTAGATTGACAGGTAAAGCCAAGCTGCCATTCAGATGCGTTCCAGGCGACACCGGTAACTTTCGGTAACTAGGGGCGAGAGAACACTGTCGAACTCGGCGATCTATCCACTTTTGCGACGCCGAGAAGCGTGAGGAGTTTCCTAATTACTATCACTTACAGTCCCCCTCAATTGACCAGTCCCACCGAGCGAATCCCGCGATTGCGAGACCTCGGCTTATTTTTGCGCTGCGCGCTGACTTCCCCTGGCAGAACCGGCGCCGTGCTGCCGTCGTCGCGCGCGTTGGCGCGCTCGATGACCAGCGTGCTTTCCGAATTCAGCGACCCCAACGTCCTCGAACTGGGCCCCGGCACCGGGCCGATGACGCACTACATTCAACGGCGGCTGGCTGGGGCAGGTCGCCACGTCGCTGTGGAACTCAACCCGGCGTTCGCCCAACGGCTGGCCGAGCGCTACCCACGGGTGGACGTCGTCTGCGACACCGCAGCAGCACTCCCCCGCATACTCGAAGCTCGTGGGATGTACCACGTCGACGCCGTCATCACGAGCTTGCCTTTCTCCCTTATCCCAGACGATGTCCAGACCGACATCATGGACGGCATAACCAGCCTGATAAATCCCGAATGTGGGGTGTTCACCACAATCAACTACGTGGGTGCGTTTAGCACGCCACGGGCGCGACGCTTCCGGGCACTATTACGCGAACGGTTCGACCAACTTGTCGTCAGCCGCCCAGTGCTCGGTAATATGCCACCCGCTTACATCCTGACCGCCCGACGAGCTCACCTGGCCCGCTGACACTGCGGTAATCTCACGCGGTCACAGCCGCGAAGCCCATTCATCCGCGGACGATTTGCGGCGGCCGGCGGCTTTCGCCTTAGCAGGGACCGCTGGGAATCCCACGGGCGGGTGAGGTTTCCTGACTGGGCATTACCTGCGGGAAAGGCACCCGATAGGGAGGAGTTACCTTCGCAAAAGTCGCTACCGTGTCGGGAACGCATTGGACCTGTTGCGGCACCGCCTTAAATGCGGGGTGGTCCAAGTAAGGCGCCGACGGGTTAGGCGGGACGGCGAAATTGAATGTCGACGTCATATCGCCGGTGACACTTCTTCGCCAGGTGGTCAGGTTCGGCACCGGCACACCGAACCGTTGCTCGAGCAACCGCAGCTGCGAGGTGTGATCGAAGGTGTCATGCACCATCATCGGGCCACGGCTATAGGGCGAGATGACCAGACAGGGCACGCGATAGCCCAGACCGATCGGCCCACGGATGCCGCCGGAACCGGTGACCGCGTCGATGTCGGGCACCGTAATCCATTCGCCGGGAGTTCCCGGGGGCGCGGTGGTCGGTGTGACGTGATCGAAGAACCCCCCGTTTTCGTCAAAGCTGACGATCAGCGCGGTCTTTTCCCACACCTGGGGATTGGACAGCAAGATACGGAGGATGTTCACGATCGCTGTGCCCCCGACGGCCGGCGCGACCGGTACGCCGGGGTGCTCGGACACCTGGAACCCGGGCAGCACCCAGGAAACCTGGGGCAGCCTGTTGGACGCGACGTCGGCGATGAAGTCCAAAGGATAGGTCGGGGCGATGCCGTAGCGGGCGATGTTCGAGCGCGGATCCCGGGCCTGTACGAAGTCGTTGAGCATGCCGTCGTAGCCGATGACGGTGTTGTTGAGCGCCCCAAGAAGCTTGTTCTGGTACACCTTCCAGCTAATGCCGGCGTCGCTGAGATTGTCTGGCATGGTGCGCCAACTGAACCGACCTTGCGGTTGGATGTTGGGGTCTACCAGCAGCGGACCCCCCTGCTCGCCGTTGGGATCGATCCAGGCGCTCATCCAGTACAGCCGGTTGGGCGAGGTACCACCGATCAACGAACAGTGGTAGCCATCGCAGATAGTGAAGGTATCCGCCAGCAGATAATGGATCGGTTGATCTTGGCGGGTGTAATAACCCATCGTCACTGGGACGTTGCCCGGCAGCGTTTGCGCTTGAGCCTGCGCGCCCAACCAATTGTCGTTGGCACCGTTGTTGAACGCCCGGTGCATGTCGATCCATTGGTGGCCAGGGTCGTTGACGCACGCGCCGTTGAGCAACGGGCCCCTGGTGGTATCGAAACGGAACGGGATCGTAGTGCCGGCGGGGTCAATCGACTGTGTCTGAGGGTTCCAACCCTTTTGTTGGAACGCCGGTGAGGCCGTGTTGAATCCATTGACGCCCGACAGCGTGCCGAAGTAGTGATCGAATGACCGGTTCTCCTGGAGCATGAAGACGAAATGCTCGATGTCGGTGAGATGGCCGGAGCAGGGCCCGGCACCGTAGGCCTTCTCGATTACCGGTCCCGCCAAAGACATCAACGCGCCGGCGCTGCTCGCGGCCGCCATTTTGGCCATGAACTCTCGCCGCGACATCCCGTCGACTGGGTGTTTGCCCACCACCTTGAACCTTCCTGCGGACACTGCGGTTCACGGTATATTTGCGGTGGTGATTGGCCTCCAAACGGAGGCGGTGTGTCGTCTGCCAATTTTCGCGTTGTTCGCCAACGGCAGCGCGCCGGGGTTCACAACGGGCTGCCTTTCGGAGTCGCTGGCAAACCCCTCATAGGTGGTCGCGCGTCGGCCGCCGGCCGATGTCCGCGCGTTGTGTCGCCACAGCGGAGCCGGGCTCGGCGCGGTTCGGAGTCGTGTACCTGACCGCGCCCACCAGACCCCTGCAGCGCACCGGACACCTGCTGCCAAACAGCCCAGCATCCACGGGTGCGTCCACCGAAACGGTGTGGATGCCGGACGGTGAGTCGAGGGCCGGCGGGCGCTAGCCGGGTCACTCAACCAAGTGGAATCAGCGCAGACCGCCACGATGTCGACTAACGCGCCGCCGCGGCCGGTTTGTAAACGCCACGGCGTGCCAGGCTTGGCCGGGCGACCACCCGGTGGCAGCAGCGGAGCAAATTCCTGCTCGGACGACGTCAGGTGCGACCCACACGGGCCCCGACACCGAGTGCGCCAGGGCGTTCGGTGTCCCGGTGACGGATGCCGACGGTGGCGGCTGAACATTGCCTGGCAAATAACCGAAACTTCCCGATCGCCATTGACACGGGCCTTCCCGAATGTTACAGCAATGTTACGACGATGTTAGCCGGAGGAGTCTATGCAGACAGCCACACTGAGTTCGATCATCACGCAAATCCGAGAGTCAACGGCCCAACAGAACGGAAACCACTGCCATGCTCACCGGCACCGCTACACGCGCGGGCGCCGTCATTACCGCCACCGTGATACTCATCGGCGCCGCGATCCTGCGCGGCAGCTCAGCAGCGGCCGACCCGAACCAGGACGACCAGTTTCTGGCCGCACTTGATCAACACGGCATCCCCGCCCTGGAGAACGCACCAAGCCTCATTGCCACAGCCCACGAGGTTTGTCGCAAACTCGACGGCGGCGTACCGGCGGATCGAGTAGTCGAGTCGATGACGAACTTTGCCGTCAACAGCGACTCGAACCTGAACCGATTCCCTCGCGACCGCCTCACCCGCACCTTCACCCGCTTCGTCGCCGCGGCCGTACAGGCCTACTGCCCTGCAAACCAGAACAAGTTAATTTCCTTCCGAGGCGCCCCCGCGCCGGAACCAACCGAACCCCGAGCCCGAATCGCGGCCTCCCCGCAGACCGCAGCTACTTCGGGAAGCGATGTGCCGGCGGGCCTGTTTGCGCCGGACATGACCAACACACCGACCGCATGGCAGCAGCCCACACCCACCGTCGGCGTCTTCGTCGGAATCTACGATTGGGGACAGCGGCCGGGCTGCACCGCACATGGCACTGTTGTCGCCCCGCCGATCCAAACCGTTCCCGCCGGAGAGACCATCGCGCCCAAGCCACCCCAGTTCACGGGGCCGCCGCCGCCACCGGCAAACATCCTCATACCACCACAGGCGCCGAAGCCCCCGCCGCCACGCCAGCAGCCGCCTTCACCTCAGCAGCTGCCCCCTGCGCCGCCGGAGCTGCCGCCGCAGGCGCCGCCCCCACCGCAGCAGATGGAACCGGAGCCTCCCGCTGTCGGTCCGCAGCCTGGCGGTGCCGCCGGCGGTGCTGGCGGCAGTGCTGGTAGCAGCGGTGGGGGTGGTGGCAGCGGCCCGGCAGAGCCCACACCGCCGCCCGCCCCCATGCCGCCAGGCGTTATCCGGATCGCACCGTAGGAGCTTTGGCAAGCCTCGCCGACCGTCGAGAAGGGCTGCCGCTGAGCGCTTTTACCCGGACGGCATTTGCCGTGCTGCAATGATTGTCGCCGCGGGCCGATTCCAGGATCCCCCTAGCCGTCGGAAGCTGCTCAACCCCGAGCACGGGTCAATGCGGCATTGCCCATCCGCGCTGAACGAGGCCTTCGACCGGCGGCGCTGCTGGATCAGCTCTGCGAGAAGCATTGGGCCACAACGCCTCCAGAGATATGGCCAGCGCGATCGACCGCCACCGGCCACGACGTCCGTACCGACAGCGGACGGCCGGATCGCTCACCGAACGAGGACGATGCCACACCCTGGATAGCCGACACGTCGAACGTCAACCCAACGGCTCGGCGGCGGGCCCGTCCGATAACCTACTGCGACCACGAAGCATGGGCCGCATCGCGGCGCGGGCAAGAAAGTATCGGCGGTAACGCCGAAAATGCCGGGCCGTCGCGATACATTCTGGTGCTGCGGACAATTCAATGATGAAGGAGCAGGTGGCATTAGATGTCGTATGTGATTGCGGCGCCGGAGATTGTGGCGGCGGCAGCGTCGGATTTGGCGAATATCGGTTCGGCTATCGGCGTGGCCAACGCGACGGCGGCCGTTCCGACGACGTCGGTGCTGGCCGCGGCCGCCGACGAGGTCTCAGCGGCCATCGCAGCGGTGTTCGGCGCGCACGGTCAGGCCTATCAGGCCCTCAGCGCGCAAGCGACGGCGTTTCACGCCGAGTTTGTCGAAGCCTTGAGCACGGCCGCCGGCTCCTATGCCGCCGCCGAGGCCGCCAACGCCGCCCAAACCCTGCTGGGTGCGGTCAATGCTCCCGCCCAGGCGCTGCTGGGGCGCCCGCTGATCGGCAACGGTATCGATGGGACGGCGGCGAACCCGAACGGCGGGGACGGCGGGCTGCTGTATGGCAACGGTGGCAACGGGTATAGCCAAACGGACGGCGGGCTGGCCGGCGGCAACGGCGGGAGCGCCGGGTTGATCGGCAACGGCGGAAACGGTGGGGCCGGCGGCGGTTACCTTCTCGGTGCCGGTGGGGCCGGTGGGGCCGGCGGCAACGGCGGGGTGCTATACGGCAACGGCGGCACCGGTGGCGCCGGCGGCAGTGGGACAACGAGTTACGGCGCCGCGGGGGTCGGCGGCAACGCGCTGCTGTTCGGTAACGGCGGCACCGGTGGAAGCGGACTGGGGGCCGGCGCCAACGGCGGCAATGCGGTGTTCGGCAACGGCGGTAGCGGCGGCGCCGGTGCGGGCGGCGTCGGCGGCAACGGCGGGAATACCTTGATCGGCACCGGCGGCACCGGCGGGGCCGGCGGAGGGGCCTTTGGCGTTGGGGGCCACGGGTCCTACGCCGCCGGGGACGGCGGCAGCGTCGGGCTGTGGGGCTCGGGCGGTGCCGGCGGCCAAGGCACGGCACCGCCGGCGGATAGTGGCTTCGCCGGGGGCGATGGCGGCAACGGCGGCAACGGCGGGCTGCTCTACGGCGACGGCGGTGCTGGCGGGGCCGGAGGCCTGGGTGCGGATTACAGTTCGCTGTTCTACAACGCCGGTAACGGTGGTAACGGCGGCGTGGGCGGCAACGCCAGCCTCTTCGGCAACGGTGGAGCCGGCGGGGTCGGTGGCGCTGGCGGGACTGGCAGCAGTTTGTCTTACGGTGGCCACGGCGGCGACGGCGGCAACGGCGGCACCGACGGGTTGTTCTTCGGCAAGGGCGGCGCCGGCGGCAACGGTGGAGCCGGCGGAGGAACCACCAGTAGCGGCACCGGCGGTTCCGGTGGTGTGGGCGGTACCGGGGGCAGCAGCTTCCTCGGAACCGGAGGTACCGGCGGAGCAGGCGGAGCAGGCGGGACAGCTACCGGCTCCGGTGCCAGTGGCGCCGGCGGTGTGGGCGGCAACGGCGGCTACAACGGGTTTATCGGTACCGGTGGGGCCGGCGGAGCGGGTGGTGCCGGCGGAGGCGGCGGCCAGGGCGCGGCCGGTGGGAACGGCGGTGGCGGCGGAGACGCCGCCGGCGTCTTCGGCACCGGCGGCGCCGGTGGCACCGGCGGTGCCGGCGGCACCACCACCGCCAACGGCGGGACCGGTGGGGCCGCCGGGCTTGGCGGCAACGGCGGAAACGCCAGCAGCATCATCGGTCTCGGTGGCGCCGGTGGCACCGGCGGCACCGGTGGCGCCGCGACCGGAACCGGCGCGACAACCGGAGCAGACGGCGGCACCGGTGGTAACGGCGGCAACGCCACCGGCCTTATCAATTTCGGCGGCCAAGGTGGGGTAGGTGGCACCGGCGGGGCCGGCGCCACCCCTGGGGCCGACGGAGCGGGCGGCATCGGCGGCAGCCCCGGCGGCCAACCCGGCGCCGCCGCCGCGGCCAGCGTGTCCGCGCTGTTGCCAGCCAATCTGAGCGGCAGTGCGGCCGCGGCCGGCGGCGCGTACCAAGACCTCTTCACAAATACGGTCGCCAATCTACAAAGCATTGGCGCTACCTGGGCCGCCAACCCGGCACCTTTCCTGGGTCAGATACTCATCAACCAGTTCGGCTACGGCCAGCTGGTCTTCACGGCGCTCGGAAATGCCACCAGAGACTTCGCTCTCGGGCTGGCCGGCTTGCCTCCTGCCTTCCAATCCGCCTTTCAAGCCCTGGTGGCCGGCGATGTCGGGGGCGCGGTGAGCGACATTGCGGAAGGCCTGTCAAAACTGGTCGTTACCGGTGTGGACACCAGTGATTTGGCGAATATCAAGGTGCTCGGTCCCGTGGGAGACCTGCTGCCCATCCTGAGCATCCCCGGAGACAGCGCATTCAACTTCGCCAACGTGATCAAGACGCCCACGGACACGACCGTCTCGGTGGAGTTCGCGAGCTACATCCCGCCCACCATCAACGCCACTCTTGGGCTGCCGGTGGCGTTGACCCTTGATGCGGCAGGTTCAGCGGTGACCAGCGCAAACGCCTTGGGCACCAGCGTGACAGCGGTGGTCAACGCCGTGCAGGCCGGCAACTGGCCGGCGGCGATCGGCGCCCTCGTGGACGCTCCCGCCGTGGTTGCCAACGGCTTTCTCAACGGGCAAGGCACCATAACCGTGCCGCTGTCGGTACCAGTGGTGGATTCGGCGGTGATCAATTTCCCGGTCAATGGGATTCTGGTGCCCCCCCACGCCTATACCGCGACGGTGGTGATCGCAGGGCTGTCGTATGACGTGCCCATCGGTGGCACACCCATCGGTGGCATCGTGCCCGGGCTGCTGAACTATGCACCCCAACAGTTCGCAAAGGCGATAGGCGCGTAGTCGTCGGGCGTCGGGCCAGCCTCTCTATCTGGGCGGATCGTCGGACAACTCAGAGAAGCTTCGCAAACGGGTCACTGCCCTCGACAACGCCTGCCGCAATGGCAGTAGGTTGACGCCGCGCATTTGGGTGTGCCGTCTGCCCCAGGTGCGGCTGTACCGGCGATATGTACAGCGCCCTGCGCCCCATGAGCACCGAAACGGTTGCCCGCGAGCATATCTGGTCTATGCCGGCGTCAACCGACGCAAATTGAGTGAGTGGCCCAATTCCAGGAAATTGTGTTGCCCGTAAATCGACAGAAGGCGGCAATAGCTGGCGCGCTTTGCCACCATGGAGTGATTGACGGTGCCGACAATCGCATTCTCCATCGTTGCATTCTTCATGGCAGCCACTGTTGGTCCGGCAGCAAACGCCGATCCCGGCAAAGGGTCCATTGCGCGGTCCTTCGGCCCTTACCTGGCGCCCATCCCAGAACAACCAGACTCGTCCTGCGACCCGATTTACGCTGGCGCCTGCGAGTGCGTGCCTCACACCTCGAACACGATGGGGCTCCGGACGTGTGGGAGCAACAGGTAACCGACCTCGCACGGTCGGTCACCGCCTGGACCGGCAGCGACTGCCGCGTCGTCGAGTTCCCCGAAGACGACGTGCCTAATGCGGGCCGGTGATCTGCTCGTAGACGCTGGTATTGCCGCTTCGGACGTCATCTGCTGCGTCCGGCTCAGCGTGCATTCGACAAGCGGAACCCACAGCGATGCCGTCGTATTGCTGGAACCGCGTGGCGGGTTCCCCGAAGATGAGTCCAGAACCCGCTGGCCGCCGGTCACACGGCTATCGACCGTGTGCGTCGGCGGGACCCCTACCTGGCCAGCCACCGCCCCCCACGCTTCCGGGATCGGTTGTTCTCATCATCGATCTATTGGCCAGGCCAGAAGGTAATGGCCGATTGCGCTATCAATCGCTTTTCCGCGATCATTCGGGATATGGCCCGGACCGAAGTTCGCGCTCATCGCATCAATGAGTAGATCCACAACCGCGTCGCTCTGGTCGTTGGTCGGCTTCTGTGAGCCACGAAGCTCGGCAAGAAGGGCAGGGTTACGACGCTCTAGTTCTTCCACGATCACAACGCGGGATTGCGGCGAAATGGCGTCTAGAACATTGCTCACGGATTTCTCCATCCAACACAGCTGTTCGCCCAGGCTGTAACCACTTGGCCGTCTCGATTCAAGACCACAGTTGCGACTCGACCAACATATACATAGGTCCCGCCGTACTGGTCCGGCTTGAACTTGGGCGGGCCGATCGGATTCTCGACAGCATTCTCGATTGCTCTGTCATTGACCCCAGGACCGTCTCGGCTGTTGACTTGCTCCTCTGCATGTTCCGTTAGTCCGCTAACGTGCTTGGGCGGCGGAAACGGGGGTGTTTCGACTCCTTCAGGTGGTCCTCGGGCCTGCTGAAGGATTCTGTGACAGTTGGTTAGGCGGCCTGGTTGGCCGTCTGGGTCATGATGGCTTCGAATTCGATGGGGGTCAATCGGCCCCAGCTTGTCGTCGACGGCGGTGGTAGGTGCGTTCGATCCAGGTGACGATCGCGATGCGAAGGTCGTCGCGGGTGGGCCAGCGTTGGCGGTCGAGGACGTTGCGGTTGCAGCAGGGAGAAGAAGCTTTCCATGGCGGCGTTGTCCCCGGCGGAGCCGACCTGTCCCATGGAGCCGAGCATCTGGTGGCGCCATAGCGACTGTTGGAGTTTGCGGGAACGAAATTGACCGCCCCTGTCGGTGTGGAGCGTGCAACCGGCGACTGTGCCGCCGCGGCGGGCTAGGGCGGATTCGAGCGCATCGACGGCCAATTGTGAGGTCATCCGCTCGGCGATGGAGTATCCGACGATCCGGTTGGACCACACGTCCTTGACCGCACAGATGTAGATCTTTCCCTCGGCGGTCGGGTGTTCGGTGATATCAGCCAGCCACAACCGATTTGGTCCCGGCGCGGTGAAGTTGCGGCGCACCAGATCCTCGTGCGCCGGGGCGCCAGGTAGGCCCTTGCGGCCGCGTCGTTTCTTGCCCAACGCACACCACCATTGGTTGATCGAGCATATCTTCCACACCGTGCGCTCACTGACGTCGTGGCCGGCGGCGCGGACCTGATCGAACAACAGCCGGTAACCGAACTCGGGATCCCCGCGGTGGGCGTCAAAAATCGCATTCGCCAAATACGCCTCGTCACACTCGGCGTCGGCGACCGGACACGACAGCCAGGCGTAATAATGCTGGCGGTGAAGCTTCAAGACCCGACACGAGACCGCCACCGGCACCCGGATCGAGGCACCGGCTGCGGCCAGCTCCTTCACGAGCGGGTAGAGCCTTTTCCCGGTAGCGATCCTCGCGCCAGATAGGCGGCCGCCTTGCGCAGGACCTCGTTCTCTTGCTCTAACAGCCGGTTGCGCCGTTTCAAATCCCGATTCTCGCGCAGCACATCCGGTGCCGCGATCGACTTCGGGCCTTCATCGGCGTCGGCCGCGCGAAGCTACGCGTTGAGCGTGGTCTGATGGATCCCGAAGTCCCGGGCTACCTGCTCCACCGACACCCCAGGGCCACGCTCGCGCGCCACCCGCACCACGTCACGGCGAAACTCCTCAGGGTAGGGCTTAGGCACAACGACATCCTTCCAGCCTGACTCCTCGTCAAGCGATCTCAGATGTCACAAATCCGTTCATCAGCCCCAAGTTCCACGCCATGACCCGCGATTTCGGAGACCGCGAGAACTCCGCGTCCGCGACCTACTCGACCTTGTCCTCCTAATCGAGAACGACTTGCTCAATCCTGGCTCAGTCGCTGACGCAGCTCGTGCAGTATGAGCCGAACGAAACGGCACGGAACCGCCGCGGCCGCTCATCCAAAGTGTCGATGACGCAGGATCGATACATGTCTCGCGGGTGCGTGCACACCGAGGTCGCTACGCCGTTGGACCGTGCCATGAAGTACGAAAAAGGTCGGATTTCTGAGATTAGGTATGCTAACTATCTACTCTCACGTGGGGCGGGCGGGGCTCGAACCCGCGACCAACGGATTATGAGAACCTCGGTCCCCCGCACTAGCAAATCAAGTTGGATCGCGAGGCGATCCAATCTTGCCGCTAATCCGCTAGTCTTTGACCCCTTCCACTTCAAACGGTGCCCGTCTTCTCGTCCGCACAGCGAATGCCGCAAGGTAGGGCGACACGCAAAATTTCGCTGACGCGGTGCTGACACAGGCGTGCACCAAGGAGATTGCTGGTCACCAAGAGCCGCTATGTTGTCCGTGCACCGTGGAGAGCATCACAACCATGGACGAAGAGTGTTGGGACGGCCGCTGCATGGTCGACCGAATTCCGTACAGACGGTGTTTCGCGTGCGGGACGCCAGCATATGCAACGCCAACAGCGGGCAGCTCCGGTACCGGCTCAGGGATTCACTCAGCGCGTCACTGTTGCAATTGCGCTTGCTGTGGCTACTGTGGAGAAAGTTGCATGAACGAGGTTCATGCCCACTAGGCCGACGGCGTGTCGGCTTGAGTCGAACAACCGTTCGCGTAGCCTGGTCTAGCAGTTGGGGAGGTTTCTGCGCGCCCCAAGGTAAAGAGGACACATGCGATGGCCACAGATTTGCCGTACACGTTGGCACCGAACCGAATACCAGCCATCTTCAAAGAAATCCATACTTCTGGGACTCCACCAAAGTTCACGGCTGAATTCTTGAAAACGCTGGGCTTCTCATCATCGAACGACCGAGCGATGATCAAGATCTTGCGTCAGCTCGGCTTTATCGATGCGAACAGCGTACCCACCGAACGGTACAACGACTACAAGGGGCACAACGGTAGTCGCGCGCTAGCGGCGGGCCTCCGCCAAGGCTGGTCTGAACTGTTCCTCAGCAATCGCGATATTTATAAGCTGCCAGTCTCAGACATCATCCGCCGCGTAGCCCCGATCACCGGAACGAACGAATCTATATCGGCAAGGATTGCCAACACCTTCCAAAAGCTATGTTCGATTGCGGATTGGACCGAGGAACCACAAGCCGAGACACCAAGGCAGACTGAAGACTTGGGTACAGGCGATGTCGTTCAGAAGCACGACCAAGGGGACACGGGCGAGACCCACCTGAGCGGTCAACTCCGCCTTCACCACGACATCCACGTGCATCTTCCGCCTGTATCCGATCCGGCTGTGCATCGGGCCATATTCCACGCCCTGAAGTCCGAACTCCTCTGATGCACACAACGCTCCGCGACTGGCTTTTCCGGGGTATCTCGGCCGAGACAGCCTTGAACGAGCTAGAGCAGGGGGGTTACGCGGTCCGTGCGGCGACGGACCCGAGCGCTCTTCAAAGAGTGATGCCGCTGGAAGATTTTTCCTCGGCGATCCGAGCCAATGCAATGGCCGCGCTTGAGGCCTACTTGGCTCTCCACTGCTTCGAAAACGCCGCGCGAGAGCTAATCTCAGATCGCCTCTCTGAGGCGCATGGGTCGGATTGGTGGAATAAGTGTGCATCAAACCCACTACGGGAAAAGGTTGCCAAACGCCAGCAGCAGGAAGACAAAGATCGCTGGCATATGCGGCGTGGCGCCGCCGAGATTTATTACACAGACTTTGGCGATCTAGCACTCTTGATCAAGAACAACTGGCCGGATTTCGAGGACCTATTCCCGGATCAAAACTGGATCGGTGCCCGGTTCACCGAGCTTGAGAAATCGCGGAACATCGTGGCGCACAATAACACCCTGGAGAAGCACGAGCGAGACCGCATCACGTTGTATCTACGAGATTGGCTTAAGCAGGTTGGATGATTGGGTACCGGGTAGCAATGGGCACTATCACTACATTGGCGCCGCCGGAGTCGCGGGTCTACTCAATCGCCACTACCCGAGTCAAGGACTTGCCGAAGAGGAGCATCCCCCTTGCTTGCTGCTAGATTTTGACAATGGTGCAGCGAGTCGCTATTCGCATTGACGTTGGTCCTGCCGTTCCACTGGACCTGGTGGCCGAACTCATCCAGAGCACCAGCACGGTTAGCAACACCGCCGTTGCCCTAGACAGGCAATCAGAACTGAACCGCGCAACGCGTTTGCTACCACTGGATGAAGCTGCCCGAATCGAACTGATTGAGTACCTACAATCGCAGAGATACCGATCGTTCGGCGACTATCCAGACGACAAACTTTATCGACGTTCGGGTCGCATACAGGGCATCCTCGAACGCCTATTCCCGTCGAGCCCTACCTTCGGGCCGCCGAGCCTATGGCCTCCGGCCGAGGCCCAGGCTGCGTATTTCCTTAACGCTCTAGCGGATGCCGGGTCATTAGTGCCGACAGTCGAGCGAATCACCTACAGCAACCCGCTCGAAATTGTTCTCACCGGCTTCACTTGGGGTCAGCTTGCAGTCAGCGGGGCTACCGGAGGATCACTCTATGCGTTGCTCAGCTTCGTTTCGTACGTAGGCCCCAAACGAGACAAGATTAGAGCTCAAGCGGAGAAGACACGGGCTGAGGCCGGAAAGCTTGACGCGGAGGCCGAAGAAGCACAGGCGCGGGCACAGCAGATCCGAACTGACGCAGAGTGCAAAGCTGAGGTCAACCGCGTGTTGCTCCGCCGGGTGCAGGACGGTCAAGCCGTTCTTAGCCTTCAACAAATCGCTGAGATCGTTAACGAAAAGGCAATCGCCGCTATCCTTAGGTTGACCCAGTGGCCGCTTGAGATCGAAGACATATCTGACAACGAGGCGGATTAAGCTTTCACGCGTGCCGACGTTGCAGCGGCACTACCTTCTTCGCTGCCTTTGCCACCGGCCGAGCAAGATTGGGCGCTGCCGCTTCGTCCTCGCGGATGCAGTCAGCGTAGGTGCTCAGGGTCAGTACGGAGCTGCTGTGGCCCCAGCCACTTGCTCACCTGCATGGAGTGCTCCCCCGCGCTCAAGGCCAGGGTGGCGAAGGTATATCGTAGATCGTACCAGCGGACCCTACCCAGACCAAAGGCCTGGCAAGCGGGCTGAAAGTAGTTGTGGTACAGGTTGTCCACCACAACGGGCTTGGCCCAATAGAAATGGTCACCGGCACGCCGTCCAGGAAAAAGCGGCGCGTTCGATCTGTAGGTGTATCCGTGTGTGCTGATTGCCGAGAAGGGATGCACATTAGTCAAGTACTCGCGCAGATCGTCGGCCAACAACGGCGCTACAGGCACTACCCGGTTGGTAGACGCGTCGGATTTCGGTGTACCGTACACCCACTGGGTCGGCTGATCCCGGTTCTACCCGTCGACGAGCGGCCGTACGGCTGATACGCACAGCGCCAGCCGCGCCCGGCATGTCGGACAACATGACGTCCTGCACCTGCAAACCCTGAAGCTCGGCAGCCCGCACACCCGTGTAGGCCGCGAACACCGTTACCAGGGCGTAAATGGGATTGCCTTTGACGTTGCTGATGTAGGCCGCCAGGGCGGCAACCTGGCTGGACGTCAGGGGGCGATGCCTGAACGGCTGCCCCGCTCTGCTGCCAGGCTTGGTTGTACGACGACGGCCCGCCACAACCGGATTGGACGGGATGGCCTGATCGTCCACGGCTGTATCAAGAATCCGCTTGAGCGTGCCGACAATGTGCTTCACCGTTGCCGGCGACCGCTGATCCATTGCGGATTTTCCACCAGAGCGGATGGCAGCTTGGCGCTGGGGGTTGGGCTTGCCCCGCGTGACGAAACTGCGGCAAGGATGTGGCGCCAACAGATCGGCGCGAAACCTTGCCACTTCGGCGGTGGTGATGGCGGCTACCGGCCGAGACCCTAACACCGCCGCAATGTGGGCGCGGTAGATCTTCTCGTAGCCCTGGATGGTGGTTGGCACTATCGTCCCTGCCAAGCTGTCCAGATATTGCCGTGCATAGGTTCCCAGCGGTGTGTTGGCCTTTGCCTTGGCGGACGACGGGTCAACATGACGGCTACTGTCGAGCTGGTTTTATACCTGGCGCAGATGTGCCTTGGCCTTCTTCTCGGTCGAAAAGGTCTCGGAGGTTTGCTTGAACTTGCCGCAGGGGATCCGAACTGGTCGCGGACAGGCTCACGCCACACAACCTGATAGCTCAGAATCGGGTTACCGAACTTGTCGACGTTGCCAGTCGGGCGCTTGCGGATGTACGCCACTACGCCACACCCTCACGCTCGAGAACACCACGCACCGTGCTGAAATTCCAGATGTCACTGCGCGGTGCTGGAATTTTGGCTTCTGTCAACGCCTTAGCAATCGCCTTAGTTCCAAGACCCTGACCGCGAAGCGCCACAATACGGTCAACAACTTGTCGGTCGATTGTTGACGGCTTGCCAAGTTGCTTCCCTCGTTGCCGCGCTCTCACCAACCCCTGCTTTGTACGCAGACTGATCTTGTCGCGTTCTTCCTCGGCGAACCCCATACGTACGGTAAGCCAGAGCTTTTCGAGCTTGGCACTGTCAACGCCGTCAAGGCTCAGAACCCGCCAACCCTCGTCTTGCGCATCCTTGACAAGCTGCAGCCCGTCTAAGGTACTCCGACTAGCGCGGTCTAACGCGTTGACTAACAACACGTTTGCTAGGCCCGCCCTGATGGCGGCTACGGCAGCCGCGCGACCGTACAGCTTGTGTGTCTTCTTGCCGCTCATGACATCAAGAAACACCGTGACCAGATTGTACTCGTTTCCGGCACAGAATGATTCGAGCTGCTGTTTCTGAGCTTCAAGCCCGTACCCGCTATCCGCCTGCCGATTGGCGGATACGCGTAAATAGCCAATGGCTTTCAATACCCCGCATTCTTGCGAGGTTGGCCCGCTTGACGATTGGGTGCCTGCAATTCCCGCGTTTGGAGTGTAGTACTTGCAAGCCTTCCTGCTCCGCGACATTGATCAGTTCAGCGAGATACTCTGCGCGTGCACCGTAGGGCTCCCAAAGCACGAATTGGCGATTGCGTCGCACGTCAAACCAGGTTGCACCGTGATCGTTCAACTCCCCAAACGGCCCGTGTTCGCCACTGCGCATACCCCCGCACCAACAGAGGGTTCCCTTGCAGCGCTTGCCTACCAGCGGGCGGGGGCAGCTAGTGTTAGAAATTCGTTTCCATCCAAGCGCTTTGGCTCTTTGATCCACTTCGAAAATATGCTGCCAGTGCGGTGCCTCGGACTTGCCTATGCCCCTCAATAATTCATCACGCGAAGGTTCTGTCTCAAGCAACTGCTTGTTCAGATCGTCGGCCAGCGCTTCCATCTGGTCGCGCTCCGCTATAGTCCAGTCCGGGAAACGGTCGACCGCATTATTCGCCTGTTCGATACGCTCCCAGGTTTCCTCTACATACGGGCAGGTCATTCAGCATTCCTTCCGAGTCATCGATCGTTTTCAATTGCTCTGTCGTTCAGATCATCTCGATCCCTAGCGTTGATACAACTAGGCCGCCGGTTGTTCCTGGCTGTGGCCGCATTGATCGCTGGTCCCGTTCCGTATTCCGCTCATGGGTCCTCGACAAACCTTTCCAGGTCTGCCCGCGACCAGTAAGACCGCCGCCCACAATTTTGGGCCTAGGCAACCTGCCGGATTCGTAGGCGTGATACTTCACCGTTTCAACCGTGGCAGAAGAAAACCCGAGTCACTGCAGATAGAGAGCGGCCTCATGCACGTTGAGGTATTGCTTGAATTGAGGCGGCGCAATAGACAATGTTGAGGCCCTTTCTCGAAAAAGCGTGGACATTTGCTGACCGCGATGCCCATTGCAACCCACTATACCCGACCCCGACCACCCGCTCCACACGAAAACTGGTGCACCACAACGCATTCAGCCCGGCCAGGTGGGGTAGAATCAACGCCGGGTCTACGCGGCTGGGCCGGGTAAAAACGGTCATGCCGGACCGAGGCGTCGCATGGCTGACACGGGCGCGGACCCTACCCCGTTATCTATGCAGGCCGTGCCAAGGCGTCGACAAACGGAAAGGCGCGTAAAATGAATGCGCTACAAGATCTGAACTCACTCGACGAGCGTTTCATGCTGGCGCCCTTTGGCGGCGATTCCGGCTACAACACCGAAGGCGACGCACTGGTCCAGGTCTTGGCTGACGGCACAGACCTCAACGCCATCTGGGAAGAGCTACGAACAGTTCTTGCTACCTGGAACAAAGAACGATCAGCCATCGCCCAACTGCTGAGCTATCACACCACCAACACCGCTGACGCCGTACCGCAAAGCATCAGCGACGAATCCTTCGAGCCTGCTTCCGAATTCGGTGAACCAACCAGCCTGAGGGTTCCCAGCGAGTACCTGCTGCTCGGCTACACCCTAGAAGACTACGACCGCGCCACCTGATTCACCTGGAAAGCCCTGCGCGCCATGACCGCAGAACAAGTCCGCGCCGGACACTAGTTGCGGCCGAGATATCCCGAACGCTCATTCCGGCCTTGCGTAGGTCCGCGATCAATTCCCGCACCTCGTTACGGTCCAGGGTTTTTGTGATCGGCTGTAGCCGGTTCGCTAGGTACGCCGGCCAACTCTCAAACCCTAGGGCTGCATGGATCTCGCCGGCTTTTGCCTCTACCAGCAATCCAGCCAGCTTGTTGAGGTTCCGCGCTGCTGCGTCCGCCGTACGTCGAATGCATCTGTCCAGCTCCTCGGCCGCATCTAGCTGCTCGGCCGGGTCACGGAGCTCTGTTTCGGGTTTCACGTATGGAGTGTAGATCGAAAGATAGCTCGATGCCAGACAAGAACGCTTTTACCAGCATTATCTGGCTACTTCAAATCGCTTAATAGTTTGCTAGTGGACCCGTGAGCCTAGTACTAGCCTGTCACGACAGCATTACCCAAGCCCACGGCTTTGGCCCGCTTGCGCGTCGCGTCCGTATGCGTGAAAGCGAATATTTGCTGGCCCCACGAAAACTGATGCGCTTCGGCGCACCAAGGTTGCTGGCGTCGGTGTCAGCCGGTTTAAGTCGTCCGCTTGCTGACGCGGTGCTGACGCGGCGGCATTTCCGGGTGTCAGCAGATAGATCGGTCGAGATACCTATAGCGCTTCTACCTGCGCTTTCATCTTGTGGGGCGAGTCGGACTCGAACCGACGACCAACGGATTATGAGTCCGCGGCTCTAACCAACTGAGCTACCGCCCCTGGTGCTAACTAACTACGGATAGATTCTCCGATCTCCTGGTCTGGGCTTCCACCCATGTCTAAGGCATCCGCGAGGTTAGCCGAGTCGCCGTGGGGCAGGTGCTCCGCGGCGATCAGCCGTCACGTTAGAACAACCCAGACATTAGCGCCCGCAAACATCGCCAACGACGCCGCGGTGTACCGGAGCCCGCGCGATACCAGCCCGGCGCTCCCGGCGCATGGCATTCCCTGACTAATGGATGTAGGTGGTTTCCGCTGCTAGAAAGTGGCGACCGCGTGCCCGCCGACGCCGTGGTGCTCACGCAGAACCGGCTGCTCGTCGACTCATCCATGCTCACTGCAGAGAGCGAGGCCGCCCTGGTCCCCGAAGCACTGCTACCGACGGTGATGCTGTCGCTGGCGTTGGGTCCCGAGCAGATGTCCAAGAGGCAGATCCGGGTGCGCAACCTCGAAGCGGTCGAGACGCTCGGCTCGACGGGCTGGCATCCCCCGCGCCGTTTCCCACCGGTAGCCGTTGGCGGCGCATCGGGTGCGGCACTTATCGCAATTGTCTTCGCCCACACGGCGAACGTCTTCGCGTGCCGGTCCTCGTCGCGGCCGCTGTGGGGATGTGTGGTCACGCTCGGCTCCATGCGGCCGCTGTGGGGATGTGTGGTCACGCTCGGCTCCATGCCGATCCTGCTCGCCGTCGAGCCCTGGATCAACGCGTGCGGGCCGTTCGTCGGCCGTGATTGGCCAAACTGCGCAGACGCTAGGTGTTTGGGCCTATCGTCTCGGGACTATCGGCAGCTTCGGCAGCAGCGATCAAAGCCCTGGCCAGCACGCGCGCGCGGCGGGGTGTGAGCAGCCGGTCGGAATTCAGCCCGCCGACGGCAACCCTGGATACGACGCGGCCGTCGGCGAATTGCATGCCATGGATACTCACGGTGATGTCGTGACTCGCATTCGCGCTCTCGACAGTCCACGTCCTGCCATCGAATAGGCGCACACCGCCGCTCATGGTCGCATTGCTCTCCTGCGCTGTGTCTGTGGCGGCCCCCACGCTACGCCGACAAGATCAGCCCTCACAAGCGAACATTGCTGTGCTACAAAACAATCCGCACCTGTACGGCAGAAAGACGTGAGCTGGCGAGAAGGTGAACGGTGCGCACCGCTAGTAGACGTAAACCACCGCGCCGTCGCCGCCGTTGCACACCACCACAGACCCGTTGGCGGCGCAGGTCATCGTGTACGTCTGGCCCGTCACCGGACTGACCACCTCAAGCTGGCGAGGTGCGGCGCTAGCGGGTCCGCCGGCCCCGTACGCGAGCCGGACCTGTTCGGCGAACGGACATGATGTCGCCGGTGATCCCGCCGCCGATTGAGTCAAGCCGCCCGCCGGCCCGGCCACGGTGGGACAGGCCTGGGCGCCCTCGGGCAAGGTCACCGGCGTGGTCGAAGGAGTAGAAGTCGTCGACGTCGTCCTGGTAGCGCCTGTGTCCAGCGTCCAGGTTGGGCACCCTTGGGTTTTGAACGCGACATCCGAGGGCTTTATCTGCACCAGCTGCTGTCCGGTCCCGGCACCGTTGGCGATGACGTCCTCCACGCTGCCGCCAAGGCCCCTCAGCCGCTCCCAATAGCAGTCACTTCCGCCGGGCGAGCGATACGTGCCGGGCTGGATATCCACGCCTACCCGGTAGGTACCGTCGCCGGCAATGGTGCGCGGCCCGGCTCCGGAGGTTGTGGTTGGCGGAATCGACACCGTGGTTCCCGGGTAGATCGGCGGCAGCCGTGATTCCTCGTTGCCGTGCACCGGCACCCTGGGTGCCCCGGACCTGCCACCCGACCCAGAGCAGCCGACCAAACCGCCGGCAACCACCACGATGGCGAACACCGCTGTGACCGCGCCTGCCCGTCGGCGACCACCGCCAGCTGAATCAGTCAACTGAACACCGTCTGACCGTCGGCGCCGATCAGATATCGCTCGGTGCCCGCGTGCACCCTCGGCGCGTCCGCACCCAACGCCACGGCGACCTTGTTGCTGGCGTTACGCATGATGTCAAAGGTCAGCTCGATGGCCTCGACGTCGGAGAACCGGGAGCGCACCTCGGCGGCAACGTCGACGGCGAGGTGCGCAGGGGTCCAAATTAACGCATCGGCATAGCGCAGCGCTGCTTTTGCGCGGTCGTCGAGCAAAACCGAGACCTGGAAGCGCCCGATTTCGTCGTAGAGCGCTTCGGAACCACCGGCCTCCAGGGCGGTGGTTTCCCGCAGCGACTTGCATAGCCGGCAGTTGTGCGCGGCCGCGCCACGTAGCCGTACCAGTTCGGAGACGACGGGATCGAGGGCGCGCATCCGGGCCACCCCGGGCAGGAATTCGTTGAACAACACATCGCACGGATCCCCCTGGCGATCCCACCGGATCGGCCCGCACACCCAGCTCAGATAGTGCGAGCCGACATCCAGCGCTTCCAAACCCGCGCGCACCCGCGGAACAAAGTCGGCGATGAAGATCGACACCACGGCCGCAAACGCGCCGTTCCCCAGACACTCGACCAACCGCGACCGCTGGTCGACGGTGACCGCAGAGACGTCGGCGCAGAATTGTTCGGCGAACTCGGCGAGGGCATCCTCGGCGGCCGACTCGGGTTGCTCCACGGCCACCTCGGACGGTAGGGGAGGCAGTGTCAGCGTCCGCGCACACACCCGGCGAGCCAGTCCGGCCAGGCGGCCGTCGCCAGGCGACAACCTCACCAACCGCGTGAGGTCGGGACCATCCGGAACCGAAGCCGCCATCCTCACACGCTAGAACGCGGCAGCAACCACAGCAATCGGCTATCGCGCCTGACTGACCGACGACATGTGGAAGTCCGGAATCCGCAGCGGCGGCATCATCGCGCGGGTAGCCCAGTCGGCCCATTCCCGCGGCAGGGTCGTCTCGCTGACACCGGCCTCGGTGGCCCGTCGCAGCAGGTCCAACGGGCTTTCGTTGAACCTGAAGTTGTTGACTGCCGCGGTTACCTCGCCGTCTTCGATCAGATAGACCCCGTCGCGGGTCAGCCCGGTCAGCAGTAGCGTGGTGGGGTCGACTTCGCGGATGTACCACAGCGTGGTCAGCAACAGGCCGCGCTCGGTGCCCGCGATCATGTCGGCCAGATCGGCCGACCCGCCCGTCATCAACAGGTTGTCGGCGGCGACGGCGGTGGCCACGTCGAACTTGGCGGCAGTGGCGCGTGGATAGGCCAGCGCGTTGATCACCCCGCTGCGGATCCAGTCCACCTGGTCGATGTCCATCCCGTTGTCGAAAACCGACGCCGTCTCCGAGGAGCTGCTCACCGCGACGAATGGCGAACACGCCAGCCCCGGCGCCATCGGGTCGGAGAACAAGGTCACCGGCAGGTCGGTGAGCCGCTCCCCCACCCGGGTCCCGCCGCCGGGAGCGGACAGCGCGGTACGCCCCTCCTGCGCGCCGCGGCCCGACATCGACCACGCCAGATACAGCATCATGTCGGCCACCGTCGACGGCGGCATGATCGTCTCGTATCTCCCCGCCGGCAACGCAACCGTGCGCTGCGCCCAATCCAGCCGTGTCGAGAGCTGATCGAGCAACAAATCGGTGGGCACATCGATGAAGTTTGGGGTGCCCACCCCCGCCCAGGCGCTGGCATCGCCGCGTTTGACATTGACTTCCACCGCCCCGGTGGGCTGGGTAAAACGCCGCCGCAAGCCCGTTGACGACGCCAGAAATGTCGTCGAAATGCTGTGGTGGGCGTAGCCGTACAGCCGGTCGGCACCCCGGAACTTTCGACTCAGCGAGGCCGCGACATCGGCGAACACCTCCGGACCGGTGCCCGGCACCGGTGCCTCCCAATCGACGGGCATCCCGGCGTCGGCCAGCAGCGGTGCCGCATCGCCGGCCTCGGGCGCCGAACGGGCCGCGTCCTGGGATGCCGCCACCAGATCGGGCAGCACCGACGGGTCCACTTCACCGGACTCCACCGCACCGACGAACGCGCTATCACCTTTGCGCACAATCGAAATAACCGTCACCCGGCGGCTGGTCGATAGCCCGTTGGTGGTCATCGAATTGCCCGCCCAGCGCAGCGTCGCCTCGGTTCGGTCGACGACCAGCACCATGGTCTCGTCGGCGCGGCCGCGCTGCGCCGCCTGATCCAAGACGATGTTGACGACGTGCTGTGGATTGATCATCGGCCGCCCTCGGTACGGGTATTGAGCACGTTGACGCCACGGAACAGCGCTGAAGGACAACCGTGACTGACCGCGGCCGCCTGGCCAGGCTGGGCTTTGCCGCAGTTGATCGCGCCGCCCAGCCGCCAGGTCGACGGACCGCCCACCGCTTCCATGGAATTCCAGAAATCAGTGGTGGTGGCCTGATATGCGACATCGCGCAGCTGACCGTCCAGCCGACCGTCTTTGATGCGGTAGAAGCGCTGGCCGGTGAACTGAAAGTTATACCGCTGCATGTCAATTGACCATGACTTGTCGCCGACAATGTAAATGCCGTCGGCGACTCGGCCGATCAGATCGGCCGTGCTGAGCTCGTCTGTTCCGGGCTGCAATGACACATTGGCCATCCGCTGGATCGGCACATGAAAGGCCGAGTCGGCATACGAGCACCCGTTGGAGCGCGCCTGGCCGAGCCGCGGCGCGAACACCCGGTCAAGTTGATAACCGACAAACACCCCATCACGCACCAGATCCCAGCGTTGCGCGGCCACCCCTTCATCGTCGTAACCGATACTGGCCAGGCCGAATTCAACGGTGCGGTCGGCGGTCACGTTCATCACCGGCGACCCGTAGCGCAGGGTACCGAGCAGATCGGGCGTGGCGAACGAGGTACCGGCGTAGGCCGATTCGTATCCGATCGCCCGGTCGTATTCGGTCGCATGGCCAATGGATTCGTGGATCGTCAGCCAGAGGTTGGTCGGATCGATCACCAGGTCGGTGGGCCCCGCAGTCACGCTGGGAGCTTTGATCTTTTCGGCCAGCAGCGACGGCAGCTGCGCAAGCTCGTCGGTCCAGTTCCAGATGTCGTCACCGGCCACCATTTCCCAGCCGCGGGCCATCGGCGGCGCCAGGGTGCGCATCGAATCGAAGTTGCCGGCCGCGGCGTCGACGGTCACCGCCTGAAGCGCCGGATACAACCGCACCCGCTGCTGAGTGATCGACGATCCGTAGGTGTCGGCGTAGAACGTCTGTTCTTTGACCGCGTTCAGGCTGGCCGAGGCGTGGTCGACGCCGTCGGCGGCCAGCAGGCGCCGCGAGTACTCCTCCAGCACGGCGATCTTCTCGGTGGCCGGCAGGCCGAACGGGTCAATCTGATAGCTGGACACCCAGGTGGCGTCGGGGTAAACCGGTTCGGCGGCCAGCACGACACGCTCGGTGTTCAGCGGCGCCAACGTGGTGGCCACGTGTACCGCACGACGCGCGGTCTCGGCGGCCACCGACGGGGCCAACTCGGAGTGAGCGGCGAACCCCCAGGTGCCGTCGACAATCACCCGCACCGCCAAGCCGAGATCGCAGCTGACGATCGCGGTCTCCAGTTCCCCGTCGCGCAGCTGGATGAGCTCGGTGCTGATGCGGTGAATCCGCAGGTCGGCATGGCTGGCCCCGGCCGCGGCGGCAGCCGACAGCGCGGCGTCGGCTAAAGCGTGGCGCGGCAGGTCCAGGAAGTCGGCATCGATTCCCCGGTTCGGTGTCACGGCTCCAACCGTAGCGACCGCGTTTAATACATTCATGCGCGCCACGCCACGTCGGACCACCGCGCTGGCATATGCCTTACTGGCGCCCAGCCTGTTCGGCGTGCTCGCCTTCTTGTTGCTGCCGATTCTGGTGGTCATCTGGCTCAGCCTGTACCGCTGGGACCTGCTCGGCCCGCTGCATTACGTCGGCCTGGCCAATTGGCGATCGGTGCTCGCTGACTCCGATTTCGGTAACTCGCTGGTGGTCACGGCGATCTTTGTGGCAATCGTCGTTCCAGCGCAAACGGTGCTGGGATTGCTCGCGGCGATTATGCTGGCCCGGCGCCTTCCGGGCACCAACTTTTTTCGCACCCTCTATGTACTGCCTTGGATCTGCGCCCCACTGGCGATCGCGGTGATGTGGCGCTGGATCCTGGCGCCCACCGACGGTGCCGTCAGCACGCTACTGGGGCGCCGGATCGAATGGCTCACCGATCCCGATCTTGCCCTACCGCTGGTTGCTGCCGTGGTCGTCTGGACCAACGTCGGCTACGTCTCGCTGTCATTTCTGGCCGGCTTGCTGGCCATCCCCGACGACATTCACTCCGCGGCACGCACCGACGGCGCCACCACCTGGCAGCGCTTCTGGCGGATCACGCTGCCCATGCTGAGACCGACAACCTTTTTTGTCTTGGTCACCGGAATCGTCAGCACCGCACAGATTTTCGATATTGTGTATGCGCTTACCGGCGGCGGCCCGGAGGGCAGCACCGACCTGGTGGCCCACCAAATCTACGCCGAGGCGTTCGGTTCGGCGGCAATCGGGCGGGCATCGGTCATGGCCGTGGTGCTGTTCGTCATTCTGGTCGGAGTCACCTTCGTCCAGCACATGTACTTCCGACGACGGATCAGCTATGACCTCACCTAGCCGCGCCCTGCCGCACGTGGCGATCTACGCCGGCCTGTTGTTGGGTGCGGTGATCACGTTGCTCCCGTTTTTGCTCGGGTTGCTGACCTCGTTCACCTCCGCACACCAATTCGCGACGGGCACGCCGCTACAGCTGCCGCACCCGCCGACGTTGTCCAACTACGCCGATCTGGCCGGCGCCGGGTTCGGCCGCGCGGCGATGGTGACCGCATTGATGACGGCGGTGATTCTGCTCGGCCAGATGACCTTTTCGGTGCTGGCCGCCTACGCGTTTGCCCGACTGGACTTTCCCGGTCGTGAGGGATTGTTTTGGGTCTACATCGCGACGTTGATGGTGCCGGCGACGGTCACGGTGGTGCCGCTGTATCTGATGATGGCCCAGCTGGGCCTGCGGAACACATTCTGGGCGTTGGTGTTGCCTTTCCTATTCGGGTCACCCTATGCGATCTTCTTGCTGCGCGAGCACTTCCGCCTCATCCCCAACGATTTGATCAACGCCGCGCGGCTCGACGGTGCGAACACACTCGACGTGTTGGTGCATGTGGTGCTGCCCTCTAGCCGCCCGGTGCTGGCGGCCATGACGCTGATCACCGTGGTCTCGCAGTGGAACAACTTCATGTGGCCGTTGGTAATCACCAGCGGCCACAAGTGGCGGGTGTTGACGGTGGCCACGGCCGACCTGCAGTCGCGGTTCAACTCCCAGTGGACGCTGGTGATGGCGGCCACGACGGTCGCAATCCTGCCGCTGATCGTTCTTTTCGTCGCGGCCCAGCGGCACATCGTGTCTTCGATCGTCGTCTCGGGACTCAAATGACTGATGCGCTTGCAATCTGGGTGCGCAACATGACCAGGCCGCGTTTTTCCACCTTGGTCGCTGCGGCGTTCATCCTCGTCGCCGCCCTGCTGGCCGCTACGGCGGTCATGCTGGACCGTTCCGGCGCACCCGTTGGCGCCAAGACCGTGGTGACGGTGCGTCTGTGGGCCGAGCCCATCGCGGCGGCATATCGACATTCGTTCGACGCGTTCAGCCGTACCCACCCCAACGTCGAGGTGCACACCAACCTGGTGTCCTATTCGACCTACTTCGACACCCTGCGCACCGACGTGGCCGGTGGCAGCGCCGATGACATCTTCTGGTTGTCCAACGCCTACCTGGCCCCCTACGCCGACAGCGGTCGGTTGCTCAAGATCGACAACAGCATCGCTTCCGGCGACTGGGAACCGGCCGTGGTGGACCAGTTCACCCGCAACGGCACGCTGTGGGGCGTACCGCAGCTCACCGACGCCGGCATTGCCGTGTTCTACAACGCCGACCTGTTGGCGCAGGCCGGTGTTGATCCCGCCGAGCTGGACACCGTGCGCTGGAGCCCCGGCGCCGGTGACACGCTGCGCCCCCTGCTAGCCCGCCTTACCGTCGACACCGACGGACATACCGCTGACGCCTCGGGTTTCGACGCGCGCCGAGTGCGTCAGTGGGGCTACAACGCCGCCAATGACCCGCAGGGCATCTATCTCAACTACATCGGCTCGGCGGGAGGTGTCTTCATGCGTGACAGCGAGTTCGCCTTCGACAATGCACCCGCCGTCGATGCCTTCCGCTACCTGGTCAGCCTGATCAACGACGACAATGTTTCCCCTCCCGCAGCAGACACCAACGACAACGGTGATTTCTCGCGCAACCAATTTCTGGCCGGCAAAATGGCGCTGTTTCAATCCGGCACCTACAGCCTGGCGCCGGTGGCGCGCGATGCCACCTTCCACTGGGGTGTGGCGATGCTGCCGATCGGACCCGTGGGCCGGGTTAGCGTCACCAACGGCATTGCTGCGGCAGGCAATTCGGCTACCCGACATCCGGACGCGGTACGTCAGGTCCTTACCTGGATGGGCAGCACCGAAGGCAACGCATACCTGGGTCGCAGCGGTGCGGCCATCCCCGCGGTGCTCTCCGCCCAACCCGTCTACTTCGCCTATTGGAATGCCAAAGGTGTTGATGTCACACCGTTCTTCGCGGTGCTCAAGGGGCCGCGGATTCCAGCACCGGGAGGTGCGGGGTTCGCCGCCGGCAACGACGCCCTCAAACCCTACTTCGACGAAATGTTTCTCGGCCGCGGCGACGTGGCGACCACGCTGCGACAGGCCCAGGCCGCGGCCAATGCCGCGGCACAACGCTAGCCGCGGCTAGCCGGGCAGCACCAGCACCGGCACCGGGCTGTGGCGAATGATCTTGCCGCTACTGGAACCCAGGAATACCCTGGCGATTTCACCACGCGGGGAGGTGCCCAATGCCAAGATCTCGCCGTCCTGCCAATCGGTGACGTCCAGCGCCTGTTGCCAGCCGTTGCCGGTAACCACCTGCAGCACAACGTCTTTGCTTACCACACCGTCACTACGTAGCTTTTCCAGCAGCTCTCGAGCTTGGGCCGCCCACGCCTCCAGCACCCACGATTCGGCGTGCAGCCCCACCTCCGGTGGGTACATCGTCCGGCCGCGAACCGCGAAGGTGACCACTCGCAACGGCACGTCGTACTGTTCGGCCAGCTCCGAACAGCGCCGCACCACCTCGATCGAGTCCGCGGTAGCCGCGTACCCGCAGGTGATCCTGGTCAGTCGATCGGCGCGGGAATGGTACTGGCGGGGGCTGATCGCCACCGGCACCGGTGAGGAATGCAACAGCCAGTCGGCGGTTGAGCCGATCAATACCCGAGCGCGCCGGCCGTTCGGAAACGAGCCCAGCACCAGCATCTCCGCGCCCGCTTCCTCGACCATTTCAATCAGCCCCCCCGACACCGAGCGGTGCTCGCGATGGCGGTAGGTGACCTCGACCCCATCGGCGAGGGTGCGCAGGTAGCGGTGCGCCTCCTTCTCCGAGTCGGCGGCCAGCCGATCAGCCCACTGCTGGTAGTCGGTGCGCGCCAGCGACGGCGTCAGCCACGGCTTTGCCGCGACGGTCGCCACCGTCAGCGATGTGTTGAGTGTCCGCGCCGCACGAGCGGCCAGATGCAAGGCCGAGGGACCCACCCGGCCGGCCACGTACCCAACGACGACGGTCACAGCGCCTCCCGGGGCGGCTCGTCGAGCAGCGCCCCGTCATTGAGCTTGCTGTGATGGCGTCCCCACAGCAGGTAGAACAACAACGCGGCGGCCACCCAACCGGCAAACGCGATCCAGGTGTACCAATGCAGGCTGTACAGCAGGTACCCGCAGGCCAGCACAGCCAGCACCGGTGTGACCGGATAGCCTGGCACCCAGAACCCTCGGGGCAGTTCCGGCGCGCGCACCCGCAAGATGATCACCCCAACCGACACCACGATGAACGCGGTCAGGGTGCCGATCGACACCATGTCCGCCAACCGGTTCAGCGGCACCACGGCGGCCAACATTGCCGCCGCGATCGCGACGATCACCGTGTTGCGCACCGGGGTCTGGGTGCGCGGATTGACCGTCGCAAACCGCACCGGTAACAGGCCGTCTCGGCCCATCGCGAACAGGATGCGCGTCTGGCCGTACATCGTGACCAGCGTGACGGTAAAGATCGAGATCACCGCACCGGCCGCCAGAACGGTGCTGGCCCAACCGGTGTGCGTGACGTTGTCCAGGATGGTGGCCAGGCCGGCCTCTTGCTGGCCCTGAAAAACCTGCCATGGCTGAGTGCCCAGTGCGGCGAACGCAACAAGCACGTACACGCCGGTGACGACAAACAACGCCGCGATCAGTGCGCGCGGCACGGTCTGCTGCGGGTTGTTAACCTCCTCACCCGCGGTCGACACCGCATCGAGACCTATGAACGAAAAGAATATGGTGCCGGCCGCCGCACCGACGCCGGCCACGCCGAACGGCGCGAAGTCCTTGAAATGATCGGTGTCATAAGCGCTGAGCGCCAGGATCACGAACATGCCCAGCACACCGAGTTTGATCAGCACCATGACCGCGTTGACCCGCGCGGATTCGCTAACGCCGCGGATCAACAGCAGCGCGCACAGACCGATCAGGATGACCGCCGGCAAATTCACATACCCATGTGGCTGATCCGGCTGCACATCCCACGGCGCCTGCGACACCGCACTCGGTAGCTCGAATCCGAATACATTGCGCAACAGCTTGTTGACGTATCCGCTCCAGCCGACCGCCACTGCCGCGGTGGCCACGCCGTATTCCAGCAACAGACACGCCGCCACGCACATCGCAACCGCCTCCCCGAGCGTGGCATAGGCATACGAATACGACGAACCCGAAACGGGCACCGCCGACGCCAATTCGGCATAACAGATTGCCGCAAGCCCCGCGGCAATACCGGCGATGACGAACGAAACGATCACCGCGGGACCCGCTTGGGGCACGGCCTCGGACAGCACGAAGAAGATTCCAGTGCCAACCGTGGACCCGACCCCGAACATGGTCAGCTCGAAGGTGCCAAAACTTCGTTTGAGGCTGCCCGCCTCCCCTTCTGCGACAGGAACGCCGCCCACCGGGCGGCGCCGTAGCATCTGTTCTCTCAGACTGACCGAAGTAGCCGGCAATTGCGCCTCCTGGTGCGGGGTCAGGCTGATTATGAACCTGCTTCCCGTAGTACGGTGGCGAATTGGTGCACAGCCCAGTCGATTTCCTGGTCGGTGATCACAATCGGTGGCGCGAACCGCAAGGTCGAGCCGTGAGTATCCTTGACCAGGACACCGCGATCGGCCAGCCGGAGGCTGATGTCCTTGCCGGTGCCCAGCGACGGGTCGATATCGACGCCGGCCCAGAGCCCGAGGCCCCGCACTTCCAGCACGCCGTCGCCGATCAGCCCGGCCAACCGCTGATGCAGATGCGCACCCAATTCGGTCGAACGGGCCTGGAATTCACCGCGCGCTAGCATCGACACCACCGTGGCACCGATTGCCGTGGCCAGCGGGTTGCCACCAAACGTCGAGCCATGTTCGCCGGGGCGCAGCACACCCAGCACGTCACGGTCGGCGACCACCGCCGACAGCGGAACCACGCCGCCGCCGAGCGCTTTGCCCAGCAGGAAAATGTCGGGCACGACGTCCCAGTGGTCGCAGGCGAACGTATAACCGGTTCGGGCCAGCCCGGACTGAATTTCGTCGGCGATCATCAGCACGTTGTGTTCCCAACACAGCGCGCGAACGTCGGGCAGGTAGTCATCGGGTGGAACGATAATGCCCGCCTCGCCTTGAATCGGTTCCAGCAATACCGCGACGGTGTTGTCGTCTATGGCCCGGGCAAGCGCGGCGGTGTCGCCGAATGGCACGGAACGAAATCCCGGCGTGAACGGCCCGAAGCCACCGCGCGCGACGGGATCGGACGAGAAGCTGACGATGCTGATGGTACGTCCATGAAAATTGTTGTCGGCCACGATGATGTTGGCCTGACCTTCGGGGACTCCCTTGACCTCGGCTCCCCATTTGCGGGCTACCTTCAGACCACTCTCCACGGCTTCGGCGCCCGAGTTCATTGGCAGCACCATGTCTTTTCCACACAGATCGGCCAGTGCCGCGCAGAACGGCCCGAGTCGATCGGAGTGGAAAGCCCGGCTCACCAGGGTGACGGTGTCGAGTTGGGCATGAGCGGTTGCGATGATCTCGGGGTTGCGATGGCCGAAGTTGACCGCCGAGTATGCGGACAGACAATCCAGGTAACTGCGGCCGTCGACATCGGTGATCCACGCTCCCTCGGCGCTGGCCGCGACCACGGGCAACGGTGAATAGTTATGCGCGGCATGCCTTTCGACCAAGGCGATGGAGGTGTCGGTTTCAGCAACCGTTACCGAAGTAGGAGCGTCCAGAATCGTCATTTATGTACCTCCAGCGTGCAGCACTTAACGGAACCTCCACCTTTGAGTAGCTCGGATAGATCGACGCTGATCGGCTCGAAACCGGCCTTCCGCAGCTGCAGCGCAAAACCCGTCGCCGCGGCCGGCAGCACCACGTTGCGCCCGTCGGACACAGCGTTGAGCCCGAACACATACGCGTCAGCGCTACTGACCAGGATCGCGTCGGGAAACAGCGCGTGCAACTGCTCTTGGGCTGCGGCGCTGAAAGCCGGGGGGTAGTAGGCGATCGTGCGATCGTCGAGAACAGCCAGCACGGTGTCGAGGTGGTAGAAGCGCGGATCGATCAACTCGAGAGACACCACTGGCATCCGCAGCGCGGCCGCGATCTCGGCGTGCGCACGCTGATCGGTGCGGAAACCGTAACCCGCCAGCACCATTTCGCCGACCTTGAGCAGATCACCTTGCCCCTCGTTGACGTGGCGAGTGGATAGGGGCCGATATCCCTGATCGGACATCCAGCGTGCATACGACTTGGACTCGCCGGCTCGTTCGGCGTATCTGAAGCGGGCGACGATAGCGACGTCGTCGGCGATGAACCCGCCGTTGGCCGCATAGACCATGTCCGGCAAGCCCGGCGCGGGCTCGACGAGATCCACCCGGTGGCCCAACCGAAGGTAGGTCTGACGCAGGTTCTCCCACTGAGCCTGGGCCAACCCAAGGTCGACCGGCGTAGCGGTATCCATCCAGGGATTGATCGCGTACTCGACGGCGAAGAAGGCCGGTCGGGTCATCGCATAGCGTCGGGGGCTGGATACCCGAGTGGACTGCGTGGCCTGTTGCCATGCCGGCGCGCCCGACTGCGAACGGTCCGCAGCGACATAGTAATCGGTCATAAACCAACGATATTTGGCCTTCGCTGCACAATCAAACGACGTTCATTGCGTATCTACCATCAATGTATTGCGCTATGTTCTTATCAATAGCGATTTATTGCGCGGCCCAGAAGGAGGCGGTGATGGACCACCTGGATGAAACCGACGAGCGCATTCTCTTCGAGCTGGCCGAACATGCCCGGGCCACCTTCGCCGAGATCGGCCAGAAAGTGAATTTGTCCGCACCAGCGGTGAAGCGCCGCGTCGACCGGATGCTCGACACGGGCGTGATCAAGGGCTTCACCACAGTCGTCGACCGTAACGCGCTCGGTTGGTACACCGAGGCCTACGTTCAGGTCTTCTGCCACGGCAGGATCGCGCCCGATCAGCTGCAGGCGGCGTGGGTGGATATTCCCGAGGTGGTCAGTGCGGCAACGGTGACCGGCACCTCCGACGCCATCCTGCATGTGTTGGCCCACGACATGCGACACCTGGAAACGGCGCTCGAACGCATCCGCTCCAGCGCCGATATCGAACGCAGTGAGAGCGTCGTGGTGTTGTCGAACCTGATCGACCGCATGCGGCCGCAACCCTAGGCGGCGAGCAGCAGCGTCTCGATCGCCACCGCCGCGCCGCCGACCACGGCGGTGATGGCAAGCGTTACCCAGTCCCCCAGCTTGGGCCGCGTCGGGTGGGCCGACAGCTGCCCGGTGCCGCCACGAGCGGTGATGGCGTCACCCATCTCGTCAGCGCGCCGCAGTGTCACGGTAATGGCGGCGGCCAGCAGATCGATCACCTCGATCGCACGCCGCTGCCGACGAGCCCTGCGGGTTGTCGGTATCCGCTTGGGCCGCATGCGCCGGGCCGCATAGAGCACCTGAAATTCATCGATCAGCATCGGGAAGGCACGCAGGGCAAGCGCCAAGGCCACCGCCCACTCATCCACCGGGATCCGCAGCACTCGCAGTGGGCGGCCCAAAATCGCTACCGCAGGACCTATTTCGGCCACATTGGTGGTCCAGGAAACCATCGCCCCCAACGCCAGCAACACGATAGACAGTGCCGTGATCCGCAAGAAGTGCAGTGTTCCACCCAGTCCGATTTCGACCCCGCCCAGCGAGATCATCGGAGTGCCTCCGGCTAGCGCGGCCGTGCAGCCTCCAATGGCTAAGACGATCCACAACCAGCGGGGCACCGACGGCACCGCACCGCGCGGAATGTGGGCAATCCAGGCAGCGGTCAGCACCAGGGCCGCCATCAACCCGATCGTTGCCCATCCCGGATAGAAGGTCAGCAGTACCGAAATGCCAAAGACCACCAGCAGTTTGGTGCCCGCCCACAAGTCGTGCATGGCCGAAGTACCCGGTACCGGGACCAGCAGGACAACCGGTCGCGATGGGCGCTTGGGCCCGCGCTGGGCCGCAGTGGCGGTGGTGCTCATCAGGCACCCCCTCCTGCCATCGATGTCGACGCCGGCGCCATCACCCCATCGCGCAGATGCAGGGTGCGCGGACACAGCTCGTCCATTCCGGCAAAGTCGTGTGAAATGACCACCACCGTCAGACCCTGCTCCCGGCGCAGGTCCTCGAGCAGGCGCAGCAGACCACGCTGGCTGGCGGCATCCAAACCCGCTAGCGGTTCATCGAGGATCAACGCCCGGGGCGAACAGGCCAGCAACCCGGCCAGCACCACGCGCCGCATCTGACCACCGCTGAGCTGATCGATGCTCCGCTTGGCCAGGGTGGAATCCAGTCCCACCACCCCCAGCGCCGCAGCCACCCGGTCTTCATCCTTGGGTGAAAAGCCGGCCGCGGAGGCAACTTCGAGGTCCACCCGGCTCCGCATCAACTGCAGGCGCGCGGCCTGAAACGACAACGCCACCGCCCCAACCTGGTCGTGGGTGGGTCGCCCGTCGAGCAGGCAGCTGCCGGTGGTGGGCACCGTAAGCCCGGCCATGATCCACGCAAGTGTGGACTTGCCCGAACCGTTGCCTCCGTGGATCAGCACCCCGTCACCCTGCTCCACCACAAAATTGACATCTCGCAGGGCGGTCTTGGCCCAGGGAGTGCCGATGTTGTATTCGTGGCCCACCCCGACGAGTTCGAGCGCCGGCCTGCGCCCGCCGTGCCCCACCGCGGCGGCGGGCACCGGTGCTGCCACGGTCTCGACCATGTCGGCGTTGTCCGGGGATTCGCTGAGATCGAGTGTGCGATCGGCGGAATCGGCCTCGTTGTTGTAGTGCGTGATGTGGACGAGAGCGGTGCGGTGTCGTTTCGTCAGACCGGAGAGCACGCGCAGCAGGGCGTCGCGGCCCTGCTGGTCAACCATGGTGGTGACTTCGTCGGCAATCAGCATCGCCGGCTCCCTGGCCAATGCCGCTGCCAGCGCCAGACGTTGCAGCTCACCGCCGGACAGGCTTCCGGTCTCTCGTTCGGCGAGCGCGTCGAGGCCCACCTCGGCCAGCAACCGGTCGACGTCGATCTTGGTGCCCGGCGGCAGACCCCACACCACATCGTCGGCCACCCGGGTACCCAACACCTGGCTTTCCGGATGTTGTAGGACCACCGCCGTGCCGCCCAGCTTGCCCAGACCCACCGCGCCCGGTCGATCCACCGTGCCCGACGTCGGCTCCCGGCCCGCCAAGACCAGCATTAACGTGGTCTTCCCGGATCCGTTGGCCCCGGTGATCGCCACGTGTTCACCGACGCGCACGTCGAGACTGACCTCCCGTAACGCATCTTGAGCGGCACCCGGGTAACGGAAACGCACCTTGTCCAATCGCACCGGAACCGGCCCGATCGGGCCCACCGTGTCGCCGGCCGGCGCATCCAATTTGTGCACATCGGGCACGCCGCGCAGCCGCTCCAACAGCCGCGACAACGCCCACCACCCGATCAGCGAGACGACCATGATCCCAAACGTGAAGTAACCCAGCATCACCCACGGCCAATAGTGCAACCCTTCGGCGAAATACCGCTTCATTTCTTCGCCGGTGTCGTGCAGGTGAATCCGGGTCATGAAGGAAGCGAGCCCCTCCACATTGGCGGTCATCACGTCGAAAATCAGGTGTCGAAGGCGGGCCAGCACGGCCAGCATGGCGACCATCGCCGCCCCGAAGATCAATCCGGCGATCAGCGAACAGACGACGACCGTCGGCGTGCCCCGGCCCTTGCGCTTCACGATTCCGGTGAGCCCGCCGATATAGGCGCTGTGGACCACGCCCATAAACCCGCCCATGCCCGCGATCAGAAAGGCGATCACGCCGGCGGCAACCGTGGCGGCAACCAGCACGCGCAGGCGGTAGCGGTAGGCCAGTAGCCCCGTCGGCACCGTACCCAACAACGCCAGACCTGCGGCAAACGGCACGACGACGGAGATGATTGCCGTCACCGCGCACAGCGCAGCCATCACCGAAGCCTGCGCCAATTCACCCGGCCGCAACGGCCCGCCGCGTCGCGAATTTCGCGAAACGGCAGGGCCCGGGACGGTCATTTCATCGATTCTGCCAGGCCCGAGCCCCCGGAGGCGGGGCAGCACACAGCTGTCGGCCGGATCTGCCTGTGCGCGCGCACGATTAGTCTCGCATAGCAAAGCTATGCAACGATGGACGCATGAGTGCATCCGCCGCCGCTAACCACAGCGAGGTCGCGCACGGTCTGGGGGCGGACCTGCTCGGCGTGGTCGCGCGGCTCAACCGGTTGGCGACGCAGCGCATCCAGATGCCACTGCCGTCGGCCCAAGCCCGGCTGCTGGCAACCATCGAAGCCCACGGCGAAGCCCGCATCGGCGACCTGGCCGCGGTCGATCACTGTTCTCAACCGACGATGACCACCCAGGTGCGGCGACTCGAAGAGGCCGGACTGGTGGTCCGAACCGTCGACCCTGGGGATGCTCGTGCGGTACGCATCCGCATCACCCCCGAAGGAGTGCGCACACTGACCGCGGTGCGCGCCGACCGTGCCGCGGCGATCGAACCGCAACTGGCCCGGCTCGAGCCAACGGATCGAAAGGTCCTGGCCGACGCGGTCGAGGTGCTGCGCCGCCTTCTCGACAATGCGGCCGCGACACCGGGACGCACACTGTGACCCGAAGCGGTGCATTCTGGATGAATAGACCCATCCACGTGGTAGACGGTTAGTTCGATATCGATCGGTCTGCAGACCGGATGGGTCCAGGTCGATCCAGGTCGATAACGAAAGGTGGCGACCGTGCGGACCGAGGCAGCTTGACACCGAACGGCTTCCCGTTGACCGTGTGGGCCGGGTCGATGCGGTACATCTTTGCCCCGGGCCGCGACCTGAGTGTGGGCTACGGCAGCCAATACGATGTCCGCTTGGATCACCCCGGGGATGCGCGGTGGCCCGTCTCGGATCTGTTGCTGCGATTCATCGGAACCCACTGGGTGGTCATCGACCGCGGGCGTAGCGGCATCTTCGTCGACGGAGCCCGGGTGTCCGCGGTCGACATCCGCGACGGTCAGACCATCACCATCGGTGACCCCCACAACGGACCACGACTCACCTTCCAGACCGGCGCCGCCACCGGTCCGCCGCCGCCCACCCATTCGCCGGCCGGCCCGGCGTACCCGTCGTCGCACCCGGTGGAACGCACCCCGCACACGAGTCCAACGGAGTCAGCCACCCAGCACATCCACACCGGTTCGGCCGCACAAGGGATGCGCACCGAAGCGACTCAACGGATCCCGCCACCGCCACGCTCGACATTCGACCGGGCTACCCGGCCAATCCGGTTGCCGCCCAGCGGCTCTCCGCCCGCCCGCGGGCCAATGCGGCCGGCCACACCGGCAGGACCGCCGCAGTCACCAGCGCAGGCGCAGCCCAAGGCCCGCGGCCTGGTCGAGCGCATGACCGACGCGACCCGAAAGCTGCTCCCCGCTCGCCCCGACACCGGTTCGGGCGAGCTAGCACCATGGACCAACCGACTGCCGCTGAAACCCGGCGCCCGCACCATCGGGGTAGCGGCCTATGAGCTGGGGCTCGCCGTCGAAGGGTGCGAACTGATTTGCGACGTCTCCTTCACCGCACGTCCGGGCTCGTTGATCGCCATTGTTGGGCCATCGCACACCCGCAACCGGGCGCTGATCGGAATGCTCGCCGGCACTCGACCGCACACCTCGGGCGTGCTGACCGTCGATGGTCATGACGTGGCGGCCGAGCCCGAATCGATGCGATCTCGCATTGGCGTCGTACCGCTCGACAACCGCATACACCCGCGACTAACCGTCGAACAGACCGTGAGCTACGCCGCCGAAATGCGCTTGCCGCCCGACACTTCGCCAGATAACCGCACCCGAGTGATCAACCAGGTCCTCGACGAACTCGAATTGACGCCGCACCGCAAGAGCCGGGTGGCCAAGGTGGCCCCCGAAGTGCGCCGGTGCGCGTCGATGGCAATCGAACTCATCACCCGGCCGTCGCTGCTGGTCGTCGACGAACCCAGCGCCGGGCTGGATCCGGAGCAGGAAAACCATGTCATGGCGATGTTGCGCCGCCAGGCCGACCTCGGCTGCGTCGTCGTGGTGGCCACCACGTCACTGGCGCACCTCAACATGTGCGACCAGGTGCTGCTGCTCACCCCCGCGGGCAGCCTGGCCTTCGCCGGACCGCCCGTGCACCTCGAGTCGGCGATGGGTACCAGCAGCTGGACCGATGTTTTCTCGCAGGTCAGCACCGATCCCCAGGGCGCCCACCACGCGTTCCTGCAGCGGCAGCGGGCATCGGTTTCCACGACACCCCCGTCGGTGGCGCCGCCCGAGCGACTCCCCACCAAACTCACCTTCGGCCGGCAGGTTCGGTTGGTTGCCCGTCGGCAAGTCCGACTGTTATTGGCCGGCCGGCCGTACATCCTTTTTCTGATGCTGCTGCCGTTCGCGTTGGCAGCATTGACGTTGCTGATTCCCGGCGATTCCGGATTGGATCGCGCCGGCCCAACTGCCACCAATCCTCACGAAGCCATCGAAATCCTGGCCGCACTCAACATCGCCGCAGTGCTCATGGGCACCGCGCTGACAGTTCGCGATCTGGTCGGCGAGCGCCGGATCTTCCGGCGCGAGCAGGCGGTCGGACTGTCGGCGTCGGCCTACCTCACCGGAAAGATTGTGGTGTTCGGCGTCGCCGCAGCCATCCAGGCCGCGATCCTCACCGCCATCGTCGTGATCGCCAAGGGTCAGCCGGTGCACGATGCGGTGTTGCTCCGCAATCCCGGCGTGGAGCTCTACGCGAGCGTGGCGGCAACGGCCATCGTCTCGGCGATCCTTGGACTGGCGTTGTCGACGTTGGGACACACGCAACGTGAGGTTGTGCCCCTGGCCGTGCCGGTGATCCTGGCATCCTTGCTGTTCGCCGGCGGACTGCTGCCGCTGGTGGGCAGGTGGGGATTCGAACAGCTCTCGTGGCTGGTCCCCGCCCACTGGGGCTTTGCCGCGACGGCGGCCACCGTCGACCTGCGCAGGGTCGATGCGTTGGCCACCCATCGCGAGGTGTGGGCGCACTATGTGGGCTGGTGGTCATTCGACATGGTCATGCTCGTCGTGTTCGGAGTGCTCTGCGCTGGGGTTGTCCGATACCGGCTGCGACCGCCCGGTGATGGCACTCGGGACTCCTCAGTCCATGGCGAACAACAGGAACTGGGTAACGGTGACCGGTGAAAAGTCGTCATCGCTGACCAGCACCACCGATTGCCGACCGTCGGACAACTTCGGCCCCAAGGTAATGCCTTCGACGTTGTGTAGCGGCGACAACCCGGGTGCGTTGGACAAGGTGGACAGATCAACGGCCAACGATTTGCTCGCCGGGGTCACCGCGGCGCCCCGCATCGACGGCAGCCCCAGCACGTCGGTCGCGCCGGTGATCTCGGTACGGAATACGCGGATCACCGGGGGCAGCGCAACCGAGCGTTCGACCACCAGAAAGCTGGTGTCCGACAGCGCGACCAGGTCTGAAACGCCGTTGCGGCTCGCGGGCCAGACCGGCGCTTCCAGCGGATAGCCGAACTGCGCGGTCGGCTCGGCGGTAGCGACGTCGAACTTGGTGATCCGGGTCAGCGTCCGATGGTCGCGGCCGGTCTCTGGCCCGTCGTCGTAGCGCGGTTCCTCCATCGCGGCATATAACGATCGGCCGTCGGGTGCTAGGGCCAGGCCCTCGAGTGCCTGGTTGTGCCGCGGCCCGGTGAGCTGGGCAGACATCGCCAGATTGGCCGGCAGGGTGAACTGGCCCAGGTAATGGCCATCGAGCCCAGCAATCCAGATCCACGGATTCACCAGTACCGGTTCCCGGTCGGTGAGCCGCTCACCTTCGGAGCTCCAATACAGCCGCTGTCGCTGCGGGTCGAAAGCGATGCCTTCCGGGTCGGGAGGAACCACCGGTGGGCTGGCGCTGAGGTTCAGCGGCTCAAACGGCTCACCGCTCCGATCCAGCAGCGTATGCGAAGCGATGACCGAGACGTTGTCAATTCCCTTGTCCGACAGCGATAACCGGACTGAGAAGAAACGGACCGGGCCCTCCTCGGAGCGGTCGTCGCTGATCGCGTAGTACACCTCGCGGCCGGCGTCGTAGCTGATGCCCGAAAGTCCACCAATAACGACACCATCCACGGTGGCGCCGAACGGAATCTGCGCCTGGCCGAGGTAACTCAGCAATGCCCGCGGGGAGTCCGCCGGGCGGGCCGGATGCGGCGATGCGCACCCGAACACCACCGACCCGACCAGCAAAGTGGCCAGCAGCCGGCGCACTACCGTCTTCACATCACCGCGGCGATAAACAGCCCTACCAGATAGGTAGCGGCGACAGCGACGGCACCGAACAGCAATTGTCGAGAGGCACTCCACCACCACGGTTTACGGGTGAACCGCGCGGTCAACCCACCGGCGACCAACAAGCCGACCCCACCGAACACCAACCCGGCCGCCAACGAGCCGAACCCGAGCAAGTAGGGAATCAACGGCATGAGCGCACCAACAGCGAACATCGCGAAGGACGATACCGCGGCCACCGGCGCGGACGGCTTCTCCGCCGGGTGGACACCGATTTCTCCGACCATATGAAAGTTGACCGCGCGGTTCTCGTCGCGATGAATCTCATCGGTAGCGATCTGCGCGGTCTGCTCGGTCATTCCCATGTCCACCAGCATCGCCACCAATTCGGCCCGTTCGGCCTGGGGCCGAGCACGCAACGCACGACGTTCGACGTGCACCTCGGAGTCGATCTGTTCGTTGGCGGTGGTAACAGACGTGTACTCACCCAGTGCCATCGAGAACGCGCCCGCCAGCAGCCCGGCGACACCACTGACGATGGTGAGGTGAACGCTTTCCGCTGCCGCCACACCAGCGATCAAGCTGGTATTGCTGACCAGTCCGTCCATCGCGCCGAAAGCCGCTGCCCGCAACCAGCCGCCACTGACATCGGAGTGGCGGTGGCCGACATCGAGGACGGCGTCTGGGCGCCCCCTCGAGTCGTCCGGTTCTAGCTCTGTCATCGCAACTTTCTGACACCTATCCCGGGGGCCGCATCCCGGCCAGGATCGGCACGTTCCGGCGCGCTCCGAAGCCTACGCCCAAGCACCATGGGCCGATGCGCACCAGCTGACGAAGGGCCGCCGCGGCGCAGCCAATCGGCGCCAGACCGGCCGCAATACCGCCTGGGCACGCACTGGAGCTGGGGTCCGGACGCAAAGCTCATGCCCGCGATGGCGGCCGCCAACATTTCCGAGCCAAAGATTCATTCCCACGCTCCGATTGAGGGGGCTACGGTTCGGGTATGGCGCCGGACATGACCAACACAGCCAAACATCTGCGCGACGCGCTCGACGGACGCTTCCGTGACGTGAAGAACAACATGCGCGAGAAGCTAGGTCTGGAAATATTCCACCCGCACTACACCCCGAATACGGTCATTGCACGCGCCAAGGTGGCCGAGCAGATGCGGTTCATGGCCGCCGCCGGCGCTGCCGAAGACAGCTTCCGCAAGGAACATGGCGGCACCGGGAACGTGGGTGCGGCGATCACGATGATCGAGATGCTGGCGATGTCGGATCTGTCCCTGATGGTCAAGGCGGGAGTGCAGTGGGGGCTTTTCGGGGGGGCCGTCGAAAACCTGGGCACCGAGCGCCACCACGAGCAATACGTTCCCAAGATCATCGACCTGGAATTGCGCGGCTGCTTTGCGATGACCGAGACCGGACACGGCAGCGACGTTCAGGCATTGGAAACGACCGCGACCTACGACGTCGAGACCCAAGAGTTCGTCATCGACTCTCCCACCCCGACCGCCCGCAAGGACTACATTGGCGGCGCAGCCGAAACCGCGACCATTGCAGCCGTTTTCGCACAGCTGATCACGCACGAGGACGGCGATCAGGTGAACCATGGGGTGCATTGCCTACTGGTCCCGATCCGCGACGACGACGGGCACGATCTGCCCGGCGTGACGACGTCGGACTGTCACTACAAAGGTGGTCTCCCTGGCGTTGACAACGGCCGGATCGTGTTCGATCACGTCCGCGTTCCGCGGGTGAACCTGCTCAACAAATACGGCGACGTCGCGGCCGACGGCACGTACAGCTCACCGATCGAGAACGCAAACCGCAGATTCTTCACCATGATCGGCACGCTGATCCGCGGCCGGGTCACGGTCGGCGGCAGCGCGGCGGCGGCGGCACGCGTAGCGCTGGACATTGCCACCCGGTATGCGTTGCAGCGCAGGCAGTTCAGCGCTCCGGACGACGACGATGAAGTACTGATCATGGACTATCTCGTGCATCAACGACGGCTGTTGCCGTTGATAGCCCGGTCGTATGCCCTGCAGTTCGCGCAAAACGAGTTGGTTTCCAAATGCCACGACCTGCAGACCGCGGACTCTCCCGACGCCGAGGAGCAGCGCGAGTTGGAGGCTCGCGCCGCCGGTTTGAAGGCGGCCAACACCTGGCACGCGAGCCGCGCCATTCAGGAGGCGCGGGAGGCCTGCGGCGGCGCGGGCTACATGGCCGAGAACCGGCTAATCGCGTTGCGCGCCGATACCGACGTATTCACCACCTTCGAGGGTGACAATCATGTGCTGACGCAGTTGGTGGCCAAAGAGCTGCTGACGGCCTACGCCGACGACATCCGCAGCATGAGTCCGGTGGAATGGGTGCGTTTCGCCGCCAACGCAGTCGGTGATCGGGTAATGAAACGCACTGCAGCCGAGGCAATCATGCAGCGGATCATCGACGCCAGGCAGGACAGCGAAGAGGAGGGCAGCCTCTTCAACCGTGGTACCCAGGTCAAGATGCTCGAAGACCGCGAAGACTATCTACTGTCCTCGGTGGCACGGCGGCTGCAAAGCAAGTCCAATGAGATGTCGGCGTTCGAAGCGTTCAATGCGGTGCAGGATCACGTGTTGCACGCGGCCCAAGCCCACATCGACCGGGTGGTGCTGGAAGCCTTCGTCGCCGGAATCGAGTCGTGCCCCGACCCCGAGGCCCGCGAGCTCCTAGGTGTCGTCTGTGACCTGTATGCGCTGTCCGTGATCGAAGAAGACAGGGCCTGGTACATCGAGCACCGGTACCTCTCGACCGAGCGCGCCAAGGCGGTGACCCGTGGCCTCAACGATCGGTGCCGGGTGCTACGCCCGCACGCCAAGACTCTGGTGGACGGTTTCGGTATTCCGGAGCAGCTTCGTTATGCCGAGATGCTGCACCCGGAGAATCTGCCCGACTGAACCTCAGGAGCCGATGAGCTCCGCCGGTGCTGGCTGCGCCGCGATGGCCGGTGGCAGCGCCTGCAGGTGCACGGTTTGGCGACGCACGTATACCCTCCACGTCAGCGCGGCGGCACCGGCGTAGAACGCCATGAAGATCCAGAACGCGTCGGTGGTGGTGCCGGTCATCACGTAGGACTCGCGTAGCGCCAAGTTGATGCCAACCCCACCGAGCGCGCCGAGGGCCGCGACGAAGCCGATGGCGACGCCGGAGATCACCCGCGATCGGTCGCGACTCTCGACTTCTCCGACTTGCGGGCCGAGGGCCAAAACGCGGCCGCACGCCTCGAAAATGGTCGGAATCATCTTGTAGACAGAGCCGTTGCCCACCCCGGCAAGAATGAACAACACGATAAAGCAGACGAAGTAGCCGGCCATGGTGGCGCCCCGCAGCGGCCCGGTGTGTCGGCCCTCGAGGCTGCTTGCGCTGATCAATAGCCCGGCAACGACGGTCATCGCCACAAACACCGCCAGCGTGAGCCGACTCCCGCCAATGCGATCGGCCAGTCTGCCTCCATAAATCCGGGCCAGCGCCGCCAGGAGCGGACCAAGGAAGGCCAGTTCGGCGGCGTGCAGCGTGGCGTGTGCGGCGCTTTGACCGACCGCCATGAAGTTGGTTTGCAGGACCTGACCGAATGCGAAGGAGAACCCGATGAACGATCCGAAGGTACCCAGATACAGCAGTGAGAGCAGGTAGGTGTCGCGGTTGGACAGGACCGCAGTGATTATCGGGCGCATTTGGCTCGCCTTGACCCGGTGCTGTTCAACGTTGTTCATGAACAACGCCACCCCGATCGCCGCGGTCGTCAGCAGCACCGCGTACAGCGCGCAGACCAGGTACGGTTTTCCATCCCCGGCCACCGCGATGACCGTCAAACCCGCCAACTGAATCGCCGGGACCCCGAGATTGCCTACGCCGCCCGCAATTCCGAGTGCTGACCCTTTGAGTCGATGCGGGTAGAACGCATTGGCATTGCTCATCGATGCCGCGAAATTACCTCCGCCCAAACCGCTGAGGGCGGCACACACCAGGTACGGCCACAGCGGCAGGCCCGGGTGCGTCAACAGCATCATGGTGCCAACGGTAGGAACCAGCAACACGATCGCCGAGAAGATCGCCCAGTTGCGACCGCCGAATATCGTGGTGGCCATCGAGTAGGGCACCCGCAGGCCCGCGCCTACCAGGGTGGCCACCACGTCGAGTAGGAACTTGTCACTCGCGGAAAAGCCGTAGACGTTCTGCGGCATGAACAGCACCAGCACCGGCCACAGCGTCCACACCGAGTAACCGAGGTGGACCGTAACGACCGACCAGAACAGGTTGCGCCGCGCGATGAGCTTATTGCCGGCCTCCCACGCCACCAGATCCTCTGCGTCCCAATGCGAGATGTGGCGTGAGCCAACCCGGCATTTGGCGGAAGCATTCGAGAAGACTGATGCGGCTTTGGGGTCGCCAGAACTGCTCGGCGTCTCCTCGCGTTGCAGCAGCATCTGCTGTTCCATCACTCTCCTTCGACCTGGCCTTCTGGCGAAACGGCAACGATTTACCAGCGTGCCAAATTCGAACGCCCGCGGCACGCTGTGGACAGCCTGAAACTGCTGGGGAACTCCTGTAAAGCAGCTGTAGGCAAAGCTAATTCAGTGACGTCGAGCACAGCGAGACAACGTTGCCAGGTTGTTCACAGCAACGAGTTGCATAGGTGAAACGCAAACGATGGCGGGAGGCAACGATGGGGAGCTACTGGTGCGGTATCGGGCCAAGTGCCTTCAATCTGCCGTCCGGGCCGATCTGAAAGCGCACGGCGCCGGAACCGGTGGGACAACACTCGGGATCGCTCCCCACCCGCCACTGATACTCGACGGTCACGGTGCCCTGGCCCGGCGGCAACACTCTTATATACGGCTTGGCATTTGGGGTGGGTGAGCCCAGCGCGGTGTTGCGGTCGAAGAACAACAGCTGCTGCGGGGTTGACTGATCAGCAATGGTGGGGATGATCTGCACCCAGTACAAGCGGCAATTTCTGGTGTGCCCGCGCGCGATTTCGACCCAGCTCGAGCCGGGAACCACTACCGGTACCGAGGCAATCGACTGGCGCACCGTGTCCGCCGTCGGACCGTCGGACTGCTTGCAGGCATCCGGCGGCGAAACTGGCGGCCCCGCCGACTTCCCGCTGCAGCCGGTCGCCGGAAAAGCCCAAACCAGCGCCACCATCAGCAGGATCGAGCTCAACCGGCGACGCACCCACCGAGCCTAAGCGAAATTCGGTTAACACCGGGTGAGTCCGTGGACACGGCCCCATTGACCGGGTCGGCCAACGGCTTGGTGGCAACTGTGAATATCCCCCAAATTGGTTAAAAGCCCAGGTGCACGGCCTGCAAGCGACGGGATCGACGAGTAGCGTGACCAGGGTTAGTTGGGGTTGGCTGACCGACGATGACCAGCGATTTCGGGCACCCTCCGTTTCGCCGGTTTCCAACAACGCACGGACCCGCCCGACCTCGTGCGAGAAAACCGTAAAGCGCGCGAAACCTGCGACATCCCGTACCGAAACATCCCTACCGCAGTATTCAGCGCATACCGCGTTGCGCAGCTGCAAAGAGAGGACATAGGCGTGGCCAGGGAACTCATGGCGCCGGAAACGGACGCCGTGGAGACCATGTGCGCCTACTGCGGCGTCGGTTGCGGCATTGTGCTGCAGGTCACATCGGATCCGGAGACCGGAAACCGGCACATCACCAAGTCAATTGGGCGCAACTCGCATCCGGCCAACTTCGGTCGGCTTTGCACCAAGGGCACCACCACCGTAGATCTGCTGGCCGCGCCGGGCCGGATGGAGTCGGCATACGTGCAGGCCGATCGTCATTCGCCGCTTGAGCCCGTCGGGATCGACGATGCCATCACGCACAGCGCCAAGCGGCTACGGGCCATCATCGACGAACATGGCCCGGATGCCGTTGCGGTGTATGTATCCGGTCAGATGTCGATCGAGGCGCAGTATCTGGCGAACAAGCTGACCAAGGGGTTCATCGGGACCAACCAGATCGAGTCCAACTCGCGGCTGTGCATGGCCGGTGCCAGTTCGGGCTACAAGCTGTCGCTGGGCGCGGATGGACCCCCCGGCTCATACGAGGATTTCGACCAAGCCGACGTCTTCTTCGTCATCGGCGCCAATATGGCCGACTGCCATCCGATCCTGTTCCTGCGGATGATGGAACGGGTCAAGGCCGGTGCCAAATTGATCGTCGTCGATCCACGTCGCACGGCGACCGCGGACAAGGCAGACCTCTTCCTGCAGATCGCTCCTGGCACCGACCTTGCGCTGCTCAACGGCTTGCTGCACCTGATCGTTCACAACGAACACACCGATCCGCATTTCATTGCCGAATTCACCGAGGGGTGGGAGGTGATGCCAAGTTTCCTCGATCAGTTCACTCCCGACAAGGTCAGCGAAATCACCGGCATCCCTCCCGAAGACATTCGCACCGCAGCGCGTTGGATCGGTGAGGCTCCAAACTGGATGAGTTGCTGGACGATGGGACTCAACCAGAGCACCCACGGCACCTGGAACACCAACGCCCTGTGCAATCTGCATCTGGCCACGGGGGCGATCTGCAAGCCCGGCAACGGCCCGTTCTCACTCACCGGTCAACCCAACGCCATGGGCGGGCGTGAGATGGGTTATATGGGACCGGGTCTGCCGGGTCAGCGTTCGGTGCTATCTGGCGAGGACCGCGAGTTTGTGGAAGCACAGTGGGGCATTCCCCGTGGATCGCTGCGCACGGACGTCAGCGCAGGCGTGGTGGACATGTTTTCCCGCATGGCCGACGGCGACATCAAGGCCTGCTGGATTATTTGCACCAATCCCGTTGCTACCGTGGCTAATCGGAAAACGGTGCTGGCCGGGCTGGAGAAGGCAGAACTGGTGATCTGCCAGGACGCGTTCTTCGAGACCGAGACCAACGAGTACGCCCACGTATTGCTGCCGGCGGCGTTGTGGACCGAGTCCGAGGGGGTGATGGTCAATTCCGAACGCAACCTGACGTTGTTCCAGCAGGCGGTCGAACCGGTGGGACAAGCCCTGCCGGACTGGCAGATCATCGCCCGGATCGCCTGCGAGATGGGCTTTTCCGAGGCGTTCAGTTATCAATCTGCCGCAGAGGTGTTCGACGAGATCACGCGGTTCTCCAATCCGGCGACCGGATACGACCTGCGCGGTGTCAGTTACGACCGACTGCGGCAGACTCCGTTGCAATGGCCGTGTCCATCGGGTAGCAGCAGCGACCGCAACCCAATCCGTTACCTCAACGACGGTGTCAGCCAGAACCAGCTGGTTCGTGCGGACGGCACAGTTCCGCGGTTGGCGTTCCCAACCCCGAGCGGCCGCGCGGCGTTCTTCGCCCGCCCGCATCTATTGCCCGACGAGATGCCCAACGGCGACTATCCGTTCTTACTCAATACCGGGCGGCTGCCGCACCAGTGGCACACGCTGACCAAGACCGGCAAGATCGCCAAGCTCAACAAGCTCAACCCGGGTCCGTTCGTCGAAATCAATCCGGAAGATGCGGCCGGGCTGGACATCTGCGAAGGTGACCACATTGAGATCGCTTCCCGCCGTGGGCGCGCGGTGTTGCCCGCCGTGATCACCGATCGCGTGCGCCGCGGGAACTGCTTTGCGCCCTTCCATTGGAATGACGCCTTTGGCGAGTACCTCTCGATCAATGCCGTCACCAACGACGCCATCGACCCCATATCGCGCCAACCGGAATACAAGGCCTGCGCGGTCACCTTGACCAAGGTGGCCCAACCGGAGCGGCGGCCCGGTTCCTCGGACGAGCCCGCCGCACCGAAGCTGATGGCCAAAACACCGCAATTCAGTATCGGCCAAATCGATGCACTGGCCGAGTTTTTGGGCGTCGCCGAGGAACCCAAGCCGCAATTCGGTCCGTTCGCTCGCTCCTACCTCGCCGGCCTGATCGCGGGTCTACGTTCGGAAACCGGCCGGCACCTCGCCGGGGTGCCCACCCTGCCGATCAGCTCACCGTTCGATACCAGCACCCGGCTGTGGTTGGACGGCCTGCTCGCGGGCATGTTTTCCCGTGTTGAGACAACGCAGGTAGCAGCGGCAGCCGAACCGCGTCCGGCCACCACAGGTAAAGACGACGCCGGCGCGCCAGCGCCGGTGGTGGTGCTGTGGGCTTCCCAAACCGGGACCGCGGAAGAGCTCGCCGCCGACATCGCCGCAGAGCTTCGCGCCGCGCAACTACCGGTCGCATTGCATGGCATGGACGACTTCCCGGTAGCCGACCTGCCCGCAACACCGCAGATATTGTTTGTCACCAGTACCACCGGTGACGGTGACCCGCCCGACAACGGTGCCGCCTTTTGGCACGCGCTGTCCGCGCCGGCCGCTCCCAGGCTTGGCGAGACTCGCTACGCCGTTCTGGCACTGGGTGATTCCAATTACGACGAATTTTGCGGCCATGGTCGTGCGTTGGACAAGCGCCTCGCTGAGCTGGGAGCAAAGCGCATCGTCGATCGCGTCGATTGCGAACCGGATTACGAAGATGCCGTGGCCATTTGGCTAAGACAGATACTGCGGGAGTTGCGTCCCACCGACGCGCCGGGCGGCGCAGGAGACAACGGAGCTTGCTCGACCGCGGCAACACCCGTCGTCGGCCGGTCACCCTCAGCACAGACATACAGCAAGAAGCGTCCATTGGTGACCAACGTGGTCAGCAACACAACCCTGTGTCAGCCACAGTCGGCAAAAGACGTGCGGCAGCTGGTGTTTCACGTGCCCGAACAAACCGTCAGCTATGAGGCCGGTGACGCGCTCGGGGTATGGCCGCGCAACAACGACCAGTTCGTCGAGGAATGGCTGTCAGTGACCGGGTTGAGCGGCCACACCGAGGTCGAGGTCGCCGGCCGCGGTTCGATGTCGCTGCGAGCGGCGCTAACAGACCGCTTCGAGATCGCTCACATCAGCCCAGACCTGCTGCGCTTCGTGCGTCAACGCACCCTCGACTCCAGCGCCGCGGACCAACTGCACGAGTTGATGCGGCCGGAAAACAAAGCGATGCTGGCCGATTGGAGCTGGGGAAGGCAATCGGTCGACCTGCTCACGCAGTGCAAAGTGGTCGCTCCTGTCGAGGAGTGGCTGACTGTGCTCAAGCCGCTGCAGCCGCGGCTGTATTCGATTTCGTCCAGCCCCAAAGAACATCCGGGCGAAGTACACCTCACGGTGTCGCCGGTGCGCTACAACTTCCAGGGTGTGCCGAGACGCGGGGTGTGCTCGACCTACCTGGCCGACCGCTCCCCCAGCGATGAGATCGCCGTCTACGTCCGCAAGTCCAGTAACTTCCGCCCTCCCAGCGATCCGGGAACACCGATGATCATGATCGGGCCGGGTACCGGGATCGCGCCCTTCCGCGGCTTTTTGCAGGAACGACGCGCACTCGGCCACACCGGACCGAACTGGTTGTTCTTCGGTGAACAGCACGCCGCCACCGACTTCTACTACCGCGATGAGATCCAGACGATGCATGCCGACGGGTTGCTTACCGAGCTCGATCTCGCATTTTCCCGCGACCAGCGGGACAAGGTCTACGTGCAACACCTGATGCGCAGGCGCGGAGCACAGCTGTGGCAGTGGTTGCTGGACGGGGCGCAGCTGTACGTCTGCGGCACCGCCGACCCGATGGCCAAGGACGTCGACCATGCACTTCGCGAAATCGTGGCCGAACACGGCGACCTGACCCCGGAATCAGCCACGGCCTACGTCCGCGCGCTGAGCGCCGACAAGCGCTACCACCGCGACGTGTACTAGCGGTGCTGCGGCTTCGTGCCGCAGCACCGCTAGTTACTCACAGACCGGCGGCATCGGCAGTTTCATGGGGCACTTCGCGGCGCGCGACGCTGCCCTCACGCGGAAACCAGCGCCAGCCGGCAAGGAACACCAAAGCGAGCGACACGGTGGCGACGAGGAATGCCACGCGGATGCCATCGATGAAATCGTCTTCGGCAATCTGGACTGGATCACGGTGCACACTTGCTCGCCGTGGTGCGATTCCGTTGACATGTGCTCGTGGATTGGCGCTGTCGATGATGACTTCGGCAATCGCATGGCGCTGGATGGGATCGGGCACCGCGGGCTCCAGGTGGGGCTCGAGGGTGGCCGACAACCAGGCTGCAAGCACCGAGCCCAAGACCGCGAAGCCGATTGTGGACCCGATCGCCCGTTGGGCGCTCATGATGCCGGACGCCATGCCGGCACGATCCGGGGGAACAGCGGTCATGGCCAGTGTCGTGATCGGCGTCAGGCACAGGGCCACACCGGTACCGCACAGCCCGAGACCGACGAGGACCAGGGCCGAACTCCGGTGCTCGCTGGCAATCAACGTGAGCAGACCCAACATCAACAAGCAGAGCCCCACCAGGATCAGCATGCGTGCGCCGATCCGGCCGACCAGGTTCCCGACCAGCGGGGATACCACGGCCACCGCGGCGCTGAACGGCAGAATCATCAGGCCGGTGGCCCCCGGGGTGTAGCCGCGCACATTCTGCAAGAACTGCGTGGTGAGCAGCAGCATCCCGTAGACGGCGAAAAACACCGTGCAGATGGTCCCGATGGACAGCGCGTAGGAGGTGTCGCGGAACAACGTCAGGTCCATCATCGGAGCCGATGTCCTTCGCTCCAGCCACAGGAACAGCACGCAACCGACGACGGCGGTGAGCAGCAGCGCGAGGATCCGAGGCGATGTCCAGCCAACTTGCGGACCTTCGATGACGGCATACACGAAGGCGCCCACGGTGACGACGAATAGAAGCTGACCGGACAAATCGAAGCGGCCGGGCCGCTCGGTGCGCGATTCCTGCACGCAGGCAGAGGTGAGCGCCAGAACGATCACGCCCACCGGAACGTTGACGTAGAAAATGCTGCGCCAGCCCCACATGTCAACCAGCAATCCACCGAGGGTCGGGCCGGTTGCCGTGCCGATGCTGGCGATGGCGGTCCAGATTCCGATCGCCCGTGCCTTCAGCTTTGGGTCCGGGAATGCGGCACTGACCAAAGCGAGCGAGGTCACGCTGACGGTGGCGGCGCCCAACCCCTGAACGCCCCGCGCCGCGGTCAGAACAGCAAGGGAGGGGGCCAGGCCGCACGCAATCGATCCCACCGTGAACAACGAAATGCCCGTGAGGTACCAGAGGCGGCGGCCGTAGAGATCGGCGAGCGTTGCCGCCGACATGATGAAGACCGCCATGCCGAGGCTGTACGACGCCACCACCCACTGCAGGCCGTCCTCGCCAACAGCGAAGTTGCGTTGAATCTCGGGCAGCGCCACGTTCACGATCAGCGCGTCGAGAAAGATCATGAACAGCCCAAGGCCGGTCGCCAGGAGGGTCAGAAGCTGCGTGCGGTTCATGCCGGGCCCCATTCGTCAGGCCAGGGAAGCGTGCCCCGATGTGCGTATTTCTTACCGATCTGAGGTGCACTTTAGGCGGCGGCACCAACGGTGTCGGCCAATTTGGCGGGATTGATATCAGCGCGGGCGTGGGCCCGCGCGCGCCACTTTGGCCGCCGAGCGCAGGACGCGATCGACTGTGCCCCGACTCCCCGAATCGCCGCGGCCGTAACCAATGCTATCGGGTTCGCGCTCAAACCTCCTCGTCTGCAACCCCATTCGATCTCATCTCGCATTGGAGAACGCCGGAGCCGGTGCCACCGAAGCCATCGCCGGTGCGCTGCGAACACCGAAAGCTTCCGAGCCGCACCACGAGGGCGTTACCGTGACATGGCTCCCGAGTGCTGTCCCAGCGCTGTGCCGGTGCTGCCCCAGCGCTTGCTAAATCCCGACGGAGGTTGTGATGAGCGACGCCCGCACACCCCGGTTCCCGGCCGCACTGTCCACGCCCAGCCTCAACCGCGGAGTCGGGTTCACCCACGAGCAACGACAATTGCTGGGGTTGACCGGTCGGCTTCCCGCCGCGGTACTCACACTCGACCAACAGGCCGAGCGCGTATGGCATCAATTGCAAAGCCTCGCCACCGATCTGGGCCGCAATCTGCTGCTGGAACAGCTGCACTATCGCCACGAGCTGCTCTACTTCAAGGTGCTGACCGACCACCTGACCGAACTTATGCCGGTGGTATATACGCCGACGGTTGGTGAGGCTATCCAGCGCTTCTCCGACGAGTACCGCGGCCAGCGCGGGTTGTTTCTGAGCATCGATGAGCCCGACGAGATCGCCGCGGGATTCCAAACATTCGGCTTGGGCCCCGACGACGTCGATCTGATCGTTTGCACCGATGCCGAAGCCATCCTCGGTATCGGTGATTGGGGTGTGGGTGGCATCCAGATCGCGGTGGGCAAGTTGGCCCTTTATACCGCCGGCGGCGGCATCGATCCGCGCCGGAGTCTAGCGGTGTCGCTGGATGTCGGCACCGACAACGAGCAGCTGCTGCAGGACCCGTTCTATCTGGGGAATCGCCACGGCCGACGCCACGGCACCGAATACGACGAGTTTGTCAGGCGCTACATCGAGACCGCCCACCGGCTGTTTCCACACGCGATGCTGCACTTCGAGGACTTCGGGCCGATCAATGCGCGCCACATCCTGAACACATACGGGGCGGACTACTGCGTATTCAACGATGACGTCCAGGGAACCGGCGCGGTGGTGGTGGCAGCCGCGTTCGGCGGATCACGCGTCACCGGCGTTCCGATGCGCGACCAGAAAACGATCGTCTTTGGGGCCGGGACCGCCGGGATCGGAGTCGCCGACCAGATCCGGGACGCCATGGTGGCCGACGGCGCCACCGTCGAACAAGCCACCTCGCAGATCTGGCCGATCGACCGGCAGGGCCTGCTCTGCGACGACATGGACGACCTGCGCGACTTTCAGGTGCCCTACGCGAAGAACCGCCGCCGGCTGGGCCTGGACACCGATGATCGGATAGGGCTGGTCGATGCGATCAAATTGGCGTCACCGACGATGCTGCTGGGCTGCTCGGCGGTCTCGGGCGCGTTCACCGAGGAGGTCGTCAAGGCGATGACGGCGTCCTGTGACCGACCAATGATCTTTCCGCTGTCCAACCCCACCTCACGCATGGAAGCGATGCCGGTCGACGTGCTCACCTGGTCGGGCGGCACAGCGTTGGTGGCTACCGGCAGCCCGGTCGCGCCCGTCGAATACAACCAGACCACCTACACCATCGGCCAGGCCAACAATGTGTTGGTATTCCCCGGTATCGGGCTGGGTGTCACGGTGGCCGGCGCCCGCCTACTCACCCAGGGCATGCTGCGTGCTGCAGCGAAAGCCCTGGTACACCAAGCCAACCCGACGAATCCGGGGGATTCGCTGCTCCCGGATGTCCACGACTTGCGCGGCATCTCGACCGCGGTCGCCGAGGCGGTCTATCACGCCGCCGCCGCAGATGGGGTGGCCACCAAGAACCATGACAACATTGAACAAGCGGTCCGTGACACCATGTGGCTGCCGGTATACGACTGAATGGCAATTCAATTCAGCGCCGATGGAGCGCCGGCGGGTCCAACACCGTATCTGAGACTTGTTCGCGTGCTTGATTGCACGCCGTGGCGAGACGTCGGGAACAGCGGCCCCGACGCGCCCCGCGCCATGCCACGCCCGGCGTACTCGACCGGGCCGGACGGGCAACCGTGACGTCCGGAACTGAGCCCAGCAAAGCGCAACGCGCCAAATGCCCTATAGTGGAGCCATGCAACAGGCCGTACACCTGCGCATTGTCCTTACGCGCTGCGTCGGCGTGGACTGTTGTTGTTGCTGTTGATTCCTGATGCCTTCTGACCGGCAAGTAATCGTTGCGCTCGGTCGTTTCGCGGACTACGCGGACCATGACGTACATGACGAAAAGTCCTAGGGAAGCCCAACCGCCTTATGACTGCCTCAACCACACGCAATCGGGCGCCGAAACGGGTGGCGCCCCGACCGATGCCGGCATGGGAGGCGCTGTCAGCGCCGACTGCGCACGCGACAGTCGATTTCTGCATCAACCGGGAGGCCGTCGAGGCCCGTGACGACAGCGTTGGAGATCACCAATGACCATTGCCGATAACATCACGCAACTGATTGGCGGCACGCCGCTGGTGCGGTTGCGGCGGATCACCGACGGCGCGGCGGCCGATGTGGTCGCCAAGCTGGAATCCTTCAATCCAGCGGGCAGCGTGAAGGACCGTATCGGGGTAGCGATGATCGACGCGGCCGAGAAAGCGGGCCTGATCAAGCCGGACACCGTAATCCTCGAGCCAACCAGCGGTAACACTGGCATTGCGTTGGCCATGGTGTCCGCGGCCCGCGGCTACAAGTGCGTGCTGACCATGCCGGACACCATGAGTATCGAGCGCCGGATGTTGCTACGGGCTTACGGCGCGGAGCTGGTCCTTACCCCCGGCGCCGAGGGCATGGCGGGCGCGATCGCCAAGGCCGAGGAATTGGCCAAGTCCGACGAGCGCTTTTTCATCCCGCAGCAGTTCGAGAACCCGGCGAATCCGGCGGTGCACGCGGTCACGACCGCCGAAGAGGTGTGGCAGGACACCGACGGCAAGGTCGACATCTTTGTCTCCGGTATCGGCACCGGCGGCACCATCACCGGCGTCGCCCAGGTCATCAAGGAACGCAGGCCATCGGCTCAGTTCGTGGCCGTGGAACCCGCTGCCTCGCCGGTGCTGTCCGGCGGCCAGAAGGGTCCCCACCCGATCCAGGGCATCGGTGCGGGATTCGTCCCGCCGGTACTGGACCTCGCTTTGGTGGACGAGGTGATCACCGTCGGCAACGAGGACGCGCTCGAAGTTGCCCGGCGGCTGGCGCGGGAAGAGGGGCTGCTGGTCGGTATCTCGTCGGGCGCGGCGATGTGGGCCGCATGCCAGCTGGCCCATCGGCCGGAGAACGCCGGCAAGCTCATCGTCGTCGTGCTCCCCGACTTCGGTGAGCGATATCTGAGCACGGTGTTGTTCGCGGATTTGAGCGACTAGCCATGCTGGCGGCGATACGGCGCGACATACAGGCGGCCAAGCAACGGGATCCGGCCCGGCCGACGGCGCTGGAGGTCATCTTCAGCTATCCGGGCGTGCATGCCATCTGGGGCCACCGCATCAGCCACTGGCTGTGGCTGCACAACGCGCGGCTTGCGGCTCGAACGCTGTCGGAGCTCACTCGCATCGTGACCGGCGTCGATATCCATCCCGGTGCGGTCCTCGGTGCTGGCCTGTTCATCGACCATGCGACCGGTGTGGTGATCGGAGAAACCGCTGAGGTGGGCGACGACGTCATGCTCTATCACGGCGTGACGCTGGGTGGCACCGGCACCGATATCGGCAAACGCCATCCCACCGTTGGTGACCGGGTGATCATCGGCGCCGGCGCCAAAGTCCTCGGTCCGATCAAAATCGGCGACGACAGCCGAATCGGCGCCAACTCGGTGGTGGTCAAGGAGGTTCCGTCCAGCTCTGTGGTCGTCGGGGTGCCAGGACAGGTCATCAGCCGCCAGCGTCCGTCTCGCGAGGATGACTCGTTGCTGCCCGATCTGGTGGGCGTCAGCCTGCAATCGCTGCTCACCAGGGTCGCCAGACTCGAGGCACAGGTTGATGAGCGCACACCGACCGAACGGGTGATCCGGCCGCCCGAGGCCGGGGTTTGGCACGGCGAAGACTTTTCCATCTAAGCCCAGCCAGGTCCATCCCAGTCCAGCAGAGGAAGCCCCGTTGAGTACTGTTGCGATCGCGACCAGCACGATCGTCGCGGCCATCGCGGCGGCGTGTGGCATCGGCCTCGCGCTCAATCGGCGCTCGGGTGTGTTGCGGCACGTCGGCTCCGCGGGACAGCGCGACAGCACCAATGTCGGGGATCTGGGTTTGTCCACCACCGGGCCCACCGTCGTGCACTTCAGCGCCGAGTGGTGCGGACCGTGTGCAGCGGTGCGCCAAGTGGTCGACCGGGTGTGCGCCGAACTGCCCGAAGTAGCACACGTGGAGATCGACCTGGATGCGAATCCGGCTGCCGCCAAAGGGCTTTCGGTGCTGTCGTTGCCCACCACGTTCATTTTCGATGCCGACGGGCGCCAGCGATACCGCACGGCGGGTGTGCCGAAGGCGGCCGACCTGCGGACAGCTCTGGTTCCGCTACTCGCTTGACTTGAGCGGCGTGTGCCACGAGAGCACCCATCCAGCGCCAACCTTGACAGCGAGACATTGAGACACCACGAATCTCGGCTCCCCCGGGAGGACTCGAACCTCCAACCCTTCGGTTAACAGCCGAATGCTCTGCCAGTTGAGCTACAGGGGACTACTCGTCCGTGCGACCGCTCGCAGACCGCGGGACGACTCTAGCGTACCGAGACGCCGGCACCCAACTAGAGGCAGCAACCGCCCTGAGGTGAGCCCGCCGTCATGATCCAGTTGTGATACGACTTCGGTTTGCCCGGTGCACGCCTGGGTCGGGTCGTTCACCGGCCGCTCCGCGCCGAGCTGGTCAACGCCGGGAGCTTCCACGCGCTCGCGGCTGCCCACGCCAACAGCGCCCACTGCGCGCACGGCGAACTCAGCCCAACCGAGTTCGCACTGTAGTTGAGGACACGACCCACCAAGCCGCATAGCGACGGGAGCACAAAACGGATCCCCCTCGGCCGCGCCTGCTCATCTTGCTGGGATGTGCAGGCTGCCCCACCTCACCGCCTGTCTTGGGGGATCGGGCGCGCGCGCCACCGGGCCAGTGAGGCAGGATGGAGCCAACCGCACCGTTAGTCGGAGGGACCGCATTGATCGGGTATGTCGCCGTGTTGGGACTGGGTTACGTATTGGGCGCAAAAGCCGGGCGCCGCCGCTACGAGCAGATCGCCGGCACCTATCGGGCGGTTACCGCTAACCCGGCCGCCAAGTCGGTGATCGAAGCGGGACGCCGCAAGATCGCCGATCGAGTCTCGCCCGATTCCGGCTTTGTGACGCTGGCCGAGATCGACGCCGAGACCACGGTGGTGGAACGTCCGATCGAGCCGCAGCCACGAGCGGCGCGCTGACCGTTACGAACCGTTACGCCGTGAGATCGTCGCCGCTGGCCTGTTCTAGCAGGCTACGCCGATAGGCTTCCATGGCGACCAGGTCGCCGAACAATGCGTGATACTCCTCGCCGTGTTCGATCGGCGACATGCGTTGCAGCTTGGACTTCACCTCCGCGATTTGCCGGCCCATCCACACCTCCTGCAGGCGGGCCAACACGCCGGCGATATAGCGCGGCAACTTCTCGTCGTCGACTTGAACCGCCTCCACGCCCAACTCGCTGATCAGACCGGCGGTCAATGGTGATGTGGTCTGCCGGCCCACCAGGTCCAGCCACTGCGCCCCGCTGGCACCGGTCGACGTGCCGCCCGCCGCTTCGATGGCCGCACGCACGGCCGCGTAACCGGGGTGGGTGAAACTCTCAACGGTCAAGCCGTCGAAGACAGGTCCGGCCAAAGCCGGGTACTGCAGTGCCGATTTGAGTGCCTCACGTTGCGGCCACAGGGTCGGGTCGCGTGGGTCGGGACGGGTTGCCGAGGCTTCGCCGGAAATCGCCGCAGCGGGCTCGTGGGCGGCACGACGGGGCGTCTTGGTTCTGGGACCACCGCGGCCGGGCCTGCCGGCGGTGCTGGCTTCGCCGCGCACCCGGTCGATCACCTGAGCCACATCGTCCCAACCGACCCAGCCGGCCAACTGCCGGGCGTACTCGTCACGCAACGTGGCGTCTTTGATCCGGCCCACCGTGGGTACGCAGCGCCGTAACGCCGACACCCGGCCTTCGGCGGTGTCCAAGTCCAGCTCAGCAAGTGCACTGCGAATCGCGAACTCGAACAACGGGGTTCGCCGTGCGACCAGGTCACGCAGCGCAGCGTCGCCAGAGGCCAGCCGCAGATCGCAGGGGTCCATGCCGTCCGGAGCAACCGCAACAAAGGACTGGCCGGCCAAATTCTGCTCCCCGTCGAAGGCCTTGAGCGCAGCGGCCCGGCCCGCCGCGTCGCCGTCGAAAACGTAAATCAGCTCGCCTCGAAAAAAGCTGTCGTCCATCATCAGCCGGCGCAGCATCGCCAGGTGCTCGTCACCGAACGCCGTCCCGCAGGACGCGACGGCGGTGGTCACTCCGGCCAGATGCATCGCCATCACGTCGGTGTAGCCCTCGACCACCACGGCTTGATGACCCCTGGCGATGTCGCGTTTGGCCAAGTCGATGCCGAACATCACCGCCGACTTCTTGTACAGCAGCGTCTCGGGCGTATTGACGTACTTGGCTTCCATCGGGTCGTCGTCGAAGAGTCGACGAGCCCCGAATCCAATCACCTCGCCGGCCGACGAGCGGATCGGCCAAAGCAGCCGCCGGTGAAACCGGTCCATCGGACCGTGCCGACCCAGTCGGGACAGGCCCGCAGCCTCCAGTTCTTTGAACTCAAACCCTTTGCGCTGCAAGTGTTTTGTCAGCGAGTCCCAGCCCGACGGCGCGAAACCGCAGCCGAAACGGCGGGCGGCCTCGGCGTCGAAGCTGCGCTCGGTGAGGTAACGCCGCGCCGGTGCGGCGTCGTCGGACTCCAGCGCTTCGGCGTAAAACGCCGCTGCGGCCGCGTTCGCCGCGATCAGCCTGCTGCGGCTGCCCCGGTCGCGCTGCACGCTGGTGGCCGCACCGGTGTAGCTGATCGTGTAGCCGATCCGATCGGCAAGCAGTTCCACCGCCTCGACGAAGCTGACGTGCTCGATCTTCTGGATGAACGCGTACACGTCGCCGCCTTCTCCGCAGCCGAAGCAGTGGAAGTGACCGTGGTTGGGACGCACATGAAACGACGGTGACTTTTCGTCATGAAACGGGCACAGCCCCTTCAACGAGTCAGCACCCGCCCGTCGTAGCTGGACGTAGTCGCCGACGACATCGTCGATGCGGGCACCTTCGCGAATGGCGGCGATATCGCGATCGGAGATTCTGGATCGGCCTCCCGAAGCGGAACGGCCCACATCTCTGGCACCCGCGGGACCGGACATCGGCTCAGTGTAGAGCGTTGATCGTCGCCCGATGGGGCCAGTCACTGGCCGCGGCTCCCACCAAGCTGACCGGTATCGATTCGTTCCAGCCGGCCCTCGGTATACGAGGCGATCTGATCGACGATGACCCGCATCCGGGCACCATCATCGCCGGCGGCAGTGAACGCAGCGGCATAGAGCGGGTCGAGTGTCCCGGGTGCCCCCGAGCACAGCCACTGCGCCACGCGATGGATGCGTTCGCGCTGAGTCGCCTGCGCTTGCAGATGACGTGGGTCGGACATGATGAACTGCAACGCCAAGATCTTGAGCAAGGCGACCTCGGCTCGCACCAGATCGGGCACTTGCAGATCGGCCTGGTAGCGCACCAACGGACCCGGGCCGGCCGCGGCGCGGGTGGTCGCGATCGCGGCCGACGCGAACCGTCCCACCAGCTCGCTGGTCAGCCGCTTCAATGCCACCGCCGCCGATAGCGTCGCATCGTATTTGCCGACCGCGGCCACCACCGGCAAGCCGGATAAGCGGCGGGCGGCTTGCATCAGATCGTCGGCAGTCACCCGGGCGAATTCGCTCTCCCCCAGCGCGGCGAGCGCCGCCGCATCGTCATTATCGGCGAGCACACGCAGGTCGATGCGTTCGGAGACGACGCCGTCCTCAACGTCGTGCACCGAGTACGCGACGTCGTCAGCCCAATCCATCACCTGGGCTTCCAAGCACGGCCGGTCCGCGGGTGCACGCTCGCGGACCCAAGCGGCCGGTTCCCGGTCTTCGTCGTAGAAACCGAACTTGCGTCGCTTGTCATCGCGCGCCCATGGGTATTTGGTCACCGCGTCCAGCGCCGCCCGCGTCAGGTTCAGCCCCACGCTGGCACCGTCGTCGTCGAGAACCTTGGGCTCAAGGCTGGTCAGGATGCGGAAATTCTGCGCGTTGCCTTCGAAGCCACCGTAGCCGGCGGCGACGTCGTCGAGCGCCCGTTCGCCGTTGTGCCCGTAGGGCGGGTGCCCGATGTCGTGGGCCAGACCAGCCAACTCGACCAGATCCAGGTCACAGCCCAGTCCGATCGCCATTCCCCGCCCAATCTGGGCCACTTCCAGCGAGTGGGTCAGTCGGGTGCGCGGAGTGTCGCCTTCCCTCGGCCCCACGACCTGGGTCTTGTCGGCGAGCCTGCGCAGCGCGGCACTGTGCAGCACCCGAGCCCGGTCCCGGGCAAAGTCGGTGCGGTGCTGAGCTTCGGTCCCCGGCAGACCGGCGGTCTTGGGCGCTTCCAATACCCGCCGCTGACGGTCGAAGTCGTCATAAGGCTCTTGCGTCGTGCTCACCGATCCACAGTCTGCCAGGCAGGTCGTCGGCCTCGACGCGTTCTCCCCGCACTAGCCTTGGCGCCGCTGGCACCTCGCCGGCGGGCGCCGCCAGGCTAAATTAGGTTATGCGCATCGCTCGCCTGCTCGGCGCGGTCTTGACGATCTTCACCCTCGGCCTGCTACTGGCGCCGCCGTCCAGCGCGCAACCACCGTTCCGGCTGCCGAGTTACATCACCGACAACGCCGATGCATTGACCGCTGCCGGTCGCGCCGATGTGAAACTGGCCGTCGACCAGCTCTACTCCGATCAACACATCCGGCTGTGGGTGGTCTATGTCGACGAGTTCTCCGACCAAAGCGCGGTGAACTGGGCGCAGAGCACGGTACGCACCAGCGACTTGGGCAACTACGACGCACTGTTGGCGGTGGCCACCGTCGCCCGTTCCTATGCCTTCCTGGTGCCGTCGACGGTGAAAGAGGTCAGCGCCAGTCAGGTCGAAAGCATCCGCCGCAATCAGATCGAGCCCGCGTTGCGTAAGAACGACTGGGCCGGCGCCGCCGTTGCCGCAGCCAACGGACTCAACAAGTCACCCAGCCCGGCCGGTGGCGTGTCGCTGCTGGTTGTCCTCGGCGTCATCGTCGCCGCCGCCCTGACCCTGTGGCTGGTAATGCGGTTCCGCGCCCGCCGACGACGCACAGACGCATTGGCTGCGGCACGACGGGTCGACCCCACAGATCCGCGCGCGTTGGCCGCCGTGCCGCTGGACGTGTTGGACGAGTTGTCCCGCGCGATGGTGGTAGACGTCGACAACGCATTACGTACCAGCTCCAATGAACTCGCGCTGGCCATTGATGAGTTCGGTGATGAACGAACGGCGCCTTTCAGCCGAGCGCTGAACAACGCCAAAGCCGCTCTGTCCCAAGCGTTCACGGTGCGTCAGCAACTTGACGACAGCAGACCGGAGACGCCGGCGCAACGGCGTGAGTTGCTTACCCGGGTGATCGTATCGGCGGCCAACGCCGACCGCGAACTCGAGTCGCAGACCGAATCCTTTGAGAAGCTACGTGATTTGGTAATCAACGCGCCGGCTCGGCTCGACTTGCTGACCCAGAAGTATGTCGAACTCACCACCCGCATTGCCCCGACCGAACAACGATTGGTCGAGCTGCACAACGAATTCGGAGCCGCTGCCCTGAGCTCCATCTCCGCCAACGTCACCACGGCCCAGGAGCGGCTGGTGTTCGCCGACGCCAACATCAGCACGGCGCGTGATTTGGCCACCAAGGCCATCAGCGGCCAGCAGGCGCGATTGGTGGATGCGGTTCGCGCAGCCGAGTCCGCGCTCGGGCAAGCCCGCTCCCTGCTCGATGCGGTGGACAGCGCCGCCAGCGACATCAGACACGCGGTCGCCGCGCTGCCCTCGGTAGTGGCTGACATTCAGGCGGACATCAAGTGCGCCAACGAACAACTACAGAAAGCACCGAGGAACAAATCCGCCTACACAGCAGAACTGATCGCGGCGCGCGACGCCGCCGCCAGAGCGTTGGACAATGCCCGCAGCGCAGGCGGCGCCGGCGCCGCCGATCCGCTCAGCGCATTTGCTCAGCTCACCAAGGCCGACACGGATCTTGATCGGCTGCTGGCCGCCATGGCTCAGGAACGCGCGAATGCCGAGCGCCTCAACCGTTCGTTCGAGCAGGCGCTCTTTACCGCGGAGTCCAGGGTGCGGGCGGTCTCGGAATACATCGATACCCGACGCGGCAGCATCGGCCCTGAAGCCAGGACCAGGCTCGCGGAGGCCAAACGTCAACTTGATGCCGCCCAGGACAAAAAACCGGCGGACCTGTCCCACGCGATTGCCTATGCCAATGCGGCGTCGACGCTGGCCGCCGACGCCCAGGCACTGGCCAACGCCGACGTGCAAGCCGCCCAGCGCGCGTACACCCGACAAGGGGGCAACAACACCGGCGCGATCCTCGGCGGGATCATCATCGGCGATCTGCTCAGCGGCGGCATGCGAGGAGGTTTCGGCGGCTGGAGCCCAACATCGTTCGGCGGTTCCTCCGGCTCATCCGGCGGCTCATCCGATGGCGGATTCCTGGGAGGCGGTGGGCGGTTCTAGCCCCCGCCCACGAACGAAGCAGCCATCCAAGATCGAGCGGACAGCGTCGAGCGGAAGGCCAAGCCGTCCATCAGTGCCCAATAAATGGGGTGCACCCACGACTGCGTACGTCCAAAAGCGTACGTCCGCGTACGGGCACTTGGTACCCGTACGCGGACGTACCTGGTCATCGGCCCGGCGGCGCACCGCTAGCGGTGCGCCGCCGCGAACCGTAACCCTCTGAGACCTATCAGGCCCAGCTGGAGCCGACCGCGCTGTCGGTCTGCGCCATGTTGTTGCCGGCGGCCTGAACCTTCTGGCCGTGGGCGTTAGCCTGCTCGTAGATCACCTGGAAGTTACGGCCCAACTGGGTAATGAACTCCTGGCAAGCCACCGAACCGGCGCCACCCCAAAAGTCACCGGCAGCCAGCACATCGCGAACGATGGCCTGGTGCTCGGCCTCGAGCGAGGCGGCCTGGGCGCGGATGAGAGCGCCGTGGGCGTCGACATCACCGAACTGGTAGTTAATGGTCATTGGTTTTGTCCTCCTGGATCGAAGCTGTCTGGTTGGTACTAGCTGCTCAGGACCTGCTGCGAAGACTGCTCTTGAGTCTCGTAGTGGTTGGCGTCGCGGACGAGCCCGTCGCGCACACCGTGCAGCATGTTGACAATGTTGCGGAAGGCCTGGTTCATCTGGCCCATAGTGTCCAGCGAGGTCGCCGAGGCCAGGCCGCTCCAGCCCGCACCGGCGATGTTCTGCGAGGACGCCCACATCCGACGAGCCTCGTCTTCCACCGTCTGGGCGTGGGCCTCAAAGCGTCCCGCCATTGCCCGCATAGCGTGCGGGTCCGTCATAAAGCGTGTGGCCATGTTCCTTGTCTCCTTGCTACCTGGACCTACTACTTGGGACTTCTCGGACAGATTGGTTGTTGGATGTACTCGGACAGATTGGTTGTTAGGTGTACTCGGACAGATTGGTTGTTGGGACTACTCGGACAGATTGATTGCTGGGATCACCGGCCGCCGGATACCGAAGCCGCCAATCAATCGTGAAAGAACGACAGTCTGCCCCCTCTCTCTTAGCCGGCCGCCGGGGAATTCGGTATGACGCTGCTGCTGCTACGCGGCACTTCGAAGCGAGGTTCGGCATTGGCTGCCTCCCACTCTCGCCATTCGGCCCACTCGTCCCATTCGTCTGTGGCTGCCGCGGCCGCATCCGCATCCGCCGCGTCGACCGCCACGGCGTCGGCGCCCTCTTCAGGCTCCGGCGCCCAGTGGTCATAGTCATCCGGCGGAACAGCCGTACCCCAGCTGAGCGGAACCGACAACCCGCAGAGCATTCCCGACTCGCCACGCTTCGCCGCCACGGCATCGGGCGGTAGGGGCGGACCAAGAGGCAAAAGCACGTTGTCCCCTTCCAAGTGCCGATCTCAAGAACTCAACACTCGACGGCTAACGCAAACCACCGAGCACTCCGAATCGTAAGGCAATATCGGGAGCGATATCGCCCAAATCCAGGATTTTTTCGCATGCCCACAAGAAAGGCCGCGGTCCTGTGTATGCGATCCAGCGTTTGTGGCATTACCCCAATAATCACCAACCGGTCAGTTGATCCGCACCGGTCAGCTCGGCTAACAGATGCCGCTGGGGATACCGCGCACCGGCGTTGTTTCCTGCGTCGGCATCACCTGCGGGTACGGAACCCGATAGGGAAGCCCCCGGTTCAAGAAACCCAACACCGCATTCGGCAGGCACTTGGCCACCTTGGGCAGCTGGCGGCCGGGGTGGTCCAGGTTGGGCGGAGACGGGTTGGGCGGAACGGCAAAATTGAACGCCGACGTCATGTCCCCGGTCACGCTGGCACGCCAAGGGGTCAGGTTGGGAACCGGAACCCCGAACCGCTTGCCGATGAGTTGCAACTGTGAGGTGTGATCGAACTGGTCATGAACCATCAGCCCACCGCGGCTGTAGGGCGAGATGACGAAACAGGGCACGCGGTAGCCCAGCCCGATCGGCCCGCGTATGCCGCCTGAGCCGTCCACTTTGTCGATGTCAACGGTGTTGGGAATCCATTCGCCGGGCGTGCCTACCGGCGCAGTCGGCGGCGTGACGTGGTCGAAAAAGCCACCGTGTTCGTCGTAGGCAATGATCAGCGCGGTTTTCTCCCACACCGCTGGATTGCGAAGCAACGCACGTAGCAGATTGACGATGGTGACCGCACCCACCGCGATCGGAAACGAAGGGTGCTCAGAATTGATGGTCAGCGGGACAACCCAAGAGACATTGGGCAGCCTGTTGTTCATGATGTCGAGGACAAAGTCCCCTGGGTAGGTCGGAGCAATGCCGTAGCGAGCCAGATCCGACCTCGGATCCGCCGCCTGCTTGAAACTCCCGACGTACCCGTTGCGGCTTAGGGTCGTGTCGTTGAGACCACCGAGCAACTTGCTGTTGTAGACCTTCCAACTGACGCCGGCATCGCTGAGGTTCTGCGGCATGATGCGCCAGCTGAATGTCAATTTCGGCTGGATGCTCGGCTCCACTATCTGCGGACCGCCTTGGTCTCCCTCAGGGTTGACAGTGCCGCTGATCCAATAGAGTCGGTTCGGCATCGTGCCGCCCAACAGCGACGAGTGGTAGCGGTCGCAGATTGTGAAGGTGTCGGCCAGTAGGTAGTGGATGGGGATATCGGGACGCGCGTAGTAGCCCATAACCACCGGAGTATTGCCCGCCGATCGGGTTCTGGCCTGAGCCGGAAGCCAACCGTCGTTGGCCCCACCGTTCCAGGACAAATGGGCCGCAATCCACTGGTGATCGGGATCGTTGACGCATTCGCCCACACCGTTGGGCCCCCGGGTCGTATCAATGCGGTACGGCAACGTGGTGCCGGCGGGGTCGATCGCTTGGGTTCGTGGATTCCACCCCCGCTGGGCAAACAACGGCGTCGGGGTATCGAACCCGTCGATACCCGAGAGGGTGCCGAAGTAGTGATCGAATGATCTGTTCTCCTGCAGACACAACACGATGTGCTCGATGTCGGTCAAATTCCCAGAGCAAGGGCCAGCCGCATAAGCCTTTTCAATCACTGGCGCGGCCCAGTCCGTCAGAAATGCCGCCGCGCCAGCACCAGTCGCCTTTGCCAGGAATTCTCGACGCGACATCCCAGCGAAAGCATCCTGGCTCACCACATTGCACTCCTTCACTTATTCCGGCCCACCGTATATTCACAACGGGGACAGCATCCACACGTCAACCGGCGTGTCGCATAGGGGATTTACGCCGTATACGACTGCGGTCGCCGCTGAGCGCACGGAAACTCGAAACCCAGCGTCAGCCGGTACCACCGCGAGTCCTGCCCAACCAGATGGTCGAACATACCCCGTACGGGCGTTTGCTCTGAGATTTCGGCGATCAATTCCTGAGCGGGAATTCCTTTCGACGTCTACAGCAGATACGCACGAGCAAGTTCCTAGTCGATCAACAGAGACCGCTGGGAATTCCGCGAGTCGGAGTACTTTCCTGCGAGGGCATCATCTGCGGATAGGGCACCCGATAGGGAATGGCCGGCAGCGCGCCGTCGGTGGTTCCCAACACCACGTTGGGAATGCATTGCGGCAGTTTCGGCACCGCGGCCAGCAGCGGGTGGCTCAGGTTCGGTCTGGACGGGTTCGGCGGGGTGGCGAAGTTGAATGCCGACGTCATATCGCCAACCACACCGTCGCGCCAGGCGGTCAGGTTGGGCACCGGCACCCCAAATCGCGCCCGGATCAACTTCAGCTGCGAGGTGTGGTCGAACGTGTCGTGGACCATCAATCCGCCGCGGCTGAACGGGGAAACGACTATGCAGGGCACGCGAAAGCCCAGACCGAGCGGCCCGCGGATGCCCCCGGACCCGGAAACCGCGTTGATATCTGGCACCGTTACCCATTCGCCGGGCGTCCCCGGTGGTGCAGTCGGCGGGGTCACGTGATCGAAGAAGCCGCCGTTCTCGTCGTAACTGATGATCAGGGCTGTTTTTTCCCACACCGCGGGATTGGACAGCAAGATCCTTAGCGCGGTCACCATGGCCACCGCACCGAGCGCCACCGGCAACGCGGGGTGCTCGGACTGGATGAAGTTCGGCACCAACCAGGAGACTCGCGGCAATCTATTGGCTTTGACATCGGCCGCGAAGTCCACCGGGTAGCTCGGCGCGATGCCGTAACGAGCCAGGTTCGATCTCGGATCAGCGGACTGTGCGAAGGCCTGCACCAGCCCGTTGTTGCTGATGGGCGTATTTATGAACCGCCCCGCATCCTTGTTCTGATACACCTTCCAACTGACGCCGGCATCTTCGAGGTTTTGTGGCATGATTCGCCAGCTGTATTGATGCAACGGCAGGAAACCGGGTTCCACGAGCTGGGGACCGCCATTGGTACCGGCCGGGTCGATCCAGGCGCTTAACCAGTACAGCCTGTTGGGCAAGGTGCCGGTCAGCAGTGAACAATAATAGCCGTCGCAAACCGTGAACGTGTCGGCCAGCAAGTAATGGATCGGAATATCCTGGCGCGTGTAATGACCCATCGTCATGGGCACATAGGGTCCCGTACGAGTATTGGCCTGCGCCGGCAACCAGTTGTCGTTGGCGCCGCCGTTCCACGACTGGTGCATCGCAGTCCACTGGTGCTCCGGATCGTTGACGCATTCGCCGTCCAGGAATGGGCCTCGCGTCGTGTCCAGGCGGAACGGAATGGTAGTCCCGGCCGGGTCGAGCGATTGCGTCCTCGGGTTCCAGCCCTTTTGCTGAAACGCTGGCGACGGGTCGTTGAAACCCTGGACGCTGGACAGGGTGCCAAAGTAGTGATCGAACGACCGGTTCTCCTGCATCAACAACACGATGTGTTCGATATCGGAGAGATGCCCAGAGCATGGCCCGGCACCGTAGGCCTTCTCAATCACCGGGGCGGCATAGTCCATCAGCAACGCCGCCGCGCCAGCACCACTGAGCTTGGTGAGAAACTCCCGACGTGACATCCCCTGGAACGGGTTTCTCACTGAATCTGCCTCCCTGCGAATAGTCCAAGTCACGGTATAGTTACGACAGCTGTGCGCCGGGATACAGCAACGGCGTGTCGCGGTTGGCGTCTCTGAGTAGCAAATGCCCCAGCACCGTTTTCGACGTCGGCGCGTGACCGCCTGCCGGATATCGGACCGCCATCCAGTGGTCCAACGGGTTCTCCTACGCGGCCCCACCACGCTGGGTCGACCGCATGGGTAAACACCGGCGGAGAAGGCCAGCAATCCACCCCGTGAACGACCGTGTCGATCGGCGCCCGGCCGCCTCATCGGCTGGCGGGCAACGAAAGTCAACGAATTCGCGGCTCCTGGAAGCCCCTCGGGTGGGTGTCTGACCCGATCTCTGCGCGCCGCCACCGCGGCCTTCGACAACGACCATTGGCTGATGGCGCGCAAACCCGTGGGATTAACGGCGCACGACGAAAAATTTATCTAATCCCACATTCCTAATCGATCCCTCATAGAGCTATTTCTCCGACGGCCAGCAGCTCCACAGGCCGTGACATCGTTCCAGGTCAGACCGCCACATACCATTTCTTGTGCGATCGCATTAGATGCCGGCTGTCTTATTCTGGCGCCAGAAAAGATTTGCAGCTCAAGTAATCTCGCCGTGATTGAAAAAACAATGTCTGATCAGGGTTCCGCAATCCGAAGGGTGGTTGTAGCGTCCGTTGCCATGTGGGGCACGGTGCTGGTGTTGGCTCTTGTGGCGACGGCCGACCCGGTGCGCATCGGGGTCGGCGTGCTGATTTCATCGCGGCCTCATGCGGCGACTCAACTGGTTGCGTTCTGGCTCGGCGGCATTACCACCAGCGTTGCCTTGGCCGTGGGAGTGCTTTTCGGGCTACGTGAGTTCGCACTCAGCGCAATGCATCGGTGGGAAATCGCCACGGCCAGCTCCACCGCCGGTCACGTGCAGATCGCGATGGGGGTGCTGGCTTTGCTTATCGCCGCGATAGCGGTTGGCCGCGCGCCGCATCAGCGGGCGCGCCTGGGAATCTCTGACGTCGCCGGGTCACATTGGCAGGTGCAGACCTCGACGGCGATCTCCAGACTCTCCGCACGTGCGGAGCTTGCGTTGCAGGCCCGACCGTTGCGGGTGGCATTCCTCCTCGGAGTCGGGATGTTGGTCGATTTTAGGTTCTTGGCGGCCCTCACCGCGATCGTCGCCTCGGGATCCACGGTAAGCACCCAGATCAGCGCGGCGGGGATCTACACCGTCATCGCGCTGTCCTTCGTCGAGCTCCCACTGGCCAGCCAACTAGCGGCGCCGACAAGAACCAGCCAGATCATGTCGGTGGTGCACGGCTGGGTCAAGGCACGACGGCAACAGTTCTTCGCAGTCATCATCGCCCTGCTCGGCGTTTTCCTGATGACCAGCGGAATAGGACACGTCTGAGCCGGGCTTCAGTCCCCGTACCCGAGAGCCTCGGCAACCAACGGGTCGACGCCTAGCACGCTGCCTTCTGCACGCATTTCGGTGCCGCGCTCGTCGCCGAGATGCTCATGAATCAACCTGTCCACCGCGCGCCGGTGGAAGGTCAATCCGCCGTAGCGGACCACCGAAACATCTCCGCTGGACCAGCTTCCAGCCGCGGCCCCCAACCTTCTGGCCGCCAATTCGTAATCGCCACTTCGCGCGGCCGTCCACGCCAGTACCTCCAGCGCGAACGCGGCAACGATCCGGTCGGCGAATGGCCTGGAGAGCTCCAGTGACTGCAATTCTGCGGCCGCGGCCCGCTCATAATCCCCGGCGAAGTAGAGGAACAAACCTCGCGCGAACATCAGATAGGCCAATTGCCAGCGATCTCCAGCCTGCTCGCATAGGGCGACCGCTTCCTGCCACAGCCGGGTCCCGCGTTTCGGGTCGTCGGATGATGGGAGAGCAGTGATCAGGGCCGATATGGTGGCGACGATCCCCTGCGCGTCACCGTGAGCTCGGTGGCACTCCAGCGCCCGATCGTAGGCGGCGAGTCCGACGGTCACATCCCTGCGGCCCGCCGCGACCATGCCCAGCACCAAATTTGCGTAGCCCTCGCTCGATTGATCTCCCAGTTCGATCGCTAACTCCCTGGCAGCGCTGGCATAGCGGCCGGCGGTCTCGAGGTCGTTCTGGATCACCGCGGCGAAGCCGGCACTCCACAGTGCCCGAACTCGTATGGCTGGGGCGAGCAGGTCCGAATCAGCAACCTCGGCGAGCCATCGCCGGGTCTCGGTCACCGTCGTACTGGCCAGCCAGTAATAGTGCAGCGAAGTGATTATCTGCGCGCATGCCGGTGCCAGCTCATCATCGCCTTGGCAGTACACCAAGGCGGCACGAAGGTTTTCGCGGTCGTCGTGAACCGCGTTGAACAACTCGACCTGACGAGCACCAAACCAATTCCTGCCGAACTCGTCGGCGATGCGCTGATAGCGGTCGACGTACCGTTTGACAAGGTCTCGGCGACTACCAGACTCCGACAGCAGCTCCGCCGCGTATTCCCGCAGCGTTACCAGTAGCCGATATCGATGGCTACCATTGCATGGGTTGCTCGCGACCATCGACTTGTCGACCAGAGACGCCAGAATCAGATGTACGTCCTGGGCGCTTCGCGCCGACGCGGCGCATAGTTCCAGCGCCGACTCCGCATCGAATTCGCTGGCGAAAAGGGAAATGGCAAGCCATATTTCGCGCTCATCGGGGGTCAGCAACTGGTAGCTCCAGTCAACCAGGGCCGGCAAGGTGCGGTGACTTGACGCCACCACGGTGCCGCTCTCGGGGGAGAGCAGCTGGAATCGGTCGGTGATGATCTTCAGCAATGTGGTGACACCGAAGGTTGGCAATCGGGCCGCGGCGAGCTCGATCATCAACGGCATGCCGCCCAATTGTGCGCACAATCGGACGACGTTCAATCGTTCCTCGTCTGTCATGGAGAAGTCCGGCAGCACGGCCTTCGCCCGGTCGATGAACAACCGGACGGCGTCGTGGTCCATCAACCGGGTCAAGATGGCCGGATCGTCCTTAACCTCGGCGGGATCGGGCACCGACAACGGCGCCACGACGTAGACGCGTTCGCCGGGGATACCCAGCACCTGCCGACTGGTCACCAGCAGTTGTAGGCCCGCAACGGCGCGTAGCAACTGGTCGATCAGCGGACTGCAGGCCGGGATCAAATGCTCGCAATTGTCCAACACGACCAGCGCGCGCCGATTTCCCAAGGTGCCGTGCAGCCGCCGCGCCAGCTCTCGGGTCGGGTTGGAAGCCTGCGCGGTCGGCTCGCCAAGTAGCAATGCGTCGGCAATGACCTCGATCAGGTGCTCTGCCTCCAACAGGTTCCCGAGTTCGACAAGCCAGACACCCCCGGGGACCGTGTGTTCAAGTTGGCTTGCCAATTGCATGGCCAGCCGGGTCTTGCCGACTCCACCAGGCCCGGTCAAGGTGACCAACCGGACATCGCTGCTCAGCAGCGCCGCAAGTTCGTCCAGCTCGCTGCTTCGCCCCACAAATGATGTCAGCGGCGTGTGCAGGTGCCGATCGGGCGGCCATTGATTCGCCGGATATCGGCAGCCAATGTCGACGGCCCCCGTGCTGGGCTGTCCGCCGACGGGAAGCAAAGTTGCGGGTCCGACCATGGTGGCCGGCCCGCCGGTCTCCGCGGGAATGGCCATATCGTCGGGCACCAACCCGTGCTCATGTTGCACGCCTCGCAGCAGCTCCCCCACCTCGGCCGCGGTGGCCGGGCGCGCCAACGGGTTTCGGGCCATCACCCGCTTGACGAGCGCCGACAGGTCGGCGGGCACCTCCGGGCCGAGCAGGATCGGCGGTTCATGGGTGGTGATCCGCAAGAACTGCGCCACGCGCTCCTCCCCTAGCCGACGTTCGAAGGCGGGACGGCCGGCGACCAGATTGAACAGTGTGGCGCCCAGACTGTAGATGTCGGCCGCCGCGCTCACCGCGGCGCCCGCAAGCACTTCTGGCGCCGTGAAGGCCAGCGAACCGGTGATGTATCCGCTGCCGGTTTCGTAGCCGCCGACGATGCGCGAGATACCAAAGTCGGTTAGTTGCGGTTCGGCGAACTCCGTGAGCAGGATGTTGGCCGGCTTGACATCTCGATGAAGTATCCCGGCACGATGCGCCGTTTCCAGGGCACCTGCCAATTTGACCCCGACGCGTATCGCCCAGGCCCAATCGCATGGACCTCGGTTGCGCACCAAGGTTTCTAGCGAATTGCCCGGGTAGAACGGCATGACAACGTACGGCCGTCCGCCGGGGAGCGCTCCGACCTGCAGGATCGCGGCGATGTTCGGATGACCTGACAAGCGACCCATGACAAACACTTCGCGGCGGAACCGTTCGTAGTTGTCCCTGTCGAAGACCGCGGTGAGCACTTTCACTGCCACCTGCCGGCCGTTCTGGGGCTGCACACACCGATAAACCACGCCGTAGGCGCCGCGTCCCACTTCGCGGGCGTCGAGGAATCCTGCGTCTGCCAGTTCGGCCACGATTCCTTCGAACGGGTCCCGAGCAGCATCCGCTCCGAACACCGGCACGCGGACCGGGCGGCGCGGCGGTGTCGTCCGGCGACGGGCTGCCGAGTCCACGGAGTCCACCGAACCCCGCTGACGCAGGGCTATCGCAAACTCACGACACCGACGGAAACGGTTCCCCGGGTCCTTGGACAGCGCCTTCGCGAACAGCCGGTCAAGGTGCGCCAACTCCGGGCGGCGATCGCTGAGCGGCGGCGGACCGCTGTTCAGATGCTTCTCGATGATCGCCAGCGGGTTCGCGGTCACGAACGGCGGCGCGCCAGTGAGCAGGTGGAAGGCGGTGGCGGCCAATCCGTATTGATCGGCTCGGCCGTCAATGCGTGCTCCCATCAACTGCTCAGGCGCAGAGTAGGCCATCGTGCCCACCGCGAAATTCGTGACGGTGAGTCCCCCGGAATCACCAAGTGGACGCACGATTCCGAAGTCGGCCAGCATGATGCGCCGGCCGCCATCCTGGGGATTGGTCAGCAGGATATTGGCAGGCTTAACATCGCGATGCAGCAGGCCACGCTGGTTGGCGTAGTCGAGTGCGTCCGCCACCGCGGTGACGATTTCGCACGCATCGTCTATAGCCATGCCGGCCGGATGCTGCTCCATCACCAGCCGTGCGGCATCGGTGCCTTCGACATAGCTCATCGCCATCCACAGGCGTCCATCGAACTCGCCGCGATCATGCACCGCCACAATATTGGGGTGAAACAGCGTGGCAGCGGCCTCGGCCTCTCGGGCGAAACGCTCACGAAAGTCAAGGTCGGCCATCAGTTCCGGAGAAATGATCTTGACCGCATCACGCCGTGGCAATCTGGGATGCTGAGCGAGGTAAACTTCACCGCTTGCCCCCGAACCCAGCAACCGGATGATGTGGTAGCCCGCGAAAATGGCGCCGGTCGCCAACGGCATAAAGGGAACACTACTCCCGCTCTAGCCTTTCAAGCTGAGAGCCAAAGCTGCCGGAGGTAGGCGGTGCTGTGCTGCAGACGAGTTGAGCGATTCGCCGTTGCTGGGGCGATGAAATCACAAGAGCGCGGGTAACACTTGCGTCCCCTGTGTTACCCGCGCCCTTGACAGCTTGGTAGAGCCGGCTAGCTAGGCCCAGCTAGAACCCACCGCCGAATCGGTGCTGGCCCGAATCAACGCCCCATGGGCGTCCACACCACCGAACTGGCAATTGATCGTCATCGACCGTGCCCCTCTAGCCGACACCGATCCGCGGCACCACACTGGGCCGCGCCTGCACCACATGCGGATTTGCACCCCCACGACCCATCATCCCGCCGGGCATACCAGCCCCAGCACCACCCATCGGCATCGGCATCATCCCCATCGGAGCCCCACCCGTCGGCGTGGCCATCTCAGGCGGCATGGCACCAAACCCCGACATCGCCGAAGTGGCCATCCCCTTCGGGATCGACCCCTCCCACGTCGGCGGCACCGACATCGCCCCCACCAACCGAGCCTTACCCAAATCCGCCGCCATCCCCGCACCCAGACCCGCACCACCCAGGCCCTTCATCGGATTGATGTCACCGGCCAACTTCGGCATATCGGCGGCGGCCAACCCCGCGGTCTCCATACCCGCCAGGCCCGCGGTGCCCGCATTGGCTGTATTGCCCAATTGCATCAACGGACCCAGCATCATGCTGGCCGGATACATCCCGACCTGCGCCACCGACATCACCGCGTCCAGCGGTACCGCCGCGGCCGCCGACTGCACCCCAGTCACCACACCCGGCAATCCCTCAACCACGCCCTGCGCCATCGGAGACACCGCAGCCGTCAACGCCGTCGCCGCCCCAGCAACCTGCGCATTAACCCCACTGGCCAAACCCGCCAAATCCACCGGCGGCAAACTAAACGGCGTCAACGCCGCAGCCACCGACGACGCCCCGGAGTCATACCCCACCATCGCGGCCACATCCTGAGCCCACATCTCCACATAATCGAACTCAGTCGCCGCAATCGCCGGGGTGTTCTGCCCCAAAAAGTTCGTCGCAATCAACGACACCAACGACACCCGATTGGCCGCCACCGCCGCCGGATGCACCGTCGCCGACAACGCCGCCTCAAACGCCGTCGCCGCCGCCACAGCCTGACTAGCAGCCGCCGACGCCTGCCCCGCCGCCGCGCTCAACCACCCCACATACGGCGCCGCAGCAGCCGCCATCGACACCGACGCCGGCCCCGACCACGGCCCAGACGCCAACCCGGACACCACCGCATCAAACGACGACGCCGACGCCGCTAAATCCGCAGCCAACCCCTCCCACGCCGCCGCGGCCACATACAGCGGCCCCGACCCAGCACCAGAGAAGATCCGCGCCGAATTGATCTCCGGCGGCAACCAAGCAAAGTCCAAAACCATCACAACCCCAACCCAATCGGCCGCATCAACGGCTCCAACAGACACTCACCGACAAACACTGACAAACACCCCACGCTTAGACCCCACGGCCGGATACTAGGACAACCGGATTCCGAAGGTCTGGGCTTTTAACAAATCGCCAATCAACTCTGATAATTGGCGATCGCGTCTCGACACGCTCTTCGCTCCCCCCGGCGCCGCGCCGGACTCCGGCACCATGAGGGCGCGGGTAACACCGCGCCCCCTGTGTTACCCGCGCCCCTGACAGCTTGGTGGAGCCGGCTAGCTAGGCCCAGCTAGAACCCACCGCCGAATCGGTGCTGGCCATGTTGTTGCCAGCGGCCTGCACCTTCTGACCGTGAGCATTGGCCTGCTGGTAGATAACCTGAAAATTACGACCCAACTGCGTGATGAACTCCTGGCAGGCCACCGACCCGGCACCACCCCAGAAATCCCCCGCCGCCAACACATCACGCACGATGGCCTGATGCTCGGCCTCCAACGCCGCCGCCTGAGCCCGAATCAACGCCCCATGGGCGTCCACATCACCGAACTGGTAATTGATCGTCATCGACCGTGCCCCTCTCTACATCCCGGCTAACTGCTCAAGACCTGCTGCGAAGACTGCTCTTGGGTCTCGTAATGATTAGCGTCGCGCACCAGCCCGTCACGCACCCCGTGCAACATGTTCACAATGTTGCGAAACGCCTGATTCATCTGACCCATCGTGTCCAACGAAGTCGCCGAGGCCAAGCCGCTCCACCCCGCACCCGAAATGTTCTGCGACGACGCCCACATCCGACGGGCTTCATCCTCAACCGTCTGCGCATGCGCCTCAAAACGACCCGCCATGGCACGCATCGCGTGCGGGTCGGTCATAAACCGAGTAGCCATCCCATATCTCCCTTCCCCAATAACGCCCAGTTCTGCTCACGTGCCGCAACGCGAACCCCGACCGATCACCCCCTAGCCGACACCGATCCGCGGCACCACACTGGGCCGCGCCTGCACCACATGCGGATTTGCACCCCCACGACCCATCATCCCGCCGGGCATACCAGCCCCAGCACCGCCCATACCCATCGGCATCGGCATCATCCCCATCGGAGCCCCACCCGTCGGCGTGGCCATCTCAGGCGGCATGGCACCAAACCCCGACATCGCCGAAGTGGCCATCCCCTTCGGGATCGACCCCTCCCACGTCGGCGGCACCGACATCGCCCCTACCAACCGAGCCTTACCCAAATCCGCCGCCATCCCCGCACCCAGACCCGCACCACCCAGGCCCTTCATCGGATTGATCGCATCGACCATCTTGGGGGCGTCGACCAATGCCGCCGCGCCCGCATTGGCCAAGCCCGCGGTGCCGGCATTAGCGGTACTGCCCAATTGCATCAACGGACCCAGCATCATGCTGGCCGGATACATCCCGACCTGCGCCACCGACATCACCGCGTCCAGCGGTACCGCCGCGGCCGCCGACTGCACCCCAGTCACCACACCCGGCAATCCCTCAACCACGCCCTGCGCCATCGGAGACACCGCAGCCGTCAACGCCGTCGCCGCCCCAGCAACCTGCGCATTAACCTCACTGGCCAAACCCGCCAAATCCACCGGCGGCAAACTAAACGGCGTCAACGCCGCAGCCACCGACGACGCCCCGGAGTCATACCCCACCATCGCGGCCACATCCTGAGCCCACATCTCCACATAATCGAACTCAGTCGCCGCAATCGCCGGGGTGTTCTGCCCCAAAAAGTTCGTCGCAATCAACGACACCAACGACACCCGATTGGCCGCCACCGCCGCCGGATGCACCGTCGCCGACAACGCCGCCTCAAACGCCGTCGCCGCCGCCACAGCCTGACTAGCAGCCGCCGACGCCTGCCCCGCCGCCGCGCTCAACCACCCCACATACGGCGCCGCAGCAGCCGCCATCGACACCGACGCCGGCCCCGACCACGGCCCAGACGCCAACCCGGACACCACCGCATCAAACGACGACGCCGACGCCGCTAAATCCGCAGCCAACCCCTCCCACGCCGCCGCGGCCACATACAGCGGCCCCGACCCAGCACCAGAGAAGATCCGCGCCGAATTGATCTCCGGCGGCAACCAAGCAAAGTCCAAAACCATCACAACCCCAACCCAATCAGCCGCATCAACGGCTCCAACAGACACTCACCGACACTCACTGACAAACAACCCCGCACCCACAGCGACCCACTGGAGAATCGTAAGGTAAATCACAGCAAAAATCTCCACTTTTCGCAAAGCGAACCGGCAAATTCGCGGATACCAGCAGGTCAGCCGACGGATCACCGATCTCGGAACCATCCCGGTGCTTACTCAAACTGGCCAGACAACTGTCCAGTTGCTCATAAATTCAGCTGCCAATGAGTTTCGGTTTCGGCGTTACCGCGAGCCATATCGGCGATGAATTCATATCGGTGGCCCGAGCCCGGGCCACCTTGGCGGACTCGCACGCGCGGCGGGTCGGCGGGTCGGGCCATCCGTCAAACTCGGGTAAGCCTTTCCCACCGACCTTGTTTCGCCTGGTCAGCAGCCACATTCAGGCCGATATACCTACGGGAGGCGCTCATCGGAAAACTGGTATCGGCCGCCGGTGCGGCGGCCCGACCTGCCGCTCTGGCGGCCAGAATCTTGCGGGTATCCGCTATCGCTTTGACCGCCGGCCGAAGCCCCACATCTCAATTGCAATATCGCATTCGGAAACGTGGATCGAAGCTGTTAGAAAAAGTTCCTAAAAAAGCCTGAAAGACTGTCTCCATTGACAAAAAACCCTGAGCTTCCAGTGCCGAAGGTAAACATGCCAGAACTCATAACACCGGCGATGAAAATGCCCGCATTTTGGACGGCCGCGTTGTAGAACCCGGCGTTTCCATAACCAGTGTCGAGCACGCCCGAGTTGCCGCCGAACATGGCCGTGGTGCTGGTATTTACGTAGCCCGAGTTACCAAAACCGGAGTTTTGGATGCCCGAGTTGTCGGCGCCGGCAGGATCGTTATGCCCGAAACCGGAGTTGCCGGTACCAACGTTAGCGAAGCCCGAGTTGGGGCCCGGTTGGGTTGCCGCGCTGAAGAAGCCGGTGTTGAGGGCTCCGGCGTTGAACCCCCCGGTATTCGTGTTGCCGGAGTTTGCCCAGCCGGTGTTGACGTCTCCGGCATTGCCGAAGCCGGAATTGATGTTGCCCGCGTTGAGGAAGCCGGTGTTGACGTCGCCCGAGTTTCCGAAACTCGTATTCGAGCTGCCCGAGTTGAAGCTGCCGGCGTTGTAGTTACCCGAATCGAAAAATCCAAAGTTGCTGGCTCCAGCGTGGCCGACGCCCGTGTTGGTGCTGCCACCGTTCCACCATCCGGTGTTGATGTTGCCGGCGTTTCCGAAGCCCGTGTTCCCATCGCCAGAGTTTCCGAATCCGAAATTGCCGCTCCCCGAGTTGAAGAAGCCCACGTTCCCGGTACCGGAGTTTCCGAAACCGATGTTTCCGCTGCCCGAGTTCAAACCGCCGATTCCGAACTCACCGTTGCCGGTGAGCCCGAAGCCGATGTTGTTGTTACCGGAGTTTCCGAAGCCGAAGTTGCCACTACCGCTATTGCCGAAGCCGATATTGTTGCTACCAAAATTTCCGCTGCCAAAATTGAAGTTGCCGTTGTTCCCGTTGCCAAAGTTCGTGTCGCCGATGTTGCCGCTGCCCACGTTGGTGTTGCCGATGTTGCCGACGCCCAGGTTGGTGCTACCGATGTTGCCCGAGCCCAGGTTCTGGCTGCCGAAGTTCCCGCTGCCGAGGTTGAAGTTCCCGATGTTGCCGCTGCCCAGGTTGATGTCCCCCTGGTTGCCACTGCCTAGGTTGGTACTGCCGATGTTGCCCCAGCCCAAGTTGATGTTGCCGATATTGCCGCTGCCAAAATTCCCGTCGCCAGTGTTTCCACTGCCCAAATTGAGGGAACCGATATTGCCGAAACCGAAGTTGATCCCCTGAAGCGCTGCCGGCACCGCACTGGCGGCCTGGGCAACACCGGATGAAACACCGGTCAATTGCGCGCTGACCTGTGCCGTACTGGCCAGCGGGGTGCTGGCCCAGGCCGCGCCGCCGACCAAACCCGACAGACCGGGCAGACCCGACAGGGCACCCTGCCAGGAACCCAACTGGGCCGCCACCGCCGAAGCCCCGCCGTGATAACCCACCATCGCCGCCACATCAGCGGCCCACATCTGCTCGTAAATGCCCTCCGCAGCAGCAATCGCCGGCGCATTCTGACCAAACAAGTTCGACATCACCAACTGCACAAACGCATCACGATTCGCCGCCACCGCCAACGGATGCACCATCGCCGCCCGCGCCGCCTCAAAAACCCCGGCCACCGCCTTGGCCTGCCCAGCCGCACCCACCGCCCGCGCCGCCGCCGCACTCAACCAACGCGCATACGGCGCCGCCGCAGCCGCCATCGCCGCCGCCGCCGGACCCTGCCACGCCTGACCCGCCAACCCCGAGGTCACCGACGCAAACGCCTCCGCCGCCGTACCCAACTCCTCAGCCAAACCACCCCACGCCGCCGCCGCCCCCAACATCGGCGCCGACCCCGCACCAGAAAACATCCGCAACGAATTGATCTCCGGCGGCAACATCGCAAAATTCATCAGAACAGCCCCTCCTTCACCGGAATATTCTCAACCGCACGCCAAGGCGTTACCGGCACCGACACGCACGACCCGCCTCCCAACCACGCCAGCGCCCAAGCGACCACACCGTCCCGGTCGCATGGCCATGAGCGATTGGTCAAGCGGCAAACCGAACCGCTGTTAATTGCAGCGACTACCTGAAGAAGCCCGAAAGCCCGGTACCCGAGTTGAATCCGCCGGAGTTGTCGTCGCCCGAATTTACGATACCCGAACTGTTATTACCGGAATTCGAAATCCCCGCGAGACTGCTACCGGAGTTTACATATCCCGCATTGTTGGTGCCGACATTCCCAAAACCGGAGTTGAAGCCCGGGACCAAGGCCGGGCCCGCGTTCGAGACACCGGAGTTGCCGATTCCGGTATTGAAGAATCCGGAGTTCACACTGCCGTTGGGATCACTGTTACCCCAGCCCGAATTCCCGGTACCGGAGTTCCCGAAGCCCGAGTTGGCAAACGGTTGGTCAACCGAGCTGCCAAAACCGGTGTTCACATTGCCGCCATTGAAGAAGCCGGTGTTGGTATCTCCGCCGTTGAACAAGCCCGTGTTGACGTTGCCACCATTCCAGAAGCCAGTGTTCGAATCACCCGAGTTCATGAAGCCAGTGTTGCCCGCACCCGCATTCGCGAATCCCGTGTTGTGAGTGCCCACGTTAAAGCTACCCATGTTTCCACTGCCCGCATCGAAGATGCCGAAGTTTCCATCACCAGCGCTCCCGAAACTGGTGTTTGAGCTGCCCGCGTTCCAGAAACCGGTGTTGAAGTTCCCCGCGTTTCCAAAGCCCGTGTTTCCGCTTCCCGAGTTGCCGAAGCCGAAGTTGTTGTCCCCGGAGTTGAAGAAACCGATGTTGTTGTTTCCGGAGTTGAACAATCCGATGTTTCCGGTGCCCGAATTGAAGCCACCAAATCCAAATCCGCCATCGCCGGTGAGGCCAATTCCAATGTTGTCGCTGCCGTTGTTGCCGAATCCGATATTTCCGCTTCCGAGATTCCCGAATCCGATGTTATTGCTTCCCAGGTTTCCACTGCCAAGGTTGAAGTCACCGAAATTTCCGCTGCCCAGATTTACGTCACCGTTGTTCCCGCCGAAAATATTCAGGGTGCCGAAATTTCCGCTACTCACATTGAGGCTGCCGATATTGCCGCTGCCCAGGTTTCCGCTACCGAAATTTCCGCTACCGGGGTTGAAGTCACCGATATTCCCGCTGCCGAAATTTCCGGTCCCGATATTGCCGCTACCCCAGTTTCCGCCGCCGAAATTCCCGCTGCCCAGATTACCGGTGCCAATATTGCCGTTGCCGATATTGGTGTCGCCAATATTGCCGCTGCCCAGGTTGAAGGTGCCGATGTTGCCGAACCCCAGGTTGAAGACCAGGTCGGACAGGCCTTGCGAAGCGGCAGCCGGCGCGGCGGCCGCCCCGGCGCCGAGCGCCTGCAAGCTCAGTTGCGCATTGGCCAGCGGGGTGCTGGCCCAGGCCGCGCCGCCGACCAAACCCGACAGACCGGGCAGACCCGACAGGGCACCCTGCCAGGAACCCAACTGGGCCGCCACCGCCGAAGCCCCGCCGTGATAACCCACCATCGCCGCCACATCAGCGGCCCACATCTGCTCGTAAATGCCCTCCGCAGCAGCAATCGCCGGCGCATTCTGACCAAACAAGTTCGACATCACCAACTGCACAAACGCATCACGATTCGCCGCCACCGCCAACGGATGCACCATCGCCGCCCGCGCCGCCTCAAAAACCCCGGCCACCGCCTTGGCCTGCCCAGCCGCACCCACCGCCCGCGCCGCCGCCGCACTCAACCAACGCGCATACGGCGCCGCCGCAGCCGCCATCGCCGCCGCCGCCGGACCCTGCCACGCCTGACCCGCCAACCCCGAGGTCACCGACGCAAACGCCTCCGCCGCCGTACCCAACTCCTCAGCCAAACCACCCCACGCCGCCGCCGCCCCCAACATCGGCGCCGACCCCGCACCAGAAAACATCCGCAACGAATTGATCTCCGGCGGCAACATCGCAAAATTCATCAGAACAGCCCCTCCTTCACCGGAATATTCTCAACCGCACGCCAAGGCGTTACCGGCACCGACACGCACGACCCGCCCCCACGCCCCCCAAGCGGCCGCACGCCGCAACCCCGAGGATTGGGCCCCTGGGGGCGGCCTGGGTTCCCGCCAGCCGGGGCGCCGCGGCATCGCAAGCCAGTTCCGGCAGCAGCCTGGCGGGGTTGCTAGCAGCCTTTGAGTCGTACCGCCAAGTAGTCGGCGACCTTGTCCGTCGCGACCCGCTCCTGGGTCATGGCGTCGCGCTCACGAACGGTGACGGCATTGTCCTCGAGCGAGTCGAAGTCAACCGTCACGCAAAACGGGGTGCCGATCTCGTCCTGGCGCCGGTAGCGGCGACCGATGGCGCCGGCATCGTCGAAGTCGATGTTCCAGCATTTGCGTAACTCGGCGGCCAGGTCCCGAGCTTTGGGACTCAGGTCGGCATGGCGCGACAGCGGCAACACCGCGGCCTTGACCGGGGCCAGGCGTGGGTCCAGTCGCACCACCGTGCGCTTTTCCAGCACACCCTTGGCATTCGGGGCTTCGTCCTCGGAGTACGCGTCAATCAAGAAGGCCATGAACGACCGGGTCAGTCCCGCCGCCGGTTCGATGACATAGGGCGTGTATCGGGTGTCGTTGACCTGATCGTAGAAGGACAGCTCGGCGCCGGAATGCTTGGAGTGCGTCGACAGGTCGAAGTCGGTTCGGTTGGCGACACCCTCTAGCTCGCCCCATGGATTGCCGACGAAGCCGAACTTGTACTCGATGTCGACGGTGCGATCAGAGTAGTGCGACAGCTTCTCCTTGGGGTGTTCGTAGAGCCGCAAGTTCTGCGGGTCGATACCAAGCTCGACATACCACTGCAACCGGGTGTCAATCCAATACTGATGCCACTCTTTGGCGGTCGTCGGCTCGACGAAGAACTCCATCTCCATCTGCTCGAACTCGCGGGTGCGAAAGATGAAGTTGCCCGGGGTGATCTCGTTGCGGAAGCTCTTGCCGATCTGGCCGATGCCGAACGGCGGCTTCTTGCGAGACGTTGTCAACACGTTGGCGAAGTTGATGAAGATGCCCTGCGCGGTCTCGGGCCTCAGATAGTGCAGCCCCTCGTCGGTCTCGATCGGTCCGAGATGGGTCTTGAGCATCATGTTGAATTCGCGCGGCTCGGTCCACTGGCCCGGCTCACCGGTTTCCGGGTCGCGGATATCGGCCAGCCCGTTGGGTGGCGGGTGCCCGTGTTTTGCTTCGTAGGCTTCGATGAGGTGGTCGGCCCGGTAGCGCTTGTGCGTAATCAGCGACTCGACCAGCGGGTCGTGGAAGACCTCGACATGCCCCGAGGCCACCCACACCTCACGGGGCAGGATGATCGAGGAATCGATACCGACAACGTCGTCGCGGCCAGAAACCACCGATCGCCACCACTGGCGTTTGATGTTCTCCTTGAGCTCCACCCCCAGTGGGCCATAGTCCCACGCCGACTTGGTACCGCCGTAGATCTCGCCCGACGGAAAAACGAAGCCACGCCGTTTCGCGAGGTTTACCACGGTGTCGATGACAGACGCCACGGGCTGGTGCACTCCCTTCCCAGATCGGGCAATCGCATGCGGCGGCAAGTCACCGCGCAAAACCTCAGTCATGGTAGCGACCGGTGCGCGGTCTTTGACATGCATCATCATGCATGTGACAGTGGAGGTCATCCGCAAGCTGATGCGCTGGCATGAAGGCGGTCGGAAAACATGCACTCGTTGAGGTGGTGACCACGATATGACGACTTCGCCATCTGCGCCTTCTTTACCTCCCACCGCAGACGACGTGATCGGTGATCACGAGCACAGCGTTGATGGTTTGGCCGAACACCCTGTATTTCCCGTGCCGCCACCGCGGGAGATTCTCGATGCGGCCGGCGAGCTGCTGCGCGCGCTGGCCGCACCGGTCCGGATCGCCATCGTGCTGCAGTTGCGCGAATCCCAGCGCTGCGTGCACGAGCTGGTTGACGCGCTCGGAGTGCCGCAACCGCTGGTCAGCCAGCATTTGAAGATTCTCAAGGCGGCCGGCGTCGTTACCGGGGAGCGATCCGGCCGCGAAGTGCTGTACCGGCTGGCCGACCATCACCTTGCCCACATCGTCGTCGACGCGGTCGCCCACGCGAGTGAGGACACGCCGTGACCTGGGCGGGCGACGAGCCAAGCGCTGCGGCGGCGCGGCCCTGATGGCGGGGGCCAGTGTCCGGTCCACTCGCCAGCGAGCGGCGATCGCGACGCTTCTGGACGCGGTCGACGACTTCCGCTCGGCTCAGGAACTGCACGACGAACTGCGCCGCCGCGGCGAGAACATCGGCCTGACTACCGTCTACCGAACACTGCAATCGATGGCATCGGCTGGAACGGTCGACACCCTGCGCACCGACACGGGTGAATCGGTCTACCGCAGATGCTCGGAGCACCATCACCACCATCTGGTCTGCCGCGATTGCGGTTCCACCATCGAGGTGGCGGATCACGAAGTTGAGACCTGGGCGGCCGAGGTAGCCAGCAGACATGGATTCTCCGATGTCAGCCACACCATTGAGATCTTCGGCACCTGTGCCGATTGCCGCTCCTGAGGCGGCGCCTACGATGTCAGCGCGGTGCGCATCTGGGCACCGGTGTCCAACACCAGCAGGAGCAGGGTACGTAGCGCGTCGTCGGTTAAGCCAGCACCGGGAAAGTTGTATCGCAACATGACGTCCACGGTTTTCGGCGCCGTCTTGCCCGTGCCCTTGCTCGAGTTGCGCTGGACCGCCCTCTCCTGCTTCGCCGCGTCCTTCTCCAGCAAGATCACCGCGCCAAAATTAGAGTCGCGCGCCTGCTTGGCCACCTGGTCGCCGATCTTCTTGGTCAGTGGCAAATCCCAGGCCAATATCTGCGTCAGCGAGACCAGTTCCAGGTCTTCGACAATGCTCACCACCCGTAGCGAGGCGAACGTGCCGGCATGGCGGACCGTGAGCGCTCCGTCGGCTTCCTGCTCGACCGGGAGAACGTCGCGCAGTATCGAGGCCAGCCGCTGCTGCAATGACTGCACTAGGCACTCCCGAACCGGCGATTACGAGAGACGTACTCTTCGCAGGCCGCCCACAGATCGCGGCGGTCATAGTCAGGCCAGAGCTTGTCTTGGAATATGTATTCGGCGTAGGCCGACTGCCACAACATGAAATTGCTGGACCGCTGCTCCCCCGACGTTCGCAAAAACAGGTCGACGTCGGGGATGTCGGGTCGCTGCATGTGGCGGGCGATCGTCGACTCGGTGATCCGGTCCGGATTCAGTCTGCCCGCGGCAACCTCGCGCGCGATTTCCCTGGTGGCGTCGGCGATTTCGGTCCGCCCCCCGTAGTTGACGCAGTAGTTGATGGTGATGACGTCGTTGTGCTCGGTCATGGCCTCCGCAACCGCTAGCTCGTTGATGACGCTGCGCCACAGCCGTGGCCTCGAACCCACCCACCGGATCCGGACACCCATCTGGTTGAGCACGTCCCGGCGTCGCCGCACCACGTCACGATTGAAGCCCATCAAGAAACGCACTTCCTCGGCAGACCGCTTCCAGTTCTCGGTGGAGAAGGCATAGAGGCTGAGCCATTTTATCCCGAGTTCGACTGCGCCGCAGGCAATATCGATTACCACGGCCTCGCCCATCTTGTGCCCCTCGGTGCGGCTCAGTCCACGTTGGGTGGCCCAGCGGCCGTTGCCGTCCATCACGATGGCGACATGGTTGGGCAACCGGTCAACGGGAATTCGTGGGGCGGCCGCTTTCGAGATGTGCTGGGGCGGTCGGCGAGGACCACCGTCCGGGGACGGGGGCAGCGCGGGGAAGACGACGGGCCAGCTCGAGGTATCGGGAAAAGTGGGATAGTCGTCCGGCGCCGGGGGCAGCTGCGGGAAGTCGGTGGACTTCAGCTTTCGGGCGTTCTTGGCCACTCAGCTATCCTGCCCGATCGGCGCGGCACGACGTTCGGCTACCGATCGATCAGCCTGGTAGTACCGCTCGACCAGCGGCAGCGTCTTGAGCTGCCGTTCCAGATGCCATTGCAGGTGCGCGGCCACCAACCCACTGACATAGCTGCGATGGGATTGCGGTGTCTGCTCGGCGGCCGCCCAATCGCCGTCGTGTAGGGCGGACATCAGGTCCAGCACGCCCAGTGGCGGTGTCGTTGAACCGGCCGGACGGCAGTGTGTGCAGACGCTGCCCCCCGCGGCGATGTGAAATGCCCGATGCGGCCCGGGTGTAGCGCAGCGCGCGCACTCGGTCAACGCCGGCGCCCATCCGGCGATGCCCATGGCACGTAATAGGTAGGCGTCCAACAGCAGGTCACGGGGCCGATGTCCGTCGGCCACCGCTCGTAACGCACCCACCGTCAGCCGGTGCAGGGCCGGGGCGGGCGCTCGCTCCTCACCGGCAAGGCGTTCGGCGGTCTCCAGCATTGCGCAGCCGCAGGTGTACCTGCCGTAATCGTTGACGATGTCGGTGGCGAAGGCATCGATAGAGACGACCTGGGTGACGATGTCGAGATTGCGGCCGGGATGCAATTGCGCATCGATGTGCGCGAACGGCTCCAGTCGAGCGCCGAATTTGCTACGGGTACGGCGAACACCTTTGGCCACCGCACGAACCAGCCCATGATCACGGGTCAACAGGGTGACGATCCGGTCGGCTTCGCCGAGCTTGTGCTGGCGCAACACCACAGCCCGGTCACGATACAGCCGCATCACAATAGTTTCGCACCCCGCCGCGACATCGCGGGTATCCGCGCCGATAGTCTCGTACCCCGTGGTTGGCGCTTCTGGGTCCGCTTTTGGAGCCGTGTCCGGGTCCGTTTCCGGGACCGGCGGCCAGCGCCTGCCTACCCTCACCGACCTGCTCTATCAGCTGGCCACCGGCTCGGTAACCGCCGTTGACCTGGCACGCCGATCCCTGCGCGAGATCGAGGTGAGCCAGTCGACATTGAACGCATTCCGGGTGGTGCTCGCCGAGTCCGCATTGGCCGACGCGGCCGACGCCGACCGGCGACGAGCCGCTGGCGATACCGCGCCGCTGTTGGGCATCCCCATCGCCGTCAAGGACGACGTCGACGTTGCTGGAGTGCCGACCGCGTTCGGTACCCAGGGATACGTCCCGCCCGCAGCCCGGGACTGCGAGGCGGTGCGCCGACTCAAGGCGGCCGGAGCGGTGATCATCGGCAAGACCAACACCTGCGAACTGGGCCAGTGGCCGTTCACCAGCGGGCCCGGATTCGGACACACCCGCAACCCGTGGGCACGCCGGCATACCCCGGGCGGATCATCGGGCGGCAGCGCGGCGGCGGTGGCCGCGGGTCTGGTCACCGCGGCCATTGGCTCTGATGGGGCCGGTAGCATTCGCATTCCCGCCGCGTGGACCCACTTGGTAGGCATCAAGCCTCAACGAGGCCGCATCTCCACCTGGCCGTTACCGGAGGCGTTTAACGGCATCACGGTCAACGGCGTGCTGGCCCGCACCGTGGCCGATGCCGCGCTGGTGCTGGATGCCGCGTCCGGCAACGTCGACGGCGACCTACACAAGCCGCCCCCGGTGAGAACCTCCGACTATGTCAGCATCGCCCCCGGGCCGCTGAAGATCGCACTGTCAACCCGGTTCCCATACACAGGTTTTCGAGCCAAATTGCATCCGGAGATCTTGGCCGCCACCCAGCGAGTGGGCGAACAGCTGCAGCTACTCGGCCACACCGTCGTGCCGGGCAACCCTGACTACGGCCTGCGTTTGTCATGGGATTTTCTCGCCCGCTCCACCGCAGGCGTGTGGGAATGGGCGGACCGCCTTGGCGACGGCGTCACACTGGACCCGCGCACGTTGTCCAATCTGCGTACGGGCCACGCGCTTTCGCAGGCAATTCTGCGCACCGCGCGCCGCCACGAGGCTGCGGCCCAACGACGAGTGGGCTCCATCTTCGACATCGTCGACGTGGTGCTGGCGCCCACCACTGCGCAGCCTGCGCCGCTAGCACGCGCCTTTGATGAGTTGAGCGCGTTGGCCACCGACCGCACCATGATCGCCGCGTGCCCGCTGACCTGGCCGTGGAACGTGCTGGGCTGGCCATCGATCAACGTGCCGGCCGGATTCACCGTCGAGGGCCTGCCGATCGGTGTTCAACTCATGGGACCGGCCAATAGCGAGGGCATGCTCGTCTCACTGGCCGCCGAGTTGGAAGCCGTCAGCGGCTGGGCGACCAAGCAACCTACCGTGTGGTGGAACACCGGGACAAGCACTCCGCCGATCCACCGTGTCCGGCCGCCGCAACGTTGACCGCCAGAAGTTCGACCATGTTAAAAACCCAGTCGACCAAGCTGTTTAGGGTCACGCTGCCAGTTCTTTGCGACCTTCACGTGCAGTTCCAAGTACACCTTCGTGCCCAGCAGCTTCTCGATCTGACCTCGGGCAGCGGTGCCGACCTCCCGTAGCCGGGCGCCGCGCTTGCCGATGACGATGCCCTTCTGACTGTCCCGCTCGACGTACAGCACGGCACGCACGTCGATCAGGTCGTCACGGCCCTCGCGGCTGCTGAACTCGTCGATCACCACCGCGAGCGAATGCGGAAGTTCGTCATGGACTCCCTCCAGGGCCGCTTCGCGGATGAGCTCGGCCATCAGCACCTCTTCGGGTTCGTCGGTCAGCTCACCGTCCGGGTAATACGCCGGCCCGGGGGGCAATGCCGCGGCCAGCACCTCGATCAGCACCTCGATCTGGGCGCCGGTAACCGCAGACACCGGAACGATCTCGGTCGAGTTCGCGACCAACTGACTGACCGCAACCAGCTGTGTAGCCACTTGCTCCCGGGAGGCCTTGTCGATCTTGGTGACAATGACGACCAGTGTGGTATTTGGTGCCGTGGAACGAATTTCGTCGACGATCCACCGGTCGCCGGGGCCGATCGGTTCGTCGGCGGGGATGCACAGCCCGATCACGTCCACCTCGCCGTAGGTGTCTCGAACCAAGTCGTTGAGCCGCTTGCCCAACAGCGTCCGAGGCCGATGCAGACCCGGGGTATCGACCAGGATGATCTGGAAGTCCTGCCGATGCACGATCCCGCGGATGGTATGCCGGGTGGTTTGCGGCCGCATCGAGGTGATCGCGACCTTGGTGCCGACCAACGCGTTGGTCAGCGTCGACTTGCCGGTATTTGGCCGGCCTACCAAACACACGAAACCGGAACGGAATTCAGTCATAGCGGGTTTCCGGAACCGTCGGTACGGATCACCGCAGCCGTCGGCGACAGTTCACGCAGCGCGGCAATGCCGGGATCATTGACCGGTCCGGCCACCAGCAGCGCGGCCTCCAATTTAATCGCGCCGCTGGACACGGCGGCCGCCACCGCCGCCTGCAATCCGGTCAACTGCAGCGTCGAAAGGCACACCGGTGCAGCGGCATACGTACGACCGTCGCCATCGCGCACCGCGGCGCCATGGTCCGCTTCGGCGCGCACCATCGCCGACCGGGCCAGCGCCAGCAGCTTGGCATTCTCCGCATCCAACGGCTCAGCCATCCGATTCGTCCTCTGCTACGGTATGGCCAGCTCCCTCGGTATCCTCCGTCGCTGCCGGGCTGAGCAGGACGGTACCAACCCGCACCCGACCGCGATGGTCGCGGCCGCCCTCGGCGTACAGGCGTAGACCATGGGATATCACCTCGGCTCCTGGCAGGGGAACCCGGCCTAATTCCAGAGCCAGCAGACCACCAACCGTGTCGACATCGAGATCGTCGTCGAATTCGATGCCATACAGTTCGCCGACATCCTCGATGGGCAAGCGCGCCGACACTCGGAAACGATTGTCACCCAGCTGTTCTACCGGGGCGGTCTCCGCTTCGTCGTATTCGTCGGCGATCTCGCCGACGATTTCCTCAAGCACATCTTCGATGCTCACCAGGCCGGCAATGGCGCCGTACTCGTCGACCAGCAGCGCCATGTGGTTGCGGTCGTGCTGCATTTCACGCAACAGCGCATCCAGTGGCTTGGAGTCCGGCACGAACACCGCCGGACGCATGACGTCCGTCACGGTGGATTCCTTGCCCTGGTCACCCGAGCAGAATGTCTGCTGCACAAGGTCTTTCAGATAGACCACGCCCAAGATATCGTCAACGTTCTCACCAGTCACCGGAATGCGGGAATGTCCGCTGCGGACGGCCAAGGTCATTGCCTGGCCGGCCGATTTGTCGCCTTCGATCCAGATCATCTCGGTTCGTGGGACCATCACCTCGCGCGCCGGAGTGTCTCCGAGTTCGAAGACCGACTCGATCATCCGGCGTTCGTCGGCGGCAACGACGCCGCGCTGCTGCGCGAGGTCGACGACTTCGCGCAGCTCGACCTCGGATGCGAACGGCCCGTTGCGGAAACCACGGCCCGGAGTGAGCGCGTTCCCAAGCAGTACCAGCAGCCGGCTGATCGGCATCAGCAGCCATGAAATCACCTGCAACGGAACAGCGGTCGCCAGCGAGATGGAGTACGCATTCTGCCGACCGAGGGTCCGGGGGCCGACGCCCATCACGACGAAGCTGGTTACCACCATCACGGCCGCTGCGACAAACAACCCGCCATTGATATTCAGGTTGTGGCGGAAGAACACCACCAGCAGCGCGGTGGCGGTGATCTCACATACGATCCGAAGCAGCACCACCAGGTTGATGTAGCGTGGTCGTTCGGCCATCACCTTCAGCAGTGCCACCGCGCCCGGCCGTCTGTCGCGCACCAGCTCGTGCACCCGGGCCAGGGAAACTGTGCTGATGGCGGCGTCAATCGCCGCGAACAGGCCGCCCAGACCAATCAACGCGATCGCACCGAGCAGCTGCGGAAGACCTTTCACGGCTCGTCGAAATACCTTGACTTGTCCAGCAGCCGGCGATCTCTCTCGTCCTGACGGTCGTGCTGGTAGGCCTCCACCTGATCGGCCACCCATTCCTCAAGTAGCCGCTCCTGCAGGGCGAACATCTCCCTCTCCTCATCAGGCTCGCCGTGATCGTAGCCGAGCAGGTGCAGGACACCGTGGACGGTCAACAGGGCCAGCTCGTGCCCCAGGCTATGGCCCGCCGCGGCCGCCTGCTCGGCCGCGAACTCCGGGCACAGCACGATATCGCCCAGCATGGCCGGCCCGGGATCGGGAGCATCGGGGCGCCCGCCCGGCTCCAGCTCATCCATCGGAAAGCTCATCACGTCGGTCGGGCCGGGCAGATCCATCCACCGCATGTGCAAGTCGGCCATCGCGGCGGTGTCCAGTAGCACCATCGACAACTCGGCCCCCGGGTTGACCTCCATCTTGTCGATGACAAAGCGTGCGACGCTGACCAATTCCGCTTCGGAGATGTCGATGCCCGACTCGTTGGATACTTCGATGCTCATAAGACGCTCACCGCACCATCATCGACGATTGCGGGCACCGGATGCCCGCCGAGCCGCCCGGTTCATCCCCGATGCCGGCTCCTCGTATTTTGCGTAGGCGTCGACGATCTCCGAGACAAGTCGGTGGCGCACCACATCCGCACTGGTCAACTCCGCGATGTGGATGTCGTCGATATCCTCGAGAATGTCGACCGCCGCCCGCAGGCCGGATCTGGCCCCACCCGGTAGGTCGATTTGGGTGATGTCTCCGGTAACGACCACCTTGGATCCGAAGCCCAGCCGGGTGAGAAACATCTTCATCTGCTCGGCGGTGGTGTTCTGCGCCTCATCGAGGACGATGAACGCGTCATTGAGGGTCCTACCACGCATGTAAGCCAGCGGTGCGACCTCGATGATACCGGCGGACATCAGCTTTGGGATCAACTCGGGGTCCATCATGTCGTAGAGGGCGTCATAGAGCGGCCGCAGATAGGGGTCGATCTTCTCACTCAGCGTGCCGGGCAGAAAGCCAAGGCGCTCACCGGCTTCCACGGCAGGGCGGGTCAGGATGATGCGGGTCACCTGCTTGGTTTGCAATGCGTGCACGGCCTTGGCCATGGCCAGATAGGTCTTCCCGGTCCCGGCCGGGCCGATCCCGAAGACGATGGTGTTGGCATCGATCGCATCGACATACCGTTTTTGATTGAGCGTCTTGGGCCGGATCGTCTTACCCCGGCGCGACAGGATATCGAGGGTGAGCACCTCCGCCGGCGACTCATTGCCTGCCCCAATCAACATCGCAATGCTGCGACGCACCACCTCGGGCGTCAACGGCTGTCCGTTGGACACGATCGTCACCAGCTCGGAAACGGCCCGCTCGGCGAGCGCAACATCGGCGGGCTCACCCGAAAGTGTGATTGCGTTGCCCCGCACATGCAGATCGGCACCGAGGGTTCGTTCCAGGGCTCGCAGATTCTCGTCGGCCGAACCTAGCAGGCCCACGACGAGGTCGGGCGGAACATCGATGCTGCTGCGAACCTGGGCGTCGGCCTGCCGGCCTCCAACTGCGTCAGCAGCGCGGGTCTCGCGAGGCGTCACGTGGCTTTCGATGCCTGCTTTCTGGCCTGTCGTAGGTGCGACGAGCTGGGAAGAGAAATTCGTCGGGTTTTCAGTCTACCGCCGGTCCGAGACGACGTCCGAGTGATTCGATGCCCGCAAGCAGGATGTCCAGCGCGCGCTCGAAGTCAGCCAGGGCGCTGGACTGCTGACTGGTCCAGGACAGCGCCGCAATGTGTGGGTGCTCGGCACCGGCCAGCCCACCTATCCGAGCCGCCACCGCGGCCTGCTCTTGCTCCCGCCAGATGCCGGCCAGCGGTCCGGCCAACTCTGCCTGGGCGCTACCCATCACCAGGCCCAGCACCGCCCGAAAGCCGGCCAGCAGATCCATGTCGGTGAGCCCGGCACCCTTCAGCGCCGCGATCAGCCGGTCCGCGACCGCATAGCTGGAGGCCGAAACGGTGCGACGAGTCAACACCAGCGGGACGGCATTGGGATGGCGTCGCATCGTCTCCCACATCGCCATCGCGATCGTTCGTACATCGGCTCGCCAATCGTCGGATGGCTCAGCGCCCCAGTTATCCCCGATATCCGCAATCACTGCGTCTGCGACCAGCGCTTCGAGTTCTCCGCGATCCTTGACGTAGTTGTAGAGCGTCATGGGACCTGTCTGTAGCGAGGCGGCCAACGAACGCATGCTCAGTCCGCCCAGCCCATCTCGGTCGACGATCTCGAGGGCACTCGTTGCGATATCGGAAACCGTGAAGCGCGCGCGCACGATGATCCTTCCGCCAGTTGACACGTACGACGTACGTAAGATACAACACGTACACCGTACGTATTGGAGGTTTCATGACCGCGACGATCCCCACCACATTCACCTCACACGGCACCCGCTGCGCGGCCTGGCTAACCTGTCCGTCGGATCCTGGTCCGCATCCGGTGGCCCTGCTCGCCCACGGATTCGGCGCCAACCACACCATGGCGTTGTCTGAATACGAGCGGCACTTCACGGCCGCCGGAATCGCCACGCTCGCCTTCGACTATCGCAATCTCGGAGCCTCCGAGGGCACACCGCGGCAACGGCTCAGCCTGCGCCGGCATCGCCAAGACATTGCAGCGGCCCTGGATTTCGTCCACAAATTGCCCGACGTCGCCGACGTCGATACCAGCCGCGTTGCACTGTGGGGCACCAGCCTCGGCGCCATGCACGTGTTGCGGGTCGCCGCCGACCGGCGTGATCTGGCCGCGGTGGTGGTGCAGTGTCCGATCGTCGACGGTCCGGCGGCCATGCGCCGGTTGGGGGTGGCGGCGATGATGCGGGTAGGACCGGCGATCGTCGAGGACGCCCTGCGCAGCGCCACGGGGCGTGGGCGTCGATACATCCCCATCGTCGGTCGGCCGGGAAGCCTGGCGGCGGTGACAGTGGCCGGCGCCGAGGAAGGCTGGAATTCCACCGTGGACCCCGACGGGTCTTTCGACAACCGTGTGGCGGCCGCCAACGTTGTGGGTATCGCCGCATCGAGCGCCAAGCGTGCGGCTCGCCGCATTGCGGCGCCGCTGCTGGTGTGCGTGTCGCGCCGGGAGACCCTGATGGATCCACGTCACGCCGAAGACGTCGCCCGGCGGGCACCGCGCGGCACCATGCGCCACTACGACGGCGACCATTTCCAGATTTACCACCCACCCCTGATTGCCGACCTGCTGGCCGACCAGATCGACTTTCTGCGCGAGCATCTCCATGTCGAAGCCGCGTGACTTGCTGCGCCAGCACGACGCCGGCTTTGTCGAATTCGCCCGTGGTTTGTCGGACGACCAGTGGAGCCGCCCGAGCTTGTGCACCGCATGGACCAACCACGACGTGCTGGCGCACCTGGTGATCGGGTACCGGGTGTCGTTGGCCACCCTGACGGCCGGCATGGTCACCCATCGCGGTTCGTTCGATCGTGCCAACGCCACGCTGGCCACCGATCTGGCTCGACGGCAGAGTCCGGGCGCGCTGATCGCCGAGTTCGCCGCGTTGACGCACCATCCGCGCGGCATCGGACGGGTCTTTCCCCGGCGACTCCTGTTGGGTGATCATGTTATTCACGAGCTCGACATCGCATTTGCGATTGGCCAGGATCCCGCGGTTGGGGTGGAGGCGTTGGTGTCGGTGCTGAACACTCAAGTGCGGGTTCCGAATCCGTTCGTACCGGCAGCCAAGCGGGCGCGCGGGCTGCGGCTAGAGGCCACGGATGCCGATTGGGACCATGGGGAGGGCGAATGCACGGTGGTAGGCCGCGCCGCACAGTTGGCCTCGGTGCTGGCGGGTCGGGCGTGGGCGCTAAACCAGCTCAGCGGCCATGGAGTCGGCACCCTGCGCCAACGCCTCTCAGCGGCCTAGCAACGTGTTCGCCGGCAGATTCTTGTCGAGCACCTTGCGGGCTTGTTCGGCGCCGGTGACGGGCAGCGTCTTCGAGAGGCCCTCGAGCAGCCCCACTTGCAGCAGCAACGACGCCTGGTCCCAGTAGATGCGTTCGTAGGCAACCTGATGTCCCTGGAACCCCATCACGACCACCACAGGAAGCATTACCGCGCGACCGGTAGGGGCCACGCCGGGAAGCAACGTCGGCATCGGGACGTCGTGGGTGAAGGACATGACCATCTCGTCCACGACGCGGTCGGTGCCGACGGTGCGACAGATCGGGGTGATCGTGGTGTCGGCGGGCCAGTGACCGATAAAATACCTGGCGTAGAAATCGGCCACCCCGGCGGAGCCGACCCCACCCATCATGGTGGGAACATGATTAACGAACGGATCCGCGGACATCGTGGCCATCGTGGCGGCAACGTCCCTGGCGACGAACTCGGTGTCGACATGTCGGTCAAAGAGCGCACTGAGATCCTGCGGGCTATCACTCATAGTGCATTGTAATTACCGGCCTGACGGGCCATCCCAGCGCGAGGTGAGCACGCCTAGGGCCCCCAACGCCACCGCCGCCGCCGTCGACGTCCGCAACACGGTCGGGCCCAGCCGGACCGCGACGGCACCGGCGTCGGTCAGCGAATCGAGCTCATCCGGCGCGATACCGCCTTCGGGGCCGACCACGAGCATCAATGAGTTCGCTTGCGCCAAAACAACATCTGCGAGCCGACCGGTCGCCGATTCGTGTAGGGCCAGCACCGCCGCGCCCGCGGCCACCTGATCACCAATCCGCTGGGTTAGGGCCGCGGTGGACCACACGCCCTGGACCGACGGAATGTAGGCTCGCCGGGACTGCCGCGCCGCAGACCGAGCGACCGCGCGCCAGCGGCGCAAACCCTTATCGACCCGAGCGCCGTCCCAACTGGCCACGCAGCGGCCTGCTTGCCAAGCCACGAACGCGTCGGCGCCGGCCTCGGTGGCCAACTCAATCGCCAGTTCGGATCGATCCGACTTGGGCAGCGCCTGCACCACGGTCACCGCCGGCCGGATGGCCGGCACCCTCCAGCGCTCCCGCACCCGCGCACCCAACCGGTCCCGCTCGGCCTGCTCCACCACACAACTCGCCAATCCGCCCACCCCGTCGCCGAGCACCACCTGCTCGCCGGGCCGGATCCGCCGCACCGTGGCGGCGTGAAAACCGTCGTCGCCGCCGACAACCGCGAGCGCGCCGACGTCGGGCAGCTCCTCGACGTAGAACAGGGTCGCCACCATGTGCGGCCTCTGCGACTGCCGCTAGCGCCCGGTGAACGTCTCGCGCAGCCGGCTGAACAGTCCACCCCCGCCGGCATGCGTCGACCGGACCTCAGCCACGTCGCGACTACGACGGCTCTTCAGCTCGCGCAACAACTCGGCATCATGATTGTCCAGCCGAGCCGGCACCACCACCTCGACGTGCACGTGCAAATCACCGCGGGTGGAGGAGCGCAGATGCGGCATCCCGCGACCCCGCAACGTGATCACGGCACCCGGTTGCGTGCCGGGCGGAATGACGATCTCGCTGATGCCATCGAGGATGGCGTCCAGCGTCACCGTGATGCCTAGCGCCGCATCGACCATCGGCACCGAAACCGTGCAGTGCAAGTCGTCGCCCTCGCGCACAAAGACGTCGTGGGCCTGCTCATGGACCTCGACGTAAAGGTCACCGGCCGGTCCTCCCCCGGGCCCGACCTCGCCCTGAGCGGCGAGCCGGACCCGCATTCCATCGCCGACACCGGCCGGAATCTTGACGCTGATCTCCCGGCGAGCCCGCACCCGGCCGTCACCCATGCACTGGTGGCAGGGGTCGGGAATGACCACCCCGACACCGCGGCAGGTGGGACACGGACGCGAGGTCAGCATCTGCCCGAGCAGCGAACGCTGAACGGTTTGCACCTCCCCGCGACCCCCGCAGGTATCGCAGGGTATCGGCGCGGAATCGCCGTTGGTGCCCTTGCCCTGGCAGCGGTCGCACAACACCGCGGTATCGACCGTCACTTGCTTGGTCACACCGGTCGCGCACTCTTCGAGATCGAGTCTCATCCGCAACAAGGAGTCCGACCCCGGCCGAACCCGACCGATCGGACCGCGCGAGGCGGAACTGCCGCCGAATCCACCGCCGAAAAAGGCTTCGAAGACATCACCCAGTCCACCGAAACCGGCGAACCCGTTGGCCGACGCACCCGCGTTTTCCAGCGGATCCCCGCCCAAATCGACGATCCGGCGTTTCTCCGGGTCGCTGAGGACCTCGTAGGCGACGCTGATCTCCTTGAATTTCGCCTGCGCCACCTCGTCGGGATTGACATCGGGGTGCAGTTCGCGCGCCAACTTGCGATAGGCGCGTTTGATGTCTGCATCGCTGGCGCCTTTGCTCACGCCGAGCAGCCCGTAGTAGTCGCGTGCCACGGTTGACTCTCCTATGCGAGGTCTTACGCCGCCCCTACGCGGCTGTCCATAAATTCTGTAGCAGGTGCGCGGTCATCGAGCACCCAGCACTTCGCCGATATACATCGCAACCGCGGCAACACTGGCGATAGTTCCCGGATAGTCCATCCGCGTCGGGCCCAGCACGCCCATGCCGCCGTAAACGATGTCGTTGCTGCCATAGGCGGTCGACACCATCGAGGTGCCGACCATCTGCTCGGCCTCCGTTTCATGGCCGATGCGTACGGTCACCTTGCCGGCTTCCTGCTGTGCCGCCAACAGTCGCAGCACCACGACCTGCTCTTCAAGCGCTTCGAGGATGGAGCGTAGTGACCCGCCGAAATCCGCGGCGTTGCGGGTCAGGTTCGCGGTGCCACCCATGAGCATGCGTTCTTCGGTGTGTTCCACCAACGATTCCAGCAACACCGTGGCCGACCGGCCGACCGCGTCGCCCAACCGGCCGGAACCATGCAACTGGCCGGCGAGTTCGGCCACCGCCACCGAGGCCGCCGCGAGCTTCTTGCCTTCCAATGCCTGGCCCAGCAGCTCGCGCAGCTGGGCCAGTTGGTGGTCGTCAATGACATCGCCGAGTTCGACCAGGCGCTGATCCACCCGCCCGGTGTCGGTGATCACCACCATGAGCAGCCGCGCCGGCGTTAGCGCGATCACTTCCAGATGGCGAACGGTCGAGGTGGACAAGGTGGGATATTGCACCACGGCGACTTGCCGGGTCAGCTGCGCCAACAGCCGTACCGCGCGACGCAGCACGTCGTCGAGGTCGACGCCGGACTCCAGGAAGCTTTGGATGGCCCGCCGTTCTGCCATGGACATCGGCTTGACGTCGTCCAAGCGGTCGACGAACTCGCGGTATCCCTTCTCCGTGGGCACCCGGCCGGAACTGGTGTGCGGCTGGGTGATGTACCCCTCCGCCTCCAGAACTGCCATATCGTTGCGGATGGTGGCGCTGGAGACGCCGAGGTTGTGGCGCTCCACCAGGGATTTCGAACCAATCGGCTCCTGGGTGGAAACGAAGTCGGCGACGATGGCGCGCAGCACCTCGAAGCGGCGGTCGTCCGCACTTCCCATCGACTCCCCATTCCCCTGCATTGGTTGCATTCCTTGGATGCCTTGCACCGGGCCGGCCGCGTTCATTTTACGGGCTTGTCAGCGGCGGACCGCGCAGTCGCGCAAACGCCGGTCACCGACGGCCCCAAGCGCTGGATCAGTGCGGATCGCTCCGTCGCGGACGCCCGCACGGTGCGTGGTGCAGACCGTATGGTCCCACTGGTCCTGAGCGCGTCAATTCCCCAGGACCATTTTGCGACTAGCCTATTGCGCATGATCCTGTCCGGCACAAACAACGCGTCAGGGACGATCCGCCAATGATTTTCAAGGGCGTGCGGGAAGGTAAGCCATACCCCGAACATGGGCTGTCCTATCGAGATTGGTCCCAGATTCCGCCGCAACAGATTCGGCTTGACGAATTGGTCACAACGACCACCGTGCTCGCATTGGATCGGTTGCTTTCGGAGGACTCCACGTTCTATGGAGACCTGTTCCCGCACGCGGTCAAGTGGCGAGGTATCACCTACCTCGAGGATGGTTTGCACCGGGCCGTACGTGCGGCGCTACGAAACCGCACCGTGCTACACGCGCGGGTGTTCGACATGGACCTGCCGCCCGGCAGGCCGAGGTAGCGCGCCGACAGGCGAACCGAGGTCGGTTTGGTCACATTTGCCCGCCCCCGGGTGTCGTACCAAGTGGCGGCAATAACGACCACCGTCCCGTTAGGAGCAGTCATGTCTCGCCTTGTGGGGGTCTCCGACCGCGACGCCGGCTTGGGCGCCAAAATCGCCTTCTTCTTCACCGGGCGCAAGCTGGCAAGAATGACCGGGCTGAAAACGGCCGGCATGCTCGAACCGCTGCGCATGTACGCCCATATCCCTAAATTGCTCAACGCCTACGGCAGGCTGGAACAAGCCGAGTCGAAAATAGATATTCTCACTCCTCGGCAGCGGGCGTTGGCCGAATTGAAGGCCGCGACAACGGTTCGCTGCGAATATTGCATCGATCTGGGTTCGCAGATCGCCCGCGAGTTGGGGATCAACGACCGGGAATTGCAGGCACTGGCCGGTTATCGGGACGCCTCGTGCTTCTCCGAGGTCGACCGGTTGATTCTGGACTACGCCACCGCGATCAGTCGTACCCCCGTCGTGGTCGGCGACGAGCTTTTCGAAGCGCTGCGCGCCCACTTCGATACGGCTCAACTGGTCGGACTGACCCACATCATCACGCTGGGCAACCTGCGCGCCCGGTTCAACATCGCGCTGGATATTGGGTCGTCAGGCTTCTCGGCCGGCCGGGTGTGCGCGCTACCCGACCACACCGGGTGCCGATGACCGACCCGGCGTTGCTGGCACGATTCGAGGCCGCTAGGCCGCAGCTGGGGGCCCTCGCGTATCGCATGCTGGGCTCCCTTGATGACGCCGAAGACGCCGTGCAGGAAGCATGGCTACGGCTTAACACCAGTGTGGGCCGCGCCCAGGACGGCGAAGAAATTGCCAACCTCGATGCCTGGCTGACCACGGTGGTGGCTCGGATTTGTCTCAACATGTTGCGTGATCGACGCGGCGCGGGCCACGAAGAGCGGCTCGGGCAGCTGCCGGATCCGATCGTGGACGCGGTCGGCGAGTTCGACCCCGAACACCACGCGATGCTGGCGGACGCGGTTGGCCTGGCGTTGTTCGTGGTGCTGGACACCCTGCCCCCTGCCGAACGGTTGGCTTTCGTGCTGCATGACGTCTTCGCGGTCCCGTTTAACCAGATCGCGCCCATTGTTGAGCGATCACCGGGGGCGACACGCAAACTGGCCAGCCGCGCGCGGCGCCGCATCGAGCGGGCGGCACCCTTTCCGGACGGCGACATCGCGGTGCAACGCGAGGTCGCCGATGCATTTTTTGCGGCCGGGCGCACCGGTGACTTCGAGCGCTTGGTCTCGGTGCTGCATCCCGACGTGGTGCTGCGCGGTGACTTTGGACCCAACACTCGCGGGTTCCGCGCCCAGGGCGCATCTTCGGTTGCCAGGCTTGCCGAAAGCTACGCCGGTCCAGAGCGCGAGGTGCTCGACGCCCTCGTCAACGGCGCCGCCGGCGCCATCATCGTCGTCGCTGGTCGACCATCCGCGGTGATGGGGTTTTTGGTGCGCGCCGGTCGCATCACCGCGATCGACGTGCTCGCCGATCCGGAGCGGATCGCCAAACTCAAGTTGAGCGGTCACAACAGGTCGGGCGAATAGCGGTGCAGTGCGTTGCTTCTGCGCCCGGAGCGCAGATCAGCGCCCGGCGGCCTGCAGCAACGCCATCGCCGAGCTGCGTGACAGCACCCAGCTACCTTCGTTGACGAACGTCACGTTCTGGGTAACCGGCGCCGCAAGCTTGGGCCCGGAAACGGACACGTCGGCGGTGGCCGAACCGGCCTCAACCGGTTGAATGTTGGCCACGCTGAACGACAACGGCAGGTCCCCGTTCTTAGCCGCCTTCTTCAGCTCATGGTCGGCAATGCGCGCTTCGGCCCCGCCAATCCCGCCCTCGACCAGATTGCTCTTGTTGGTGAACGAGACGCCGGGATCGGCGAGGCTGTTGAGCAAGGCGGTCAGCTCGGCGGCCGTCGGTACGTCGATTGCCGGGGCAGGCGCCGGGTCCTGCGGAAGCGGCGCACCGAAGAAGACCGGCTGCACCTGATAGGGCGCCGGGCCGGCGGAGGCGATACCAGCGGAGGTGATAGTTGTCACACTGGCCGCTGCGGCGCCGATAACCGCCACCACTGCCGCCGCGGTGGCCAGCGATTTGATCGAACTCTCGGTTTTCACGGTTAGGTTCCCCCCTATCGATTTCGCACGGAAACCTCGGTAAGGCGTCGCTGCACCGGTCCTGGCCGCTCCTGCTCCGCGTGGTACCCGTGTGGTGATCGTCCACCGTCCTACTGACACTTGGATGGCGGACTGTTCGATTTATAGCCGAGATTTCTGTGAGGATCGTGAGGGATTCTGTGACCAACCTGTGCAGCCCCGTGCGGCCGGCAACCTATCCCTCGGCAAGAACCTCCTCGTCGGTCAACGCGGCGACGTCGAGGTAGTGGCGAGCGATCAGGATCAGTCGTTCCGGCGTGCCGCGGTGGGATTCCCGAGCGTTGAACCGCTCGGCCAGCCCGGCAACGGTTCGTGTCGCGAACATATCCGCGACCACGGCATGGTCGATGTCCAACCAGTCGCGGAGCCGAGCGATCACACTGGTGGCCAGCACGGAGTCACCCCCTAGCGCAAAGAAATCCTCGTGCACGCCAATCGCATCCGCACCCAGTACCTCGGCGACGATGTCGCATAGGGCGGCTTCCAGCGGGCCGCGCGGAGCGCTGTTGTCATCGCCGGTTTGGTTGGCGTCCGACGCAAGCAGCGCGGCCACGGCGCGGCGGTCCAGCTTGCCGTTCGAGGTCAGCGGAAATCGTTCTAAAAAGACGATCCGGCTCGGAACCATGTAGTTGGGCAACAGATCTGAAACGGCGGCAATGATATCGCTCATTTCACCCGGATCGCCGGCCACCGCCGCGACCAATTTGGGAGCCGTGGCGCCGACGACTGCCGCAACAGCATGCCGCACCCCGGGCACGGTACGAATCGCGCTCTCGACCTCGCCGAGCTCGACCCGGTATCCGCGAATCTGCACCTGATGGTCGGTGCGGCCCAGGAACTCAATGGTGCCGTCGGGCCAGTACCTGGCCATGTCGCCGGTCTTGTACCAGCGAATACCGTCGTACTCGACAAACCGCTGTGCGGTACGTTCCGGGTCATTGCGGTAGCCAGCAGCGACACTTGCACCGCCGACCCACAATTCACCGGGAACCCAATCGAGGCAATCACGGCCGGAAGGCCCGACGATGCGACACCGCACATTGCGCAGCGGTACCCCGAACGGCACGGTCGCCCAGTGCCCTGGCGGTTCGCCGACTACTTCGCAAATCGTGTCGTGGATGGCGGCCTCGGTTGCTCCGCCCAGCCCGGAGAACCGGCATCCCGGCACTTGTCTGGCCAGTCTGCGGGCCAAGTCCGCACCCACCCAGTCACCGCCCAGAATGACGGCGCGCAACGAGTTGCCCAGCCGATCGCCGCCAAGCTCCAAGATCATGTCGAGCATGCTCGGCACCACATTGAGGATCGAAACTCGGTGGTGTCGAAGCAATTCCACCCACGCGGTAGCCGCGGCCTTCTGCTGCGAGTCGACTGCCACCAACGAACCACCAACCGAGAACATGCCGAACATGTCATATACGGAGAGATCGAACTCCAGGGCGGACAGCGCGAGCACACGGTCGGTTGCACTGACCTCGAACCACTCGTTGACCGCATCGATCGTGTTCATCGCCGCGCGATGCGCTACCTCGACCCCCTTGGGCAGACCCGTCGAACCGGAGGTGAATATCACGTACGCGATCTCACCGGTGTCGGGATAGATCGGTGCCTGCAACGGTTCTGGATAGCTGCCCGCCTCATCGATGGCTAGGCAAGGAACTCCCGCGCCCAGATCGGCTCCTTCGACCGTCAGCGCGGCTGCCGCATCGGCGGTCTGAAGAATCCTGGCTCGCCTCGCATCCGGCTGGTCGAATCCGATCGGTACGTAAGAACACCCGGCGGCGAGTACCCCCAGCACCGCCAGGATTTGGTCGGGGCCGTTCGGTAATTGAACCGCGACCGCGTCGCCGGTTCGCACGCCACGGGCGTGCAGCGCACCGGCCACGGCCAATGCCCGGCTGCACAGCTCCCGATAGCTCCAGTTGCCCCCGACATCGCCACTGCCCCACACGACGGCCGGCGCATCCGGTGTGGCCGCCGCATGTTCGAAGAAGCCTTGATGAAGACGACGCCCGCTGACCGGTCCGTCGGTCGCGTTGATCGCCGCACGTACCGTCGCCTGTTCGCTCGGCAACTGCACCACCGCCTCGGCGTCCCAGCCCGCATCGCCGTGGGCAAGCCGCTCGACCATTTCGGTGAACCGGGTGAACATGGCCTCGACCATGCCCTGCGGAAAGGCTGATTCGCGGACGTCCCAGTTCACCAGCAATCCGCCACGCAGCTCGGTGATTTGAGCGTCCAACAAGACTTGCGGTCCTTGCGAGATGATCCACACCGGCTCGCCGAAGGTGTCGATAACGCCGTCGGCGAACAGCTCCCCGAGGTCGAGCGCGCTGGTGAAAACGACAGGGGCCAACACCGGCTCACCACGATATCTGCCTAGATCACGCAACACTTCGAGGCCGGAATAGGCAGCGTGCGAACCGCTTTCGTACATTCGCCGTTGAATGTCCCTGGCCCGGTCAGCCACCGACACGTTTTCAGTGACATCGACCTCGAGCATGACCGACGAGGTGAAGTCTCCGACCACCCTGTCGATGTCCGGATGCACCGATTCACGTTGAAACAGCGGCACGTTGAGCAGGAACTTGCCGTCCGCCGACCAACCGCCTATGACATCGGCGAAGACCGACGCCAAGGCCATCGCCGGCGTCACGCCACGGGCATGGGCTCCGGCGATCAGCTTCTGCTTGCCCTCCGGCGCCAGCCAGTGCTCATAGCGGACGGTGCGATGTGCTGGGCCCGCCATCGCGACGGTCGGTAGTTCGGGTGCGCCGGACATCTCGGGCAACCGCTGCTGCCACCAGTCGCGGTCCCGGGCATGCGCCGCCATGTCTCGTTGACGCTCGGTGCGATAACGACGGTAGCTGTAGCCTGGCGCCCGCAGTGCGACTCCCCGGTACAACTCGGCCAGATCCGAGACCAGCACGCGATAACTCATTGCGTCGCCGGCCAACATGTCGATGTCCAGATGCAGCCTACTGCGGTTGTGCCCCCAAAGGCTCAACGTGATGTCAATGACCTGGCCGTCTTCGATTCGAAGACGTTGGTGAGATTTTCGCTCGCGCAATTCGGCCAGCGCGGACTCGGCCTCGTCGGCAGTGCGGCCGCGGAGATCCTGTACTGCAAATACCGGCCGGCCGGGCTTGGACATCGTCTGCTGAGTCCCGTCCGGCAGAAAGCGGGTACGCAGCATCGGATGTATCGCGACGAGATCTGATGCCGCGCGTTCCAAAACCACGGCATCGACTCCGGTTCCGTCGAATTCGACGTACAGGTGCGCCGCCACCCCGCCCAACTGTTGCTCGTCGGAGCGACCGATCCAATAGGCGTGCTGCATGCCGGCCAACGGGAACGGCGCTTCCTCGGCCACCGGTTCGGCGGGCGCGACCGGAGGCGAAGCCACCGCCCCCAGCGGCCGATCCGCACCGAGCAGTTCGTACCAGGAATCGACCGTGGGCGACGATGCGAGTTGGGCGAAGGTGATGTCGGCCCCGCACCTACGCCAGCGACCCGCGAGCGCCATCATGCGGATCGAATTCAAACCCAATTGGATGAGGTCATCCCGGTCGCCGACTTCGGGCGCCGGGCAATCCAACTGAGCCGCAATCAAGGTCCTGATCTCGTCCTTGCTGATCCACTCTTCGCCGAGCGACACCATCGCAGTCCTTTCGGCCACTTGCTAACCCCGGTCTTTGTCCAAGCCAATTGCCAGCGCGGCGATACCGCGCTGCCAGAAGTCCGTCAAGCAGTCAATGTCGGAGCTGTCGAACAGGGCATCACTCCAGCGCCAATTGCTGATGAGCTGCGTACCCTCCGGCGTCGTGGCAACAAACGCGCTGAGGTTCAACGCAAAACGCAGCGGGAGATCTGGCTCGGGGTCATCGGGAAGAGCATCGATGTACGGCCCGGTCAGTAACGACCAGGGTTGATCGGTGACCCCACCGAGGTCGAGACGCCCCAAATAGCTGAACTGGATCTGGGGTTCGGCAGCGTCCCGCAGCTCGGGCACACGGTCGACATAGCGAAGCAAACCGTAATCCAAGCCGTCGTTTGGGATAGCACCGAGGTGAGCAACCACGGAGTCCACCAGATCCCGGGCCACCACCGGCGTTCGCTCTGCCCGGTCGACATCGAGTGCCGTCGCCCCCACTCCAAGGCGCACGGGGAATGCAGAGGTAAACCACCCGACCGTATTTGTAGTGTCGGTGTCCACCACGGCGTCAGCACGACCGTGACCCTCCAGCGCGATCAGGGTGCCTGCTGCCGGATCCTGTGCACGGGCGCGGCGCCAACTTGCGACCGCCATCGTTGTTGCGGCAAGTAGGAACTCACGCACACCTTCGTCTCGCTTGACCGCGGCCAACACACGCTCGGTGGTGTCGGTCGGCGTCACCACCCGCGTGACCCGCAACGTGGACCACGTGTCGCGCGTCGGATCCGCAAGCCGCAACCCCAACACCGGATCGGACGCGCGGACCTGTCCCGCCCAGTACTCGCGCTGGGCTTGCACCTCCGGCGCAGCGGCACGTTCCCACATCAGCTCGCACCATCGGCGGTAGGAAGTGAACTCGGGCAACATCTTTGGCGGCATGTCCGCTTTCACCGAGCGCCATGCCTCGATCAGGTCCCCCAGCATGATGTGCCAGGACACCACGTCCACTGCCAGGTGATGCGCCGTGAGTAGCAGCACGTCTCCCGGCCCGCGGGGCGTGTCAGCGGCGGAGAACCAGACACCGCGCACCATCACACCGGCATGGGGATCGATCTCGTCCATCACGTCGCGCGCAGAATGCTTGATAGCGGTGAATAGTTCGTCACCTGTCGCCAGCTCAACCCGGACAAGCACGTCGGCAGCACGCACCACACCGGGTTCCCGAGTTACCAGCCGCGGTCCTTCGTCGGTGTCGGTCAGGATCGACCGCAAGGTGTCGTGGCCGTCGAGCAGCAACTGCAGCATCAGCTCGATCGATGAGCTGTCGATATCGGAGGGCAACCGAAGCAGCACGGTATGGGTGAAGCGTCGAAAGTTTCCGTGCTCAAAGAGCCAGGACACCATGGGCAGCGGCAACACTTGACCGTATTCGGCACTGACGACGGCGCATTCCGCATCCGCCGCGGCGTCGATCGTTGCCCCAAGCTGGCGAATTGTCGGAGCGGAAAAGACCATTCGTGGACTCATCGACAGACCCCGCCGTCGCGCCTTATGAACCAGCGAGATCGCCACAATGCTGTCCAATCCGAACAGAAAGAAGTCGTCATCGACATGCGGTACCACACCGTTGAATTGCTCTTCAAACAATTCGCACAGCAGCCGCTCGGTGTCTGTCGATGCCGAGCCCGCCGCGCCCCCGCCGACGTCGGAGATCGCCTTCTCGGCGAGCCGATCCAATGCATACCCATCCAGCTTGCCGTTGGCGTTCACCGGCAGCCGCGGCAGCGCCACGATACGCGCGGGCACCATGTAGGAGGGCAGCCGCTCGGCCAGCGTGGTTCGCAGCTGGATCGGGTCTTCGTCGGTGTCTGCTTGCCACACCACAAAACCGACCAGGCTGGTGCGATCGTGATGACGCAACACCGAGACTGCCGCGTCATGCACTCCGGCTTGTCCACGCAGGGCGGCTTCGATCTCGTCGACCTCCACCCGGTATCCGCGGATCTTGACCTGGGTGTCACCTCGCCCCAGATAGGCATACGCACCAAGGGGCAAGCTGCGGACCAAATCGCCAGTGCGGTACATGCGTTGACCGGGCCGAAATGGGTCGGCTACGAAGCGTGTTGCGGTCATCGCCGTTTGGTCGACATAGCCGCGCGCCAGTTGCGCACCAGACAGATAAAGCTCACCAACCACACCACAGGGGACCACCCGCAACAGCGAATCCAAAACGTAGCCGAAAGTCCCGGAGTTGGCCGTACCGATCGTCGGTGCTGGGTAGTCGTTGATCGCGGCCACCACGGCCTCAACCGTCATCTCGGTGGGGCCGTAGCAGTTGTAGACCGCGCGACAGCCCGGGCCCTCCGACAGCTCGCGCAGCTGCTGCCACAATGCGCTGTCTATTGCCTCGCCGCCCAAGGCCAACACCGGCAGTTGATGATCTGGCAGTCCCGCCGCGCTCAGTTGAACCAGCATCGACGGCGTGGTATCGATCATGTCGATCCGATGCGCGGCAATACCTTTGACCAACCGGTCCGCATCGCGCATCTCCTCGGCGTCGAAGAGGTGCAACGCATGGCCGTCGAGCAGGCCGACCATGGGCTGCCAGGAAGCGTCGAAGCTGAACGACCAAGCGTGCGCGATGCGCAGGGGGCGGCCAAGTTGGGCCATGGCCGGCCGATATACCCGGTCGCGGTGATCGGCAAAGTAACTCAGTAGCGCGGCATTGGTGCCGATGACGCCTTTGGGTTCACCGGTCGAACCGGAGGTGAAGATGACATACGCACAGTGCTTTGGATCCCGATGAACCACGGGCGCGTGCGCGGGGCGGTGCGAAATACGTTTTGCGACCGCTGGATCATCGACCACGAGCGTCGGAATCACGGCTCCGGCCATCTGCGAGTATCCGGCCTCGGTGATCACCAGCTCCGGTTTGGCTTGGCGCAGAATGGAATCAATACGGACCTGGGGAAGAGTGATATCGATTGGTAGATAAGCGCCACCGGCGGCGAGCACCGCCAGGATGGCGACGACAGATCGGGTCGAGCGCGGCAGTATCAGCGCAACGACCTTTTCCGGTCCTATTCCGCGGGCGGCCAGCTCCGCCGCCAACCGGCACGCGGCAGCGTGTAATTCCGCATAGGTGTAGCGTTCGCCGCTGCCCGTGCCCAGCGCTTCGGCGTCCGGCGTGGCGCCGACCTGCCGCTCGAATTGCTGCCACACGGTGACGTCCGGATTGGGCACCGGCAAGGTGGCAAGGTCGGCGAACTCGGCGCGCTCGGCGACGGTGAGAACGTCGAGCGAGTCAGCGCCTTGATCGGCAACATCGGGCAGTTGCAGCAGCACATTTATCAACCGCTCGCAGATTTGCTCGGCGGGAAGGTATGGCAATGCTTCGGGAATCGTCTCGGCCAGCACCACCAACGCGTCGTCTCGGAGGTGCGCAACAACCGTCAATGGGTAGTGGGTCAGGCTTTCCATTTCAACCGGACAAAACCGCGCGCCGTCGGGAGTGGTCACTTCATGGATGGCGTCCTCGACGGGCGCGTTCTCGAAGACGAACATGCTGTCGAACAACGCTCCACGCCCGTGTGCGCGCTGCAGTTCGGACAGGCTCAGATAGCCGAGGTCGCGCATCGCCGATAACTCGCGTTGCAACTGCACACACTGCTCGACCACCGAGGTGGTGCCGCTCACCCGGTGGACGACTGGCACCGAGTTGATGAACAGCCCGACCATGTTCTCCACTCCGGTCAGGTGTTCGGGACGGCCGGACACGATGGTGCCGAACACCACATCGCGACGGTCGGTGAGCCGGCTGAGCACAACGACCCAGGCGAACAGCACGGCGGTATTGAGCGTCAGCCCGCTACTCCCGGCCCAATTTCGCAGCCGGGACGTATCGGCCGGGCTCAGCAGGCGCTCCGTCTTTTGCGGCACGCCGTCACGCACGGCGACGGTGCCCTCGGCGACCATCAGCGGCTCGGACGCACCCTGCAGATACTCCGTCCACTTTGCAACGGCCGCGGCCCTATCCTGTTGCGTGAGCCACGCGATGTAGTCGCGGTAGGGGCGAGGAGTCGGTAGCGCATCGGTCGATCCGCCGGCCCGGTACACCGCGAGCATCTCGGTGAAGAACACGGCGAGCGCCCAGCCGTCCATCAGAATGTGGTGCGCGGTGAAGATCATCCGGCGTCTGGTCTCGCCGGGGACGGTGATCAACACCACGCGTACCGCCGGGCCGCGACTCAAGTCGAACGGGCGGCGTCGCTCCGAGCGCGCAATCGAATCGAATTCACTGGATAATGCCGTTCGTTCGGTCCACGGTAACTCGACGTGGGCGGGCACGATTTGCACCGGCTTGGGCACGTCACGATCCCAGAAGGCGGCGCGCAGATTTGGGTGCCGATCCAGCATCGCGGCAGCGCTGCGGCGAAGCAGGGCGAGGTCAACCGGTCCGTCGATATCGACCCGCAACTGCATGGTGTAGAGGTCGACGCTGTCCTGCGCCAGCCGGTACAACGCAAACAGCCCTTCTTGCAGCGGGCTGAGCGCAAGGACGTCTTCGATCTGCGGCGAAGCTGTGGTCACGAGCGCCTCACGAACGGTTGAGCCAGGACGCGGTCACTTGGGCAAGCGCATCGGCGTCCAAGCCCGAGGCACTCATCGGCGCGGCGGGCTCACGGGTTGCCGAGTCGATATCGGGCGCGGGCTGGTCGGCGGCGGCATCGACGGCCGCGGCCAGCTCGGCGATCGTCATGTGTTCGAACACCATTGCGGGGGTCAGGTTCAGTCCCTGTGCGGTGGCTCGGGCCGCCAACTGAACGGAAATGATGCTGTCGCCGCCCAGTGCGAAAAAGTTGTCCTCGCGGTCGATCTCGGCGATATCGAGCAGCTCCTTCAGCAAGGCGATGATCGCCGATTCGGTTTCGACGGAGCCGCCGGTGAGCGGTTGTGACCGTTGCTCGTCGTTCCGTACTGGCGGCGCTAGCAGCCGCTCCAGCTCGGCTGGTGATAGTAGCTCGAGCCCGGACAGCCGGGAGTCGGGCATGGTCGCGAACGCATCCAGCGTGCAATTCAGCGCGGCGGCGATGCGCCCCACCGTCTCCGGACCGTACAGGTCGGCATTGGCGACAACTCGCACGTCCAACTCCGCATCCGGTGTCACGTTCACGCCGACGTTCAGATCAAGCAGCGAGATCTCGAAGTCCATCGGCAGCGCAGCGACCGTCGTCTCAGCGGTGAGATCGCGCGGCAGCAGCGACCAGTCTTCGCCGCGGAAGTGAATCGAGTTCTGAAACAACGGGTGATTGCGCGAGGGCGAGCGCGGCGGGTTAATCGCCTCAACCAAGCGTTCAATCGGAAGTTCTTGGTGCGCCAATGCATCCAACACCGCGTCCCGGCTGCGGGTGACCGCGGTGTGCAGCGTCGGATCGTCGGACAGGTCGGTGCGCAGCACCACCACGTTGGCACATGGACCGGTCAATTCAGCCGTGGCCACGTCCACCCGGGACGCCACTGGGCTCCCGATGGCGATATCGGCGCCGCCGCCGAGCTTGTGCAGCAAGACCGCAAGAGCGGCCTGATAAACCATGAATTCGGTGGCACCATGTTGCTCGGCGAGCCCGGTCAGGGCGGCCCGGCGGGCCGCCGATACCCGGAAATCCACCACCTCTCCACGCTTGCCGAGCACCAGCGGGCGAACGTGGTCTGGAACGATCGAAATATCCTCGGGCAATCCGGCCAGCGCCGCGCACCAGTGCGCGAGTTCCCCGTGTGCCCAATCGCGCGGCGCGTCGAAGGTGTTGCGTTGCCACACTGCGTAATCGGCAAACTGAAGGGGCGATGTTGACCACCGCGGCGCCTCGCCCCGCAATCGCGCCCGGTAGGCAGTGACGAGGTCTTCGAACACCACGCCCAGCGAGCTGTGATCGGTCACGATGTGGTGGACCAGTAGCAGCAGCACGTGGGTGTCCGGGTTCAACGCCAACAACGTCGGCCTAACAAGCGGCTCTGACTCCAACGTGAACACGTACCGGCGCAGCTCGGCCACCGTCTCGTCAAGTTGATCCGCACGGATCTCGGTGATGTCCAGCTGCAGCTCCATTGTGGGGTGCACAAGCTGATACGGAACACCTTCGTGGTCAACAAAATTAGTACGCAACGCTTCATGCCGACCAACTACGTCGTTGAGCGCCTCAGTGAGTACGGACCTGTTCAGCGGACCGCTGAAGCGAAGTCCGAGCGCCATATTGAAGACGTCATTTGCCCCTCGCATCCGGTACTGGAACCACATCGCCAGCTGCGAGTACGACAGGGGTGGCCGTTGCGGGCGCGGTAGCCCGACAATGTCCGGACGCGGCGGGTCCGAAGGCGATTGCCGTGGGGCCGCCGGATCGGTCGCGTCCAGCCGAGCGGCCAGCCCGGCCGGGGTCGGGGTATCGAAGATGGCTCGTACGGTCAACTCCGCGCCGAACTCCGCGCGAATCTGCGCTACCAGGCGAGCTGCCAACAGTGAATGGCCGCCCAATCCGAAAAACGAGTCGTCGGCACCGACTTTCTCCCACCCGAATAGCCGGGCGAATAGCGAACACATCCGACGCTCGGCGATCGTCGCCGGCGCACGATAGCTACGTACCGCGACCGGGGTTGGTGCGGGCAATGCGCGCTTGTCCAGTTTGCCGCTGACGGTCAACGGGATATCAGGGATCACCGCAAAAGCGTTGGGCACCATGTATTCCGGCAACATCGACGCGGCATGGGCGCGTAACTCGTCGAGCGCGATGGTGTCGCTGTCCGCGGTCGGCACCAGATATGCGGCGAGCATGGGTCCCGCCTCGGTGTCTTCGGTGACGACCAGGCAGTGCCGCACCGCGGGATGCGTCGCCATCACCGACTCGACCTCGCCGAGTTCAATGCGGAAGCCACGGATCTTCACCTGCTCGTCGGCTCGGCCGATAAATTCCAGCTCGCCAGAGATGTTGCGGCGGACCAGGTCTCCGGTGCGATACATCCGCAGGCCAACGTTGAACGGGTCGGCGACGAATCGCTCTGCGGTCAGCCCGGCGCGTCCGAGATATCCGCGCGCCAGCTGATTGCCGCCCAGATAAAGTTCACCGATGACCTCGGCGGGAACGGGTTGCAGTTCCTCGTCCAGGACGTAGGCGTACACGTTGCGGTTCGGCGTGCCAATCGGTACCACTCGTGCGCCGTATGACCCCGTCACCCGCATGTGCGTCGAGCAGACGACGGCTTCGGTCGGGCCGTAGTGGTTGCGCAACTCCGCGTCAAAGTAGCCGGCGAACTTGTCGGCGACCTCACCGCGCAGCGCCTCTCCTCCGACCGGCACGTGGCGCAACTGCCGCCACTGTTTCACCTGCGGCAGTAGCAACAGGGTACTCAGCATGGAGGGGACCATGTGCAGCACGGTGATGCGGTGGCGGCTGATGAGATCGGCGATGTAGCCGATATCGCCGAACGCCCCGGTCTCGGCGGGCTTCGGCACGATCAGTTGTGCGCCGAGGGCCAACGTGACGAAGATATCCAGTAGTGACGCATCGAAGCTCACCGAGGACGATTGCAGCAGGCGGTCTTGCGCGGTCATGCTCCACTCGGCGATGAAGCCGTCGATGTGCTCGGCGATTGCCTGGTGCGAAACCGCCACACCCTTGGGCTGGCCGGTGGAACCCGACGTGTAGATGACGTACGCCAAATGCCCCGGCCGCAGCGGGCATAACCGGTCGGCATCGGTAAGGTCTAGCTCCGACAACCCCGCGGCGTCGCGTTCCGCGGCCGCCAGTTCCCGCTTCCCGATGACCACGCGTGGGCGAGCGTTGGCGACCAGGTATTCGATGCGTTCGTCCGGGTAGGCGGGATCTATCGGTAGGTAGGCGGCACCGGATTTCAGCACGGCCACCATCGCGACGATGAACTCGATCGAGGTGGTCATCCGCAAACCGATGATGTCTTCAGCACCGAAGCCCTGTCCGATGAACCAGCGGGCCAAGCGATTTGCGCGTCGATGCAACGCGGCGTAGGTCAGTTCGATTTCGTCGGAAACCAGCGCGACCGCGTCCGGGGTGCCGGACGTTTCCGAGGCAACCGCTTCAAGCATGGCCACCATGGTGGTGGCCGGTGTTGGGACAAGTTCACCGTGCGACGTCGCCAAGACCGCATCCCGTTCGCCGGCACTGAGCAAGTCCAAGCTGGCCAGGCGGTGTTGCGGTGCGGCCAGCGCGTGGTCGAGCAGTTGTAGGTAGTGCGCCAGCATCTGTTCTACGAGGGCGTCGCTGAGCTGTGTCTGGTACTCGAACTCGGTCCATACACCATCCGGGTCGAGCACCACGGCCAGGGCAAGGGGAAGATGGGCGGTCACCGCCCCCAGGTGGCTTTGTTGCACGGTAACGCCGTCCAACGCAAGCCCACTCGTGCTCTTGCGCAGGGAAAAGCCCAGTCGCACCAGCTGGTCCATGCCGTCATGTCCCATCCGCTCCGGATTGACTTCCCGCACCACGCGATCGATGCCGACGCACTGATGCGCGAAACCGCCAAGACAGGTCTCCCGTACCGCGTCGACGAACGAGCCAAACGTGTGCTGTGGGCGGGGGCTCAGCCGCAGCAACAGCGTGTTGCCGAAATATCCGATGGCATCGTTGGCCGCGGGCCCACGGTCGGTTACCGGCACCGAAATCAGAAAATCGGACGCTCCCGTGTAGCGGCGCACCAGCACCCCGAACGCGGCCAGCAACACCATGAACGGGGAGGCGGAGCGCTGGCGGGCGAAGTCTTCGACCCGGGCGAACAGATCCGCAGCCAGCGCCCGAGTTCGCCGCTTCGCCTGCCTGGTTTGGTGGGCCGCCGCCGCACCGGGAAGCTCCAGCGGTTCGGGCGCCGGCCGCAAGGTGTCCGCCCAATAGCCGACGTCGGCAATCGAAGGTTCGGCCGAGGTTTCCAACACTTCGACCGCGACGTATTGCGCCGCAGTCCCGCTCAGCTGGCGGCCGTTGTAGGCAGCGCTGAGCTCCTCGAAAAAGATGCCCCAGCTGTCGTCATCCCAACAGATGTGATGCACTGCCAGCAGCAGTACGAAATCATCGGTGCCAGTGCGCAACAGGGTGACCCGTACGGGCAGATCCTTGGTCAGATCAAAGGGGGTGCCGAACTCGACTCGAGCTACCGTCTCGATCTGGCGTTCCCGGTCTTTCCCAGGGAGAGGAGTCAAATCGTGACCGTGCCAGGTGATCTCAACGTTGTCGGAGATGACTTGGTAGGGTTCTCCCTCGGAGTCCACGCCGTAGATGGTGCGCAAGATGGCGTGACGCGCGATAACGCTGCGGAAGGCCGCCCGCAACCGCTGCTCATCCAACGAACCCGTGATCCGATAGGCGACACAGATGTTCAGCGTGGAGTCGCTGGGGTCCATGGTCTGCAGAAACCACATCCGGCGCTGACCGGTCGACAACGGGTAACGTTGCCCCACTCGCACAGGTTGCTTTTCGACCGATTGCCCTGCCGCCAAGCCGCTTTCGGCGACGCGCTTGCGCAACAACTCGCGACGACGTTCCTGCACGGTTTTGGCATCGTCTGCCATGGCTTTTCGCTCCTTGGTGTTGCAGGTTCAGGCCTGGTTGGTCAGATAGCCGCCGCGCACAAAGAACTCATCCCCGGCATGCTCGGTTCCATCCGCACACCGGACACCGGTAATCACCAGGCCGCGGTTGCCGCCGCGAAATGCCTCCGGGCCGGACACCACCGCGCCGCCGCCTTCTTGCACGATCACCCGCCCCGGCGTACCGCCGTAGCGGGCCTCGGAGACGGACGCCGCCAACACCTCGATCCGCTCGCCACGGTAGTAGGTAAACGCGCGGGGATACGGGTCGGACAATGCACGCACGAAACGTTCGAGATCCTCGGCCGGCCAAGTCCAGTCGATCAGACTGTCGCGCTGCGAGCGTTTGTGAAAATACGTCCGCTCGGCCTTGTTCTGCGGGCGCCAGACCGCGGTGCCCGCCTCCAACGCACCCAACGCATCGCGCAGCGCCCCCGGAATCAGTTCGATTGCCCGCATGACCAGCTCGGTGCCGGTGTCGGCGGGTCCGATGGGCAGCGCATGCTGGATCAGAATGTCGCCGGTGTCCAGCCCGTCGTCCATCCGGTGAATCGTCAACCCGAACTCGGATTCGCCGCTGATCAATGCCCATAGCACCGGGGAAAACCCGGTGAACTTCGGTAACAGCGAATCGTGCAGGTTCAGCGTGCCGTGCGGCGGCAGGTCGTACAAATCGGCCGGCATCCAGGTGTACCAGCTATTGACCACGATGACATCGGGTTCGGCCCGTTTGACAAGGTCGATCGTTTCGGCGTCGACCCGCTCGGTGAGGTGCACCGGAATCCCGTGGTCACGGGCGAGCTCCTCGACCGACGCCGAGAAGATCGCCTTGTAGGACTGTTCGCTGGCCGGATGGGTGACAGCGAGCGCGACGTGGTGATCCAGATCGATCAGAGCCTGCAAGGTCTTGCGACCCCAGGTCTGGAAGCCGAACATCACGATGCGCATATACAAACCCCTCTAACTTTTTCGCTGCCTACCAGGGCGAGGACCTGTGATCCGGAACAGCTACGCACACGAACCACCCGCCCAGCAGATTATGTTAGCCTTCGCTAAGTTGCATGGCTCTTGCGGCCGTCGCGGCAACCAAACCGGATCGAAACCATTTGCCCGATGTGCTCGTGTCGGACCATGCCGGTCACTGGCGAACGACACGATCAAGACGGTGAGGTTTGAGTTCATGCCACGCAACATGGGGTGGATCAGGCAGTTCCATGAACCAGAATCGCTCGACGGCCCTACGCTGTTGGTTTTTCCGCACGCCGGAGCCGGAGCATCGGCCTATCGGGCGTTCTCGAAAGCGCTGAGCGCACAGTTCAGGGTTCTCGTCTTCCAGTACCCGGGGCGGCAGGATCGGGCAGGCGAACCGTTGCTGGGGTCCATCCCCGAGATCGCGCAAGGCGCGTTCGGTGAGTTCTCCACCTCGGAGCACAACCGCAGCGTCCCGATCGTCGCCTTTGGCCACAGCCTGGGGGCGATGGTCGCGTTCGAGTTCGTACGGCTCGCCGAGGCCCAGGGAATCGAGGTGCGACAGCTCAACGTTTCCGCGGCGGTGGCCCCGTGTCATGCCGCGGCCAAGCCGGGCCATCCCACCGATGACGAGGAGATCCTCGCTCATATCGCGGGGCTGGAAGGCACCGATTCGGGCGTCTACGGCAACCCTGACCTGATGAGGCTCGCGCTTCCGGTCATCAAAGCCGACTATGCAGCTTTCGACGCGTACTCATGCTCGGAAGACGTAAAAATATCGGCTGCCATTCATGCCCTCGGCGGTGATCAGGATCCGATCGTTGGACTGGGCGACCTCTACGGGTGGGGCAAACACAGCGGCACCGTAAACGTCACCATGTTCGAGGGCGGACACTTCTACCTGAACGATCACATCGAGGCCGTCGCCGAACTGTTGGCATCTTGCACGCAGTACGAGCAGACATCGTGACCGGCGAATCCTCTGACCCCATCGTTATCTCTGGTCTGGCGGTGGAGGCGCCCGGCGGGATTTCGACACCCAAGGCGTTGTGGTCGGCGCTATCCGAATCCAGGGAGCTGATTGGCCCCTTTCCCCGGGACCGCGGCTGGCCGATCGACGAACTGCTCGGGCTGTCCAAGCTGGACGGCTTCGGCAATGTCTGCGACGCGGGCGGATTCCTGGATAGTGCGACGACATTCGATCCACCCTTCTTCGGCATCACCCACCGCGAGGCCATAGTCATGCATCCGCAGCAGCGCGTCGCGATGCGGGTTGCATGGCGGGCGTTGGAAAACTCCGGGATCAACCCGGCCTCGGTTGAAGGCGAATTCGGCGGCTGCTACGTCGGCATGTCGATGACCGAATACGGCCCACGCACCGCGAGCATCGATGCCTATACCGGACACCGGACCGTCGGCATGGGTCAACTCGGCGGCGCCGCTCGGATCTCGCACTGCCTCGGCCTGACTGGCCCATCGATCAGTCTCGATACAGCATGTGGATCGTCTTTGACCGCACTACAATTGGCTGTCAACGCGGTGCAGCTCGACGAATGCGAGTGGGCGCTGGCGGGCGCGGTTTGTGTACTGGGTGCACCGACGGCGTTCTACGAGTTCGCAAAACTCAACGCACTGTCCAGCGACGGGCACTGCCGTGCCTATGCCGACGACGCCAGCGGCACCGTCTGGGGCGAAGGCGCCGGGATGGTGCTTGTCGAACGTGAGTCGCGAGCAAAGCAATTGGGACATCGGATTTATGGCCGCGTGCTAGCTGTCCGCACCAACCACAACGGCAAGGGTAAGCCGATCCTGGTTCCGCGAGTGCGCGCACAGGAGCAGGTCATCCGCAAGACGTTCGACGCCGCCGGAATCGACCCGGCCGATGTGGGAATGATCGAAGGCCACGGCACCGCAACGCTTGCCGGCGACCCGGTGGAACTACTGGCACTGTTCAAGACCTACGGCGCCGCCGGCTGCGCGGCGCTGATGGGCTCGATCAAGTCCAACGCCGGTCATGCCCAGGCGGCAGCGGGAATCCTCGGACTCATCAAGTTGCTGCTTGCCGGCCAGCACGGCCAAATTCCGCCAACCCTCTTCGCGGACAATCCGACCACGAAGCTGGATTGGGACCTCACCGGACTGCGGCTGGCGACAAAGCTGCATGACTGGCAACCCAAAGGCGGCCTGCGCCATGGTGCCGTGTCGTCGTTCGGCGCCGGTGGCGCCAATGCGCACGCGATCATCGCAATGCCCGAGAGCACCAGGGAGTGAGACAGTGACGGCTACTAACTACCGGCTCCCGGATGGCAACATTCCCGTCCTTTTGACATCGGATACGGCCGAGCTGGTGCCGGGCGAGGCCGCTGCCCTGCTTAGCTACGCCGCGGATCATCCCGACATCGACGCGCAGGCGATCGCAAGCATGCTGTTTCGCACTCGCATGCCGCGCAAGCACCGTGCCCTAGCCATGGTGGCCAATCGTGACGAGCTGCTCAGCGCGCTACGGGCGGTAACCGATGGCCGCGAACACCCAGCGGTGGTACGCACCACCGCGCCCGCGACGACCCGCCGACTTGCCTATGTCTTTCCGGGGCAAGGCGGCCAGCGCCCCGGGATGGGCCGGCTGTTTTATGAGTCGGTCCCCGCGTTTCGGGCTGAGGTGGACCGCTGCACCGAGGCTTTCGAGGCACACCTGGGCCAATCCCCACTGGCCTACCTTCTCGACGAGCACCATCCCGCCGAAGACAACGCCAGCACCGTCCAACCCGCGTTGTTTACCCAAATGGCCGGACTGGCGGCGATGTGGCGATCATTCGGCATTGCACCCGACATCACCGTCGGGCACAGCCAGGGAGAGATCGCGGCGGCCTACTTCTCCGGCAAGGTCACCCTGGCAGACGCCGTTCGCGTGGTCGGCATCCGCGCTGGCGCCGCAGACGAGTTCGCCGCTGGCGACTATGCAATGGCAGTCATCGCCGCCGACCGCGACGTCTGCGAGGACGTGCTGGCGCGTTGTTCGGGTTGGGCACAGCTCTCGGTGGTGAATTCACCGAACATGGTCGGAATCTCCGGCGAGCGACAAACGGTCGAAGCCGTAGTGAACGCGTTCACCCAACGCGATGTGTTCGCCCGAGTCATCCGGGTCCAGTTCCCCGCCCACACCAGCTTGATCAATCAACTCGGCGACAATGTGCGCGCGACCGCGCAACGCGAGCTGCAGAATCCGAAGTTCCTCGACACCGACATCGAATGTCTGGGCGCCACCCTCGGTGACGCCATCACCCAGGAGCTACCGGTTGACGAGTACTGGTTTTGGAATCTACGCAACACCGTTCGGTTCGACAAGGCGGTCGCGGCCGCGGCGACCCTCGGCGTCGACACGTTCGTCGAACTGGCCGAGCATCCAACGCTGCAGCTGGCCATTCAAGAGAATTTGGCTGCCGGCCTCAGCGAAGACGACGACCGCACGACCACAGTGGTCGGCACATCCAACCGAACCGCGACCAGTCTGGGCGAATTCACGCATAATCTCGCGCAGCTGGCCCTGCACGACCTGAACTACTCGTGGGGCTGCCTGCGCATCGACACCGAGGGCCGCCCCTGGCTCCCTTTGCCCGACTTTCCCAACAGTCTGACCAACGACAGCCGGCTCTGGCTGCCCTATGCTGAGGTCCCAACTCAGGGCACCGGCCGAACGTCAACCTCGACCGCGGGGCCCGCAGAGACGGCCGCACCGGCGCACGAAACAGTCGCACCGCCGCGCCTCCTCGTGGAGAAATGGATTCGGCTATCGCGACGCTCGCTGGTGAGGCCCAGATCTATCGGACTGGTTGACCACACCGGGGCCTACGCGGAGCTTGTCACCGATCTGTCGGAAGCGGCCCGAGAACTCGGCGCCACGGCCACTTTGGTCACGGACAACATCGATAGCAGCACCGATCTCAATGCCCTCGTTATCCTCTTGGCCAGGTCACCGAGGCTGGACGACGGAGCGGCCGCGGCGGCGGTGACCACATTCTTCTCCGACCGCGCGTGGTGGCCGGGAGCCAACAAGACGATCAACGATTGCTGGCTGGTAACGGTAGGCGGTGAGGCGGTCCTTAACGACGATGCACCGCCGGATCCGGTACACGCGGCGGCAATTGCGGGTTTGCGCAGCATCGGATCGGAGTATCCGGGAGTAAATTTCCGCCACCTCGATCTGCCGACCGCACCAATGTCTTCGGATGCGGCCGCCACCATCCTTTCGGCGTTGCACACCGACGGGGAGTCCGCGCTGGCCATGCGCGATGGCGGGCTGTATGCGAAACGAGTCGTGGAAATCGATGCTGACACTCCGGATTCCGGCTCGGCCCCACAACACGTGCTTGTCATCGGTGGGACCGGCACGCTCGGGCTCGACTTCACCGAACACTTCGCACGTCGCGGCGCGCGGCGCATCACCATTGTCAGCCGATCGGGTGAGACCGCTACCGTCGCAGAACGATTGCAACACATCCGTGCTACCACGTCGACGCACATCCACGTCGCCGCCTGCGACGTAGGGGATCAAGCGGCAGTGTCGCTATTGGCACGCAGCAACCAAGATGACCCCGCGGATTTGATTATCCATGCAGCCGTGCAGTATTCGGGTATAGAACTGGCCGATATCACGGCCGAAAAGGTCGACCAGGCGTTGCGTGCCAAGGTGGTCGGCATTTGGCGAATCCTACAAACCTTTCCTCGCACCGCGGATTGCCGAATCATTCTCTGCTCGTCAGTCGCAGCAACCGTCGGCGGCCGTGGCCTGATCATCTACGCAGCGTCCAATCGAATGCTCGACGCCATGGCACACCGGCTACGCGCCGACGGAGTGGACTGCGTCGCGGTGCAATGGGGTCAGTGGCAGGTTAGTTCCGATCCGGGCAACACCGGCATGGCGAAATTGGCCTTTACCGGTCTGCTCCCAATGACCGCTGCCGATGCGCTCGCCCTAGGAATGAGCCGGCTCCCGGGGAATGCCATCATCGCCGCGTTCGACCTGGATCGCGCCCGCTCGGTGCTGGAAACCTGCGGCCACGCCCAATTGTTGTCTCAGCTGTCGGCGCCGCTCGCCGAGGTGACACCGTCAGCCCAGTCCCAGAACACAATCGGGCCTGCCGGTCTCTCGCACCGGCTGGTCAACCTGCTGGCCGGGGCCATCGGCGTCGACCGGGCCGAAACGATCGACACCACGGTTCCCATGGTTGCGATCGGGCTGGATTCGTTGCAGGCGCTTGAGTTACGCCGGCGCGTCAAGAACGAGTTCGATCATGATCTTGACGTCGCCGAACTCCTCGGCGGGGCGTCGATCGCGGACGTCGTAGGCATGCTCGGCGCATCTACTCAGGGACGTTAGTCGTTGGCCATTGCCTCGCGAAGGCTCTTGGGACGCATGTCGGTCCAACGCTCCTCAACGTAGGACAGACAATTGACGCGGGTGTCCTCTCCGAACACGATGCGCCAGCCGGCGGGAACATCAGCGAATGCCGGCCACAGGCTGTGCTGATCCTCATCGTTGGCCAGGACGTAGAACGAACCATTGTCGTCGTCAAACGGATTGGTACTCACCGCTTCTCCTTATCGGTCGCTGGGTGACACCGAGATCCGCACCGAGGACCCGGTCGGACAGCAGGCCCAGGCAACTCAGATTAGGGAATCCTGGCCCCGCATTGAGACCGGATAGGTTGGGCAAGAAAAGTTTCGGATCGACACCCATAACAGCTAAGTCAGGACCGATCGACTCCTCCAGGCGCTCGCCGGTTAGCGACCCGCCCAGGCCCATCTCCAGCCGGTTAATCACATCCCTACTGAGCAACGGCAAAAACCACAGTGGGTCAGCACCGGAACCGTCTATGACGATATCGAATTCGTGCAAGGTTTCCCGTGGCTCACCGCAGCAATCGGTCGACAGCGTGATCCAAACACGCTCGTCGCGGTTTGTCGCACGAGCAACGCGGCCGCGCATATGTGTGATTCGTTCGTCGGCAAGCAGGGACTCTTGCACGCGCGCGGAGAAAACCCCGCGATCGGTGCGTGCAATGCAGTCGCGCCGTTCGGCCTGAGTGAGGCTATGCCAGCCGGTTGGATCGGAAAACAGCGAGTTTTCGAAGAAGCCCTCGCCGCGGGTGAACAGGGTTGCTTGTGGTGCGATCGCCGTGATCGCCGAAACCCGATGATGAAAAAGCTCGTTGAGAATCGACGCGGCGGTCTCTCCGCCACCGATGACTGCGACGCGGTCGGCGACTATGCGATCATGGCGCGCCGCACGCTGCCAAAACTGCGCAATCGAGAGCACCCGCGGATCGCCGGTCAGTATCGACCGCTGCGGTTGACCGGGACCGGTAAACATCACCATTTCCGCTGCCAAACGCGTATCGGGCGTGCACACCAGCCACCTCGAGTCGTTCATCGCGAGCTGGACCACCTCGCCCCGAACGACTTTCAAGCCAATCCGGTCGGCAACCCATTGCAGGTAACGAGCCCACGTATCGTGCACCGGCGCCGGCCTGCCGCGATCAATCCAGCCCACAAATTGGTCGGTGTCAACCAGATACGACTGCCAGCTGAACCGCATCATGCGCTCGTCGAGCTCCGTGTTGCGTCCCGGCACCAACGCCGATCGGTACGGGAAGCCGATGTCCTTTTCGGGGCTGGTCCCCAACCGCTGCCGGCCGTCGGTCCAGCCACCCCCGGCGCACCAATTGGCGGCCACTCCGGAGGATTCGATCGCCACGACGTCGGGAACCTCGACGTCCATCTCACGCAACGCCGCGGCCTTGGCCGCCACCGCCACCGCCTTTGCGCCGGCACCGACGATCGCGAGCGTGCCGCTCATGAGCCACCTCGCAATCGCCAAGGCCGCTGGAAACACGCCAGCTCATACGGGTGGCATGTTCCGTTCGCCGCCACACCGACGCATGCTGCGCCGCCCACACCCACCTCCGCTGTTAGCCCAGGCTGTCCTAACTTCGTGTACGCTACCCTATGTCCAAGAGGCGGGACACTCTCGCCCCAGGGGGAGCTACCGAGTGCCTGATATCGCTGCTCTACCGCCGCAACCCGGGTCGCTGGCGGGGTTTACACCGTTTCCCCCCGACCGAGCGGCCAGCTACCGTGCCGCCGGGTATTGGACCGGCCACCCCGTTGATTCCCTGCTGCGACAGGCGGCCACGGGCTGGCCCGACCGGGTGGGCGTGGTGGATGCCGGCAACAGCCATACCTATTCCGAACTGGACGAATTGGCGGACCGCGCCGCCGGCGGGTTCGCCAGTGTTGGGATCGCGCCGGGTGACCGGGTGCTGCTGCAGCTGCCCAATTCCTGCCAGTTCGTTGTGGCACTATTCGGGCTGCTGCGCGCCGGCGCTGTCCCGGTGATGTGCCTGCCCGGGCATCGGCTGGCCGAGCTGCGTCGCTTCGCACAAGTCAGCGGTGCGGTCGGGCTGGTCGTGACCGAAGCGGCGGGCGGATTCGACTACCGCTCGATGGCTGAGCAGCTGCTGGCCGCGCACCCCACGCTGCGGCACATCATCGTCGACGGCAACGCCGGCCCGTTCTTGGCCTGGTCAGCCCTGCCCGCCGGGGCGGTCCCCGAGATCACCATCGATACCGGGTCCCCCGCGTTGCTACTGGTGTCCGGCGGCACCACCGGTATGCCCAAGCTAATTCCGCGGACACACGACGACTATGTCTACAACGCCACCGCGAGTGCGCAGTTGTGCCAGCTGACCAGTGCGGATGTATACCTGGTGGCGCTCCCGGCCGCACACAACTTTCCGCTGGCCTGCCCTGGCATCCTCGGCGCGATAAGCGTCGGCGCCACAATTGTTTTCGGCGTCGATCCCAGCCCCGAGGCCGCGTTCGCCACCATCGATCGCCATGGTGTCACTGCCACCGCGTTGGTGCCGGCGCTGGCCAAATTATGGGCCCAGGCCTGTGACTGGGAGCCGGTGACACCGAAGTCATTGCGGCTTTTGCAGGTCGGCGGCGCCAGGCTGGAACCCGCGGACGCTCGACGCATACGCACAGCGTTGACACCGGGGCTTCAGCAGGTCTTCGGGATGGCCGAGGGACTGCTGAATTTCACTCGGCTCGATGACGAACCAGAGCTGCTCGAGCACACCCAGGGACGACCACTGTGTGCCGCCGACGAACTGCGCATCGTCGACGGCGCGGGCACGCCAGTGTCCCCTGGGGAGGAAGGCGAGCTACTGGTGCGCGGACCGTACACGATCAACGGCTACTTTCGCGCCGACGACGATAACGAGCGCTGCTTCGACCGTGACGGCTTCTACCGCAGCGGCGACCTAGTACGGCTGCGCGCAGACGGCTACCTGGTGGTCACCGGTCGCGTCAAAGACGTCATCTGCCGGAGCGGTGAAACGGTCTCCGCTCAGGACCTCGAAGACCAACTGCTCAGCCACCCGGCGATTTCGTCTGCCGCCGCCGTGCCGATACCTGATCCTTACCTAGGTGAAAAAATCTGTGCGGCAGTTGTTTTTGACGGTTCCCCGATGACCGTCACCGAGTTGAACGGCTACCTCGATAAGCGGGGGGTGGCGACGCACGCTCGGGTCGATCTGCTACTCACGCTGCCGTCACTGCCCACCACGCCCGTGGGCAAGATTGACAAGAACGCGATCGCGCGGCAGTTGAGCGACTCGAACACGCCATCCCGGTAAACCGCTGAAGCGATCGCGCGGGCCGACATTGATTAGTGTCAGCATTTGGTATTGACTTCGTTGCATGATCGACGGTGTTCCAGCGCGCGGGTCACTGCGATCACGCACCGCGGTAGCGCTGAGTTCGGTGATGCTGCCGGCCATCACCGCGGCGATACCGCCAGAACGAGCCTGGGGAATGTGGGTGACGCGCCAGCTGATCGCCAGACTCATGGACACCTTCGGGCCATCGCTGGCGGGCACACACGTCAAACAGGTCAACACCGTGCTGCCGGACGGGCGTCGTGTCACCGGCGAGTGGGTCTACGGGCCATACCTACCGCCGCCGGCCGGGGCGCATCGCCCGAGTCCAGCCTCCGGGGCAATCTACTATGTGCACGGCAGCGGGTACACGATGTGCTCGCCACGCACGCACCGCCGACTGACGTCCTGGCTGTCGTCGGTAACCGAGCTGCCGGTGTTCGCGGTCGCCTACCGGCTGGCGCCGCGTTACCGCTTCCCCGCCGCTGCCGACGACGTGCGGGCGGGCTGGGATTGGCTGCCTACAGCGTGTGGCTTCGCACCGGAACGTCTTGCCGTCGTTGCCGATTCGGCGGGCGGACATTTGACAGTCGACCTATTGCTGCAACCCGAAATCGCCGCGGCACCGCCCGCATCGCTGGTATTGTTCTCGCCATTGATCGATCTGACGTTTACCCTCTCGGCAGCTCGCGAACGGCTCCGCCCCGACCCCGCGGTCCGGGCCGCCGCCGCCGCCCGCGTGGTCAGCCTCTACCATGCCGGGGTCGATCCCGGTCATCACCGGTTAACCCTCGACGTCGCCGGCGGACCCAAACTCCCCGCGACGCTGATCCAGGTGGGTGCGGCGGAAATGCTGGAGGCGGACGCCCGTCAGCTCGCCGACGACATCCGTACCGCCGGAGGCAGTTGCGAATTGCAGGTCTGGCCAGATCAGATGCATGTATTCCAGGCACTTCCCCGCATGTCGCCGGAAGCCGCTAGCGCCATGGCTTATGTCGCTCAATTTATCGCAAACTCATTGCGGGAGAACGCTGCCGCCGGGGCGAGCTGACGCGATGCGCCGCGCGCCTGGCGGGCAGGGTCCAACCCGGGAGCGGCTCACCTCGGTGCGCTTCGCGCTCCGACCCTTGCGGCCGCGGCCCCTTTTTGTGTCTGCGATCGAATCAGTAATCGAATCGTCGGCCAGCCACATGCCGGGCGACCATCCGGAGCGATGGCCGATAGCAGTCCGGGGCCCCGGGCCGAGGACGGCATACGACCGCGTTCAGCGTCGACTGAGCGTAAGCGTCCCTTCGGTTTTGAGCACCTTGTTGGCAGTGATCTTCTCGGCTTTGCGGGCCTCGCGCTCGAGATAGCGCTGCTTGGATTCCTCGAATTTTTCGCAGGTTTCCTCGAGTTCCTCAATCAGCAACGCCAGATCGTCACGCATCCATGCGGCCTCGCCGGTGAAGTCCTCACGCTCGAAAATTCGCCACTTCTTCAGCACCGGCAGCACCACCTCGTTGAGGTGGATCCGTGGATCGTAGACACCACCGACGGCGATAATCACCGCCTTGCGGCGGAACTCGGGCACGGTAAAGCCGGGCATCTTGAAGTTGCGCAAGATCCGGTGGACGGACTGCATCGCTTGATTGGGGGCGATCTCCAGACCGGCCGCGCTGATATCGCGGTAGAAGATCATGTGCAGATTTTCGTCCGCCGACACCCTGGCAAGCAGTTGGTCCGCGATGGGATCGCGGCACGCCTTGCCCGTGTTGCGATGCGAGACACGGGTCGCCAACTCTTGGAAGGAGACGTACATGACCGAGTCGAAAATACTCTCAGCAAACATTTCGCCCTGGTGGTTCTGGCCCGGACTGAAACCCCTTGTCATTTGCTCCATGCGCAACTTTTCCAGCTCGACGGGATCGACCGCACGCGTGACCACCAAATAGTCGCGCAGCGCGATACTGTGCCGGTTCTCCTCGGCGGTCCATCGATTGACCCACTGCCCCCAGGGGCCGTCCATGCTGAAGTTCATCGCGATCTCACGGTGATACGACGGTAAATTATCCTCGGTCAACAAGTTCTGCACCATCGCCACCTGGGCGACGTCGGAGAGCTGGGTCTGCCCCGGCTCCCAGTGCCGGCCGTCCAGGGCGTAGAAATTCTTGCCATCCGACCAGGGTATGTAGTCGTGGGGGCTCCATTCCTTAAACATCGACAGATGGCGATTGAGCAGGTTCTCAACCACCGGCTCTAGCTCATGAAGTAGCTGTAGGTTTGTCATCTCTTTGGGCACGACCGTCTCCCAGCTATGTGTATCGAACAGTAACAGTCAATATATCTGTATATATCAGTAACATTCAAATCAGCCACGCCGCGCGGGACTGATCAGTCCAAGGTTCCCGTCGTAGCGCTGATAGAGCAGGCTGCCCCGTCCGGTGGCCGAATCGGTGAAGAACAGCAGATGAAGTGCGTGCTCGCGGGCACGGCTCGGCGCCGCCTCTTCGTCCAGATTTGGCATCGGGCGAGATTCACGATCCGCGACACCGGCGGTCCGGCGATGCTGGGCGACCACGCCCATCCCGGTGGATACACGTGCCGCTGACGGGCCAGTCGTAGCCCCGACGGTCCAGCTCTGTAGACCACCGCTTCCAAAGGCGTAGTGCGCTGCAGCGCAACCGATTTACGGCGCCGAACAACCGCCTCGCTGGATGCGGTCAACAGCCGGCGGGTGGGATCAGGCCACGACCGGGGGCACCACTGCTGGTACATCCGCTCGACATGGCGATCCAGTCGGAGCAGCGCCGGCGCCAGATCATCGATGCCCGGGGTGACAGCGAGTACCCGCACCGGGAGCCCGCCCATGCGCAGATTCACCTGCACCAGCACCGGACCGCGGCCACAGGTTCCCGATTTCAAACGAACCCGGGCATCACCGATGATCTCCCGATCAGCTAGCACTCGGCCCACCGCGCGCGCCACGCGTTCGCCTTGACGAACCGAAACCCGCTCATCGCACCGCACGGCGACATTGGGAAACGCCCGCACCGACCAGGGCCTGATGGTAGACACGCGCAGCAGCCCCGCTTTCTTCCGGTGATCCGCAACATCGATTGCCGCCAGAGTCGAAGCCTCGCCGGTTGACGCTGATCTCCACTAGGGCCGAAAGTCCCCGTAACCAAATCGAAGTCCGCACCGATCGCGCGGTGTTGCGGCCGGGCCAATGGCCCAGTTGTACGGCGCGGCGATGCCGCGCCTCAGCTAGTGACGACGGTTACTGACGCTCAACCAGATACGGCGCCAGCGTGGACAGCTTCTCGCACGTCTCTTCGAATTCGCGCTCGGGAGCCGAAGCCTCGATGATGCCGGCGCCGGCACGCAGCCACGTGTGGCCATCGCATTCGTAGGCGGCTCGTAGCGCCAGTGCGGCATCAAGGCCGCCGTCCGCGGAAAACATTACGACCGCACCCGAATACAACCCCCGCGGACCTTCATCCAGACGCAAGATTGCTTCGACCCCGTCGGCCTTGGGAATTCCAGAAGCCGTTACCGCGGGGAATAGGGCCTCTAGGGCGTCCATCCGGTCGCTGGACGGATCCAGCCGCGCAGTGACCGTGGAGCCGAGGTGTTGCACACTTCCGCGCTCACGCACCGCCATGAAATCGGTGACGGCTGCGGTTCCCGGCTCGGCAACCTCGGCGATCTCGTCAAGTGAGGTGCGCACCGAAATTGCATGCTCAACGATCTCTTTGGAATTCGTCTCCAGGTCGTCGCGCGCTTGGCGGTCGTGCGCGGGACCGCGGCCCAGCGCCCGGGTGCCGGCCAACGGTTCGGTGACCACCGTACCGTCGGGTGCAACGGCGGCGACAAGCTCCGGACTGTAACCAAGAGCGCGGATTCCACTGAATTGCAACAGAAAAGACCTCACCGGTGTGTTGTTCCGGCGCCCCAGTCGATAGGTTGACGGGAAGTCGAGTTCGAAAGGAACTTGAACACAACGAGATAGGATGACCTTGCGGTATCGGCCGGCGACGATCTCACCGACAGCCCGAGCTACCCGATCGCGGTAACCGGACGGGTCGCCGGACACGTCGACCACGCGCGAATGGCACACGTCGCTGACCCCGTTGCGGAGCACTCGTTCCACCGCCTCACGGTGGTGGGTTGCCGCACCGAGAAGGCAGATGCTTTCCCGAGTCACCACGATGCGGGTTTGCGGCCAAAAGACCCGGGCCAGCGGGGTGCCAGGCGCCAGCCGCTCCTGCAGCCCGTAGCGATAGACACCGAATTCGAACGTAATCCAGCCGAAGACTTGATCGGTCTCCAACAACAACCGGTCGACAGCTTCACCCAGCACATGGCCCGGTCTACTCGACCACAGTTGCCGCTGGGTCACGCCGTCGCGCGTGACCCGCAGTTCGTCGCTGTCCAGCTCCACCGTGGCTTGCACGCCCAAAGCCAGGACCCATTGCCCGTCGTGCTCATAGAGCAGATATTCCTCATCGACCGGCTCGCAGAGCGCGGCGGCTAGCTCCGCGACAAGATCGGCCGGCTCGATATCGGCCGGCATCGGAATCGACAGTTCGGCGGTACTGACACCACTCGCTTCGACACTGACCTCCACCACAGTTAGTAAATGTAGCCTAACCTACATAGGAACGCTGCCTCGCCCACCGATTCACCGCGCATGCGGTTGGATTCAGCCGGAGTGAAACGCTTGCGGCCCCAACCCCCCAACGGGTGTCGAGGTTGGGCGGTGCCATCCGCCAGCGCGGCAAGGGCGCTGCTGCGGCTGCGGTGTCGTGCGCAGGCCCGCATGCCGACGATCGATGGGCGTGGCAGGACCGCTCCCATGGCCTGATCCGGAATGCCGAGAAGAAACCTTCACAAACCATTTACGTTTGTGGCCGCCGACGCCGCCCCCACGATCGGCCTATGATCGCTGGTTAACCGTGCGGAACAATGGAGCCCGTCAGCGGTGGTTTTCTACGCCCAGCTGCAGCACGCATCAGGGAGGCCCTGCACATGTTCATAATCCGGCTTGCCGATGGAGAAGAAATCCACGGCGAAAACGAAGAGTTCTCGATCAATGAGAACACTGGCGTGCTGACCGTTTGCCGAGTCGACGGCTTCGAAGAAACCACCACCCACTACTCGCCCATCGCGTGGCATTCGGTAACACACCGCAAGCGCGACATCGGTGTGCGCCCATCGCTGGTTTCCTCCGCACGCTGACCATATTCACAAGCTCACAGTCAATTGGCAGTCGATTCACACTAAACTCTCCCCTTTCGCGCCCCACCTGCGCAGGGCCAGCGCAATTGGCATCGCAAGCTGTTACAGGACGGTTTCGCGGGTCACTGCGGCCGCCAAAACAGGCAACATCCAGGTACTTCGGCGTGGGTTCGAGTGGAGATTTGCCTGCAGCCTCGCTAAATTCTCAGCGTTGTATGGGGTGTGTTCCCGGTTGCTCCGCTGATCGTGGGTGCTGCCTGGATCGAGGCACGATGGGAGGCGCCAATGCTGCACGAGTTCTGGGAGAACTTCACCCATAACCTGTTCAAACCGCTTTTGCTGTTCTTCTACTTCGGGTTCCTGATTCCGATCCTCAAGGTGCGGTTCGAGTTCCCGTATGTCATCTACCAGGGCCTCACCATGTACCTCCTGCTGGCCATCGGCTGGCATGGCGGTGAGGAGCTCGCCAAGATCAAACCGTCCAGCATCGGCACCATCGTCGGGTTCATGGCCGTTGGCTTCCTCCTGAATTTTTTGATCGGGGGGCTTGCTTACCTGCTCCTGAGCCGCCTGAGCACCATGCGAAAAGTCGACCGGGCGACGGTTGCCGGCTATTACGGGTCAGACTCGGCCGGAACCTTTGCCACCTGTGTGGCCGTCCTTACCAGCGTCGGCATCGCCTTCAACGCGTACATGCCCGTCATGCTGGCGGTGATGGAGATTCCCGGCTGCCTGGTGGCGCTTTATCTGGTGGCACGCCTGCGGCACCGCGGCATGGACGAGGCCGGATTCATGCCCGACGAGCCGGGCTACACACCCCCGGCGAAGGTCTCGGTCGGACCGGGAACCGCCGCACGGCCGGCACGTGGGGAAAGCCTGGCCACCGACCGCGACATCGAGCAGGAGCTGGAACTTTCGCTGGAAAAACCGGAGCATCAGGACTGGGACGAAACAAAGAAGGCCAACCGGAAGGCTTCGCTGTTTTCACGAGAGCTGCTGCAAGAAGTGTTCCTCAACCCCGGGCTCTGCCTCCTCCTCGGCGGCATCATCATCGGCCTCATCAGCGGGCTGCAAGGCGAGAAGGTGGTCCACGACGACGACACGTTCTTCGTCACCGCATTCCAAGGTGTGCTCGCCCTTTTCCTGCTGGAGATGGGCATGACGGCCTCCCGCAAGTTGAAGGACCTGAGGACGGCCGGTCGCGGCTTCATCTTCTTCGGTCTACTGGCCCCGAATCTTTTTGCCACGCTCGGCATCATCGTCGCTCACAGCTACGCCTACCTCACCAACAGCGACTTCAAACCGGGCACCTATGTGTTGTTCGCGGTACTTTGCGGTGCGGCGTCTTACATCGCGGTGCCGGCCGTCCAGCGGCTGGCGATCCCCGAAGCCAGCCCAACGCTGCCGCTGGCAGCATCACTGGGTTTGACCTTCTCCTACAACGTCACGATCGGGATCCCGCTCTACATCGAGATCGCCCGCATGGTTGGCATTTGGTTCCACACCACCGGGTGATCGGCCACACCACCCTCGGCCGGAGTTACCCGAGCAGTGTGCGCACAACAGCGTCGGCCAGCAGCCGCCCCCGATCGGTGAGAACCAGCCTGTCGCCGTCGGAGGTCAGCAGACCATCGGCCACCACCGCTTTCGCACGCTCCCGTTCGGCGGCATCGAGCCCAGCCAGCGGCAAACCTTGCCGCAGCCGGATTTTCAGCAGCACATCTTCGGTGTGCAGTGCGCCCGCCTCGAGCTGCTCGTAGTCCTTCACCGGCAACGCCCTCGCCGCCAGCATCTCAGCATAAGTGTTGGGATGCTTGACATTCCACCATCGAGTCGCGCCGACGTACCCGTGTGCGCCGGGACCGACCCCCCACCACTGGCCACCGTCCCAGTAACCGAGGTTGTGTTGGCACTGGCCTCCCGGCCGCGACCAATTGGACACCTCGTACCATGCCAGCCCGGCTTCGGTCAGCCGCGCGTCGACCAGCTCGTAGCGGTGCGCCAGCACGTCGTTTTCGGGTACCGCCAGCTCTCCGCTGCGTACCCGCCGGGCCATTGCCGTGCCCTCCTCGACCACTAGGGCGTAGGCCGAAACATGGTCGACACCGGACTCGACGGCAGCATCCACCGAACGCAGCAAGTCGTCATCGGACTCTCCGGGAGTGCCGTAGATCAGGTCTAGGTTGACATGTTGGAAGCCCGCCGCCAACGCCTCGCCCGCCGCCGCCGCGGCCCGACCCGGCGAGTGCACCCGGTCCAGGGTGGCCAGCACCCGCGGCGCAACCGACTGCATGCCCAGTGACACCCGGGTGTACCCGGCTGCCCGGATGGCACCAAAGAACTCTGGCCAGGTGGACTCGGGGTTGGCCTCGGTGGTGACCTCGGCATCGGAGGCAAGCACAAAATGCTCTCGCACCATGCCCAGCAATGTGGCCAGCCGCTCACCACCCAGCAAGGACGGTGTCCCGCCACCCACGAACACGGTATTCACCGTCGGCGCATTGAGCCGCGCGGCCGCCAACTCGAGTTCCGTGCGCACCGCCAGCAGCCAGGCATCCGGGTTGACGCCGCCCAACTCGGCCGGCGTGTACGTGTTGAAGTCGCAATACCCGCACCGGGTCACACAGAACGGAACGTGCACATACAGCCCAAACGGATGGTCCGGATTCGGCAGTATGGCGGGCAGGTCGACCGGTGCCTCGCGAACAGTCATGCCAAATCTTCCCACGATGCGACGGGCGATCGGCCGGATGGCCGGCTCGGCCGAGCGCACGTCGCCCTACCTGGCCACGTTCCTCCCCCATCCAGCGCACGCCCGTGTCGACCGTCCAAGCACCCACCTCGGCGGTAGTTCTGCTCAGCGTGAGAAGAAATTGGGCCTGGTCGCGCGCCCGAGCGCGGTCCATGGCAGAATGTCACCGTGGCCGCTGCGAACCCGAATCTGCGTATCGCACTGATCGTGCGTCGGCACATCGACCTCAAGCGCGTCTGCAGCTGTAGCTGTCTGTTTTGACGTCGTAGACCCAGCCCATCTGCTAGCTCCAGCTGGCCACCGGATCTGCGTCCCCCGAAAATTCTGGGTGTTTGGCGCGCGCCGGAGTCGGCACTGTTCGCGAAGGAGAACAGCCCAATGACCACCGCACGCGCCGCCAAGCCCCGCAACGAGGGCCAGTGGGCGCTGGGAAATCGCGAGCCACTCAACCCCAATGAAGAGCTCAAGAAGGCAGGCAACCCGCTCGACGTTCGGGAACGCATCGAAACCCTCTACGCCCAGCACGGGTTCGACAGCATCGACAAAACCGACCTGCGTGGGCGGTTTCGCTGGTGGGGTCTCTACACCCAACGCGAGCAGGGTTATGACGGCTCCTGGACCGGCGACGAGAACATCGAAAAGCTCGAGGCCAGGTACTTCATGCTGCGGGTTCGCTGCGACGGCGGCGCGATCTCGGCTGCCGCACTGCGCACCCTGGGCACGATTTCGACGCAATTTGCCAGGGACACCGCCGACATCTCGGATCGGGAAAACATCCAATACCACTGGATCGAGGTGGAAAACGTCCCCGAAATCTGGCGTCGGCTCGATGAAGTCGGACTGCAGACCACCGAGGCCTGCGGAGACTGCCCCCGGGTGGTGCTGGGCTCGCCGCTGGCCGGCGAATCACTCGACGAGGTAATTGACCCGACCTGGGCGATCGACGAAATAGTACGTCGCTACATCGGCAAGCCCGACTTCGCCGACTTGCCACGCAAGTACAAGACCGCCATCTCGGGTTTGCAAGATGTGGTACACGAGGTCAACGACGTCGCGTTCATCGGCGTCAACCACCCCGAGCACGGTCCTGGCCTGGACCTGTGGGTCGGCGGCGGCCTGTCCACCAACCCGATGTTGGGCCAACGGGTCGGGGCCTGGGTTCCGTTGCAAGAGGTGCCCGAGGTGTGGGCGGCGGTGACGTCGGTGTTCCGCGACTACGGCTACCGGCGACTGCGGTCCAAGGCGCGGCTGAAATTCTTGATCAAGGACTGGGGCATAGAAAAATTCCGCGACGTTCTCGAACGCGAGTACCTCGGCCGTCAGTTGATCGACGGCCCGGCTCCCGAGCCGGTCACGCATCCGATCGACCACGTCGGAGTGCAGCGGCTAAAGAACGGGCTCAACGCGATTGGGGTTGCCCCTATCGCGGGACGGGTATCCGGAACCATCTTGTCGGCGGTCGCCGACCTTGCCGATCAGGCGGGTTCGAACCGCATCCGGTTCACTCCCTACCAGAAGCTGGTCATCCTCGACGTACCCGACGACAAGCTCGACGGTACCGTTGCTGGCCTAGAAGCATTGGGTCTGCAATCGCGGCCATCGCGTTGGCGCCGCAACCTGATGGCGTGCAGCGGAATCGAGTTCTGCAAGCTGTCGTTCGCCGAAACCCGAGTCCGGGCACAATCGTTGGTCCCAGAGCTAGAACGTCGACTGGAAGATATCAACTCCACACTTGACGTGCCGATCACCGTCAACATCAATGGCTGCCCCAACTCGTGCGCGCGAATTCAAGTGGCCGACATCGGTTTTAAGGGACAGATGGTCGACGATGGCCATGACGGATCGGTCGAGGGGTTCCAGGTGCATCTCGGCGGAAGCCTGGGATTGGATAGTGGTTTTGGCCGCAAGCTGCGTCAACACAAAGTCACCAGTGAAGAGCTTGGCGACTACATCGAGCGGGTGGTGCGCAATTTTGTCAAACAACGCGCCGACGGTGAGCGATTCGCACAATGGGCCATTCGGGCCGAGGAGGACGAACTGCGATGAGCGAGGCAACCAGGCTGACCGAACCGGAACTGCGTGCGTTGGCGGCGCGCGGCGCGGCCGAACTGGACGGAGCCGATGCCACCGAGCTGCTGCGGTGGACCGAGGAAAACTTCGGCGGTAGCAACGGCCCTCGCGGATGGGCGACATGTAACTATGTCGTAGCCTCCAACATGGCCGATGCCGTGCTGGTGGATCTGGCCGCCAAGGTGCGACCGGGCGTACCGGTGCTGTTCTTGGACACCGGTTACCACTTCGCGGAAACCATCGGCAGCCGCGACGCGATCCAATCCGTCTACGACATCCGGGTGCTCAATGTCACTCCCGAACACACGGTCGCCGAGCAAGACGAACTAGTGGGCAAGGACCTCTTCGCAAGCGACCCCGCCGAATGCTGCCGGTTGCGCAAGGTCGTCCCGCTGAGCAAGACACTGTGCAACTACTCCGCCTGGGTGACCGGACTGCGCCGGGTCGAGGCGCCGACCCGCGCCAATGCCCCGCTGATCACTTTCGACGAGGCGTTCAAATTGGTGAAGATCAACCCATTGGCCGCCTGGACCGACCGGGACGTCCAGGACTACATCGAAGCCAACGGCGTTTTGGTCAATCCGCTCATCGACGAAGGCTACCCATCGATCGGCTGCGCCCCGTGCACGGCCAAACCCGTCGCCGGCGCCGACCCGCGCAGCGGGCGCTGGCAGGGTCTGGCCAAGACCGAATGCGGTTTGCACGCCTCGTAGCAACACCCGCCAGGCACGACCCGCCGATGCGCGGCCACGCGCCGCAACGTACGGGCACATCCCGGCCGACAGCCGGCGGCCGCGTTTTCGCGGATTCGGCAGCAACGGATATCGTCTACCCCCATGCCGTCGGCGCTGGCTGGTACCCGCGAAATCACCATTCGCGGTGTGATCCTGGGTGCATTGATTACGTTGGTGTTCACCGCAGCGAACGTCTATCTTGGCCTACGAATTGGGTTGACGTTTGCCACTTCCATACCAGCCGCGGTGATTTCGATGGGCGTGCTGCGCTTTTTCGCGAACCATTCGGTGGTGGAAAACAACATTGTGCAGACCATCGCCTCGGCGGCAGGCACGCTGTCGGCAATCATCTTCGTATTGCCGGCGTTGATCATGATCGGCTGGTGGAGCGGGTTCCCGTACTGGACCACGATGGCGGTGTGCGGGCTCGGTGGCCTGCTCGGCGTGATGTACTCGATCCCCCTGCGCCGCGCACTGGTCACCGGCTCCGACCTTCCGTACCCGGAAGGTGTTGCGGGAGCTGAGGTTCTAAAGATTGGTGAGTCTGCGCAGGGGGCACAGGAAAACCGACGGGGACTTCGGGTAATTGCGCTGGGCGCGGCGGCGGCCGCAGGCTACGCACTGCTGGCGTCGATGAAGGTGATCAGCAACGCGCTGACGGCGACTTTCCGGGCCGGTTCGGGCGCAACGATGGCTGGCGCCAGCTTGTCGCTGGCGTTGATCGGTGTGGGTCATCTTGTAGGAGTGACCGTCGGTATCGCGATGCTTGTGGGAGTGCTCATCTCCTATGGCGCATTGCTGCCCTTGCGCACCGCCGGACACCTACCACGCGACGAAGCTCTGACCACCGTGGTCTCGGAAACCTTCTCGTCCGACGTGCGGTTCATCGGAGCAGGAGCCATTGCGGTAGCAGCGGTTTGGACTTTTTTGAAGATCTCCGGTCCGATACTGCGGGGCATCACCGATGCCGCCGTCTCTGCCCGAACGCGCCGCCGGGGCCACGCGGTCGGCATGCACGAGCGCGACATCCCGATCCAGGTTGTGGGTCTGGTGATTCTTGGCTCGCTGATCCCAATCGGACTACTGCTCGCGGACTTCACCGCCGGTACGCCTATCGATGCACACGCCGGCGACATCGTCGCCGCCGGCGTGTTGTTGGTCATGGTTATCGGGCTGGTGGTTGCCTCGGTGTGCGGGTACATGGCCGGTTTGATCGGATCGTCGAACAGCCCGATCTCGGGTGTCGGCATCCTTGTGGTGCTGGTGGCCGCGTTGCTGATCAAGGCGACGTATGGCCCTGCCAGCGCCGCCCAGATGCCCGCGCTGGTGGCGTACGCGGTGTTTACCGCGGCGGTGATCTTCGGAGTGGCGACGATTTCCAATGACAATCTGCAGGACCTCAAGACCGGTCAGTTGGTTGGAGCTACACCATGGAAACAGCAGGTCGCTCTGGTCATTGGCGTGGTCGTCGGATCGGTAGTCATGGCACCGATTCTGCAGCTGATGCAAACCGCGTTCGGGTTTCAGGGAGCCCCGGGCGCAACCGGAAACGCATTGGCCGCCCCGCAGGCCGCGCTGATCTCGGCGCTGGCAAATGGAGTATTTGGCGGATCGCTGAATTGGTCGCTGGTGGGGCTGGGTGCGGTGATCGGCGCGGCGGTGGTGGTACTCGACGAAGCGCTGGCCAAGACCACCACCAAGCTTCGGCTGCCGCCGCTGGCGGTGGGCATGGGCATGTACCTGCCGATCGCGCTGACGCTGGTAATCCCCATCGGCGCCGTCCTCGGCCGGATCTACGACTCTTGGGCGCGCCGATCCGGAGATCCCGATGAGCGCAAGCGACGAACGGGCGTCCTGCTGGCTACCGGTCTCATAGTGGGTGAGAGCCTGTATGGTGTCGCCTTTGCCGGGGTGGTGGTGACCACCGGCAAGGACGAGCCGTTGGCTATCGTGGGCGACGCAGGCACGCCCTGGTTTCAGCTGTTTGGCGTAATCGCCTTTGCCGGCGTCATCACGTGGCTCTACCGGTACACCCGAGCCATGGCCTCACCTCGGGCAACGGCACCTGGTCAAGAACCCGAACCGCTACCCGACCGCGCTGGATAGACCGCCCGATCCCGCCGACGTCTGCCGATACTGACCTGCGTGGCAGAACCGTCACCGTCACCGTCACCGTCGCCATCGGGAGCTAGCGCCTCTCCGGCGATCGGCGGCACCCGGGTGGCGCGCACATAGACGGTGTCACCCTCGTGCAGGGCAAGCGCCTCGGCGTCGCCGCGGGTGATCTGGGCGGTGAAGGCTCCGCCGGTGGCCGCGCTGGTCAACTCGACGCGAACCTCGAACCCCAACACCACTATCCGGTGCACGATGGCGCGCGAGACACCGGTGGATTCCCCGGTACCGTCGGCGGCGGCGACCGCCATTTCGGGAGTCCGGCCGACCCGGATGTCGTGCGGGCGGACCAAGGCGCCGTTGAGCGAGGAAACCGCGCCCAGAAATGACATGACGAAGGCGTTGGTCGGAGCGTCGTACACCTCGGTCGGCGATCCGACCTGTTCGATGCGGCCCTTGTTGAGCACGGCTATCCGATCGGCCACATCCAACGCCTCCGCCTGATCATGGGTGACCAGGACCGTTGTGACATGCACCTCGTCATGCAGCCGGCGTAGCCATGCCCGCAGATCCTCGCGCACTTTGGCATCCAGCGCCCCGAACGGTTCGTCGAGCAATAACACTTCCGGGTCCACCGCCAGTGCGCGGGCCAACGCCATCCGCTGACGCTGACCACCGGAAAGCTGATGGGGATAGCGACCGTGAAATCCACTCAGGCCCACCACCTCCAAGAGGTGATCAACCTTTTCTTTAATTTCGGTCTTGGGCCGTTTGCGGATCTTCAACCCGTAGGCCACGTTGTCGTGCACGTTGAGGTGCTTGAAGGCGGCATAGTGCTGAAATACGAAGCCGATGTCGCGCCGCTGCGGCGGCACCCCCGTCACGTCTCGCCCATTGATCGTGATGGTGCCGCGATCCGGCTCATCGAGACCGGCGATGGTGCGCAGCAGGGTGGACTTGCCCGAACCGCTGGGGCCCAGCAATGCAGTCAGGGAGCCGGCGGGTACCACGAAGTCGACATGGTCCAGGGCAACGAAGTCGCCGTACTGCTTGTAGGCGTCGCGAACGACGATCGCGTACCCGCGCGTGCTGGATTCCGCTGCGGCTGCTGTCATTTCACAGTCTCCTTGTCAAGCCTGGTTGATCGCCCTTGACCGGCGCGCGTCAAGTAACACTTGCACGATCAGGACCACCACCGCGACCGCCATCAACAATGTTGACAATGCGTAGGCCCCGTATTCGGCACCTCGGTTGTAGCGGTCCGAGACCAACAATGTCAGGGTCTGCGACTTTCCGGGAAGGTTCGATGACACGATCAGGACGGCGCCGTACTCGCCGAGCGTGCGTGCGACGGTCAACACGATGCCGTATGTCAGGCCCCACCTGATCGAAGGCAGGGTAATCCGCCAGAATGTCTGCCACCAGCCAGAACCCAAGGTGGCGGCCGCCTGTTCCTGGTCGGTGCCCAGCTCATGCAGCACCGGTTCGACTTCGCGCACCACAAACGGCAGGGTGACAAACACACTGGCAAGCACGATGCCGGGCAGTCCGAAGATGATCTTTATGCCCAGGTCCTTCTCGACAAACCCGAGCGCACCAGCAGATCCCCATAGCAGGATCAGCGCGACACCCACAATGACGGGCGACACCGCGAAAGGCAGATCGATGATCGCCTGCAGCACGCCCTTGCCGCGAAACCGGTTGCGGGCAAGTACCAACGCGGTGGGGATCCCGAACACGACGTTGAGTGGCACCACGATTGCCACCACCAGAAGCGACAGGTTCAGCGCCGATATCGCGGCCGGCGTACTGATCCAGGCATAGAACTGGCCGAACCCGGGCTCGAATGTCCGCCACAGGATCAGCGCCACCGGAACCGCCAGTAGCGCAAAGATGTACGCGAGCGCTACCGATCGGATCAGATAGCGAACCCCGAGGGAGGGCGTCACGCGGCCATCTCCGCACGCTTAGCCGCACGCGCGCCAGCTAGGCGTAGCAACACCAACACGACGAACGAAATCGACAACAGCACAATGGAAATCGCAGCAGCACCGGTTCGGTCGTCGTTCTCGATCAAGGTGCGGATCCACTGCGACGACACTTCGGTCTTTCCCGGAACGGCGCCCCCGATCAACACCACCGAACCGTATTCACCGATCGCCCGCGAAAACGCCAGGCCCGCGCCGGACAACAGCGCCGGCGTCAGCGACGGCAGCACGACGGAGGTGAAGATCTTCGGACCACTGGCACCCAACGACGCCGCCGCTTCCTCGGTCTCACGATCGATTTCCAATAACACCGGTTGGACCGCGCGCACCACGAACGGCAAGGTGACAAACGCCAGCGCCACACCCACTCCCCACACGGTGTGCTGCAAATGAAGTCCCGCCGGGCTGTTGTGTCCGTAGAGCGCCAGCATGACCAAACTCGCCACGATGGTGGGCAAGGCAAAGGGTAGATCGATGATCGCGTCGACGAACCGTTTGCCGACGAAGTCGTCGCGGATCAGCACCCAGGCGATCAGCAAGCCGAACACCGCGTTGAGGATCGTGACTCCGACAGAAATGGTCAGTGTCACACGGAATGACTCCAGCGCGGCGTGCGAGGTTACCGACAGCCAGAAGGCCTGCCAGCCGCCGTCCGCGGCCTGCCACGCGATGGCCGCTAGCGGCATCAACACGATGACCGACAGCCACACCACCGACACACCGACCCGAAGCGAGGTGCTACCGGTGCGGCCAGCACGACGCAGGCCCGAAGGCCCGGGCGGTGAATCCGATTGCGTCTCGGTGGTCATCCGGTGGCCTGCATATAGATCTTCGTGATGCTGCCGCCGGCTTTGTCGAACAACTGTGCATCGACCGTATCCCAGCCGCCCAGGTCGGCGATTGTCCACAGTTTCACCGGCGGCGGAAACTGGTCGCGGAATTCGGCGGCCACCGCGGGATCGACGGGCCGGAATCCGGCCTGCGCCCAAAGATTCTGCGCCTGGGCCGTGTACTGGAAGTTCTTGAATGCCGTCGCGGCGGCCAAGTGTGGGCTGCTGGTCACCACCGCCAGCGGGTTCTCGATCTTGAACGTTTGCGGCGGGGTGATGTGCTGGACCCGCTTACCCTGCCGCTCGGTCACGATGGCCTCGTTCTCGTAGCTGATCAACACGTCACCGCTGCCCTGGACAAAGACATCGGTAGCCGCCCGTCCGGAGTCGGGCCGCAACTTAACGTGTTCACGAACCAGCCTGTTGACGAAATCGATCCCCGCCTGACTATTCCTGCCCCCTTCGCTTTTCACCGCGTATGGCGCGAGCAGATTCCACCTGGCCGAACCAGAACTCAGCGGGCTGGGTGTGATGACCTCCACACCGGGCCTGAGCAAGTCATCCCAATCCCTGATGTTCTTGGGATTTCCGGCACGGACCACCAATGTCACCACCGACCCGAACGGGATCCCCTTGGTGGCGTCGGTGTTCCAGTCCTTGGAAACCTTGCCGGCCTTGACCAATCGAGCGATATCCGGTTCGACCGAAAAGTTCACCAGGTCGGCCGGTTTGCCGTCGGCGACCCCACGGGACTGGTCGCTGGACGCGCCATAGGAGACCACCACCTGTACGTCTTTGCCTTCCTCGGTTGCGTTGAAGGCGGGGATCACGTTGCTCCACCCGGGTTCTGGCGCCGAGTACGCGACCAGCGTGATACTCGAATTCGCGTCGAGGGGTCCCCCACCTCCGACAACATCGCTCGGTCCACCGTGACACGCGGCAACGGCGCCGACCAGAGCCAGCGCTATCCCGAATGCCAACCGTGGCCGCCAGCGCGACGCGCCGGCGACGTCGGTCAACGTGTGCGACATTGGTGGCCTTCCGATGCGGGACTTATAGACGACAGTTTCCCGTAGCTGCGGAAGGCGTTCAGTTACAACTGATGGAAATTCACCAACTCCACACCAGACCGCGCACGGATTGGGAGTCAGCGACAACAGTGCAGGTGGGCCGCGGTGCAGGTCACCGAAACCGCGCGCACGCAGCCGGGCGCGAACTCAGAGCGCCCCAAAACACCGGCTTCCGCGTGCATGTCGCGAAGCCTAACAGAATTCGCCGCGGCGCCGGCGCCGGCGGGCCTCAATGCGTGAGCAACCACATCGCAATCACCAGCACTATGAGCGCGACAAGAACCAACGTGACGTGCGATCGCGGCATCCGCTCAACCCGACGTCTCGTCGGAGTGGCGGGCACGCCGCATCAACGTGATGCCCCTACCCAGCAGGGCATCGAGCAGCACCGCGGTGGGGTAGGCCAACGCCAGCACAACCGGCATCACGGCCAGCGCCTGCAGTGCGAACGGCAGGCCGGAGAGCCACAGCTCAACGCCGTCCCACCAATTCAGGAACCCGCTCACCCGACACACACTATGCGGCCCAGTACCCGAAACCAATGTGTCAAGATCGGCGGGTGCCGCAAAGATCGGACGAAACGACGTGCCTCGTCGTCGGCGGCGGACCGGCAGGGATGATGCTCGGTCTGTTGCTGGCCCGGGCCGGGGTAGACGTCACGGTGATGGAAAAGCATGCCGACTTCCTGCGCGACTTTCGCGGGGACACCGTGCACGCCAGCACGTTGAGTCTGCTCGACGAACTTGGTCTCGAGGCCCGGTTTGCCCAGACTCCACATCGGCTCATCGACACCATTCGGATGAAGATGCAGGGACAACCGGTGGATATCGACCTAACTCGGCTCCCCGGATCCCATCGGCACATCGCCCTGGTGCCGCAGTGGGATTTCCTGGAATTGTTGGCCACCTCCGCGGCGCTGGAGCCCACCTTCCGGTTGCTGCGCAGCACCGAGGCGACCGGAGTACTGCGGGGCAACGGATCGGATCACGACCGCGTCGTCGGCGTCACCTACCGTGACCAGTCCGGCGAAACCCGTGAAATGCGCGCCACCCTTACCGTGGCCTGTGACGGCCGGGGCTCCACGGTGCGCTCCGCAGTGGGGCTAAGACCTCGCGGGTTCGGTGCCCCGATGGACGTCTGGTGGTTCCGTATGCCTCGCCGGGCCGATGATCCCACTGGACTTGCCGGCATCTTCGATGCCGGGCACGGAGCGATCGCGATCGACCGCGGTGACTACTACCAGATCGCCTTCGTCATCCCCAAAGGAAGCGATGCCAAGCTGCGGGCGCAGGGCATCACCGAGCTGCACCGGGTACTGACCAACATGATGCCCTGGCTCGCCGACCGCGTCGACAGCTTGAATTCGTTCGACGACGTGAAATTGCTTGATGTGCAATTGAATCGACTCCGGAACTGGCACACCGGCGGCGTGCTGTGCATCGGTGATGCGGCGCACGCGATGTCGCCGGTCGGCGGCGTTGGCATCAACCTGGCCGTGGCGGACGCGGTCGCCGCCGCACGAATCCTGGCAGGTGGACTGCGCCGTGGACGGGTGTCCAGGAGCCGGCTGGTGTGGTTACAGGCCCGCCGATGGGCCCCAACCGCGTTTCTGCAAGCGATACAACGGGCAATCCACGCCGTCGTGGTCGCGGTCGCGGTGCAAGAGACCACCCCTGAGCCGTCCCGGGCGGTGCGTCTGGTGAGCCGGTCGCTGGCATTACGCAGGATGATGGGCTACCTGATTGCGATTGGTCCGCTGCCCGAGCACGCACCCAAATACGCAAGGCGCGCAGGATAAATCCGGACACACCTGCGGACAAGAAGCCGAACGGGTGGACGCGGGGTAGGTCAACAGTCGATGATGTCGGGATGGTCCTGCACGCCCAACACGCAGACGAGGACTCCGAGTCCAGCATTGGCGCTCAAAGCGCTCAAAGCGCCGATATCCGAACTTTCGAGGCACCGCCCAGCGAGTCCGTCGCTCTCAGCGCGGCCGCGGTCCTGCCGTCCAGCTCGTCGCTGCGCAATCCATTCCCGCCCATCGCCGACTACGCGTTCCTGTCCGACTGGGAGACGACCTGCCTGATCTCACCGGCCGGTTCGGTGGAATGGATGTGTGTGCCCCGGCCGGACTCCCCGAGTGTGTTCGGCGCGATTCTGGACCGTAGCGCCGGGCATTTCCGGCTCGGCCCATACGGGGTGTCGGTGCCATCGGCCCGCCGCTACCTTCCCGGCAGCCTCATCATGGAGACCACCTGGCAGACCCACACCGGGTGGCTGATCGTGCGCGATGCGCTGGTCATGGGGCCCTGGCACGACATCGAGCGTCGATCCCGGACCCACCGTCGCACGCCGATGGACTGGGACGCCGAGCACATCCTGCTGCGAACGGTGCGCTGTGTCAGCGGCACGGTGGAGCTGATGATGAGCTGCGAGCCGGCGTTCGACTATCACCGACTCGGCGCTACCTGGGAATACTCGGCGAACGCGTACAGCGAGGCCATCGCCCGGTCCAGCAAGCAACCAGACGCCCACCCGACGCTGCGTCTGACGACCAACCTGCGGATCGGTCTGGAGGGCCGGGAAGCACGCGCTCGCACCAGAATGAAAGAGGGCGACGACGTGTTCGTCGCGCTGAGCTGGACCAAGCACCCCGCACCGCAGACCTACGACGAGGCCGCGGCGAAGATGTGGCAAACCACCGAGTGCTGGCGGCAGTGGATCAACATCGGCAACTTCCCCGACCACCCATGGCGGGCCTACCTGCAACGCAGCGCGCTTACATTGAAGGGGCTGACCTACTCACCCACCGGCGCGCTACTGGCGGCCAGCACCACATCGCTGCCGGAAACGCCACGTGGCGAACGCAATTGGGACTACCGCTATGCCTGGGTCCGTGACTCCACCTTCGCCCTGTGGGGGCTTTACACCTTGGGATTGGACCGCGAGGCCGACGACTTCTTCGCCTTCATTGCCGACGTGTCCGGCGCCAACGACAATGAACGCCATCCACTGCAGGTCATGTACGGCGTCGGGGGCGAACGCAGCCTGGTCGAAGAGGAACTGCACCACCTGTCCGGCTACGACCAAGCACGCCCGGTACGCATCGGCAATGGCGCCTACAACCAGGACCAACACGACATCTGGGGTTCCATCCTGGATTCGTTCTACCTGCACGCCAAGTCGCGCGAGCAGGTTCCCGAGACGTTGTGGCCGGTGCTGAAGCGTCAGGTGGAAGAGGCGATCAAGCACTGGCGTGATCCGGACCGCGGGATCTGGGAGGTGCGCGGAGAACCGCAGCACTTCACCTCATCGAAGGTGATGTGCTGGGTGGCGCTGGACCGCGGAGCCAAGCTAGCCGAACGGCAGGGCGAGAAGAGCTACGCTCAGCAATGGCACCAAATCGCCGACCAGATCAAGGCAGACATCCTCGAGCACGGGGTGGACTCGCGCGGGGTGTTCACCCAGCGCTACGGCGACGACGCACTGGACGCGTCGCTGCTGCTGGTGGTGCTGACCCGATTCCTGCCGCCGGACGACCCACGCGTGCGCAACACCGTGCTGGCGATCGCCAACGAACTCACCGAAGAGGGGTTGGTGCTGCGATACCGAGTCGAGGAGACCGACGACGGCCTGTCCGGTGAGGAGGGCACCTTCACCATCTGCTCGTTCTGGCTGGTGTCGGCGCTGGTCGAGATCGGCGAGGTGGCCCGCGCCAAGCGACTGTGTGAACGGCTGTTGTCCTACGCCAGCCCTTTGCATCTCTACGCCGAAGAGATCGAACCGCGGACGGGGCGACACCTGGGCAACTTCCCGCAGGCTTTCACCCATCTGGCGCTGATCAACGCGGTGGTCCACGTGATCCGCGCCGAGGAGGAAGCCGACAGCTCGGGAATCTTCCAGCCGGCCAACGCACCCATGTAAGGCCCCACCGGTCGAATCAGCTCAGCGCGCTGACCTTGTCCATCATGGCGTGTGCGATGTCAATGGCGCTGGTGTTGACGTCGCCGGTCCCTTGGTCCGACGGGTTTCGCGTGCTGAAGAACGCGACCTCAACTTCGACCAGGCAATTGCCCCGCACGCCAAGGGCCCGGGCTTCCGGCCTGGCTCCGGTTGTTGGCGAGCCGGCCAACCGCGTTTGGATCGACACGGTTGCCGCCAGCACAGAGTTGACCACACGCACATCGGAGATCTGGTCGGCGAAGGCCACGCTGCCGCTGCTGATGGTGACCGTGGCGCCGTTGCACCGGTCCCATTGCTGCGAGAAGGTGGCGAACAGCGCCGTGGCGTCGGCGGCCGTGGGCAAGGCGACCACGCCCTCCGACACATCGATCACCGTCGCAGGTTGGGTAGCCGCGTTCCACCACGTCTCGCGCGCGACGTTCTTGACGGGGCCGGACCGGTACGCGCCGTGCGCCAACATCAACGTGACGCCCACGCACTCCGCCGGCGAGACCGCGCCAAAGTTCTGCTGGAGCTTTTCCGGGCCGCCGAACCGCGGCGGCAAATCGGACTTGGTGGTCAAGGGCTGGTCAAGAATTCTTGATAGGGCAGCGTCATCGAGGAGCACCCGTTTGATGGTTTCTCCGGTGAGGGGACGCGGCTTGAGCCCCGGCGCCGGCCGGACGTTGCCGGCGATGACGGAGGTGCAGCCGCTGACCACCGCCACAAGCACCAAACATGCCACGACCCGACGAACTCTCATCGGTTCGTGCCCGAGGCTTTCGGCAACGTCACCTCGATGCGATGCACCCGGACCAACGTCGTCGCACGAGGTATCGATCCATCGACTTCGGTGTCGGTCACTATCGAGTACATGTGGCTGGTCTGCGTCTCACAGCTACTTTTTGCCCTTGTCCCCCGCGGCGTCGGTGGACAGCGCCGCGACAAACGCTTCCTGCGGCACCTCGACGCGCCCAATGGTTTTCATCCGCTTCTTGCCTTCCTTCTGCTTTTCCAGAAGTTTGCGCTTGCGGGTGATGTCACCGCCATAGCACTTCGACAGCACGTCCTTGCGGATTGCGCGGATGTTTTCGCGCGCAATAATTTTCGATCCAATGGCGGCCTGGACCGGTACCTCGAACTGCTGACGTGGGATCAGCTCTTTGAGTTTGGTGGTCATCTTGTTGCCGTACGCGTAAGCCGAATCCTTGTGCACGATCGCACTGAACGCGTCGACGGCCTCCCCTTGCAGCAGGATATCGACCTTGACCAGTTGCGCCTCCTGCTCGCCGGCCTCTTCGTAGTCGAGGCTGGCATAGCCACGAGTGCGCGACTTGAGGGCATCAAAGAAGTCAAAGATGATCTCCCCCAGCGGCATCGTGTAGCGCAACTCCACGCGCTCGGGCGACAGATAGTCCATGCCGCCCAACTCTCCACGACGCGATTGGCACAGTTCCATGATGGTGCCGATGAACTCGCTGGGCGCGATGATGGTCGTCTTGACGACGGGCTCGTAGACCGTGCGGATCTTGCCCTCCGGCCAGTCCGACGGATTGGTCACCAACAGGCCGTCATCCGAGTCGCCCTCGCGTCCCTCCAGGATCACCCGGTACACGACGTTCGGTGACGTCGAAATCAGATCCAGGTCAAACTCGCGCTCGAGACGCTCACGAGTAATCTCCATGTGCAGCAGGCCCAGGAAGCCACACCGGAAGCCGAAACCCAGCGCCACCGAGGTTTCCGGCTCGTAGGTCAGGGCCGCATCGTTGAGCTGCAACTTGTCCAGGGCGTCGCGCAGATTCGGGTAGTCCGAGCCGTCGACCGGATACAGGCCCGAGTAGACCATCGGTTTGGGTTCGCGGTAGCCGGTCAGCGCTTCGGTGGCACCGTTTCGTGCCGTCGTGACGGTGTCGCCGACCTTGGACTGGCGGACATCCTTGACCCCGGTGATCAGGTAGCCGACCTCGCCGACACCCAGGCCCTTGCATGGCTTCGGCTCGGGCGAGACGATGCCGACCTCGAGCAATTCGTGCGTGGCCCCGGTCGACATCATCGCAATGCGCTCGCGAGGGCTGATCTTGCCGTCGACCACGCGCACATAAGTCACCACACCGCGATAAATGTCATAGACCGAGTCGAAGATCATCGCGCGCAGCGGCGCATCGGCGTCGCCCCGCGGGGGCGGCACCTGCTGGACCACCTCGTCGAGAAGTTGCGCAACGCCTTCCCCGGTCTTGCCGGACACCCGCAGCACGTCGTCCGGCTCACAGCCGATGATGTGCGCGATCTCGCCGGCGTAGCGGTCCGGGTCAGCGGCAGGCAGGTCGATCTTGTTCAGCACCGGAATGATGTGCAAGTCCCGATCCAGCGCCAGGTAGAGGTTGGCCAGCGTCTGAGCCTCGATGCCCTGCGCGGCATCGACCAGCAGCACGGCCCCCTCGCAAGCTTCCAGCGCGCGCGACACCTCGTAGGTGAAGTCGACGTGGCCCGGGGTGTCGATCAGATGCAACACATAGTCGGCCGACGGATCGGTCGGTGCGCCACCCGAGAAACGCCACGGCAGGCGCACGTTCTGTGCCTTGATCGTGATGCCGCGTTCGCGCTCGATATCCATCCGGTCCAGGTACTGGGCCCGCATGGAACGTTCGTCAACCACCCCGGTCAACTGCAGCATCCGGTCTGCCAGCGTCGACTTCCCATGGTCGATGTGAGCGATGATGCAGAAGTTCCGTATCTGCGCCGGCGGGGTGAAGGTTTTGTCGGCGAAACTGCTGATGGGAATCTCCTGGAAGGCGGTTTGCGGGTATCCAGCCTATCCGTGCGGCACCGCCCGGACACATTGGAGACCCAATCCGCCCCACCGATCGCGTCTATGCTGCGAATATGGCACCGGACAAGAAGTCGCCCGGAAAGTCACAGTGGAAGGCGTTCCAGCGTTTTACCGAGAACTTGGTGTTCAATGAGGCCCCGCGGGTTGTCCAGCGGCTGCAAAACACGCAGGAAACACTCCGAACCATCCAGCAAGCCGTGAAGATCACCGCCAACATCATGGCGATGGGTCTACCGCCGCCGCCCGCCGAGATCACTGCGGGCCGGCCGGTCACCGACACCAGCTTTCCCACCGCACAGCGCGCCCGCAAGCTCGTCTACGCCGCGAACCTGGATGGCCGGGCGGACCCGGGCGAAATCGTCTGGACCTGGGTGGTCTACCAGGACGATCCCACCCAGGGCGAAGACCTGCCGGTGCTTGTTGTGGGCCGCGACCGCAACGTATTGCTGGGGCTTACCGTGTCCAGCCAGCAACACCACGCCGCGGATCGAGACTGGGTCGAAATCGGCACCGGTGACTGGGACCATGAGCAACGACCGAGCTGGGTGCGGCTAGACCGGGTGCTCGACGTGCCCGAGGAAAGCATCCGGCGTCAGGGCGCCATCCTGCAGCGTGAGGTCTTCGATGTGGTTGCCGCGCGATTGCGTGCCGACTACTCCTGGCGCTGAGTGGACGCGCGCACCTGGCGTCGGGTCGAGCGATCAACCCGACCAATCGGCCAGACCTTCAGCCTGGAGGCATCACCCCTGCGTGATGTAGGACTGCAGCTGCTGCTGCTCGGCCTCGAGTTCACCCATGCGCGACTTCACCACGTCACCGATGCTGACGATGCCGATCAGCTTCCGGCCGTCGAGCACCGGCACGTGGCGGACCCGGTTCTGGGTCATCAGCACGCTGATGCTGTCGACCGTGTCCGATTTCGCGCAGGTGGCAACGGCACTGGTCATGATTTTGGAAACCGGGCGAGTCAACACACTGGCGCCGTGTATGTGCAGCTGGCGGACCACATCGCGTTCCGACACGATGCCGACCACACCTTCCGCGCCGACGACCACCATCGCGCCGATGTTCTGCTCAGCCAGACCGGCAAGCAATTCCCGGACCGTCGCTTCGGGGTTGATCGTCACAACCGCCGCCCCCTTGTTCCGCAAGACGTCCGCGATCCGCATTAAGGCCTCCCACTAATTGTGACCCGATTCACACCCAGGCTACGGCTAACTCGCGCAACGGGAAAGCCAACACCCCAACACGGGCGGTAATGCCGACACCCGCCCGCCGGTACCCATCCGGTGGCCCCGGCCGAATCGACGGATCGGACCACCAACTACCGGATCCGGCTTGCAAAGATGGGGCCATGATTGAGATCACGTTGCTCGGCACCGGAAGCCCGATCCCCGACCCGAACCGTGCTGGGCCATCCACGTTGGTACGGGCGGGCGGACAGGTATTCCTGGTCGATTGCGGCCGTGGGGTGCTGCAGCGTGCGGCGGCGGTCGGCGTGGGCGCCGCCGGATTGTCGGCTCTGCTGCTCACCCACCTGCACAGCGACCACATCGCCGAACTCGGCGACGTGATCATTACCAGCTGGGTCGCCAACTTCGCGCCCGATCCCCCGCCCCTACAGATCATCGGCCCGCCGGGCACCGCGGAGGTGGTGGCGGCGACGCTGAAGGCGTTCGGCCACGACATCGGCTACCGAATCGCCCACCACGCCGATCTGACCGCGCCGCCACCTGTCGACGTCCACGAATTCACCGCGGGCACGGTGTGGGACCGCGACGGCGTGACGATCCGGGTGGCACCCACCGATCATCGTCCGGTGGCGCCTACCATCGGATTCCGCATCGAATCCGACGGCGCGTCGGTGGTGCTGGCCGGCGATACGGTGCCCTGCACCAGCCTGGACGAATTAGCTACCGGTGCAGGGGCATTGGTGCACACCGTGATCCGCAAGGACATCGTCACCCACTTCCCGCAGCAGCGGGTCAAAGATATCTGCGACTACCATTCGTCGGTGCAGGAAGCGGCCGCAACCGCGGCTCGTGCCGGTGTGGGGACGCTGATCATGACGCACTATGTGCCGGCCCCGGTCCCGGGCCAAGAGGACCAGTGGCGGTCCTTGGCCGCAACCGAATTCGACGGAACCATCGAACTGGGCGACGATCTGCATCGGGTCGAAGTGCACGCCCGGTAGCGGCTCGCCAGACCCGCCGACGAACCACGGCGGCGGCGGAACCCGCGCTATGACAAGGTTGACACCGAGTTCCCAACGCTCGGATGACTCGACGCGCGGTTTTGTGGAAACACAAATCAGCCCTGTTGCAGCTGAGTAATATTTCTCCCGTCGATATTGACCAGCTGTGGGTGTGTGGCCGTGAAGTGGTGGTGGTCGTAAATGTCGTTTGTGGTCGTGACACCGGAGCTAGTGGGCGCGGCGGTATCCGATTGGACCAACGTCGGCTCGATTGTCAGCGCCGCCAACGCGGCGGCGGCAGCCCACACGACCTTCCTACCGGCAGCGGCCGCCGATGAAGTGTCGGCCGCCATCGCCGCGGTGTTCGGCGAGCACGCGCAGGTCTATCAATCATTCAGCGCCCAGGCGGCGGCATTTCACGAGCGGCTTGTGCAGGCCCTGTCCACCAGCGGGTCCGCATACTGGTCCGCCGAGGCCACCAACGTCGAGCAGACCCTGCTCAACGCGATCAACGGGCCTACCGAGGCGCTGTTCGGCCGCCCGCTGATCGGCGACGGCGCCGACGGCGGAACCGTCAACGGGGTGGGACAAAACGGCGGAGACGGCGGCTTCCTGTGGGGCAATGGCGGCAAGGGTGGCGACAGCACCAATGCCGGCGTAGGCGGCGGCGCGGGCGGTAGTGCCGGACTCTTCGGCAACGGTGGTGGCGGCGGCAACGGCGGCGATGCCGATGCCAGCAGCACCAACGGCGGCGCCGGCGGGGCCGGCGGCAACGGCGGACTGGTGTTCGGCAACGGCGGGTCCGGCGGCACCGGGGGCAGCGGGTACGACGCCTTTGCCGCGACCGGCGGCGACGGCGGAACCGGCGGTCGCTCCTACCTGTTTGGCTCCGGCGGAGCCGGCGGCGACGGCGGGGTCGGTGCCGGCACCAGCGGATTCGGGGGTAGGGGCGGTGCCGGTGGCGAAGCCGGGCTGTTCGGCAACGGCGCGGCCGGTGGTCTGGGTGGTACGAGCACCGACGGTGATGGCGGCAGCGGTGGCGACGGGGGTCGGGCCGGGATCATCATCGGCAACGGCGGCGACGGCGGCGACGGCGGCGCCGGCCGGTTCACCTCCGGGTCCGGCGGCACCGCCGGCACCGCCATCCTCTTCGGCAACGGCGGCAACGGCGGCGACGGCGCCAGCAGCGTGGCCACCAGCGGCGATGGGTTCGGCGGTTTCGGTGGGCTCGGCGGCAGCGGCGGTTTGTTCTACGGCAACGGCGGCGACGGCGGCAACGGCGGCGACGGTTTCAACGTCGCCAACGGGGGCGGCGTCGGCAGCAGCGGCGGCTCGGCCCTGCTCTTCGGCAACGGCGGGGCCGGCGGCCACGGTGGTGCCGGCGGTGGCCAGGGCGCGCGAGGCGGCACCGGCGGCCTGCTGATCGGCAACGGCGGCAATGGCGGCGTGGGCGGCGCCGGCGATTCTGGCAACCCCGCCGGTGGTCAAGGCGGCGACGGTGGCAGCGCCTACCTGATCGGCAACGGCGGCTGGGGGGCGGTCGGCGGCGCAGGCACCGGTACCGGCGAGGGCGGCCAAGGAGGCAACGGCGGGTACGGGGGGTGGCTACTCGGCAACGGCGGCAACGGCGCCGAGGGCGGCGCCAGCTCCGTGACAGGTGGGGCCGGTGGAAATGGCGGCGATGCACGGCTCATTGGCAACGGCGGCGACGGCGCGCACGGCGGCGACGGTACCCCCGACGGCGCGAGTGGCAGCGGCGGCAGCGGCGGCATCCTGTTCGGACAAGACGGCACCTCCGGAGGCTAGCTAGACGCCTCGCCGAGCCTGACGAATTCGGTCGCGGTGCAAACAAGCGCACCGGCCTGCATCGCCCCGGCGGTCCGGAGGCAACGAAATGCCCCCACCGGGCAATCACATCGCGCTATCATCCGCACCTGGTCCAGTGGTTGATCGCGGGGGTGCCGCATGTCATATGTGCTGTTCAGTCCCGAGGCGATCGCTGCGGCCGCGGCCGACCTGGCCGGTATCGGTTCGACAATCGCCGAGGCCAATGTCATGGCGGCGCCCGAGACCATCGGCGTGCAGGCCGCAGCCGCCGATCAAGTGTCGGCCGCCGTCGCGGCGTTTTTCGGGGCCCACGCCCAGGGTTATCGAAGCATCAGCACCCAGATGTCGGCTTTTCACGACCAACTCGTGCAGGCCCTGTCCGTCGGCGGCGCCTCGTATGCTGGCGCCGAGGCCGCCGGTGCGCAGAGCCTGCTCGGCCTGATCAACGCGCCCACCCAGGCCTTGCTGGGCCGGCCCCTGATCGGCAACGGCGCTGACGGTGGGACCGTCGGCGGAATCGGGCAACCCGGCGAGGCCGGCGGCCTGCTGGTCGGCGACGGCGGCCGCGGAGGCGACAGCACGCTCGCCGGTGTGGCCGGCGGTGGTGGCGGCGCCGGCGGGCTGATCGGCAATGGCGGCGCCGGCGGTACCGGGGGCCCGGGTGGCAGCGGCGGACTGGGCGGCAACGCCGGGCTGCTGGGGACCGGCGGTACCGGGGGCACCGGGGGCGTCGGCGTCGCGGCTGGTTTCGGTGGCACCGGCGGCAACGGTGGCTCCGGCGGCCTGCTCTACGGCGACGGCGGGACCGGCGGAGCTGGCGGCGCGGGCGTGGCCGGCGCCGTCCTGGGAGGGCTCGGCGGACTCGGCGGCGACGCGCAGCTGTTCGGCAACGGCGGGACCGGCGGCCTTGGTGGTAGCAACTCCCTCGGCGCGGCCGGCCAGGGCGGTCAAGGCGGCGACGGCGGCAGCGCCGGTGCACTGCTGGGCAGCGGCGGAGTCGGCGGCGGCGGCGGGCTGGGCGCGATGGCGGGCGGGGGCGGCGGTGCCGGGGGCGCCGGAGGATACGCGTTCGGCAATGGCGGTGTTGGCGGCCTGGGCGGGGACGGCGTCTCCGGCTTCGGGGGCGCGGGAGGATCGGGTGGCCGCGCGGCGGTGTTCTTCGGCCTCGGAGGTGCGGGCGGCAACGGTGGCGTGGGCAACGTCGCCGTCCCGCTCGCCGGGGGAACCGGCGGGGATGGCGGCGGAGCCGGATTGTTCGGCCTAGGCGGCATAGGTGGGGCCGGTGGTTCCGGTGGCGGCTATGGCGGATCCGGCGGGGCCGGCGCCTTCCTGATCGGCAACGCCGGCGACGGTGGGGCCGGTGGCGTGGGCAACGCGTTGAGCACCGAGGGCGGCAATGGCGGCGCCGGTGGCGACGCGCGACTAATCGGCTACGGAGGCAATGGCGGAGCGGGCGGGCGAGGCTTCGGCGTCGGCGCCAACGGCGCCGGGGGGCCCGGCGGCGCGGGTGGATTCCTGTACGGCGGTAACGGCGCCACCGGCCCCAGTCCCTAGGCCAGCCGGGTGATCTCCACCTCCACATCCAGGTCGGTCGCCCCGAGCCCGGAGTAAATACCCTTCAGCGGGGACACGTCGCGGTAGTCGCGACCGACACCGACGCTGATGTACTGCTCGGTGATTTCGGTGTCATTGGTGGGGTCATAGTTCCACCACACACCGGTCCAGGCCTGAATCCAGGCATGGCTACGTCCTTCTACGGTTTTGCCGACCTTGGCGTCACGCTTGGGGTGCAAGTATCCGGAAACGTAGCGCGCCGGAATTCCCATGCCGCGCAATATAATCAGCGACAAATGCGCGAAGTCCTGACAGACGCCCTTACCTTGTTCCAACGCGTCTAGCCCGGACGAACTCACTCCGGTGGTACCAGGGAGGTAATCCAATTCGCTGCGCGCCCATCGGGCCGCGGCAATCACGGCTTCGCGGGGATCGTGATACTTGGTGATCCTCCTACCCACGGCGGCCACGCGCTTGCTCGTCGGGGTGTACTCGGTGGGGCGCAACACCTCGTCGAACCGATCGATGACGGCGTCGGATTGCAGTTCCTCCCAGGTGGTCTTCGCCGACGGAGGTTCCGGACGCTCGGTCTCGACGACGGACGAGGACGTGACCGTCAATTCGGTATGCGGCGCATGCAGATCGAACGCCGTTACCGCGGTACCCCAATAGTCGACGTAGCGGTAGGACCGCGTAGCCGGGATGGTTTCGACACGATTGAGGATGACGTTCTGCCGGGTATTGGAGCGCGGCGTCAACCGCGCTTCGTTATAGGACGCGGTGACCGGCGATTCGTAGGCGTACCCGGTGCTGTGCACCACCCGCATTCGCCACATCAGGCTTCTCCTTGCCGACCGACCAGTTGGCCACTGCGGCCAGCATCGGTCCATGCCACCCACGGTGTTACGTGGAAATACTGCAGCGCTAGTGCTTCTCCGACGTCTCGGCAGGTTCTCTGCAAGCCCGCCAGGCGGCTGTCCAGGGACTCGAGCAGCACACCGGGCTGCACGAATTCGAGTTTGCTGCGGGCCTGGCCGAGCAGCCGCTGCGCTTCGGTGGTCGCCCCGACCCGACTCTGCGGATTGTGCAGTAATTCGTCGAGGTTGTGTTCGGCCAACCGCAACGAGTAGTAGACCGAGCGCGGGAACAGCCGGTCAAGCATCATGAACTCCACCACCCTTCCGGCATCCAACACACCTCGATAGGTTCGCAGATAGGTGTCATGCGCGCCGGCCGAGCGCAGCAGAGTGACCCACGCCGGCGATGACGCACTGTCCCCCACCCGCGACAACAGCAGGCGCACGGTCATGTCGACCCGCTCAATCGCACGACCAAGCAACATGAATCGGTATCCGTCGTCACGCGAGAGCGTCGAGTCGGCCAACCCGGCGAACATTGCCGCGCGGCCCTCGATGAAGGATAGAAACTCATGCGGCCCAAGTCGTTTGGCGGCTCGCTCGCGTTCGGGAAGAGCATGGTAGGTGGTATTGAGACACTCCCAGGTCTCAATGGACGTCACCTCGCGGGCCGACTTTGCGTTTTCCCGCGCCGCTGAGATGGCGTCGACGATCGAGCTGCCGCCCTGGGCGTTGGTGCTGAAAGCCACCAGGTCCGTCAGCGACCAGACGTCCAACTCGTGGTCGGGGGGCTCTATCCCAAGCACTTTGAGCAACACCCGGGAGGCCTGGTCGGGGTCGATGCTGGAATCTTCGAGCAATTGGTGCACCGCGACGTCCAAGATCCGCGCGGTGTCGTCGGCGCGCTCGACGTAGCGACCGATCCAATACAGAGCTTCGGCATTACGGGCGAGCATCAGTCGATCACCTTCTGCTGCTGTTGTTGCTGGGGAAGTTCGTCCTGCGGTTGTTGAATCTGCTGCGGTTGCTGCTGTGTCGGCCAGGAACCATCTAGGTTCGCCTCGGGCACCGGCGGCGGCAGTTTCCGCACCACCTGAGCACGGCCCAGTTCACGATCGGCGGCCATCGCCCGTGGCGCCAGCACCCAGGTGTCCTTGGATCCACCTCCCTGGCTGGAATTGACCACTCGGGATCCCTCCACCAAAGCCACCCTGGTCAGGCCGCCCGGCAGCACCCAGATGTCCTCGCCGTCGTTGACCGCAAACGGGCGCAGATCGACATACCGCGGTGCCAGCGCGCCCTTGATCCCGGTGGGCACGGTGGACAACTCCATCATTGGCTGCGCGATCCAGCTACGGGGATCGTCACGAATCTTCTTGCTCACCGTGGCCCGTTCCTTCTCGGAAGCGTCCGGACCGAACACGATGCCGTAGCCCCCGGATCCCTCGACCGGTTTGAGAACCAGTTCGCCGATCCGATCCAGCACTTCTTCGCGTTCGTCATCCAGCCAGCACCGCAGGGTGTCCACGTTAGCCAGCAGCGGCGTCTCACCCAGGTAGTACTCGATCATCGTGGGCACGTAGGTGTAGACGAGCTTGTCGTCACCCACGCCGTTGCCGATGGCGCTGGAAACCACCACGTTGCCCGCGCGGGCGGCGTTCACCAGGCCGGCGACCCCCAGCACCGAGTCGGCACGGAACTGCAGCGGGTCCAGAAACGCGTCGTCGATGCGCCGGTAGATGACATCCACCTGACGCTCGCCCTCCGTGGTGCGCATGTACACCTGGTTGTCGCGACAGAACAGGTCGCGGCCTTCGACGAGCTCGACCCCCATCTGCCGGGCCAGCAGCGAGTGCTCGAAATACGCCGAGTTGTGCACGCCCGGGGTCAACACCACCACGGTGGGGTCGGCCTCGTTGGTGGCCGCGGAGTTGCGCAGTGCCCGCAGCAGATGCGCGGGGTAGTCGTCAACCGGGCGGACCCGGTGCGTGGCGAACAGGTTCGGGAAGACCCGCGCCATCGTGCGCCGGTTCTCGATGACATAGGACACCCCCGACGGCGAGCGCAGATTGTCTTCGAGAACCCGGAAGTCGCCACGGTCGTCACGAATCAGGTCGATACCGGCGACATGGATCCGAACGCCGTTGGGTGGAACGATCCCCACGGCCTCCCGGTGAAAGTGCTCACAGGACGTCACCAATCGTCGTGGTATCACGCCGTCGCGCAGAATCTCTTGATCACCGTAGATGTCGTCCAGGTACATCTCGAGGGCCTTGACGCGTTGGGTGATACCCCGCTCCAAGCGGGCCCATTCGGTAGCCGAGATCACCCGAGGCACCAGGTCGAGCGGGAACGGGCGCTCCTGGCCGGACAGCGAAAACGTGATGCCCTGGTCAATGAAGGCGCGGTCTAACGCCTCGGCGCGTGCCTTCAAATCGGACGCATCCGACGGCGCCAACTCGGCGTAGATGCCCTTGTAGGGGCCACGAACGCTGCCCTGTGCATCGAACATCTCGTCGAAAGCCATCGAATAGGCATCCGACTCGTTGTAGCCGTCGAAAATACGTTCCTTGCGAGCGGGCGACCGCCGCCTGTTCACCTCGATCGGGTCCGAAAGCCTCACTCGTGACATGCTGCCTTAATCCGACATTCCGGCAGGCCACGGGTTGGTCTTTTGGGCGAAAACGTAACCGACTGATAACCTGAGCAGTCGCTGTCGGGTATCAGTGCACCCGAGCAATCGCCGAATCGACATAAGGAACTGACGCGTGGCCAACATCAAGTCGCAGCAAAAGCGCAACCGCACGAACGAGCGCGCCCGACTGCGCAACAAGTCGGTGAAGTCGTCGCTACGCACCGCCGTCCGGGCGTTCCGCGAGGCCACTCACGCTGGCGACAAGGAAAAGGCTGCGGAATTGCTGGCGTCGACCAACCGCAAGCTGGACAAGGCTGCCAGCAAAGGCGTGATCCACAAGAATCAGGCCGCCAACAAGAAGTCGGCCCTGGCAAGGGCCCTCAACAAGCTGGCCTGACTCATCCGCTCCGGTCGGCGACCAATTCGGCCACCTGCCTGACCGCGGATTCCAATGCGTAGTCGGCATCGGCTGCCGCTCCCTTGACGTCGGCGTTGAGGTCAGCCACCAATCTCATCGCCGTTGCCACCTTGTCGCGCGACCATCGTCGCGCCTGCTTCTGGGCTTTCTGTATCCGCCAGGGCGGCATACCCAGCTGCCCGGCCAGCCGGTACGGGTCGCCGGACAACGGTCCCACCCGGCCGATCATGTGCACGGCCTCGGCCAGCGCGTCGGCCAGCACGACCAGCGGTTCGCCACGCAGCATCGCCCATCGCAACGCCTCCGCGGCACCGGCCACGTCGCCGGCGACCGCCTTGTCGGCGATGTCGAACCCTTTCACTTCGGCTTTGCCGCTGTGATAGCGGCGAACGGCGGCGGTATCGACATGGCCACCCGTGTCGGCCACCAGCTGTGAACACGCCGAGGCGAGCTCGCGAATGTCGGAGCCGACGGCGTCGAGCAGGGCGGTCACCGTTTCGTCGTCGACTTTGACCCGCAACGAGCCAAACTCGGCACGCACGAAGTCGGCGCGCTCGCCGGCCTTGGTGATCCGGTTGCATTGATGGACCCGAGCACCCAGCGACTGCAGCTGCCCGGCCAACGCCTTGGCTCGCCCGCCACCGGAGTGCACCACCACCAAGGTGGTGCCCTGCGGGATGTCAGCGGCCGTCGAAGCAATGATGGCCACCGCATCCTTACCCGCCTCCGCGGCGGCCTCGAGCACCACGATGCGTTCCTCGGTGAACAGCGATGGACTCAGCAGTTCGGCCAGCTCATAGGTGCTGACGTCGCCCGCACGCATGCGGTCAACCGGCACACTGTCAACGCCTGGGTCCCCACCCGATTTGGCGCCGGCCCGCTGCCGTGCTGACCGCAGGATCTCCCCCACCGCCCGCTCAACCAGCAGTTCTTCATCGCCCAGGACCAAATGCAACGGCGAAATCTCGCTCACCGCCCAATGGTGTCATGGACGACCGACCAGCCCGGCCAGTGACCAGGCCAGTAGACAGCCCGCGGCGGTCACCAGCGCTGCTCTCATCGGCAGGGCAAACCACCGGAATCGCCACAACGCAACCACCAGCATGGTGACTCCGCCGACGATTATCAGGCCGGCGGGGCCCGTGGGCACCGGGATGGTCGCCGCCGGGACCTCGGAGGCCCAACGCGCGATCCGCAACACCCACCACAATTCGGGTCCGGTGCCGCGGATCAGCAGCTGGGCGCCGGCCGGCCACGGGACAACCAGCGCGGCCGCGGCGCTGCCCAGCACGGTGATCGGCACGATCGTGGCCGCCACCGCGAGGTTGGCAACCACGGCGACCAGGCTGAACCGACCAGAGATGGCGGCCACCAGTGGAGCGGTCACCAGCTGCGCCGCGGTCGCGACGGCGAGCGCATCGGCCAGCGGTTTGGGCCATCCGCGGCCGACCAGTCGCACCGACCATCCGGGGGCGATGACGATCAACGCGGCCGTGGCCACCACCGACAAGGCAAAACCAACGTCGACGGCCAGCTGCGGCGCCGCAACCATCAGCACCAATACGGTGGCCGACAGGGCCGGAATCGCCTGCCGTCGACGCGAAGTCAACATCGCCGCCAGGGCGATCGCGCCCATCACCGCCGCTCGCAGCACACTGGCGGTCGGCTGCACGACGATCACAAATGCCAGCAGCGCGACCCCGGCGAGCGCCACCGCGACGCGCGGGCCGAGCCACCGCGCCACCAACAACACCGCGGCGCAGACCATGGTGACGTTGGCGCCCGAGACCGCCGTCAGATGCGTCATCCCCGCCGTGCGGAACTCGCGACTGGTAACGGTGCTCACCATCGAGGTATCACCGAGAACCAGTGCGGGCAACATCGCGGCCTGATCGACCGGCAATGCTTCGCACGCGGCCTGGGCAAACCGACCGCGAACCGTATGGGCCGCCCGCTGCACCACACCGGCCCGGCCCGGCGTCGGTCTGCCCACCGCGTTGAGCACCGCGACTGTCAGGTCACGGCGGGCCGGCCGGGTGATACGTGCGGTGAAGCGTATCGGCCGACCCACCACCACCTCGCCGAATTCGGACGCTCGAGCAAAGACCACCACGCGACCGGTCAGCTCCTCGTCGCGCAGCCGTTGCAGGTTTGCACGAAACATCAACCGACCGGACCCCAGCGACAGCGGGCTTTCGCTGGGCGTCACCGTCACTGGCGCCGACGTTCCGAACGCCGCACCAATCGGGTGGCTCCCGCTCGCCTCGGCTCGCAGCGCGATCGCGAGTCCGTATCCCGCACCGACCACTCCAATAGCCACCAGCCCACTACTGACGGCACGCAATCGGTCCGTGCGGTTCGGCCGGGATAGGGCCAACCAGGAGAGCACGCCGGCGCCGATGGCCAGGAGCGCGCAGCAGGCCGCGCATGTCGCACCGATTGGCCATCCGATTCCCACGGCGGTGACGATCCAGCTGGTCAACGCCGCCGGAACTAGACGGACATCCAGCTGCGGCCCCACGCCCACGATGGGGTCGCCGGGACCCGCGGCGGCGGCGTCAGACACGTACCAGGGGCCTCAGTTTGTCCAATCTCGCCGGGCCGATGCCGTCGACGTCGGCGAGCTGATCGACGCTGGTGAACCTCCCGTTGGCCTGCCGCCACGCCACGATCGCGGCCGCGGTGACCGGGCCGACGCCTGGCAGGGCATCCAGCTGCTCGATGGTCGCGGTGTTGAGGTCAAGGATCTCGGCCGGTTTGGGTCCTGGTTTGGGCGGGCCCGAGGCGGTCGCCGGCCCGGCGCCGCCCCCACCGACGGAGCTGCCGAGCGTGGTCGGCTGGCCTGACACGACGGCGAGCCCGACCACAATTTGCTCACCGTCGGCGAGCTGGCGGGCCATATTGAGGCCAATGGTGTCGGCCCCATCCAACGCGCCGCCTGCGGCCTGCAGCGCATCGGCGATCCGCGCCCCCGGTGCCAGAGTGACCAGCCCGGGGTTATGTACCAGGCCGACGACGCTGACCACCACCGGCCGGTCCGGGCCGGACGGCGGCCCGGGACTTGCCGTCGATCTGGGACCTGCCCCCGGGGCCGCCGAAACCCGCTGCACTGCAGGTAGCTTGGCCGACATCACCGGCGCCGGCCGGTCGCGCACCAAGGTAAATACCGTGACCAGCACGGCCAGAGCGGCAATCAGCGCCAGGGCGATCGCCCCGGTACGCCCGGGATCGGCGCGCAGCCTGGCCAGCCAACCCTGGCTTCCCGACGCGTCGGGAAGCCAGCGCGGCAGCAGCGAGTTCGGGTCGTCATCCGGGTCTTGGTCGGCGTCGTCGGATGCGACCGCCGCCGAGCCGACGGCGGGATGGGAATCCGGCTCGGCTCCGAGCCGCCGGTGCAGTCGTTCTGCGGGAAGTTCTGTTCGCATGCGCCGACCGTAGGTGCGCCGACCACCACAACCCGTCCGACACCGGCGCTCCGCCGCCTGGCTGGGGACAAGTCCGGGACTGTGCACGGATCGTGATGCCGGGACGGCGCCCGACCGCGCTGGGGCGGCCCCGGGCGCCTCGACCTGCCCTTGTCGGTGCGCACCGCGGCGGCCCGGACACCGGCAGGCCCGCCACCACGGCGCCACCCGGTTGACGTCTGTCCCGGCTGAGCGCCTAACGTGCAAGACAGGACTGCCGGTTTCCCGGCACGCGGGTGGTCCCGTTGCGGGAGGCGCCCCACCGGTGGTCATCCGATACAGGAGGCTGCCGATGAAGCTGGCGCTTACACCCGATGAAGCCGCCTTGCGCGACGAGCTTCGCACGTTCTACACCACCGAGATTCCGGAAAACCTTCGCGAGCGGGTGCGTCGAGGCGAGTCACTGGGTCGCGACGAGATCGTCACCTGTCACAAGATCCTCAACGATCACGGTCTGGCCGTACCCAACTGGCCGGTCGAATGGGGCGGCAAGGATTGGACCCCAACTCAGCACCAAATTTGGGCCGACGAGATGCAATTGGCCTGCGTCCCCGAGCCGCTGAACTTCAACACCAAGATGGTCGGCCCGGTGATCGCCGAATTCGGTTCCCAAGAGATCAAAGAGCGTTTCCTGCCGCCCACGGCGAGTATCGACATCTGGTGGTGTCAGGGCTTCTCCGAGCCGGATGCCGGTTCAGACCTTGCCTCACTGCGCACCACCGCCGTGCGCGACGGCCATAGTTACGTGGTCAACGGGCAGAAGACGTGGACCACACTGGGTCAGCATGCGGACTGGATCTTCTGCCTGGTACGCACCGACCCCCAGGCACCCAAGCGCCAGGCCGGCATCTCCTTTCTGCTTATCGACATGTCGACGCCCGGCATCACACTGCGACCCATCAAGACGATTGATGGTGGCCACGAAGTCAACGAGGTGTTCTTCTCCGACGTGCGAGTGCCCGCCGATCAGCTTGTCGGGCAGGAGAATCAGGGCTGGACATACGCCAAGTTCCTCCTCGGCAACGAACGGACCGGAATCGCCGGTGTCGGCCGAACCAAGGTGCGCCTCGCCGAGGTGAAGAAGTACGCCACACAGACCGGATTGCTCGACGATCCGCTGTTCGCGGCTCGGCTCGCCGAGGCGGAAAACGAGCTGCTGGCACTGGAACTCACCCAGGCGCGAGTGGTCACCGACTCGGCGGACGGCAAGCCCAACCCGGCGTCGTCGGTGCTCAAACTCCGCGGGAGCCAACTGCAGCAGGTCGCCACCGAATTGCTGATGGAAGTGGCCGGACCCGATGCGCTGCCGGCGGAAGGTTCCCCAGCGGACGACATTGCGTCGCCGTCGTGGGCCCAAAGCAGCGCCCCTCGCTACCTCAACTACCGCAAGACCTCCATCTACGGCGGCAGCAACGAAGTGCAGCGCAACATCATCGCGTCCACCATTTTGGGATTGTGAGGCAGTCATGGACTTTCAGCTCAGCGACGAGCAGGCGTTGCTCCGCGACACCACCCGCGATCTGCTGTCTCGCAGTTATGACGCCGAAAGCCGCAACAAGATCACCGACACCGAGCTGGGCTGGAGTCGCGAAGTTTGGGGCCAACTCGCCGACACCGGGATTCTGGGGCTCGGATTCGATCCGGCAGAGGCCGGCCAGATCGAGATCATGCTGGTGATGACGGAGATCGGCGCTCGGCTGGCACCGGAACCTATCGTGCACGCCGCTCTGGCGCCAGGCGGACTCATTGCCCAGCGGGGCACCGACGCGCAGCTCGCGTTGCTCGACGAGGTCGTGGCCGGCCAACACCTGCTGGCCTTCGCGCACTGCGAGCCCGGGCGCCGGCAGCCCTCCGCCGAGATTTCGACTCAGGCGGTACGGCAAGGTGATTCGTGGACGCTCAACGGATGCAAGAACCCAGTTTTGGCCGGAGACTGCGCCGACACGCTGGTCGTCAGCGCCACGTTGCCGGATGGCGGCGTTGGCCTATTTCTTGTCGACAGCGGTGCCATCATCCGACACCCGTACCCCACGTTCGACAATCAGCGCGGCGCTCAAATCGACCTGGACCAGGCCCCGGCCGAACCGCTGGGCGACGCGATCGACGCGTCAACTGCCATTCGTGACACCATCATTCGAATCCAATCGGCGATCTGCGCCGAAGCCGTCGGCGCGATGGCCGAGGCGCTGCGGCTGACCACCGATTATCTGAAGACGCGCAAACAGTTCGGGGTCACCCTCAACAAGTTCCAGGCACTAACCCAGCGCGCGGCCGAGATGTATGTGTCCCTGGAGTTGGCACGCAGCATGAACCTCTACGCGGCAATGTCGATCGCCGACGGAAACCTTGACTCGGTGATCGCATCCCGGGCCAAACTGCAGATCGGTCGCTCGGGCCGGCATATCGCGCAAGAGTCGATTCAGCTGCACGGTGGCATCGGGATGACCGCGGAATATCCGGTGGGCCACTACGCGGCCCGACTCACCGCGATCGACCACACCCTGGGCTCCGCGCAAGACCACCTGCGGGTCCTCACCGACCACGTCGATGACTACGACCTGGTCAGGCTGTAGCTGCGGTCCGCCGATCGGCCGGGCATCCAATCCACCTGCGCAGCGTGCTGACCGATCTTCCCGGCACCGATCGTGGCCACCCCTCGGGTGGTCGTGTTCACCTTGTCTAGCCGAGCGATCTCTTGGTGGACGGCCTGGATGCGGGCGTTCAGGCTGTCGGCGGGGATGTCGATGATCTGGTACCCGAACGCGCGGTAGCTGTGCTGATGGATCCGCTCGAATTTCAGCGCGTCCTGATAGCTGATCCGACGGGCGGCAGTGGGTTCGCAGAAGCCCAGATTGCGGATGAAAATCACGGCACTTTCGTATACGTGCTCGGTGTTGATCCGGTCGAGCTCGCTCGACAGGGTCGCGGAAATGGGCTGCCCCAAATGCCTGGCCAAAGCATGGGTGCAAACCGGTGAGCGATCGAAGACCACGACGTCGTCGGTGGCCGCGTCGGTGGCGCGTTGACGTTCGCGTTGCACGGTGACGATCTCGTCGATAAAGGCTGCCCCGGTCCACGGTTGGGTCTCACCGTGCAGCTGTCGGCAGGCGATGATGTCGGTGGCGGCTTCCTCGACGACGCGGTGTCCTAGACGCGCGAGACCTCGCACGATCGATGTTTTGCCGGCGCCCGGTGTGCCGGTGATGATGTATCGGCGCATGATCGAGAGCTCCGTACTGAGTCGGGTCGAGGGTGGACACGGACGCGGGTGGGGGCATTAGTGCACGATGGCCTGGTTCCCTGTGTCGCGGACGTCGCAACCCGTGGCAAACCTTGACGCGGACATTGCAACCTTCACCCAGACAGCACAGTTCCTGCCGGCACCCGATCGGGACGCGGAAACACACCGCCCGAAGTCACAACCATAGGTTGTGATTCCTCAATGAAGTGCCCTCTACACACGATCGGTCGCCGACGAAACACTGGGTACGTCGGCGCAGCCAAGTGTCGGCACGACCAAGCAAACTCGACAACGTATTGCGAACGAGCCTCAAGAGGAGACATGAATCACTATACGTGGACCGTCATCGGAGCCGGACCCGCAGGGATCGCCAGTGTGGGCAGGCTGCTCGACCACGGCGTGCTGCCCAACGAAATCGCATGGATAGATCCCGAATTCGCCGCAGGTGACCTCGGTGGAAAATGGCGCGCCGTCCCGAGCAACACCCAGGTTTCACTGTTCCTCGACTACTTCAACGCCTCACCCGCGTTCAAGTTCGGTGCGGCGCCACATTTCGAGCTGCACGACATCGATCCCCGACACACCTGCCGACTCGGCGAGGTCGCCGAGCCGCTCCTGTGGATCACTGCGCACCTGCGGGCAGAGGTAGCAGCTCTTCAAACCACCGCAACCGAGCTTTCGCTGTCCGACAAGCGCTGGACCATCAGCACGTTCGACGGCGAAATCTCCTCGCAGAATGTCATTCTGGCGGTTGGCTCGGTTCCCAAAAAGCTGTCTTATTCCGGGCTGACGGAGATACCGGTCGAGGCGGCCCTCAATCCCGAACGGCTCAAGCGACTTCCCCTGGAAGGCGCGACCGTTGCCGTATTCGGCTCGTCACACTCGACGATGATCGCATTGCCGAACCTGCTCGAGCGTCCAGTACAGAAGGTAATCAACTTCTACCGCAGCCCACTCAGATACGCTGTTCCCTTAGAGGATTGGATCCTCTTCGACGACACCGGCCTCAAAGGCGATGCGGCCCGCTGGGCACGGGAGAACATCGACGGGCAACATCCGGAGCGGCTGCACAGGTGTTTGGTCGATAGCCCGGAATTTGGCGAGCTGCTCCACGAATGCGATCACGTCATCTACACCGTCGGATTTGAACGCCGGCAGCTCCCCCTGACCCCGCAATGGGGACAGCTCGACCATGACGGTGCCAACGGGATTCTCGCGCCCGGGCTATTCGGGATCGGCATCGCATTCCCCGAGTACCGGACCGATCCGCTGGGATTCGGCGAGCACCGGGTAGGCATGTCAAAGTTCATGCAGCGCTTGAACAATGTCCTGCCGCTGTGGCTGCATTGCGGCGAATCCTTGGTCCAGACCGGACAATCGTCGACCGTTGACCCGGATCGCAGCCCCTTGCTCGCGGGCGCGAACGTCTAGGGATCCAGCACGGCGGGCACCGCAACTCGGTGGCAGGCGTGTTGACCTGCCGGGAACCAAGCACGCCGGCCCCGCCCGGCCCGCGGGGGCTAGAACTCGAAGGCTGCCTGAGCGGGCACATCGCTGACGAAGGCCGCATCGAGCCCACTTATTAGCTCAGAGTCCTTGGCACGCAACCGGTTCGCCGCGGCCAACGTCGACGCCCGGTGCGCGCCCAGGTAGAGGCTACCCAGCACGTCAAGGCCCAGCTCGACCTGCGCCGGCGCGTCGGTCGGAGCGCACCTCGCACGTCCGTCGCGGATATGTAACGCGAATCGACCTCCATCGGACACGTCGATCACCGCATCGAGATCGGCCGGGTAGCAACGAGCCTCCAGCGCCGCCGCCACGTCCACGATTCTCAGCCACAGGCCGTCCTGACGCCAGGTCGTGCGGGCAAGGCGGGTATCGGTGAGCAGAAACGGCATCGGCTCATCGGGGTGGGTGATGATGCTGACCCGCTCCATCGAGTCCAGGCCGAGCAGAGCTCGCCACAATGCACTGTGCGCCTCCGCGGTGGCCGCCCGCAGCTCGCCGACCCGGGCCAGCTTGGGATCCGATTTGTCGACCCGGTACAGGGCGTAACCGTCGGCGTGCAACAGCGCAAACGATTCGCGGTCGCCGCCGGCGGTGGCTTTGCATTCGGCCATCAGCTGGTCCCACAGGACCGGCGGCCGGACCAGCCCGCCCGGAACCTGGCGGCACCAGCGCCGGTAGATCGCCTCGAACGCATCCCGATGTGGTTCGGGTTTGACCAACCTGACCGGCCCGCCAGCGGGAACATCAGCGTGAAATCGAGCGAACCGTCGGTCGACGGTCAACTCGTGCAGGATGGTCGCCGGCCCGTAGCCGAACCGACCGTATATGCCACCCTCGCTGGCATATAACGCCGCCATCGGGTAGTCAGAATCGCTGATGCGCCGGTGCAATGTGGTGATCATTGCGCGCAGCACACCGCGTCTGCGATGGGTCGGAGCGACGGCGACGAAGCTCAAACCCGCGGTCGGCAGCACTGCGCCACCGGGCACGGTCAGGCGCAGGTCCACGAAAAGCGCGATTCCGACGACATCGTCGCCGTCTCGGGCGACCACCGCGCCGTTGGCCGGCACCAGCTCCCGCCACGCATTGGCCGATTCGACGCCGATGAAATCGGGGAAGCTGGCCGCGGCCAGAAAGTACATTCCCGGCCAGTCGTCCTCGATAGGGCTGCTCAGAGTCACCGGTGCGGGTTGGGTCGCAGTCACGGGCTCCGACTCTGGCACACGGCAGTGCCGCCGCGCATCCCATTTCCGGGAGTGGCCCTGGGTGCGCCCTGACCTAGGCGCCAGGTCGGCGAACATAATGGGTCCCATCGCATCGGCAGAGGAGCCTTCGATGAGCAGAGACCGTTCGCTGCGGGTAATCCAATGGACTACCGGAAACATCGGGCGCCGATCGCTGCACGCCATGATCGGCCGGTCCGATATGGAGCTGGTCGGGGTCTACGCGCACGGCCCGGACAAAGTCGGTGTCGACGCCGCCTACCTGGCCGGCTGGCCCGAGCCGACCGGCGTATTCGCGACCAACGACATCGACGCGCTGCTCGCATTAGGCGCTGACGCATGTTGCTACAACCCGTTGTGGCCCAACATCGATGAGCTGGTGTGTCTGCTCGAGTCGGGGGTCAACGTGTGCACCAGCGCCGCGTGGATCACCGGGGGCAAGCAGACACCGCGGGACCGCGAACGCATCATCGCGGCCTGCCAGCGCGGCGGCTCGACGATCTTTGGCAGCGGCGCACACCCCGGGATGACGAACATGGTGGGCATGGTGCTCAGCGGCGCGTGCGAACGAGTCGACGAGATCCGCATCACCGAATCGGTGGATTGCTCGACCTATGCGTCGGCCGAAACCCAGAAGGCCATGGGGTTCTCGCAGGATCCCGATACCCCGGGGCTGGCCGAGAGCGTGCGGCGGGAAAGCGAAGTCTTTGCCGAGTCCGCGGCGATGATGGCCGACGCGATTGGGGCGACGCTGGACAGGATGACCTTCGACGTCACCTTCACGCCGGCCACCGCCGACACCGATCTGGGATTTATGAAGATTCCCGCCGGAACCGTCGGCAGCGTCTTCGGCTATCACCGTGGCTGGGCCGGCGATCGCAACGTCGTCAGCGTCGGGTTCAACTGGAGCATGGGCGATCACGTAGTGCCACCCAAACCATTGGAGCACGGCCACGTCATCCAGGTGTTCGGGTTGCCCAACATGCGAACGGTGCTGCACTGTCTGCCGCCGAAAGATTGGACCGAGCCGGGATTCATGGGCTTGGGCATGATCTACACCGCGATGCCAGTCACCAACGCGGTTCCGGCGGTGGTGCGCGCCGAACCCGGAATCGTGACGTTGGCCGATCTACCTCCGATCACCGGCCGGGCATCCGGCTAATGGTTGACTTGGCTGGTCACGCCGGGGTCTGATGCCTGGCCTCCCTTTCTTCACGATGCCGACCTTGCGATGTCCAGGTTTTCGACCTCTGTGCCGAGCGGATACTCATTGCATCCCTACCGGCCGGCGCAGAACACGATCCGCGTCCGGTCGTTGCCCTGCCGCGACGCATAAGCGAGGTACCCGACACGCCGCAGATCGTCGCCAAGGCTTATGACTCGTGCGCGGCGGCGCCGAATCTGAGCATCGTCGGCATAGAAGCTATTGCTTGCTAGAGCGGAAGCGAGATTTCCCGAAGCCGCGCCATGCACGCCACACCCCAGCACCTCACAATTGAGTGAATCCGCAGCTCAAATACCTAGGCGTGCGATGCGGCAGCGACTGACCAAATCTGGCCGACCCGGCACTCACCAAGGCCGATCCCGCAGCCACCAGCGCCGGGAGAGCCGGCGCCAGGGCGGCGCGCAGCGAACCACCCGGCGTGTCAACGCACCCCGAGGAACGGTAGCGTGCACTAAGGATTAGGATGCTTAGCCAAGCAAAGATTCTGCTGGCACGGCGCACGCACGCCCGGCCGGCAGACCGCGATGACCTGCAACGTCGAGCGGAGGGCGGTCCGGATGAAAACAATTCCCGTTGCCCGCTGGGTCAAACAAGCCTGGATCCCGCTGGTCCTGATCGTTGTGCTCGCGGTTTCGGGTTTGGTTGTCATGCGGCTGCACCGGATCTTCGGGTCCGAAGACCTCAACGCCAATGCCGGAGCCGGGATCGACATCGTGCAATTCAATCCGAAGGTCGTCACCTACGAGATCTACGGGGCACCGGGATCTACCGCCAACATCAACTACTGGGACGCGGCGGCCGACACCCACCAGGTCAACACCGCCCCCCTGCCGTGGTTTTTCACAATTTCGACCACGCTACCGTCGGTGACCGCCAACATCATGGCCCAGGGCGACGGTAGCCAGATCGGCTGCCGCATCACCGTGGACGGTGTTGTCCGCGAGGAGAAAAGGGCCGAAGGGGTGCGGCCCCAGACGTTCTGCCTGGTGAAATCCGCATGAGCAACGTCGAGGACGAGACCACGGGCCCGATCGAGACCCGCGAAATCGAACAAGCCGGCGACGCGCCGCCCACCGCCCGGCCACACCGCCCCCTCCTCCCCCACACAATCCGGATTTTCGCGGTGCCGATCATCATCGCCTGGGTATTCGTGACGATCCTGGTGAACGTCGCCGTTCCGCGCTTGGAGGTGGTCAGCGAGCAACACTCCGCTCCGATGACCCCGGTCGATGCACCGTCGATGAAGGCGATGATGCTGCTGGGGCACAACTTCCGGGAATTCGATTCCAACAGCACCGTCATGATCGTGCTGGAAGGCCAGCGCCCCCTGGGCGACGACGCGCATCACTACTACGACCACCTGATCCGCCAACTTCGGCAGGATCCCACGCACATCCAACACATCCAAGATTTCTGGGGGGACCGGCTGACCGCTGCGGGGGCCCAAAGCGCTGATGCCAAGAGCGCCTACGTCATGTTGAACCTCGCCGGCAACCAAGGCACCACGCTGGCCAACGATTCCGTGGAAGCCGTGCGCGAGGTGATCGAGCGCAACCAGCCGCCGTCCGGGGTGACGGCCTACGTCACCGGTCCCGCGGCGCTCAGCGACGACATGCACATCATCGGCAATGCCAGCCTGGCCAAGATCACGCTGTTCACCCTCGGCGCCATTGCCGTCATGTTGCTATTGGTCTACCGCTCGATCGTCACCACGCTGATCCAGCTGTTCATGACCGGTATCGCGTTGGCCTCGGCGCGCGGAATCGTCGCGGTCCTCGGATACAACAACGTATTTGGTCTCACCACGTTCGCGGCCAACATCCTCACCATGCTGGCGATCGCCGCCGGAACTGACTACGGAATATTTCTCCTGGGCCGCTATCAAGAGGCGCTCCGCGCCGGAGAAGACCGAGAGACCGCCTATTACACCACTTTTCGCGGCGTTGCCCCGGTGGTATTGGGGTCCGGTCTGACCATCGCCGGGGCGACCTACTGTCTGAGTTTTGCTCGGCTGCCCTGGTTCAGCACCATGGGCGCGCCGGTGGCGATCGGGATGCTGGTTGTGGTGTTGGCCGGGCTCACACTCGGCCCCGCAGTGGTCTTCGTCGGCAGTCGATTCCACCTTTTCGAGTCCAAACGGGCGGCAAAGAAAGGTCGGCTGTGGCGACGGGTGGGCACCGCCGTTGTGCGGTGGCCCGCACCGATTCTGGCACTGAGTTCGGCGATCGTGCTGATCGGCATGGTCGCCCTGCCGGGCTTTCACACCAGCTATAACGACCGCTACTACCTGCCGACCTCTGCCCCCTCCAATCTCGGGCAAGCCGCCGCCGACCGACACTTCTCTCCGGCCCGGATGAACCCGGACATCTTGATGATCGAAGCCAACCATGACATGCGCAACACGGCGGACATGCTGGTTTTGGACAAGGTCGCCAAGAACGTCATCCGAACCGTCGGAATTGCGATGATCCAGGACATCACCAGACCGCTGGGCATCCCTATTCAGCACAGCTCCATACCGTTTCAGAACAGCATGCAAAGCCAGACCACCATGCAGAACATGGCATTTCTGAAAGACCGCATGGCCGACATGACCAGGATGGCTGACGAAATGCAGTTCCTGATCGACACGATGCAGCGGATGTACGCCATCATGGTGGATTTGGATGCCACTACCACCGACACGGCACGCGTCACCGCCGAAACCGCAGGAATTACCGATGAACTGCGAAACCATCTGGCCGATTTCGATGACTTCTGGCGACCGATCCGGTCTTACTTCTATTGGGAACGGCACTGTTTCGACATTCCGATCTGCTGGTCCTTCAGATCCCTGTTCGACTCGCTGGACGGGATAGACAAGCTGTCGGAGAAGTTTCAAGAACTCACCCAAGACATCCAGCACACCGCGGGGCTCACGTCGCAAATGCGGGCACTGATCCCGCCGATGATTGAAACCATGAAGACCACCAAGGCGTTGACGCTGACCATGCAGTCCACCTTCTCGGCAATGCTCGACCAGATGGACGAGCTGAGCAACACGGCGATCGTCATGGGGCAAAGTTTCGACGCCTCCAAGAACGACGACTTCTTCTACCTGCCGCCGGAGGCGTTCGATAACCCGGACTTTCAAACGGGGTTGCGGATGTTCTTGTCCCCGGACGGCAAATCGGCGCGCTTTTTCATCACCCACCAGGGCGATCCGATGACCCCGGAAGGGATCTCACGGGTAGAAGCGGAGCGAACGGCTGCCCAGGAGGGCCTGAAGCAATCGTCCCTCTCGGATGCCAAGGTCTATCTCGGCGGAACCGCCGCAACGTTCAAAGACATGGCCGACGGCGAAAAGTACGACCTGATGATCGCGGTGGTTTCGGCCCTCACCTTGATCTTCATGATCATGCTGTTGCTCACCCGCAGCATAGTTGCCGCGTTAGTCATCGTGGGTACCGCGGCCAGCTCGATCGCCGCATCATTCGGCTTGTCCGTACTCATTTGGCAGGATCTGTTCGGCATCAAGATCCACTGGATCGTGGCGGCGCTATCGGTGATAATCCTGTTGGCTGTCGGATCCGACTACAACCTGCTTCTGGTTTCGCGGTTCCGGGAAGAGATCCATGCTGGACTCAAAACCGGAACCATCCGCTCCATGGCCGGCACCGGAGGAGTGGTGACGGCCGCCGGCTTGGTGTTCGCCTTCACCATGGCGTCCATGCTGGGCAGCGAGTTGCGGGTGCTTGGACAATTCGGGTCAACCGTGTGCATCGGTCTGCTGTTGGACACGCTGATCGTGCGCACCCTGCTGATGCCATCGATCGCGACGCTGCTGGGACGTTGGTTCTGGTGGCCGCAAGTCGTGCATCCGCGCGGCGCCGACAACATGCGGCGCGCCTCCAGCGGCTGATCCGGCACCGGGAAATGCCGCTATCCTGGCGATTCGAGAAATATTCCCGCGGAACGTGATTGCATTTGCCTATGTCGTTCGTGAGTGTGGCGCCGGAATTGGTGGCAACCGCGACAGCGGATCTTGCGGGTATCGGTTCGGCGATTGGCGCGGCGAATGCGGCCGCCGCGGTCGCGACCACGACGGTTTTGCCTTCGGCCGCCGACGAGGTTTCGGCGGCGATTGCGGCGTTTCTGGCCAACTACGCTCGGCAGTATCGGGTGCTGGCCGGTCAGGTCGAGACGCTGGTCGAACAGTTCACCCGTGACATCCTGGTCGGCACGAAGTCGTATGTGGCCGCCGAGTCGGCCAACCTGGAACGGTTGGTTTGGGGCATGGCCAGCGGGCCGGCCGACCTGGTCAACGAGCCAGTCCGAGAACTGACCGGGCGCCCAATGATCGGCAACGGCGCCAACGGATACACCAACTCCGAGGGCATCGGGACCAGCGGCGGGGCCGGCGGGTGGCTGTACGGCAACGGTGGCACGGGTGGCATCAGCACGCGCGCTGGAGTGCCCGGAGGTACCGGCGGCAACGGCGGGTTGTTGATCGGCAACGGCGGTACCGGTGGCATCAGCCTCTACGGCGGAGCACCCGGGGGTGCCGGCGGGGCCGCAGGTCTAATCGGCGACGGCGGCACCGGCGGGGCCAGCGGACCTGGCGGCGTTGCCGGCATCGGGGGCCACGCCGGGTTGCTATGGGGGCAAACCGGCGCCCCCGGCGTCAACACCCCGCTCACCGCGAACCAAACACTGCTCTACGTGGATCAATACGGCAACCCACTGATAAACATCTCGGTGGGCGGCGGACCGAGCATGCCCGTCATCGTCGACTCCGGCTCCACCGGCCTACTGATTCCACCCCAATACGTCAATCTGGCGGCCCTGGGCCCGCCCACTGGTACTGGTTCCGTCAGTTACGGCCTGAGCGACACCGGTCGACTCAACATCGAATACCAAACATTCCAAACGACCGTAAATTACGGGAATGGCATCGTCAGCCCGTCGACCACCGTGGGCGTCGCCACCTCGGCATGGCTGGGCGACCCATCGAACACCATCCCGGTTTCGTCGCTACCCGCGTATCTGGGCATCGGCCCCAACAACCAGTTCCCCTTCGGCACCCCGACGAACGCGGCACTACCGGTCAACATGAATCAGGGTGTGCTGATCGACATGCCGCGCGGTCTGCTGGAGTTCGGTCCCAATTCGCAGCCGCCCATCGTCCAACTCAACGGAGCACCGGGGACCGTTCTGCAAGTACAAATCGACGACCAGCCGGTGCAAACCATCAACGCCTACATCGATTCCGGTGGTGTGCACGGATCCATCCCCCAATCGTTGGTCCCGGGCCTTGCCGTGGGCAATCACCTGCCCGAGGGAACAACCATCACGGTCTACACGATCAACGGCGTCAAGCTGTACTCCCAGACGGTCACTGCGGCCAGCTCCCCACTCGTGGTGTCATCGAACAACGTGTTCAACACCGGGAATTACCCCTTCTCAGTCGGACCGATCTACATCTGGAACGAACCCAGCCCGGTAGGCACCACGGTTTTCGACCGTCTGGCCTGACGCCCCAGGGTTATTCGGCGACCTGCAGGCAAACCGCCAGAGCTCCGGTGCCCACGTGCAGTGCCAGCACCGGGTCCAGCGATGTAACGGACGCCGGCCCACACGCCGGGAGCCGCTGCACTAACTCCGCGGCCACGTTGTTGGCGGCCTCGGAATTGTCCACATGGTGCACCGCAAGCGTGGCCGGGCGCTCCCCGACGACTTCACAGACCCGTTCCACCATCGCCGCCATCGCATGCCTGACGGTGCGCACCCGTTGGGCCAGAACGAGTTTGCCTTCCTCGAACCGCAGTACCGGTTTGAGAGCCAGCGCGGTACCCAGCCACGCCTTGGCGCCGCCGATCCGACCGCTCCGGCGCAGGTTGTCCAACCGAGGTACCACGACAAACGCGTGCGTGCGCGTCACCGCGGCTTCCGTAACACGCACGACGTCATCGAGATCCCCGCCAGCGGCCGCGGCACGCGCGGCAGACAGCACCACGAACCCGGTGCCCATGGCGGCTGACTTCGAATCGACCACCCGTATCGGCGCTCCGAGGTCGGCCGCGGTCAGTTCGGCAGCGCGAAAGGTTCCCGACAGCCCAGACGAAATATGTACCGCCACCACCCCATCACCGCCGCTGGCGGCGAGCGCCTGCCGGTAGGCCGCACACAGCTGCGCCGGGGTGGCCGCCGCGGTGGTGGCGTGACTCTGGTGAATGTCCTCGGGAAGCTGATCGATGCCGTCGCGCAGGTCGGCGCCGTCGAGCAAGATGTGCAATGGCACTTGGTGTATCGCCAATTTCTCCCGCAGATCGGATGGCAGACCCGACGACGAATCCGTCACCACCACCACGGACATGACTCAACCGTGCGCTTTCCGGTTCGGCACCCCGGCTTCGGCAAGCGCCTTGAGCATCAGTTCGGCGACACCCCGATGAGCCTCGAAATTCCAGTGGATGCCGTCCGGATTGCCACGCCCGCTCATAACCTGTTCGGCAACAGCGGCTTTGAGATCCACCAACGGAATATCGCGCTGCTGAGCCCATTGGGTGATCGCGGCCACGGTGCCCGCGCGGCCGTGGTGCGCCTTGCCGTATGTCTCGGCAACGTGTACGGATGGTAGCGACGCGACAATCGGAATGCCGGGACGGTTGAAATCGATTGCGCTGCGCGTCTGCTCGAGGTAGTCGACAGTTAGCTTCGGGGGCAGCGCGGATCGAGCCACCGGCGACAGCCGTGGCTGCACCCAGGCGTAGCCGTCGCGCACCCACCGACGCAGCCAGGAGGGCCGCACATACCGGATCAATTCCCGCAGCGCCGTCGGCAACACCGACGGCAGCGAGTCCATCCCGCTGGTAGCGAAGACAACCGCGCCCGCCCTGGGCAGCGCCGCCCAGGCCCGCGGGTCCTGGGTGGCCGCCCACCAGATGTCCCGACACGTCCAGCCGATGCGACCGATCAGTTCCAGATCCCAATCCAATTGGGAAGCAACGATGTTAGGCCAGATCCGCGGATCGTCGGCGGGAAGACCGCCGGTCGGTCCGTAGTAGGCCAGCGAGTCGGCGAAGACCAGTAAAGTGGGCCGTGTCTCAGAGGACATCGTTGGCGACCTGGGCCGAAGCGTTCCACACGTCTATGCGCCACCGAATCGCGTCGAAGTCGGTGGCGGCGTCGTCGGAATGACCAGACAGCTGTGCCCAACTGCAATTACCCATGCCACCCAGGATCGGAAAGCTGGCCACCGGAAGCTTCAGCAATGCGGCGGACAGGGCGGCGATCAAACCGCCGTGCGCCACCAGAACCACCGGGCGATCTGGCTCGCCGACCGCACCCCATTCCGGCTCACCGGAGACCAACTCGGCGACCAACGGCAGGCTGCGGGCGGCTACGTCCAGCCTGCTCTCCCCGCCGTGCGGGGCCCAGGTCGCGTCCTCGCGCCACGCCAGCCGCGCGCCCGGGGCCTCGGCGTCGATTTGGACGTGCGTCAGGCCTTGCCAGTCACCAAGATGTGTCTCCCGCAACCGGCTGTCGACGCGGACCGACAGCCCGGTACGCTCCCCCAGCTTGATCGCCGTTTCGTAGGCGCGGCGCAGATCCGACGACACGATCAGCCGTGGCTGTAACTTGCCCAACACCTCGGCGGCAGCGACCGCCTGGGTGCGGCCGAGGTCGCTCAACTCGGTGTCCAACTGGCCCTGCATCCGGCTACCGAGGTTGAAGTCGGTTTGCCCGTGCCGCAGCATGACCAGCCGCCGCCTCCTCACGGCGCACCCGCCGACCCATCGGCCACGTCGACCGGCACCACCGGACAATCGGCCCACAGCCGGTCCAGTGCGTAGAAGTTGCGGTCGTCTTGATGCTGGATATGCACCACGATGTCGCGGTAGTCCAACAACGTCCAGCGGCCTTCGCGGGCGCCCTCGCGGCGCGCCAGCCGGTAGCCCGCCCGGCGCATTTTCTCCTCGACCTCGTCGACGATGGCGTTGACTTGCCGCTCGTTGGAAGCCGAGGCAATCACGAAGCAGTCGGTGATGACCAGCTGCCCGGACACATCGATCACCACAACGTCGTGGGCAAGCTTGGCCGCCGCGGCGCCGGCGGCCACGGTGGCCATGTCAATGGCTTCCGGATGTGCGGTCATGTGTTGTTCCCGGCCGACAGCCGCGTGCTGGCGCGTGCGCTTTCCCCGCCTCGCTCGCCCGGCGGTGTGCAATAGAGCCTGCGCTTCGAGACGTACTGCACGACACCGTCGGGCATCAAGTACCACAACGGACGGCGCTGCTGCGCTCGACTACGGCAGTCGGTCGAGGAAATCGCCAAGGCCGGGATCTCCACCAAAGTCAACGCGTCCTCGGCCAGTCCCTCCAGCGCACCGGTGATGTGGTCATGGCGCAGCTCGTAGCCGGGCCTGCTCACGCCGACGAACCGCGCCAACTCAAACATTTCCTCCCACCCCTGCCACGACAGGATCGAGGCCAGCGCGTCGGCACCGGTGATGAAATACAGCTCGGAATCCGGGTTGAGCGCACGCAGATCCCGCAGGGTGTCTTTGGTGTAGGTGGGGCCACCGCGGTCGATGTCGACCCTACTCACCGAGAAGCGTGGGTTGGAGGCGGTGGCGATCACCGTCATCAGGTACCGGTCTTCGGCGGCGGATACCTGCCGATCCTTTTGCCATGGCTGCCCGCTGGGCACGAACACGACCTGATCGAGTTCGAACAGATGAGCCACCTCACTGGCAGCAACCAGGTGACCGTAATGGATGGGATCGAACGTCCCGCCCATGACACCCAACCTGCGAAGCTGCTTTTGCACGGTTTGCCAGCTTACTTGAGCACGTGACACGCCTCAGATCGTGCGGGCGGCCCGCACGCGACGGCACGGTGGCAACGCGCCGGCCGCACACTCTCGGCAAATCATGAGCCTTCGGTCAATGTCCCCGCATCCGGCCGCTCGGTGATGTAAAAGGGGTCTGTGACTGACTTGCCGCTCGGATCAATCGATCCCCAGCAATCACTGAAGGATTCCATGACTCGGCGGTTCTATAGCCGCTCGGAAGTTACCGGCAAGATCTCGCTGCCCGCCGTCCCGGCCATGCTCGAGGAGTACGTGACCATGTGCTCCCGCCTGTTCGCTGGCGTGGGTAGAGAGTTTTCCGCCGAAGAACTCGACCATCTCAGAAAGGTTCTTGACAGCCAGTTGGCCCAGGCCTACGCGGCTTCCCCGCGGTCGAACATCGTCATCTCGTTCAACGCCCCGATCGGACCAACACTGCACTACGAAGTCAATGCTCGCTGGTGGACGGTCGAGGCTGCCTACGAGAACTGGATCGAAACGCGCAAGCCCCCGCTGTTCGGTACCGAACCCGACGCTCGCGTGTGGGCCCTGGCCAATGAAGCGGCCGACGCCGCGACCCATCGGATCCTCGAGATCGGCGCCGGAACCGGTCGCAATGCGCTCGCCCTAGCACGGCGCGGGCACCCAGTCGATGTCGTGGAGCTGACCCCGAAATTTGCTGAAATAATTCGCTCCGACGCGCAGCGCGAGTCGCTCGACGTGCGCGTCATCGTGCGTGATGTCTTTGCGAGCACCGACGACCTGCGCGACGACTATCAACTGATCGTGTTGTCGGAGGTGGTATCCGATTTTCGGACGACCCAACAATTGCGCGGCCTGTTCGAACTCGCCGCACGGTGCCTGGCTCCCGGTGCGCGGCTGGTTTTCAACGCCTTCCTGGCCGGCGCCGGCTACCATCCGGACCAGGCAGCGCGCGAATTCGGCCAGCAGGCGTATACCAGCATCTACACCCGGGCCGAACTGTCGACCGCCGTGGCCGGCCTACCGCTGCAGCTCGTCTCGGATGAATCGGTGTATGACTACGAGAAGGCGCATTTGCCCGCCGAAGCCTGGCCGCCCACGAGCTGGTACGCCGACTGGGTTAGCGGCCGCGACGTATTCCCGGTCCAGCGAGAGATGAGCCCGATCGAGCTGCGCTGGCTGGTGTTCCAGAAGACGCGCTGAGCGTCGGCAGCTCGCGAGACCGACGTTTTGCAGAGAAAGTGCGAGTGATTGTCGGCAAAACGTCGATCTCGACGAAACGATTGGCCTCGACCCTAAACTGGGAGCAGTTCGTCGATCACCGCTGCCAGCTGCTTGGCCGAGCGGCATTCGTGCATGGTGATCACCTCTTGGTAGCGCGGAACCGCTGAATCACCACTACCCCAGAGGTGTTGGGGCTCCGGGTTGAGCCAATGCGCGTGCCGACTTGCGGTCACCATGTCGGCAAGCACATCGGTGGCGGGGTTGCGGTAGTTGGTACGGCCGTCGCCGAGTACCAGCAGCGAGCTACGCGGCGACAGCACGTTGGGGAAGGATTGCATAAAGGAGACAAAGGCATTCCCGTAGTCGGAATGACCATCGCGGTTGTATACGCCGGCCTCGCGAGTAATCCGCTGGATCGCCACGGCCAGGTCGGCCTCCGGGCCGAACATGTGGGTGACCTCATCGGTGGTGTCGATGAAGGCGAACACCCGAACTCGCGAAAATTGTTGACGCAGCGCGTGTACCAGTAGCAGCGTGAAGTGGCTGAACCCGGCGACCGAACCGGAGACGTCGCACAGCACCACCAGTTCCGGCCGGGCCGGGCGCGGCTTGCGCAGCACCACGTCGATCGGCACCCCGCCGGTGGACATCGACTTCCGCAGCGTCTTGCGTAAATCGATCGAGCCGGCCCGAGCCCGGCGCCGACGGGCCGCCAAGCGGGTCGCGAGGGTACGTGCCAGGGGGGCCACCACCCGCCGCATCTGACGTAGTTGATCACCGGAAGCCCGGAGAAACTCCACGTTCTCGGAAAGCTGTGGGATGCCATACATCTGGACATGGTCGCGCCCGAGTTGCTCCGCGGTACGCCGCTTCGTCTCCGCGTCTACCATTCTGCGTAGTTGTGAAATCTTTTGCACAGCAAGCGCTTTAGCGATCTGCTCTTGGGTTGGCGTGGGTTCGTCGCCATAGGGAGCAAGTAGACCCGCCAACAGTTTGCCCTCCAGCTCATCCAGCGCCATGGCTTTGAGCGCCTGGTACGAGGAGAACGACGGGCCCCTGCTGGAACTGTATTTGCCGTAGGACTCCACGATCCGCGCGATCATCCCCACCAACCGCTCGTCAATGTCTGCGAGGTCGGGGTTGTCAGTAAGCAGATCGAGCAACATCTGCCGCATCGCATCGATGTCCTCGGGCGGCAAACCGTCGGACTCCTCCGCATCCGACTCGGTGAGTACGGCACGGGCGCCCAAGGCAGCGGGGAACCACAGGTCAAACATGGCGTCGTAGGTCTCGCGATGGTCGGGCCGGCGCAGCACCGCGCATACAATACCCTCGCGCAGCACCTCGCGATCTGCCAGACCCAGCGTGGCCATCACCCGGCCCGCGTCCACCGTCTCCGACGGGCCCACCGAAATGCCGCTGGCCCGAAGCGCTTCCACAAAACCAACTAAGTGGCCAGGCAGCCCGTGCGGTGCCAGCGGATAGCTAGGACGGGTGCGGCGGGTTGCCATTACCTCAGCCCCTTAGTTCAACCGGAGTTCCCCGACCGCGCGCTGCTGGTCGGATTGGTGTTTGAGGACAACACCGAGTGTCGCGGCGACCACCGCGTCGTCGATGGTGTCCAAGCCCAGCGCCAGCACGGTGCGGCCCCAGTCGATGGTCTCGGCGATCGACGGCACCTTCTTGAGCTGCATCCCGCGCAGCACGCCGATGATGCGCACCAGCTCCTCGGCGAGGTGTTGGGGAAGCTCGGGGACCCGTGACAAGAGGATGCGTCGTTCCAGTTCGGGGGTCGGAAAGTCGATGTGCAGGAACAGGCAGCGACGCTTGAGCGCCTCCGACAACTCCCGGGTGGCATTGGAGGTGAGCAGCACCAACGGTGCCCGGGTTGCGACCAGGGTGCCCAGTTCGGGAACGGTCACCGCGAAGTCCGACAGCACCTCGAGCAGCAGGCCCTCAATCTCGATGTCGGCCTTGTCGGTTTCGTCGATGAGCAGCACGGTCGGGTCGGTACGCCGGATCGCCGTCAGCAAAGGACGTTGCAGCAGGAACTCCTCACTAAACACGTCATCTTTGGTGGCCTCCCAGTCCCCCGAGCCGGCCTGGATGCGCAGGATCTGCTTGGCATGGTTCCACTCGTACAGCGCGCGAGCCTCATCGACACCCTCGTAACACTGCAGCCGGACCAACCCGGAACCGGTGGCCTGGGCTACGGCGCGAGCCAGTTCCGTCTTGCCGACTCCCGCGGGGCCCTCCACCAACAACGGCTTGCCCAGCCGGTCGGCCAGAAAGACCGCGGTGGCGGTGGCGGTGTCGGGTAGGTAGCCGGTGTCGGCCAGCCGCCGCGAGACGTCAGCGATGTCGGCGAACAGCGGCGTGGACCGGGCAGGCACCGTCACAATCAGTTCTCCTCTAGACAGGGGCGTCAGGCCGGACGAATCTGACCGTCGCCCCACACAATCCATTTGGTCGAGGTCAACTCCGGTAGGCCCATCGGGCCGCGCGCGTGCAACTTCTGGGTGGAGATGCCAATCTCGGCACCAAAGCCGAACTGCTCGCCGTCGGTGAACGCCGTCGATGCGTTCACCATCACCGCGGCCGCGTCGACCTGTTCGGTAAAGCGTTGGGCTGCAGCTAGATTGGTTGTTACAATCGCCTCGGTGTGTCCGGTGCCGTACTGGTTGATATGCGCGATGGCCGCGTCGACGCCGTCGACCACCGCCACCGCAATCTCCAGCGCCAGATATTCCCGACTCAGATCGGCGTCGTCGGGGTCGAGATGCACGGTGACACCCGCGTTCTGCAGGGCGCCGAGCAGTCGGGGCAATGCGGCTTCGGCGATGGCGACGTCGACCAGCAGTGTCTCGGCGGCGTTGCAGACGCTGGGCCGGCGCGTCTTGGAGTTGAGCAGGATCCGTTCGGCGACCTCGAGGTCTGCGGCGTGGTGAACATAGACGTGGCAGTTCCCCACGCCCGTCTCGATGGTGGGAATTTGCGCGTCGCGCACGACCGCGTCGATCAAGCCCGCTCCGCCGCGGGGAATCGCCACGTCGACCAGGCCGCGGGCTTGGATCAGGTGAGTGACGGTGGACCGATCGGCAGACGACAGCAACTGCACCGCGTCAGCGGGCAGTTGCTGGCCCGCCAGCGCCGTGCGTAACACGCCCACCAGAGCTTCGTTGGAGCGGGCCGCCGAGGAACTACCGCGCAATAACGCGGCGTTGCCCGATTTGAGGGCCAGTCCGAAGGCATCCACCGTGACGTTGGGTCGGCCCTCGTAGATCATGCCGACCACCCCGAGCGGGACCCGTTGCTGACGCAGCTGCAGCCCGTTGGGCAGCGTGTAGCCGCGCAGCACTTCCCCTACCGGGTCGGCTAGACCCGCGACCTGCCGTAGACCGGCGGCGATGCCGTCGATCCGGGGGGGATTGAGCGCCAGCCGGTCGAGCATCGCGCTGGGGGTGTCGGCGGCCCGCGCCGCGGTCAGATCCTCGGCGTTGGCAGCCAGGATCTGGTCGATGTGGGCCAGCAATTCATCGGCGGCGGCGTGCAGCGCACGGTCTTTGACCGCGGTGGGAACCGAGGCCAACACCCGCGCGGCTACCCGCGCACGGCGTGCCGCGTCGTGCACCTCTTGGCGCAGATCGGGATCCGGCCGCTGGCTGGTTTGGCTGCCCGGCGGATGGGCGGAACCCCCACCGCCGAGGGTGTCTGCGTGCAGACTCATTACCCCAGGGTAACGGGCGTTGGCCAGCCAAGTAAGGCGGCCCGCTTCGGTCGACGTGGTCCCCGAACTCCCCGCCGGATCGGCTCGTCGACTACGGCCCACCGCCGACCTCGGCACCCACCCAGCGGTGCGGCCTGCCCGGACTCACGCGCCGCAACAAACAGATCACCCACCACCACGGCTACCCGCCACTGCCAGCCGACTCACCGTTGCCACGCTGTCGCACCTTGCTTTGGCGCTCCTCGAGGATGTGGCCGAAGTCCTGCAACAGCAGCGGTTGACGCATCACCAAATGCTCGATGTATTCCCGACCGATCTCCAGCGCGGTGACTTCGTCGAGCGCGTACGCGCTCGCGAGATTCGGCTGCCGGGTCAGCGCGGTCAGACCCAGAAATGCGCCTTCGTCCAGCGTGGTGACCGGCACGGCAGAACCGTCGTAACCCATCGCGGCCAACTGCACCCGCCCGGACACCACGAACGTCATGCCCGCGGGCACCTGGCCGGCGTACTCCACAATTTCGCCGGCGCCGTAGCGGACCATCCTGGCGTGCGACAACAGTGACTGCTGATCGGTCTCGTTGAGGCGCAGCACCGGCTTCACCACCGTTTGCAACGCGTCGCCCACCCGTTCGTCCGTCGAGAAGTCGTCGTCGGCGCCGTCCAGGTGCAGTCCCTCCCGCCGGGCTGCGTACCAGATCCAGCGCAAAAACGTGGCCCGGGTCGCCGCTTCTTCCGCGGGCGACGTCAACCCGATGGTGGTGCAGTACTCGGCACCGCCGACGGGCTCTGAGATCGGCACCGAATCGCTGTTGAGCTGCGGCAACGCGTTGGCTATGCGGGAGAGCATCGCGCAAACCCGGTCGGGGGCGTCGGCGTCGGAAAACGTAGTCCTGATGGCCAATCGGTAGACGCCGGGCGGGCGGCTCAGATTGGTGAAGGGCGTGGCGGCAAGTACCGCATTGGGGGTGATCCGCAGGCCGCCGCCGGTCGCGATGTGGACCGCGCGCCAGTTAACCTCAACAATTCGTCCGCGGGCCGTGGTGGTGTCCAGCCAGTCATCGATCTGAAACGGCTGTTCGAACAGCATGAACAGGCCGGACACAATCTGGCCAACGGAGTTCTGCAGCATCAAGCCAATGACCACCGAGGTGACGCCCAGCGCGGTGAACACGCCACCGACCCGAACACCCCAGACGTACGCGAGGATTGCCGCCAGTCCCGCTCCGATAAGCACGAACCTGGCGACATCGAGAAATATCACGGGTAGCCGCTTACGCCAGGAACCTTGCGGCGCCCCGACAAAAACGGCGGCATTGAGCCCCGAGAGCAGCAGCACCAACACCAGGAAGCCGAACACCGTGTTGAGAATCCGGACCAGGGTGCCATGGGCGGGGACACCGGAGGCGTTCACCAACAGCAGCAACAGCGCACCAAGCGGCGCGACGTAGTTGCGTAGCAGGCCAACCTGCCTGGCCAGGTAGCTTCCTCTGCGGCGCAGCCAGCGCTGCAACTCGGTCAGGATGACGATCAGGACCGGCAATCCTGCGGCGACCGTGAGCGCCCAGTAGAACCAGGCCGCTTCGAAGATCTTCATTGGCGTTCCGCCAGTTGCCAGATCTGCTGCTCGACCTCCCCGACCGATGTCGTGCCGGCCGACGTAAACGGCCACAAGTCACGCATGGCTTCGTAGACCCGCGCCGTGACAAAAATGCCTGCACTACCGGGCTGCGTTGAGCCACTGTGTATTTGGTATGCCAGCCGGACCGCGCCACCCCACATGTCGTAGACCAGGCTGGATGGGCCGACCAAGCCGCTGATCACGCTTCCGGTCGCGACGCCGGCGCGCAAGCGCACCGGGTGTTTCGATTGGCTATTGAATCTGTCGATGATATGCGCGATCTCGACGGCAAATTCGACGCTTCGGTGAATGCTGTCCAGCCGCGGCGTGGTGACCCCGCAGCTGGCCAGGTAGCCGTTGTGAAACGTGCGAATCCGTTCGACGCCAAGGGCTTCAGCCGCGGAATCGAACTGACGGAACAAATCGTCGACAATGCCGATCAATTCATCGCCCGACAGATCCGACGCGTCGTCGAGCCCCACCACTTCGGCGAACACGACGGTAACCTCTTGATGTTCCTGCGCGATGGTGTCTTCACCCCGTCGATACCGCTGCACCACCGGTTCGGGCATGAGCGAGCGCAGTAGGCGGTCGTTTTCCCGGCGCTGCTCGTTGAGCAGCTCCTCTTTGATCTTGAGGTTGCGACTCATCTCGTTGAAAGCCGCAGTAAGGTCGCCGAGTTCATCGCGCGACTTGACCGGGACGGTGACCTCGTAGTCGCCGGAGCTGATTTTCTCGGTGCCCGCCTCGAGCCGCCGAATTGGCCGCACCATCAGCTGGGCAAGGACGATCGACACCACGCAGATGACGAAGGCGATCCCGGCCACCGCCAACACCATGGTTTTGCCGAACGACGACAGCCGTTGATAGGCGTCCCAGTCGTCCCGCGTCGCCAGAATCGCCCATTGCAAATCCGAATTCGGCACGTTCAGCGGCGTATACGCCTGCAACTCCCGATTACCCAGGTAGTCAAAACCACGCACGACGCCGGTCTGTCCGCGTTGCGCGGCGCGCAGCCCCACACTGGGAACCGGCTGCACCAGCACCGTGGTGCCTAACCGGATTGCGGTGTCGACGGTATCCGCCGGGGTGCCGTCCGCCATCGCGTCGCCTCGGTATTTCGCCGGATCTTCCAGGAAGACCCGCGAATCCGAACGCATCAGATTGTCCGAACCGGCTAGATATGTTTCGGTCGACCGACCCATGCCAACGGCTTCCCATTGTTCGTTGGCACTCATGATTTCATTCAGCTTGGTGGGCGCCAGCGCCAAGGCCATAACGCCTTGAAGTGTGCCGTTCATGCCCACGGGTGATACCAGCCACGCGGTGGGGGCGTCGAGTTGCGGCTGATATGGCTGGAAGTCGGTGATCCAGACAAAGTCTACTTCGTTGGATGCCAACGCCTTTCGGTATGCGCCACGCAGATTGGATTCGCGATACGGGCCGGTGTCGATATTGGTGCCGAGGTCGGGCCCCTTGTTCACGGAGTAGACGACATTGCCTTGCTGGTCCAGCAGCAGCACATCCCGATACCCGAATCGGGTGACGACACCGCGAAAGAAGTCGTTGAACCTGACATTGGCCGCCGACCATGCACTGCCGTCGCCGGCATTGGTGAGACCCATCGATCCGCCGGCAGAGCTCAATTGTGCCGTGTAGTAGGCCTGCAGGTATTTCTGTGCGTTGGTGGTGGGCAGTAGCGCGTTGAGATCGAGCTGGTGCCCAGTGGCCTGCGCGATCGGTCTGATCAGCTCCCGGTTGTAGTAGTCGACGATCGACTGTTGCTGAGCGGGAGTGATTGTCGCGGTTGCTAATTGGGAGAAGCCGTCGGCGAAGGACTGGCTTGCCTCGTTGGCGCTAAAACCGTCGCTATAGACGATCACCGATTTCGTCAAACCCGTGAATAGTTCCTCGATCTGTCGCTTCTGCGCCTCACGCAACTCGAGCAAGCGCTCGATTGCCACCCGTTGCAACGCATTGCGACCCGTCACATATCCGATGACCCCGACCACCGTCACAGACAAGATGCTGCACACCAACAGTGTCACCAAGAGCTTGGACTGTATGCCCAGCCGGAAGAACCGCAGAAACCGGCGCCGCCGTTGATCGGTTCGCGCGGACTCGGATACCGGTTCGGTTGGCTCCCCCGACTTCAATCGGCTTCCTTTCGCTGACAGCGGCGAGACCGGCAGATAACGCAGCAGACTAGCGCGAAAGTGCGCAGAAAAGGGCGTTTGCGCCAAAGAAGAGAGCGCCGACCGACTCCCGGCCCGGTGGCTGACCGACTGGGCTGGACCGGGGGCTGGACACCGGCCTGCGCCACGGCAGGCGCTCTCTGCGCCGTGCCGGCCCGTCCCCCGATCGGTGGGCCGCAACTTCACCAACCGCTGCCCGATTAGCGGACAGAAAGCGGCGGCACCCAAAAGATACGTTCGAAGCTACCGCCTCATTGCTAGTGCTCGTGGAGTCATAACTTGACGATTCTTCTGGTCAATCCGCCCGGCGTCCGCGGAAATGGACGATCATTCATCGGCGAACAGCTGCTCGGGGACCCACAGCTGTATGCGTCCATGCCAATGGAGCATCTCGGGTTGATGTCGATCAAGGCATACGCCAAGACCCAAGGGATCGATATCACAACCGTCAACGGTTTGGTTGCCGGGCACCGATCGGTGGAAGAGACATGGCGGGCCATGCAGCGCGCCGTTCGCGTCTCGGGAGCACCCCGGCTTATCGGCCTTTCCTGCATCGATACGTTTCCCGAGGTGCTGTGGCTAGCCCAGCGGGCCCGCGAAACCTGGGAAGGCGTGCACATTGCGCTCGGGAATGCGATCGCAACGCTGAACTACGAACGCATCCTGCGCCAGCATGACTGCTTCGATTTCGTCATCGTCGGCGACGGAGAACTCGCCTTCACCAAGCTGGCCTTGGCCGTGGCCAACAATGCTGCCGTCGACCACGTGCCCGGCCTTGCCCGCCGCGATGACCAGGGCCACATCGTCTGCTCCCCCGCCACCCTGGTCGACCTCGACGAGTTGCCCCGCCCGGCTCGCGACGAGTTACCCACCGTTCTTGCCGACGGCTTCGCCGCCTCGGTGTTCTCCACCCGCGGATGCCCCTACCGCTGCACATTTTGTGGCACCGGAGCCATGTCGGCCATGTTTGGCCGCAACAGCTACCGAGCCAAATCGGTGGACGCCGTCGTCGACGAAATCGAATACCTGAAGTCAGACTTCAACATCAATTTCCTCTCCATCACCGATGACCTGTTCGTGTCCAAACACCCCAGCTCACAGCAACGCGCCGCCGACTTTGCCAGCACAATGTTGCGCCGAGGCATCGACATCAACTTCATGGTCGATATCCGGCTGGACTCCGTCGTGGACCTAGACCTGTACAAGCACCTGCACCGAGCGGGACTGCGTCGAGTCTTCATCGGCCTGGAAACGGGCTCCTATGACCAGCTGCGCGCCTACCGCAAGCAGATCCTCAATCGGGGCCAAGATCCCGCGGACGTGATCAATGCACTACAGCGGCTGGGAATTGAGGTCATCCCCGGCACCATCATGTTCCACCCCACCGTGCAACCAGACGAGCTACGCGAGACCGCACGCCTGCTGCGGGCGACGAAATTTACCTCCACCTACAAGTTCATGGGCAGGATTACTCCCTATCCCGGAACGCCGCTGTACCAGGCATACTCGGCGGCGGGCTATCTCACCTCCGAATGGCCCCTGGGGCAATGGGATTTCGTCGACCCGGAGGCCGCGCGGGTATATGCCGATGTCGTCGCCCGGATCGCCCCAGAGGTAGGGATGAACTTCGATACGGCCGAAGAGTATTTTCTCTCGCGACTCGATGACTGGGATAAAGTGATCGCCGGTCGAACTGCCGCAATGGCAGGCTGACACATTTTCCGACCTCCGCGCGTATTACGGGCTGGCGGGTACCCTTACCATCCCCCAATCGGTGGGCACACATCAACCACTTATTTGCCCGATTGGCGGACAGAAACGCGTGGCAAGGCGAGGATAGGTTTGCCAACTAACTCATCAACAATTCTTCCGGTACGGGGTCCGACTTGACGATTCTTCTGGTCAATCCTCCCGGCGTCCGCGAATACGGACGCTCATACGTTGGCGAACAAAAACTTGGCGATCCGCGCTTGTATGCGTCCATGCCAATGGAGCATCTCGGGTTGATGTCGATCAAGGCATACGCCGAGGCTCAAGGGCTAGAAATCACCAGCGTCAACGGATTGGTCGCTGGCCATACGTGCGTTGAGGAGACGTGGGCGGCCATGCAGCGCGCCGCTCGTTTCTCCGGTACGCCGCGACTTGTCGGATTTTCCTCCATCGATACGTTTCCCGAGGTGCTGTGGCTAGCCCAGCGGGCCCGCGAAACCTGGGAAGGCGTGCACATTGCGCTCGGGAATGCGATCGCAACGCTGAACTACGAACGCATCCTGCGCCAGCATGACTGCTTCGATTTCGTCATCGTCGGCGACGGAGAACTCGCCTTCACCAAGCTGGCCTTGGCCGTGGCCAACGATGCTGCCGTCGACCACGTGCCCGGCCTTGCCCGCCGCGATGACCAGGGCCACATCGTCTGCTCCCCCGCCACCCTGGTCGACCTCGACGAGTTGCCCCGCCCGGCTCGCGACGAGTTACCCACCGTTCTTGCCGACGGCTTCGCCGCCTCGGTGTTCTCCACCCGCGGATGCCCCTACCGCTGCACATTTTGTGGCACCGGAGCCATGTCGGCCATGTTTGGCCGCAACAGCTACCGAGCCAAATCGGTGGACGCCGTCGTCGACGAAATCGAATACCTGAAGTCAGACTTCAACCTTGATTTCGTCTTTATCAGCGATGACCTGTTCGTGTCCAAACACCCCAGCTCACAGCAACGCGCCGCCGACTTTGCCAGCACAATGTTGCGCCGAGGCATCGACATCAACTTCATGGTCGATATCCGGCTGGACTCCGTCGTGGACCTAGACCTGTACAAGCACCTGCACCGAGCGGGACTGCGTCGAGTCTTCATCGGCCTGGAAACGGGCTCCTATGACCAGCTGCGCGCCTACCGCAAGCAGATCCTCAATCGGGGCCAAGATGCCGCGGACACGGTAATCGCCCTGCAGCGGCTGGGAATCGAGGTCATCCCCGGCACCATCATGTTCCACCCCACCGTGCAACCAGACGAGCTACGCGAGACCGCACGCCTGCTGCGGGCGACAAGGTACACGAACGCCTTCAAGTTCCTCGGCCGGATCCTTCCGTATCCGGGAACTCAGTTGTACCAGCAATACTCCGATGCGGGTTACCTCACCTCCGAATGGCCGCTCGGTCAATGGGATTTCGTCGACCCGGAAGCCACCCGGGTATACCAAGATATCGCCGGCCTGATCGGTCCCAACCCCGAGATAACCTTCGACGAGGCCGAGGCATTCTTTCTCGCCCGACTCGACGAATGGGACGAACTCATCGCCCACCGCACCGCCCCGGTGGCCAGCTGACAGCGGGCTAGCCAACCCGTTCCCGTTGCGTTACCCGCTGCGCCTTGCCCTGGCGCTCATCGATGAGGCGGCCCAATTCCTGTAACAGTGTGGGCTTGCTCATGACCACACGCTCGAGATGTTCTCGATCAATCTCCAATGTGGTTACCTCCTCCAACGCCATCGCGCCCGAGGGATTGGGTTGCCGGGTCAACGCGGTCAACCCCAAGAAGGCACCCGCGTTGAGCGTGCCGATGCCGACCACGGAACCGTCCTCCGCCGTCACCGTGAGACGAACACTGCCGGCGATGATGAAAATCATCGCTTTGGGCACGGCGCCCGCGTGTTGCACGACTTCGTCGGTGCCGTACCGAACGACCTTCGCGTAGGGAACCAACAACTGTTGATCGACCAGACCTAGCCGCAGCTCCGGCACGACCACGGTGCGCAACGCGTCCTGCACGCGTTCGGTGGTCGAGAAGTCATCGTCGGCGTCGTCAAGATGTAACCCCTCGCGACGCGCGGCATACCAGACCCAGCGCGCAAATGTGGCTTGCGCGGCGCCGTCCTCGGCGGGTGATCTGAGCCGGATTGTGGTGCGGTACTCCGCACCCCCGAGGGCAACGGTGGTGGGCATGACCCCGACCTTGAGATTGGGCAAAGCCCCGGCAACCCGTGTCAGCATCGCGCATACCTTGTCCGGCGGGTCCGCTACGGCGAATTTGGTTGTGATGCTGCACTTGTGGGAGCCGCCCGGGCGGCTGAGGTTGGTGAAAGACGTCGTCGCCAGCATCGAATTCGGGGTGATCCGCAACCCGCTTCCGGTTTCGATGTGTACGGCACGCCAATTCACCTCCACGACGCGTCCCCGCGCGGTGGGCGTGTCCAGCCAGTCATTGATCCGGAACGGCTGTTCGAACAGCATGAACAAGCCCGACACGATCTGGCCGACGGAGTTTTGCAGCATCAGGCCGATGACGACCGACGTCACGCCCAGCGCTGTGAAGATGCCACCGACCCGCACACCCCAGATGTAGGACAGAATCATCGCTAGGCCGACGCCGATCAGCGCAAACCGGGCGACATCGAGGAAGATCGTGGGAAGCCGCTTGCGCCAGCTCTCTTCTGGCGCACCTTGAAACACGGCCGCGTTGAGCCCGGACAGCAGCAACACCAGCACCAAAAATCCGAAGAGGGTGGTGAGGATCCGCACCAGCCCGTCGTCGGCGGGGATCTGGGACACCTTGACGAGGATCAGCAGCAGCGCCGCCAGGGGCAGCAGATAGTTGCGTAGCAGGGTTACCTGCCTGGCCAAATGACTGTTCCGGCGCACGAGCGAGTTATGCAGCTCGGTAAGCACGATCAGCGCGGCCGGCAAACCGATCGCGATGCCGACGGCCCAGTGAAACCACGACGCACCAAACAGGTTCATGATCGCTCCGATAATCGGTAGATCGGCTGCTCTTGTCCGCCGACCGAGATCGTGCCCGCCGGCGTGAACTGGCGCACGTCCCTCATCGACTCGTACACCTGCGAGGTGACGTAGATGCCGGGTTGGGGTGAACCACTGTGCATTTGATAAGCCAGACTGACCGCCGCCCCCCACATGTCGTAGGCAACACTTGATCGGCCGACCAGCCCGCTGGTGACATTGCCGGTGTTGATACCGGCGCGCAGCCCCAGTTCGTGTCCACTTTGGTGGTTGAAGCGCTCGATGATGCGCCGCATCTCGAGAGCGAAGTCGACCGTTCGCCCAACGTTGTCCAACCGCGGCGTGGTAACCCCGCAGCTGGCCAAGTACCCATTGTGCAAGGTACGGATCCGCTCGACGCCAAGGGATTCGGCAGCCGAGTCGAATTGCCGGAACAGGTCGTCGACGATGGCAACCAACGCATTGCCCGACAGCTTGCTGGAAATCTCGTCCAGACCCAGGATGTCGGCGAAGACCACCGTGACGTCCTGGTGTTCTTGGGCAATGGTCTGTTCACCCTCGCGATACCGTTGCACTACCGGCTCGGGCATCATCGACAACAGCAAGCGATCGTTTTCTCGGCGCTGCTCGTTGAGCAGATCCTCCTTGATCTCCAGATTTCGGCTCATCTCGTTGAACGCCGTTGTCAAGTCGCCGATTTCGTCGCTGGACGTGACGGGGATCGCGACGTTGTAGTCGCCGGAGCTAATTTTCTGCGTGCCGGCTTCGAGTCGCCGGATCGGCCGCACCATTGCCTGAGCGATCAGCATCGAGGCCACGCAGATGACGAAGACCATCGCCACGGTGACCAACACCAGGGCCCTGCTGAACGCTGCCGCAGCCGCGAATGCGGCGGAATCATCGCGAGTTGCCAAGATCGACCAGTGCAGATCCGAATTCGGTACATTCAACGGCGCGTAGGCCTCTAGTTCCGGGTTGCCCGTGTAGTCGACGGCAGCAACCGTTCCGGTCTGGCCGCGTTGGGCGGCACGCAAACCTTCGCTAGCCACCGGCTGCAGCAACGTGGTACCGCCGATTTGGATCGCTCGGTTTGCCACATCGGGCGGTGTGCCCGCGGCCACCGTTTGTCGCCGGTACTCTTCGGGGTCCTGCAGGAAAAGCCTTGAGTCGGAGCGCATAAAACCGTCCGGGCCGGCAAGATAGGTCTCCGTGCCGTCGCCCATGCCGGCGGATTCCCACCGCTTGTTGGCGGTCATGATCCGGTTGATCTTCGCGATCGGCAGCGGCAGGGCCAACACACCTTCGGTCTTGCCGCCCGCCAGCACCGGGGCCACCAGCCACGCCGTCGGCACGTCAAGTTGTGGCTGATAGGGCTTGAAGTCAGTGATCCAGGTGAAGTCAACGGCATTGGCGCCCAACGCCTTGAGATAGGCATCACGCAGATTGGATTCGCGATACGGTCCGGTCAAAATGTTGGTGCCGAGGTCGGGATCCTTGCTCAGGCTGTAAACGATGTTGCCCCGGGTGTCCAGCAGCACCGCATCGTCGTAGTCAAAGCGAGTAACGATCTCCCGGAAGTAGCCGTTGAATCGTGCGTTGGCCGCCGACCACGCGCTGCCGTCGCCCGCGTCGTCAAATCGCTCCGAATCTTGGTCCGAACTAAAGGGAGCGGTGTAGTAGGCCTGCAGGTACTTCTGCGCGGGAGACGTCGGCAGCAGCGCAGTGATGTCGAGTTTTTCACCGGTCACCCGTTCGACCGGTTTGATGAGCTGGTTGTTGTAGTAGTTGACGATCGCCTGTTGCTGGTCGGGACTTATCGTTGCGTCGGAGAGCTGATCAAAGCCGGCGGTGAACTGGGCGACCGCCTCCACGACGGTCAACCCGCGGGCATAGATGACCAGCGAGTTCGTCAGGTCAGAAAACAGTGTCTCGATTGCCCGCGTCTGCGATTCGCGCAGTTCGGTCAGGCGTTCATAGGCAGCCGTCTTTAGCGAGGACCGACCGGTTTGATAGCCGACGGCCAGGATTGCCGCCACCGACGCTAGGCTCGACAGCAGCAGCAGCACCATCAGCTTGGATTGGATACTTACCCGCAAGCGCGGCCGACGGCGACGCTCGAGCCTCGCGCGTAGGTGGACCGGTGCGGCGTGTGCCGCCGGCGGCGAATCTGTTGCCTCGCCCGTCGTCAACAGGGTTCCTTTCTGCCCTAGGCCCCCCGACTGCTCTACGATGCACCGATCATCCGGCAGACGGGCGCCGACACGCAGCGAAAGCTGCGCTGAAGCTGCATTCGGCGGCCGCACTGTGGAAGAGCCAACATCTACCGCTCGTCGACGAGATGACAACCGGAGTCTGGGTAGTCGGCAAAGGGCAACCGAGCGGTCGCCGACGCTCGGCGGTGGCATCGACTTGGAGGCGCCAGCCAGCTGATGCGCGACGGGCACGGGGACGCCGCGGCCGTCCGGCCGGGACGGCCGCGGCGCTCGCCTACCGCTGGCCTAATCCGCGCTGTCCCGGGTTTGGGCCCGGCGTTGGGGGCGGCTCGATGAGGAGATCCCGGTTTCCCGCTGGTGCGGAATTCGGATCTCGCTAACGACATTCTTCGGGATGTGACCGGTTCTGCTGGCGACCAGAATTCATCGATCAGACAATTATTGATGTCCGGAAAATTCGTTGACTTATGAATTATAGAATTGCCCGAACAGACCCAGTCTGGTAACCAGCAACGTAAAGTTCACTCCGCCCAATCCCGTTTCTCACGGCGCCCGAGGCGGATAACACGCAATGGCTGACTCCGGTGGTTTTAACCATCACAATCGCGATGTTGCCAGGCCGGGCCAACGGCCGACCACCGCGCCGCGGATCACCTCACTCCAGCATGGAAAACCCCACATAAATACCCTTCTTCACCCGAGACTGACCGTGGGTTCGAGCGCTGTCGGGCACCGCCGATTGCGCCACAATCAGACGCGCCCACCATCGGTGCATCCCGTGAGAATTGCCCGGCTCTGCGGAGCAAACGCGAAAAGTTCGGCAGTGGCTACAGGCTTCACAACACACGTAATAGCGGGTGTCAGTCGGCGGATCGATTGACCGGCGACGGCGCCGACGGGGCACCGGGCAAGCCGGCGGCAACGCGGGGCTGCTTATCGGCAAACGGCGGCACGGGCGGGTCCGGCGCGGCCGGCCAGCGCGGCGGGGCCGGCGGGGCCGCCGGTCTGATCGGCAACGGCGGTGCCGGCGGAGCCGGTGGGGTCGGCGGGCCCGGCCAGGCCGGTGGCACCGGGGGCAACGGCGGGGCCGGTGGGCTGGTGTTCGGTCAGGGCGGCGCCGGCGGAGTCGGCGGAGCCGGCGGGGTCGGCGGAGCCGGCGGGGTCGGCGGAGTGAACGTGGCGGGCGGGACCGGCGGGACCGGCGGGATCGGCGGGACCGGCGGCGCCAATGGGTTGTTCGGGGCCGCCGGTTCCGGTGGCAACGGCGGTGCTGGCGGCGATGGTGCCACGGGTGACACCGGTCCGGCCGGTGGGACCGGCGGGACCGGATCGGCGGGTGGCACCGGGGGGCCGGCGGGGGCCAGTCACTTCTTGGGCCGGGCCGGTGATGGTGGTAGCGGCGGTTCCGGTGGCGGCGGTGGCGCGGGTGGAGCCGGTGGCACCGGTGTGGGGTCAGGCCTGGCCGGCGGTACCGGTGGGGACGGTGGTGCTGGCGGCCATGCGGGCGTCGGCGGCGCCGCGGGTGCCGGTGGTCCACTGGTCACCCCAGGCCACGTGGGCAGCACCGGAATCGGGGGCATCGGCGGCAACGGAGGCACCGGCGGAACCGGCGATGTCGCCACCGCCGGGGGTGACGGCGGCAACGGGGGCAACGGCGGTGCCGGCATCGCCGGTGTCGGCGGGGGAACCGGCGGTGCCGGCGGTATCGGCGGCAACGGGGGCGGCGGCAGCGACGCGGCCCAGCTAGGTGCCAGCGGCGGTACCGGCGGTGACGGCGGCAAGGGTGGCGGCGGCGGTAATGCCACCGACGGCGGCAACGGGGGCACCGGCGGTACCGGTGGCACCGCCGGCGACGGCGGCAAGGGCCAAGTCGGTGATCTGAATGCGAACGGCGGTGGCGGCGGCCGCGGCGGTGGCGGCGGCGCCGGAGGTATTGGGGCCGCCGGCGCCGGGGGCGGAGGCGGCGCTGCGTCCGGACGCCCCGGCCAGACCGGCAGCGACGGCAATCCCGGATGAACCCGCACGTCTAGCCGGACGCTGGCGCCTCCACGATTTATTAGCTGTATCGAGACCAGCGTTCGCCGATCACGGAAAGCATTATTTTCCAACGGATTTTCGGATCACAGTGCAAGTCCGTTAAGCAAGCCGATGTGCCTGCGTAGCCGTTGCTAGCCGGATCCACCTACCTTCGGGGACGAACCCAGGCCGACACCCCGCCGCGATCTGTTGGACCCCGCGGATCGTGCGCGATGGCTGAGACGACTCGGCTTGATCCATGCGGCCGCCGTAGAAATTTCCGCGAGAGCCACCGCTCGGGTGTTTACCGTCGCCGATAACCTCGAGCGCCGGAATGCAACCAATAAAGTTGACCACCAGCGCATCTGGTGATCACGTTCGGTGCCGAGCGCTATTGCGGCGCCGACGGAGCGCTCGAAGCGCTCCAGCGGCAGCGCCGTGCACGCCACCGGAGCCGGCTTCAGCGAAGCTCTACACCTGGGTAGGGAACTCAGGGAAGGCTGACCCGCTAATCCTGCGGCACACTACGTTCGATCTCATCGAGCCAGATCCGCGCCGACATGTCCGATGGCGCACGCCAATCCCCGCGCGGCGACAACGCACCCCCGTGTGAGACCTTGGGCCCGTTGGGCAACGCAGAGCGTTTGAACTGGCTAAACGAATAGAACCGCTGCACGAAAACCGCGAGCCAGTGCCGGATCTGCGACAGCGAATAGCACGGGCGATTATCCTCGGGGAAGCCGGGCGGCCAGCTACCATGTCGCGGGTTGCGCCACGCGTGCCAGGCCAGAAACGCGATCTTGGTTGGGCGGTATCCATATCGCAACGCGTAGAACAGCGAGAAGTCCTGCAACGCAAACGGCCCTACCTTTGACTCGCTGCTCTGCAGTTCCTCTTCCTCGCCGGTGGGAACGAGTTCGGGAGTGATCTCGGTGTCGAGCACCGACTGCAGTACCTCGCCCACCTGCTCGTCGAACTCACCCGTTGAGATGACCCACCGCATCAGATGCTGAATCAGCGTCTTGGGCACACCGGCGTTGACGTTGTAGTGCGACATCTGGTCGCCGACTCCGTATGTCGACCAGCCCAGTGCAAGCTCGGACAAATCACCGGTCCCCAGCACGATTCCACCGCGCTGGTTTGCGATACGGAAGAGGTAATCGGTACGCAGGCCGGCCTGGACATTCTCAAAGGTGACGTCGTAGACCTTCTCCCCGCTGGAGAACGGATGTCCGATGGTGTCCAGCATCAACGAGGCCGTGTCCCTGATATCGATTTCCTCGAAGGTGACGCCCAGCGCCTTCGCCAGTTTGACCGCATTGCCCTTGGTGCGCTCGCCGGTGGCGAAGCCTGGCAGGGTAAACGCCAGAATATCGCTGCGCGGACGGCCCTCACGGTCCATGGCGCGGGCCGCGACGATCAGCGCGTGCGTTGAATCCAGGCCTCCCGAAACGCCGATGACCACCTTCGGATACGCCAGCGCCCGCAACCGCTGCTCAAGGCCGGACACCTGGATGTTGTAGGCCTCATAACAATCCTGTTGTAGCCGCTGCGCATCCGACGGCACGAACGGGAAACGTTCGACATTGCGCAGCAACCCGATGTCGCCTGCCGGCGGATCCAACCCGAACTCGATGCGCCGAAACGAATCCGCCAATGCCCGGTGGTGGCGCCGGTTGTCGTCAAAGGTACCCATCCGCAACCGCTCCGATCGGAGCAATTCGGTGTCCACGTCGGCTACCGAACGCCGCTCTCCTCGTGGAAAGCGCTCCGATTCCGCCAACAGCACCCCGTTTTCCCAGATCATCGTCTGGCCGTCCCATGCCAGGTCGGTCGTCGACTCGCCCTCCCCCGCCGCGGCGTAGACATAGGCGGCCAGGCACCGCGCCGATGCCGAGCGGGCGAGCAACGCACGGTCTTCGGCACGCCCGATTGTGATCGGGCTGCCGGACAGGTTGGCCAGCACTGTCGCACCCGCCAACGCCGCTTCGGCACTGGGCGGCAGTGGGACGAACATGTCCTCACAGATTTCCACGTGCAAAACGAACCCGGGCAGGTCCGAGGCGGCAAAGAGCAGATCCGCGCCGAACGGCACGTCCGCGCCACCGATCCGGATGGTGCCCCGCTCGTCGTCTCCGGCTGCGACCTGGCGGCGTTCGTAAAACTCCCGATAGGTCGGCAGATAGGACTTGGGCACAACCCCCAATACGGCACCGCGATGCACGACAATGGCAGTGTTGTAGATGCGGTGCCGGTACCGCAATGGTGCACCCACCACCACGACCGGCAGCAGGTCAGTGGACGCCGTCACGATATCGAGAAGAGCGTCCTGCACGCTGTCCAGGAGAGCGTCCTGCAGCAGGATGTCCTCGATCGAGTAGCCCGACAACGTCAGCTCGGGAAACACCGCCAGCGCGACCCCGTCGTCGTGACAGTCGCGCACCAGCCCCAGTACCGACGCGACGTTGGCCGCCGGGTCACCAATGGTGGCGCGGTGCGTGCACCCGGCGACGCGCACAAATCCCTGGCTGTATGTGTTGTAGAAGTCCATTGTCGTTCCATTATCGGCATGCGAGCGCCAAAGGCCGAAACGGCAGGCTTGAAACCCGATCGGCGCCGTCGTTGGCTTGCCACGCGCCCTGGTGCTTACCCTCGAGTCTGTGGAGACCGCCGAACTGGTCGCCGAGCTTGCCGGCCGTCGTATCGCGGTACTGACGGGTGCGGGGATTTCCACCGATTCGGGAATACCCGACTACCGTGGACCCGATTCACCACCGAGCAATCCGATGACCATCAGCCAGTTCGTCTCGGATCCGCTGTTTCGACAGCGGTATTGGGCGCGCAACCATGTCGGCTGGCGGAACATGGACAGCACGGCGCCCAACGCTGGCCACCGGGCGCTGGCCGCACTGGAGGGCTCCGGCGTCGTCAGCGGCGTGATCACCCAAAACGTGGACCTGCTGCATACGAAGGCCGGCAGCCGAAACGTGATAAACCTGCACGGCACCTACGCGCGGGTAGTGTGCTTGAGCTGCGCGTATACCACGAGCCGGACCGCTTTGGCCGCCGAGCTCGAAGCGCTCAACCCGGGATTCATCGCCGACGCGGAGGCCGCCGGTGGATCGGCGGTGGCTCCCGACGCTGACGCCATCGTCACCGATACCGGATCGTTTCGCTACCTCGACTGTCCACAATGCACCGGAATACTCAAGCCGGACATCGTTTACTTCGGCGAGAATGTACCTAAATCACTTGTAGCCCAGTCTTATTCAATGGTCGAACAAGCCGACGCGCTGCTGGTCGCTGGTTCGTCGCTGACGGTGTTCTCCGGCTATCGGTTCGTGCGCCACGCCGCAGCGCGCGGCATCCCGATTGCGATTCTCAACCGTGGCCGCACCCGCGGCGATCACCTAGCCACCGTCAAGGTCGATGGCGGTTGTTCGGAAACGTTGACGCTGCTAGCCGGGGAGCTACCGGCGGCCGGCACCGTGGGGCAGACTCCGGTTCCGTAGTGACTCCACCCGCCCTCGATCGTGCGGCCGTCAGAATGTGCAGGGCATGCTGCGGATGGCGTGGATAAAATTCCCGGGAACATAGGCGGGATCACCCGCCTGGACATCGGGCAGTTGCCGGAGCAACTCGCCGAACAGCGCGCGCAGCTGCGTACGCGCCACCTGGGCGCCGAGACAGAAGTGCACCCCGCCACCGCCGAAGCCCAGGTGAGGGTTGGGACTGCGGCTCAGATCCAGACGGTCGGGATGCTGGAATGCCGCCTGATCCCGGTTTCCGGATGCATAAAACATCACCACCTTCTCACCGGAACAAATGGTCTGTCCGCCCAGCTCGAAATCCTTTGCCGCCGTGCGTCGGAACGTCATCACCGGGGTAGCCCACCGGATGAACTCTTCGACGGCAGGGCCGATTCGTTGATCGAAATCCTCAAGCAGCCAATCCTTCTCAAGCGGGTGGTCGGTGAGTGCCTTTAACGCATGGCTGGCGGTCTGACGGGTGGTGTCGTTGCCGGCCACCGCGAGCAGCACAAAGAACGCCGCCACGTCGGCATCGGAGAGTCGGTCACCGTCCACCTCGGCGTTCACCAGGCTGCTGAACAGATCATCGTGCGGAGTTGCTCGCCGGTCGGCGGCCACGGTGAGGGCGACTTGATGTAGATACATCTGATTTTCAAGCAGGACTTGCAGTGGATTCCGGCCATCCAAGTAGACCGGGTCGGCCCAGGAGACCAACGCGTCGGCGGCGTGCGCCACCCCCTCGCGCTCGGATTCCGGTATCCCGACGATGTCCGACAGAGTGCGCACGGGCAGTTCTTTGGCGCATGAGGCCACGAAATCAACACCGCTACCGGCCGCACGGAGTTCCTCGACGATCGCCCGGGCGTTCGTCTTGATCGAGTCTTCGATGCGACGGACCTGGCGGGGGGTAAACGCCGCACTGACCAGCTTGCGGATCTTGGTGTGTCGCGGTGGATCCATGGCCAGGAAGGACTGCGACGCTTCCAGCAGGTCGGCGGGGACGTTTTCGAATATCACACCGTTGCCGGATAGGAACACCTCGTTGGTGCGGCTAACGGTGACGATGTCGGAGCGTCGGGTGATCGCCCAATAGCCGGGGTCGCCGGGATCCTGCAATAGCGCGTCTTCAACCGGCGGATGCCAACTCACCGGCCGCTGATTCCGCAGCACCGCGAACGAGTGTTCTCGCTCTGCGGCCGTTGAGTCCCAAAACGCGCGCGAGGACAGATCGATCGCGTCGTAAGGGCGTGTACTTGCCGAAATCACGGTCATGCGTCGTCTTCCTCCATCAACTATGACCCCAGTCACAGCCATCCCGACTGTATGACTAGACACTATGTCTAGTCATACAGTCGAACATCCGGCTATACTCTGTCAACGCACAGGAGGTGCCCGGAGCGGAAATGCCATCCATCACCCGCAGTTCCCACACCAAGCGCCAACAGCGCCGCGAGCAGATGGAGCGTCGCCTGCTGGAGGCCACCGAACGACTCATGCTCGATGGCGCCAGCTTCACCGAACTCAGTGTGGACCGGCTAGCGACCGCGGCCGGCATCTCGCGGGCCAGTTTCTATATCTACTTCGAGGACAAGGGCCACCTACTGCGCCGCCTGGCCGGCCAGGTCTTCGGCGAATTGGCCACCGGGGCGCAGCGCTGGTGGGACGTCGCCTCCAGACACAACCCCGGCGACATCCGAACCGCGATGCGCACGGTGATTGCCAGCTATCGTCGACACCAACCGGTGCTGGTCGCCCTCAACGAGATGGCCGGCTACGATCCAGCGACCGCGCAGACGTATCGGCAGATACTGACCGCGATCTCCCAGCGGTTGGCCCGCGTCATCAAGGATGGCCAGGCCGACGGCTCGATCCGTTCCGAACTATCTCCAACCACCACGGCCAACGCCCTGACCTGGATGGTCGAGCGAAGCTGTCAGCAGAACCTACCGGCAAGTCCGCCCGATTTCGACGCCGAGCTGGCCGCTACTTTGTCTGAAATCGTTTGGGGTGCACTATATCTCAGGCCAGCATCGGCGAGCTGAGACTACACGGCAACCAGGTCGTCGGCGTGCACCGCGGGCCGGCGAAGCTCGCCGGGTAAATCGGAGGTAGACCGACCCATCATGGTGGCCAGCTCGGTCGCGTCATATGCGACCACGCCACGGGCAACAATGGTCGCATCGGGCCCGCATAGGTTGACTACATCGCCGCCAAAAAACTTGCCGGACACTGCCGTAATGCCGGCCGCCAACAGCGAGCGGCGTTGCCGCACCACCGCGCGCACGGCACCGGCATCAAGAGTCAACGAACCGGCGGCCTCGGCGGCATATCGCACCCAGAACCGGCGGGCGGACATGCGGTGGGCCCGCGCCGCAAACACGGTGCCCACCGACGCATCGGTGAGCGCGGTCGCGGCACCGTCAGCGGGGGCCAGCAGCACCGGCACCCCCGCGTCGGCGGCCAGCAACGCCGACGACATCTTGGACAACATTCCGCCGGTGCCCAAGTGACTACTTCGCCCGGCGACCACACCATCCAGATCGGCCTGACCGGCAACCTCAGGAATGAAACTCGCCCCCTTGACCTTTCGGGGATCGGCATCGTAGAGACCATCGATGTCCGACAGCAACACCAGCGCCTCGGCGCCCACCAGATGGGCCACCAACGCCGAAAGTCGATCATTATCACCGAACCGGATTTCGTTAGTCGCCACCGTGTCGTTCTCGTTGACGATCGCCACCGCGTGCAGCGCCCGCAACCGGTCCAGGGTGCGCTGGGCGTTGGTGTGTTGTACTCGCATCGCGATGTCGTGCGCGGTCAGCAACACCTGTCCTACCGTGCGACCATAACGCGCGAAAGCAGCGCTCCACGAGTTCACCAACGCCACCTGACCGACGCTGGCCGCGGCCTGTTTGGTCGCCAAATCATTTGGGCGACGCGATAATCCGAGCGGTTCAATACCCGCCGCGATCGCTCCCGACGAAACGATGATGACATCGGTACCCGCCTTCATCCGCGCCTCGATCGCATCGGCGAGCTCAGCGAGGCGGCTGGCGTCGAACACTCCCGTCGGTGTGGTCAGCGCCGTCGTCCCGACCTTGACAACTATGCTGCGTGCGGTCCGGATGGCCTCCCGGTGCGGGCTGGTCATCCGCCGTCACCGCGGTCACGTCGCTGCTGGCGGGCCGCCTTGCGCTCGGCGGCCCCAGTCCGATCGTTGCGTTCCAGGCGCGTATCGGTGCCCCGACCGGACATTGCAACGTGGCCACCCGCTGGAGTCTGCGGCTCCCAGTCGAAGGTCATCTCACCGATGGTTACCGCGCACCCCGGTTGGGCGCCTAGCCTCAGCAGTTCCTCCTCAACACCCAACCGCGCGAGGCGGTCCGCAAGGTAGCCGACGGCCTCGTCATTGTCGAAGTTGGTTTGGCCGATCCAACGCTCGGGCCGAGCACCGGTCACCACGAATCCGCCGCGGCCATCCGGCTGCACATCGAAGCCGCTGTCGTCGATCGGCACGGGACGGATCACCGGCCGACGCGGCGGTGCTTGCGGCCGGGTGGCGTTGTACTCCGAGACCATCTGCCACAGCCCAAAGATCAACGGTTGCAGGTTTTCGCGGGTTGCCGTCGACACCAGGAACACCGGCCAGCCCCGTTGAGCGATCTCGTCACGGACGAATTCGGCAAGCTCGCGGGCCTCGGGAACGTCGATCTTGTTGAGCACCACGGCACGGGGCCGCTCGGTGAGATCGTCGAGCACAGCGTCGCCTTGCAGCGTGGGCTGGTAGGCCGCGAGTTCGGCCTCCAGCGCGTCGATGTCAGAGATCGGGTCGCGATCCGGCTCAGCGGTCGCGCAGTCCACAACATGAACCAGCACCGCGCAACGTTCTATGTGCCGCAAGAAGTCCAGCCCCAGGCCGCGACCTTGCGATGCCCCCGGGATCAAACCGGGTACGTCGGCCACGGTGAATGAATGCTCGCCCGCCGACACCACACCGAGATTGGGAACCAGGGTGGTGAATGGATAGTCAGCGATCTTGGGTTTCGCCGCCGAAATCACCGACACTAGCGAGGATTTTCCCGCCGAGGGGAAACCGACCAACCCGACATCGGCGACGGTCTTGAGTTCCAGCGTGAGGTCGCGTGCCTGCCCCGGCTCACCAAGAAGCGCAAAGCCGGGCGCCTTGCGGGCGCGCGACGCTAGCGCGGCGTTGCCCAAGCCGCCCCGCCCGCCGGCGGCGGCTTCAAAGCGGGTACCAGTACCGACCAGGTCGGCCAGCAGCCGTCCGTTTTCGTCGAGCACCACGGTGCCGTCGGGAACCTTGATTTCCAGGTCGGCGCCCGCGGCGCCGTCGCGGTTGTTGCCCATCCCCTGTTTGCCGGAAGGGGCGGTGACATGCGGACGGAAATGGAAGTCGAGCAGCGTATGCACCTGCGGATCTACCACGAAAACGACGCTGCCGCCCCGCCCTCCGTTGCCACCGTCGGGCCCGCCCAACGGCTTGAATTTCTCACGGTGAACCGAGGCACACCCATTGCCACCGGAACCGGCCCGCGCATGAATGACTACCCGATCGACGAACCGAGGCATCGGGTTTCCTCACATACCTCTCCAGGACCGAACCGGGCCGAGATCTACGTTTTGCAGACTTTGCGCGAGAGCACAGCTGCAAAACGTCGATCTCGACGCACGACTAGACCTCGACGATGCTGACGGTCTTGCGTCCGCGCTTGACGCCGAACTCGACCGCGCCGGCCGCCTTAGCGAACAACGTGTCATCTCCACCGCGCCCCACGTTGACGCCTGGGTGAAATTTTGTGCCGCGCTGACGGACCAGGATCTCGCCGGCCTTGACTACCTGGCCGCCGAATCGCTTGACCCCGAGCCGCTGAGCGGCGGAATCGCGACCATTGCGTGAGCTGGAAGCGCCCTTCTTATGTGCCATTTCTGTCGCCTCCCCTACTTGATGCCCGTGACTTTGAGCACCGTCAGCTGCTGACGGTGTCCCTGGCGCTTGTGGTAGCCGGTCTTGTTCTTGAACTTGTGGATCCGGATCTTGGGGCCCTTGACGTGCTCAAGCACCTCGCCGGTTACGGCGACTTTGGCCAGGGCCGTGGCATCGGTAGTCACCGTGGCGCCGTCTACGACCAGCGCGACGGGCAGTGACACCTTGGCACCGGGGTCGGATTCGAGCTTCTCGACCTTGACCACGTCTCCAACAGCAACCTTGTATTGCTTGCCGCCGGTCTTGACGATTGCGTAGGTCGCCATCGTAGGTGCACCTCTACTCGTTGTCGTGCGTACTCTTGCGGGCACGCATCACCGGTTACGTGCGCGTGCGGGTCTGGTTTTGGGGACCTCAAAAGTCCCGCCGTCGCCAGCCAAATCCCAACAACCTGGGCCTGACGACAACTGATCCAGGGTACGTGACCAGCAGCTACAGGGTCAAACTGGGCCCACGGTGTGGCGTCAGTCCAAATGTATGGGCGGACCCGCGGGACGGCCCGCGGCCCGCCGGCGCGGACGTCCGGAACCCGAGGCGACCTCGGCCGCTACCGATGGGCCGCCGGGACGATCACCGTGATGAGTCTCGTCCTCATCATCTTCGGCGGCCGAATTGTCCGAATCATCGACTTCTAGGTCGTCGTCCAAGTCGTCGTCATCGAGGTCCGCGTCGTCATCGAGTTCCTCGTCGTCTTCATCGTCTTCATCGTCTTCATCGGCGTCGTCATCGTCATCGGCATCCTCGTCGTCGTCCTCGTCATCGGCGTCATCCAGATCCGAGTCGTCGAGCTCGTCGTCGGTGCCGGTGTCGTCGGTGTCGTTGGGCAACGCCGCTGCGTTCTGGTCGTCGATCTCGGCGGTGAATTCCTCGTCGGACTCGCCGGATTCCCCGTCACCGCGACCGGACCCCGAGGACGCACCAGCGGCCATCGCTTTGAACATCGGGTGCTCGCCGGGAGCATGAGTGGGGACTTTGGCGACCGGAGTTTCCTCGGCGCGGCCCTTCTTCGACCGCCTGTTCCGGCGCCCCCCAGATTCGGACTTGCGTCCAGACGCCGGCGCAGAGTCCACCGGGTCGGCATGCAGCAGAATGCCCCGACCGGTGCAATGCGGACACGATGTCGAGAAGGCCTCGATCAAACCCGTGCCCAGCCGCTTGCGGGTCAGCTGGACCAGACCCAGCGAAGTCACTTCCGATACCTGGTGGCGAGTGCGGTCGCGGGCCAGCGCCTCGGTCAGCCGGCGCAGCACCAGGTCCCGGTTGGATTCCAACACCATGTCGATGAAGTCGATAACCACGATGCCGCCGATGTCGCGCAACCGCAGCTGGCGCACGATCTCCTCGGCCGCCTCGAGGTTGTTCTTGGTGACCGTCTGCTCAAGATTGCCACCCGACCCGGTGAACTTGCCGGTGTTGACATCGATCACCGTCATCGCTTCGGTTCGGTCGATCACCAACGTGCCACCCGATGGCAACCACACCTTGCGGTCCATCGCTTTGACCAGTTGCTCGTCGATGCGATGCACCGCAAAGACATCCGGGCCGGTTTGTCCATCCGGCCCGGTGACCGGTTCGTACTTGGTCAGCTTGGAAACCAGATCGGGGGCGACGGAATTGACGTAGTCGTTGATCGTGGCCCAGGCCTGGTCCCCGGAGACGACCAACCCGGTGAAATCCTCATTGAACAGGTCCCGGATGACCTTGACCAGCACGTCCGGCTCCTCGTAGAGCGCCACCGCGGCACCGGCGGCCTTCCCCTTGATTTCGGCGGACTGGGCTTCGATCTGGCCCCAGCGCTCCTGAAGCCGGGCCACATCGGCGCGGATGTCGTCGGCCTTGACGCCTTCGGATGCGGTGCGGATGATGACACCCGCGTCGGAGGGCACCACCTCACGCAGGATCTCTTTGAGTCGCTGGCGTTCGGTGTCGGGCAGCTTGCGGCTGATACCAGTTGACGACGCGCCGGGCACATACACCAGGTAACGGCCGGCCAGCGACACCTGGGTGGTCAGCCGTGCTCCCTTGTGGCCCACCGGGTCCTTGCTGACCTGGACGACCACGTAGTCACCCGGTTTGAGCGCCTGCTCGATTTTCCGGTCGGCCCCGCCCAGACCCGCGGCGTCCCAATTGACCTCGCCCGCGTAGAGCACACCGTTGCGACCACGACCGATGTCGACGAACGCCGCCTCCATCGACGGCAGGACATTTTGCACGATTCCGAGATAGATGTTGCCCACCAACGATGCCGAGGCGGCCGAAGTCACGAAATGCTCGACGACAATCCCGTCTTCGAGCACCGCGATCTGGGTGTATCGGGCGCCCGGGTGCGGCGGCTCGGTGCGCACCCGGTCACGCACCACCATCACCCGCTCAACTGCCTCGCGGCGAGCCAGGAATTCGGCCTCACTCAATACCGGCGGGCGGCGCCGCCCCGCATCGCGCCCGTCCCTGCGGCGCTGCCGCTTGGCTTCCAGCCGGGTCGAGCCGTCTATTCCCTTGATCTCGTTGCTACCGGCAGCGTTCGAGTTGCCGGACTTGCCGCCGGAGCGGGGCGCACGTTCATGCACGACGGTGTTGGGCGGATCGTCGGGCGCCGGACTGTCGTCGTTGTCGTCACCGGAGCCCGACTTGCGCCGCCGACGCCGCCGGCGCCGGCGGTTGCCGCCCTCCGCGGAAGCGCTGTCATCGTCACCGTCTTCAGAGTCTTCGGAGTCTTGGGGGTCTTGGGGGTCTTGGGAGTCGGAGCCGCCGGTGTCATCGGCGCTGCCGGAGCCTCGGGCGCCCTTTTGGTCGGGCTCGTCACCGTCCTCACCGCCCTGGCCCTGACCATCCGATCCGCCTTGCTCACCGCGTCCCCGGCCACGGCCGCGACGGCCCCGGCGACGCCGCCGGCCGGCCGGCCGGTCGGTCTGCTCTTCGTCGTCCTCACCGTCGGAGTCGTCGGCACCGTCGTCATCGGCGGCTTCGTCGTCCTGATCTGCCGTCGCGGGGAGCGGCTGAGGCGCCACGAACAGCGGCATATAGTGGGGCCGCTCCGCCCGGGTCTCAACTATCTGCACCGTCTCCTGGGTTTCCAGGATCAGGCGAGACTCGGGTTCGCCGGGAGCCGCTGGTTCATCGGCGGGATCGGCGGCCGCCTGCGCGGGAGCGGCGCTTTGTTCCGCTGACTGTTCGGCCAGCAGATCACGCACCCGCACCGCATCGACGCGGTCCACGCTGGAGTGCGCGCTGCGGATCCGCCCATCGAGTGCGTTCAGCGCGTCCAGCACCCGCCTGCTGCTCGTTCCCAGCGTTCGCGCCAGGGAATGGACTCTTAGTCGGTCCGGCAGTTCCGCACGCTGTATCTGCTCATTTCCTGCGTCTGAAGATGCGACATCGTCTTCCACGTATTCTCCTCAAGCCCCCGGGCGCGTCCTGTGGAACGCGGCCACGCGAGGGCTTCGCTATGTGCCCGGGTCACTTCTCCCGCGCTTGTAATGGTCTTGCTCCGAGCGGCCCACAACGAACCCACTCGGCGCCGTGCCGAATGACGGCTTGACATGCCGCGCCGCATCGCGTGATAACGATCGTCGCGCTTGTCTAAGTCTTCATCCGGGTGTTCGACGCCGGTCCGGCGACGTTCACCCGGAGTCAGTATCCCATATCGCTGGGCGAGCTCACGTTCTCCTGAGCCGGGCGTCCCGAAACCATGGCGCCGACCCGCGCCCAGGTGCTAAACGGCGGGAAACCACAGCGCGATTTCGCGCTGCGCCGATTCGGCGGAGTCCGAGCCGTGCACCAGGTTGAACTGGGTCTCCAGGCCGAAGTCACCTCGGATGGTGCCGGGCGTGGCCTTGTCGACCGGGTCGGTGCCACCGGCGAGCTGACGAAACGCGGCAATCGCCCGGGGACCCGCCACGACGGCCGCCACGACCGGTCCGGAAGTAATGAACTCTAACAACGATCCGAAGAATGGCTTGCCTTCGTGTTCGGCGTAGTGACGGCTGGCCACCTCCTCACTGACGTTTCTGAGCTCCAGGGCCACGATGGTGAGGCCCTTGCGCTCGATGCGGCTGATGATCTCGCCGACAAGTTGGCGCTGCACACCGTCGGGCTTGATCAGTACGAGGGTCCGTTCGCTCACGGGGGCTAACAGTAGATGGCCCAACAGGCCGCCCCAAACCTGGATGCCTCAGTGAGACATAGCGCGCCCACAGTGCGCCCAGTGAACGGATGGCAGCGGCGCCCGGCCCGGATCAAGGTGGCGGCGGCAGTCCCTGTCGCTCCCGCCGGCGCACCTCGGCGCGGAAATACGCGATCAGCCCCCACACCAGGGCAAACAAGATTCCGATGAAGCCGATGCCGGGGTACACCCAGAAACCGGCGACGAGGACCAGCTGCACGCCAAGGTTCACCCAGATCGCCCACGATCTGCGTTGCAGTCCGGCCAGCAAAACCAGCAGCGCGGTCAAACCGACGAGGTAACCCAGCGCCACCGGGTTCAGGCCGCCGCCCACCGCCCCCACGACCGGTATCGCCAACAACACCACAATCGACTCGAGCAGCAATGTCGCGGCCATCACCGCGCCGAAGCTCTTCCACGGGTCAGCCCGCGGCGCCGGATCGCCGGGGTCGGCCGGCCGCTGGGGTCGCTCCGTCATTGCGGATCACGACCAAACAGCGTCCGGGCGGCCCCGGCGGTAACCACCGAGCCGGTGATGACGATCCCAGTTCCGGAAAACGAAACCCCCTGCGCTTCCGAATCGGCGGCCGCGTCATCGACCAGCGCGGTTGCCGCGTCGATCGCATCTTGCAGGTTCGCGGCGGTGATCACCCGATCCGGACCGAAGCGCTGCTGGGCCGCCAAGGCCAGCGCCTCCACATCCAGTGCGCGCGGTGACCCATTGTGGGTCACCACCACGGAGTCGAACACCGGCTCCAACGCAGCCAAAATTCCGTCCACGTCCTTATCGGCCATCACGCTGACCACGCCAATCAGAGTGCGGAAATCGAATTCAGTGGATAGCGAGTGCGCCAGCGCACTGGCCCCGGCGGGATTGTGCGCGGCATCGGCAAACACCGCCGGGGCGCTGCGTAAGCGCTCCAACCGGCCGGGACTGGTGACGGCGGCAAAACCCGCCCGGACCGCCTCAAGATCGAGCTGACGCCGCGCACCCGCGCCGAAAAACGCTTCGACCGCGGCCAAGGCCACCGCGGCGTTGTGTGCCTGGTGCTCACCGTGCAATGGCAGGTAGACGTCGGAGTACACCCCGCCGAGGCCCTGCAGTTGCAGCAGTTGCCCGCCAACCGCCACCTGCCGCCCCACCACCGCGAATTCCGAATCCTCCCGGGCCACCGCGGCTTCGGCGCGCACCGCTTGGGCCAGCACCACCTCCATGGCCTCCGGCACCTGCCGCCCAATGACAACGACGGTGTCGGGTGAACCATCGGCGGCCTGGTGGATGATGCCGGCCTTCTCCCCGGCGATCGCCGCGATGTCGTGGCCGAGGTAGTCGACGTGGTCAACACTGATCGGGGTAATCACCGTCACCGCAGCGTTGATCACGTTGGTGGCGTCCCACCGGCCACCCAGCCCCACCTCGACCACGGCGACGTCGACGGGCGCGTCCGCAAACGCCGCGAACGCCATGGCCGTGAGTACCTCGAACTTGCTCATGGCCGGTCCACCGGCCTCTTGCGACTGCCGGTCGATCATGTGCACAAACGGCTCGATTTCGCGGTAGGTCGCCACGTAGCGAGCCGGGCTGATCGGCTTTCCGTCGATCGAGATACGTTCCACCACCGATTGCAGATGGGGGCTGGTGGTCCTGCCGGTGCGCTGATATAGGGCGGTGACCAGCGCATCGACCATCCGCGCCACCGAGGTCTTGCCGTTGGTGCCGGCGATGTGGATCGACGGATAGCCGAGTTGGGGTGAACCGAGCAGATCCATCAACGCGCTGATCCGGGTCAGGCTCGGTTCGATGCGGGTTTCCGGCCAGCGTTGGTCCAACAGGTGCTCGACCTGTAGCAGGGAGGCGATCTCGTCCGGCGTGGGACCGGCTTCGCGATCCTGGCCTAGCTCAGGGAATTCCTGTGACTCGAAACTCATTGCAGCGCAGCCAGCCTGGCCGCGATCCGGTCGGTCTCCTCTTGCGCAAGGCGTTGACGATCACGGATCTTGCCGACAACGGCCTCCGGCGCCTTGGCCAGAAAGTCCGCGTTGGCCAACTTGGCGCCGGTCGATTCCAATTCCTTTTGCGCTGTGGCCAAATCTTTTTCGAGACGACGGCGCTCGGCGGCCACATCGATGGTTCCCGAAGTGTCAAGTTCGACGACCACCATCCGGTCCGAATTGGGACCGAGCCGGACCTCCAGCGAGACCGACGCCTCGAAATCGTCACCGGGCTCGGTGAGCCACGCCAGCGACGTCACGGCAGCCACCTGGGTGTTCAGGTCGGATTGGGTCACCCCGGCCAACCGCGCCGGCACCTTTTGCCGGTCAGCCAGGCCCTGATCGCTGCGGAATCGCCGGACCTCGGTCACCAGCCTCTGCATATCGCTGATCCGCTGGGCGGAAATGGAGTCCAAAGCGATACCAGAGGGCTCCGGCCAGTCGGCGATGACCAGCGACTCCTGGCCGGTCATCGCCTGCCACAGCGCCTCGGTGATAAACGGAATCACCGGATGCAGCAACCGCAACAACGTGTCCAAAGCCGTAGCCAGCACCGCGGTGGTGTGCGAAAGCCCCTCGCCGAGCTGGACTTTGGCCAATTCGACATACCAGTCACAGAATTCGTCCCACGCGAAGTGATACAGCGCCTCACAGGCCCGGCTGAATTCATAGCTGTCGAAGGCCGAATCCACCTCGGCCCTAACCTCTTCCAGCCGCCCCAGAATCCAGCGGTCAGCGTCGGTCATCTCGGCGAGTGCGGGCAAGGGCGCCAAGGCGGCGCCGTTGAGCAATGCGTACCGGGTCGCGTTGAATAGTTTGGTGCCGAAGTTGCGCGACGCACGAACGGCATCCTCGCCCACGGCCAAGTCGCCCCCCGGACTGGCGCCGCGAGCCAGAGTGAAACGCAACGCGTCGGCGCCGAATTGGTCGATCCAGTCCAGCGGGTCGATGACGTTGCCCTTCGACTTACTCATCTTGCGACCGAACTCGTCACGAATCAGCCCGTGCAGGAACACGTCGGTGAACGGCACCTGGGGACCGCGGCTGCCGTCCAGAGTAATGACGTCGTCGCCGCCCACGAAGGTGCCGAACATCATCATCCTGGCTACCCAGAAAAACAAGATGTCATAGCCGGTGACCAACACGCTGGTGGGATAGAACTTCTCCAGCTCCGGAGTGCGCGTGGGCCAGCCCAGGGTGGAAAACGGCCACAGTGCCGAAGAGAACCAGGTATCCAGCACGTCGGGATCCTGCTCCCAGCCCTCTGGGGGCGCCTCGTCTGGACCGATACATATTCGTTCGCCGTTGGGCCCGTACCAAATTGGGATGCGGTGACCCCACCACAACTGTCTTGAGATGCACCAGTCGTGCATGTCGTCGACCCAGGCGAACCAGCGCGGCTCCAAGCTGGCGGGGTGAATCACGGTGTCACCGTTGCGCACCGCATCACCGGCGGCTTTGGCCAGCGATTCGACTTGGACCCACCATTGCAGCGACAGTCGTGGCTCAATCGGTTCCCCGCTGCGCTCTGAATGTCCGACGCTGTGCAGATATGGCCGTTTCTCCTCGACAACGCGGCCCTGGGCGGCCAGCGCCTCGCGCACCGCGACCCGCGCCGCGAAACGATCCATACCGTCGAACTGCGTTCCGGTGTCAACGATCCGACCCTTGGTGTCCAGGATCGACGGCATGGGTAGCTGGTGACGCATCCCGATCTCGAAGTCGTTTGGGTCGTGAGCCGGTGTGACTTTGACTGCGCCCGTGCCGAATTCGGGGTCCACGTGCTCGTCGGCGACGATGATGAGCTGCCGGTCCACAAACGGGTGGGCCAGGGTGGTGCCAACCAGGTGGCGATAGCGCTGGTCGTCAGGGTGGACCGCGATCGCGGTATCACCCAACATCGTCTCCACCCGAGTGGTGGCCACCACGATGTGCGGTTGGGCGTCATCCAGCGAGCCGTACCGGAACGACACCAACTCCCCCTCCACCTCGAGGTAGTTGACCTCGAGGTCGGAGATCGCCGTCTCCAATATTGGTGACCAGTTGACCAGCCGCTCGGCCTGATAGATCAGCCCGGCATCGTAGAGCCTCTTGAAGATCGTCCGCACCGCTCGCGAAAGACCTTCGTCCATGGTGAACCGGTCGCGACTCCAATCCACCCCGTCGCCGAGGCGGCGCATTTGGCCACCGATCGCACCACCGGACTCACGCTTCCAGTCCCAAACCTTGTCGACGAACAGCTCCCGGCCGAAATCCTCTTTGGTCTTGCCGTCCACCGACAGCTGTTTTTCCACCACGCTTTGGGTGGCGATACCGGCGTGGTCCATGCCCGGCTGCCAGAGCACCTGGTAACCCTGCATCCGCTTGCGCCGGGTCAGGGCGTCCATCATGGTGTGCTCGAGCGCGTGGCCCATGTGCAGGCTGCCGGTCACGTTCGGCGGCGGCAGCACGATCGAATAGGCGGGCTTGGTGCTGGTCGGGTCCGCAACGAAGTAGCCGGCGTCCACCCACCTCTGATAGATCGCGTCCTCCATCGCAGCCGGATCCCACGACTTGGGCAGCTGGTCGGCGGTAGGGCGAGGGCTGGCGGTCACCGGTCAATTCTAGGAACCGCCGCAGATGGGCGTGTAAGGGCCCAAAACCACAGGTGAACGCCGATTAGGGGGATGGCTAGGGGATGGTGAGCACTTCGCCGGGATGGATCAGGTCGGCATTGGCGATGCCGCTCGCATCGGCGATCACCCGGTACTTGCTGCCGTCACCATAGAAACGCTCCGCAATGGCCCACAAGGTGTCGCCGGCGACGACAGTGTACGTCCGTGGGGCAGCTTCGGGCTCTGTCTGGGCGACGGCTTGGGCAGCCGGTTCCGCCACCGCTTCCGCAACGGGCCGGGCCGACTCCGAGGCATCAGTTTCCGTGGTGGCGACGGGCTCGGGCGGCGGAGCGTCGGTTTCGGTGCGTGTCGACCAGGCCGGCCCGTCCGCGGCATAGAGCACCAGATTGCGGTCGTCTTGCAGCACCAGCCGGACGTTCTTCTTGCCCTTGGTGTCGGTGTGCCAGACCGGTTTTTCCGCCGCATATACGACGAAATTGCCGTCGCGCTGCACTTCGGCTCGCACCACATCCTGGCCGTCGGTCCCGGTGGCCCACACCGGCGTGCCACGGGAAGCTAGCACAAGATTGCCGTCTTCTTGCAGGGTCAGTGTGTAGGCCCCGTTGCTGGAAACCAGCGACTCCCCCCGTAGCAGCTGCTGTCCTTCGGTCAGTGTGTCCGACATCGCAGTTCCCCTTTCACTACTCATCTTGGATCGGCTTCGTAGCGCGATCGAAACCACGCGTGCTGCCCGCGTGTCGCTGCGCTAGTTCTTGCCGCCCAACAAACCGCCGAGGATGTCGCCCAACGTGCCGCCCTTGCCTCCCAGCACGGCACCGAGGATGCTGCCCAGGGACTTGTCGCCGCCGCCGAGGATGCTGCCCAAGATTTCACCCAAGCCACCGGCCGGGGGTGCGTCCGTCCGCTGCTGCGCGCCCTCCCCGGCCCCACCGGCGCTCAGCTGATTTCCGATGTACGCCAACACGATCGGAAGCACGATCGGCAGCAGCTTCTTGAGCAGTTCACTGTTACCCGCGCCGCCGTTGGACAACGCCGACGCGACCTGGTCAACGTCATTACCGCCGAAAAACGTCGTGACCGTCTGATGCCCATCGGCCTGCTCGGCCATGGCTAAGTGCTGGTCCAAGCCCCCACCCGCGTCGAGCAGCCCGCGGGCCGCGTGGCTGCTGGCCGCGGACTCGATTTTGCTGGCGTGCTCGGGATTTTGCGAGCCCTGGTGCAGTCCGCTGACCAGCACCGGCACCAGGGTGCGAACCGCGCTGTCGACTTCGCTTTCCGCGGCGTCGAGCCGGCGTGCGATTTCCGCGGTGGGAATCTGAGCGTACAGATCGTCCAGACAAGCCATCGATGCCACCTTTCAGCGTTGCTGAGATGAAGAGGCAAGTCCCTTACGACATTAGACCCATGTGCGCTCGATCGAAAGGCCAGTTACCACCGCCGAAAGCTGTTGTCGCAGAATGGTTCAGGTCAGCCGCTCGGTCTGCAGTGACACTCCGGCGGCCGAGAATCGGCTCAACAATGCGTCCCCCATCGCGGCCGCGGGGGTCAGCACACCACGCAGGTCCGAGAGCTCGTCGCGGTCAAACGCCAGAGCCAGGCCACACTCCCCCAACAACACCGAGGTTGCCTTGTAGCCGGGATCGCCGTCCTGCTCCATGCGCGCGCGGTAGCGGGCACCGGAGGCTGTGGTGGTGTACGTCTCGATTCGGTAGTAACCGCGCTCGCGGGTCCGCGCACTCGGGCCACTGCCGGGTTTGGGCACAACGCGCTCGACCAATCGTCGCGGCAGGAAGCGAAAGTAGCGTCCGCCCAACCCGGTCAGCAGCGTCCCGACGCCGCTGACGATGGCGGACGCCGCCGGAGCTGCGATCGACGACCCCAGGCTGAGGTGTTCGCTGTACTGAAAGCGCCTGCCGTACGCCCAGTCCAACAGCGCGTTGCTGCGTCGCACGATCCTGGTGTTGGTCGGTGCCATCATGAAGCCGGCGGTCCACAGACCGTGCAGCTCGGGAGCGAGTCGATCGCCGCGACACCAAGGCAGATCGGGTTGCGACCCTAGTTCGGGCTCGGCAGCACGGTCGGTGCTCAGCGTGTACGGGTCGGCGAATTGGCGACGAAGGTCGGGGTCGGCGGAGACGGCCCGCAGAATTTCCAGCATTGACGCGATAGTGCCGCCGGAAAGCCCGCCAGCGAAGGACCGGACCACCAGGTCAGTCCGGCCGAGCTCACCCGCACCGTCCTCGCGCACCGACCGGTGCAGGGCATAAACCGTCAGATCCGAGGGGATCGAGTCGAAGCCACAGGCATGCACGATGCGGGCGCCGGTGTCGGCCGCCTGCTTGTGGTGCAGGTCGATGCTTTCCCGGACGAACGGTGGCTCGCCGGTTAGGTCGGCGTAGTCGGTCCCGGCGGCGGCGCACGCGGCCACCAGCGGCAGTCCGTAGCGCAGGTAGGGCCCGACCGTGGTGACCACCACCCGCGCTCGGGCAGCCATGTCGTTGAGCGTGGCCGGCGATGCTGCGTCCGCGGCCACCACCGGCCAAGACTGTGCGGCCGCGCCCAAGGTCTGGCGGACGGCCAGCAATCGCTCGGTTGACCTGCCGGCCAATGCGATGCGCGCGTCTCCGGCGACTCGGGCCAGGTACTCGGCGGTCAGCTTGCCGACGAAGCCGGTGGCCCCGTACAGGATGAGGTCGAATTCACGCGACGTTGCGTTCATCGGCCAGACGCTACGCGTACCGTGGCGCAGCTCCCATACGACCCCGATACGACCTCGAATACGGACGGTTTACCGCCGGATGTTGATCAGCCGCGTCGGCCGCAGACCGGCCATGCACCGATCCCCTGGGAACGCAGCACGTTCTCGGCCACCCGAATCTGTTCCTCACGGCTGGCGCTGGCCGCCGATCCGGAACCACCGTTGGCGTGCCAGGTGCCGGAGGTGAACTGCAGGCCACCGGAGTAGCCGTTGCCGGTGTTGATCGACCAGTTGCCACCGGACTCGCACTGCGCGATCGCGTCCCAATTCACGCTGTAGGCCTCAGGGGCCGGCGGTGGAGGCGGAACGTCCGGCGCCGGAGGCAGGAAACCCACGGGCGCGGGCGGGGGCGGCACGTCGTCGGGAGCCGGCGGCGGGGGCAGGTTCGGGTCAAAATCCACAATTTCCGGGGCCGGCGGCGCGTCCTCCGGAGCGGGCGGAGCGAGGGCGTCCGGGGCCGGAGGCACGTTCGGGTCAAAGTTCACCGGGTCGGGACCGGGTGCCGTGTTCGGGTCCAGGCCCTCATCGGCGTAGGCGGTACCGGTGGACGACACCGTCACCAGCGTCCCCGTGATCGCGGCGACGATGAGCGTCTTGCGGACGTTCTTCAACGTTGTTCCTTTCGCGGTGCGCGCGCGCCAAAGCCACCCAGCCCGCAGATGCGGGTTGGTTGCCATGTCCAGGTGGAATTGCTGCTTTGGAACGTGCCGTCTCGTTCCGGCACGACAGCGGAGGGCGTTGAGCTGCCCAACGGGGCACTACCCCGGCTGCCGCGGCGGCCGGTCATCCAGCACAGTCCGCGGCTCCGCTCACACGCGAGTCCGTGGATTCAATTGTTTTACTACGCCCGATTGGGGCTAAGAGGACCGTACGATAACGATTTGGATTCGTCATCTCGGCCGAACCGATATTTCAGTTCAATAACGAGCGAATCACAGCGGGATTCCGGAATGGTCCTTGCAGGTCAGCCGTCCGTTCCTAGCTGCATCCAGAAGTTATCCACAACGGGCGCTTCGTGAGCCGAATCACGCACATATTGTGAGCTGTGACACGAGTTTGCCGTACCCCGGCGCAGCGGCCCTTGATATCACGAAATAGCCACCATGACCTGAGTCATAGTTGTCGCGACCTCGATGTCACGACTGCATTCCACAGCCGCGAGCAACTCATCGGAACATCAAGCACCACAAGGATGTTCGCCAACCGACCACAACGAACACGTTTCCCCGTAAGGCAATCCGCACGTCAGCCCAAGCTTGTTCTACACCAGTACAATCCGCGAGCCAACCGGGATGGCGGGTGCATCGGGCACGGTCGTGCAATCGCCCTAGCCGCGCGGCACAGCGCTAGCCCGGCGAGCACACTCGGCCGCCCATCAGCATTTGCTGCAATATTCACATCGTGGACTTCGTTCGAATGCGGAGCGCGTCGCTCGACGACGCTTGGCAGCGCGGGCCGCTTCGAGCTCCAAATACTCTCGGTACCAAGAGGATACGGTGCCCCAACGCAACCCGAGGACCGTATTCGAATGGGGTCGATGCAGACAACGAATAGCGGCCACGCCCACAGCCAATAACGTTTTCATTATCAAGTGGACGAAAATTACTATTCGCAGTGTTAATTGACAATTTAGCCGAACCGAATTCAGGATGGCACTCAAGTCAAATCGGTTGGACATCTCTTGGCGGGCCGTCGGGCCCGGCAACCGTCAGCGACCGGGCCGCGCCGGGGCCGGTAGATCAGCAGCCGTGTTGATGTTGGACAGCGGGACGGAATCCGGCAACACGATTCGTTGGGCATCCGAAGCGTCCACAAAAGCGCTCATCTTGCGCTCACCCGCGGCCACCAAGGCATCAACCCGGTCGGCCAGATCCGTCCGGTAAACCGCGGCCAGGTAATGGCTGCGGCCGTCCCAGGGCAACACCACCTCGGCGTTGGTCTCGACGGCACGTCGCAGCAGATTATCGATCAATTCAGCAGTCAGCAAAGGCATGTCCACGGCACAAACGAACGCAAACCTAGCGCCCGCGGCGGCCGCGGCACGCAAGCCATGCCCCGTCGCCGGCAACGGTCCCAGCCCGCGCACCTCGTCGCGCAGCACGGACACCTGCAGCGGGGGTAGCGGTTGCCCGGGTGCGGCCATCACAAAAACCGGCTCGCAGCGCTGCCCGACGATGTCGAGCACGTGCTCGACCAGCGTGGTGGTGCCGCCGGGGAGCTGCAGGGTGGCCTTGTCTCGGCCCATCCGCCGAGATTCCCCTCCGGCGAGCACGATCCCGGCCAACGACACTGCGCCCGAACCGAACTCGCCCATCTCAGGCAACAGTCCAGGTGTCGCGCCCACGCAGCAACGATTGCAGCGCGGCGGTGTCGGACGGGGTGCTGTCCCGGGCGGCGTTGACCTGGGAGCGCGCCGCGTCATCGTAGGTGGGCCGGCTGATGCTGCGGAAGATTCCCAACACGGTGTGATCGAGGTTTTGATCTGAAAGCCGCGACAGCGCGAAGGCGTAGGCCGACTCGTCGGCGTGGGCATCGTGCACGACGATTTCGTCGACAGCCACGTCGGCGGTCTTGGCCACGTCGAGGCCAAAACCCGATCTCACGACACAATATTCACCGTTGGCGCCAAAGACGATCGGTTCGCCGTGCCGCACGTTGATAACCCGCTCTTCGGAGCCCTCCTTGCGGAGCGCGTCGAAGGAGCCGTCATTGAAGATCGGGCAGTCCTGCAGGATTTCGACCAGGGCAGCACCACGATGCTCGGCGGCGGCACGCAGCACCTCAGAAAGCCCGGCGCGGTCTGAATCCAGCGCTCGGCCAACGAATGTCGCCTCGGCGCCCAGCGCCAACGACACCGGGTTGAACGGGTTATCCAGCGAACCCATCGGGGTCGATTTGGTCACCTTGCCCACCTCGGACGTGGGTGAATATTGCCCCTTGGTGAGCCCGTAGATCCGGTTGTTGAACAGCAGAACCGTGATGTTGACGTTGCGGCGCATCGCGTGGATCAGGTGGTTGCCACCGATCGACAACGCGTCACCATCGCCGGTAACCACCCAGACTGACAGGTCGTCGCGGGCCAGCGCCAAACCCGTTGCAATCGCCGGAGCGCGGCCGTGGATGGAGTGGAATCCATAGGTCTCGAGGTAGTACGGGAAGCGGCTGGAGCAACCAATGCCACTGATGAACACGATGTTTTCCCGCCGCAACCCCAACTCGGGCAGGAAGTTGCGGATCGTGTTGAGGATGACGTAGTCACCGCAGCCCGGGCACCAGCGGACCTCCTGGTCGCTGGTGAAGTCCTTGGCCTTCTGCGGCTGGTCGGTGGTGGGCACCGAAAAGTTCTTGGTCAACCCCGGAGTCACACCTAGGTCGGTGCCCACCAGGTTGCCAGGCACGCTAGTCATTAGCGCCGCTCCTCCTCATCGCTTCGTCGCCCGGGCGGTGCCCCAATTGCGTTGTCGCGCCGCGGGTCATGCAGTAGCTCCCGCTCCAACGGTGGCCGCCGACAACCTGGCGACCATTGTCTTGTCCTGTTCGAGCTCACCCAGCCTGCCGGCCAGCGCGGCCCGGATATAGCGTCCTACCTCGTCGGCCAGGAACGAGACGCCCTTGACCTTGGTCACCGATTGCACGTCGACCAGATACTTTCCGCGCAGCACCAGCGCAAGCTGCCCCAAGTTCAACTCCGGCGCCACCACCTTTGGGTAGCGTCGCAGCACCTCGCCCAGGTTCGCCGGGAAGGGGTTGAGATAGCGCAGATGCGCGTGCGCGACCTTGGTGCCCCGCCGTCGCGCGCGCCGGCACGCTTCGCCGATCGGACCGTAGGAACTGCCCCAACCGATCAGCAGCAACTCGGCGTCGCCGGTCGGATCGTCGACCTCCAGATCGGGGACCCGGATGCCGTCGATCTTGGCCTGGCGCAACCGAACCATCAGGTCGTGATTCGTCGGCTCGTAAGAGATGTCGCCCGAGCCGTTGGAGGCTTCCAGTCCACCGATTCGGTGTTCCAGACCGGGAGTGCCCGGGATAGCGAACTGGCGAGCCAGGGTTTCCGGGTCCCGAGCGTAGGGCTGGAAAGGTTCGTCGGGTTTGGCGAAGGTGTGCTTGATGGGCTGTAACGTGCCGACGTCCGGGATTTTCCAGGGCTCCGAGCCGTTGGCGATGGCGCCATCGGACAACACGATCACCGGGGTGTGGTACGACACCGCAATGCGTACGGCCTCGAGGGCGGTGTCAAAGCAATCGGCCGGGGACCGCGGCGCCAGCACCGCCAGCGGCGACTCGCCATTACGACCGTAGAGCACCTGCAGTAGGTCAGCCTGCTCGGTCTTGGTAGGCAGACCCGTCGAAGGCCCGCCGCGTTGGACGTCGATGACGATCAACGGCAATTCGGTCATCACGGCAAGTCCGAGTGCCTCGGACTTCAACGAGATACCCGGACCCGACGTGCTGGTGACTCCGAGCGCGCCGCCGTAAGCCGCACCCAGCGCCGCACAGATCCCGCCGATTTCGTCCTCGGCCTGGAAGGTGGTCACGTTGAAGTTCTTGTGTTTGGACAACTCGTGCAGGATGTCCGACGCCGGAGTAATGGGATAGCTGCCGAGCACGACTGGGAGGTCGGCCAGCTGACCCGCCGCGACGAGGCCGTACGCCAGTGCGGTGTTCCCGGAAATCTGCCGGTACTCGCCGGCGGGCAGCGTCGCGGGCGGGACCTCGTAGGTGGTGCCGAACGCCTCGGTGGTTTCGCCGAAATTCCAGCCCGCCTTCAGCGCCAGCACGTTGGTCTCCGCGATCTCCGGCTTGCGGGCGAACTTCTCCCTGATGAAGGTCTCGCTGGTCTGGATCGGCCGCCCGTACATCCAGGACAACAGGCCGAGTGCGAACATGTTCTTGGCGCGCTGACCGTCCTTCTTGGACGCACCGATCGCCTCGACGGCACCCAACGTCAGAGTGGTCATCGGGACGGCGTGTACGACGTATTCCTCTAGCTCGTCGGACTCCAGCGGGTTCGTCACATACCCGACTTTGGTCAGGTTGCGCTTGGTGAACTCGTCAGAGTTCGCGATCACCATTCCCCCGAGCGGCAGATCACCGATGTTGGCCTTCAACGCGGCCGGGTTCATCGCAACCAATACGTCGGGTCGATCACCAGCGGTCAAGATGTCGTAATCGGCGATTTGAATCTGGAACGACGAAACGCCGGGCAGCGTGCCTGCAGGTGCTCGGATCTCGGCGGGATAGTTCGGCTGGGTCGCCAGATCGTTGCCGAAAAGCGCTGCCTCCGAAGTGAATCGGTCACCGGTCAGCTGCATGCCGTCGCCGGAGTCCCCGGCGAAACGGATGACCACATTTTCCAGGCGCTGCCGGTCGGGCCCGGCGCAGGACGCCACGGTATGTGACTCAGACTGGGCTCCGTTGCCGTTGGGATCCACGTCTCCGCCTTCCGTCTGTCTCAGGACAGGCACTCCGCTGCAGCTTCAGGTTACGCCGTCGGAGTGGTCCCCCCTGCCTCACGCGTTTGGTGTCACTGGCGGTACCGATTATGACACTTCTTTCTCGGGTGTATGGCCGTGTCAGTGGTCACTTCGACGCTACTCAACCTGCTAAAAGACGATGTCAAACGGGAGCCGGTAGCGATGCCGAACGAAAGTGTGGTATTGGTCACTCCGCACACCCGAATCACGCCAACGATTCAGGTTCTGCGCAGTCTCGCCGGGGCCGTCTCGGGCATTGCGATCAGATACAAGATGAAACCCGCGCCGGCGATCGCGCCCAGCGACATGAAGGCGACGTTGTAGCCGGCACTTACCACGACCCAACCGGAAGCAAAATTGGACAGTGCCGCACCGACACCGACCGCCGTGGTGATCGCTCCAAGGCTGATGTTGAAGTGACCGGTTCCGTGCGTGAGGTCCTGGACGACAAGGGGAAACAACGCCCCGAAAATGCCGGCGCCGATACCGTCGAGCAGCTGCACACCGACCAGCCAGTACGAGTTGCCCGACAGCGTGTAGAGGAACCCGCGCGCGGTCAACACGGCGAATGCCACCAAAAAGATCGGCTTTCGCCCCCAACTGTCGGCCCTGGTCCCGGTCAGGTACGCGACCGGCACCATCACCAATTGCGCGGCGACGATGCACGACGACATCAACGCGGTGCCCTCGTCCCTGTTGTGCAATGCCAGCACCTGGCCGACCAACGGCAGCATGGCCGCGTTGGCGAAGTGAAAGGCCACGACCGCCGCGGCAAAGATCATCAGTCTGCGGTTGCGCAGCAGTACGCCGAATCGTGATGGCTGCCGATGCGGCTCTCCCGGCGCGTGGTCCATCCCCCGCGCCAAGTCATGGTCGATCGCGTCGTGCGGAATCCGCAGAGTGGCCACCACACTCATCGCCGCCATCCCGGCAAGCACCCAAAACACCACCACCGGCCCGAAAAAGAAGGCCAGCCCACCGGTCACGGCCGCGGCCGACGCGTTACCGGCGTGGTTGAACGATTCGTTACGCCCGATCCGTCGCGCGAAGAACCTCGGGCCGACGATGCCGAGCGTGATCGCGGCCAACGCCGGCGCGAATACCGAGCTGGCGATCCCAGTGAGGACCTGCAGCACAGAGATTGAATGCAGATCGGGAAAGAGCGGCATCGCCAACGCGCTGGCGGTGACCGCCACCGCACCGGTGACTACCAACGCTCGCTTGGCGGTGGTGCGGTCCACCAAGGCGCCCATCGGCGTCTGTGCCACGATCGCCGCGATTCCCCCGACCGCCATCACAAACCCGATCGAGGCCTGGTCCCAATTATTGGTCACCAGCAGGTACACCGACAGGTAGGGACCCAAGCCGTCGCGCACGTCGGCCAGCGAGAAGTTCACCAGATCCAGCGCATGAATCACGCGGCGCGGCAGGACAGGAGCGGAGGCCGTCTCGGTGTTAGGCGGGCTTTGGTTGCTCGACTCGGTCGACTCGGCCGACGACGGCTTGTTTCCCGAAGCGCCCGGCATCAGCGCCGGTTATGCACTCTTGTCGCGGCGCTCCGAGCGTGACGGTTTGCGGGGCACAATCGTCGGCAACACGTTGTCCTGCACGGTCTCCTTGGTGACCACCACTTTGGCGACATCGTCGCGGCTTGGGATGTCGTACATCACCGGCAGCAGGACTTCTTCCATGATCGCTCGCAGACCGCGGGCACCGGTGCCGCGGTGGATCGCTTGGTCGGCGATCGCTTCCAGCGCGTCGTCAGTGAATTCCAGTTCCACACCGTCCATCTCGAAGAGCCGGGTGTACTGCTTGACCAACGCGTTCTTGGGTTCGGACAGGATCTTGACCAACGATTCCTTGTCCAAGTTGGTCACCGAAGCAACCACCGGCAACCGTCCGATGAATTCGGGGATCAAGCCAAACTTGATCAGATCCTCGGGCATCACCTCGGCGAAGTGATCGGTGGTGTCGATCTCGGCCTTGGAACGGACTTCGGCGCCAAAGCCCAATCCCCGTTTCCCGACGCGCTCGTAGATGATCTTTTCCAACCCGGCGAATGCACCCGCCACGATGAAGAGCACGTTGGTGGTGTCGATCTGAATGAATTCCTGGTGCGGGTGCTTGCGGCCGCCCTGCGGGGGAACCGAAGCCTGGGTGCCTTCCAGAATCTTCAGCAGGGCCTGCTGCACACCCTCGCCCGAGACGTCGCGGGTGATCGACGGGTTTTCGCTCTTACGCGCGATCTTGTCCACCTCGTCGATGTAGATAATGCCCGTCTCGGCGCGCTTGACGTCGTAGTCGGCGGCTTGGATGAGTTTGAGCAGGATGTTTTCCACGTCCTCGCCGACGTAGCCGGCCTCGGTCAGCGCCGTCGCGTCGGCGATGGCGAACGGCACGTTGAGCATCTTGGCCAGCGTCTGAGCGAGGTAGGTCTTGCCACAACCGGTGGGTCCGAGCATCAAGATGTTGGACTTGGTCAGCTCGACGGGCTCATACCGCGAATCCCGGCTCTTCTCACCTGCCTGGATCCGTTTGTAGTGGTTGTAGACCGCGACGGCCAGTGTTCGTTTGGCCGTGTCCTGTCCGATGACGTAGCCCTCGAGGAATTCTCGAATCTCGACCGGCTTGGGGAGTTCGTCGAGCTTCACATCGTCGGCGTCGGCGAGCTCCTCCTCGATGATCTCGTTGCACAGATCGATGCACTCATCGCAGATGTAGACACCGGGACCAGCAATGAGCTTCTTGACTTGCTTCTGGCTCTTCCCGCAGAACGAGCACTTCAGCAGGTCACCGCCGTCTCCTATGCGCGCCATGATGGTGAGGGCCTACTTCCTAATCGCCGTTCGTCTTACCGTGCCGCGTGTAACCCCCGACGCTACCCGCTCGCTCCGGCCCACCGCGACCGTTAGCGCCGAATAGCGTCCTTGGTATTCGCTGGGGTATTCATGCCTTTCGTCTGAATGAAACATATAGCCCGACGGCTCCCGTTACTCGCTGAGACGCGCGATCCGTATCTCTGGCGTGTCGCGGTTGTTACGCCACCGAGGCCCGTCAAGTGGCGGACCCGGGTGCCCACCAGACTCCCAGGCGACCACCCTACAGTGCCACGGTGTGATTGACCGGTGATTCACGCCGATCGAACTTGTCGGCGTCGACGCCAGCATTCGGGCACTAAACGAAACCGGCCATATTCAATCCTGAGCACCGTCCCCACAGCCACATAACCATGCCGAAGCCGGCAATCACCAAGCTGCGCAAAATGCATTTATCGCCGTATCTATTTCCCTAGGGTTGCTTTTGTGAGAGCGAGGCTGGGCATCGTGCGGATCAGCAACGCCGGGGGCGGATCAGCAACACCGGGGCCCACCACCGCCGCTGTGCAGCGCTGCACACCTCACCGCAAGGCAGCTATCCGTCTCCAATGCGCAGATCAAGGCGGGCGATGACTAACGACGGCATGATCAGCGGCCAGCCGGACAAGTCGGGCGGGGCCGGTGTACCCGACCTCAACGACGCGGATGCCCGTGCCCCGAGCCCCGTCCAACAGCCGGTGACTGCCGGGTTCGACGAACCCGCGGTGGCACCCGATTCCCACCCGACCATGACCCCTCGCCAGCGGCTGACCGTGGCGGGAACCGGCCTGGGCATCTTCATGGTGTTCGTGGACGTCAACATCGTCAACGTCGCGCTGCCCAGCATCCAACGGGTCTTTCACACGGGCGAGCAGGGCCTTCAGTGGGCGGTCGCCGGCTACAGCCTGGGCATGGCCGCCATGCTGATGAGCTGCGCCTTGCTGGGTGATCGTTATGGGCGCAAGCGCGGCTTTTTCCTCGGGCTGGGCCTGTTCGTCGCAAGCTCGGTGGTCTGCGCGATGCCGATCAACCTCGAACTCTTCACGGCCGCCCGCATGGTCCAGGGCGTTGGGGCCTCGTTCATTTCGGTGTTGTCCCTTGCCCTGCTCAGCCACGCCTTTCCCGATCCGCGCGCAAAAGCGCGCGCAATTGCCGACTGGATGGCCATCGGCATGGTCGGGGCGGCGACGGCCCCAGCGCTGGGTGGGCTGATGGTCGAAACCTTCGGTTGGCGCAGCGTGTTCTTGGTGAACATTCCGCTGGGAGCGATCGTGTGGGTACTGACGCTGGTGGGCATCGATGAGTCGCAGGACCCGGACCCGACCGCGCTGGACTGGGTGGGCCAGCTGACCTTCATACCCGCGATAGCCGTGATGGCATACACGATCATCGAGGCGCCGCGTTTTCATCGGGAATCGGCGGTTTTCGCTACGTCGCTGCTGTTGATAGCGGTGATGCTGTTGGGCGCTTTTGTGCTCCACGAACGCCGCACCGCGTTCCCGTTGATCGATCTTCGGCTATTTGCCGAGCCGGTGTACCGAGCGGTGCTGATTGTCTACTTCGTGGTGATGTCCTGCTTTTTCGGGACTTTGATGGTGATCACGCAGTACTTCCAGAATGTGCGTAGCTTGTCTCCGCTGCATGCGGGACTGATGATGCTGCCCGTCCCGGCGGGGTTCGGGTTGGCGAGTCTGCTAGCCGGTGCGGCGGTCAACAAGTGGGGCGCCCGGCGCACGGTGCTGACGTGTCTGTTGGCGATGGTCATCGGGTTGGCGCTGTTTATGGCCGCGATGGGCCATGCGCTGCCCGTCGCCATTGGTGGGCTGATGATTTTTGGTGCCGGCGGAGGCGGCAGCGTCACGCCGCTGTTGCACCTTGGGATGACGAAGGTTGATGACCACCGGGCCGGCATGGCGGCGGGTCTGCTGAATCTGCAGCGGTCGATGGGCGGAATTTTTGGGGTGGCCTTTCTCGGTTCCATCCTCGCCGCGTGGTTGGGTGCCACGCTGCCGGACAGCATGGCCGACGATGTCCCCGACCCGGTAGTCCGGGAGATTGTGGTCAACACCATCGTGGATAGCGCCAATCCGCATGCGCACGCAGCATTCATCGGGCCACGGCATCGCATCACGTCGGCGCAGGAGACAGAGATCGTCAGCGCCGCCGACAGGGACTTCATGCAGGGCATCCGGCTGGCCTTGGGGTGCGCCTCGGCATTGCTGGCGGCCGGGTGGGTGCTGGGATTTCGGCGGTTTCCTCGCCCCGACCCCGATTAGCCGCGTTGGTCGCACCACCGCCGGGGCTCACACCTTTTGCGCGGACAGCTTCCGATACTCGAGCACGGTGTCGATGATGCCGTAGTCCTTGGCCTCTTCCGCGGTCAAGATCTTGTCCCGGTCGGTGTCCTTGCGGATGACCTCGGCGTCCTTGCCGGTGTGGCGGGCCAGCGTGGTTTCCATCAGGGTACGCATCCGCTCGATCTCGGCCGCCTGGATTTCCAGATCGGAGAACTGACCCTGGATCACGCCCGACAATGACGGCTGATGGATCAGCACCCGCGCATTGGGTAGCGCCATCCGCTTGCCCGGCGTTCCCGCAGCCAACAAGACCGCCGCCGCCGAGGCCGCCTGCCCCAAGCACACCGTCTGGATGTCGGCACGTACATACTGCATGGTGTCGTAGATCGCCATCAGCGAGGTGAAGCCGCCGCCCGGCGAGTTGATGTACATCGTGATGTCGCGGTCGGGATCCAACGACTCCAGCACCAGCAGCTGCGCCATGATGTCGTTCGCGGATGCGTCGTCGACTTGGACGCCGAGGAAGATGATGCGTTCCTCGAACAGCTTGTTGTAGGGGTTGGACTCCTTGACACCGAAGCTCGAGTGCTCGATGAACGACGGCAGGATGTACCGCGCCTGAGGCTGGATCTGTGGATTCATTACGCTTCTCCGTTGACGTGGGCGCGGGTGATGATGTGGTCGACGAAACCGTATTCCAGGGCTTCCTGCGCGGTGAACCAGCGGTCGCGATCCGAATCCGCCTCAATACGCTCGATCGGCTGGCCGGTGAACTCGGCGTTGAGCCGGAACATCTCCTTCTTGATGACCGCGAACTGCTCGGCCTGGATGGCGATGTCGGCCGCGCTGCCGGTCACGCCGCCCAGTGGTTGGTGCATCAGAATGCGGGCGTGCGGCAAGGCGTAGCGCTTACCCTTGGTACCCGCCGCCAGCAAGAATTCGCCCATCGAGGCGGCCATCCCCATCGCGTAGGTGGCGATGTCACACGGCGCCAACACCATGGTGTCGTAGATCGCCATCCCGGCACTGATCGATCCGCCCGGGGAGTTGATGTAGAGCGAGATGTCTTTGCCGGCGTCTTCGGCGGCGAGCAGCAGAATCTGCGCGCACAACCGGTTGGCGATCTCGTCGTTCACCTCCGAACCAAGGAAAATGATGCGCTCGGACAGCAAGCGCTCATAGACCGAGTCCGTGAGATTGAGACCCTGCGAATTCGAACGCATGTCAGTCACGACTGGGTTACCTGCTTTCTCGTGTTCCGTATGCACCGACACTAACCAACGGCACCCCGTGTTTGGCGGCCACGCGCCCCCAGAAGTGGCCGCGTTCGCTCACAGCGTCATGCCTTCGGCCTTGGTCGGCCCCTTCCCTCGTTGGTCGGTGGTATCTGTCGTCACTCGGCCACGTCGGCGCTATCGGCGTCCCCGGCGTCCCCCCCGGCGTTGCTGGCTGCGTCCCCGGTGTCCTCCGGGGTGTCCTTGTCCAGCAAGTCGGTCACGTCATTCTCGACTGGCTTGCCGAAGAACTCACTGGTGTCGATCGTGTTGCCCGCGGTGTCGGTCACCGTCGCGGCCTGGGCAACCGCCCGTACCGCCAACTCGCGCCGAACGTCGGCAAACATCGACGGCAGCTGGTTGTTCTCCTGCAGGTAGGCAAATAGCTGCTGCGGCTCGATGCCGTACTGGCGAGAGGTCGCGACCAGCCGTTCGGTCAGGTCCTCCTGACCAACCTGGACTTTGAGATCGTTTGCCAAAGCATCCAACAGCAATTGGCGCTTGACGTCCTTTTCCGATGCGGTGCGGGCCTCGGCGTCAAACGCCGCGCGGGACGAACCTTGCTCGGAGAGCAGTTCGTTGAACCTGGCTTCATCATGGTCGATGCCGCGCAGCGCGCTGTGTATGACGCTGTCGTATTGGGCCTGTACATAGGACTCCGGCAACGGCACCTCGACCTGCTCGAGCAGAGCGTCGATGGTGGCATTGCGAATCTGTTCCGCCTGCTGGGCTCGCTTGGTTTGACCGACCTGTTCGCGCAGGTTCGCCCGCAGCTCATCGATCGTGTCGAACTCACTGGCCAACTGCGCGAACTCGTCGTCGGGCTCGGGTAGCTCGCGCTCCTTGATGGATCGGACGGTGACGGTGACCTGAGCATCCTTGCCCGCGTGTTCGCCAGCAGCCAGTTGAGCGGTAAATTCCCGGGACTCATCGGCGGACAACCCGACCAGCGCATCGTCGAGGCCGGCGATGAGCCGGCCGGAACCCACCTCGTGCGACAGCCCTTCGGCGGCGGCATTGGGCACGTCCTCACCATCGACGGTGGCGGACAGATCGATGGAGACGAAGTCGCCGACCGCCACCGGGCGATCTACGCCGGTCAGGGTGCCGAACCTGGCGCGCAACGATTCCAGTTCGGCATCCACCTCTTCGTCGGTCACCTCGACCGGGTCGACCGAGACCGCCAGCGAACCCAGATCCGGCAGCTCGATCTTCGGGCGGACGTCAACTTCCGCGGTGAAGGCGAGATCTTGGCCGTACTCCTTGTGGGTCACCTCGATGTCCGGGCGGCCCAGCGGTTCAATCTCCGACTCGGCGAGCGCTTGGCCGTACCGGGTGGGCAATGCGTCGTTGACGATCTGATCGAGCATCGCCTCCCGGCTGAAGCGCGCCTCGAGCAGCTTGACCGGCGCCTTTCCGGGCCGGAAGCCGGGTAGCCGCACCTGTTTGGCCAGCTCCTTGTAGGCCCGCTGGAAATCCGGCTCGAGTTCGGCGAAAGGCACCTCCACCTTGATGCGAACCCGGGTGGGGCTCAACTGCTCGACGCTGCTCTTCACGGATGTGCTCCTTGGTGGTCGTTAGTGACGGTCGGCTGGTCGGGGTGACAGGATTTGAACCTGCGGCCTTCCGCTCCCAAAGCGGATGCGCTACCAAGCTGCGCTACACCCCGCGGTGACCTCGCGATCCTACGGCCCGACGGCGGCGGCTCCACAGCGACCTCGCACTGCGACGCACTGCGACCGGGCCGGTCACGTAACTGCGTCGATTAGATTTGATCTTGGCTACCACGTAAAGTCTCGCTCGACTTAACGCATGCGGGCGTAGCTCAATGGTAGAGCCCTAGTCTTCCAAACTAGCTACGCGGGTTCGATTCCCGTCGCCCGCTCTGATCCATAGAAAGGCGACATGCGCGACGTCGCGATATACGGCTCATGCGCGCCCGCCTTCGGCAAAGTGCACGAGGCCTTCCAACGCAACTTTTCCCAGTTCAACGAAGTCGGCGCCGCTGTCGCCGTGTGGGTTGACGGCGATCTCGTGGTCAACCTGTGGGGAGGTTCGGCGGACGCCGCTGGTATTCGGCCGTGGCAGCAGGACACCCTGTGCACCGTGTTGTCGGGCACCAAGGGGCTGACGGCCACCTGCATCCACCAGCTCGCAGATCGCGGTGAGCTCGATCTACAGGCGCCGGTGGCCCGCTATTGGCCCGAGTTCGCGCAGGCGGGCAAGGACGCCATCACGCTGGCAATGGTGCTGAGCCACCGGTCCGGTGTCATCGGGCCGAACCGGCGATTGAGCTGGCAGCAAGTCACCGACTGGGACTTCGTGTGCGACCAACTGGCCGTTGCCGAACCGCGGTGGGAACCGGGTACCGCCCAGGGCTACCACATGACAACCTTCGGCTTCATTCTCGGCGAAGTGTTCCGTCGTGTGACAAATCGCACGGTCGGGCAATACCTGAGGACCGAGATCGCCGAGCCGATCGGGGCCGACGTGCACATCGGCACCCCCCCGTTCGAGCAGCACCGCTGCGCCGATCGAGTGAACAAACCACACGCCCGAGATCTGCTGGCCGACGTGCAGGCTCCGACCGATCCGACCAGCCTCGAGGAACACCCCAAGGCCGGACTGTCGATCTCGATGGGCTTTGCGCCCGACGACGAACTCGGCTCCAACGACCTCCAGTTGTGGCGCCAGCTGGAGTTCCCCGGTACCAATGGCCAAGTGTCAGCGCTGGGACTGGCGACCTTCTATAACGCCCTGGCGCAGGAAAAACTGCTCAGCCGCGAGCACATGGATTTGGTCCGGGTATCGCAAGGCGGCTTCGACACCGACCTCGTGCTCGGGCCACGGGTTGCCGATCACGGCTGGGGATTGGGCTACATGCTCAACCAGCGCGGGATCAACGGACCCAACCGGCAGATCTTCGGCCACGGCGGGCTGGGCGGCTCATTCGGGTTCGTCGATTTGGAACACCGCATCGGCTACGCCTACGTGATGAACCGCTTCGACGCCAGCAAAGCCAACGCTGACCCGCGTAGTATCGCGTTGAGTAGCGAAGTCTATGCAGTGCTCGGCGTTACCGCGGACCGCTGAACGGCGAATTCGGCTGCAGCAAACCGTGTCGTGCGGGAAACGACACGGTGTCCCGCGCCGGCCGTGGGCCTATCGGGGCCCACCCGGACCGCCCAGCGGTCCACCAGGCCCACCCGGGCCGCCCTGCGGTCCACCAGGCCCACCCGGGCCGCCCTGCGGTCCACCAGGCCCACCCGGGCCGCCCTGCGGTCCACCAGGCCCGCCCCCCGGTCCCACCGGTCCCGCCGGTCCACCTGGTCCCCCAGGGCCGCCGGGCGCCGGCCCGTTACCGTGGCAATGCCCCAGGTCCCAGTTGTCACCCCAGCCCGGGTCCCAGAAATCGCCCGGACACCATTGCGGGAAGGGTGCAGGTTGCGCCTGAGCGTCCGTTGCGGCGCCCAGACCGGCAAGCCCCAAGCCCACGATCATTGCGAAACCCGTTGCGGCCAAACGTGCTGAAGTTCTTGTTGAGTTCATAGCCACCAGAACTACCCCGAAAACCTGTACTGAATCTGAAGCGACAGCGCACAACTAGCTGGCAACGCCAGTTCGTCGCCAATGGGCCCCAGCGGACCCGCACCGGCGAGTACTTTCGCGGCGTCCGCTCACTGGGACACCCCACTCGCCTCCGCCGTCACGTCTGACAGGACGGACACCAAAATACGTTCCGGCCATCAAGCACTGCGGTACGGATCGTCGTCCCGCACACGCGGCACGGGTCACCGGCGCGCCGATAGACGTAGGTACGAGGCCGCCCCGGGGCATAGGACGGCAGGCCGTGGTCATGTTCGGGATGGACCACAACGATTTTGCCGCGGCGCAAACCGACTTTCATCAGCGCCACCAGATCGGCCCAAGCCGCGACGAACTCCGCCTCACTGATCCGCTGTCCGGCCCGATACGGGTCGAGGCGATGTCGAAACAGGAGCTCGCTGCGGTAGACATTGCCGACCCCCGCGATCACCGTCTGATCCATAAGTAGCGCACCGATAGGCCTGCGGGATTTGGCGATTCGGGCCCACGCCCACGACGGGTCGGCATCGCGGCGCAACGGGTCTGGTCCCAATCGGGCCAGTACATCGGCGACCCGGGACTCATCGATTACCTCGCACACCGTGGGTCCACGCAGGTCGGTACCGTAATCTGCGCCGACCATGCGCATTCGCACCTGCCCGGTCGGCTCCGGGAGGGGTTCGGCCACGCAGCGTTCCCATTCGGTAAACACCCCGTAGAGCCCGAGATGCACATGGACTATCCCACCGCGGTCGTAGTGGTGGAACAGATGCTTACCCCAGGCGCTGGTACGTCGCAGCACATTGCCATCCACCGCGGCACCGGCGAATTTGCCCTGCGGGCTAGATACCGCCACCGGCGCACCGGCGAAACGACGCTGATGCAGCCGGGCCAGCCGATGCAGGGTATGCCCTTCGGGCACGAGTAGTCCTCGTCGCGTTCTCAGGCCACCGCGCCGGGCACGGGCGGCGCTTCATGGGTCCGTTCGTACTCGTTCAGAATGTCGATGCGGCGTTGATGGCGTTCGGCTTTCGACCAGGGTGTGGACACAAAGGCGTCGACAATAGCCAGCGCCTCGGCAACGGTGTGCATGCGACCTCCGATCCCGATCAGCTGAGCGTTGTTGTGTTCTCGGGCCAGCTTCGCCGTTTCGACACTCCACGCCAGCGCGCAGCGCGCCCCGATGACCTTGTTGGCGGCGATCTGTTCACCGTTGCCCGATCCACCCAACACGATGCCCAAACTGCCCGGGTCGGCCACCGTGCGGGTGGCTGCGGCAATGCAAAACGCCGGATAGTCGTCGTCGGCGTCGTAGCTGTACGCGCCGCAATCGATCGGTTCGTGCCCCAAGTTCTTCAGGTGGTCGATGATCTGTTGCTTGAGGTCGTAGCCGGCGTGGTCGGAACCCAAGTAGACGCGCATGCCCGACATTGTGCCCGACGCCAACCGGTGCACCATTGGCGGCTGGTGATGGCGCCCGCCAATCGATTCCGGCGCTCAGTCGAATTCGGGTGGCTCGGTGCGGGTCCGCTTGAGCTCGAAAAAGTGAGGATAGCCCGCGAAAGTCACCGAGGCATCCCACAGCTTGCCGGCCTCCTCGCCGCGCGGAATCTTGGAGAGCACCGGCCCGAAGAACGCCACACCGTTAACGTGGATGGTCGGGGTGCCGACGTCATCGCCGACCGCATCCATCCCGGCATGGTGGCTCGCGCGCAGGGCGTCATCGTAGGCGTCGCTGGTGGCGGCCTCAGCCAACTCGGCGGGCAGACCCGCCTCGGCCAGAGACAACTTGATGACCTCCTCAAGATTCTTGTTGCCTTCATTGTGAATTCGGGTGCCCATGGCGGTGTACAGCGGATCCAACACCTTGGCACCGTGGGCCTGCTCGGCGGCGATCGCCACCCGCACCGGCCCCCAAGCCTTCGCCATGAGTTCCCGGTATTGCTCCGGCAGGCCTTCACGGTTCTCGTTGAGGATCGCCAAGCTCATCACGCGGAAGTGCACGTCGATATCGCGAACCTTCTCCACTTCGAGAATCCACCGCGAGGTAATCCAGCACCACGGACACAAAGGATCGAACCAAAGGTCGGCCTGAGATTTCACTGGGGTCTGGTCGGGCATAGTGCGGTCCTCTCATCGACGGTCAAAACAGCGCAACCGTTCGCGCTCCGGGATTGTTCCCGGAGTGCGGTGTCCCGCGAGGACGTTTGTTGGTCTCGGTCAGCCCGGCTGGCCGGAGTCGCCCGAGTCGCCGGTTGCACCGGCCGCGCCGCTAGCGCCGGCCGCTGCGCCGCCGCCGTCGCCGAACCCACCGGCGCCACCCAGGCCCCCGGCGCCGCCGCTCCCCCCGCTGCCCGCAGCCCCGCCGAGCCCGGAAGCGCCCGAGTGGCCAATCAGCCCGCCCGCGCCGCCCGCCCCGCCATTGCCGCCGTTGCCGCCATCACCGCCGGCACCGCCGTCGCCGCCATCACCACCAACGCCGCCTTGACCCATCTGGAACTTGCCGCCGCCGAACGCGCCGTCGCCGGCGACGCCACCGGTTCCACCCGCACCGGCGAGGGAGCCGCTGCCGCCGATACCCCCGGCACCACCAGCCCCACCGACCCCGCCGTTTCCGAACAGCAGACCGCCCCGGCCGCCGACCCCACCATGGCCGCCGTCGCCGCCAAGGCCGCCAGCAACACCGTCACCGCCGCGTCCGCCGGCGCCACCGTTGCCGCCCGTAGCGGACTGTCCGGGGAAGGCGTCGGCGTTCACATCGGCGCTACCCCCGGCGCCACCCGTGCCGCCCGTGGCGCCGGTGCCGCCTGGACCGCCGGCGCCGCCGTTCCCACCGTGAGCACTACCGCCTTGGGCGGAGGTAGTGGTGGTGGCGGCACCGCCCGCTCCACCGGTCCCGCCGATGGCGCCGGCACCGCCAGCACCGCCGATGCCGCCATCGCCGCCCGTCGCATTCGGTCCGACCGTGCCGATGGCGGTGCCGCCGGCACCACCGGCACCGCCCATGGCGCCGGGGCCGCCGTCGCCGCCGTTGCCACCGGCACCACCGGTGACGTTGCCCTGCCCCGGTATCGGTTCGGTCCACGCGGCGCCGCCGCGGCCTCCGGCGCCGCCGATCTCCCCGGTCGCGGCGCCGTTGCTACCGTCGCTGCCGCCGGTGCCGGTGCCATTGATGACGTCATGGCCCTGCGAGCCGTTTTCGGCATAGCTGAAGGGCGCCTCCGCCGGGGAGGGATTGGCGCCGTTAGCCCCGGCGCCACCCGCCCCACCAACGCCGCCGTTACCACCTTGCCCCCACAGCCCGGCGCTGCCGCCGGCACCGCCGTTGCCGCCCAGCGCGCCGGTTGCGCCGATCCCACCGGCACCACCATTGCCGCCATTGCCCAAGAGCATGCCGCCGGCCCCGCCATTGCCCCCCGACGCACCGAGTCCACCCGCGCCACCGGCCCCACCGGAGCCGAATAGCCCTGCATTCCCGCCATTGCCGCCGGCCTGGCCGACTCCGGCGCCGGCCGCACCGTTACCGCCGTTGCCCAACAGCCATCCACCGTCGCCGCCGCTGCCGCCCGGCGTCGTGGCGTTGGCTCCATTGCCGATCAACCCTCGCCCCGTCAGCGCCTGCACGGGCGCATTCACCAGATTGACCGCCTGCTGGATCGACGCATTGGCCGCCTCCGCCGCCGAATAGCCGCGGGCCCCCGCGGTCAACATCCGCACCATCTGGTCGTGGAACGCGGCAGTATTAGTGCTAAACGCCTGATACGCCTCGGCGTGTGCGCCGAACACCGCCGCTATCGCCGTCGAAATCTCATCGGCCCCCGCGGCCAGCATCGACGTGGTCCGGCCCGCCACCGCGACGTTGGCCGCACTGATCGTCGAACCAATGCCCGCCAATTCCGTTGCCGTCGCCGCCACGAGCTCCGGCGTCACAACCACAAAAGACATCGCCCTACCCTCCTGCCACCACAGCGCCGTTAGCGCCTACCGAGCGTGCACATCAGATCGCAGGGCTCACACCCTACCCAACCAACGACTAACCAGGAGTGCAATTGATCACAACCACACCTACCCTTAATTCACCTGCGCCTCAACTTAATTCACCGAATGATCAACTCCGCGTCCCGCGGCAGACCCCGAACTCCGTTGGCCGACCGCGCTTTACCAACGGGCTCTCGCTCGCCCGTGCGCGGCTGCAGATATGTTGGACGCCGTGGCCCTTCCAAATCTCACCCGGGACCAAGCGGTCGAACGCGCCGCTTTGATCACCGTCGACAGCTACCAGATCAACCTCGATGTGACCGACAGCTCGGATGGCAGAAGCACTCCCGCCGGACACACCTTCCGCTCGACCACCACCGTGGCCTTCGACGCACTTCCGGGGGCCAATGCCGTGATCGACATCGCCGCCGACCGCATTCGCAGCGCCAGCCTCAACGGTCAAGAGCTGGACGTATCCGGCTACGACGAGTCGACCGGGATCCCGCTGCGCGGGCTGGCCCACCGCAACGTCGTCATCGTCGACGCCGATTGCCGGTACTCCAACACGGGCGAGGGCCTGCACCGCTTTCTCGATCCGGTCGACAGCGAAACCTACCTGTACTCGCAGTTCGAGACCGCCGATGCCAAACGCATGTTCGCCTGCTTCGACCAGCCCGACCTCAAGGCCACATTCAATATCCGTGTGAGCGCGCCCAAGCATTGGCAGGTGGTGTCCAACGGTGCCACGGAAAGCATCTCGGAAGGCGATTCCTGCGCGGTACACACCTTCGCCACCACGCCGCGGATGAGCACATATCTGGTGGCGCTGATCGCGGGACCGTACGCCGTCTGGAACGACGTCTACACCGACGAACACGGCGAGATCCCGCTGGGCATCTACTGCCGGACGTCGCTGGCACCATACATGGACGCCGAGCGGTTGTTCACCCAAACCAAACAGGGATTCGGCTTCTACCACAAGCACTTTGGCATGCCGTACGCGTTCGGCAAATACGACCAGCTATTCGTCCCGGAGTTCAACGCCGGCGCGATGGAAAATGCGGGCGCGGTGACATTCCTCGAGGACTACGTATTCCGCAGCAAGGTCACCCGCGCCTCGTATGAGCGGCGCGCCGAAACGGTGCTACACGAGATGGCACACATGTGGTTCGGCGATCTGGTCACCATGACGTGGTGGGACGACCTGTGGCTCAACGAGTCCTTTGCCACCTTCGCCTCGGTGCTGTGTCAAAGCGAGGCCACCGAATTCACCGAGGCCTGGACTACGTTTGCCACGGTAGAAAAGTCGTGGGCCTATCGCCAAGATCAGTTGCCCTCGACGCATCCGATCGCCGCCGACATTCCCGACCTGGCAGCGGTCGAAGTCAACTTCGATGGAATCACCTATGCCAAGGGCGCTTCGGTACTCAAACAACTCGTCGCCTATGTGGGATTGGAACATTTCCTATCCGGATTGCGGGACTACTTCCGCACCCACGCGTTCGGCAACGCCACGTTCGATGATCTGATCGCGGCGTTGGAAAAGGCATCCGGCCGCGATCTTTCGGATTGGGGCCGGCAGTGGCTCAAAACGACGGGCCTCAACACGCTGCGCCCGGATTTCGACGTCGACGCCGACGGCCGGTTCACCCGGTTTGTGGTGCAACAGAGCGGTGCCGCCCCGGGTGCGGGCGAGACCCGAGTGCACCGCCTGGCGGTGGGCATCTACGACGACGAAGCCTCCGACGGGTCCGGCAAATTGGTGCGGGTTCACCGAGAAGAACTCGACGTCGCCGGCCCGGAATCGGAAGTCCCCGCGTTGGTCGGTGTTTCACGCGGAAAGCTGATTCTGGTCAACGACGACGACCTGACTTATTGCTCACTGCGGCTCGATGCCCAGTCGCTGCAGACCGCGCTGGCCCGCATCGCCGACATCGCCGAGCCGCTGCCACGAAGCCTGGTCTGGTCCGCCGCTTGGGAGATGACTCGCGAGGCCGAACTGCGAGCTCGCGACTTCGTGTCACTGGTATCCGGTGGCGTACACGCCGAGACCGAGGTCGGCGTGGCGCAACGGCTCTTGTTGCAGGCTCAGACGGCGCTGGGCTCCTACGCCGAGCCGGGCTGGGCCCGCACGGAAGGCTGGCCCCAGTTCGGTGACCGGTTGCTGGAATTGGCGCACGCCGCCCAGGCCGGGTCGGACCATCAGCTCGCCTTCATCAACGCGCTGTGCACCTCGGTGTTGTCACCACATCATGTCGAGACCCTGGCCGCCCTACTCGACGCTGACTCGACGGATCCGGCAGAATTGGGATTGGCAGGCTTGCAAGTTGATACCGACCTGCGCTGGCGCATCATCACGGCGCTGGCGACCGCGGGCGCCATCGACGCCGAGGGCCCACAGTCACCAAGGATCGACAGCGAAGAACAACGTGACCCGACCGCTGCCGGCAAGCGGCACAGCGCTCAGGCCCGCGCCGCGCGGCCGCAGCTTGAGGTCAAGAACAGCGCGTTTACCAGGGTCGTCGAAGACGACACCCTGGCCAACATCACCGGCCGGGCGATCATCGCGGGCATTGCCGCTCCGGGGCAAGGCGAGCTGCTCAAACCCTTGAGCGCTCGCTACTTCGACGCCATACCCGGAGTCTGGGCGCGGCGATCGAGCGAGGTCGCGCAATCGGTCGTGGTGGGCCTGTATCCCTACTGGGACATCAGGGAGGAGGGCATCGCCGCTGCCGACCGATTCCTGTCCGCCCCGGAGTCGGAGGTGCCGCCGGCGTTGCGCCGGTTGGTGTTGGAAGGCCAGGCCGCGGTGAAGCGCTCGTTGCGGGCCCGGCGGTTCGACGGCGGGGCCTAGCCAGGGGCTAGCTACTAAGCTGGCGCGATCCCGGCGCTGAGCACGCGGATGGCGCTGATCAGGCCGTCAATCAGGTTGCCCTGCTCGAACGCCGAGGTAGCGGCGGCCACCCCGAGCGGGGCCGCCGACTCGGCTCCACGACCTCGCAACTGTGAACCGTAAGCAACCTCGATGGCGCACTGATTCGGCGAGACGGCGATTAACACCGCGTCGTCGGGTGTGGGCACCTTGGCCAGGATTTCACGGGCCCGTGCGGCGGTATCGCTGCCGAGGTCGCCCAGGTACACGGCAAAGCGCGCGTTGGAGGCGCGGGAGCTGTATTTCAGGGCGTCGTCGACGGCCACCAGGTCTTTGATCGGGAACGGGAAGTGCACCGATGCCTCGGCGGGTTCGGTGACCCCGGAAAGTCGTCCGCTGGTGGTGAGCGCCCAACCCCTCGGCAGCTCGGTGAGCTCTTTCGTCGCTACTTCACCATGTGCCACTGGCGCCACCTCCAACTGTGAACCCGGATGCGTCGTGCCCGCCGTGGCCACCTCCGACGGCCTCATCGGTGGCCGCCCACAGGATTGGCGGATGCGTCCATTTCTCCGACAGCTCATAGGTCGGCTCATGCGGTCCCTTGCGGGTCAAGAAAGTCAATCCCAGCAAGACCACCAACAGCAGCGGGATGCCGATGAAAAAGAGGTGAATCTCCATAGCGCTCACGACGCAAACCGTATCCCACGCCGGAATCAGTCGGAGCACTTAGTACGCCAACCGTGTCGCCAACACCGACGTGAGCCGCGCCGATGCCACCCCGGACGGCGCCCTACGCGGCGCCTTCGCCGAGATATCGCGCCCAGGACGGGTCGAGTTCCTTGATCGTCGACAGCAGCCGCCAGTGCTGACCGGTCGGCGGCAGCGGAGTTCGGCGCAGGGACCAGCCAAGTTCGGCGAGCGACTTGTCGCCCTTGCGGTGGTTGCACCTCGAGCAGCACGCGACGCAGTTCTCCCACGAGTGCTCGCCGCCGCGGCTGCGGGGCACCACATGGTCGACGGTGTCGGCCTTCGCCCCGCAATATGCGCAGCAGAAATGGTCGCGGTGCATGAGCGCGGCCCGGGTCATCGGCACCCGCGCCCGGTACGGGACTCGCACAAAGGTGCGCAGCTGGATCACCGATGGCAACACGATCGAGCTGGTCGCCGAATGGATAACCGGCCCGGTGGGATCATCGTGCACCACGTCGGCCTTACCGCAGATCACCATCACGACCGCCCGTCGCACCGGCAACGCGGTGAGTGGCTCGTAGGTGGAGTTGAGCAACAACACCCGGCGGCGGCTCCATAACGACGAACTCTCCGACCGCGCGGGCGGATGGGTATCGACGCTGTGCAGGCATGACGCGGACCCCGATATACCGGCCGCGGCTCCGGCACTGCGGTGGCCGCGGCGCTTTTTGCCGTGCGCCATAGATCCTCCGCGACACAGTCCACCATGATTTGTTGTCGATCGCACGCTTATTGCCGCGGCCACCCCATGTCGAGGCGGTGAACACCAGGGGCTGAACCGGCGGCCGCGATGCCTCAAAGGCGAATGCCCCACAATGGAAGAGATGGATCAGATGCCCAAGTCTTTCTATGACGCGGTCGGCGGCGCCAAGACCTTCGATGCAATCGTGTCGCGCTTCTATGCGCAGGTCGCCGAGGACGAGATACTGCGTCAGCTGTATCCCGAAGAGGATCTGGCCGCCGCCGAGGAACGGTTGCGGATGTTCCTCGAGCAGTATTGGGGTGGCCCGCGAACGTACTCGGACCGGCGTGGCCATCCCCGTTTGCGCATGCGACACGCCCCCTTCCGAATCACCCCCATCGAACGCGATGCCTGGCTGCGCTGTATGCACACCGCCGTGGCGTCCATCGACTCGCAAACGCTCGACGACCAGCACCGTCGAGAGTTGCTCGATTATCTGGAGATGGCCGCCCACTCCTTGGTCAACTCCGGGTTTTGATGTCCACCCCTAGCAGCGCGCAGTGGTGGTCGTCTGCGGTGTTCTACCAGGTCTATCCCCGATCGTTCGCGGACAGCAACGGCGACGGGGTCGGCGACTTGGACGGGCTGGTGGCCGGGCTTGATTACCTGCAACTACTCGGCATCGATGCGATCTGGATCAATCCGGTCACCGTCTCCCCGATGGCCGACCATGGCTACGACGTCTCCGATCCACGCGATATCGATCCGCTGTTCGGCGGGATGGCCGCCCTCGAACGGCTGATCGCCGCGGCACACCGTCGAGGCATCAAGATCACCATGGACGTGGTGCCCAACCACACCAGTTCCGCGCACCCGTGGTTTCAGGCGGCGTTGACCGCCGGCACCGGCAGTGCCGCTCGGGATCGCTATTTCTTCCGCGACGGGCGAGGACCGAACGGTTCGCTGCCGCCGAACAACTGGGAGTCGGTGTTCGGCGGACCGGCCTGGACCCGGGTGACCGAACCCGACGGCAGCCCCGGCCAATGGTATTTGCATCTGTTCGACGCCGAACAGCCCGATCTGAATTGGGAAAACCCGGATATCTTTGACGACTTCGAGAAGACGCTGCGCTTCTGGCTGGAACGCGGCGTAGACGGGTTCCGCATCGACGTCGCGCACGGCATGGCGAAGCCGCCCGGCCTGCCGGACACGCTGGACCATGCCCAGGTGCTGCGCCACACTGACGACGACCCTCGGTTCAACCACCCGAATGTGCACGCGATTCACCGCGACATCCGCACCGTGATCAACGACTACCCCGGAGCGGTGACCATCGGCGAGGTGTGGGTGCACGACAACGCTCGCTGGGCGCAGTATCTGCGGGCCGACGAACTACATCTCGGCTTCAATTTCCGACTCACCCGAACCGATTTCGACGCCACAGAGATCCACGACGCGATTCAGAACTCGCTGGCCGCCGCCGCCATCGAAAGCGCCGTCCCGACCTGGACACTGGCCAATCACGACGTGGGCCGGGAAGTGACCCGCTACGGCGGCGGCCAGATCGGGCTGCGCCGGGCGCGGGCCATGGCGATGGTCATGCTCGCCCTGCCCGGCGCGGTATTCCTCTACAACGGCCAAGAACTCGGGCTGCCCGACGTGGAGCTGCCGGACGAAGTGCTACAAGACCCGACCTGGGAGCGCTCCGGACACACCGAACGTGGCCGGGACGGCTGCCGGGTACCGATCCCGTGGTCGGGCAACGCTCCCCCGTTCGGGTTTTCCACACGCCCCGACACCTGGTTGCCGATGCCGGACCAGTGGGCGGCGGTGACCGTCGAGAAACAGCTCGACGACCCCGCTTCGACGTTGTCGTTTTTCCGGCACGCGCTCCAATTACGCAGGGAACGCGCTGAATTCGATGGCGGCGACTTCGAGTGGCTGACCGCTCCCCGCGATGTGTTGATGTTCCGGCGCAGCGACGGGCTGGTGTGTGTCCTTAACGCCGGCGACCGTGGGTTGACGCTGCCGGCGGGCGAGCCGCTGCTGGCCAGCTCGCCGCTGCTGGACGGCGTGTTGCCGCCCGACGCGGCGGCCTGGCTGGTGTAGGCCGTCCCGCCCCGTCCCGACATGGATTTGCCGTATGACCGCGTAGCGACGGCGTCGCGGGCGCAGCAGGTGTCCCAGGGGTAACAGATTTGATCGAAAGTCTGACCTACCGAATCACTGTATGCATACAGTATTACCAACTGCGACTATTGACTTGCGACAAGACGCGCAAACGGTGCTACCGAAGGAAAGCAATGTCGTACGTGTTGTTGGCGCCGGAAACGCTGGCCGCCGCGGCAACCGATCTGGCGGGGATCGGCTCAGCGCTACAGGCGGCCAACGGGGCCGCAGCTGCCCAGACGGCCGAAGTGCTGGCCGCCGGCTCCGATGAAATCTCGGCGGCCGTCGCCGCACTGTTTTCCGGGCATGCAATGGACTATCAGGCGCTTAGCGCCCGGATGGCCGGGTTTCACCAGCAGTTCGTGCAGGCATTAACCACCAGCGGGAGCGCATATGCCGCCGCCGAAGCGGCCAACGCCACCCCGCTGCAAGCCCTCGAACAGCAGGTCCTCGGAGCGCTCAACACCCCCACCCAAGCCCTGTTCGGGCGCCCGCTCATCGGCGACGGCGCCCACGGCGCACCCGGCCAAAACGGCGGCGCCGGCGGGCTGTTGTGGGGCAACGGCGGCAACGGCGGCGCCGGCACCGCCGCCCACCCCACCGGAGGCAACGGCGGCGACGCCGGGCTGATCGGCCATGGAGGCGCCGGCGGGGCCGGCTACAACCCGGCCGCCGCAACCGGTGCCGCCGGCGGCAACGGAGGTGTTGGCGGCCACGGCGGCTGGCTGCTGGGCAACGGCGGAGCCGGCGGCATCGGCGGTACGGGCGCCAGCGGCGCCGACGGAACCGGAGGCGCCGGAGGTGCCGGTGGAAGCGGCGGTCTCGGCGGTGCCACCGGGCTGTTCGGCAACGGCGGGGCCGGCGGCACCGGCGGACAAGGCGGCGACGGCGGCGATCACTTCAGCAGCATCGGCGGAGCCGGCGGTGCAGCCGGCGCCGGCGGCGGCGGCGGTGCCGGCGGGTGGCTGTACGGCAACGGCGGCGCCGGAGCTGCCGGCGGACAAGGCGGCGACGGCGGCAGCGGCTTCGATCCCGACACTGGCGCCGTCGGTGGTAACGGCGGTGCCGGTGCCGCCGGCGGCGCCGGCGGCTGGCTGTACGGCCACGGTGGGGTCGGTGGTGCCGGCGGGCAGGGCGGCGACGGCGGCGACGGAACGTTCGGCGGTATCGGCGGTGATGGCGGTGCCGGTGCTGCCGGCGGCGCCGGCGGCTGGCTATGCGGCAATGGTGGGGCCGGAGGTGTCGGCGGGCAGGGCGGCGGCGGCGGAGATCGCAGCGACTTCGGCGGCATCGGTGGTGCCGGTGGTGCCGGTGGTGCCGGTGCCATCGGCGGGACTAGTGGGTTGCTGTTCGGCAATGGTGGTGCCGGAGGTGCCGGCGGGCTGGGCGGCGATGGCGGTAGCGGCGGCGGCTTCGGCGGCGCCGACGGTGGTAACGGCGGTAGCGGTGGCGCAGGCGCGGCCGGCGGGACCGGCGGTTGGGTACACGGCAGCGGTGGGGCCGGCGGTGCCGGCGGGCACGGTGGAACCGGTGGCGACAGCGTGGCCATTGGCGGAATCGACGGCTCCGATGGCGGCCACGGTGGTGTCGGAGGTCATGGCGCTGTCGGTGGAGCCGGTGGGTGGCTATCGGGCAATGGTGGGGCCGGAGGTGCTGGTGGGAGCGGTGGTGACGGCGGGAATGGCGGCAACGGCGGCTTCGACACCGGAGGCGACGGCGGGACCGGCGGCAGCGGTGCCGCCGGCGGGGGTGGCGGCTGGTTGTACGGCAGCGGCGGCAACGGTGGCAACGGCGGGCAGGGCGGCGCCAGCGGTACCGCGGGCGTCAACGGCGCCGGCGGCGATGGCGGCGATGGCGGCGATGGCGGCAACGCCCAGCTAATCGGCAACGGTGGAACCGGTGGCGCCGACGGGACCGGCGGCATCGGCACGCCCGACGGATCCGACGGGACCGGCGGTGTCAACGGGACCGGCGGTCTCCTGTTCGGCACGCCCGGAACATCCGGCTAGCCCACCAAATCGCTGATCGTCGTGAGCCGACATCGGGAACTGCTCTCGGTCGCAGCGGCCTTGCGCGCAACTCTGAGCGATTGCCTGCGCGGCAGTTACCCGGGCGACCGAGTCTTTCATCAATCTTTCGGAATGCGAACCGCCGGGAGGACGGCCCGTACTATTTTTGATACCCACAACCATTTGACGAGCAAAGATGGTGTGGCTGCGGCTCTTGGAGGACAGAGTTGCCGTATCTGATGGTCGCCCCGGAAACGCTGGCCGCCGCGGCAACCGATCTGGCGGGGATCGGCTCAGCGCTACAGGCGGCCAACGGGGCCGCAGCTGCCCAGACGGCCGAAGTGCTGGCCGCCGGCTCCGATGAAATCTCGGCGGCCGCCGCCGCACTGTTTTCCGGGCATGCAATGGACTATCAGGCGCTTAGCGCCCGGATGGCCGGGTTTCACCAGCAGTTCGTGCAGGCATTAACCACCAGCGGGAGCGCATATGCCGCCGCCGAAGCGGCCAACGCCACCCCGCTGCAAGCCCTCGAACAGCAGGTCCTCGGAGCGCTCAACACCCCCACCCAAGCCCTGTTCGGGCGCCCGCTCATCGGCGACGGCGCCCACGGCGCACCCGGCCAAAACGGCGGCGCCGGCGGGCTGTTGTGGGGCAACGGCGGCAACGGCGGCGCCGGCACCGCCGCCCACCCCACCGGAGGCAACGGCGGCGACGCCGGGCTGATCGGCCATGGAGGCGCCGGCGGGGCCGGCTACAACCCGGCCGCCGCAACCGGTGCCGCCGGCGGCAACGGAGGTGTTGGCGGCCACGGCGGCTGGCTGCTGGGCAACGGCGGAGCCGGCGGCATCGGCGGTACGGGCGCCAGCGGCGCCGGAGGTAGCGGCTCCGGCGGCAACGGAGGTGTCGGCGGTCCCGGTGGCGGCACCGGGCTGTTCGGCAACGGCGGGGCCGGCGGCACCGGCGGACAGGGCGGCGGCGGCGCCGATAACAGCTTCAACGGGGACGGCGGCGCAGGCGGCGACGGCGGCGCCGGCGGAGCCGGGGGTTGGGTCCACGGCGACGGCGGGGTCGGCGGCAACGGCGGAGGCGGGGGCGATGGCGGCGACGACACCGTCTTCGGCCTGGGCGGGACCGGCGGGGCTGGAGGCAACGGCGCCACCGGCGGGATCGGTGGATGGCTGCACGGAACCGGAGGAGCCGGCGGCAACGGCGGACACGGTGGCGACGGCGGCATCGATCTGGCCGACTTCGGCGGCATCGGCGGTGCCGGCGGTGACGGTGCTGGCGGCGGCGCGGGCGGATGGCTATTCGGCAACGGCGGCACCGGCGGCTACGGCGGGCACGGCGGCACGGGCGGAGACGGCGGAGCCAACGCCGGATTCGGCGGCTTCGGCGGTGCCGGGGGCGATGGTGCCGGCGGCGGGGGCGGCGGGTGGCTACTGGGTAACGGTGGCGCAGGCGGCTACGGCGGGAACGGCGGCGACGGCGGCGCCAACGATGGCGGTGGCTTCGGTGGAGCCGGAGGAGCGGGTGCCACCGGCGGGGCCGCCGGCTGGCTGTATGGCAATGGCGGCGCCGGCGGCAGCGGCGGTCAGGGCGGCAACGGCGGCGACATCAGCCAATTCAGCGGCGGCGACGGAGGTGCCGGTGCCGGCGGCGGTGCCGGTGGTTGGCTGTTCGGCGACGGGGGGATAGGCGGTGACGGCGGGCGCGGCGGCGTCGGCGGTGGGAACGCGGTCCTCGCCCTCGGTGGCGCCGGCGGCAACGGAGGCGCCGGCGCCACCGGTGGGGTGGGCGGAGCGCTGATCGGCAACGGTGGGGCTGGCGGCGCCGGCGGACAGGGTGGCGACGGCGGTACCGGCGCCACCAACGGTGTCGGCGGCAACGGCGGCGACGGCGGCAACGGCGGCAACGCTCAATTGGTCGGCAGTGGCGGCGCCGGCGGCGCCGGCGGCGCGGGCGGTGACGGCGTGCCCGACGGCACTGGCGGCGCCGGCGGCACTGACGGCGTTGGCGGGCTGCTGTTCGGCACACCCGGTGCGTCCGGGTAGCACCGGACTGATTGCCCGCGGCGGCGCGGCATCGATGCCATCTGGATCAACCCGGTCACCTTCTTTCCGATGGGCGACCACGGCTATCATCGCGATTCGACTGCGGTGACCTCGCGGCTGACCGCTACCTGCGATGTGGCGATCTGGCGATGTTCCGGCGCACCGGCGGGCCTGACGTATGTCCTCAGCGTCGGTGACCTCGGCTTGATACGCGGTATTCACCCCTGTAACTATGACCTTGCTCACAAGGTCGGCGCCCGCCCGGCACCGCCCGGGAATAGGTCAGGTCGGCCCCACGGATCGGTCATGTGATAGCCACATCCGCGGGCCAATACGGCCGAACTCGCGCGCATGGGCCTGGGCTCTGTCCACCCACGAAAAGATGTCCTGGCTGGTCTTAAGGGTTTCCGGAGTCGCGCGTCTCGCGTTAAGTCCAGCAATACCAACGGGACTCAGATCCGGTCGTCGGCCTCGGTATCGGGGTCATAGCCGGGTAGCCCAAGTTCGCGACGCAACAGTTCGGCGCTGCGTTCGGCGAACATCGAAATGGTCAAAAACGGGTTTACTCCGATGGCTCGGGGAATCACCGAGGCGTCGCAGACATAGAGCCCGTCGTAGGTACCCCCGTCGGGGTGGAACACGCGTCCGGCGTGGTCGACTACGCCGGCATCGACGTTGTCGGAGGTAGCGCATCCACCCATCGGGTGGGCGGTGATTAGGTGCTTGCCCAGAAAACGCTTGTCCCACCGAGGGTTCTTGAGGTAAATCCCACCGACCGCCTCGACCGCCGGCTTCATGATCGCGTCAACGTCGCGGTAGACCGCCTCGGTGGGTGCCCCGGGCCAAACGATCTTGACCGAGCCATTCCTGCGCAACATCAGCTCGCCGTCGGAGTTGTCGTGAACCATGATCAGGAACCCCAGCGAGTGGTTCATCGCCCCGTCGGTGTTGAACCTGATGTCGCGGCGCCAGCGGTCGAGTTTCGCCGATCGTAGGTCGCGATAGTTGGTTGCGGCCAACCCCATCAACCCCAGCCGGAAACTGTCGACGAGGGCACGAGGCAGCGAGAGGTCCTCGACAGTGAACCGCTTGCGCAAGTCGGATTGATGGGCGCCGAAACGCATTACGGCGGTGATGCTCGGCCCGCACGCAAGCTCGGATCGCGGCGGGCCGTCGGTAGTGGCCCAGGTTTGCGTGTCGGTGCGCATGTCGGTGTTGTAGGCGATGGCGAAGTTGTCGCCGTTGCCGCTGAAGTTCTTGCCCAACCGGGTGGACAGTCTCAGCCCGGCCTGTCTCGAGCGCATCAGGATCGCGTTGGACCCCAGTGTGCCGGCGGCGATCACGACGCGACGGGCAAGGATGGCAGTCTCGGCGTGCCGGCGTTTCGCCCCCGTGTGCCGGATGATCACTCGCCACCGACCGTCATCGGCGGGTTCGATTCGTTGAGCTTCGGTGCCACAGAACATGTGCACGCCATGGTGCGCGGCCATAGGCAAATAGTTGGTCATCAGGGTGTTCTTTGACCCGGTGTTGTCGCCGGTACCGTCGCCGCCGTGGTTGGGGCACCGTCGCCGCTGCACGCCGTACTTGCTGACCCGATCCTCGCTACTCACGGTGATATCCAGAATCTGCAACTGTGCGCCCGCGTTCTTCGCGATCTGCGAGAATGCCTCGACCCGACGCAGCGGCACCTGCTGTGCGTAGGGCAGCGCTCCCAGCATGCGACGGGCCCGGGCGAAATATTCCTCCAACCCGCCGACCCCGTCCCCCTGCTGGTCGACCAATTCCTGGAACTGTCGCGGCCATGACGCCAGGAACACTTCTCGATCGGGCGCGATCGCCACGTTGAAGTTGATCAACGAGGTACCGCCGAGTCCATTCGCGCGGATCACGTCGATGGTCTTGAATCGTTCGATCTCGATGAGACCCAGTGGATTCGACGAGGAGCGAAGTTGAGCCAGCGCGGTCTTCTCGGACTCGGGGAAGGTGCCGGTCGGATGCTCAGCACCGCGCTCCAGCAAGGCGATCGCGAGTTGGCCACCGGCGGTCGCATTGGCGACCGCCAGTCGTGCCGCGGTGATAGCACCGCCGTAACCGGAGCCCAGGATCAGTACGTCGTACTCGCTGCGCAGCGCGGCGGTGGATGTCGCCAAAGAACCGGCTACATCGGTCATGAACAGCAACGTAGACGGTGGCAACGGCTACGCGGGCGAAGTTGACCGAGAAATTCGCCCGCACCCACGGGTGTCCCTACCCCGATTGCCTCCTCAGCCTGAAGTGCAGTCCGGACACGGCTGCAGGAAATCTATTGCGGTCAAGGAGAACACGCGGCACAGGTGCTTCCGCGGGGCCTCGGCAGCCGACGATCCGGATCGCTTTGCGCGGACACCATCACGCCGCGCTGCCGGCCATCGTCCAATCGGCCGCCGTGATGCCGTTGTCCTCGGCTCCCGCAAACAACTGCGATCGGCGATCGGCGATACCATCGGCCGATGTCGGAATTTTCTTTCGCCGAGCCCTATCCCGAGCCAGGCGCCCCTTGGTCTTTGCCCCCAGCACCCTCGACAGCGCCGCCGGGGCCGTGGCGTTGGGCTGTCGTGGCGGCCGTGGCGCTGGCAGTCGTCGCGCTGGGCGTTGGCGTTGTGGGCTGGTTTCGCCCCCAACCACGCAACACCCCACCGACGCCACCGACGCCCACGTTCAGCACCCAACAGATCACTGACGCACGGGAAGGCGTTTGCGCCGCGCACCGGATCGTGCGTCAGGCGGCCGTCTCGACTACCAATCAACCCAACCCGTCACCCGGTGATCCGATTGGCGATCTGGCCATAGCAGCGAACGCTCGCCTGGCGCTCTACGGTGGTGGTGACTACCTGCTGAATCGCCTCGCCGCCGAGCCCGCGACTCCCGCTGAGTTGCGAGACGCGGTCCGATCGCTGGCCAATCTGCTGCAGGAACTTGCAATGAGCTACCTCGCCGGAAGCCCGGATTCCGTGATAACTCCCCTGCTACAGGCGTCGGATAAACGCACCAGAGCAGTGGATTCGCTCTGCACGTGACCCGGACCCCGATCCTGTTGGGTCAACGCAGCACGAGAGCGGGGTGGCCGCGGCGCCGGTAGACCGAGCCGAACCGGGCATCGAGCCGCAGCCACGTCGGCAGAACTCGGACCCGGATCATTTCGTCGGCGTCGATCGCCGCCGCGGTCTGGGGCAAGAACCCCATTGCCGTCAAAGCGAACGCGCAGCGCATCGGTAGCCCGACGACGACATCGCCCGAACTGACCTGGATGACCTCTTGGTCCAGCAGCGAGATCGGCGGGCCATGGGCGCTGCCGTGCTCCTTGGCCAGCCGCGCGCCGCTTTGCGCCAGGTCGAGCATCGTCCGGGCCGGCACGTCATCGAGATGGGTGAAACCGGATTCCGGTGGTAGCGCCCCGCGCCACGCCGAGTCCATCGGGTACCCCACATCGACGTAGCCCGAAGCGTCCATCGCCGTCAGCCCCCGCGCCAGCCCGTCGGCACCGACCGAAACGTCGTTGGGTCGCACCTTGCCGGCCACCACCCGGCTGGCCAACACATCGAATCCCGTTGCCACCCATGCCGTCAGCAGTCCCGATGACCGGGCACGCAGCCGGATCACGGCGGCGTTGTCGAGCCGCATCGCATGCTCGACGAACGTGGCCAGATCTGCGCGGTGCGCCCCACCGTGCAGCCAGAGTCCGCGCTCGGCGGCTTCCCCTATGCCCTGAGCCACCGTTGCAGATACTCCCGATGGTGAGCCGACAAGCGCACCAGCCGTTGCTCGTCGATGTGGAACGCGGCTAGCTGTGATTCGGCGATGACGGCCGGCTTGGAGTCCGGGTCCGCGCTGACCGACCGAACCTCGTAGCCCAGCGTGAAATCCACTGCGCGCAGCCGCTTGACCCACATTGTCACCTGCAGCGGAGAATCGGACAGCCGCAACTGACCCTTGTAGGTGACCCGGACGTCGGCGATCAGCAGGCCGGTGGTTGTGATGTCCGCGCCGAAGGCGTCCTTGAGGAACGGGACGCGCGCCTCTTCGAGGATGGTGACCATGGTGGCGTGATTGACGTGCTGGTACATGTCGATGTCGGACCAGCGCACCGGCACTGGCGCGACGAACCCAGTACTCATCCGGAGATACCCCGTCCGCTTGTCCGTGTCATTCGGCGGATTTGGCGCGCCGCCACCGACAACGTCGCCAGATCCTTCTGACCGCTTTCGCGGATCTCGTTGAGCGTCCGGCGGGCCCGCTCCACCCGGGAAGCGCTGAGGTGTTCCCATTCGACAATTTTCTGCTCACTACTTTCATCGGGCTCCCCCACCGCGAGCACATCGAAACACAACGACCGCAGCGCACCGTAGATGTCGTCACGAATCGCTAAGCGCGCCAATGAATGCCAGCGATCGCTTCGCGGTAGCTCCGAGACCGCCGTCAGCAACCCGTCCGCGCCCAGCCGGTCCACCAGCGCGAAATAGGTATCGGCGACTTCGGCGGCGTCCAGGTCGGCGATATCGGCGATGTCGATGATGTCCAGCAGGCTGTAGCGGTACAGACCCACCGCGACCCGGTAGGCCAAATCTGCGGGCGCACCCTCGGAGATGAAGTCCGCGGCCTCTTTTTCCACAATGGCTTTGTCATCACCGCGCAGCCACTCCGACATTCGCGGGGTTAGCGCCTTGACTTTCGCGGCGAACCGATTGATTTCGGCGCCGACGGCCAACGGCTGCGGACGATAGTTGAGCAGCCAGCGACCGGCGCGATCGATCAACCTACGGGTATCCAGCGTCAACCGGTCCGACAGGCCGACCGGCAAGTTCGCCGCCCGGATCCGCCGCCAGATGTGATCCACACCAAAGATGGCGTCGGTGGCCACGTAGGTGCGTACCGCGTCGATCGGCGTGACACCGATATCCTCGGCGATCCGGAAGGCATAGGTGATGCCGGCGGTGTCCACCAGGTCGTTGATGAGCATGGTGGTGACAATCTCGCGACGCAGCTGGTGTGAGCGGATCTCGGGGGTGAACCGTTCGCGCAGTGGTTTCGGGAAGTAATAGGGCAACCTGGACGCGAACACATCCTGGTCCGGCAGCTCGGTGGCCAATACCCCCTCTTTGAGCGACAGCTTGACGTGCGCCATCAACGTCGCCAGCTCGGGTGAGGTGAGGCCGATACCCGCCTCGGCGCGCCGCAAGATCTCCTTCTCCGACGGCAGCGCTTCCAACTCCCGGTTGACTCCACGCTCGGCCACCAAATACCGGATCTGGTCGGCGTGGACCGGCAACAGGCTGGCCGCATTGGCGCGGCTGGTACCCATGAGGTCGTTCTGATCCTCGTTGTCGGTGAGCACCAGCTGTGCCACCTCGTCGGTCATCGACTCCAGCAGCTGTTTGCGTTCCTCGGGTTGGACCTTGCCGGCCGTGACCAGTGCGTCGATCAGGATCTTGATGTTGACCTCGTGATCGGAGCAGTCCACTCCGGCGGAGTTGTCCATCGCGTCGGTATTGATCCGGCCGCCGGACAGATCGAATTCGACGCGACCCAGTGCCGTCACACCGAGATTGCCGCCCTCACCGACCACCTTGGCGCGCACTTGATTCGCGTTGACCCGCACCGGGTTATTGGCCCGATCGCCGACATCGGCATCGGACTCCGACTCGGCCTTGATGTAAGTGCCGATGCCGCCGTTGAAAAGTAAGTCGACCGGCGCCTGCAGAATGGCCCGGATCAGGTTGGGCGGCGACATCTCGGCGACGTCGGTGTCGATACCGAGCGCGTCGCGGACCTGTGGGCTGATCGGAATCGCCTTCTGCTCGCGGCTGTAGACTCCGCCGCCGTCGCTGATCAACGATCTGTCGTAGTCGTCCCAGCTGGACCGAGGCAACTCGAACATCCGCCGCCGTTCCTCCCACGACGACGCGGCATCGGGTTCCGGGTCGAGGAAGACGTGTCGGTGATCGAAGGCCGCAACCAGCCTGATGTGCTTGCTAAGCAGCATGCCGTTGCCAAAGACGTCACCGCTCATGTCGCCGATGCCCACAACGGTGAAGTCCTCGGTCTGGGTGTCGACCCCGATTTCCCGGAAATGGCGTTTGACGGCTTCCCAGGCGCCCTTGGCGGTGATGCCCATGGCCTTGTGGTCGTACCCCACCGATCCACCGGAGGCAAACGCGTCACCCAGCCAGAACCCGTAGGACTTGGCGACGTCGTTGGCGATGTCGGAGAACGTGGCGGTGCCTTTGTCGGCGGCCACCACCAGGTAGGCGTCGTCGCCGTCGCGACGCACCACCTCCTGCGGAGGGCTGACCTGCCCAGTCGCGTGGTCGACGTTGTCGGTGACGTCGAGCAATCCCGAGATGAACAGCTGGTAGCAGGCGACGCCCTCGGCGCGGGTGGCATCACGGTCGGCCGCTCCGTCGCCGGTCGGTAGGGGCGGGCGCTTGACGACGAAGCCGCCCTTGGCCCCGACCGGCACAATGACAGCGTTCTTCACCGCTTGGGCCTTGACCAGACCCAAAATCTCGGTGCGGAAGTCATCGCGCCGGTCCGACCAGCGCAGGCCACCTCGCGCGACCGGTCCGAACCTCAGGTGCACGCCTTCCACGCGAGGCGAGTACACGAAGATCTCAAACTTGGGACGCGGCAGCGGCAGCTCGTCGATCAACGGTGCATCCAGCTTGAACACCAACACATCTCGCCCGCGAGCGGAACCCTCGCGGGAGACGAAGTAGTTGGTGCGCAAGGTGGCCTGAACCAGCGACGCGAATGCGCGCAGGATGCGGTCGGTGTCCAAACTCACCAGCGCATCGATGTCGGCTGCGACGGCCGCGGCGGCCGCTTGCGCGTCTCGACGCACCGGTGAGCCCGCCGGCCTGGGATCGAACAACGCCTCAAAGAGTGTGATCAATGACCGCGCGGTCGAGGGATGTTCGTTGAGCACCGATTCGATGTAGGACTGGCTGTAGGAAAAGCCCGCTTGGCGCAGGTACCTCGAGTAAGCGCGCAGCACCACCACCTGCTGCCAGGTCAACCCCGCGCGCATCACCAGTTCGTTGAACCGATCAATCTCGACGCGACCCTGCCAGATCGCGGTGACGGTATCGGCGAATCGCTCTGCGGCCGCATCCCGCTCGGCGACTGTGGTGGCCGTAGGGATCGTCGGATGCAGCGCGATCTTGAATTGATAAATCCAGACCGGTAGCCCGTCGGGGCGGGTCACCGTGAACGGACGCTCTTCGAGCACCACCACACCCATGCTCTGCAGCATCGGCAAAAGCTCGCTCAGCGATGCGGTGCACCCACCGAGAAACCAGGTCAGCTGGGCAACGCCGCTCTCGTCGGCATCGTCGCCCTCGGAAAATACCAACTTGACCGAATCGTCGGCCAGCTCGTTGATGATGGCGATGTGGTCGATGGCGTGGGTCGGGTTCACTGCCTGCTTGTAGGCCTCGGGGAAGGCGGCCGCGTAATGCTCGGCGTCAGCGTGCCCGACAGAGCCGTCGGCGGCGGCCCCGATCAGCCGATCGGCCCAGGTTCGCGCGGCTTCACTGAGTAGCGCCTGGATCCGGGTGCGGTTGGCCTCGGAAACATCGACCGCGCCCGGCGTGGCGGCCGCTTCCGTCTCGGGCAACCGGACCATGAAATGCATTAATGCCCAAGGTGATTCGCTGACCCGAGCGGTAAATTCCAGTCGCGTCCCGCCAAACTCGCGGACCAGGATGTCCTCAATCTGCAAGCGCACGGGCGTCGTGTAGCGATCACGAGGCACGTACACCAGGCACGAGACGAAGAACTGGAGCCGATCCACGCGCAGGAACAACAAGGCACGACGTTGCGATCCCAAATCCACCACGGCCTTGGCCATCGCCAACAGCCCTTCGGCGCTCAGCGTGAAAAGCTCCGGGCGCGGAACGGTCTGGATGACATCGAGCAGGAGCTGGCCCGGATGGCTGGGATCGCTGCCGGCCAGCTCGAGCGCCTCACGCACCCGCTGCGAGATCGCCGGGATCTCGAGCACGTCGGCGTTCATGGCCGCAACGCTGAACAGGCCCACAAAACGATGCTCGAGAACGTCTCCGCCACCAAGGTTTTCGCGCACCGCGATGGCATACGGGTACGCGCCATAACGCAGATAGCTGCCGACCCGGGCTTGAGCCAGGACCAGCAGCTTGGCTTCATCGGTCAGCCGCGGCCGAGTGCCCGTCCGCGCGCGCAACACGCCGAGCCCGCTGGACCCGTCGCCAATGACCATCCCGTTGTTGACTCGACAGGGTTGGTAACCCAGGAGGAGAAAGTTCCCATCGCCCAGCCAACGCAGCAGTGCCGCGACATCGGTGCGATCGGGCGCCGAATAGTGGCCTTCGGGGTCACTGTCGACCGCAGCAGCCAATTCGGCCAGGGTGGCGATCATCGCTGAGGCGTCGGTTGCGACGCGCTGGACGTCCGCCAGCACCCTGGGCAGCAGCTGTTCCACCTCGGTGAGGGTTTTTGCCTCAACTGACGGCGAAAGCTGGACCTGAATCCAGGCCTCACCGACATAGCGAGAGGTGTCGGCCGCTTTGGGTTCCACCCCGAGCAGTTCCCCCGTGTCGCTGCGGCGCACCTCGAACAACGGTGTCATGACGGCGGTGTAATCGACCCCGAGCCGGTGCAGCAGCACCGTCACGGAGTCCATCAGCATGCCGCCGTGCTCGGTGACCACTTGCAACGCCGGCCCGAACCCTGCCGGATCATCTGCCGGGTAGACGGCGACATTGCTTTCCCCGGGCGGACGCTGCTGGCCCAGCCGATAGTGCGCACGCAGCATCGACACCGTCAACGCCGAGGCCGGCGGTTCCGAAGTCCGTGCCCCGTCATCCGCCTGGCCGCGATAGCTGTCCAGATAGGCCTTGCAGATCCACTCGGGAACGTCCGCAATCTCGGTGAATGCGGTCCACGCCCCCGCATCCTGCTTGGCCTCGGGATCGATCGTCATGCCGAGTGCTCCCAACTCACGACGGATACCGCTGCGCATTGCGGCAGAGCTGACACTAGTCGCGTGTCAACCTGCGGTGGGTGACCCTGTGGGGACGCGCGGCTTCGACGCCCAACCGTTCCACCTTGTTCTCCTCGTAAGCACCGAAGTTGCCCTCGAACCAGAACCACTTGGCCTCGCTGTCGGCGTCGCCTTCCCAGGCCAAGATGTGCGTACAGGTCCGGTCGAGAAACCAGCGATCGTGCGAGATCACCACCGCGCAACCAGGGAAATTGACCAGCGCGTTTTCCAGTGAACTCAAGGTCTCGACATCTAGATCGTTGGTCGGTTCATCCAGCAGGATCAGATTGCCGCCCTGCTTGAGGGTCAACGCAAGGTTGAGCCTGTTGCGTTCACCGCCCGACAACACGCCAGCGGGCTTCTGCTGGTCGGGTCCTTTGAACCCGAACGCCGACACATACGCCCGCGACGGCACCTCGGACTGACCGACCTCGATGTAGTCCAGACCGTCGGAGACGACTTCCCACACTGTCTTCTTCGGATCAATGCCCGCCCGGGCCTGGTCGACATAGCTCAGCTTGACCGTCTCGCCGACCTTGACCGTGCCGCTGTCCGGCTCCTCAAGCCCGACGATGGTCTTGAACAGGGTGGTCTTGCCGACCCCGTTGGGGCCGATGACACCAACGATGCCGTTGCGCGGCAAGGTGAACGACAGATCCTTGATCAGGGTGCGTCCACCGAACCCCTTGTCCAGGTGCTCGACCTCCACCACCACCGCGCCCAGGCGGGGCCCGACGGGGATCTGGATCTCCTCGAAGTCGAGCTTGCGGGTCTTCTCCGCCTCCGCGGCCATCTCCTCGTAGCGCTGCAGTCGGGCCTTGCTTTTGGCCTGGCGCGCCTTGGCACCCGACCGGACCCAGGCCAGCTCGTCTTGCAGTCGCTTCTGCAGCTTGGCGTCCTTGCGGCCCTGCACCGCCAGCCGCTCGGCCTTTTTCTCCAGATAGGTCGAGTAGTTGCCTTCGTAGGGATAGGCACGGCCGCGATCCAATTCCAGGATCCATTCGGCGACATTGTCCAGGAAGTACCGGTCGTGTGTGACCGCCAGGATTGCGCCGGGGTAGCTGGCAAGGTGCTGTTCGAGCCACTGCACGCTCTCCGCGTCCAGGTGGTTGGTCGGCTCGTCGAGGAGCAACAGGTCAGGCTTTGACAGCAGCAGTTTGCACAGGGCGACGCGGCGACGTTCACCACCAGACAGGTTGCTGACCGGCTCGTCGGGCGGCGGGCAGCGCAGCGCATCCATCGCCTGCTCCAGCTGTGAATCGACGTCCCACGCGTCGGCGTGATCCAGTTCCTCCTGCAGCCGGCCCATCTCCTCCATCAACTCATCGGTGTAGTCGGTGGCCATCAACTCGGCGACTTCATTGAACCGATCCAGTTTGATCTTGATATCACCCAAGCCTTCTTCGACGTTGCCTCGAACGGTCTTCTCTTCGTCCAGCGGGGGCTCCTGCTGCAGGATGCCGACGCTGGCGCCGGTAGCCAGGAAAGCGTCACCATTGTTCGGCTTGTCCAGACCGGCCATGATCCGCAAGACGCTCGACTTACCGGCCCCATTGGGGCCGACGACGCCGATCTTGGCGCCGGGGTAGAAGCTCAACGTGACGTCGTCGAGGATCACCTTGTCACCGTGCGCCTTGCGGACCTTCTTCATCGTGTAGATGAACTCAGCCATGCCGCGGTTTTGCCTTTCTGGTCGCTCGGAATTACTCGCCGCCCATCCTAGGCACCGCGTGTCGGGGCTACGCCGACAGTGGCATCGGGGCGCGGCCAGCAGCGTCCTCATCGGTGACGTCGAGCACCGAGTCGACCGCGCCCGCCACCGGCTCCCCGTCGTCGCCACCTACCGCGCTCGGGTCTTGCGTCGCCGAGGCCGCAGGAACGTTGTCCGGGCTAGGTCCGGTGTAGCCGGGCCTCTCGATACGCACGAACACCCGCGATAGGTCGGGGCCGACCGACCGCGCCCGCATCTCTAGCGAGGAACGACGATTGCCATCCCGGTCCTCGTACTCGCTGGTGTAGACGTGGCCCACCGCGATGACGGGTGCGCCTTTGCCCAGCGCCGCGCCCACCCCGGTGACCAACCGGCCCCAGCAATTGACGGTGATAAACAACGAGTTTCCCGGCTCCCAGCTACCGTTACCGGTGCGTCGGCGGGAATTGCTGGCTACCCGGAACTTGATGACCTCCTGATCACCGACCTTTCGGCGCTGTGGGTCGTTGACAATATGGCCGACCACGGTCAGAGGCGTTTCAAACATGGCTCGTTTCCTTTCACCGATTTCTCCGGAGGTCTCCCGGCGCATCCGCTTGATGCTGACTGCCATTCAGCTGGGTGGCACCGACAGCAGTTCGGAGATTTGCCGGCAGGCGCCCCGGCCTGTGCGTAAGGCCGCAACTGTGGATTAACCAACTCCAGGCCCGCCGGTGACGCGCACCACCGCGCTCGATTAGGGCAGCGGGCCGCCCGGCCGGCAGGGGCGGAATTGCCGGAAACCGGAGAGCCACATTGACCGCAGACCAATTTTCTCGAGTATTCGAAAATGCCCGACTGCGCAGAACCCCGGCGATAGGCTCCAATGGTCGTCGCATATGCGACCAACGGCGACAGACCAGCAAATGGAGGGTACGGGCGATGAACGAGAACCTGAAAAGTAGGAAGATGACAACCCGGTTGGCCTGGGCTGCCGGCGCCGTGTTGACCGCAGCGTTCGCGCTGCTAGCGGTTGGCTGCTCGTCGGACATCGTCGACACTCCAAGTCCGGAGATAACGGAGATACCCGGTTGTTAGGGTGCGCGTGCACCGCTGCCGTTCGACGCCGCGGTTGCGGCGCCGACACCCCGTAGCCTCCGACCCGATCGCGGCCGAGGGGACACAAACCCCGGCCGCGGCGGGTTTCGCGATACCAGGTGACCAATGGAACGCGTCCTGCCAATAGTTCTCGTCGCGCTAGTGGTCCTGATGGGCCTGGAGTTCCTCAGTTACCGGCTGGACCAGCGGCAAACCCGGTCGCGGGCCGGCATGTCCGCCCGCGATACGGCGGCGAGTGTGTCGGTCTACGCCCTTGCTCTCGTTACCCGGCCCGCCGGCAAGCTCACCGGGATACCCGTCGTGCTCCTCGCGAGTGCGCTAGCGCCGATTCACCTGCCGGTCACCAATTGGTGGGTCTGGGTATCCGCACTGGTGCTGACCGACCTGGCCTACTACGTCAAACACCGTATGGCGCACCGAATTCGGGTGTTCTGGGCGGCGCACAGCGTGCATCACTCCAGCCAGTACTTCAACCTCTCGACGGGGGTCCGGACGCCCTGGCTCGTTCCGGGTTGGCTATTCCTATCGGCTGTCGTATACGTGCCGCTGGTGCTCGCGGGTTTCCCTGTCTGGATGATCTTCGGGTGCCACGCGATCGTGATTTTCTACCAATACCCGATCCATACCGAACGCGTCGACCGACTGCCGAGGCCGATCGAGTATCTGTTCAACACGCCGTCCCACCATCGCGTCCACCACGGCGCCAACAATCCGTACCTCAACAAGAACTACGGGGGCATCTTCATCGTGTGGGATCGGCTGTTCGGTAGCTACGCAGAGGAAGGCGCACCCATCCAATTCGGGTTGACAAAGAACATCACCACCCACAACCCGATCAAGCTCAATTACCACGAATTCGTGACGATGCTTGGCGACATTCGCCACGCGCGGACGTGGCGAGGCCGTATCGGCTACCTGTTGCGCCCGCCGGAGTGGAGCGAGAGTGCCGATGCCGACCAAGGGCGGCCAACGGCTCCAAACCCCGCGCCAGCTGACCGCGAGCAAGCCGGATCCCGATCTCCTCAGGAAAACCTGCGGTGGGCGGCAGCAAACACCTAGGATCCCGCCTGACGTGATTTGAACTCACGGGCGATGAACCGATTGCGCGCGATGGTCTCGACATAGTCGAAATCTCGCAATATGTCCCGCAATTCGCGCCGGAAGGCGATCCGGCGTTCGCCAAGGTCCGGTGCCGGTGCAATCAGATTCTGATCCTCAACGACCTGTCGAGCGGTGGCGAACAGCAGCGTGGACACCGGCTCGCTGCTTCGAACCCGGCCCTGCGCCACGTACTGGCGGCCGATACCCAGCGCCGACTCCGTCAGTTCCTTCGGACTAATATCCGCCGGGGCATCGCGCAACACGTCGGCGACGATCTCGTAGGCCTCGAAGAACACCCGCAACATCGCGTCCGATATCAACGGCCGCTTTTCATACAGTATTGCGTCGATGTCATCGCCCCCGGCGGCGACCTGCGACTCCCAATCCTGGTGCCACGCCATCTCTTCGGCGATATTGGCCCGAAATGCAGCGGAGTCGGCAAAGTAGAAATCGAATTTCAGCAGATCTCGCAGCCGCATCGCCTGGTCCCAGAACGCGGCCATGCGGTCACCGTCGCTGTGCCGGACGTGCGCCAGCGCCAGTTCGACGATCGAGGTTTCCAGGAACGCGTGGATCACCGAGTTCCGATAGAACGCCGCGGCGAGTTCGTCCTGGGGCGCGATGTACCACACCGGTTCCCGGCCACCGTCCACCCGAGTTACCGGGTGTCCGTTGGACAACGCGTCCACCGCGGCGCGTACCCCCTCGCGCGAGCGCAGCCGTAGGGCACTAGTAGACATCGGCGTCTGCTTGCGCTCGAGGTAATCCAGCGCGTCTTGCAACGTGTGGTGCAGCTGATCCTGCGTCAACGCGGTCCCACGGGCGGTGAGCAGCAACGCGGACACCAAGCCCGTCGCGGTCATCGGGGTTGCCTGCAGGATCCGCCACGCGACTTCGAACGACATCTTCTGCAGCGCAAGGCGCTTCGCGGCTTGATCGTTGGCCAGCGGACCATTTGGTGCACCGAGATACGCTCGCATGGAGACCGCTTCGGGAAACCGGACATAGATCTTGCCGTAATTGCGCTCCCCCTGAGCCTTGATGAAGTTATACAGCCAGCTCACGCCCTCGGGCGTCTTCTCGGCGCCGCGTGCGTAGGCAGCATACTCGGCGATCTCGTGCAGCTGGTCGAAGCAGATCGAGACCCCCTGCAGCAGGATGTCGTCACTGCGACCGTCTAGATAGGCGTCGGCCACATAGCTCATCAGGCCGAGCTTGGGCGGCAACATCTTTCCGGTGCGGGAGCGGGTGCCTTCGATGGACCAGCTCAGGTTGAACCGCTTCTCGACGACGTAGCCGACGTATTCCTTGAGCACGTATTTGTAGAGCGCATTGTCACCGATGTTGCGTCGGATGAAGATCATCCCCGAGCGCCGCATCAGGGGTCCCATCACGCCGAACGACAGGTTAATGCCGCCGAACATGTGCACCGGCGGTAGCCGGTTGTCCTGCATGGCCACGGGCACCACTGCGCCGTCGATGTATGAGCGGTGGGAGAACAGTAGGACCGCAGGATGAGATTCCAGCGCCGCGCGCATGGCCGCGACCTCGTACTCGTCGTAGTCGAATTCCGGGTCGAATCCACGGCTGATCAGCCGGCCGAGAACAGAGATCAGGTCCACTGACACCTGACTCCAGCCGGTGGCCAACTCGTCGAGCATTTTCCCGGCCTCTTCGACGGTGGCGCCGGGGATCTTCGCTAGGCCGGCACGGAATCTTGCTGACGCCAACATTTCCGGCTTGACCAGCCGGGGAGACTTGTATTGGGGTCCTAGGATTCGGTACTCGGCGCGTGCCAACGCCAGGATGGCGCGGCGGGTGACGAACCGGGCAAAGTCGCGATTGTTCTCGCCAACGGTGTTGTCACGCCACTGTTGGCGCAATTCAGAAACCTTGGCCGACTCGCCGGCCAACACCCTGGCCCGCCGGGGATCTGAGCGCAGGATGCGACGCTGCAAACGCTGGTTGGGATGGTAGGGATCACGGCCGGGGAGCAACCCGGCCACCTTGGCCAGCCTGCTGCGATCCGGCGGCGGCTGCCAGAACACCTGCACCGGCACGATCGAACGATCTTGGCTCCCCTCGGGGCCCTCCTGGAGTTGTTCCACCAGCGCTGTCAGTGCGGCCGGCGGTGCATTGCGGGGCGGCAGCTTGAGCACGTCGAATCTGGCTTCGGGATTGCGGGCGCGCTGGTGGCCCAGCCATTCCATGATCAGCTGCATTTCGACCGGTGAATCCATCCAAGCCAGCACCAGCGTGTCTTCGGCAGTCAGCACCGCGCTGGTATCGGCCACCGGTTTGGTCACGGCCGTCCTCGAGGCCTAGAACTCGGCGCTTGAGTGGCGTCACTTTGGTTGCTGCTTGGCTGTTGCGCCTCACCGTCGTTGACTGCGGTCGCGGATTGGTCGGGATTGGTCTTGACCGGCCGTCGTGTTGGGGCCTTGGCCGATTTCTTGGCCGGTGCCTTTTTCGCGGCCGGTGCCTTGTTTGCGGCCGTGCTGGCCGGCTTGTTGGCGGTGGCTTTGACCGGACTCTTTTTGGCCGGGGTCTTTTTCGCCGCTGCCTTCGTCCGGGTCCTGGCTTTCTTTGCGGCCTTCTGCTCGGCGTACAAGTCGACGCTGGGCAACTCGTCCACCGGCCATTCCTTGAGGGTGTCGAGGTAGAGCTGGCGTACTTCGGCTATACGCTCCGGCAGCGTGTCAAGGGTCCAGTCATTGACCGGAATGGGCGGAAATACCGCCACGTCGACCGTGCCCGGATTGATGGTGGTGGAATTGCGCGAGGCAACGATCTCCGCATTGCGAATCACGATCGGGACGATCGGGATTCCCGCGGCCATCGCAATGCGGAAGGGCCCCTTCTTGAAGGGTCCCACCTCGGTGGTGTCCAACCGGGTGCCTTCGGGCGCGATCACGATCGACAGCCCGTTTTTGGCCCGCTCCTCGACGGTGTGCAACGTCTCTACCGCGGAAGCCGGATCGTCGCGGTCGATGAAGACGCCGTCCAACAACTTGCCCAGGGTGCCCATGATCGGGTCGTTCCGCAGTTCCTTTTTGCCCACGCCAACCCAGTTGTCGCGCACGAGTGCTCCGGCAATCACCGGATCGACCTGGTTACGGTGGTTGAAGATGAAGACGGCCGGACGCTGCGCGGTCAGGTTCTCCTTACCCACGACATTGAGATGCACACCGCTGGTGGCAAGCAATAACTGGGAGAAGTTGGAGGTAAAGAAGTTGACGCCACGCCGCCGGCTGCCGGTCATCACGCCGACCCCGAGCGCACCGGCGGCCACCGGGAACATGGTGCTAAATCCGGCCAGGGTTCGCAGCTGTCGCCGCAGACCCACGCCGCCGCGGCTGTTGAACTTCAGAATTGGCCAGCCGCGACGCTTGGCGACGGCGGCCATCTTACCTTCGGGATTGGTCGGTCGCGGATTTCCGACCAGGTACATCAGCGCGACGTCCTCGTCGCCATCGGCGTAGAAGTAACTCTCTTTGAGGTCGATGTCGTGCTCGGCGGCAAAACGCTGCACCGCGGAGGCCTTACCTGGCCCCCATAGAATCGGCTTGATCACTCCCCCGGTGAGCAGCCCGTCCTCGTTGGTCTCGAACTTGTTGGTCAGCATGTTGGTGATACCAAGAAAACGCGCCACCGGCTCCACTTGAATGGTTAGCGCAGAGGAGCTGAGCACCACAGTGTGGCCGCGGGCCACATGCGCTCGCACCAACTCTCGCATTTCCGGGTAGATCCGGGACTCGATCCGCTGCGCGAACAGGCGCTCGCCGATTTCCTCCAAGTCGGTCAGGAGCCGCCCGCGCAATGCCGAAGAGGCTTTGTTGATCAGGTCTTCGAACTCGATCCGTCCGAGCGTATGGTTCAACCCTGCTTGAATCATGCTGAGCAGCTCGCCGACACCCATATCGCGGCGCCGCAGCCGCTCCTGGGTGAGGATGACGGCGGTGAAGCCGGCGACCAATGTGCCATCCAGATCGAAGAATGCGCCCACCTTGGCTCCCGGCGTGCTGGCCATGATCTCGGCCACTGAGCCGGGTAACCGCAAATCGCGCGACTGCTTACCGTCGTCGGCGTGCTCTTCGGTGGCGCTCATGAGCCCGACACCGATCGAGTCGCGGAGCCTGCCGGACCGGCGAATGAGGCCGGGACCGCGCGCGGTGCCGGATCACCGGCCAGTGCAAGGATCTCGTTAAAGCCCTCAAGCAGGCACTCGGCGAACAATTCGTCGTTTCGCACCGACGCCCTGTCGTAGCGCACAGTGATCGTGCACCAACCGCCCCGGGATATCAGCACCACCATCATCGCCACGCCGGGCAGCGGGCCAATACCGTACTGCCGCAATATCTTTGCTCCCGCGATAAAGGTGTCACCGGGGTATACCGGGACATTGCTGGCCTGGACGTCCGAGCCGATCACCGAGCCGCTGATTCCCTCCAGCACCGCCGTGGGCAACACGCTGAGGACCGGAGCGATAGACCCGACAAAGTTCATTGCGGGCTCATCGCGGCGCTGGGTCATCTGCGCCCGGATCTTCTTCATCCGGGCTATCGGATCGATCGTGCCGAGGGGAGCCGCCAGATTGACGCCGGTGAATCGGTTCCCGCCGGCCGCATCGGCGTCGGCCCGCAAGTTCACCGGCACTGCCATCGGCAACGTGCTGATGGGCATGCCAAGCCTCTCGTGGTACCGCCGCAGAGCACCACAAAGGCCGGCGAGGTATGCGTCGTTGATCGACCCGCCGCCGGCCTTGGCAGCCTGGTGTAGTTCAGAAAGCCGGATGTCAATCGCCTCGGTGCGGGTGGTCAGGCTGCGTCGGCGCAGTAGCGGCGACGGCTCCGCGGCGCGGTTCATCACCCGCACGCTGGACAGGGCGTAGCTGACAATCCCCGACACGGTAGCTGCCGGGTCCAAGACCGCACGACCGGCCACCGATACCGCCCCGGACAGTGCACCGACAACGCCGCCGACAAGGGCGATGGGCAGGTGGTTAAGACCTTGGCGCATCAAGTCGTTCGGCGAAAGATCCTGCGGAATGGGCTGCGGCGGCGTGGGCCTCGGCGGCGGATCCCGCTCCAGGTCGTAAATCTGGGCGAACATCTCTACGCCGCCCACCCCATCGGTGACGGCATGGCTGACGTGCAGCAGGGTCGCAGCCGTGCCGTCGGCCAAGCCCTCGACCAGCGTGGCAGTCCACAACGGCCGCGATATGTCCAGCGGTGACTGCAAGATCACTTCGGCGAGGTCGAATACTTCGCGCAGGGTGCCGGGTTCGGCGACGCGCACCCGGCGCACATGGAAGTCGAGGTTGAAATCGGGATCGACCACCCAGCGCGGCGCCGCGGTCGGCAGCGTCGGAACGACGACCTTCTGTCGTAGCCGCAACACTCGTCTCGAGGCGTTCTCGAACCGCGCCCGGAAGCGGTCCCAGTCCGGTGTGCCGTCGAGAAGTTCGAGCGCCATGATCCCCGAACGGGTCCGTGGATTGGCCTCGCCACGATGCATCAAATAGTCGACCGGCCCCAGCTCATCGGACAATCCAACGGCCTCAACCATGATCACGACCCCGCGTGGGCCGGATAACTCGATGCGCCAAGTCTGTCACCGCCGAACAAGCCTCCTGCTCAGCTCCGTCTACCCGATTTGCCAACACAACGCTAGTCCGGTTGACGCGGTGGTGAAAGTGAGGATCGACTCAGTCGAGTGGGCGCCGCGGGCCGTCCGACACGAGCTGCCGGCGAGCAATCGAGTTGGAAAGCCCCCGGTCCTGCGGCCCACTCGAGTTAGCTGGCCGACGTCGCCGACAGCCGCGACGACCCCAGCAACGAGCCGGTCCGCCGACCGTAGACAACCCCCAGGAAGTCGGCGACGGCGTTGGCCGTCAGCCGGGATCGGACCGTAGGGGTGATGTCGAAAGCGTGGTGGGCATTGGCGAGCTCGGCATAGGCGACCGTGTCCGCTCCCGCATCCCGCAACGCATCGCAGAAAGCTCGAGCCTGAGCGCTCGGGATCAGCTGATCCCGCTCGCCGTGCAGCACAAAAAAAGGCGGCGCGTCCCGGTGCACGTACGAGATTGGCGAAGCGGCTTTGAACTGCTCAGGATCTTCGGCATAGCGCGTCTTCATCACGAAGTGCTCGAGGAACGGCAGCATCATCTCGTGCATGTTGTCCAGGTCGGTGAAGTCGTAGACACCGTAGTACGGCGCCACCGCCTGGACAGTCGTGTCGGAGTTTTCGAACCCAGGCTGGAAGGCCGGGTCGTTGGGGGTCAACGCAGCCAGGGAAGCCAGGTGCGCACCGGCCGAACCGCCGGTGATGGCGATGAAATCGGGGTCTCCGCCGTAGTCGGCGATATTCTCGCGGACCCACGCAATCGCCCGTTTGACATCGATGACGTGTGCCGGAAATGCGCAGCGTGGGCTCTTGCTGTAATTGATCGAGACGCAGATCCAGCCCAGTTGCACCATGCGACTCATCAATGTGTAGGCCTGCGGACGTTTACCGTTGACCGCCCATGCTCCCCCGGGGACCTGGATCAGCACCGGCGCGCGGCGGCCCGGCGCCAGATCCGGCCGACGCCAGATGTCGAGCAAATGTTCGCGTCCACCCGGACCGTAGGAGATGTCTGAGGTCTGCGCCGCATAGCGTCGGCGGGGCCCGGACGGCAGCAGACCGCCCCGTCGCTCACCCTCGGACGGTTCGCCGGTCGGGTGCGCCACCAGGTCGCGGAAATCCGGTCCCAGTGACTCCTCGAGCGCCGCCGCCAGGGTCGAGTCGGCACGCTGGGCTGCCCACGCGGTGCCGTATCGGCCGATCGCCGGCGGCGATACCCGCGACAGTGCATGCCCCGTCACCACGTGCAGCGGAAATTCTGTGGTTACCCAGCCGGCGACCCAACCCAGGGCGAACGGCGAGCCCCTAAGCAGCAGGGCTCCGGAGCGAATGGTGTCTTTGGCGTCGGCCGCAAGCTGCGCTCCGTGGCGCAGCGCCTCAGCGCCGGCCCGCGAGCACCGCGATGTAACACTGGCCATGCACATTACAAAGCCCACCCCTCGACGTCAGGCACACGCTTCATTGCGGTTAACGGCCGATTACCAGCCGGTGTTGTACGTGTGTCGAGGCTCACACCATAACCGATTTTTGGCGCAGGGGAAGACTTTTCGCCCCCGTTGTGTCGCCGAATCTGATCTTGACTTGCCGTTGGATAGACTGACCTGCACATTGCCTCCGTAGCTCAGGTGGATAGAGCAAGGGCCTTCTAATCCCTAGGTCGCACGTTCGAGTCGTGCCGGGGGCGCAACCAAAGTGGCAGGTCAGCCCGCTACTTAGCCGGTCTATAGTTTGCTGGCGTTCGGCACCTCTGCCTGTGTCCACACTTCGTCCACAGTTTCGCGCTTTGCCGCGCATCATCAAGTTCAATGCGCACCATCCCAGCCAGGTGTGACGCCCCGATCCACCGAAACGGTGTCGGTACCTCTAGCTATATTGACCGCCTGCCAAATCACGTCCGCTGGCTGTTCAAGGCCAACACGGGACACGTCATCAACGCCGATCCAACCTTTGTTGGCCCAAAGTCGCGCCACCTTCCGCGTCGGGCAATGAATGGGGCTGCTGCGGGATTCTGTGACAGTTCCTCAGGCGGCCTTGTTGGCCGTCTGGGTCATGATGGCTTCGGATTCGATGGGGGTCAATCGGCCCAAGCGGGTTTGTCGTCGGCGTCGGTGGTAGGTGCGTTCGATCCAGGTGACGATCGTGATGTGGAGGTCCTCGCGGCTGGCCCAGCGTTGGCGGTCCAAAACGTTGCGTTGCAGCAGGGAGAAGGAGTTCTCCATGGCGGCGTTGTCTCCGGCGGGGCCGACCTGTCCCATGCAGCCGAGCATCTGATGCGCCGCAGGGACTGCTAGAGCTTGCGGCAACGAAATGGACCGCCCCTGTCGGTATCTAGCGTGCGGCCAGCGACGGTGCCACCGCTGCGGGACACGGCGGATTCGCAGGGCGTCGACGGCCAGCTACGAGGTCATCCGCTCGGCGATGGCGTAACCCACGATCCGGTTGGACCACACGCGGATGCTCGGTGATATCGCTGAGCCACAACCTATCCGGTCGCGGCGCGGTGAAATCGCGGCGCAACCAAGACCCGACACGAGACCACCACCGGTACCCTGATCGGGGCCACCGGCTGCTGCCAGCTCCTTCACGACGGGTAGAACCTTTCCCGGTAGCAATCCGCACGCCAGATAGACCGCCGCCTTGCGCAGGACCTCGTTCTCCTGCTCCAACAACCGATTACGCCGCGTCAAATCCCGATTCTCCCGCAGCACATCCGGCGCGGCGACCGACTTCGGATCTTCCTCGGCATCAGCGGCGCGAAGCCACGAATTCGACGTGGTCTGGCGAATTCCTAAGTCATGAGCGACCTGCTCCACTGACACCCCAGGGCCACACTCACGCGCAACCCGCACCACGTCACGACGGACCCCCCAGAGTAGGGCTTAGACACAACGACGTCCTTCCAGCCTGACTGCTCGTCAAGCGACCTCAGATGTCACAGATCCGTGCAGCAGGCCCTATGGGGCTGCTGCGGGATCGCTGTTGTGTACGTAGGTATAGGCGGCATGCGTGGCCAGGTACCCATCGCCTCCGAAGGCGCGGCCGAATGCGCCGCCGCGATGGCCTTTTGGACCACGTCGTCGGCGCGCAGCGCGCGCAACAATGACGCGCTTTTGGGCGCTGCGAAGGTCAAATCGAAGCCGTGCACGCTGCGGGTGCCGAAAGCGCGCCCCCGCCCGCCGTTAGGCGCGACACCGTCGTCAAGCCACCGCGTCACTACCGCCGAATCGGCTTCCACACCCGCGCGCCGCACATCCGTCAAACCCACCAACCGCGCCGCGGTGTGGGTGTCGCCTGCACGCAACCACACTTCCAGCCGCGCCCCGCGGCGCGGGTGGAGAAACGGGAAATAACGGTCAGCTATCCCCGTCGGCCGGCGCGTTCGCCGAAAGCATCCAGCGCGGCAAGCACTTCCGGCGAACGCCACACTCGGTTGCGAGGTCCGTTTGTTGTCTCGACGAGGATTCCCGCCTCCGTAAGCGGGTTGAGGTAGCGGTGAGCGTTGGTGGACTCGATACCCAACTCCTCCGCCAGTAGTACGGCGTTCACGACTGGACGGCGGGTCAATAGATCGGCGACCTTCCACACCGCGGAGTCGGACCGTGCGGTGATCACGTCGTTCCAGGTTTCCCGGATATCGCGGATATCGCCGACCAGTTGTCGCCCGTTGGCGATAGCCAGCACGGTGGCCTGCGAGAACCGCTGGACAATCGGCGCGAAGTCACCGTCGCGATAGCTCGTCAACGCGGCGAAGTACGCGCCCGTGTCGGCCAACAGCCCGGCTGAGACCGGCACCGTGACCTGGCGCGTCAGGCCTTTGTTGCGCAGCAGGGCTTGAACCAGTGCGCGGCCTGTGCGGCCGTTGCCGTCGGTGAAGGGGTGGATGGTCTCGAACTGGGCATGGCCCACCGCGATCTGCGGCAGCGTAGGGACATCGGCGCGCTGCGTGAAGGCGATCAGGTCACCAATCGCCCCAGGGATCAACTCATAGCGCGGGCCGACAAACGTCGCGCCGATCGGGGTGGACCCACCACCGATCCACACTGGCTCGGTGCGGAATTCGCCTGGCGTATGGCGTGGCTCATTGACCATCAACGCGCGGTGCATCGCCCGGATAGCATCGGCGTCAACGGTGTCGGACAGAGCGACTGCTGCTTGCATCGCAGCGGTGTTGGCAACGATCAGCTCAGCGTTACGCTTGGCCTTGCCACCGGACAACTCTGCTTCGCCGATTGCGCGCGCTGATGCGGTCAAGTTTTCGATCTGCGAACTCGCGGCGGACTCCGACCGAAGCAACACCGCAGCAAACGGTGCAATCTCGCCGCCCAGTTCGGCGTCGAAACGTGCGATCTCGTGGCTGGCCGCCTCTGCGTCTGCTAACACCGCTGGCGGCAGATCTAGCACCAAGTCGGCAATGCTGACTGGCACAGCGGGGTGGTAGGTGCCGTACTTTGGCAGAGTCCCACTCGCGTACCGCCTCCCCTGCGGTTCCCAACGAACGTTCTCGTAGGCGACAGGGCGAAGTGAGGTCATGGGTCGATTCTAACTTCATTTATTCGATTAAGTGAAGTTAAGAGGCGGGGTTGACTTCAGTTACCGCAAGGGTGATCCTCGCGCGAAATCCGGCCCAAAGATTCCTCCGATGGGCACCTCTTGCGACCACGTTAACAACGGCTGGTTTGGCGTCAGCGTCGGTCAGTACAACATTGCCGGCAGCACTTCGCTGCCCTTCAAGAACTCGTCGGCACCCGAAATCACAAATCCCTAGGTCGCACGTTCGAGTCATGCCGGGGGCACTGATCATCCTGCGAGACGAGTGTTTCGGCTGATACGTGACAGTTATTTCAGTTGATTCTTGACGCTCGCGAGGACCAGGTCGTCCAACGCGCCACAAACCCGGGGGTTCGGTCGAAGTGGCATTCTCCCGGTCGGCCGCCCCGTTACGAACTGCGGAGACAGCATCAGTGCCCACAATCTCGGGTTGCGGTTTCCTATTCGCGACGACCGGGTCAATACCCGGGCACGACGCGGGCAACGAACGAGAACAAATCAACGGGCCGTCGGCGCCGCGGATCGGCTCAATCGCAGCCGGAATCGGAACAGGAATGTCGACGACTAACCATCCTGGCGCCACGACCAGCAACGGGCACTGAAAGTGCACGTCAGAGCCGATTTTGGGCCGGAGATCACCCTGGCCCACCTCGGGTTTGACGTCGCCAATCCGCGCCATCGTTAGCCGTCGAAAAAACGTTGTTCCCGGACCCGTGCGGCAATGCTAGTTTTTGATCAGAACGAACCGGACTTCAGATTTCCTCGGGAAGGTCCTTCGCCTATGCATGATCGCCGCGGCTCATCCAGGAGTTCTGATCATCGCTTGGAATCGGCTGTATGTGATTCAACGTTTTTGAGGGAGTCGAAATGAAGTTGAACCCCATTCGCTTCGGCACTGCGATATTGGGTTGTGCTGCAGCCATTGTGTTTCCCACCGCGGTGGCCAGCGCCGATCCACCTGACCCGCACCAGCCGGACATGACGAAGGGCTGGTGCCCGGGTGGTCGATGGGGTTGGGGCGAGCTAGCCGTGTGCGACGGCGAGAAGTACCCCGACGGGTCGTTTTGGCACCAGTGGATGAAAACCTGGATGGTCGGCCCTCAGTTCTACTACGACTGCGTCAGCGGCGACGAGCCTCTCCCCGGCCCGCCACCGCCCGGTGGCTGCGACGGGGCGATTCCGCCCGAACCTGCCCCTCCCGCGGCCTGACCGCGGCTGGCCGCTCCAGGACACCGGTTGGCGCCTGGACTTGGGTGGCGGGTGACGATTAGCGGCGTCGAGTGGCCACGCAACCTGCCGGGGCGGAGTGGGCGTTTCGCGGAAGCTCTTTGATCTTGCCTAGACGCTATGGGCTGGTTTCAATTTCGGCACCATGCTCCGGATCAATCCTTACCGTGCGCGCGACGTCCGTACTCGGCAAGCGCATTCTCGAAGCGTTCGCGGGTGAAGTCGGGCCACAGTTCATCGACGAACAGCAGTTCGGCGTACGCCGCGTGCCAGAGAAAGCCGTTGGATAGACGCCTATCGCCACCGGTGCGAATGACCAGATCGAGATCGCGCATTTCCGGCGCACACAGCAGCCGCCGAAATACTTCCTCGCCGCCACCCTGGTAGCGCTGTGCGGCGTCCAGCAGCTCTTGACGGCCCCCGTAGTTGAGCCCGAAGAACAGATCCATGCGGCTGTTGTGCGCGGTGCCGGCTTCGGCGCGATCCACCGCGTCAGACATATCCTGCGGCAGCCCATTGCGCGATCCCACCACCCGCAACCGGACGCCCCAAGGCCCCAGCAGCTGGATACCCTGATCGAATAGGGCCGCCATGATGCTCATGAGGGTGGCGACCTCCTCGGCTGAACGCATCATGTTATCAACGGAGAAGGTGAATAGGGAAAGCTGCTCGATGCCCAGTTCGCAGGCATCGCGAACACGTTTGAGTGCGACCTTGCCCCCAGCCAGATGGCCTTCCATCGCAGAGAGCCCGCGTCGGGTGGCCCAGCGCGCGTTCCCGTCGGTGTAGATGGCCACGCAGCGCGGTGGCTGCTGGGCTGTTGCCCCTGACTGCTGATGGTCGAGCTGGTGCATGAATTTCCGCCCTCAGATCACGCCGTCTTCTGCTGTTGAACAAGTTCGTCGGGCCGCGATGGGCGCCGCAGGTAGTCGTGCCGCGGCGTCGCATAGTGCATCACCGGTTATCGGGGCCCTCGGCATCCCGAATGCCGCCCATGCCGTGGAACGGTGACGACGTGTCATGTCGCTGTCCATAATGTCATCGTGGAGTGGCGAAAAGCGGTGTAATGGCTACACCCGGGCCGCACCGGGAGTTGTTGTCTTCACCGAACCGTCTGCCGCACGCGTACATGCGAATGCGAGTGTTGGGCCCCGCATTACCGCCTCCCCGCGAATCTTTACCGCCGCCTTGTCCGGGGTTTCCACGACCGGACTCGGCATCTCGTTGCCCCCGGATCGCCAAGGAGCGGCGGCGCCGACACGGCGTTGTCCGCAGACTCATTGCCCGCATCCACAAAGAGCGCTGACCGACATCGTCCTAAGTCAGGTTGCAATCGCACTGCCCGGACCACCGCACGCGGCGGATTACACAGTGACCATCAGCCGCCGTGCGCGCTACGCCACCCCTGATCGCCTCTTGAGGCTGCCGATTTCGCCCAGCATGCGCGATCGCCCCTGGCAAGCTTGCCGATCGGGGACCGGGTCAACTCAACCTCCCGCTGCTGACGCCCTGCGATGCCCGGGCCGCATTCGATCTGCCGCGCGCGACCTGCCGAAGTAGCCCCGCACAATTTGGTAGGCACGTTTCGGTCGCGATGTGTCAGCATTGGGACGTGAACGCACGCCGATTTGCTCGTTTGCTGGGTATCGCGGTGGTGACAACCGGGGCGACGCTGAGCCCGCCGATCCTCGTTTCTTCCGCATCGGCCGCGCCCTGCCCCGACGTCGAAGTGACGTTTGCCCGCGGCACCGCCGAGCCGCCCGGAGTCGGTGGGGTCGGACAGGCGTTTGTCGACTCACTGCGCTCGCAGGTTGGCGGTCGGTCCCTCGGGGTGTATCCGGTCAACTACCCTGCCACCGAAGATTGGCCTCCGTCGGCATCAGCGGGAGCCAACGATGCCAGCGCTCACGTGGAGTCCATGGCAGCCAATTGCCCCGACACCAAGCTGGTATTAGGTGGATATTCCCAAGGGGCGATGGTGATAGACCTGATCACCATCGCCCAGGCCCCGGTTGCCGGCTTTATCCCCCAAACGTTGTCAGCGGAGGTGGCTGATCATGTTGCCGCGGTCGCCCTGTTCGGAAATCCGAGCGACCGATATCTGGGTGGCCCGGTGAGCGCGATCAGCCCATGGTATGGACACAAGGCAATCGACCTGTGTGCGCCGGACGATCCGATTTGCACTCCGGGCGTCCTCGCGCTGCCTTCACATGACGAGATGTTCTCGCCGGCACACCTCACGTATGAGCATTCCGATATGCCTGGCCAAGCAGCAACTTTCGTGGTGAGCCAGCTATAGCGCACATGCTGGTAAGCCTGCGTTCGGCGTCCTGCGTGGGCCAGGGCCCTGACCAATTAGTTTCAGAACAAGGCAGATAGCGCCAAAGAAATCTGAAATCACTTGTGTCACTTTTATTTCAGTGAGTCTTTGGACGGCAATTTTTGTCGGTGCCCTCCGCTAGTTTCGAGCCATGAGTTCAGGTGTCGTGGATCGAGAGGAGATCACGGCTGCCTTCGACGCCCTGGACGCCGCGGTCGAGGCGGTGGCCGAGCTGAATTTCGACGCACTGACCACCCGCGAGTGGCTAATCCTGCTGGAACGCAGCGAACGGGTCCGCCGGCGGCTCCCGGTGCCCGAGCATCGGCTGATCAATAACCTGGCCCGCCAGGCCACCGCCGAAGAGCTCGGCGGCAAACTCTCCCACGCCGTTGCCGAATGGACCCTGACCAGCCGCGCCGAGGCCGCCCGGCGCATCAAAGAGGCCGCCGAACTGGGGCCCCGGCGCGGACTGTCCGGCGAAGCGCTGCCACCACTGCTGGCGGCCACCGCCGCCGCCCAGCGCGACGGAAAACTCGGAGCAGGCCAAGTAGCGGTCATCCGCCGCTTCTGCCAGCAGCTGCCGGGCTGGGTCGACCAGGGCACCCGCGAGCGTGCCGAAGCCGATTTGGCCCGACAAGGCGGCCAGTATCGACCGGAGCAGTTGGCGGGTCTCGCCAATACCATCGCCGACTGCCTCAACCCCGACGGCACCTATCGCGACGAAGATCGGGCGCGTCGGCGCGGCCTGACGCTGAACAACCAGCAAGCCGACGGCATGTCGGAGTTGCGCGGCTGGATTACCCCGGAACTGCGCGCCACCGTCGAGGCGGTGCTAGCCAAACTGGCCGCTCCCGGCATGTGCAATCCGTTCGATGACACGCCGTGCGTCGACGGCACACCCACCCAAGACGGCATTGACCGCGACGTTCGCTCGGTACCCCAGCGCAACCACGACGCGCTCAATGCCGCGCTGCGCGCGATGCTGGCATCCGGAGCACTCGGCCGGCACAACGGGCTGCCCGCCTCCATCATCGTCACTACCACTCTGACGGAGTTGGAAGCCGCCGCCGGCAAAGGACTGACCGGCGGCGGTACCCTCTTGCCAATGTCGGACGTGATCCGGTTGGCCCGTCATTCCCACCACTATTTGGCGATCTTCGACAAGGGCAAAGCCCTGGCGCTCTATCACACCAAGCGCCTAGCCTCACCAGGGCAACGAATTGTGTTGTACGCCAAAGATCGTGGCTGCTCAGCCCCGGGATGCGACGTCAAAGGCTACTACTGCGAAGTCCATCATGTCACCGACTACGCCGCCTGCCGTACCACCGATGTCAACGACCTCACCTTCGGGTGCGGTCCCCAACATCGGATCCTCAAACCCGGCGGATGGACCACTCGAAAAAACGTGCACGGCGACACCGAATGGATCCCACCGCCGCATCTAGACCGGGGCCAACCTCGAATCAACAATTTTCATCATCCGGAGAAGCTCCTGCGTGCCCAGGATGATGGCGACGGCGACAACACCATTCGCCCGTCCGGTTAGAGATCCAAAATTGCGGTCTCCGGCGCTTCGATCAGGCCACGCAGGTCGCACATGAATCGTGCGGCCTGAGCGCCATCTGCGACCCGGTGGTCGAACACGCAGGCCAATGCCATCGTGGGACGCGCGACCACCTCATCGCCGACGACCACCGGGCGAGGCTTGATCTCGCCCATCCCAAGGATGGCGGCTTCGGGATAATTGATCACCGGTACACCGTCGTCCACACCCAGTGCCCCAAAATTCGAGACGGTGAACGTGGAACCGCGCAACTCTCCCGGTGTCAAACGGCCTTGGCGCGCACCAGCGATCAGCTCAGCCGTGCGGCCGGCCAGTTCGCGCGTGGTCTTGCCATCGGCATCGGTGATCACCGGGACCAGCAGGCCCCGCTTGGTGGCTACACCGAAACCCAAATGCACTCCGGGGTGCATCTGAACCTGCGGCCCGCCAGATGAGTCGATCCAGGTCGAGTTGAGCATCGGGTTGTTCTTCAGAGCAATAATCAGTAGCCGCATCACCAACACGAACGGCGTGATCTCCGGCGCGACCAACCGGATGCGGTCCCGCAACCCCAACAGTTGGGCACAGACAACCTCCACGCTGATCTTCGCTGCCGGAATTTCTCTGTGGGACAGCGTCATCTTTTCCGCCATGTGTGCCTGCACACCACGGACCTGCCGGACCCCGTTCCCGGTGCCCCCGCCCCGAGCAGCAGCCAACACATCGGCGCGAGTGACCACGCCGTCGTCACCGCGCTGTAGCGAAGCCAGGTCAACCATGAGCTCCTTGGCCAGTTTTCGTACCGGCGGTGCGGCAAGTGGCCGCCCTGGCCGCCTGGTGGCGTCGATCTCCTCATCGGCGCCATAGCCGACCAACGTGGGAGCCGCGGTCTCGCCATTGGTGGCCGGCGCCAAATCCGGCGCGGTGTCGATTCGCACCAGAACGGCACCCACCTGGATCACATCGCCTTCGGATCCACCCAAGTCGACGATCCGGCCGGCATACGGGCTGGGGATCTCGACTTCGGCCTTAGCGGTTTCCACCGAACACAACACCTGGTTGAGTTCGACGTCCTCACCAACCGCGACGTTCCACGAGGTAACCGTGACCTCCTCGAGTCCCTCACCGAGATCCGGGACTCGGAAACACTTGACCCGCTCGTCTGCGCTCATGGTTGTGACAGCACGCGTTCGACGCAGTCCAGCAGCCGGTCGGGACCTGGTAGCCACAATTTCTCCAATCGCGCCGGGGGGTAGGGAGTGTCAAACCCACAGGCGCGCAATACCGGAGCTTCCAGCTCGTAGAACATCTTCTCCTGGATTCGGGCGGCCAGCTCGGCACCGTAACCGAGGTTCCGAGGCCCCTCATGCATTACCACGCACCGTCCGGTCCGGTGGATGGACGCGGCGATGGTGTCAAAGTCAAGCGGTATCAGGGACCGCAGATCGATGACCTCCAGACTCCACCCGAATTGCCGCGCAGCATCTTTCGCGGTGCGCTGAGCGGTGGTGACGAGGCTTCCGTAGGTCACGACCGTCACATCGGTACCGGTGTGGCGGACCATCGCGTGACCGAGCGGAGGCTCGGGCTGGGTGGTATCAACCAGTCCTCGAACCTGATAACGCCGCTTCGGCTCGAGAAACATCACCGGATCTGGACAGGCGATAGCGTGCCGCAACAGCCAATAGGCATCCCCGGGAGTCGAGGGAACCACCACTTTCAAACCCGCAGTGTGCACCCAATAGGACTCGGTGGACTCCGAATGATGCTCGGCGGCTCCGATACCACCGAACGATGGGATCCTCACCGTCACCGGCATATTCACCTCGCCACGGGTGCGCGTGCGATATTTGGCCAGATGACTGACGACTTGATCGAAAGCGGGATAGGAGAAGCCGTCGAATTGGATCTCCGGCACCGGCACAAAGCCGCGCAGTGCCAGACCCACCGCGATGCCGATCAGCGCGGACTCGGCCAACGGGGTGTCGAAACAGCGCTCCTCACCGAAGGTTTCGGTCAGGCCTTCAGTTACCCTGAACACCCCGCCCTCGACGGCAACGTCTTCGCCGAACACCAGCACGCGGTCGTCGGCGGCCATCGCGTCATGCAGCGCGCGATTAAGCGACTGCACCATGGTCAACGACTGCACGACGTCGGAGACCGGCATCGTCAGCTTTTGGTCGGCGCGGGCCGGAGGATCGACGATCTGCGTCATGCTCAACCCCTCAATCGGATCGGGCGAGTTCGGCCCGCAACTGTTGGCGCTGCTCCTGCAACCCGGGAGTGATTTCGGCGAACACCGTTGTGAAGACGTCGTCGACGTCGAAATCGGGCGCCCCAACCACCGCGTCACGCAGTTCGGTCCGCAGTCGTTGCGCACGAGCGGCGACCCGCTCCTCCAGACGCTGCGACCATACCCCTTGGCGTTGCAAATACGTTCGGTAGCGCGGAATAGGGTCCCGCGCTAGCCACCGATCGACCTCCTCCTGGCTCCGGTACCGTTTCGGATCATCGGCGGTGGTATGCGGGCCGAGGCGATATGTAACCGCCTCGATCAACGTTGGGCCACCCCCTGACCTGGCTCGGGCTGCGGCCTCGGCCATCACCGAATAGCACGCCAATACGTCGTTGCCGTCCACGCGAATCCCGGGTATTCCGTAGCCAATCGACTTGTGCGCGAGAGACGCTGCAGCCGTCTGCTTGGATACCGGAAGCGAAATCGCCCACTGGTTGTTTTGCACGTAGAAGACGCACGGCGCGCCGAACACCGCCGCCGAGTTGAGCGCCTCATGCACGTCGCCCTCACTGGTGGCGCCATCGCCGAGGAACGCCACCGTTACCGAGCCCTCATCGAGGCGCTGTGCTGCCATAGCCGCGCCGACGGCATGCAGTGTCTGAGTGCCGATCGGGATCGAGATCGGGGCACAGCATTTCTTGGTGAACTCCAGTCCGCCGTGCCAGGTTCCACGCCATGCGGCCGCAACATGGCCGGGCGAGATACCGCGCACCAGGTAGGCGCCCAATTCGCGGTATTGCGGGAAAAGCCAGTCGGTCTTGCGTAGACATGCCGAGGCGCCGACCTGCGCGGCCTCCTGACCACGGCAGGACGCGAACAGCGCCAGCTCTCCTTGGCGCTTCAGATTGATGAACTCGGTATCCAGCTCTCGGGTGACGACCATCATCTCGTAGAGCCAGCACAGCGTTTCGACTGGAAGGTCCCGACTGTAGCGACGTTCGGCCGTAGGCGAGCCGTCCACGCCGACCAGCTGGACCGGGTCGAGGGCGACGGTTACCGAGATCGGAGATTTTCCCGCCATAACGCCTCCCGCGCCCCGCAGCCGGCTAACGCCGTCAGAAGATGCCACCTACCGGTGTCCGATCACCAACCAACTGCGTTGCATCCCGCGCGTCGGCGCCCGCGGCGCGACAGCTACAGCAAAATCTCGGGCGGCAACCGCCGCAAGCACTCACCCATCGTCAAACCCACGATGGGTTTCGCTCGCCGCACTACCGACGCACCACCCATTATGCCCTCAAATCCGAAGACACACTGGTGATCGCGGGATCAACAGGATCCGTGTCGCGGCCAGCGAGTTGATCCGCACGCCGCTCAGCCAACAACTCGGACGACCGCAAACCAGCAACTGCTACCCAGGAACAGATTCCCCCGCCCGCACCAGCATCCTCTCCGCGTGCCGCAGCACCGGGGAGTCGACCATCTGTCCTTCGAAAGCGAACACCCCACGCTCGCTTTGCGACGCGGCCAGGACCCGGCGCGCCCAGGCCAGCTTTTCCTCGCTGGGTCGATAGGCGTTGCGCACCACCGGGACCTGACTCGGATGAATGCACACCGTCACGTCAAAGCCCACCGCCGCGGCGTCGAAGGCTTCTTCCTGCAAGCCATCGATGTCGCGGATGTCCAGATGCACGGCGTCGAGGGCCAAGCGGCCGAATGCAGAGGCCGCCAGCAGTGTGGTCGATCGCACGTGACGAGCCACGTCCCGGTAACCGCCGTCCGCGCGCCGGCTGGAGCTGCCACCTAGCGTGGCGATCAAGTCCTCGGCGCCCCACATCATCCCTACGGTGTTGTCGGCGGCGGCGATTTCGGCAGCAAACAGGGCGCCACGTGCCGTCTCCACCAACGCGATGACCGCGCGTGGGGCCAGGGCAGCGATCTGTTCGGCCGACTCCGCCTTGGGGAGCATCACCATGGTGTATGCGGTAGCGGCCAAGGCCTCCAGGTCGCGGGCATGGTCGTCGCTGTCGGCCGCGTTGATCCGAACAACGGTACGTCCAGGGTCTAGTGGGGTGTCACGCAACGCTTGGCGGGCGGCGGGCTTCGCCGCCTCGGCCACACCGTCCTCGAGATCAAGAATCACCACGTCGGCGGCGGCGGCGGCCTTTGCGAAGCGTTCGGGGCGGTCTGCCGGACAGAACAACCATCCTGGTCCTGCACCACGCAGGTTCATCGCGCCTCCTTAGACTGGCCGCTTTTGTACCAGCGTGGTCCGCACCGCGCGTGCGACGACCTCGCCATGCTGGTTGCGAGCTGTGTGCTCGAGGGTGACAATGCCCTCATCGGGACGGCTGTTCGATTCCCGCTTGCCCGTACACACCGTCTCCGCGTACAGGGTGTCGCCGTGAAAAACCGGCTTGGGAAACGACACCTCGGAAAAGCCGAGATTGGCCACGATGGTGCCTAACGTCAGCTGCGCCACCGACAACCCCACCAGGGTGGACAAGGTGAACATCGAGTTCACCAATCGCTCACCCCCAAAGCCCGGCTGCTCGGCGGCCCACGCGGCATCGAGGTGCAGCGACTGGGTGTTCATCGTCAGCGTGGTGAACAAGACGTTGTCGGCTTCGGTGACGGTGCGACCGGGCCGGTGCAGGTACCTCGTGTCGATCTCGAACTCTTCGAACCATAACCCGCGCTGGACAACAGACTTGCCGGGCCGCTCGGTCATGCCAGACCCAGCGAGCGCGCGATCAGCATCAGCTGAACCTCGGTGGTGCCCTCGCCAATCTCCAGAATCTTGCTGTCGCGGTAGTGACGGGCCACTGGGTATTCGTTCATGAAGCCGTAGCCGCCATGGATTTGGGTGGCATCACGTGCATTATCCATCGCCGCCTCCGAGGAAATCATCTTCGCGATCGCCGCCTCCTTCTTGAACGGCTTGCCCGCCACCATCCTTGCCGCCGCCTCGTAGTACGCCGTGCGGGCCACGTGGGCACGCGCCTCCATCCGCGCGATCTTGAAGCTGATCGCCTGGTACGAACCGATTGGGCGGCCAAACGATTCCCGTTCCTTGGCGTACTTGACGCTCTCGTCGACGCAGCCCTGCGCCACCCCGGTAGCTAGCGCAGCGATCGCGATCCGCCCCTCGTCGAGGATCGACAAAAAGTTCGCGTAGCCGGTTCCACGGGCACCGAGCAGGTTCTCCTCGGGCACTCGCGCATCGGTGAACGTCAGCGGGTGGGTGTCCGAGGCGTTCCAGCCGACCTTGTTATAGACCGGTTCCACAATGAATCCCGCTGTGCCGCTGGGCACGATGATCGTTGAGATTTCCTTCTTGCCATCGGCGATGCTTCCCGTGACCGCGGTGACGGTGACCAGCGACGTAATGTCGGTGCCGGAATTGGTGATGAATTGCTTGCTGCCGTTGATGATCCACTCACCACCCTCGAGCCGGGCGGAGGTGCGAGTGCTGCCGGCATCCGAACCCGCCCCCGGCTCGGTGAGTCCGAAGCCGGCCAGCGCGCGGCCCGCAATCAGGTCCGGTAGCCAGGTTTGCTTCTGCTCCTCGGTGCCGAAGCGGTAGATCGGCATCGCACCCAGGCCCACCGCCGCCTCGAGCGTGATCGCTACCGACTGGTCGACCTTGCCCAGTTCTTCTAACGCCAACGCCAACGCGAAGTAGTCGCCGCCCATTCCGCCGTATTCTTCTGGGAACGGTAGGCCGAACAGTCCCATCTCCCCCATCTTCGCCACGACTTCGTACGGGAAGCTGTGCTCCTCATCGTGTTTGGCTGAAACCGGCGCCACCACGGTACGGGCGAATTCTGCGACCGTGTCGCGAAGCTCTTCGTATTCCTTCGCTAACGTCCCTGCGGTCATCGTTGTTGTCATGGTCCTTCATCCTTGGTCTCGGCGGCTGGAACCAGCCGCGCCAACACCTGATCGACTTTCACCTGATCGCCGACGGAAACCAATAGCTCCACCTGTCCCGAAACCGGCGCGGTGAGTGAATGTTCCATCTTCATCGCCTCGACCACCACCACCACGTCCCCTTCGCCGATCTCCGCGCCGGAGGGGACCTGCACGGCTATCACGCTGCCGGGCATGGGACTGAGAACCTCGGCTTGTCGCTCGCCGCCGTCTCGGTGAATCTTCTGCTCGTCGGCCTCGCGAATGTGCCAGATTCCACGATCGTCGGCGATCCAAAGATGCCGATCGGCTTCCGCCCAATGGTACTCCCGGCGCAACCCGTCCAGGGTTACGCTCATCCGCTCATCGCAGAGATTAATACTGCCACAATGGATTTCACCATCGCCCACCTGCACGCGGGCCGCCTCTGGCAAGCCCCACACCGAGACCGTCTCGGTACGCAAGGACGTGCGCATCGCAGTGCGCACCGGGGCGCTGTCGCCTCCGATGCGCCACCCGGTGGGCGCTGCCCACAGGTTGCCCGCGCGTCGCGCCCTCGCAGCCAAGGCCCATTGGACATAGAGGCCGCCCGCGGCGAACACATCTTCGGGCGCGGCCAGCGGCGCAAAATCGGCCAGCCGATGATCGAGCAGTGCGGTGTCCAGGTCCCCGGCCTGCACCCGGTCGTCGGCAAGCAGGAAGCGGAGAAATTCGACGTTGGTTTGCACACCCAGCACCGCGGTGTGTGCCAGCGCCTGGTCCAGGCGCGCCAGTGCCTGATCCCGGTTGATTCCGTGCGCGATCACCTTGCTCAGCATCGGGTCGTAGTCGCTGCCCACCACGGTCCCGCTCAGCAGCGACGAGTCCACCCGCACACCCGCTCCGGACGGTTCGAGCAGCTGCAGCACCCGGCCGCCGGTCGGCAGGAATCCCCGTGCGGGGTCCTCGGCGTACACGCGGGCTTCGATCGCGTGCCCGCGGAGCTCGACGTCGCCTTGGGTCAAAGCCAGCTTTTCACCGGCGGCCACCCGCAATTGCCACTCCACCAGGTCGAGTCCGGTGACCGCCTCGGTGACCGGATGCTCCACTTGCAGACGGGTGTTCATCTCCATGAAGAAAAACTCGTCCGGGCGTTCGGCGGAGACAATGAACTCCACGGTTCCGGCGCCGACGTAGTCGACACTGCGGGCGGTGTTGCACGCCGCGGCACCGATCCGGGCCCGAGATTGCGCGTCCAGCAGCGGCGACGGTGCCTCCTCGATGACCTTCTGGTGGCGCCGCTGCAGACTACACTCACGTTCACCGAGATGGATCACGTTGCCATGGCTATCAGCGAGAATTTGGACCTCGATGTGCCTGGGCCGCAGCACAAATCGCTCCAAGAACAGGGTGTCGTCACCGAACGATGCGGCGGCCTCGCGCCGTGCGCCGACCAACGCTTCTCGCAGCCGCGCCGGCTCCTCCACCAGCCGCATACCCTTGCCGCCGCCACCGGCAGAAGGCTTGATCAGCACCGGATAGCCGACCTCCTCGGCCGCGGTGACCAGGTCGTCGTCGCTCAGCCCGGAACGCGCCACCCCGGGAACCACAGGAACGTCGAAGGCGGCGACCGCGTTTTTCGCGGTGATCTTGTCGCCCATCACCTCAATCGCGCGCGCCGGCGGCCCGATGAACACCACACCTGCGCTCTCGCAGGCCGCCGCAAAATCATCGCTCTCGGAAAGAAACCCGTAGCCGGGATGGATTGCCTGAGATCCCGTGCGCTTCGCGGCATCAAGCACCTTGTCGATATCCAGATAGCTTTGGCGTGCGGCGGCCGGCCCGAGCCGTACGGCGGTATCGGCCTCCAGGACATGGCGCGCGCCGGCATCGGGATCGCTGTAGACGGCGACCGACCCGATGCCCAGCCGGCGCAAGGTCCGGATCACCCGCACGGCGATCTCGCCTCGGTTCGCTACTAGTACGGTGTCGAACATCACTTCACATCCGAAAGACGCCGTAGGAGACCGGCTCTAGCGGTGCGTGAGCGCATACCGAAAGTGCGAGTCCAACAACCATTCTGGTGTCAGCGGGGTCTATGATTCCGTCGTCCCATATGCGCGCGGTGGAATAGTAGGGATTGCCCTGATCCTCATACTGAGTACGGATCGGTGCCTTGAATTCCTCTTCCTCGTCGGGAGACCAGGGCGTGCCGGCCGCACTGAGCTGCTCGCCCCGCACTGTGGCCAGCACCGAGGCTGCCTGTTCTCCGCCCATCACCGAGATCCGCGCGTTCGGCCACATCCAGAGAAAGCGCGGAGAATACGCGCGTCCGCACATCGAATAGTTGCCCGCGCCATAGGATCCGCCGATCACTACGGTCAGCTTCGGCACGCGCGCACAGGCCACCGCGGTGACCATCTTGGCTCCGTGCTTGGCAATGCCCCCAGCCTCGTAGTCGCGACCGACCATGAATCCGGCGATGTTCTGCAGAAACAGCAACGGGATCTTCCGCCTGTCACACAGTTCGATGAAATGCGCTCCCTTGAGCGCGGATTCACTGAACAGGACGCCATTGTTGGCGACGATGCCGACCGGGTGGCCATGGATACGTGCGAAGGCAGTAACCAGCGTCTTCCCGTATTTGGTCTTAAATTCGCTGAATTCGCCACCGTCCACCAACCGCACGATGACCTCGTGCACGTCGTAGGGCACCCGCGGATCGGGCGGCACCACATCATAGAGCTCGGCCTGGTCGTGTTTGGGCTCCAGCGGCGGGCCCGCATCCCATTGGGCCGGGTCTCGCGGTCCGAAGGTAGCCGCGATCGAGCGGACGATGCGCAGTGCATGTTCGTCGTCGTCGGCCAGGTGGTCGGTAACGCCCGATACCCGCGAATGCAGGTCTCCGCCACCGAGGTCCTCGGCGGAGACGATCTCGCCGGTGGCGGCCTTGACCAGGGGTGGACCGCCGAGGAAGATTGTGCCCTGCTCGCGGACGATGACCGCCTCGTCACTCATCGCCGGCACGTACGCGCCGCCTGCCGTGCACGAACCCAGTACCGCCGCCACCTGCGGAATGCCCTTGGCGCTCATGGTCGCCTGGTTGTAGAAGATCCGCCCGAAGTGTTCCCGGTCCGGAAACACCTCGTCCTGGCGTGGCAAGAAGGCGCCACCGGAGTCGACTAGGTAGATACACGGCAACCGGTTCTGTAGCGCAACCTCCTGGGCGCGCAGATGCTTCTTGACCGTCATCGGGTAGTAGGTACCGCCCTTAACGGTCGCGTCATTGGCGACGATCACACACTCGCGCCCGGATACCGGGCCGATCCCGGTGATGATTCCCGCACCGGGAGATTCGTCGCCGTACATATCATCTGCGGCTAGCGGAGAGAGTTCGAGGAATGGGCTCCCGGGGTCGAGTAGCCGGTCCACCCGCTCCCGCGGCAACAGCTTGCCCCGGCTGACGTGACGCTCGCGGGCACGTTCATTACCGCCCAGAGCCGCGGACGCGAGCTTAGCGTTCAATTCGGCCAGTAGCCGCCGATGTTCGTCGGCGAACGATGGCGCGGCGATGGTTGTCATCGTTTTGCCGAATCCCGAAGTACCAGGGGCGGTTGAGTTTTCGCGACAACTTCCGCAATTGACACGTCAGGGGCGGTCTCGATCAGGTGTAGGCCGTCGTCGCAGACGTCGATGACCGCGAGCTCGGTGACAATGCGATTCACACAGCCGACACCGGTCAATGGCAAGGTGCAGCGTTCCAGGATCTTGGGGCTGCCGTCCTTGGCCGCGTGCTCCATCATCACAATCACCGTACGGGCGCCGTGCACCAGGTCCATCGCACCGCCCATGCCCTTGACCATTTTGCCTGGAATCATCCAGTTGGCCAGGTCGCCGGCGACCGAGACCTGCATGGCGCCAAGGACTGCAACGTCAAGATGGCCGCCGCGAATGATGCCGAATGAGGTCGACGAGCCGAAGAACGCCGCACCCGGCAACGTGGTCACCGTCTCTTTGCCCGCATTGATCAGGTCAGCGTCGAGATCCTCGCGCCTGGGGTAGGGGCCGACGCCGAGGATCCCGTTCTCCGAGTGCAGGACAACGGTGACACCTTCGGGAATGTGGTTGGGGATCAGGGTAGGCATTCCGATGCCGAGGTTGACGTATTGGCCGTCCTCGAATTCGGCCGCCACCCGTGCGGCCATGCCGTCTCTGCTCCAGCTCATTTCGCGCCACCCCACCTCATCGCCGTTGGCTCGGCAAGCGCGCCGGCATGACCCTCGGTCAAGCAAGACCCCCACCGCACAGTTGTCGGGACCGTCACGACCGTACCGTCTCTTTCTCGATCCGCTTGGGGGGATTGGGCACGTGGACCACCCGTTGTACGAACACCCCCGGGGTGTGCACTGTGGCAGGGTCGATCTCTCCGGGCTCGACGAGGTGTTCAACTTCGGCGATCGTGATCCTGCCTGCCGGGGCGCATTCGGGGTTGAAGTTGGCGGCCGAGTGCCGATACACCAGGTTGCCGTACCGATCACCCTTCCAGGCATGCACCAACGCGAAGTCGGTGCGGATCCCACGCTCAAGAACATAGGTGACACCGTCGAACTCGCGGGTTTCCTTGGGCGGCGACACCGCCGCAACCTCGCCGGACGCGTCGTAGCGCCACGGCAGCCCACCGTCGGCGATTTGGGTGCCGACCCCGGCCGGCGTGTAAAAGCCCGGGATACCCATGCCCCCGGCGCGCAGCCGCTCGGCCAGCGTGCCCTGCGGGGTTAGTTCCACCTCGAGTTCTCCGGATAGAAACTGGCGGGCAAATTCCTTGTTCTCACCCACGTAGGAGGAGATGGTCCGGCGAATTCTTTTGTTCTGCAACAACACCCCCAACCCGATGCCGTCGACCCCGCAGTTGTTCGACACCGTTTCCAGGGCGGTGACTCCGCTGTCCGCCAGCGCCGCGATCAGCGCCTCCGGGATCCCGCAGAGCCCGAACCCCCCGACCGCCAGGGACGACCCGTCGGCTATGTCTGCTACCGCCTCGGCGGCGGTAGCCACCACCTTGTCCATTACTGCACAGTCTCCTCGCCGTCGGGCCGGGCCGGATAATTTCAGTTAATCTTCATTAACTGGAGCCTGAGGATACCATCGCCTGCTCGGTGCGTAAAGGGACGGTAGCCGGCGCTCACCACTGCTCAGCGCCGACTTCGCAAGTAGTCGATCGCCTGCTGTCGCATTTCGACCTTGCGGACCTTGCCGGTAACGGTCATCGGGAACTCCTCGACTATCCGCAGATACCGCGGAATCTTGAACCTGGCGATCTGATCCGCACAAAATTCGTGGAGTCGCTCGATGGTCAACTCCGGCGCCCCGTCCCGTAACTTGATCACCGCCATGAGCTCTTCGCCCAACCGTTCGTCAGGAACCCCGATGACGTGCGCGTCCACGATATCCGGATGCGTGTAGAGGCACTCCTCGATTTCGCGCGGCGAGATGTTCTCCCCGCCCCGGATGACGATGTCTTTAATCCGGCCAGTGATCTGCACGTACCCGCAGGAATCCATCGCAGCCAGATCCCCGGTATGCATCCAGCCATCCGCATCGATCACCTCAGCGGTCCGCTCGGGATCATTCCAATAGCCGGACATCACCGAATAGCCCCGGGTGCAAAATTCACCGGCGTTGCCGCGGGGCACCGTTTCACCGGTGAGCGGGTCCACCACCTTGATCTCCAGGTGCGGGCCGGCCCGACCAACCGTGGCAACGCGTCGCTCCAGCGAATCGTCGGTACGCGTCTGGGTGGAAACCGGTGATGTTTCCGTCATGCCATAACAAATCGAGATCCCTTGCATGTGCATGCTTTTGATCACTTTGCGCATCACCTCCACCGGACAGGTCGAGCCCGCCATGATCCCGGTACGCAGGCTGGTCAGGTCGTAGTCGGCAAAGTCCGGCAGACCGAGTTCGGCGATGAACATCGTCGGCACACCATAAAGGCTGGTGCACCGCTCGGCCTGCACCGCCCGCAGGGTGGCCGCCGGATCGAAGCCAGGCGCCGGAATCACCATGCAGGCACCGTGGCTAGTAGCCGCCAAATTGCCCATCACCATGCCGAAGCAGTGATAGAAGGGCACCGGGATACATATCCGATCACCGGCGGTGTACTGCAGCAGCTCGCCCACCAAATAACCATTGTTGAGGATATTGCGGTGGGTTAGCGTGACGCCTTTCGGGTATCCCGTTGTGCCGGAAGTGTATTGGAGGTTGATCGGATCCGCGGCGGCCAGCTTTGCGGCAACTTTCCGCAACGCATTCCGGTCGGTATCCGGCCCGGCCAGCTGGTGCCAGAGGTCGCCTTCCAAAATCACCACATCGCGCAGGTCCGGGCAACGCGGCGCCACATCGGCCAATATCGCGGTGTAGTCCGTGTCTTTGAACCCACGCGCGGCAAAGACCAGCGCCACGCCCGATTGCCTTAGCGCATACTCCAATTCGCGAGCGCGGTAGGCCGGGTTGAGCGTCACCAGAATTGCGCCGATTTCAGCGGTCGCGTACTGCACCAACACCCATTCCCACCGGTTCGGCGCCCAGATGCCCACCCGATCGCCGACGCCGATGCCGGCTGCGATCAACCCTGTAGCCAGCCGGCGCACGTCGGCCAACAGTTCGGCATAACTCCATCGGCGCCCCGCGTGGACGTCGACCAGCGCGCCGTTGTCCCCGTGCGTGGCAGCGGCAGCGGCAAGATTGGCGCCGATGGTCATCCCGAGCAGCGCGGGTGTGCTTGGACCCTGTTCATAGGAGAGGTCACAGGAAACCCGACTATGGTCTGCGGCCACGGTTCCTCCGCCTGCTGCTCACCGCGCGACTTCGAGTTAATACCGAATAACTCGTGCTACGTTAGTGACGATTAACCGAAGTGTCCAGGACGAGTTGTGTACGGAGGCCGTCATGACAGCGTCCACTCCGGACCGCCAGCCCCCCGGGCCCGATACCCCCAGCCGCCGCAGTCAGCTGAAGTCGGACCGTCGCTTGCAACTGCTGTCGGCCGCCGAGCGACTATTCGCCGAACGAGGCTTCCTCGCGGTACGGCTGGAAGACATCGGTGCTGCGGCCGGCATCAGCGGTCCAGCGATCTATCGGCATTTCCCGAACAAGGAGTCATTGCTGGTCGAATTGCTGGTAGGGATCAGTTCGCGACTTCTCGCGGGTGCCGGTGAGGTGACCGCCCGCAACGCAGACGCCGCGGCCGCACTCGATGGACTCATCGATTTTCACCTCGACTTTGCGCTCGGCGAACCCGACCTCATCCGCATCCAGGACCGCGACCTCGGCTACCTACCCGCCGCTGCCGAACGACAGGTGCGCAGAGCCCAGCGGCAATACGTTGAGGTCTGGGTGGGTGTGCTCCGGGAACTCAATCCCGGCCTAGCCGAGGCCGACGCACGGCTGATGGCACACGCCGTGTTCGGGCTGCTGAACTCCACGCCGCACAGTATGAAATCGACCGACACCAAATCGGGGCGCGCGGCGCACTCCCGTGCCGTGATGCGGGCCATGACTGTCGCCGCGCTCATGGCCAACGCTGGGTAGTTTGCCGAACGTTTCGCAGAGCCCGCGGTGAAATGGCGGGAGCAGCCAGGATTTAGGGGGTGTCATCGGAGGTGAGAGCACTCTGGCAGCGCGGGCGCACAAGACTTGGGTACCCTTCAACCCATGAGGTGGGCATGACCGATCCACGTCGACCCCAGCGGTATGGTCCCCCTCAACAGGGGTCTGGACCAACCTGGCCGCAGGGTCCGGTAAACGCGCCGCCCAACGACCCGGCGTATGCCGACCAGGCTCCCTACTCGCCCTACTCGCCGACGTACAGCGGGCATATCCCCCAATGGGCTCAGGGCCCCTACGAACAGAACCCCACCCAGCAGTTACCACCGCAGTACTGGCAACAGGACCAACCCGGGCCCGATGACGTTCTGCGCGACGGTTCGGCATCACCCGACCGTCCGAAAACACCGCGCTGGTTGTGGGTGGCTGCCGGCACCGCCGTAGTGCTGGTCATCGGATTGGTCATCGCGCTGGTAATCGCGAACATCTCCGTCAGAAACCAGACCGCACTCGAACCCTTGCCGCCGATGCCGGGGCCGAGTTCAACATTTCTGCCTCCGACGACACGGAGCTCACCTTCCCCCAGCGCCACGCCGGCACCCACAACGACCAGCGACTCCGGCACCCCAACCGCTACGTCGGCCCCCGCGGCGATGCAGACCGTTGTCTATCAAGTCACGGGCGAAGGCCGCGCCATCAGCGTCACGTATATGGATACCGGCGACGTCATTCAGACCGAGTTCAACGTTGCGCTGCCGTGGAGCAAAGAGGTCAGTCTGTCGAAGTCGGGCGTGCATCCGGCCAGCGTCACGATCGTCAACATCGGCCACAACGTGACCTGCTCGGTTACCGTGGCCGGGGTTCAGGTGCGCCAGCGCACCGGGGTGGGTCTGACGATCTGCGACACCTCCGGCTAGGTCGGCTCGCTTACGACGACGTCGCCTGGCCGCGGAACACGCACCGCCAGCATGCCCAGCAATCCCAACAGCAGCACCAGGCAAATACCTACCAGGCCCGCCCGCACCGCGTTGAACGCATCGACGAACACCGAAAACAACCAGGGCGCCAGGAATGACACCGCCCGGCCCGTCATCGTGTACAAACCGAAGGCAACGCCCTCTTTGCCGTGTTGAGCCATGCGCAGCAACAAGGCGCGCGCGGAGGCCTGCGATGGCCCTACAAATACAGACAACAACAGCCCGCACACCCAGAAGGCCAGCGCACCGGACAGGGTCAACAACGTGAGCGCCGACGCCAGGATGGCGGTCAACGACACGACGATGACCGGCTTGGAGCCAACACGATGGTCAACGAACCCGCCCACCACCGCACCCATCGCGGCCACCAAACTTCCGGCCACACCGAACACCAGCACGTTTGCTTGGGTAAGCCCATAAGCGTTGACGCCCAGTACCGCACCAAAGGCGAATATCCCCGCCAGCCCGTCCCGGAATATCGCACTGGCCATCAGGAAATAGACGAGGTTGCGATCGCGGCGCCATTCGGCGGTGATGTCCGTCCAAAGCCTGCGGTATGCACCCCGCATGCTCGTTGCGGGGCGGGACAATAACCCATGTTCGGGCAGCCGGTGCGCTACCAACAGCAGCGGCAATGCCAATAGCGTCAGCCAAGCCGCCGCCAGCAGCATCGCCGCGCGGACATTGAGCCCGTCCTGACTTGGCAGCTGCAGCAACCCGCGCACGTCACCGGTGCCGGAAACAAAGCCCAGGTAGACCAGTACCAACAACAGAACGCTGCCGGCATAACCCGACGCCCACCCGAGTCCAGAAATACGGCCGGCGGCCTCCGGGGTCGAAACCTGCCGCAGCATCGCGTTGTAGGGAATGCTGGCCAGGTCGGTTGCTGCCACCGTCGCCGCCAGCAACACCAACCCGGGCCACAAATAACCGGGACTGTCGCGGATCAGGAACATCGCCGAGGTCAACGCCACCGCGAGCCCGGTCAACGCAGCCAACGTCGCTCGGCGACGATGCGGTGATTCGACCCACACGCCGACCGCCGGGGCCAGCAGGGCGATGGTCAGCCCGGCAGCGGCCGCTGCCCGGCCCAACCAGCTGGCCGGCGGGGCCCCACCGGGCAAACCCTCCCCAACGGTGCTGGTGAGATAGACGGCGAACACAAAGGTGGCTACGATCGCGCTCAGTCCGGTGGCGCCACAGTCCCACAACGCCCATGCGACTATCCGAGAACGCACATGACCGCCCGAGCTCGGATTTGTCATGTCCGGCACTCTATTGCTAATGGCGCTGACCCGCCGCGCCCGGCTCCCACCGCGCTTGCGATCAACGCGAGCTAATGGCGCTGACCCGCCGCGCCCGGCTCCCACCGCGCTTGCGATCAACGCGAGCTAATGGCGCTGACCCGCCGCGCCCGGCTCCCACCGCGCTTGCGATCAACGCGAGCTAATGGCGCTGACCCGCCGCGCCCGGCTCCCACCGCGCTTGCGATCAACGCGAGCTAATGGCGCTGACCCGCCGCGCCCGGCTCCCACCGCGCTTGCGATCAACGCGAGCACCACTGTTTAACATTGGCTCATGCCGATACCTGCCCCCAGCCCCGAGGCGCGCGCTGTTGTCACCGGAGCGTCGCAAAACATCGGCGAGGCGCTGGCCACGGAGTTGGCCGCCCGCGGGCACAGCCTGATCATCACCGCGCGACGGGAAACGCTGCTCACCGACCTCGCCGCGCGCCTGTCGGAACAGTATCGCGTAGAAGTCGACGTGCGGGCCGCTGACCTCGCCGAACCGACAGAACGCGCGAAACTAGCCCAGGAACTGGCCTCGCGGCCCATCTCGATCCTGTGCGCCAACGCAGGTACCGCGACCTTCGGCCCGATGGCGTCACTCGACCCGGCCGGAGAGCAGGCCCAGGTGCAGCTCAATGCCGTAGCGGTGCACGACCTTACCTTGGCGGTATTGCCAGGCATGGTCGAGCGCAGGGCTGGTGGCATCTTGATTTCTGGTTCGGCAGCAGGCAATTCGCCGATCCCTTATAACGCCACCTATGCCGCCACCAAGGCGTTCGCGAACACATTCAGCGAATCCCTGCGGGGTGAACTGCGAAAGTCCGGGGTGCACGTCACGCTGCTGGCCCCCGGCCCGGTGCGCACCGACCTGCCCGCCGAAGCCGAGGCATCCCTGGTCGAAAGGCTGGTGCCGGACTTCTTGTGGATTTCCACCGAACACACCGCACGGCTATCGCTGGATGCTTTGGAGCGCAACAAGATGCGCGTAGTACCGGGGCTGACGTCCAAGGCCATGTCGGTGGCGAGTCAATACGCCCCACGCGCCATCGTGGCGCCGATAGTCGGCACCTTCTACAAAAAGCTCGGCGGCGAGTAACCGGTTACTTCCGGCGACGCCGCCCAGTGCCGAAAATGCTGCGGGTGATCTCGCGTACTCCGGTCTTGATCGCGCTTTTCACGGTCGGATTTTTCAGAATCTCTTCCCACATCGCGGGGCCCTGTGGCTCCACGGGCGCCGGCATGGGCGGGACTTCGATGTCGTCCGGCCACGGTAGCGGATCGTATTTCCCGCGCGGCACCGGCTTTTCCCGAGACGAGACCGATTCGGCCGGCGCGAGCTTGGTCGTCAGCATCTCGTAGGCGGACGGCCGGTCGATGGTCCGGCCGTACTCGCCCTGCAGCGTGCTGGCCTGCGCTACAGCTGCGATCGCGTCGGCACCGATGGCCCCCATCAGCGACCGGGGTGCCCGCATGCGGGTCCATGCGACCGGCGTCGGAGCGCCCTTCTCCGAAAGCACGGTCACTATCGCCTCCCCGATCCCCAACGAGGTGAGCGCGGACTCCAGTTCGTAGACATCGGTTTTCGGATAGGTACGCACGGTCTTGCTGAGCGCCTTTTGGTCATCGGGGGTGAATGCCCGCAACGCATGCTGAATTCGCGCACCCAGCTGGGAAAGCACAGTGTTGGGCAAATCGGTCGGCAACTGGGTGCAGAAGAACACCCCCACACCCTTGGATCGGATCAACTTGACCGTCTGCTCGACCTGTTCGAGGAAAGCCTTCGATGCGTCGGTGAACAACAAGTGCGCCTCGTCGAAGAAGAACACCAACTTGGGCTTGTCCAGATCCCCCACCTCAGGCAGATAGCTGAACAGGTCGGCCAACACCCACATCAAGAAGGTCGAGAACATCACCGGGCGCAGCGACTGCCCGCTGAACTCGAGCAGCGAGATGATGCCACGGCCCTGGGCATCAACGCGGATCAGATCGTCGGGTTTGAGTTCCGGCTCGCCAAAGAAAGTGTCAGCGCCTTCGGCCTCCAGATTGACCAATGCCCGCAAGATCACGCCGGCGGTGGTGGACGAAACCGCCCCCAGAGATTTCAGTTCAGCCTTGCCCTCATCACTGGTCAGATGGCTGATGACGGCGCGCAAGTCTTTGAGGTCAAGCAGCGGAAGCCCGCGCTGGTCGGCCCAATGGAAGATCAGTCCGAGCGTCGATTCCTGAGTTGCATTGAGCCCCAGAACCTTTGCCAACAAGATAGGGCCGAAGCTGGAAATGGTCGCTCGCACCGGAACGCCGACTCCCCCGGTGCCCAGCGACAGGAACTCCACCGGAAACGCCGTCGGCGCCCAGTCGTCGCCGGTATCTCTGGCCCGCGCTGCCGCCTTGTCGCTGACCTCACTCGCTCGGGACAGACCTGACAGGTCGCCCTTCACGTCAGCCATCAGGACGGCCACGCCTGCGGCGCTCAGCTGTTCGGCGATCAGCTGCAGGGTCTTGGTCTTGCCCGTTCCGGTGGCCCCAGCCACCAAACCGTGCCGATTCACGGTGGCCAGCGGAATGCGAATCGGCGCAGTCGGGTCGACCTCGCCATCGACGACGACGGTGCCCAATTGCAGCGCTTGACCCGCCACGGCATAGCCGGCCGCGATCCGCTGCGCAGGCTTGTCGCGTCCGCCGGCCGCCTGTTCGATGCTCATGGTGCCGCGTCCCTCTCCCCCGTCGTTTGCCCTGCCATAGGGCAAAACATCACCCTACTTGCTGGGGGGACGCAGGGCGCGAGCCCGACGTGGGCTTACTCTGAGCGCTGTGCGTGACGAATTGGTGTGGATCGATTGCGAGATGACCGGACTCGACATTGCCTCGGACAAGCTGATCGAGATTGCGGTTCTGGTCACCGATGCGGATCTAAATATCCTTGGCGACGGGGTCGATGTGGTGATCCACACCGATGACGCGGCGCTCTCATCAATGATCGACGTGGTCGCCGAGATGCACTCGCGCTCGGGGCTAATCGACGAGGTGAAGGCGTCCACCGTCGACCTCGCAACCGCCGAGGCGATGGTGCTCGACTACATCAACGAGCACGTCAAACAGCCCAAGACCGCGCCGCTGGCGGGCAACTCGATCGCTACCGATCGCTCCTTCATCGCTCGCGACATGCCAGCCCTGGACTCGTTTCTGCACTACCGGATGATCGACGTCAGCTCCATCAAGGAACTCTGCCGGCGCTGGTACCCCCGCATTTACTTCGGCCAGCCGCCCAAAGGGCTTTCGCACCGGGCTCTGGCCGACATTCACGAATCCATCCGGGAGCTGCGGTACTACCGTCGCACCGCTTTCGTGCCGCCGCCCGGGCCCTCTACCGGCGAAATTGCCGCGGTGGTCGCCGACCTACAAGGCGAAACCGACGCACCGGAAACAATGGATTCGGCCCAAGAGCGTCCGAGCGGTTAGTATCGACGTCGCCGTTCGTTAGTCCCGCCGGCGGGGCCGGCCGACGGCCATGGTGAGTGTAGTTCAGTTGGTAGAGCACCAGGTTGTGATCCTGGGGGTCGCGGGTTCGAGTCCCGTCACTCACCCCACAGCTCAGCGGGCATTTCTGCTCGCCGACGGGTCAGGCCCCGTCAAGCGTTGGCATTGCCGGCACGCCATTGGTCCCAGGGGATGTTCCAGTCCCCAAGGCCCTCGGTGCCCGGCAGCGTACCGCCCACGGTGTTGACCACCTCGACGATGTCCCCGCGCTTGATGTGGTCGTAGAACCATTCCGCATTGCTTGGGCTCACGTTCAGGCAACCGTGGCTGGTGTTGGTGTGCCCTTGAGCACCCACCGACCACGGCGCCGAGTGCACGAACACCCCGCTATAGGAGATCTGCGTGGCCCAGTTAACGTCGGTGCGATACCCGTTGGGCGAGTTGACGGGAACGCCATAGGTCGAGGAATCCATGATGATGTGGGTGAATCGCGCACCAACGATGTAAACACCGTTAGCGGTCGGGGTGGAGTTCTTACCCATCGAGGTGGGCATCGTCTTGACCACCTCACCGTTGACCCGCACGGTCAGCATCTTGGTGTCGTCGTCTGCGGTCGCGATCACCTCATCGCCGATGGTGAAATGCGTCTTGACGTTGTCTTCGCCGAACATTCCCTCGCCCAGGTCGACACCATAGGCATTGACCGCCACATCAACCGATGTGCCCGGCTTCCAGAAATGCTCGGGACGCCAACGCACTTCGCGGTTGTTCAGCCAGTAGAACGCGCCCTCGACGGGCGGATTGGTGGTGATCTTGATGGCCTTCTGGGCAGCGTGCCGATCGGCAATGTTCTCGTCGAACCGGATCGCCACCGGTTGCCCGATACCGACGACCTCCCCATCGCTCGGGTTGACGTAGGGCATCGTCAGGTGCGCAGGCGAGCTGGTCTGAAACGTCATCTGCCGGGTCGCTACACCCGCGAGCCCGAGCGCCCTCACGTTCAGCGTGTAGCGCCTGTTGTAGCCGAGTTGCTCCGATGTCGACCAGTGCAGACCGTCGGGGCTGAGCTGTCCGCTGATCGACTTACCGTTCTCGTTGACCATGGTGACCGCAGCCAACACACCGTCGGCAACACTGACGGTTACCGGTGCATCCACCGTGACCCCGACGGCCCCGTCCGTCACCGATGCGGTGAGCTTGGGCACCAGCAGGTCGGCGAATGGCGTGCCCTTGTTGAAGATGACGTTCACCGGCGCGGGAGCGCTGCCGCCACCACATGCAACGGCAAAGACAGCAACCGGGACCATGATCGCAGCCAGCCACGATCGACGTCTGCGCAAAGGCGTCATCAAGTGACCTTCCAGATTGTCTCGATTGCTTTGGTCACCGCTGACCGTGGATTGTTCCCCATATTGTAGTGGCACGCTGGCGCACCCCCGGGCAAATATGGCGCCCCCTGAGGTCAAGTGTCGCACTCACCCCCGTCAAACCCCTTCTGAACCCTCTCTGGTCCCGGGATTTCCCCCTGTGCCGCAATGCCTGTTATTGTCGCAACGCGGTCTTGGCCGTCCGACGCGCCGTTAGCTCAGTTGGTAGAGCAGCTGACTCTTAATCAGCGGGTCCGGGGTTCGAAACCCTGACGGCGCACCCATAACGAACACGCACCGATCATGTTGCGGGAGCCACAATGCGGCGCGCGGCCTCCACGGCCGCCGCGCGGCGGGCCGCAATAACGGTGGAATCGGTAGTCACGGCGTCGGGATGGGGCGATTGCGCCCAGGCCAAGCCAACCCCAAATAACAGCACGAGCAAGTCCATCGGACGCCAAGCGGGGTCGACGTGACCGGCGGCTTGGGCGGCCTCGATCACGGCGACGTCGCGAGCCTGAACTGATTCCAGGCCCTCGACCGGAGGGTCGAGCACCAGACCTTCCAGACTGGCCCACGTGATCATCCGCAGGTGCTCCGGTCGCCTGCACGCCAGATCGTAGATATCGCCGACAAATTCCGGGACCGCGTCCGAACGGAGGGTGACGGCGGCAAAGAACTCCTCCATGTCGGCGGCGACCACGCTACGAAACAACGCCTCTTTGTCCTTGAAGTGCGCATAAAGCCGCTCCTTGCTCGCCTCGGCGACCCGCGCAATCCGATCGATGCGCGCGCCGGCCAGCCCGTATTGGGCGAACTCGGACCGCGCGGCGGCCAGGATCGTCTCGCGAAGTTCGCTCGTAGTCCGCACAGCACGATCATATCCATACGAACTAGTTCGTTTGGTAGGGTGGTATCCGACCGACGAAATCCGAGCCGAGGAAGCCATGAATGCACCCATCGATATCGAGGCAGTGACGAACCCCCCACGTCGAGTGCGGCTGCTGCGCAGCGCCCTCGACCGGACCCAGGACGTCATTGCGCCCCTTATCGATCTGTTCCGACCCCACGTCAGCGGTCTCGAAATGTTACCCGCGGATGGCCGATTCTTGTTGGTGGGCAACCACACTCAGTTTATCGGCGGTGAGGTGCTGCTGGTTCCGCACTTCGTGCGTCGCGCGATCGGCACTCGGGTACGCCCGCTGGCCGATCGCCGGTTTGGGCGACACCGCGGATTTGGTCGCGACCTGATGACCGCCTACGGCGGCGTCGTCGGTGCACCGGAAACCGCACGAGAGCTGATGCGCCGCAATGAGACCATCCTGGTATTCCCCGGTGGTGGCCGCGAAATAGCCAAATTCAAAGGCGAGGAATACCACCTGAACTGGGATGGGCGCGCCGGATTCGCCCGCATCGCCATCGAAAACGACTATCCGGTCGTTCCCGTTGGCCTGGTCGGTGGCGACGACGTGTATAAGAGCATGATCACCCGTGACAGTGCGCTCGGACGGCTCAGCCAGGCCATCAGCACTCGCCTGACCGGGCGTTCCGACATGGCCATACCCTTGATGCGCGGCGTCGGACCCACCCTCATCCCCCGGCCCCAGCGGATGTATCTGCGTTTTGGCGGGCCGATCGACACCGCACAACCCGACTGCGTATCGGCCCAGGAGTGGGTCAGCTCCGTGAAGAAAAATACCCAGCAATCACTCGAGACGATACTGGCCGAGTTGCTTGCCATTCGGGCCGACGACCCATTCCACGGGCTCAACCCGTTGGCCTGGACCAGCGCCGTCAAACCCGACCCGTCCGGCGAGCCCGTCTAAAACTCTAGTGCAATAGTCGGTTTCGCAGCCCTTTTGAGTCTGCGGTCGACCTTGGCACCGGTGACTTCCAGCGGCTACGCGACCATGGCCGACATGGCCAACCCTCAGCTTTGCGTCGGCGCTAGGTCAACGGTTCCTGATCTTGCGAATCACCACCACCACGACGACAGAGCCGACACCCACCAAGGTCACGGTCACCGCGGGTTTAGTGACGAATCCGATCACCTTGGCTTTCACGTCATCGGCGAGACGGCGAGGATTGGCGCGCTCGACGAGCGAGTCGACAGTGGTCGCCAGCTGGTCGCGGGCTTGGTCGATGTCCTGCTTGATGGTGTCAGGATCGCGGTCCGCCACGTGTCTGTCCTCCAAGTCTCCCGCTATCCGGCTCATGCACCTGCCCGAACTACCCTAGATCAGCCGGTGCGAATCCCAACGCTCCGGTGAACAGAAAGGACCTACGTTGAGCGAGACCACCCGCCTGGCAACCGGCGACAAAGCGCCCGCCTTCAGCCTGCCCGATGCCGACGGAAAGAAGGTATCGCTGGCCGACTACCGGGGGCGCCGCGTCGTTGTGTATTTCTACCCCGCGGCCTCAACGCCGGGATGCACCAAACAGGCCTGCGACTTCCGCGACAACCTACGCGAACTCAATGACGCCGGCCTCGACGTTGTGGGCATCTCCCCCGACAAGCCGGAGAAGCTCGCCAAGTTCCGAGACGCCGAAAAGCTGACGTTCCCGCTGCTGTCCGATCCCGAACGCAAGGTGTTAACGGCCTGGGGCGCGTACGGGGAGAAGCAGATGTACGGCAAGACCGTCCAGGGCGTGATCCGATCCACGTTCGTCGTCGACGAAACGGGCAAGATCGCTGTTGCCCAGTACAACGTCAAGGCCACCGGCCACGTGGCCAAACTGCGCCGCGACCTGTCGGTCTAATCACGCCAGGTTGGCCAACAGCAGGGCTTCGGCGATCGCGGCCCGCTCCAACACACCCAGGTGCAGGCTTTCGTTGATGCTGTGCGCCTGCGTTGCCGGGTCCTCCACCCCGGTGACAAGGATCTTCGCCTTCGGAAACGCCTCGGCGAATTCGGCGATGAACGGGATAGACCCACCCATCCCCATATCGATCGGGTCGGTACCCCACGCCTGACGAAATGCCGCCCGCGCGGCGTCATAGACCGGCCCACTGGCCGCAATCGCGTAGGGTTGACCGACATCGCCGCGCTCGACCCTCACGTGCGCACCCCAGGGCGTGCGCCGATGCAGGTGCGCTTCCACTGCATCCAGGTGGTCCACGGCGTCCCCACCGGGTGCAACCCGAATGCTGATCTTGGCTCGGGCCCTTGGAATTAGCGTATTCGATGCTGCCGCAATAGATGTGGTGTCAATGCCGATCACGGTGATGGCCGGCTTAGCCCAGAGGCGCTGGGGTACCGAGCCGGAGCCGATTTCGGCTACCCCGTCCAACAGGCCGGAGTCGGCACGCACCCGTTCGGGCGAGTAATCGACGTCGGCGGCGATGCTTTCGTGCAGTCCGGGCACGGCCACGTTGCCGTCATCGTCGTGCAGGCTGGCCAACAGCCGCACCAGCACGCTGAGAGCGTCGGGAACCACTCCGCCCCACAAACCCGAGTGCAACCCGTGGTCCAGCGTGGCGACCTCCACGACGCAGTCGGCCATGCCGCGCAGCGATACCGTCAGGGCCGGCACATCAGTGCTCCAATTATCGGAGTCAGCAATCACGATCACGTCAGCGGCCAACGCGTCGCGGTGCGCGGCGAGCAATCGGCCCAGGGACGGGGATCCGGATTCCTCTTCGCCTTCGACGAAGACTGTCACGCCCACCGGGGGTCGGCCACCGTGCGCCCGAAATGCCGCTAAATGCGTTGCAATTCCTGCCTTGTCGTCGGCGCTGCCCCGGCCGTAGAGCCGCCCATCGCGCTGAGTCGGCTCGAACGGCGGCGAGGCCCATTGGCTTGGGTCGCCCTCGGGCTGCACGTCGTGATGGGCATACAGGAGCACGGTCGGAGCCCCGGGCGGCGCGGGGTACTGCGCGATGACCGCCGGCGCACCCCCTTCACTGACGATCCGAACATCGTCAAAACCGGCTTGCGACAACAAATCCGCTACCGACTTTGCGCTGCGGTGCACCTCGTCGCGCCGCGCAGGGTCGGCCCACACCGATTCAATTCGTATCAGGTCCTCGAGGTCACGCCGCACCGACGGCATAACCTCCCGCACACGCTCCACCAGATCAGTCACGACCCCAGGCTAGCCAACGGCCTCGCTATGCTGAGCCCGTAATGGCGACGCGCGGTCCCGATCCGACGACGCCGCTCTGGCGGGCGGCGCAGCTGTTTCGGCTGCTGAGCTGCGGTTACGCGCTGGGCTTCCAGATCGCGATCAATGCCGATCTGCTGAGACCGAGGCTGGCTTGGGCGCTCTTCGCGGTACTGATCGGCTGGAGCGCGGCCTGCGCGATCGCCTATTTGCGTGGGTTCGGCCGCCGGCCGGCGTGGGTGCTGGCAGAAACCACCGTCGTTGTCCTGCTCATGCTGTCCACCAAGACACTGGCCTCCGGCCAGTGGGCGCTGGACAACCAGACCTGGCCGACAACATTGTGGGCCACCAACGCCACGATTTCGGCGGCCCTGCAGTTCGGCTCGGCCGGCGGCATGTTGACCGGCGTGGTGGTCACCGCCGCCAACGAAGCCGTCAAGGGTTACGTGAACATCAATCTCGGGCGCAGCGCCACCGTCGTCATCGAACTGGCCGTCGGATTGGCCGTGGGTATGGCCGCTCGGACCGCTCGACGCGCGCACGAGGACCTGCAACGAGCGGCCCGCTTATCGGCCGCACTGCAGGAGCGCGAGCGACTGTCCCGACAAGTCCACGATGGCGTGATCCAGGTGCTGGCGCTGGTCTCCAAGAGGGGTCACGAGATCGGTGGCGCCACATCCGAACTGGCCGAGCTCGCCAGCGCACAGGAACGTGCACTGCGCCGATGGGTCACCTCGACCGATAGCGACCGCGATGGCGACAACCCAACGATCGACCTGTGTATCCTGTTACGCCGCAGGGCATCCGACCAGGTGACGATGAGCTTGCCGGCGACACCGGTAACGCTGGCGCGGCAGGTCGCCACCGAGCTGGATGCGGCCGTGGGCAATGCTTTGGACAATGTGCGCCTACACGCCGGGCCGAAAGCCCACGCGTTCGTGCTGCTGGAAGACCTGGGTGACTCGGTCACGGTGAGCGTTCGCGATGACGGTACGGGCATCGCGGTCGGACGACTCGATGAGGCCGCCCGCCAAGGTCGGCTCGGAATCTCGCACTCGATTGTGGGACGGTTGGCTGCACTGGGCGGCAGCGCGCAGCTGACCACGAAGGCGGGCGAGGGCACGGAGTGGGAGTTGCACGTACCGCGCCGGGAGGGATCGCATGGCTGAGCACCAATCACCGACGGTGATGGTCGTCGACGACCATCCCATCTGGCGTGACGCAGTGGCCCGCGACCTCGCCGATGACGGGTTCGCCGTGGTAGCCACCGCCGACGGGGTGGCAGCGGCACGGCGCCGCGCGGAAATCGTCAAGCCCGATGTGGTGGTGATGGACATGCGGCTCGCCGACGGCGACGGCGTGCAGGCGACCGCCGAGGTGCTCGAGGTCTCACCATCCACGCGGGTCTTGGTGTTGTCGGCCTCCGACGAACGCGAAGACGTCTTGGAAGCGGTCAAGGCGGGAGCGACCGGCTACCTGGTCAAGAGCGCGTCGAGGTCGGAACTCAGTGACGCCGTGCGAGCCACCGCGGCGGGCCGAGCTGTATTCACCGCCAGCCTGGCCGGGTTGGTGCTGGGCGAATATCGACGGATCGCCCAAAGCCCGGACTCGGGGCCGGCTCGCCCCAGCCTTACCGAACGAGAGACCGAAGTCTTGCGCTATGTCGCAAAGGGGTTATCCGCCAAGCAGATTGCCGAGAAGCTGTCGCTGAGTCATCGTACGGTCGAAAATCACGTGCAAGCGACCTTCCGCAAGCTGCAAGTCGCAAACCGGGTTGAGGCAACCCGCTACGCGATTGAACACGGGCTCGACGAATAGCCCGAATCTGGGTAGTCCTACTCATCCATGTCGATGCCCCGCCGGGCATGGTAGCCACCATGACCGCGTCGCATCATGCTGTGATCAGCCGGCTTACCGTGGAATTCGACGCCTTATCCCGACAGTTGGCCCGGGTATCTGGCGAGCTCGGCCAGCTTGACCGCCTGATCGCCGAGTCAGCCGGCACACCCCGGTTCGCGCCGCCGCAGCCTACGGCGCCGTACTGGCAGTACTGGGCGCCGGCAGCGATGGCAACACCGGTCGCGGCGCCACCGCGTCCGTATCCTGCACCGCCACCTCGGCAAGAGCCTCCGCCGCGCACCGCACAGCCAACACCACCGGCCGCGCGTGACTCCGGCTGGATCGGCAAGTTGCTGGCCGTCGCGGGGGTAGCGGTGACGTTGATCGGCGTGGCGTTGCTGCTCGTCCTTGCCGCGCAGGCCGGCCTGCTGCGCCCGCAGATCCGGGTCGCCGGTGGCACCCTGCTGTCGATGGCGCTCGTCGGTGTGGGCGCTCGGCTGCGCGGCCGCCCAGGCGGGCGGATCGGCGCGATCGCGTTGGCCGCCACTGGTATTGCCGCGGCCTACCTCGACGTCATCGCACTCACCACCATCTACCAGTGGGTACCGGCACCGATTGGGCTGGCATTGGCCGCGGTGGTCGGCGGCGCTGGTCTAACCTTGGCCCGCCGCTGGGACTCCGAATACCTGAGTGCGCTGGTGCTGATACCACTGATTGGCCTGGCGCCCGTCATCACCGGCGGCGCCGATCTGCTGCTGGTCTGCTTCATGTTGGCGCTGTCGGCCGCCGCGCTGCCGGTGCAATTGGGCAAGGACTGGATTTGGCTACACACCGCCCGGATCGCGGCAACCACCTTGCCGCTGCTGGCAGCCCTGGTCGTCGCCGGGAAGCACGAGCACTCCTGGCTGTTGGGTGGCGCCTGCGGCATCGCCGCGATCCTGGCCATCACCGGCGCCGTGATGGTGTTGCCGGGCACCCGCAACGTGACCGCGCTGGCGCTGCTGACGGCAACCGGCACCCTGCCCGCGTTGACCGCCGCCGTCGCCGTCGATCGCGCCTTCTCCGCGGTGCTGGCGGCCGCCCTGGCTGCAGCGCTGCTGACCATCGTCGCGGTCGGCGGGCCGCCCAGGATCGTAGGCCAGATCTGGTCGTCATGGGCAGCGATTTCGACGCTGGTGGCCGTCACCGTCGCTTGCAACGGCTACGTCGAGGGACCGGTGCTACTCGCGCTGGCCGTCATTGTTGCCCTCGCCGGCCGCCACGATGACCTAGCACGTTGGATCGCAGCCGGTTTCGGTCTCATCGGCACCGGGCTGTTCTACAGCTATGCGCCGCTGCATGCGCTGTTGCGGGCGACGGTGCTGCCGTCGCCGATCTCGGTGTCCACCTTGGCGGCCAGCCTGCTCGTCCTCGCGTTCGCTGTCGTGATGTCCCGAGCCTGCGTCGATGTGGGGCGTCAGAATCCCGATATCCGCCGACTGCTGGGCGCCGGCACCGGGGCACTGATCGTCTACGCCATCACCGCATTTACCGTCACTGCCGGGGTACTCGTCGGCGGTACCGCGGCGGGGTTTCTGGCCGGCCATATGGCGGCCACCATCTGCTGGATCGGTCTGGCGGCCGCGCTGTTCAGCTACGCGCTGCGGCGAGCCGACCGGAAACGCCGCACCGCACCCATTACCGCTGGGCTGGCGTTGACCGCGGCGGCCACCACCAAGCTGTTCCTGTTCGACCTGGCCACGTTGGACGGCATCTTCCGGGTGGCGGCGTTCATTGTGGTGGGTTTGGTGCTGCTGGGCATGGGCACCGGGTACGCCCGCAGCCTCGCCCGCTAGGTGTTCGCGAGCAAAGCGCTAGGCGGTCTCGAGAATGGCCACCGCGGCCGCAGTGTCGCCCTCGTGAGTCAGCGACACATGGATCGTCACATCGGCCAAATGTTTGGCAATGGCGCCAGTCAACCGGACCCGAGGGCGCCCCCACATATCGGTGACCACCTCGATATCGCGGTGGATGTCTTCCGGCAGCACCGGCCGCTGCGCGAACCGCGATCCGGACCAGGCCTTGATCACCGCTTCCTTCGCGGCCCAACGGGCCGCCAAGTGCCGCGCCGCAGAAGAACTCTTGTCCGACGCGTCGCGCCGCTCACCTGGGGTGAACGTCGCAGAGAACACCGTTCCCGGCTGGTCGACCTGCTCGGCGAAGTCAGGGATCGAGACGAGGTCGATCCCCACACCGACGATGCCCATGGACCGCCACGTTAACCGATGGCTAAAAACGTCCCGCAGAGACCTAGTAGGCCTCGCCGTCACCGAGCCGAGCGGCTGGGTTCAACAGCATCGCGGCCTCCTGCGGCTTCTCGGGCAAGTCATGGTCGAAACGACGGTCCGGCGGCCGCTGATACATCGGCTCACCCCCGGCCATCGCCGAGACCAGACGACGCTGGCCGGCGAGCAGGCGCGCGTCGGCTCGCCGCTGGTAGTCCGCCCGCTGCGAGGGTTCCAGCGCGGCGATGAAAGCCTGCGGGTGCACCAGCGCAACCAGCCCGGACACGTGGCCGAATCCGAGACTCGTCAGCATCCCGGCCTTGAGCGGGAACTTCCCGCCCAGCCGCAACGTGTCGCGGACCCACACGAAGTGCGCCGCGCCGGCCAGGTCGTCGTCGACGCAATCCAGGCTGCGGTTGGGCGGGATAACGCCGTCCCGCAGAATCTGGCACAGCCCCATCGTCTGAAAGACTGCGGCACCGCCTTTGGCGTGACCGGTCAAACTCTTCTGCGACACCACGAACAGCGGCGCACCCTCGGATCGACCCAGCGAGTCGGCCAACCGCTCGTGCAATTCGGTTTCGTTGGGATCATTGGCCAGCGTCGACGTGTCGTGCTTGGAGATGACCGCAATGTCATCGGCACCCACGCCCAACTTCGCCAGCGACCGCGCCAGCGCGGAGTCCCTGCCACCGCGCCCAGCGCCCAACGCACCGAGCCCAGGAGCTGGAATCGAAGTATGCACACCGTCACCGAAGGACTGCGCAAAGGCCACCACCGCGAGCACCGGCAACCCCATCTTGAGCGCCAGGTCACCACGGGCCAGCAAAATGGTGCCGCCCCCCTGGGCTTCGACGAAGCCCAAACGACGTCGGTCGTTGGGCCGGGAGAACTTCGAGTCGTGGATGCCGCGGCCACGCATCATCGCGGTGTCGGCGGTGGCCGCCATGTCGCCGAAGCCGATGATTGCCTCCAGCGTCAGGTCATCCAGGCCACCGGTCACCACCAGTTCGGCCTTGCCCAAACGGATCTTGTCGACGCCCTCCTCGACCGACACCGCCGCGGTAGCGCAGGCCGCTACCGGGTGGATCATCGATCCGTAGCTACCGATATAGGACTGAACCACATGCGCGGCAACCACATTCGGCAAGACTTCCTGCAGGATATCGTTGGGCTTGTTGCGGCCCAACAGATTGCCGTGGTACATCGTCTGCATCGACGTCATGCCGCCCATACCGGTGCCCTGGGTGCTGGCCACCAGACTGGGGTGCACATAGCGCATCACCTCGGCCGGACTGAATCCGGCGGACAGGAACGCGTCAACCGTGGCGACGATGTTCCACAGCGCCACCCGATCCAGGGAATTTGCCATGTCCTGGCTGATACCCCACACCGTTGGGTCGAACCCGGTGGGGATCTGCGCACCAACAGTCCGGGACAACTTGGTCTTTCGCGGCACCCGAATTTCGCTGCCGGCCTTGCGGGTTACCTGCCAGTCGGCGGAGTCGGGCATCGCGCGGACGACCGTGTGTTCGGGATCGAATTCGGCAAAGGCACGCGCATCAGCCTCCGAGGACACGACGAAGGTGAAGTCCTTGTCTAGGAACACCGACACCAGCAGTGGTGAAGCGTGGTCGGGATCGATCGCGCCATCATCGACAAACTCACGAATGCCGGTGCGTTCCACCACTATGTCGTGGTACCGCTCGACCAGCTCGGCCTCGTCGATCAGGTCACCGGATTCGGTGTCGTACCAACCAGGCTGCGGGTCGTCTTCCCAACGAACCAACCCCGTCGTCCACGCCAGCTCGAGAACACCGGCCGCCGACAGTTCGTTCTCGACCTCCATCTCGAACCGGGTTCGCGACGAACCGTAGGGCCCGAGTTCGGCGCCGCCGACGATCACCACCAGATCGACCGGGTCGACGGCGAGGTCCTCCCAGTCCGGTGCCGGTGCTGGGGTCACCACTCGTGGTGGCGACGGGAGCGCCTTGACGGCGCCGTCGGCTTCCTCGGCGCCCGCCCCTTGAGCAGCCTCGGCCGACATCTCCTCACGGGCCTTGGCGGCCAGCTCGGCCATGTCGAGCTTGGCGTCGGCAAGACCGCCGGTCAGATCCGCCTTGATCGGCGAGCTGGCCGCGGCCAGCTTGGACTCCACATCACAGAGCCCAAGCAGCAACGCCGCCATCTCGTCCGTCGAGTAGGTGGTGACACCGGCCTCTTCGACCGCGGTGACGATGGCGTCGTTATGACCCATCAGACCGGTGCCCCGGGTCCAGCCGATCAGCGCGTGCGCCAACGTGACCCGCGCCGCCCACGAGGATTCGGCGTGCCAGCGGCTCACCACCGCGTCCAAGGCCGACTTGGCCTCACCGTAAGCGCCGTCACCGCCGAACATTCCGCGGTTGGGCGAGCCCGGCAACACCACGTGCAGCCGAGACGCGATGTCACGCTCGGCGCCGATGGTCGACAATCCGCCGATCAGCCGCTGCACGGCCCACAGCAGTACCTTCATCTCCATCTCGGCGCGCGAACCGGCCTCCGACAGGTCGCCGACCACCCGTGGCGCCGCGAACGGGAACAGCAGCGTCGGCGTCTGCGCATCTTTGATGTGAATCGACTGCGGCCCAAGGCTTTCGGTCTGTTCGTTGCCGACCCATTCGACCAAGGCGTCGATGTCTGAGTACGACGCCATGTTGGCCGCAGCCACCCACAACACCGCGCCGTACCGGGCGTGATCGCGGTACAGCGCGCGGTAGAAGGCCAGCCGGTCTTCGTCGAGTTTCGATGTGGTCGCAATGACGGTGGCACCGCCACCGAGCAGTCGGGCCACTACTGACGCCGCGATCGAGCCCTTCGAAGCGCCCGTCACCACGGCCACCTCACCGCTATGCGGGCCGGGGTTCGGGTTCTCGGCTCCGGCGGCGATCCGGCCGTACAGCGATGCGTGGATCTGCTGCCCGGCGGCCAGCGCTTTGCCCTGCCACCAGGTGGCCTGGGTCGCGACGATGTGACCGGCGCCTTCGAACTGTTCCGATAGCCGTGCCCAGTCGGCGTCGATGTCGTCTTCATCGGTGAGCCAGATCTTCACCAGGTCCTCGCGGGCGCTGGCCCAGCGGTCGTCGAAGACCACGGCCTTCTTGGCGTCAAAGACCGGCGCCACCAGACGCGGCCAGTCCGCACCCAGTTCGGCGGTAACCAGGTCGATGAGCTCAGCGTCGGTGGCGACCGGCGACGCCGAAACCGGGTCGTCGAGCCCCAACTGATTGAGCACCAGGCGGGCGGCCGAGGCGAGCACGCCGTCGCGGCCGGTGATCTGGTCGGTGAATTCGCTCAGCGCGGCCGCATCGACGGTGGCACCGCCGCCACCGCCCGCAGACGGCAGCGCCACCGCGACGCCACGACGCGCGGCGACCGCGGCGACCGCGGCATCAATCACCTTGTCGACGGCGGCGGCGTCGGCCAACGCACCATCGTGCAGGTTGCCCAACTCACCACCGCGGACGCTGGTCCCCTCCCGAGTGCCCAACGCCACCTCGACCGTGACGTGTTTGGTCCAACCGTCACCGAGCTCCCAGGTCTTCTTCACCCGTTCGGCAATGGTCGCCGGCCGCTTGCCCGACGGCCCAAGGACGGTACGCAGCTGATCGTTGATCGCGTCGGAAAGCACCGGCCCGTAGGGCTTATAGGTGCGCGCCAGCTTGGTGACCTGCGCCCGTAGCCCGGCCAGATCTGCCTCGGCAGCGCCATCGATGGCACCCAGGTTCAGCTCGGAGCCCAGATCCACCAGCAACTGGTTGCGCCGCGATGACGCACCGTCGGTGATGGACTCGATGGAGTCCAACTCCTCAATCTGGTCGATGCGCATCTTGGCCGAAATCGCGATCAGCGCCAGCGTAGCGTCCGCGGCATCGAACGTGATGTCGTCCGGGCGGGGTCCGGACGAGGCCGCGACCGGCGCGGGTGCGGCCTGCGCCGGGGCCACCCCCTCCGCCGCGGCGTCGGCGACCGGCTCTGGCGTCTCGTCAATTTCCGGCTCCGGTTCGGGGTCGGTATCGGTGGCGAACAGCACTGCGGCGTCACGTTCGGCGTTGAGCACTTCCACTGTGCTGTGCGCATATTCGGGCAATTTGAGGGTGTTGGTTGCCAGGCCTGCCACCGTGGGCGAGGACTTCACCCCGATCTCGACGAACCGCTCCACCCCCAGGCCGCCAGCGGCGTCCTCGATAAACAGCAGATCCTGTGTCTCGATCCAGCGCACCGGGCTGGCGAACTGCCAAGCCAACAACTCGATCAAGACGATGCGCGCCATCTCATTGCGGCGATCGGCGAGCCAGGTGTCGTAGTCAGCCAAGATCGGGTCGAGCGGCTCGGCGGGCACCAGGTCACGGATCTCCTGAATGAAATCGCGGTCCAGGGTGAAAAGGCGCGGCACCAGGTTCGGGATGTAACGCCCGATGATCACGTCGGGGTTCTTGTCGCGCGGCATGACCCGGTCCAGCGAGCGGCGGAATTCCGCAACACCGACCCGCAGCACCCGCGAGTGGAACGGCACGTCAATGCCGGGCACCAGGATGAACGAGCGCCGGCCGCCGCTGAGTTCTCGGCGCCGCTCCACTTCTGCTTCCAGTGCCTCAAGGCCACGTACCGTGCCGGCGATCGCGTACTGCGAACCGCGCAGGTTGAAGTTCACGATCTCCAGAAATTCACCGGTGCTCTCCGCGATCCCGGCAACGAATGCCGGAACGTCGGCGTCGTCGAGGTCGATTTGCGAGGGCCGGATGGCCGCCAACCGGTAGTTGGACCGGCCCAGCTCATCGCGTGGCACGATGTCGTGCATCTTCGACCCACGGTGAAACACCGTCTCCAGCAGTGCTTCCAGCTCGTAGATGCCCGTCACACACGCCAGCGCGGTGTACTCGCCGACCGAGTGGCCGCAGGCAATGGCACCCTCAACGAACGCACCCTGCTCACGCATCTCCGCAACCTGAGCGGCCGCCACCGTCGCCATCGCAACCTGCGTGAACTGGGTCAGATACAGCACCCCATCGGGATGGTGGTAGTGCACGCCGCTGGCGATGATGCTGGTTGGGTTGTCCCGCACCACGTGCAGCACCGAGAAACCGAGCGTGTCACGGGTGAACTTGTCCGCGGTGTCCCATATCTTGCGAGCGGCCTTGGAGCGCGCCCGAACGTCCATACCCATGCCTTTGTGCTGAATGCCCTGGCCCGGGAAGGCATAGACCGTCTTGGGTGCGGCCAGCCGTGCCGACGCCGACATCACCAGAGCAGACCCGACCCGTGCAGAGACCTCCAAAACCTCTGCACCCTGGTCGATTCCGACTCGCTCCACGCGGAAGTCCACGTCGTCGCCCGGGCGCACCATGCCCAGGAAGCGCGCGGTCCACCCGACCAGCCGGGCCGGTGGTCGAGCTTGGCCATCGGTGGCCGTCACCGCGTGCTGGGCCGCGGCCGATAGCCACATGCCATGCACGATGGGTGATTCCAGACCGGCGAGCAGCGCGGCGGCCCGGTCGGTGTGGATGGGATTGTGGTCGCCGGACACCACTGCGAACGGCCGCATGTCGACGGGTGCGGCAAGGGAAACGTCACGGCGACGACGACGCGGAGTGTCGGTCGCATTCTCCGATACCGTGCCACCTGCACGCACCGGATCGGTGAGTTCCGCTGCTCCGGTGCGCCCAAGGATTGCGAACCGCTCTTGCAGGCTGGCAATCGGTGCGCCGTCGGGGCCGGCAACCGTCACCGAAACGGGAACTACACGGCCCATATCTGTGTCGGTTGCATTGGAAGCCGTTGCGGTGACCGTCAATTGGGTCAGGACACGCGGCAGCTGGCCGACTATGCGGGCGGCGTGGTCCAGATGCACGAGGCTCAGCAGGCCCTCCACCACCGGCACGCCGGCGTCAGTCACCGCAGCGCCGATCGCGGCGAAGACCGCCGGCCAGCAGGACCCGACCAGCGCATCGGGGATGGTGGTGAGGCTTGGCGCGAGGGGCTCGCCAAAGGTGGCAGTCACGCCGGTGTGGTCAGCGGCTTTCTCGGGATCCCAGTCGACGGTCACGGTAGCCGTCCCGTCGTTCACCGGCGGTAACGAACTCGGTCCGTCCACACCGGCCGCGATGGCCAGCACCGAGCGCATAGCGGTGGCGGCATCGTCAACAGAGACCACCGGGATACCGCCGTCAACGGTATTGGCAGGCAGCGTGAATCGGATGTCGACCCAGGTGCCCGACACGGGCACGGTCAGTACCACGACCGCGCCGTCAACCTGCAGCCGAGACCCGGTGGATAAGTGTGTGGCACTGGGATTTTCGGGCCCGTCGTGGACTTGCCAATCGCTTGGGTCGGCGATCCGATGAACCGGGTTCGTCGCGGTACGGCCGGCCCACAACACATCGGGCGCATCCAACACGGCCGCCAAAGGCCCGGTCACGTCCGGTCGTCCCAACCGCCGCGAGGTAACGTCCTGCGCGTCCGCACCCTCGTTGAGCAAGCCGTCGATCGCGGACTGCTCAAAACGGTCCAGCAATTCACCGACCGGCTCGTCCATCCGGGTGATACCGGCCACCGCCGCGGGACCGGGGATGATGCACACCTGGTCGGCGTCGTAGCGGGCGTCGTGCGCCTGCCACAACGAGTCACTGCGCCACCAGCGCCGGACGTCCTTGTCGATCACCGGCACAAAATTGACGGGCTTGCCCAAGGTCTTGCACAGGGTGACAAAAAAGGGCACGTCCGCCGGATGCAGTTGGACGGTTTCGGCATCCGGGTATTGGTCGAGCAATGTGGCGATCGCCTGTTTCGGGTCTTCCAGCACTGCCGGATCGGCGAACACCGTCTCGATGGTGCCGAAATCCTGTGGATGCAAGCGCGCTTCGGCTCGTTGCAGCATCTGCTCGAACCGATCGCGCCACGTGTCGGCCAGCCAGGGGCTTCCCGGCGCGGCGGTGTCTGCGGTCGAGTTGCCCTCACCGATGGTGAGTTCGACGTAACGCTGCAGCCATCGCAGGTAGGTCATCTCCGCGACGTCGCCGAAATACGGCTTGGCCGTGCGCGACATCGCCGCGATGATTTCGTCGCGGCGCGCCTCGACCGCCTCGGCATCGCCGGCGACTTCGTCGAGGAGCTGGCCACAACGGGACGCGGCATTGTCGATCTCGTGGATGTCGGCACCAAGCTGACTGCGGCTAGAAGCCATGCCGCCCTGGGCTTTACCGGCACCGATCCATTCTCCGGTTCCCTGGGTATCCACCAGCATCCGCTTGACCGACGGTGATGTGGTGGACTCCAAGGTTGCCATTGCCGCCGTGCCTACCAGGATTCCGTCGATCGGCATCAATGGGAAGCCGTGCGCCTGAGCCCAGCGCCCGGAAAGGTACTCGGCCGCCCGCTCGGGGGTGCCGATGCCGCCACCGACGCAGACGGTGATGTTGGCCCGCGACCGCAGTTCCGAGTAGGTCGCCAGCAGCAAGTCGTCGAGATCTTCCCAGGAGTGGTGGCCACCGGCGCGCCCACCCTCGACGTGCATGATCACCGGCTTGGTCGGCGCTTCGGTGGCGATGCGAATCACCGAGCGAATCTGCTCGATGGTTCCGGGCTTGAACACGACGTGGCTGATCCCGATGTCATTGAGCTCGTTGATCAGCTCGACGGCTTCCTCCAGGTCCGGAATTCCCGCGCTGACCACCACACCGTCTATGGCCGCACCGGATTGGCGTGCCTTCTGCACCAACCGCTTGCCACCAACCTGCAGCTTCCACAGGTAAGGATCGAGGAACAGCGCATTGAATTGGTAGGTACGGCCGGGCTCGAGCAGACCGGACATCTCCTTGATCCGGTTGGCGAAAATCTCCTCGGTGACCTGGCCGCCGCCGGCCAGTTCGGCCCAATGCCCGGCGTTGGCCGCAGCCGCCACGATCTTGGCGTCGACGGTGGTCGGCGTCATGCCCGCCAGCAGGATCGGCGAGCGGCCGGTCAACCGAGTGAACTTCGTCGACAGCTTCACCCGACCGTCGGGGAGACGAACCAGGGTCGGGGCGTAGCTCGACCAGGCCCGGGCGACCTCGGGAGTGGCGCCGACGGTGAACAAGTTGCGCTGACCACCGCGGGTGGCGGCGGGCACGATGCCGATGCCTAGGCCGCGGATCACCGGCGCGGTAAGCCTGGTCAGGATGTCGCCAGGACCCAGGTCGAGGATCCAGCGTGCACCCGCCTCGTGGACGCGGCCGATCTCGGCTACCCAGTCGACCGTGTCGACCAGGATGGCCTGGGCCAGCTCGCGGGCCAGGGCGACATCAAGGCCCACCTGCTGCGCCCAGCCGCCGACGATGTCGATGCCGTCGGACAGCCGTGGGGTGTGGAAGCCCACCTCAACCTTCACCGGTTCGAAGACCGGAGAGAAGACGTCACCGCCGCGGAGCTTGTTCTTGCGGTCGGCCTCTTCCTTCTCCGATATCTGCCGGCAGTAGAGCTCGAAACGGGACAACTGCTCGGGGGTCCCGGTGATAACCATCGACCGCCGACCGTTGCGGATCGACAACACCGGCGAGAGCACGGTGCGCACATCCTGGGCGAAGTCGTCGAGCAATTGCTGGATGCGCTCGGGATCGGCGTTGGTGACCGCGACCATGGGCGGGCGGTCACCGAGGAGGGATATTCCGCGTCGCCGGGCCACCAGCGTGCCGGCCGCGCCCAGCAGCTGGGCCAGAGCCAGTAGCTCAACATCGCGCGTTCCGCTGGCCTTGAGCGCCTCTACCGCCAGCACTCCCTGGGAATGTCCCGCCAACGCAACCGGCGGGGTCGCGATCAAGTCCATGCCCTGACGCGCGAGGGCCCGGATGGCGGCGATCTGGGTGAGCAGCACGCCGGGCAACGACACCGCCGCTGACGTCAGGTGCTTCTCCGACGGAACGGTATCTTCGGCGGCCAGGGCACGGACCCACTGCAACGGCTCGAAACCGATTGGGCGAACCACCACCAGTTCTTTGGCGACCGGCTCGAGCAGCAGATCGACCTCACCTGCCAGCGCCGCCAGCTCCGCTTCGATCCCGGCCGATGAGACCAGTTCCTCAAGAGTCTCCAGCCAGGCGCTGCCCTGGCCACCGAATGCCACCGCGAACGGCTCACCAGCGTTCAAACGATCGACGAGAGCGTGGGCGCTATGCGGGCCGGTCCCGTCGCGGTCAGCTGACACCCGGTCGTGCTCGTGGATCGTCACGTTATCTCCTGTATGCGTCCTGTATGCGTCTGTACGTATCAGTTCGTTCGGCCGCCCGGATTCCGTGCGGGGCCTGCTCGATTCCGCGTCGAATCGCAGCCGAAAGGCGTCTAACCGGTGTGTTGTCGGCGGGCCGGCCCATGGATCGGGCGGCGCGACGGACTGCATCGGCCATATAAGAGTGTCATAAGGATCGGTCCACATTTTTGACGCGGATAAGTTACTGGCGAGTTCTACGCGCGGGTAACCGTGTCGTGGGTAACACCGCGTTAAACCGCCGACATCGGCGTCCCGAACAAACGTCCTGCATGCAGGTGGTTACGGCCGAGTAGCTACAACTGCGCTGATCAAGGCAGTATTGTTACCAAATCGTTATGTTAGAATTTATCGCCCAGGCCGGCGCCCGACCTCACTTCAGTCGTTTCGGCGAGCCGCCGGCCGCGTTCGCTAGCCACCGTTTCGAGCGAACGAGTGTTTGCTGGGCGGCTGTGCGCCAGACGCTGAGCAAGCAGAAAATCAGGCCCACTGCCCAAATTGGGGCTTGAGGATCTCGTTGATGTCGACGCCGACGCCACCAACCTTGCGTTTGTCGATCTCGACCTGATGCAAGTTCGCGGCCGGATGGGCGTACCCCTTCGGAGAACCCCAGTTGTGCTGCCAAAAATACGCACCCAGGCCGTCGTGCACCGCCCAATCGATCGTCTTGGAGTTGGCGTAGACGCCGGTTCGTTGATGTCCGATCACCGACTCCCAGGCCCGCAGATACGGAACAATCTGGTTTTTGTACTGCTCATAGGACGGGTTGTCGTCAATGGAGGCGTAGATGGGAGCACCCGCCGGACCGCCTGCCGCGGCGTGCAGTTCCATCCCGCGCTTGGCATGCTGCAGGCCCGCCGCGGCGCCGCCCAGCCAGTCGGAGGTGCTGCCCTTGCCATATTGGTAGCAGGAGACGACCTTGAGGCCGTTGCCAACCAGATCGCGAGCCTCGGCGATCTGGATCGGCTTGCCGAGCATCCAGGCGCCGCCGGGCCGCCGATCAGAAACGTAACGAATCGAACCCACGGCACCCGCCGCCCTGATCTGACTGGCGGGGATGACGCCGGCAGCGTAGTCCAACAAGGTACCCAGCGAGCCCGCCGAGGCCGGTGCCGCGCGCAACGACGCCGCCGCGACACCTAGCCCAATCAGGCCTGGGGTCGCCGCGGCGAACTTGAGCAAGTCACGCCGGGATACCCACACATGCCACAGGGTACGCAATAGTAACAATTGACACATCGACCTCAGCAGTTACATCTGAATCACAATGCAACAACGCACCACCCGGGGTCCTCGTCCGGACCCCGTTTTCTTGTCAATACAAAGTTAATAAAGTTGGCGTAGCAACTGCACAGGCAGGCCCCAGCAGCGGGACCCGCATTTGACTGCGACGGGGGTTGCGGTGGATCACGAACAGCTCATCGACCTCACTCGGCGTGCCCTGAAACTGGCACTCGACAAGACCACCGACCTAGCGCCAGGGCAGCACACGGTCGACGCACGCGAGTACACGTCTCCGGAAAGACACGGCCGGGACAGAGCGATGTTGCTGGCCAGTCCGCAACTGGTCGGCTATGTCTCGGAGTTGCCCCACCCCGGCGCATACTGCACCAAATCCGTGATGGGGCGTGCCATCCTGCTGACCAGGACCTCCGATGGGTCGGTGCAGGCCTTCGACAATGTCTGCCTGCATCGACAATCACCGGTGGTGACGGGCTGCGGCACCGCGAGGCGGTTCACCTGCCCCTATCACGCCTGGACCTATGACAACACGGGCCGATTGGTTGGCCTCCCCGGCCGCGAAGGGGCACGGGAGCGACTCTTGTTCGGGCGCAACGAACCTGGACTGCGGCACCGCCACACCAGCTGGCAGCAAGCACTGGACGCGATGGATCGCAACTAGCGGCCGCATGTCGTCAGCGAGGCGATCAGCGCGTCCAGAACGCCTCGGACATCGCGGTCGCATTTCGCCGGCAGGCTGGATACCACCCTCCGCAAGACCGCGAGCGCCTCGCATCGTTTACCCGATTCCACCAACGGGGCAACCCGTTTGGCGACATCGGCCAACTCTCGGGCGGATGAATCGGCATTCGCCACGGTGGTGGCCAGCACGTCGACCAGCTCCCAGTCGCGATACAAGGCCAACGACCGCTCGTAAAACGCGAAGGCGGTGACCGGCTTGCCACGCAGTGTGCCGCGGTAGCGGTATGGCCCCTCCATGTATTCGATTGGCAGGCTGTGTGCCGGTGCGCAGATCAGTGGCTCGCCGACGATGTCCAGCTCAATTGTGGCGCAGGTGATTCGGTGCCGATCGGGCATGTAGCGGGCGTGCGCGGCGGGCGGCATCAGCGGACGCACCGATTCCGGCCATCGGACATAGCTACTGATAGTGACGTCGATGTCTTCGACGCACTCGGGTGGTAGGCCTGGATCGCAATGGCTTATCGTCGCGCCGGCAAACGGTTGCAACGCATTGTTGTTTTCGCGGTCGAACTGTCGCCAAATGCTCATGTCGACACCGGTATCAAAGCTGATGGTCCGCCATTCGTGAGACCTGGCCCGTGGGTCATCCCCGCTGCCGCCGCCCCCGGCATACCGTGGAAACCACTGCCGGTCGATGTGTCCGGCCCTGCCGAAGACCGGTTGCGCCACCTCGCCCCAGCGCAATGTTCCGGTCATCATCATTCCGGTTTGGAAGTAGGAATAAGTGTCCGGCTGTCCGAAGCAGACGATTTTCCCGTTGTAGGCAGCGGCTCCGACCGGCGTCGGTGCGCGCGTCGGTGTCACGGCAAGATTCAGCTGCATTGCCCGGCCGGCCTGATCGGCGCCCACCAGGACGACGTCGTAGGTGTACGGCGACAATTCTCCATCGGCTTCGCGTCGGGTGGTCCAGGACGCGATACCGACACCGCTGCGGTATTCCAGTCCCAGATGCCCGACGGCCGTCGACAGCTTGGGCATGGCGTCGGGTTCCATACTGGCTGGCGGCATGTCGTAATCCGTATAGGTCCCGTAGTCGCCGGTGTCCAGGTCGAACAGCGCCAGCGTGTAGAAATCGGCGACCACCGATCCCCCGGGCCTGTTCTTGTTGAAGATGGTCAGGAACGCCAACGAGCGGCCGGTTTCGGCCGCGTCGAGCTGACCGGCGATGAACCACGTGTCGGATTCCTGGTCTGGGTGTTGGCCTTCGGCGGCGGGAAATTCCAGCGAACTGTCGCCGGGTACCAACTGAAACGGGTAGGTGCGCCAGTCGCAGCTCATGTCGGGCCTTCGCGGTTAATCGGGCCTTCGCGCGCACCACACGACACGCTTTTTAGCTATGTTAGCATCAATAGCGAACTTACCGTCGCGTGCCTCGAGGTGGTGCCCCGATGACGGACAACTCTGCACATCGTTGCTACGACGATCTATTCATCGGCGGGCGCTGGCGCAAACCCGCTACGTCAGAGCGGCTTAACGTCATTTCACCGCACTCGGAGGAGTCCATCGGCCACGCACCGGCCGCCGGTCCCGGTGATGTCGAGATGGCAGTCGACGCCGCGCGGCAGGCCTTCGACCATGGCCCTTGGCCGCGGTGGGAACCTCAGGAGCGGATGCGCAAGGTCGAGGAACTGGCCGCCATCTACGCGCGCCACCTGGATGATATGGCGGATCTGATCACTGCGGAAATGGGTTCGCCGCGCAGTTTCAGCAGACTGGGGCAAGCAGCAGGAGCGGCATCGCTGATCCACCTGACCCTGGCGGCCGCCCAGACCTTCCCCTGGGTGGAGCGCCGCCAGGGTGTGCTCGGTGAAACACATCTGCGGCGCGCCCCCGTCGGCGTGGTTGGGGCGATCGTGCCGTGGAACGTACCGCAGTTTCTGATCATGCCCAAGCTGATACCCGCGCTCATCGCCGGCTGCACCGTCGTCATCAAACCGGCTCCCGAAACACCCTTGGATGCATTGTGGTTGGCCGAAATGATCGAGCAAATCGAATTACCGCAAGGCGTGGTATCGGTGCTGCCGGGCGGACCGGCAATCGGTGAGGCGCTGGTTCGGCACCCTGGGGTAGACAAGATCGCGTTCACCGGCTCTAGCTCCACGGGCCGCCGCATCGCCGCCCTATGCGGAGAGCAGCTGAAACGAGTAGGCCTCGAGCTGGGCGGCAAGTCCGCGGCCATCATCCTCGACGATGCCGACATCGAGAAAACCGTCGGCGGACTGAAGACGGCCGCCCTGATGAACAATGGCCAGGCTTGTGTCGCTCAGACTCGGATCCTGGTCAGCGAACGTCGACACGACGACGTCGTCGACGCGCTGGCCGACATGATGTCCGCGCTACAGGTCGGCGATCCCGCCGATGAAAAGACCGACATCGGACCTCTTGTGGCACAACGACAACAGCATCGGGTCCAGGACTACATCCGCTCCGGTCTGAAGGACGGCGCACGGCTCGTACTGGGCGGCGAGGACAGCCCGACCGAGCGCGGCTGGTACGTGCGGCCCACGCTGTTCACCGGCGCCGTCAACGACATGCGCATCGCCCGGGAGGAAATATTCGGACCGGTGCTGACGGTCCTTACCTATACCGACGAGGCCGACGCGATCCGGATCGCCAACGACAGCGACTACGGCCTGGCGGGTTCGGTGTGGACCGCCGACACCGCGCACGGCCTGGAGATCGCCGCGGGCGTGCGCACCGGCACCTACGGCATCAACATGTACACGCTCGACATCAGCGCACCGTTCGGCGGATTCAAACAATCGGGCATCGGCCGCGAATTCGGGCCGGAGGGACTGGCCGAGTACGTCGAGCTGCAATCGGTGCTGTGCAAAGGAAAGATGCCTCCGCTTACGGACTTTCGGGAAGCTGCACGGTGATATCGACCGGACAGCACAACGCGCCGTGCTGATTGGATACGTCGATGTGAAGGTCGACAAGGTAGCGGGGCCACTCGGTGCTGGTGTCACATCGCTTCGCCAACACCCGACCGCGGCCGACCATGGTGTCTCCGGCATAGATCGAACCCGTCAACCGCATCGATCGACGCACCACCCGGCTGCCCGGGCCCGCCCAGTCCGTCGCCATCCGATCGGCGAAACCGGCAAGGTGCATGGTGTTGACGAAGATCGTCGGATGCCCCTGACGTTGCGCGTAAACCGGATCGAAATGGCCCGGAAAATAGTCCCACGTCGCTCCCGCGTTTTGCACCACCCGCTGGTAACTGATCTCATCGACAACCTCGGGCAGGTCAAGTGGAACGTTGATCTCGCTCCACCGCCGATCGGAATCTGTCACGATGAAGCCTCGGGGGTGAACCGAAACAAGGTATTTCGCGATCTAGCGACCACCGCGCCATCCTGGCGACGGTAGGTCTCCAGTGTCTCCACAAAATGTCCCATCCCGAGCCGGGTCCGCTTTTCCGGAGACACCGACACCAGTTCCTCGATGACGGCGAGCCGATCACCCTCGACGATCGGTTCCAGAAACTCAACATCGTTGGCGGCGTTGACAAATGACGTTCCCGGCAATGGCACCCGCAGTGCCAATGACGTTGGGGCCCGCTCACCCGGCCGCCACGGTGGCGGTATCAACCAGCTCATCAACGACGCTGGTGGTGCCAGCAGACCACCCCACTGTTCGCGGGCGTAGTCGACGTCCCAATACGAACGATTGCCGTCATGGACCATGGCGGCGAACAGTTGGATACGGCCACCGCCGACGACGGTCGCCGCGGTTCGCGGCGTACTCGCCGTGCCCACCATCCGCAGCGCATCGTCATAGGTACCGAAAGACAGTTGGTAGCTCACCTGGCAACCCGAGTCCGGTCACCTACATTACGAGTGGGTGCCGGCTTGGTACCGAATCCCATTCCAGTGCACGGGAAGTGAAGTACCAGCCGCCACGCTCATAGACCAGCTGATCACGAAAGGTCCCCGTCGCTCGGAGCCCGACCTCGCCGTGCACCTCGGCGAATAGCACCGCCACGCAGCGCTGGGTCGCGTTCACCCCGTCCACCCGGATCTCATGGTCGAGGGTAACCAGGCGTTGCCCGTCACCGCCGTCGAACGCGCTGCGCAGATCGGTGAAGGCCTCACCATCACGAAGGTAGGTGGCCCCGGAATGGCGGAAAGTAGCGATCCATTCGTCGCGGTCGCCATCGGAGTAGGCACGGTTGTGCCGAGCGGTCAGATCTAGAATGGCGGCACGGCCGATCGCCGCCTGCAACAGCTGTTGTTCCTGATAGGACATGGTCATCTTGATCTCCAGCCAGATTCGGGAGGAAACAACGGGAACCGAATGACGTAACAGTAACCTAACTCACTTAGCGACGACCTTAGCGACGACGTAGCCATTTTTCTCCCGGTCCCAAGCGGCCGGATGCAATTCCCTGGTACGCAACAAATCTTTACGTATTCGTCCCACGGCGTTCTTCGGAAGTTCGTCGACAGCCTCGACATAGCGCGGGACACAGAAGTAGGGCATGCGGGCAGCGCAGAAATCGAGCATTCGACGCAATGCATTGCGGCACCAGGTCGCAACGTCACGATCAGCAAGATGTCGTCTTCACCGAGGTCACTGGGGACGCCGATGATCGCGGCATCCAGTACCGCCGGAGGACTGACGACGACGGCCTCGATTTCCACCGAGGAAACGTTCTCGCCCCGTCGTCGCAACGAATCCTTGATGCGGTCCACATACGTCAAGTTCTGATCGCTATCGAATCTACCCAGGTCACCGGTGCGAAACCACTCCTGGTGCGGAGCAATGTGCCAATCCGACGCCGGTAGTGTGCTGAGGTATCCCTCGCTCGTCACGTGTGGATATCTGGGCCGACAGGCGATCTCCCCCACCATTCCCGCCGGTAGTTCGGCGCCATTGGCGTCGACAAATGCGCACGTCGAAGTTCGGATCGGGCCGTCCCGAGGTTCCGGGAACCCCGTCGTCGGCAACGCCGCTGATCGCGAGCGGAAATGCTTCGGTCATCCCATACATCGTGACGACGCGACAGTGGTAGCGCTGTTCGATGACACGATAGGAGTGGGCGCGTCGATGGGTGCGGCCGAGATGAACCGCAGCGGCAGCTCGGCGTCGCGTTGATCGTGCGGCAGCTTCTGCAGCATCGAAACCAGCACGCCCGGCACGGTGAAACGTTTGACCCCGAAATCCGAGGGGCACAACGGTCCCGCCCGGTCGGGCTTCATCAAGCCCGCGCGGCGGCCGGGTCGGGCTCGCCGTTGGCGGTGTAGCCGAAGTCGGCGGGCGCGGGTTGGGTGCCGGGATAGAAGCGGTGCGCCCAGCGTCGCAGGGCCGCATAGTCACGCGCCTCTTCGGGCGCCAAGTTCGGCTTCTCCAGATACTTCATGTTCTCCCAGGTGAAGAAGTCCTGTTTGATGACCTCTTGCTGCAGCGCCAGGAACTTGGCGGCCCGGCCGGTGGGCAAGTCGCCGGTGTCGCCCGGCTCCCGCACCGAGGCCTGGGTGTAGAAGTAGTCGGTGTAGTCCTCGTCGACCGGTGTCTGCCCGGTGACTTGGACGGTGGCTACGAGTTCGCTGGGGAAGCGGACGATCCCCAGTCCGAGCGAATAGTTGTCGTAGATGATCTTGGCGTCGACCGGGCCGTTTGGCGTTAACCAGGTTTTGACTCGCCCACCGCCGAAGTTGGCGTTAACGGTCGCGTGCAGGTGGTAGCCGGCAACCTCGAACGAGGCGGTGTGGGCCGGGTTGGCTGCCTTGTGCACATACTGGACGTGATAGGGGTCCGCGGCGTTTTCGATGATCATCTGCGGATGCACCTTGACCCGGTTGAGCATCCGGGTGTGTGGATGCAGCGGGTAGTACTCGCCGGTCTCCAACTCCGGCAAGACCGGTGGATGCCAGTATGGTGCCCGCCCGTGGCGTTCGTGCCAGACCAAGATGAAGCCGTACCACTGCACCGTGGGATAGGTGCGGATGCGGACGTTGTTCTTGCAGCCGATCTTGCTGTACGGGATTAGCGCATTGGTCCCGTCACCCCGCCACTGCCAGCCGTGCCAGGGGCAAGCGATGTGTTCGCCTTCGACGGTGCCGCCGACTCCCAGGTTGGCGCCCAGATGTTGGCAGTACGCGTCGAGCGCATGGACCTTGCCCGACGCGGTACGGAACAGCACCAGTTCCTCGCCGAAATAGTGCGCACGCCTGACTTCACCGACGCCCAGATCGGATGCGAACGCGACAATGAACCAGCCCGTGGGAAACCGGTAGGACGACAGGGCAATACCTGCCGAGACGAATTCTCGTTCCGCGGGATCTTCGGCCGAGTTGGAAGCCGAGTCCGAAGCGGTATGTGTCACGATGTCTCCGTTCCCACGCGGCCGCGCGGCAACTTGGGCCGCGTGCATCACCGCGGTTCGACGACTAGCTCTATTTTTACTATTTTAGACATTGAACGTCAACGCAGGCGTCCAATACGCCCGCACGAAACGGGGTGGCCAATGGCATCTGTCACCGTCGACCTCTCCGACCTCGCCCTGTGGCGCAACGGCTTTCCGGATGAGCTTTTTGCCGAGTTGCGGCAAACCAGTCCGCTTTTTCGACACGACTTCACGCCCGGCTTTGCCAAATCCGTTCACCGCAAGTTCTGGATAACGACCAAGCATCGGCACGCCGTGCGTCTGCATCGAGACTACGAGTCGTTCACCGCGGTCGACGGTCCACTGATCCAGCCGGTCCACATGTTCACCTCGTACCCGACGATCATCAATATGGATCCACCCGAACTCAACAAGCGCCGCAAGCTCATCGCCAGCGCCTTCACGCCGCGATCGATTGCCAAGCTCGAAAACGGTATCCGGGCGCGTGCGGCGCGGATGATCGATCGGTTGCTGGCGGCGGGCGGCGGCGACTGGATCCGCGACGTCGCCGATGCGCTCCCGATGACAGTCATCGGCGACATCCTCGGCATACCCGAGGCGGATCGACCGTCGATCTTCGACTCGTTCGATCAGATCCTCACGGCCCAATCGTCCGCAACGCGGCGGACCCGTCAAGCAGAAGTGGATCTCTACGCCACCATCTTTGCCTATGCGATGGAACTGACCGCGCGGAAGCGGCGGGACCCCGCCGACGACATCTGGAGCACGTTGGCATCGGCGGTGATCACCGGCGACGATGGTGACGAGTTCAGTTTGCCCGCTAACGAACTCGAGTTCTTCTTCTTCGTACTGGCCTTCGCCGGCAGTGACACCACCAAGAACGCGTTGGCCACCGGGCTACAGGCGTTCGTCGCCAATCCTGAGCAGATCGAACGGTATCGCGACGAAGAAGCGCTCCGTCCCACCGCGGTGGAGGAGGTGCTGCGCTGGGCCACCCCGGTGGCGTACTGGACTCGCACCGCCAAGGTCGACCTCGACCTGGACGGCCAACACATCCACCAGGGCGAGCGGGTGGTGTCGATGCTGCGCTCGGCCAACCGCGACGAGGAGGTCTTCGAGTCGCCGTTCGCCTTTGACGTTGGCCGCCAACCTAACCCGCATGTGGCTTTCGGCGGTGGTGGGCCACACCATTGTTTGGGCGCCATGTTGGCCCGGGCGGAACTTCGCGCGGTGTTCGACGAGCTGTTGCCGCGGTGCGCGGACATCACGTTGGGTCCGGCCAAAGTGGCCCATCCGAATCTGACCACCAACATGTCAATCTACAACGAGATGGCGATCACGGTCAGGGCCCGCTGAAACGGTCCTCAGTCCACTATCCGCAGCGCGGCCTTAGGACACTGCTCAACCGCCGCGCGCACGTCGATCTCGCGGTCCGGCGGGACCCGGCATTCGGCGATCTGGACCACGTCCTGGTCACCAAGTTCGAAGATGTCGGGGGCCAGCGATTCGCAAAATCCGTTGGCCTCACACATGTTTTTGTCGACAATCACCCGCATCAGTTGCTCCCTGTCTTCATGCCCCCTTGGGACGGGTCCCGATCACCCCGGTTGCCGCCAGCCGGGCGAGCTCTTCATCGGATAGCCCACACCTTTCACGCAGTACCTCTGCATTGTGCTCGCCAAGCAGCGGCGGCGGCCGGCGCAACCATTCATGCTGGCCGGCCAATCGAGCGAACGGCGGCGTGGGATAGCGGGCGGCACCGGCCCGCGGATGCACCAGCGACTCGAAGAATCCCCGTTCGCGCAGTTGAGGATTCTCGGTCACCAACGACGGCGATACCACTGGCCCGGCTGGAATGCCGGCATCGGCGAGCGCTTCAAGCACCGATGCCAGCGGCTGACCGGCGAACCAATTGCGCAACCAGCAGTCAATCTCGTCGGCCCGTTCTCGCCGCCCTTCGATGGTCGACAACCCGTCATCACACCAGGACGGCCGGCCCATCAGCCCCACCAGCGCCGACCACTGCCGATCGTCACACACGCTGATCGCAATCCAATTATCGCCGTCGCCAGCACACCGATAGAGATTCTGTAGCGCACCACCGTGGCCACGATTACCCCTGCGGTCCAGCGTGATTGCGTAAACCTCGAATTCGATCGGCTGTATTGCGGTGGTGTTCAGCACGCTTTCGACCATCGGCAGCTCCACCTGCTGACCTACCCCGGTGCGACGGGCGAAGTGCAACGCGGCCAACACCGCGAATGCGGCGTGCACACCCGCCAGCGGATCACATGCCCCGCGCGGCGTTACCGGCGGGTCCTCCGGCAGCCCGGTCACCCAGGTAAGACCACCGATCTGCTCCATGGTCGGCGCGAATCCGACCCGATCGCGCCACGGACCTTCCAACCCGAAGGCCGGCATTCGTGCGACGACGAGTTCGGGATTCACCTCGAGCAACTTCGCGGCGGTGAGCCCGAAGTGGTCCATCACCCGCGGCGAGAAGTTCTCGATCACCACGTCCGACCCAGCCGCCAGCGAAAGGAACAGCTTACGTCCCTCGGGCGAGCCTAAATCCAGTGTCACCGAACGCTTGTTGGTGTTCATCGCGTGGAATACCCAGCCGTATTCCCACCAGTCGTCCACGTCGGTGCGCATGCCGCCCGAGTATCGAATGCCATCGGGACGTTGGATCGATTCGATCTTGACGACGTCGGCGCCGAAGGCGGCCAGCAGGTGGGTGGCGGCCGGCCCGGCCCAGAACGCGGTCAAATCTACAATCCGAACGCCCTCCAGCGGCAGACCCGCCGGAGCCGGGAACGGCTCTGGTTCGGCCCCGCGCCCCGCCGGCGTGTCGTTGTCGGCGCCGATCCGAGTGGTGACTCCCACCGAAGCCGGCGCACACCGCGACATCAACCACGGTGGGCGCGGTTGGTGAAAGCCGGCGGGGTTGTCGATGAACACCCCGCGCTGCACCATGTAGTCCATGCCGCCGATGCTGGCGCCGTTACCCAACGCCGCGATCGGTAGCCGGAACAATTGTCCCAGCGCGACGATCTCCTCGACGGTCCGCTCGGCAATCCAAGGACGGATCGATTCCCGGATCAGGTCGCGGTATTCCCATCGGCCAATCTGAAATCGCAGCTGGGGAATGTCTTCCAGCTGCGGGCATTCGACCATCGCGGTGAAGTCGAGCCACTGCTGGCCGGTGACCATGGTGATCCCGACGTAGCCATCCTTGGCGGGTTCGATCGAGGGCACTTCCAGGGTGCGACGGACCGGCGGCACCTGCAGCAGCTGTGAATGTAGCCATTCGCTGCTTTGCATCAACGCCATCGCCTCGAGCATGGATAGATCAAGATGCTCGCCAGCACCGCCCTGTTCCACGCGGTGACGCACGGCCAGCACACCGAAGGCGGCGAACACACCACCCATGTACTCCCCCACGTCCCCGCCGATGGAGATGGGCGGCCCGGCGGGATCACCGCGAAACCCGGGCGAACCCGCCCACGCCTGCAGGGTGAACTCACTGGCGGCACGATCGGCAAATGGACCATGCCAGCCGAAGTCCGAAATGGTGACCACGACCGCGCGCGGCGATGCGGCCAGTAGTTGGCGGGGTTCGATACCCACCTCCGCCGCTTGTGACCGGCCGCCGGTAACGATTAGCACGTCGGCGGCGGCGAGTTCGGCCCGATACCGCTCGGAATCCGGAGTCAGCGTCAGACTTTGCTTGCCCGCGTTGAGATAGCAGTACAGCGGCGCTGCGGGCGCGCCCTCGGGCGGCGGTGAACAGCTCGCCGAGTACCGCCGCAACGGATCCCCTTGCGGCGGTTCGATTTTACGTACCTGAGCGCCAGCATCAACGAGCAACTTGGCGCAGTAACTGCCGGCTATGCGGTCACTGATCTCGACCACACGCAACTGTTCGATCGGGGTTGGCCGCCGGTCAGAACCATGACTCACGCTGCCGAGCATAGTTCTATCTATGCCATTACTGCTAAGATAGCTAAGCAAATCGAGTTCGCGGGCCCCAGCCACCGCGGCTCTCCCCTGTTGCCTGTATGCGAGGACCGGATGACCGCCCTGGGAGTTGGCCCCGATGCCCGACGCAGGTTGTCGGCGCCGAGGATCGCCGAAATCGTAGCCGATGAGTTGCGCCGGCAGATTATCGACGGCGAACTCGCCGACGGCGATTTGCTGCCGCGGCAAGAATTGCTGGTCGAACAGTTCAACGTCAGTCTGGTGTCACTACGCGAGGCGTTGCGGATCTTGGAGACCGAAGGATTGGTGTCGGTCCGGCGCGGCAACCGTGGCGGCGCCGTCGTGCACGCGCCCGCCAAGACCAGCGCCGCCTACATGCTCGGCCTGCTGTTGCAAAGCGAGTCGGTTGCCGTCAGCGATTTGGGAACCGCGCTACAGGAACTCGAGCCCGCCTGTGCCGCCTTGGCGGCCCAGCGTCCCGACCGCGCCGACACCTTGGTGCCCGAGCTCAAGCGGATCAACGACGCCATGGCCGAGAACCTCGATGACGGTCGCATGTTCACCGAAATCGGGCGCCAATTCCACGATCTCATCGTCCGTGGGTGCGGGAACCACACGATTATCGCGGTTGTCGGCACGTTGGAGACGCTGTGGACCAGCCACGAACAACAATGGGCCGACGAGAACGCGGCTCGTGGCACCTACCCGTCGCTGGCCAAGCGCCGCGCGGTGCTCACCACACACATCAAGCTGGCCGAGACGATTGCCGACGGCGACGTCGACCGGGCCCGGCGCATCGCCGGCCGCCATCTCGCCGATACCCAGACCTATGTCCTGTCGGGTCGAGCCGAACAACGGATCCATGCGCTTTCGCCCCAGGCGTTGTCACGCCAGCGCGACATGCGCCGTCCCTGAATCGACCGAAGCTCTTGCGAACCGCGTTGGTCACCGGCGGTAGCGGTGGAATTGGAAAGGCCTGCGCCGGCAAGCTCTGTGAGCTCGACTATGACGTGGTACTCGTGGCACGACGCGAAGAACCACTGCGCGAGGCTGCCGCACGGCTGGGCGCCCGATACATGGTCGCCGATGTAGCTGATCCAATTGGATTCTCCACGGCGATGAGCCAGCTCGACAGAATCGACCTTGTCGTCCACGCGGCCGGAGCGCTGGGCGGAACCTACGCTCGCAAGCAGACATTCGAGCAGTGGCGCGCGATCATCTCGGCCAATCTCGACTCCTGTTTTGTGGTGACCTCCGCGGTGCTACCACGAATGGGTGCGGGTTCGCGGCTGGTGTTCATTTCGTCCTCGGCGGCACACGAACCGATGCCGGCCCGCACCGCATACTCGGCCGCAAAAGCCGGCATGAACGCGTTCGCCCGCGCACTGGCGCTCGAAGTCGACCGGGACGGTATCAACGTTCACGTTGTCACGCCGGGTCCCGTGGAAACCGATATGCTGCAGAAGGTTCCCTTCGAAATGTTTGCCATCAAGGTCTCCGACGTCGCCGCCACGGTCGCCTGGCTCGACACCGTCGACCCAGCTGTCGATTTGCCCGAGATCCGGCTCAGCGCCGTCGAGCGGGGCCCTTTCTCGCGCCCTGCCGTGGTACCCGACGAAGCGCGCCGGCGCTCAATCAAGGATCCGGGAAGGCCTTGATCACCGACTCGCCGAACTCGGTCAGGGTATCCGCAGCGGCGAAATCGGCGAACCAAATATAGAAGCGCTCGACACGCTGTGTAGCTAAGGCGGCGAAGTGCCCAATCAACGCGTCGGCATCGCCGCAGACGAGCCCGGGTCCCAGGTAACCGAACCTTCGGGTGCTGACCGCACGCACAACGCTCGGATCGCGGCCGGCACCGACAAAGCCCACCATCTGCTGAACCGATATCCGGGCCGATCCCGCTTCCTGGGCCAGCCTGGAGAACCGACCGATGTGGTTGGCCGGCAGATTCCACCAATCCGCGTATTTACGAACCAATTCCATGATCCGACGTGCACTGCCACCCACCACCAACGGTATGGGATGCCGTGCTGTGGGCAATTGGCCATTCCCGCTATCGCTCCAGTATTGCCGGATCAACGCCAGATGCCGGTCGAGTTGCTCGACTCGAGCCAGCGGATCGTGTAGACCCACATCGAATCTGGCGAACTCCGCCGGCCACGATCCCGAACCGATGCCAAGATCAAACCTGCCACCGGATGCCGCCGAGAGGGTAAGCGCCTGTTTGGCGAGCACGGCCGGATGACGAAACGCGTCACACAGCACCAAATGGCCGACGCGCAACCTCCGCGTCTTGGCCGCCACCCAGGTGGCGATGCTCATTGCCTCCCAGATGTTTTCATCAGGCTGGCCGGGAGCCTCGAGATGATCGATGAACGCCACACCGTCGAACCCATTGGCCTCGGCACGCAACGCTCGCTCGACGAAGTCGGCGACCGGAAACCGCACCTGCGGCAAGAACAGATACCACTCGACCATGCAAACCACCTTGGGTGTCTGTCCGCCGCCTACTCGATTGCGCGGGGCTGCCTAGTTTACTATTTTTATTATGTTAGGGGTATTATGGATGTCGGTTTGACCTCGGAACAGCTGGCGCTGCGTTGCACCGTGCGCGACATCCTGCGCGCCGAGAGTCCACCGGACGTTGCCCGGCAAGCCCTGACCGATCCAGAGCGCTGGCGCGCGCTGTGGAAAACCGCGGTCGATCTCGGTTGGACTGAGCTTGCCGCGGCTGATTCCAATGGCGATTTCGGCCTTATGGAGCTGGTCCTGGTCCTCGAAGAGTGCGGCGCGGCCGTCGCCCCTATCCCGTTGCTGAGCAGCGTTGGTCTGGCCGCCGGCGTACTGCGGGACTGCGGCCCGACGGCTCACGACGTGCTGACCGAGATCGCCGGCGGTGTCGTGGCTACCCTGGCCGTCCACTCGCCCGGGTATCGGCTACCGCGGCCACCGATGACGTTGCGGGATGGACGCCTGCGCGGACGCGCCGTTGCGGTGCCCAATCTGGTGCGCGCCGAACTCGTGGTCACACTGGCGAGCTCCGATAGCGGGCTGGTGGCCGCCGTCGCTCCCTGCGGCGACGGCGCACGGATCCTGCCCGGCGAGTCGACCGACCCGGCGCAACCTCTCGCCGACGTCGAGCTCGACACAGCCCCCATCGCCCTCGCGCCGCTGGCAACCCTCGAATCGGCACTTACCGCGCCGCTGATTGCCGCCGCGGCCGACCTGGTCGGCGTGGCCAGCGCCGCCCTGCACCGATCCGTCGAACACGCGAAATCGCGGCGTCAGTTCGGCAGTGCGATCGGCGCCTTCCAAGGAATCAAACACGTGTTGGCCGACAACTACGTCAGCCTGGAGCGCGCCCGCGGCCTCACCTATGCGGCCGCGGCCCATCCGGACTGGACCACCGCCGCCATGGCGAAGGCGGCCGCCGGCGAGGCCGCCGACAAGTGTGTACGGACCGCGGTGCAGGTACACGGGGCCCTGGCTCAGACCTGGGAACACGACATCCACCTCTATGTCCGGCACGCCTGGCAGGGCGCGGCGATGCTGGGCGATAGCCGTGCGCTTTTCCACCAAGTGGGCCGGCGCTTTGCCAGCGGTGCGGCATGACCGCGCCCGCACCGATAGTCGCTGAATTCGTCGAGTGGCTAACCGATTTCCTGCCCGACGACTATTACGAGCGATATCAGGATTACCGCTGGGATATTCCGTTGCGGTGCGACTACCAACGGGCCGCCTTCGATGCCGGATGGATACAACCGACCTGGACGCACGAGCATGGCGGTCGATCGCTGGGTTTGCGCTCCGCCATGGGGATTCGAATCGAGGCCGCGTTGCGGTCCGCGCCCAAGCTGCCCAATATCGCCGGACCCAACGTCGCCGCGCCCGGTATCCGTCAGTTCGGCACCCCGGAGCAGATCGATCGGCTGCTGGTGCCCCTGCTACGGGGCGACGAGTGGTGGGCGCTGGGCATGTCGGAACCTGAAGCCGGATCGGACTTCGCCAGCCTGCGCACTCGCGCCGAACGTGACGGCGAGATATTCCGGGTCAACGGCCACAAGATATGGACCACCCAGGCCCACGAGTCACGTTGGTGCACCCTATATGCCCGCACCGATCCCGATGCGCCGAAACACCGCGGCATCTCCTGCCTCATCCTCGACCTGCGCTCACCCGGAGTGCGGATCGAACCAATTCGGATGGCTACGACCTCCGACGAAACGTTTTGCGAAGTCTTCCTCGAGGACGTCGAGGTGCCGGCCGACAACCTGTTGGGCCCCCACCACGGCGGGTGGAACGTCGCGCTGTCGTCGCTGCACCATGAACGCCAAATGATCTGGATCATGAACTGGGTCGAGATCAAACGCGGGCTCGCCTCAATGCAGGGCACCAGCGACGAACACATCTACACCGAATTGGGCTCGCTGCTCGCCGACGCCGAAGCGCTCCGGGCCACCGGATACCGCTCGCTGGCAAACGAACTCGCGGGCCGCGCCAGCCCCGAGGCGAACATCTTGAAGTTGCTCGGATCGGTTACTTTGCAACGTGTTTGGGACTTGAGCGCCTCGGCCGCCGGTCCGACCTCGGCCGCTGATCCGGCGCTGCTGTTTGAACGCCAAGATGCACTGGCCGCGACCATCTACGGTGGAACATCCGAGGTCCAGCGCAACATCATCGCCGAGCGGCTGCTCGGACTGCCGAAAGGATGACCGGGATGGACTACGACCTCGGCAGCGACGCGGGAGAAGTACGCACCCGGTTGCGGCAATTGATCGCACATCACGTACCCGCGGACTTCCTGGGAGCCTGCACTGACGATCCCCAAGACCTGGCCACCACCGAATCCTTCTGCAAGATGCTGGCCGCCGAGGGACTGCTGGCACTGTCCTGGCCCAAAGAGCATGGCGGCGGCGGTGGTTCGGTCTGGCAGCAGACCGTGCTGCGGGAGGAGATGTGGGCCCACCACGAGCCGCGCGGACCACAATACATGGGAATCAACTGGGTCGGCCCCGCGCTGATGCGCTACGGAACCCCCGAGCAGAAAGCCAGGCACCTAGCGGCCATTGCGGCCGGTGAAGTGATTTGGTGTCAAGGATTTTCCGAACCGGAGGCGGGAAGTGATCTCGCGTCGCTGCGCACCCGGGCGGTGCCGGATGGCCCCGACGGCACAAGTTGGCGTATCACCGGTCAGAAGGTATGGACGTCGTATGCTCAGATGGCGTCGTGGTGCGTGCTCGCGGCGTGTACCGATCCCGATGCTCCTAAGCCCAAACGGCTCACGCTGTTTCTGATTCCAATGGATCGGCCAGGTTTCACGATCCGTCCAATCCCGTCGATGCTGGGACCGCACCACCTCAACGAGATGTTCCTCGACGGCGTGCCGGCATTTCCGAATGATGTGCTGGGTGAGCCCGGCGACGGCTGGCGAGTCATGCGGGAGGCACTGGCATTCGAACGTGTCGGCATTGCCCGTTATGCACGCTGTGAATCGCTGCTCGACCGGATGCGTGGCGAGCTCGGCGACAACTGGCATCGCTTGCCGGAATCCATTCGGGTCCGCTGGGTCCGCGCCCTCGTCGACTTGCGGGTGGCTCGACTGCTGGCCTATCGAGCGATATCGCTGCAGGACGATCCGGCAGCGAGCGCGGCGGCCAGCGCCGCCCGCATCGCCACCACCACATGCGACCAACAGGTCGCCGAGTTGCTCTTCGACGTACTAGGTCCGGCGGCATTGGATAGCGGCGGCACCGCCGCACTGCACGGTGCAATCGAGGATCATTGGCGCTACGCACAGGCGGCCACCGTGGCGTCGGGCACGATCGAGGTACAACGAATGTTGGTGGCCCGCGACGTCTTGGGAGACCACCGGTGAATACCGAACTACCACAAGATGTTACCGAATTTCGAACTGTTGCCGCCGAACGGCTCGCACAACTGGGCGGGCCACCGGCGGCACTGCGAGCCGAGGCCGACGACGGCATTCGGCAGGCGGCACGCGATGCCCTCAACGACGTTGGCGCCTTCGAGCTCGACGTCCGAACCGGCCCCGATGATCGACTGGCCGCGGCCGTGCTCTGCCAGGCCGCCGGAGCCGTGGCCCTCCCCTACCCACTGGTCGAGGAGCTGCTGTCCATCGACGGGGCCCGCCTGGCGTTGGTGAATCCCGACGCCCCGCGCATCGACCATGGCGATCTGTCCGGCGCCTGGATCGCCGCCGACCTGGACGGTAATCGCTACCACCCCCTGCCGGCATCTCGATCCAATGCCAAGCTGGGTCCCTTCCTGGTCCCGGCCGCGTTGGACGGACCCGACGGATCCGTCCCCGCTGCCGACATCAACCTTCATCTGATGCTGGGATCATGGCGGATTCTGGGCGCGATGGGACAGTCGCTGGACATCGTCACCGCGCACGTAAGATCGCGAGTTCAGTTCGGCAAACCGCTCGCGGATTTCCAAGCCGTCAGGTTCGCCGTCGCGGATGCGTCGGTCTCGCTACGCGGTCTTTGCGAACTTGCCAAGTACACCGTAAGCCGACCGGAAACGGTCCCGGCGCAGATTTGCTCGGCCGACGCACTGGTGCTGCGGCTCAAGGCCGCCGACACCGCACGGCAGGTGCTTCGCACGTCCCACCAACTGCTCGGCGCTCTAGGCTTTTGCGACGAATCCGACATCAGCGTGCTCGACCGGCACAGCCAACCCCTCCTGCGGTTGCCGCTGAGTGCCGAAGCGCTCGCACAGCGACTGATACCCAATGCCGCGGATGGCTCCCTGGAAACCCTATTCAGCGATCCGGTTTCGACATGAGCACCCAACCGATCGCCTCCGACGCGACACCCGATCCGCTCGCCGACGGGATTCCGTTCGGAACCAAACTTTACGAGCTCTCGCAAGAGCGCCGTGGCGCTTTGGCGGTGACCGTAGTGGGGCTCGAAGGAAGCATGCATTCGATGACCTTCGGTGAGCTCGATGCCCGGGCTAACCAGTGGGGGCGGGCACTGGCCAGCAACGGCGCGGAGGTGGGTTCCCTGGTGGCCCTCGCGATTCCGAACTCACAGCACCTGGTACTGGCCACGTTGGGGTGCTGGAAGATCGGCGCGGTTCCCATTCCCATGCACTGGGATCTGCCCGAATGGGAGCGCGACCGGGTGCAGGCGGTGATCGATCCCACCGTGATCATCGACGAACAAAGCCGTTGGATGCTGGAGGCACTCGCCGCAGCGGAGTCCCAGAGCCCGTTGCCCCCAGCCGTTTCCCCCACCGCCAATGGCATCTGCAGCAGCGGATCGACCGGCGTGCCCAAAGTAATCCTCAATCTGGCGCCATCGCTGTGGACTCCCCAGCACGGCGAGCCGTTCTTGTCGTCCTGGACACCGGTAGTGCAGCCGCAGACGATCATGGTGCCGGCGCCGATGTATCACACCAACGGTTTCGCCACGTTTCTCATGCTGTTGGCGGGCGACCACCTGGTGGTGCTCGAAAAGTTCGATGCGGCCCTGGTTGTGGACGTGATCGAACGGTTTCGGGTCACCAATTTCACCGCCACGCCGACGATGCTGGCGCGCATTGCGGCCCTGCCGGACATCGGACAGCGGGACCTGTCCAGCATCGTCTTCATCCTGCAAGGCGCCGCCGTGATGCCGCCGTCGCTGCTGCACACCTGGTTCGACCTGCTCAGTCCGGAACAGATCGTGACCGCCTACGGAATGACCGAGAATCTCGGGCTGACCGCGCTCCGCGGCGACGAATGGCTTTCGCATCCGGGCAGCGTTGGTCGTGGCTTCCGCGACACCGAGATCCAGATCCTGGACTCCCGGCAGCGACCGCTGGGACCCGGCGAGCACGGCGACGTCTACCTACGCGCTCCGATGAGCGCCGGATACCGCTATCTGGGTGGAGCCCCACCGCTGCCGTCGACCGTGGACGGCTTTCGCAGCGCGGGCGATGTCGGATATCTGGACGAGGACGGCTACCTCTACATCGTCGACCGCCGGGTCGACATGATCGTCACCGGCGGTGCGAATGTCTTTCCGGCAGAGGTCGAGTCCGCACTGGCCGGGCATCCCGATATCGCCGACGTGGTGGTGCTAGGTATCACCGACGCGCGCTGGGGACGTCGAGTACACGCCGTAGTGCAAGCCGCGGCGCCGCTGACCGAGCAGCAGGTGATCGCCTACGCCAAGAATCGGCTGGCGTCGTACAAGGTGCCCAAGACGGTCGAATTCGTCGACCAGATTCCACGCACGGCGGCCACGAAGGTAAATCGTTCGGCGATGATCGCGGCCCGGGGCGGTTGAGGGTAAGCCGGTCAAAAAGGCCTTCCTCGACGCCGGCACATTCCCGCCGGCGTACGTGCCGGTGATCTCGGGTTCGGTAGGCCATCGATAACGGATCGCTGACTTGGCCACCAGCATCGATTAAGCTCACGCCTTAAGGATGACACGCGAGGGGCGAATCAAATGGAAATACTCGTCACGGGGGGCGCAGGCTTCCAGGGAAGTCATCTATCCGAGTCGCTCCTGGCCGACGGGCATTGGGTCACCGTCCTGAATACGTCATCGAAGAGCGCAATCCGAAACACAAATGACTTCCGTTCGCACGAGCGGGCGGCCTTTATCTCGGGTTCGGTGACCGATGGAGAAACGGTCCATCGGGCGGTGCGCGAGCACCACGTCGTTTTTCATCTGGCCGCCAATATCAACGTCGACCAGTCTCTCGGCGACCCGGAGAGCTTTCTCGAAACCAACGTCATGGGTACCTACCGGGTACTGGAGGCGGTACGGCGCTACAAGAACCGGTTGATCTACGTGTCAACCTGCGAAGTGTATGGCGGCGGACACGATCTGCAGGAAGGCGAGCTTCTTGACGAGCGAGCAGAACTGAAACCGAACAGCCCCTACGGCGCCTCCAAGGCGGCCGCCGATCGGCTGTGCTACTCCTACTTCCGCTCCTATGGAGTTGACGTCACGATTGTCCGGCCATTCAATATCTTCGGGGTGCGCCAGAAAACCGGGCGATTCGGTGCGCTGATTCCACGACTCGTCCGGCAGGCCATCAATGGCGAAGACCTCACGATCTTCGGCGATGGTTCGGCGACACGCGATTATCTGTACGTAAGCGATATCATCAATGCCTACAACCTGGTGTTGCACAATACCGAGCTTCGGGGACAGGCGATTAATTTCGCGAGCGGTAAAAACACCCGGGTTAAGGACATCGTCGAGTACATCGCCGGCAAGTTCGACGCCAAAATCGCACGTCGCGAGGCACGAGCCGGCGAAGTCGCCTGTTTTCCGGCCAACATCGACCGGGCTACCAGCATCGGATTCCGGCCCGAAGTCGGTATCTGGGACGGCATCGATCGCTATATCCAATGGGCGAAGGATCAGCCGCGGTACACCTACGAACAAGACGGGTTCAGCGGTGTCCTGTCTCCCCGGTGAGGCCCGCGATTCGGGGTCTCCGGAAAAAGCGTGTCTGGGCCCAGTTCACCACAGTTAGGCTGATGAAAAGGTGCATTCCATCGGCGGGATGTTGTGGCGTGTTCAGGGAGCAAGGAATCTGAAGTGAACAAGCCGGCTGAGGTGTCGATGCGTGGCGGTGAATTCGATGGCGATTTGTTAACGTCGCTGCGCGCCGAGGTCGACGCGTGGAGTGCGCATGACGCCCTGGCGCAGTTGGTTGCGATGTTCGGCGGAATTTTCCCGCGGCGCGACAATCTGGCAGCCCGGTTGGCCTGCTTGGACGAGTTCAGCACGGTATGGGATTACCGGGGCCGGACGAGGGTACCTCCGAGCGGGGAGCAGGTGCAGTGCCAGGATGCCGACGGCGGAGCGCGGTGGATGATCCCCCGTCTGGACCTGTCGGACGGGCAACTGGACACGATCACGACACTGGCGAAACAGCTGGGCCTCACCGATGAGTCATCACCCACCCAAACAACATTCGACTACATCCTGGTAATCGGAACCGGACGCTACTCGAACCTACTTCGGGCCCGGTGGGCGCGGGATTTGGCCGCCGAGCTTCGCGTCGGTCATATCGTCTTGGCCGCCGCTTCTCGACGACTCTTGCCGTCGGAAGAGGACGCGGTCGCGTCCTGTGCACCCGGCGCGGCTACCGAGTTCGAGCTGCTGGCAGCCGCTGCGGCCGACGCGTTCGGGATCGATACCCGCGAAGTGGTACGCCATGGCCGGCAGCGGGTCGGCGACCCGCATCGGGGCCAGATACTCTGGCGCTTCGGCGAAGACAGCAATGACCTCGGGCTGCCGATCACCCTGCTCGAGGCACCGTCTCCGGACCCGAACAACCGCCGCGCCACCTCCGCGGATACCTTCACCTTTACCGCGCGGACACTGGATATGCAGCAATCGAGTTGCCTACTGGTGACCGGTCAGCCGTTCGTCCCGTACCAGAACTTTGACGCGTTGCGAACTCTGACCCTGCCGTTCGGAATTGGGATTCAGACGGTGGGCTTCGGCATCGACCGCTACGAGGGACTGCACGACATGGACCTGCAGCATCCCGCCAAGCTGCTGCAGGAGGTCCGCTCGACGATCCGGGCCGGCCGCAGTCTGCTGGAACGGATCGAGGCTTACCACGAACGCCTCAAGCCGCCACGCTAAGAACGCCCAAGACTACTCCTCGGCGGTGATTGTGCACGGTGTCGCGGGCGGGTAGCTGCCCGATACCGCGCGCACGCGCCCCGGCGGCGGCCACGGCCGCAGCCCCATGTTGCCCAGATAGCGCAGTGGATTGACGTGTGCGCGCCGAACCCGAGTCTCGAAATGCAGGTAACCGTCTGTTGATTGGTCTTGCGCACCGAGGCTGCCGATCCGGGTTCCCGCACCTATTCGATCACCGGGTGTGAATCGCTGGTCATCACCAGGCCGAAACACATAGTGGATTTCGGTATCGCCGTTCGCGATGGTCACCGAGTGAAGGTGATCGACAGCGCTTGCGCGGCGGATAGTTCCAGATGTGACGGCGTAGACTGGGCTGCCGGGGTCAGCGGCGAAGTCGACGCCGGGGTGGAAGCCGTCCGCGCGGGGTCCGTATCCACGGCCAATCGCGCGTGGCTCCGCCTCTATCGGCAGCCGCGCGCCCGGCTCGATCCGTTCGAAGTCGCCGCGCACCCGCCGCTGGTAGTCGGCTTTGAGGAGGTCCACCTCATCGAGCGCGTAGCCGAACAACAGGGATCGGTCGTAGGCCACACCAAAGTTGTGCCGAAAATCCGGATCGAGCCGCATGTAGTGCCGGACTCGCGAGATGCGTTCCTCCAGGGTCGACCAACCGTTGTGCGTCAACCGGATTCCGTCCAGCTGCCCGATCCGACCGTGATCGGTGATGTTGGCCGGCCAGTGCGAATTGTGCATCAACTTCGATCCCGCATACAGCCCCGGACGCCACCGCCAAAACGGTCCGCGCAGCGCCTCGGCGGTGCCCATCACCGGCACCATGTCCGGATACTCCGGGTCATCCCAGCGGGAGACCATCGGACACATTAGCGCCGCCACGTCGTCCGATGTGCGGGCCAGCACCTCGCGGATGTCGACGTCGATCTGGAAAATCCAGTCGGCGTCGACCATCACGATCCAATCGGGGCGACAGAAGTCGGCCATCCGGTAGAGCAACTCCAACCCGGTGGACTCGGGGATCAACCACGGTGTGGACGGTAGATCTGCGCGGGCGCGAACAACATTGGTGACCGCGGCGTGGTTCGCCAGAATCCTGGCGGTGTCGTCGGTGCTGCGGTCGTCGATCGCGTAGATGTCGTCGCAGAAGGAGGCCAGCGAGTCCAAAGTGTCAGCCAAGGTCTGCCCGGCATTGTGGGCACGCGTTATCGCCAGAATCCGCATCGTGGTGTCCAGATAGTCGCAGGTATCACGCGAGAACCGAAATGTAGTAGCTGGGCTTGTCGGAAGGGGCAACGTAATTGCCAGGCATCCGGGGCAGGTCGTGATCAGCCAGCAGCTGCGCGGCCGTGGTCCCCACCGATCGCCAGCCGTGGTTGTCGAGGTAGGCGGAAACCTCGTTACGGGGCCCGGAATAGTTCAGCGACCAGATATCCAGGTGGAATCCATGGTCGCGCCAGGTGTGAGTCGCATTGCGGATGATCTCTTCTACCCGCCCGGAGTCCAGGTCCGACGAGCCCACGAACGTCTCCATCGCCATCCGGCTCGCCGGCGCGCTGAGATCGGTGACGTTGTCCAGCAAGCGGTCCTGTGCTTCAGGCGGCAGGTAGCCGAACAGACCTTCGGCGATCCAGGCGGTCGGTAGCGCCGGGTCGAACCCACTACCCAGCAGCGCGGCCGGCCAGTCGTGACGCAGGTCGGCCGGCACCATTGTCAGCTGCGCCGTTGGCTCGGCACCCAGCTGCGCCAACGTTTCGGCCTTGAACTGCAGCACGTCGGGCTGATCGATCTCATACACCGTCATGCCTGGCGGCCACGGCAGTCGGTAGCCGCGCGCGTCGAGCCCGGAGGCCAGGATCACCGCCTGCCGAATCCCGGCGGCCGTCGCGTCGGCAAGAAACTGATCGAAGTAGCGAGTGCGGGCCACCAACTCGGTGGTCATTCGCTGTAAACCCCAGGCCGCTTCGGGCTCGTCCACGTCGGACGCGCTGAGCTCCCCAGTGGCCCATTTGACCAGGAATTCGATACCCACCGCGCGGACCAATGGCTCGGCGAACCGGTCCTCGATCAATGGCTCGGCCGAATTGGTAGCCCTTGCGCGGCCCGCCGCCACCAGCGTCGCGGTCGCACCGACATGGCTGGCCAGATCCCAGCTGTCGTCGTCTGTACGCACCCAGTCCTCCCGTCTAGCGGCGTTCGGCGCACGTAACGGTGGATATCCAGTCCTGCAGCGTGGCCGCCCACACACCCAACTCAGGGCGACCTCCTCGCCGTTTGTGCCCTGCACGCCCAGCTCGTCCGCCGGCGCAACGTGGGCCCGGGGTCCTTATCCCCGGCGATTCGTTGACCATCCGAACCTGTCCTCCGCCGTTGACGCACACCTGTCCGTCGCCGTGATCGTGGATAGCCACGGCTAGTTTGCGACCACGGTCAAGAATTGCACACAAATGCGGTCTTCAGCGAAGCTGTTCACTCACATTGATCGGCCGACGGGCGCACCGCAGTCCACCGCGGGGCTGATCACCGCAGCCGGTCGCTCAGGCCGCCGCTAATGAAGATCGTGTCGTCGTCGCCAGCGGGCGCATCGAGGCCGCTGCGCCGGAACAGTTCGGCGAGCGACACGCCTTCGAGCTGCCAACCCTTGGCACCAAGGTAGTCGAGGACGTGGTTGCGTTGGCCGGTGTAGACCAACGAAGCCAAGTCGACGTCGACGCCGTGACCGCGGAACGGGTTGGATATGGTGCGGGCCCGCTCGGCATCGAAATCCACGATACTGGTCACGAATTCGGTGGCTACCATGCTCCCGGGCGCGCTGAGGGCGGTGATGTTGTCGAACAGCCGGTCCTGGGCCTCCGGCTTTAGATAGATCAGTAGCCCCTCGGCAAGCCACGCCGTCGGCACGGCCGAGTCAAGACCGGCTGCTCGCAATGCCGTCGACCAATCTGCGCGCAAGTCGATCGGCACGGCGCGCTGAGTGGCACCGGGTTCGGCACCCAGGTCGGCCAACGTCGTTGTCTTAAACTCCATCACCTGTGGTTGGTCGATCTCGTACACCACCGTCCCGGTGGGCCACGGCAGACGGTAGGCACGCGCGTCCAACCCAGACGCGAGGATCACCAGTTGCCGAATCCCGCCATCGGTGGCGTTGCGGCAGTAGTCGTCAAAGTACTTCGTGCGGACCGCGTTTCCGTCGACCATCGCCTGCGCCACCGTCGGTGAGATATCCGCGATCGTCGACATGTCGAGTTCACCGTCCATCATTTTGGTGAAGAAATCCAGCCCCACCGCACGGACCAGGGGTTCGGCAAACGGATCGTTGATCAACCCGCGCGGATCCTTGGTGGCCATCGCGCGCCCGGCGGCGACAATGGTCGCGGTGACGCCGACGCTAGACGCCAGATCCCAATCGTCGTCGTCGGCTCGGGGCATCAGCCCAGCTTAACCGTGAGTCGAGCATCCGGGGGGCGTCGAAGCCGCCCGCTCAGACGGCCCAGCTGGGCGCCCACTGGCACGATTTCGCTCGGCCATCTGCCGTGCTGACCTCACGGGTGGCTGTGCTACTGGCGACGGAACAGGCGCCCGTGGGCGCTACAGAGCCAGGCGATATTTCCGTCCGGTCCACGGACGAAGTTGGATCGACTGCCGGTGGGCTTGTCGTCGGGTCCAAGGTCGAGCCCGTAGTCAGGCCGGTAGAAGGCGAGGCCCAGTCTGACGTTGTCCGGACCATCCGGATCGGCGTCGCCGGTGCCAATCGTTCCTGTGAGCTGGCCGTCCTTTGCCCAGAAGTCGATGACCGTTTGCTCGCGGCTGCCATCTTGCGAGACTTGCTCGGCGATGTACCTGCCCTCGTAGGGCGCCAGCTCGACCACGCCAAGGCGTTGCGGCATTGCCGGCAGGTTGCTGACTCCCGCGAATTTCCGCAACGCCCAGTCGCAGGCAAAAAGGTCATTGATCATATGAAATCCGCCATCGGAGTTGGTGAGAACGGTCATGGCGAAGTTGCGGCCGGGCACCATGAAGAAACCAGAGCGTTGTCCTCTCCAGGTGCCGCCGTGTTCCACAATGGTCACGCCCTCCGCGGAGGGCCGCAGCATCCACGTCACGCCCATCCCGGTCAGCTCGACCCAAAGGGTTCCGCCCGCACCGGGGTTCGAGCGCATTGCCTCCAGCGACTGTCGGCAAAGAATCTGCTCGCCGCTAGGCGCTCTGCCGTCGCCGAGGTGGAACCGTGCATAGCTCAACTGATCCCTCGCGGTGGACATCAATCCACCGGTGGGGTTGCAGCTGCGTGGGAATGCCCAAAAGTCGGTATCGACAATGGGTTTGCCGTCGATAACGCCGTGCGATGCCGCCACTTTCAGTCCGACAATTTGGTCGGAAAAGTAGCGGGTGTGGGTCAGCTGCAGCGGGTCAAGCACCAGCTTCTGCACCGCAGATTCGTAGGTTGTTCCGACGACCAGCTCGATGATACGGCCCGCCACCACAAGGCCTGAATTGTTGTATGCGAACCCGGTTCCCGGAGGTGTCAGCTGCGGCAAGCCGCTCATCGCGTTGACATAGCGCGCCACCGCGTCATCGCCGCGCCCAAAGTCCTGCCCATTGCGACCATCCCAGCCACCGGTGTGGTTGAGCAATTGGCGCACGGTAACCGTGGCGCTGACTGACTGGTCGGCGACCGCGAAGTCGGGGAGGTAGCGGCGCACCGGTGAATCCAGGTCTACCTTGCCCTGCTCCACCAACCGCATCATCACGGTGCCGGTGAAGGTCTTTGTGGTGGAACCGATTCGGAAGACAGTGTCGCCGTCGACAGGCAACGGATGGTCGACGTTGGTGACCCCGTAGCCCCTGACGTACTCTTGGCCGCCGACCCAGACGGCCACCGCGACACCCGGAATCGCGTAGGCCTTCATGCCCGCGTTGATTTTGGCGTCGAGTTCGTCGAACGCTACGCCAAGTTCTGGGCGGCCAACGGTTTCAACCACCGCAGCGGCGATTTCGTGCGGTAGTCGATCTAGCGCACGCGCGCCTTCGGTGGCGGCTACACGACCAGGGCGCGTCGCCGCCTGTCACTTCAGGCCATCCCATCTGCGGATCTGCCCAGTTGTTGTCGGCGCAGTCGGTCGCCAACCGCACAAGCTCGGTGACGGCCAGTCCGCGGCACGCCGGCCCATCTACCGGCTTCGTGGGCGGTATCGGCTTGGTCAACCAGCGCGCAAAGCTTGTCGTTGGCGTTCGGCACTGCCGTCCACATGATTATCAATATAGCTGGACTTGGCTAGGCATCGAGAAGCCTCGGAAGTGGGTGCGCCTCGGCGGGTTCTTCATTATGACGCGCTGGATGCCCAACGGCCGCTGGAGCGGATTCGGTTGCACTGCTTGGGGCGTCGTGAGAATCTCGGCGAGCCCGACGGGCCGCGGCCGACACACGCGCGGACACACGGCGACCCTCACGCCATCCCCGTCGCGGCCGGAGCGGATTTGCCACGTCCGGTGACAAGAATGCTCACGGTTCGAGAAGATTCGAAGGGACGGAACCGAGATGTATCAAACGTGGATGATTAACGGGGTGCGCCGAGCGCTTGTCTTCATGGGCACCGTATTCGTTGTTGCGGTGCTGGGCATTGGTCAGGCAAAAGCCAATGGCCCGGTTCAGTTGAAAAGCCGGTTGGGCGACGCTTGTTTGGACGCCCCGAGCGGGAGCTGGATCACCCCGGTGGTGGTCAAGCCCTGCAATGGTACGGACTTCCAGCGTTGGAATCTCACCGACGCCGGCCAGCTTGAGAGCGTGTCCTTTCCCGGGGAATGCCTCAACGCGCCGGGACAGAGTTGGGTGGTGCATTTGCAGCCCTGCATCGACTGGATAAGCCAGCATTGGAGTATCCAGCCCAACGGCCATGTCACAAGTGAACTCGGGGGTTGCCTCACGGTCCTCGGCGGCCCGGACCCTGGGACGTGGGTATCCAACAGATTTTGCAGCGGAAATGCAGACCAAGGGTGGGATAGCGTTCCGTGACCGGGCGATTCGGCGCCGACCGGAGCACCGCAAGCCGAGCCGGCCGCACTGATCGAAATTCCAGGGGCGCCAACGCCATGGCCGTCCACCTTTCCCACATATGCAACAAAGCGCGGTAACCTCATTCTCAAAGCGTTCTTTCAGCGCCCCAAAAGAGGAGAATCCGCACATGGCCGGCCCGAGCGAGCAAGTTGACGCAACCCGCGCCGACCGCTTCATCAAAACGGCGGTGGACATCCTCGGCGAAACCGGACGCACCGACTTCACGGTGCAGGAAGTCGTTGCGCGTTCCAAGACCTCGTTGCGGGCGTTCTACCAGCACTTCAACAGCAAGGACGAACTCCTGCTGGCGCTGTTCGACCGGACCATGTCCCAGACCGCGCACCTGTGGCGGGCCGAAACCTCCGGACTCGACAGCACCGCCGCACTAAAGCTAGTGATCGATCGCATCAGCGCACAACCGGAGTCCACCACTCAGGACAGCCTCAACCGGGCGTTGAGTCTCTACAACCAGCACCTGGCCGAGACCCGGCCCCGGGAATACGCCCGCGTCCTTTCTCCCCTTCATCGGCTGATCCGCGACATCGTCGCACAGGGCATCACCGAGGGGGTCTTCCATCCCGGACTCGACGTCGGAGCCGCGGCGGCGATTGTCATGCAGACGGTGCTGGGCGCACTGCGATTGCATTGGCTGGGAACCGAATTGAATGGAACACCGCTCGACGCTGGGCAACTGTACGAGTTCTGCAGCCGGGCCCTTGGGATTCGCGAGACAGACGAGTCGACGGTGTCCTCGCTGGCCGATTTGTTCGCCCACATGGGAATGCGCCAAGATACCGGCCACGACGACGAGTTTGCGATGACGATGCCGGTCAGCCCGCAGGTGGTCAATACGTCCGGCGCGCTGCAAGGCGGTTTGATCGCCACCCTTGCCGACGTGGCAGGTGGTCAGCTTGGCTTGCAGTACTTGCCACCGGGCACTGCCATGACGACGTCCGACCTCGTCATTCGATATCTGCGTCCGATCAGGCGTGGCTCGGCGCTGGCCGTGCCTCGGGTCCTGCGAGCCGGCCAGCGCGCGCTTGTCATGCAGGTCGACATCTTCGGCGACAGCCGCAGCGAGCTCGCGGCAACGGCGACCCTCAATTTTGCAATCATCAATAGGAAAGGTGGCGACGAAAGCGATTAGCGGCAGCCTGTCACCAAGTGGTAACGTCATTACCATCAGCTGACAATCGCGACTTTTACGAGGAGATCGCCATGGCGTCTCGCGAGCTTCCCTTCCCGGTATTCGATGCCGACAACCACATGTATGAGCCGCAGGAGGCCCTCACCAAGTTCCTCCCGGACAAGCGCAAACACGTGATCGACTACGTGCAGGTCCGCGGTCGCACCAAGATCGTGGTGCGGGGGCACATCAGCGACTACATACCGAACCCGACGTTCGAGGTGGTGGCGCGACCGGGCGCGCAGGAGGAGTACTTCCGGCACGGCAGCGGCGGCAAGAGTTACCGCGAGGTGATGGGTGAGCCGATGAAGGCGATCCCGGCCTTCCGGGAACCCGGTCCCCGCCTGGAGGTCATGGATGAACTCGGCCTCGACTACGCCCTGATGTTCCCGACCCTTGCCAGCCTGGTCGAAGAACGGATGAAGGACGACCCGGAGATGACGCACGATGTCATCCATGCACTCAACGAGTGGATGTATGAGACGTGGTCGTTCAACTACCAGGACCGCATCTTCGCCACCCCGGTGATCACGCTGCCCATCGTCGGGCGGGCGCTCGAAGAGCTCGAGTGGTGCCTTCAACGGGGCGCTCGCACCGTGCTGGTGCGCCCGGCGCCAGTACCCGGCTACCGTGGCAGCCGGTCGTTCGGCTTTGCGGAATTCGACCCGTTCTGGCAAGCCTGCATCAAGGCTGGGATCCCGGTCTCGATGCATGCCTCCGACAGCGGCTACTCCGAATTGATGAACGTGTGGGAGCCCGGCGACGAATTCCTGCCCTTTAAGCCGACGGCATTCCGCAGCCTGGCGATGGGCCACCGACCGATCGAAGATGCGATGGGGGCGTTGGTCTGCCACGGCGCGCTGTCGCGCAACCCCGAGCTGCGCGTGTTGTCAATCGAAAACGGTGCCGACTGGGTGCCACACCTGTTCCGGGGCTTGAAGGGCGTCTACAAGAAGATGCCGAACGCTTTCAGCGAAGACCCGATCGAGGCATTCAAACGTTGCGTGTACATCAGCCCCTTCTGGGAGGACCGGTTCACCGAGATCGTGAAAATGGTCGGTACCGACCGCGTGGTGTTCGGCTCCGATTGGCCGCACCCCGAAGGCCTCAAGGACCCCATTTCGTTTGTCGACGAGCTGTCCGATTTCGACCAGGAAGACGTCGCAAAGATCATGGGCGGCAACATGATGGAAGTGATGAAGGTCGGGACGGCAGCCCCCAAGCCGGTTAGCGCGTAACCGAGACCACTCCCCTGGTCCCTTGGTCCGGAAGAACGCCCCACGGAGTGCACATGGCGTCGGGTGATGGTGTACGCGCATGATCGCGCCCGGACCTGCTGGTATGAGCCCCTCCTTCTGGCAGTTGTCGCGCGTCCACAATTGGCCGGAATTCGCCGAGAGGTCCCGCATCATCGCCGTCGAAAATGCTGCCAACCCACCCGAAAACGTTGCCGCACCGGGACAATAACTACCTACGCGACTGCCTAACCGCACTGCAGGACGGCGACTTCCAGCAGGACCAGGTGGCGCGCCCGACTCGCGCTCGACACAGAGTTCGGTCCCGACCGGGACCGCTCGTGCGCCGGTGACCTCCCCACCCGTCCGGGCGCTGGCTGAACACACCGACGACGCGAAAACATTTTGGTGCCGCGAGCAGGGCACACACATTGATAACCTGGATGTTAACGGTTGGCGGAGACGTCAGGGCGTGTGATTCGTGTAGCTCATCGGTCCATAGGAGGGACGGCCACATGGCGGCCGAGATGGACTGGGACAAGCTGGTCGGCGCGGCACAAGACGTACGGCGAATCTTCGAAAACGCGCCCGCCATGCTGGTGGGCCTGGAAGGGCCGGACCATCGCTTCATCGCGGCAAACGCCGCATATCGGGCCTTCAGCCCAACATTTGTCGCCGTGGGTCAGCCAGCGCGCGAGGTCTATCCCGAGCTGGAGGGCCAGCAGATCTACCAGATGTTCGACCGCGTGTACCAGACCGGCGAAACACAATCCGGGGCCGAGTGGCGGCTGCAGGCCGATTTCGACGGGTCTGGGATCGAGGAACGCTTCTTTGACTTCGTGGTTACACCGCGGCGTCGGCCGGACGGATCGATAGAGGGCGTGCAGCTTCTCTTCGATGACGTCACCAATCGGGTGCGGGCACGGCTGGCCGCCGAGGCGCGGGTGGCGGAACTATCCGAGCGGTACCGGCACGTCCGTGAATCGGCCATCGTGATGCAGCAGGCGCTGCTGGCCCCGTCAGTGCCGGTCGTTTCGGGCGCCGACATCGCCGCACAGTATCTCGTCGCGGCTCAGGACACCGCTGCGGGCGGCGACTGGTTCGACGCGATGGCGCTGGGCGATCGACTGGTGCTCATCGTCGGAGATGTGGTGGGCCATGGCGTCGAAGCCGCGGCCGTGATGTCGCAATTGCGCACCGCCCTACGGATGCAAATCTCGGCCGGCTACACGATCGGCAAAGCGCTCGAGGCACTGGACGATTTCCACCAGCAGGTGCCCGGCTCCAAGTCGGCGACGATATGCATCGGCTCCCTCGACCTGGCCACCGGAGAGTTCCGTTACTGCACCGCCGGGCACCCGCCACCGATGGTGGTGACCGCCCAGGCCAAGTCGCGCTACGTCGAGCCGTCGGGCGGGGGTCCGTTGGGAAGCGGCAACGGGTTCCCGGTGCGCACCGAGATGCTGGGCGTGGGCGACTCGATCCTGCTGTACACCGATGGCCTGATCGAACGGCCCGGCCGGCCGCCAGGCGCGAGCACGGCAGAGTTTGCCGACCTGGCCGCAACCATTGCCAGCGGCGGCGGCTTTGTCATCGATGCGCCATCCCGACCTATCGACCGCCTGTGTTCTGAGACCCTCGAGCTGCTGCTCCGATCCACCGGTTACAACGACGATGTCACACTCCTGGCGGCGCAGCGCCGCATCCCGGTGCCGCCGCTGCACATTACCGCGGATGCGAACATTCGCGCGGCCCGGGCGATTCGCGCCCGGCTACGCGAATGGCTGTCGGAGCTGGGCGCTGATTTCAGCGATATCTCCGACATTGTCCACGCCATCTCCGAGTTCGTGGAGAACGCGGTCGAGCATGGTTACGCCACCGACGTTTCCGGAGGTCTGGAAATCCAAGCGGCATTGGGCGGAGACGGCAACCTGCGGGCATCGGTGGTCGACCATGGCACGTGGAAGGACCACCGAGAGGGAGAAGAGGGCCGGGGACGCGGACTGGCCATGGCCGAAGCCCTGGTGTCCGAGTCGCAGGTAACCCATGACTCGGGCGGGACGACGGCCACTGTGACACAAAGACTCTCGCGACCCGCGCAGTTCGTCACCGATGCTGCGGCGGGCCGCACCACGCGCTCACCGTCGATCGACACCGACTTCGTCCTTGTTTCCGAGGCGGGCCGCATCGTTGTCCGCGGTGACGTCGATGCCAATACCGCATCCACCTTGGACCGGCAGGTAGCCGTCGAAAGCCGTTCCGGAATAGCATCTTTGACAATTGATCTGAGCGCAGTCAGCCACCTTGGGTCGGCGGGTGTCAGCGCGCTGGTCGCCGCCCGCGAGCGGGCCCTCAAACAGGGCGGCGATTGTGTGCTGGTGGCACCACCCGGCAGTCCGGCTCACCACGTTTTGTCATTGGTCCAAATACCGGTGGTCAGCGGTGAAGCCGAGAACGTCTTCGCCGAAGACTAGATCACGACCCGCGATGTGGACCGGGCAGGCCCGGCGTCCGTGACGTACCGGTTCTCCGGGGAACTACCGCGAGCGTCCACGCCGCACCTGGTTGAAGGGCACGCCGCGATCGGCGGCGTACTCACGCGGAAAGTTGAGCACCCTTTCCCCAATGACGTTGCGCGCCATCTCCGTCGTGCCCCCGCCGATGGCCACCGACTGCCGAGCCAGATAACGCAATCCGGTCTGCAAACCTTCACCAAGCTGCCCGACAACACCGGCCGGTCCCGCGATGGCCAGCGCGGTGTCCATTTCCAAGGTCACGGTTTCAGCGTGAAACAGTCGTATCAGACTGCCGCCGGCGGGCGGTAATGCGCCGTCCCGAACGCTGCGATAGACGTGTTCGATCAGCTGCTCGGCCACCGCACGGTGCACCAGCGCCCGGCCCGCCATCTCACGCACCCGATCGCTGTCGGCCTGGCCGGTCGTGTGTGCCAGTTGGGCGTAGTCGACCGGCGTCGAGTGACCGCCCTCGCTGCCGGCGCCGCTGGCGAATTCCGAGCCCATGCCAACCGCACGCCGTTCGTGATACAGCTGTCGAGACGCCACCGACCAGCCCTTGTTCACCTCGCCGATCACCGCGTCGTCACCCACGTCGACCCCGTCGAGGAATTCCTCACAGAACTCGGTGGAGCCATTCACCTGGGTGATGCGCCGCAATGTGATGCCGGGGTGATTGATGGGGACCAGAAACATGGTCAGGCCGTCGTGTTTGGGTACCTCCCAGTTGGTTCGGGCCAGGCACAGGCCGTAGTCGGCGGCAAATGCGCTGGTACTCCAGGTCTTGGCACCGTTGATCACCCATCGATCGCTCTGGCGCTCGGCCCGGGTTATCACGCCGGCAAGGTCGGAACCACCGCTTGGTTCAGACAGCAACTGCACCAACACCTCCTCACCGCGCAGTGCCGCCGAGATGTGTCGTTGCTTCTGTTCCTCGCTGCCAGTGTCCAATAGTGTGGCGCAGCAGATGGTAAACGTCGGGGTATTGAGGATTAACGGCATCTCATAGCGCAACGACTCCTGGTCGAATGCCCGCTGATATTCGTACGGCAGACCCAGGCCGCCGTACTCTCGGGGAAAGCAGATCCCGGCGAATCCGCCTTCGTAGAGCCGCCTTTGCAGTTCTCGGGCGCGTTGCCAGCAGCCCTCGTCATCGCGCGATGCCGCCGGCGGGGACAGTGGATCGATTGGCGGCATATGGGCGGCCAGCCACTCCCTTGCCCGGCCGGCAAATTGGGCAACCGATTCGCTCGACGTCATTTCGCTGCCCTCTGGGCTTCATAGACCCTGAGGTTGTGTTCCTCCGGCGTGCCGAACATGGCGCGGTACAACGTAACTCGCCTCAGGTATAGATGCAGATCATGTTCCCAGGTGACGCCGATGCCGCCATGCAGCTGTACACAACTCTGCACGATCTGGCCGGCCATCTCTCCGACGTAGGACTTGGCGGTACTGGCCAACCGTCCCGCCTCCGGCGAGCGAGCGGCCACCTCAGCGACCGCTGCGATGGTGGTGGCACGGCAGGCTTCCACCCACATCTTCATATCGGCGAATTTGTGTTTGAGCGCTTGATATGACGCCAGCGGCCGTCCGAATGTGTGCCGGTCCAGCGCCCATTGCACGGTGAAATCAAAGACCGTCTGCACGATGCCGACCGCCTCGGCGCACTGCAGCACCTGGGCGATCTGACTCTGCCGGTCGACCAGCGCGGCGGTCTCGGTGGCGCTCCCCACCGCGGCGGAATCGGCCACCGCCACGTCGTCGAAATCCACCCGGGCGTACTGCTTGACAAGGTCTATCGACTGCTGCCCGGTGATCCGCACCCCCTGCGCATCCGTGGGGACCAGGAACTGGCGAACGCCGGAGTCATTTGGGCCGCATCGCGCGACCACCAACAGCATCGCGCTTTGCGCCGCGGCTTCCACGCGGTCTTTGGCGCCCCGGATACGGTAGCCGTTGCCGGTGGGGGTCGCCGTGACCGTAGGGTCCAGCGGGGCCCACTGCCGCTTCGGCTCACAAACCGCCCAGGAGGCCACCACTTGACCCGATATCAACGATTCGATCAAGCCGGCGTGCGCATGCCGATCGGCACTATCGACCAGCCCGGCAAGCACGGTGCTGACCGGATACAAGGGTCCGGGTGCCACGGTCCGACCAAGCTGTTCGGCGACCGCGGCCAGATCTTGAACGCCGTTGCCAGAGATACTCCCGCCGCCGAGTTCCTCGGGAACCAGCAGGCCGGTCCATCCAAGCTCAGCGGCTCGCCGCCACCAATTTGAGTCAAAGGACTTCCCCGAAGCGTGCAGCTCCCGGACATGCCGTAGCGACGCTTCTTTTTGCAGAAATGCGTGGGTGGTAGAGGTAAAGAGTATGTTTTCGGGAGAGTCGACAGCGGTCATGACGCCGGCCGGGCTTTCCCTGGGCATCCTTCGCCGCTGCGAGGGACAGCGGGGAAAATGTTCGGGTGGCTAGTCATCCGCCTGATCGGTCCTCGTTGAAGCGGAGTTCGCTGGCGACTCTGATGTTAGCAATGGCGTATACCGTAAGAGATACCGGAGTTCGGTCGATAATGATGGTGACGGGCTGTAACCGCGATGACTGAGACGAACGAACCGCACTCGGATTCGGCGACGTCGAAGGCCAACGCGATGGCGTTGGCGGCAGAAGCCGAAGCCGCCGAAGCGGAGGCGCTGGCCGCTGCGGCGCGTGCGCGTGCTCGCGCCGCCCAGTTGAAACGTGAGGCGCTAGAAATCGCTGAAGCCAACGGCGAGGAGTTCGACCCCGACCAGGACGACGCCGAGTACGAGTACGAATACGAGTACGTCGACTATGACGACTACGTCGCCGGCGACCAAGATGCCGAAACCACCGAGACCGAGGACGAAGAGACCGGCAAGCCCTTTTCCTGGCGAAACCGCTATTGGATCTGGCTGGCCACCAAGGTTGCCGCGATCCTCGTGATCTGCTGCTTTGCTGGGCTCAGCGCCTACTTCGTGTGGCAGCACCACGATGCCACCCAGCGTCAGCAACGTGCCGCGGCGTTCACCGAGGGCGCCAAGAAGGGCGTCATCAACATGATTGCGCTGGACTATCGAAAGGCCAAAGAGGACGTTCAGCGAGTAATCGACAGCTCGACCGGAGAGTTTCGAGACGAGTTTGCAGCAAGGGCAAACGATTTCACCAAGGTCGTCGAGCAGTCCAAAGTCGTCACCGAGGGAACGGTGAACGCGATAGGTGTCGAGTCCATGGATGGGCACACCGCTTTGGTACTCGTGTCGGCGACATCACGTGTCACCGAAGGCGGTGACGGCAAACAAGAACCACGTGAGTGGCGGCTCAGGGTAACCGTGACCGAGGAGGACGGACAATACAAGATGTCGAAGGTTGACTTCGTACCGTGACCGATGATGTGCGCGACCTTGACGGCGCCGACGCAACCGAAACCACCGAGATGGCCGCTATCGACCCCGAAGACGGCGACGATGCGGAGGTTTACGAAGAAGGGCCGGAAGCCGAATCCGACCCACCCAAACGCGACCTGAAACGGGACTTGTTGCGAATCAAGGTCAACGTGAGACCCCTGTCGGTGATTTTGACACTGCTCATCCTGATCTCCGGTGGCACGGCCGCCTGGCTGTACGTCAAGCTGTACCGACCGGATCAGCAGGTCGACCCTAGCGTCGAACGTGCCGCGGTCAGCGCGGCCTCCGACGGCACCGTCGCGCTTCTGTCGTACTCACCCGACACGCTCGACGAGGACTTTGCCAGGGCCAGGAAGCACCTGACCGGCGACTTCTTGGCCTACTACAACCAGTTCACCGAGCAGTTTGTCGCGCCAACCGCCAAGGAAAAGGCCCTCAAGACCAGCGCTCACGTGGTACGCGCCGCGGTATCGGAGCTGCACCCGGGCGCGGCGGAGGTGCTGATCTTCGCAGATCAGAGCACCACGAGTAAGGACCACCCCGAACCGGCGTTGACACCCATCAGCGTGGTGGTGAGTCTGGCCCGGGTCGACGGCAACTGGCTGATCACCAAATTCACGCCGGTGGCCAGCTAGGCCCGCCGGCAGCCGCCAGCTCGCAAAGGCCCGGTCCTCTTGGGCGACAACCGAATTTGCTGACGGCCAGCCTCTGACGTGGCCGAGGTAGCGCGGTGGTGGTTCCGGCCGCCGCACGCCATTGGGCTTAGTTGCTATTTATATTATGATAGCGACATTCCACTCGAGTCGGGCCCGCGTGTGCGGGCTTAACCGGTTGCCCAGGAGGAGCGCTGATGACACTGCGCACCCACCACCCCGGTCCCAGTGGTCAGGCCATCACTCTCGACCTGACCGGGGACACCAGCCCTTACCCATTCTTCGAATACATGAGGCGTACCGATCCGGTCTGGCATGGGGCGCTGATGGATCACGAACACCTGCCGGAGGAACTGCGGCCCAACGACGAGTGGGTGCTGTTCGATTACGACGGCGTGTTTCAAGCCTTCCGCGACGACCGCATCTTCACGTCGGCCGGCTACGACAAGACCATCGGATTGGTCATGGGCCACACCATCTTGGCGATGGGCGGCAAAGAACACCACGACCACCGAAACCTGGTGGCCAAGGCATTCCGGGCCACCGCACTGGAACGATGGGAACCCGTGGTCATCGGCCCGGTTTGTGACCAGCTGATTGACGAAATCAAAAACGACGGCCAAGCCGACCTGGTCACGGCACTGACCTTCGAGTTTCCCACCCGGATCATCGCCACGCTCCTCGGGCTGCCCCCCGAGGATCTCGATCTGTTCCGGCGGCTGTCGTTTGACCTGATCTCGATCCCCACCGATATCGTGGCGGGGTTGAACGCCGCCGAAGAGTTGCACGACTACTTCCTCGGTCAAGTCGAGCAGCGGCGCAGCAAAGCCACCGACGACATCATCGGGGACCTGGTCGCCGCCGAAATCGAGGGCGAGAAACTCGATGACGAGGCCATCATCGCGTTCCTGCGGCTGCTGCTGCCGGCCGGGCTGGAAACCACCTACCGCTCTTCAGGCAACCTGTTGTACCTGCTACTGACCCACCCCGAGCAGCTGGCAATGCTCCGTCAGGACCGGTCGTTGATACCCGTCGCCATCGAAGAGGGCCTGCGGTTCGAGACCCCGCTGACCATGGTGATGCGGACCACCACCGACGAAGTGGAAATTGGCGGCAAGACAATCCCACCCAACGCACAGATCGACCTGTGCATGGGGTCGGCCAACCGCGACGAAAGCCGCTGGCCCGACGCAAACACATTCGACATTCGCCGGCCGCGGCACGCGCACATCGCCTTCGCGGGTGGTATCCATATGTGTCTCGGCATGCACCTGGCACGCCTGGAAACCCGGGTGATGTTGAACAGCCTGTTCAACCGGGTCACGAACCTGGCGTTCGTCCCCGACGATGGCACCGGTGCGCAGTCCCGGATCATTGGACTTACCTTCCGCTCACCCAACAAACTCCCGGTGACATTCGACCCGGCCGCATGAGGAGCCGCGCGGCCATCTTGCACGACGTCGGGGGGCCTTGGTCCGTCGAGGAATTCGAGCTGGACGCCCCTCGCTCCGGGGAAGTTCTAGTCGAAATGGCGGCCGCCGGGTTGTGCCGCTCCGACGATCACATTCTCAAGGGCGACATGTCCGCCCCCAATGACGTTTTGCGATCGCTCGGTCGGCCAGCCATGTTTCCGACCATCGGCGGTCATGAGGGCTCCGGCATCGTTCGTGAACTCGGCGAAGGGGTAACCGATTTCGCTCCCGGAGACCACGTCGTGATGTCATTCGTCGCCGTGTGCGGGCACTGCCGGTGGTGCGCAAGCGGCATGGAGTACCTGTGCGACAAGGGCATTGGCACCTTGACTCCTGGAATGCCCACTGACGGAACATTCCGTCACCACACCATCGAAGGCCGCCCCCTCGGCCACATTTCGAAGATCGGCGCATTCGCCGAACACACTGTGGTGGCAACCAATTCGATCGTGAAAATCGATCCGCACTTGCCGCTGGTTCCGAGCGCGCTGCTGTCCTGCGCTATCCCCACCGGCTACGGCTCGGTGGCGAATCGGGGCGGGGTGCGCGGCGGTGACACAGTCGTAGTGATCGGTGCCGGAGGTATCGGTACCGGCGCGATCCAGGGTGCCCGAATCAACGGTGCGGCGCACATCGTCGCCGTTGACCCGGTGGAGTTCAAACAGAAATCATCGTTGCAATTCGGCGCAACGCACAGTGCGGCAACGGCGGCTGAGGCCGTCGAAGTGGTACGTGACCTGACCGACGGCGTCATGGCCGACGCCGTCGTGGTGTCGCCGTCCTTGATCACGGCCGAGGATGTCCGCGATGCGCTCAGCCTTACCCGCAAGGGCGGGATCTGTGTACTCACCGGCATGACGTCGCAGCTCACCCGCTCGGTCAAGATCGGGCTGCAAGACTTCATCCTGATGAACAAGACGTTGGCGGGCACCATATTCGGGTCGTGCAACCCGAACGCAGACATCTTCCGGTTAGCCCGGCTCTATCAGACCGGCCAGCTCCAGCTCGACGAGATGATCACCAGACGTTATCGCCTCGAAAACATCAACGATGCCTACCACGACCTGCTGAACGGTGAACTCATCCGAGGCGTAATCGACTTCGGCATTGCTTGAAGAGCCACCGTTTCGCCGGCGTTGGCATCGGCGTCACCGGTGAGCTTGCGCAGATATCCGACTACTTCAGTCGGAAAGTCTGGCCAGGGTGTGTTCCCATAGCTCGCGCGCACGACCGGGATCGTATGCAACGCGGTTGGCCTTCGCGATCCGGTGTCTCGAATAGTATTCGCCGGACTTCCAATCGATGCCGGGGGTGCTCGATGCCAGCCAGACCAATTGTTCGGCTCCCTGCTCCGCGGTGGCGGTGAACCGGGCGGTCACCGGCACGTGGTACTTCATGAAACCGAGCATTCGTGATCCCGATGCGTCACCGAAGTTGGAGTTGACGTAGCCCGGGTGAAACGTCGCGGCCGACAGTCCGCAGCCGTGATATCGGTGATGCAATTCCATGGTGAACAACACGATCGCCAGTTTGGTCAGAGCGTAGGCAACGCTGGGTCGATGTCGACCCGTATTCTCCAGGTCTTTGACAAAGTTCTTGGGAAGCAACGTCTGCGAAGAGCTGGTCGTGTTGACCACGGTGGCGCGGGAATCGACGAGCACATCCGCCAAGTGAGTGGTAAGCAGGAACGGCGCCAAATAGTTGACCTGATAGGTCTTCTCGTAGCCGTCGGCGGTGAATTCGATCGTTCTGGACATGCCGCCGGCGTTGTTGGCCAAAACGTCGATGCGGGAGTATTCCGACCGGATCTTGTCTGCCAACACCCGCACCTGTGCCAGGTCAGCGAAGTCGGCCACAAAATGGTCCGCACCCACTTCCGCGGCCACCGCTGTGGTCTTGCTCTCCGAGCGGCCCACCACGACCACGTTTTGGCCATTCCGACTCAGCCTTCGAGCTGCGGCCGCGCCGATGCCGTCACTGGCCCCCGTGATGACAATCGTCTTGTGTGTCATCGGCCCTCACTTGAACGAGTAGCGCACCGGCAGGTGCTTGAGCCCGCCGACGAACGTGGTCGCGACCCACTGCGGAACACCAGCCAGTTCGATAGACTTCAGGCGCGGCAACAGCTCGGTGAAGAAGCTATTAACCTCCATCCGGGCCAGCGCGGCGCCCATACAGAAGTGCACGCCATAGCCGAAGGCCACGTGCTTGTTAGGCTCGCGCCCTACGTCGAAACGAAACGGGGCCTCGAACACCTCCTCATCGCGGTTGGCCGACACGTAGGACAACAGCACGGACTCGCCTGCGGCGATGGGTATGCCGCGCACAGCGGTGTCTTTGGCTGCGGTGCGCATGAACTGCTTGACCGGAGTGACCCAGCGGATCATCTCCTCGGTGGCTAGCGGCACCAGGCAGAGATCCTCGCGTAGCCGCGCCAGCTGGTCCGGATTCTCGGTGAGCGCATGCAGACCACCGGAGATGGTGGCGCTGGTGGTGTCGTGGCCGGCGGTGGCAACTATCAGGTAGTAGGAGACCGTGTCGACATCGGACAGCGGCTCGCCGTCGACGCGAGCGTTGGCGATCGCCGAGGCAAGATCCTCGGTCGGATGTTCCCGGCGCGACGCGGTGACCATGTTGAAATAGCCGAACATGTCGAGCAGCGCCGGCAGCTGTTCTTCGCTGGTACTGCCGCGTTTGAACTCGCTGTCATCGCTGCCGAACAATTCCTGGGTCAGTTTCAGCATGCGGGGAAAGTCGACCTCGGGTATGCCTAGTAGCGACATGATGACGTAGAGCGGGTAGTTGACCGCGACTTGCTGCGCAAAGTCGCATTCGGGTCCTGCGGCCATCATCTTATCGACATAGATCCTGGCCAACTCGTCGATGCGAATCTTTAGGGCTCGCATCGCCTTTGGCCGAAACCAATCCGCGCCGATTGCCCGCACGACGCGGTGTCGCGGGTCGTCGAGATGGATCAGCGTGCGTACCCCGACAGCGGCCGCCTGCTCGTCCCCCTCAACGGTGGTCAAGACGGGCCGCGGCCAATTGGTGAACAGCATGTTGTCGCGTTCAATGCCCATGACGTCGGCGTGTCTGGTGATCGCCCAAAAGGGCCGGTAATTCGGTACCTCCACCCACGACACCGGGGTGTTGGCGCGCAGCTGGGTCAGCGCTGCGTGCAACCGTCGTTCGTCGGTGTACGCCAACGGATCTGCCAACAACTTGGCGGCGTCGTCTATCGTCGTGACGCTCATTGGCTCAACTCCTTCAGTGCGGCGCTAACACACTCCTGGGACGCAGCAAAGAAGATCGGTAAGACCCGATCGACCACGCCGGCACAACGACGGCGGACGGCGGTGGCGATTTCAGCGACCGGACCGACCACGGCAAAAGCTGTGAGCATCTCATCGTCAATCAGCGATCCCATGGTGCCCCACTCCCCTGCCAGGGACAGGCGTCGCAGTTCGGGCTGCAAGTCGCCCCAACCGTGCAGTTCGAGAACCTTCCGGTAAGCGGGCGTGGATCCATAGAACGCGATCCGCTCGCGGACGGCCGCGGTGGCGATTTCCAGTTCCGCGTCGTTTTCGCCGGTGGCCACCATGACCTCGCTCGACACCTCGAAGTCGCCGCGACTGCGGCCGGAGGCGGCCATGCCGCGCAGCAGCGCCGGCATGGTCACCTCATCGAGGTAGCGCCTGGACACCATCGGGTGACCAAGGTGGCCGTCGGCGACTTCGCCGCACATTTCGGTCATCGCGACACCGACGGCGGCGATGAAGACCTTCGGCGCCGGATAGGGCTGTGGCTCCGGGGTGAACATGGGGGTCATGATCTTGTGGGTGTAGAAGTCGCCCTCGAACCGAAGCTGGGTGCCGTTTTTCCAGGCTGACCAGATCGCGTGCAGCGCGGAAACGAACTCGCGCATGCGTCGCGCCGGATGGCCCCAGGGCATGCTGAATCGCTTTTCGATGTGAGCCTGAATCTGGGTTCCCAGGCCCAGGATGAATCGGCCCTTCGAGTAGGTCTGCAGGTCCCAGCCGACGTTGGCGACGGTCATCGGATTGCGGGCGAACGCGACCGCGATGTTGGTACCGAGCTCGAGTCGCGACGTGTGCTCCGCGGCCAGCAACAGCGGTAAAAACGGGTCGTGGCTGGTTTCGGCCGCCCAACCGCCGTCATAGCCATTCCGTTCCAAGGCGCTGACGGCCTCGACCACTCGGGCAAGCTGATTGGGGATGCCCCCGTCGATCTTGAGGCGGGGGCCGCTAGCCATGTCGGTAACTTTACAGTAAGCAATCCAGTATGCGGGCTTGCTCATCAGCGCGCGCGACCGGATCCCGACGAGGTAGGACAGAGGCATGACAAAAGCCCCAGGCTGGCAGGAAACGCTGGAGGATCTCGAGGGTCGCCGTCAGCACGCACGAAGCATGGGCGGGCCGCAGCGGCTCACCAAGCACCGCGAAAGCAACAAGCTGGACGCCCGCGCGCGCGTGCAGCAGCTGCTGGACCCTGGCACGTTCCACGAGCTGGGCACGCTGGTCGGCGGAGAGATTGCCGCCGACGCGATCATCGCCGGCACCGGTCGGATCAACGGCGTACCGGTGATGGTGGGTGCCGAGGATTTCACCACGCTAGCCGGGACCATCGCGCCGGGCAGCAATTCCAAGCGCTACCGCATCGCCGAACTCGCGGTGCGCGACAAGATCCCACTGATCATGCTGCTCGAAGGAGCCGGGTTCCGCCCCACCGGCGTGCATTACGGACGCACCCCGACCGATCTGCTGGCCCAGGCGCGATGCTCGGGCCGAGTTCCGACAGTTACCGCGGTGTTGGGCCCCTCGGCGGGCCACGGCGCCCTGGTCGCCCCGGTCTGCGACTTCACCGTCATGACCCGTCAGGGCGCGATCTTCACAGCCGGTCCACCCGTGGTCAAAGAGTCCACCGGAGAAGACATTTCGAAGGAGGACCTAGGCGGGCCGGAGGTGGCCTTGGCCAGCGGGGTCATTCACAACGTCGCCGATGACGACGCAGCGGCGCTGGACACGATCCGCCGCTATCTGTCGTATTTCCCGCCCAGCGCATGGTCGTATCCGCCGATGCTGCCCACCTCCGATGCGGCCGAACCGCGGCCAACGCCGGAGTTACTCGACATCGTTTCCCGCGACAATCGCCGCGTCTACGACATGCGCGCGGTGCTCGATGTGGTCTTCGACAGCCCGGACTGGTTGGAGGTGCAACCCCGGTTCGGTAGGGCGATCATCTGTGCGCTGGCGCACCTGGGCGGGCATCCCGTTGCGGTGGTCGCCAATCAACCCCAGGTGCTCGCCGGATCCATCGACGCCGACGCCGCCGACAAGGCCGCCCACTTCATCATGGTGGCCGACTCCTTCCATCTACCGATCGTCTTCCTCGCCGACAACCCTGGCATGCTTCCGGGCAGTCGGTCCGAGCGCGATGGCGTGTTGCGCAGCGGGGCGCGCATGTTCGCCGCGCAAACCGCCGCCACGACGCTCAAGCTGCACGTGACGTTGCGCAAGGCCTACGGCTTCGGGTCGATGGTCATGGGGCTGATCAGCTTCGACGACCAGGTAGCAACCTTCGCCTATCCAGGGGCGACGATGGGCGCCATGGGCGCCGCGGCACTCAGTCGCGCGTCGCACGCCGATGAGGACCTGTCAACCAAGCTGCGCGACGCCGAATTGCAAGCGTCGTATCGCTCGGCCGCGCACATGGGTTTCGATGAGCTCATCGACCCCAGGGAAACCCGTGACGGGCTGCTCGCGTCCCTGCAACGAGGTCTCTACAGCCGGCAGGGCGCGGCCGAACCGGTGACGCGCACGCTGATCATGCCGTGAGACCATCCAGGGCGCGATAGGCCCGCCACGACTTTGCGATGCCAAACTCGGCGACCAACAACAGCACGGCTTTAACTTGCTCACGGCCGGCACCCGCCGCGACCGCCAGTTCGACATGCAGCGCAAAGGATTCGTCCAGCGTCTGGTTCAGCACATCGGCGGCCAGGCAACTGAGCGCGCGCTCGCGCGGCGTCAGGCTGGCATCGGCGCCCCACCGCTGGTCGAACTGGTTGCCGAAGAACCGCGCGAAGTCCTCGTCGAGCCCTTCGAGTGTCGCGGCGATGGGCGGCGGCAGTGTCTGCGGTTCGACGGACTGAGCCGGCTCTTCACCCATCGGGCGCTGTTGGCGCAGCTGCTGCAGCGCGACCGCGGCCGTCGGGTATCCGACGTAGGGCGCCAGGTGGCGGATGCCCGCGGCGCACTCAGCCGGCGTCACGCCGTTGAAGCCCGCCATCTGGACGTGGGTGAGCAGCGGGAAACCCAGGTTCGCCGTGCACAGGTCGGCGGCCATGAACACGAAGCTCTTTTCGCGCATCGTGAGCTGCGGCAACGACCACGCGTGCTGACCAAGTTCAACGGCCATCTTTCCGAAGACGGGATCGAGCGCCTCCACCTGATCCTGGTTGGGCATCTTTGCTGCGTCCATTGCCGTCCTCCTAGGTCGCCTTGCGCGTTACCAGTGAACCCGGTTTTGGCAGCCCGAAAACCTTGCGGCGCAGGGCATCCAGAGCTGGTATGGGTAGCCACCGGGAAGCAGCGGCCATCATCCGGGAATCCTTACCGATCACGTTGCGCGCACGTGGACGTGACACGGTCAGAACCTTCAGGACCAGATCGGCCACGACCGTCGGTGGACTGCCCCGCCGTTCGCGAGTCAGCGCGGCCTTAACCATGCCCGAGTAAGACGCGCCGTACAGTTCGGCACCATGAGGGCCGAAATCGTCGATCGCGCGCGTCGCGTCGCGCTCGAGCTTGTCGGCGGCCCCCGAGTTGATGCTGGCCGGCTCCACAATCACTACCCTTATCCCCCACGGTGCGGCCTCTTGCCGCAAGGCATCAGCCAGCGTTGCGATCGCGGCCTTCGACGCGGCCAGCGGCCCCCCGAATGGTGGCGTGAACCGATCTCCGATCGAGGCGATGACCACGATGCGACCCACGGCGCGACGCAACAGCGGCAGAAACGCCTGCGTGACCGCGATCTGGCCGACCACGTTGACCTCCAATTGCCGACGCAGCGCATCCAGTGGCACAAGCTCAACCGGCCAGGCAACGCCAATACCGGCGTTGTCGACCAAGCCGTCTAGGCCCGAGTCGCCGACATGCTCGCCGACCACGCGCAACGCCGCTTCGATCTGGTCGGCCATGGTGACATCCATCAGCAGCGGGCTGAGCCGCCCACCCGGGCTGGCCGCCTGGAGTGCCTCACCATCGGCGGTCCGGCGCACACTCGCGTAGACGTGCCAGCCAGCCGCCGCGAGCCGAAGTGCCGTAGCCCGGCCAATGCCCGAGGATGCCCCGGTGACCACCACATGCTGACGTGTGCAATTCATCTACTTTCCCGCCAGCTAGATTGAGATCCAACGATTTTCGCGCAGCAAGAGCTACCAGCACCACCGGCTGAGTACTCACGCATCACGAGCAATGATACTTACGAGAGGTTCTCTCGATAAGCCGCGACAACCGGCTCGAGTTCCGTAGGTGTCGCGCCGTGCATGATCACAGCGTCTGCGCCGTAGTCGAACTCTTTGCGGATACGCTCCGCGCACTGTCGGGGGGATCCCGTGGCCGACGGCTCCAGCCATTCCTCGGGTAGCAAGGTGGCGATGTGCTCGATCTGCTCCGGTGTGGCCTTGTGGTCGATTCCGCCCGCGATCGATGTCACCACCTTGTCTTCACGGAGCCGTTGCAGCACAGCGGGATCCCAATTGTTGGTCCGCACTAGCAGATCCCCGTATCCCTGCAAATAGGTGGCCAGCCGCGCGACGGTCTTCTTCAGCCGCAGCCGCTGTGGAAGGTGGTCACCCACCGTCACGAAACATGACCATACTCGGACGTCGTCCCGGTCTCGGCCCGCCTTCTCGGCCGCCGACTTTACGGTCTCGACGCAGCGCTGCAACGTTTCTGGCGTAAAGTAAGTGTGCAATATTACGTCATCGAACACCCGGCCGCCGAGCGCGAGGGTGTTGGGACCGAAGGCCACCAGCGCTAATCTAATATCCTCGTCGAAGTCCTGATCCAAAGCCAATACCGGGTAGCTGCCCATCGGACCATCGTGATTGAGGATCACCTCACCATGCCAAAGACGGCGCATCACCCGCGCCCAGTCCTCCATCTGTGCGGTCGTCACCGCCGGTATGCCGAACGCTCCGTAGATAGCGGCGATACCGCGGCCGATGCCCAACGTAAAGCGTCCGGCCGACAGCCGGTGCATCGTCGTCGCCCAAGACGCGGTGATCAGGGGATGACGAGTGTTGTGATTGGTTGCGGCGGTGGCGATCTGCATACGGTTGGTGACCGCACATGCGGCCCCCGCCAGAGAGGACGCCTCCTTGACATTCCACCGCTCGGAGATGAATGCGGTACCGAAACCCAACTCTTCGCCCCGCCGCGCCTCGTCCATCAATGTCGACGGGCCCTCACCCCCGGCGCCAGCCAACAGGTAGTAGCCCAATTCGTCAAACGTGTGATCGCTCACTGCCATACTCCTTGCTGGTATCCACAGTTCCAGACTTCGCTGATCTCGCCGGCGACGACGCGGAACACCTCGATGCTGGCAATTTTGGTTTCGGTGCCATCGCCGCCGATGGCGGTCGCGTCGTAAACAATTGCCACGTGCTCACCGTGCTCACCCCCAACGACGACGTTCAAGTCGAAGTGCAACGACTCGAATTGTTGCCACATGTCGGCAACCCGTTGGACCGCCCGCGCGCGAGTCAGCACATGCATCCCTACCCTCATGTCGGATGACCTTGTCCGCGAACAGTTCCTCGGCCAATCCGATGTCGCATGCGTTCCAGACGAGGTTGTAAGCTCGACGAATTCGCGTGCGGTCCGGGCGACCGCGTTCACTGCGAACCCGCGCTTTCGGCGACCCCGCGCAGGAATCCTTCCGAAATCCGCTGGACACGTCGAGAAAACAGTTGGCCGACGTGGCCGCCGTCGTACCAATGCAGCTGACCACGCCACCGTTGCTGCAACTCAATCGCGGGCTCACGCATGGCCATCCGGTCATGCCACGCTCCCACAATGAGCCGACGATGCGGCGGTGGTGCCGGGTCGACGGCCAACGGATCGATCACCGAAGTCAATCGCGCCGTCGCCGGCGACTCCAAACGCTCGCGAAAACGGGCAGCAGAGTCCCCCCGCCGGGCCAAGTGTCGCGCGATCATCGAGTTGAGCCCCAGGATCGGGGTGTACAGCGCAACCGCGTCGACTTCCCGTTCCAGGTGCGAAACCAGGGCCGCGACCGGACTACCCATCGAAATGCCCGCCACCACCACGGCAGTGGCGTGTGGTCGCGCATAGCGCACCACGGCACGCACCTCCGAAACCGCGCGCATCATGCCGGCGACATTGCTCAACGGATCCATATCCGGGTAGCGCGGCCACTGGCGACGCCGGCTACCGTGGCCCGGCTGCACCGGCATCGCGATGTTGAAGCCGAGCCCGCGATGTACCCGATCGATGCGGGACAGCAACAGGTCCTCCGGGCCGCCCTGACCGGCGCCGTGTACCCACACCAGCCATGGCCGTGGACCATCGCGGTGCGTATAAAGGTGTACCACCGCCTTCGCCGGGCCACCCAGGCCATGCATCGCCAGTGCCGCCGGCAGTTCGGGATCATGCTCGAACGTCATCCGCTGGTAGCCGATACCCGCGATTCGTCGCTGACATATTGAGCGCACCAGCAACGGATTGGGGTCGGCATGCGCACCGTCGATGCCCAGTGCCGAGATTTCCTCTGCCGCCACGGCGTATCCGTCCAATGGGTTCATCATGGTAGGCAGGGTTGCCCCCAACAATGAAAAGCCGCTCAGGACAATCTCGTCCAGCACAACCTCCGCCAGCTGCCGTACCCCACGCGGCGTGGCCGGAGACCAACCGGTCGATTCGTTGAGTCCGGACACCGCCCGCGGCACTACCATGGCCATCTCCCGCACCAGGTCCCGAGCAAAACCCCAGGCACGCGTACTCGACGACACAGCCAATCACCCATCTCCGATTGAGTCTCTACTTCATCCTCTACTTCGACTTGAAACCTGTGCCCCGATTTCGTCGCCGGGACAACCCGGACGAACAGATGCCAAGCAGCTGAAATCTATACTGTAAGGAATTTAGTATTAGACGGCCGGCGCGGCGACATGCTCGCCCGCACCATGATTGCGCGAGCAGACACAGAATCGCACGCATAGAGCATCGCGAGTGCGATTCTGTGTCTGCTCGGCAGAAAGGGGAACCGTGTCCATGACCGCAACCCAATTCACGGTGCCCGCCGTCGCCAGTGCCGTCGCGGCCGCGATTGGCGACCGAGATCTGATCATCCAGGGCGGCCGGCGGCACAGCTACCGACAAATCCTCGAACGATCTCGCCGGCTCGCCTCATACCTGCACGCGCAGGGCCTGGGCTGCCACACCGAGCGACCCGGTCTTGCCGGCCACCAGGTGGGACAAGATTTGCTCGGCATCTATGCCTACAACGGCAACGAGTTCGTCGAAGCCTTGTTCGCCACGTTTGCGGCCCGGGTCGCCCCGTTCAACGTCAACTTCCGGTATGTAAAAAACGAGCTGCAGTACCTGTTGGCAGATGCGGGCGCAACCGCGCTGATCTACCACGCCGCGTTCGCGCCGCGGGTGGCCGAGGTCCTGCCAGCTCTGCCCCAGCTACGGGTGCTGATTCAGATCGCCGACGGCTCGGACAACGACTTGTTAGGCGGCGCGGTGGATTACGAGTGCGCCTTGGCCAACAGCTCGCCCGCACCACCGCCGGTGGAGCCCTCACCCGACGATCTCTACGTCCTCTACACCGGCGGCACCACCGGCATGCCGAAGGGCGTGTTGTGGCGCCAACATGACATCTTCATGACATCGTTCGGTGGCCGTGATCTTTACAGCGGTCAGCCGGCCGAATCCGTCGACGAGATCGTGGCACGCACGACAGCGGGGCCGGGCACCAAGCTAATGGTGTTGCCACCGCTGATCCATGGCGCCGCACAATGGACGGTAATGACCGCATTGACCACCGGGCAGTCGGTGGTCTTTCCCTCGGTCGTCGATCATTTGGACGCGCAGGACGTCGTACACACCATCGAACGCGAGCGCGTGTCGGTGCTAACAGTCGTCGGCGACGCGATAGCGCGACCATTGGTCGCGGCCATCGAGCAGGGCAACGCCGACGTGTCGTCGCTGGCCGTGGTTGCCAATGGCGGCGCGCTACTGACGCCGTACGTCAAGCAACGATTGATCGAGGCACTGCCCAACGCGGTCGTCGTCGATGGCGTCGGATCGTCGGAGACCGGCGCGCAGATGCACCATCTCTCCACGTCGGGTGCGGTATCGACCGGCACGTTCAACCCCGGGCCGGATACCTTCGTAGCCGCCGAGGACTTGTCCGCAATCCTGCCCCCGGGCCACGAAGGGATCGGCTGGCTGGCCCAACGTGGCCATGTGCCGTTGGGTTACAAGGGCGATGCAGCCAAGACCGCGGCGACCTTCCCGGTGATCGGCGGCGTGCGGTACGCGGTTCCCGGAGACCGGGCTCGCCATCGCGCTGACGGATGCATTGAGCTGTTGGGGCGCGATTCGGCAACCATCAACTCCGGCGGCGAGAAAATCTTTGCCGAGGAGGTCGAAACCGCCATCGCGTCTCATCCCGCGGTGGCCGACGTGGTGGTCGCCGGACGGCCCAGCGAGCGTTGGGGCCAAGAAGTCGTCGCTGTGGTCGCGCTGGATGCCGGTGCCGACGCCGACGCCGGGGAGCTGGTGGCGCATGCCGCGAAATCGCTGGCTCGCTACAAACTTCCCAAGGCGATCGTGTTTCGCGCGGCCATCGAGCGAAGTCCATCGGGCAAAGCGGATTACCGATGGGCGCGCGAGCAGGCGGCAACCGGCTGAGCTTGCCATATTGCCTACTGTAGTAATTACAGTATGATCTCCTACAGGGCTAGTGCGCTGGAGATCAGGTGACGAGTCAAGTTCATACCGCCGCCGGTACCGGCGACGATCACAGCTTCGATCCGCGCAATCCGTATCCGTTTTTCGCTCGAAAGCGAAAGGCCGGCAGCGTATTTCAAGGAACTGTCTTGGACTACTCAAAGACGCCCGAGTCCATGCGACCCAAGCGCGAGTTCTCGGCCATGTCGTTTGCCGCAGTCAACAAGGTCTTCCGGGATAGTCAGGTCTACACCTCCGAGACGTACGACACCACAATTGGCCTGTTCATGGGACCGACCATCCTTGCGATGACCGGCACCAAGCACCGCGCCCACCGCAACTTGGTCTCCGCTGCTTTCAAGTCAAAGACGCTGACGCGTTGGGAGCCGGCAATCATCCGGCCGATCTGCAATGCGTTGATCGACGACTTCATCAACGACGGTAGAGCAGATTTGGTCCGGGACTTCACCTTCGAGTTTCCGACCCGGGTCATCGCCAAACTGCTGGGGTTGCCGGACGAAGACCTGGTGATGTTCCACAAGTGGGCCGTCCAGTTGATCAGCTACGCCGTCAACCACGAGCTGGCCTTCGAAGCGTCTGCGGCGCTCAAAGCATACTTTCTCGGCCAGATCGACGAACGCAAGGCCAAGCCCACCCGGGACATTATCGGCGATCTGGTCACCGCTGAGATCGCGGGCGGAAAGCTCAGCGACGAGGCCATTTACTCGTTCCTGCGCCTGCTCTTGCCAGCCGGGTTGGAAACCACCTACCGGTCCGCGGGCAACCTGCTCTACCTATTGCTCTCCCACCCAGAGCAGTTCGCTGTCCTAGCCGGCCATCGTGAGCTGATACCCCAAGCCATCGAAGAAGGGTTGCGTTATGAAACACCGTTGACCACGGTGCAGCGGTTTACCACCCGAGACACCGAGCTGGAAGGCGTAGCGATTCCGGCGCGTTCGGTCGTCGGGGTCTGCATGGGTTCGGCGAATCGGGATGAGCGGCGTTGGAATCGTGCCGAAGAATTCGACATCTTCCGCGAACACATCCCCCATATCTCCTTCGCGGCCGGCGAACATACCTGTTTAGGGCTGCACCTTTCGCGGCTGGAAACCCGGGTCGCACTTGACTGTCTGCTCACTCGGTTGACCAACGTGCACTTGATCACCGATGAAGACCCGCACATCCACGGTCAGCCGTTCCGCTCCCCGACAGCACTGCCGGTGACATTTGAAGCCACGAAGGCAGGGCGCTCACCGGCTACCCGACGGCGGTGCTGAACATCAGGAGCGCACGGCACGGCCCGAGCGCACCGATATTGCTGATCGGCCAATACCACTACCAAATCTCTGCAATTGATTTGTAAACGGTATGTATTCGCCCATTACCGCGCGCGAATAGCCACCCATGAAATCGTGCCAAAAGAGAATATTCGCCCAGGCTGCATGCAAACATCGGGTAACACGCGTCCTTTTTTGCAGTGGGAGGTAGCAGGTGTCGTACGTAATCGCCGCGCCAGAAGCGTTCGCAGCGGTGGCCTCGGACTTGTCCGGTATCGGGTCGGGTATCACCCAAGCCAACGCGGCAGCGGCGGGCCCAACCACGACGATCCTGGCCGCCGGGGCCGATGAGGTGTCGGCGGCCGTCGCGGCGCTGTTCGGCGAGCACGCCCAGACCTATCAGGCGCTCGGCATGCGGTTGGCATCCTTTCACGAGCAGTTCGTCCAGTCGCTGACCGCCAGCGCCGGTGCTTATGCCGGCGCCGAGGCCGCCGCTGCGGCACCGTTGCAGGGCCTCCTCGACCTGATAAATGCGCCCACCCAGCTGTTGTTGGGGCGTCCGTTGATTGGCAACGGCGCCAACGGAGCACCCGGGACGGGACAGGCCGGCGGGGACGGAGGCCTGCTATACGGCAACGGCGGCGCCGGCGGGTCGGGCGGCGCTGGCCAGGCCGGTGGCGCCGGCGGGGCCGCCGGCCTGTTCGGAAACGGCGGAGCGGGTGGCGCTGGGGGTGACTCGATTGGCGGCACCGCGGGCGCCGGCGGTGTCGGCGGCACCGCCGGACTGTTGTACGGCACCGGCGGCACCGGTGGCGCCGGCGGCCTCGGTGGCGGCGGTATCGGTGGGGCGGGCGGTGCCGGCGGGTCCGGCCTGTTGTTCGGCTTCGGCGGCGTCGGCGGCACCGGCGGATTGGGCGAAGACGTCGGCGGGGTCGGCGGGGCCGGCGGCAACAGCGGGCTATTCCAGCTGTTCGGCACCGGCGGCGCCGGCGGCCTCGGCGGGCTTGCCGAGGGTGGAAGCAGCGCCGCCGGGGCCGGCGGAGCGGGCGGAGCCGGCGGGCTGTTCAACGCCGGTGGTGCCGGCGGCGACGGCGGGTACGGCCTCGACGGCGCCACCGGTGGGATGGGCGGCGCCGGCGGGGCCGGTGGCCTGCTGACCGGTAATGGCGGCGCGGGTGGCGTCGGCGGGCAGAGCGACGGGGCAGGCGGGGCCGGCGGCGTCGGCGGCGCGGGCGGGCTGTTCGGCTCGGGCGGGGCCGGCGGCGCCGGCGGCGCCAGCGCCGGGTTCAGCTTCAACGACAACGCGATCGCAGCGGCCGGAGGCGATGGTGGCGCTGGCGGCGCCGGCGGCATATTCGGTTCTGGTGGGACCGGCGGTGCCGGCGGCGCCGGCGAGATCAGCACGGGCGCCAACTCGACGGGCGGAGCTGGCGGTGCCGGCGGAGCCGGCGGGGCAGCAGGCCTGCTCGGGTCGGGCGGCTCCGGCGGCAGCGGCGGAACCGGCGGGCAAAGCACCGGCGACGGCTCAACCGCCGGGACCGGTGGGATCGGCGGCAGCGGCGGAACCGGCGGGCTGTTCGGGCCCGGCGGGTCGGGCGGCGCCGGCGGCACCGGCGGACAGAGCAGCGGGGTCGGCTCGACCGATGCCGCCGGTGGTGTTGGCGGCAAGGGCGGTACCGGCGGGCTATTCAGCACGGGCGGCTCCGGTGGCGCCGGCGGAAACAGCGCTGACGGCGGGGACGGCGGTACCGGCGGGCTGTTCGGTTCCGGCGGCTCGGGCGGCGCCGGCGGCAACGGCATCGGCAAGGGCTCGGTCGGCGGGGACGGCGGCAACGGCGGCAACGCCGGCGCATTCTCCGGCTCGGGCGGCTCCGGCGGGGCCGGCGGATTCGGCGATAACAGCGGCGACGGCGGCGACGGCGGCAACGCCGGTCTCCTCTACGGCAACGGCGGCGCCGGCGGCATGGGCGGGACGGCCGTCTCCAGCGACGGCGGGGCCGGCGGGCGCGGCGGCAATGGCGGGCTCATCGGCAACGGGGGCGACGGCGGGGCCGGCGGGCTGAGCTTCTCCACAGCCGGCGGCACCGGCGGCGCCGGCGGCACCGCGCCGCTCGGCAACGGCGGCAACGGTGGCAACGGTGGCAGCGGCAACCCGGCAGGCGCCGGCGGCATCGGCGGTACGGGCGGGCTATTCGGCCAGAGCGGATTCGACGGACTGTCGTAGCCGGCCGTCGACGGGTATTACCTCTTGCAGCGCCCACGGGGGCTGGAGTGGCTGGCGAGTCATTAGCAGGCAGCCAAATCAGCATCGTGCTGACCGGAAAGCGCCACCACCGACACGGCTGCCGGCGCGTGCGCTAGTCCGGACCGTTCGCACCGCGGGCGCCGAACAGGTAACCGCCGGTCCCGCCCGAGCCGCCGGTCCCGCCCTGGCCGGCTCCGGCACCCGCGCCCCCGTTGCCGCCATTGCCGATCATCTGGGCGTCGCCGCCATCACCACCAATACCGCTGCCCGCCGGGGCCACAAAGCCCGCCGGCACGGTACCCGCGTCACCGCCATTGCCGCCGCTGCCGTTAAAGAAGCCGCCACGGCCGCCGTTGCTGCCGTTACTGGTCTGTAGGACCGTTCCGTTCGACCCCGGGGTTCCGGTGTCGCCGCCGGTGCCGCCCGCGCCACCATTGCCGAACAGCCAGGCATCGCCTCCGACGCCCCCGACCGCGCCGGCGCCCGCGTCGCCGCCCTGCAGGGCCGCCCCGCCGCCACCGTTGCCGCCGTTGCCACCGTTGCCGGCGTTGCCGCCGTTGCCGATCATGCCGCTGCGGCCCCCGCTGCCGCCATAGCCGCCATAGCCGCCATGGCCATTGGTGGTCTGACCTATCGGGGCGCTACCACCATCGCCGCCAGCACCGCCGGTGCCGCCGGTCCCGCCGCTGCCAAAGATCAAGCCGCCGTCGCCGCCATATCCGGCGGAGCCGCCGACTCCGCCTTGGCCGCCGAACTGTGAACCGAGGAAGGTAACGGGCTGGCCGGCCCCACCGGTTCCGCCGTTCCCACCGGCTCCACCGTCACCGAACAGTCCCGAGTTGCCTCCGTTGCCGGCTACGCCGCCGACGACAGCACCGCTAGCGCCGTTCAGGGCGTTCCCGTTGGCCACGAAGGACCCGCCGTCACCGCTGTTTCCACCGGCCCCGCCGTTGCCGTAGAGCAATCCGCTGTTTCCGCCGTGACCGCCGTTGCCGCCGACACCGCCGGTGCCGCCCATCTGGCCGGCGACCGTGCCGGCGGTGCCGGCGCCGCCGTCACCGCCAGCACCCCCGGTTCCACCGTGGCCAACGAACAGCCCGCCGCGACCAGCCAAACCCCCTGCGCCGCCGGCGCCGCCATCGTTGCCGGCGTTGAAGCCGGCCGCGCCGGCTACCCCGCCCGCACCGCCGGTTCCGCCGTTTCCGCCCTGGCCAAACAGCCACCCGCCGGCGCCGGCCTGACCGCCATTACCGCCCGCGAAGCCGTCTTGGCCGGTCGCCCCCGACGCACCTATTCCGCCGCTGCCGCCGTCACCCCCATGGCCGATGAGCCCGGCATTCCCACCGCTGCCGCCGGCTTGACCGGCCGCGTTGGTCCCGGCAGCACCCGAACCGCCGTTGCCACCATTGCCCCACAACCAACCGCCATCGCCACCGTTTTGCCCAGTGCCGTCGACGCCGTCGGCACCGTCACCGATCAGCGGACGGCCGGTGAGGGCCTGCACGGGCGAGTTCACCAGACTCTGAAGCTGTTGCATCGGTGAGGCGTTTGCGGCTTCTGCGCTGGCATACTGGCCGGCACCGGCAGTCATCAACTGCACGAATTGCTGATGGAACAACGCCGCCTGCGCGCTCAGCGCCTGATATGCCTGGGCGTGCGCGTCGAACAAACCCGCGATCGTCGCCGAAACCTCATCGGCGCCCGCGGCCAGAATCGCCGTCGTGGGTGCCGCGGCAGCAGCGTTGGCGGAGTTGATCGTCGATCCGATACCCGCCAAATCCGCTGCTGCTGCGGACAAATATTCCGGAACCGCAATCACATACGACAAAAAAACCCTCCCTGACTAGTGCGCTGACCCGACAAATCGCTAGATGGCAAGCGACACCACGACAGCCGTTCGGTCCGACGACTGGAACAGGACCGACGTCGGTATCTTCGGCTCATCGGCTACGGCTGCGATGGACCGTCCGTCCCGCTTTGCCCGAAGAGCAGCCCGCCGTTGCCGCCGGTGCCGCCGGGCTGACCAAGGATTCCCGCCCCACCGTTGCCGCCGTTGCCCACGAGCTGGGCGTTGCCGCCTTGTCCGCCGTAGCCGGAATCGAACCCCGAAGGAAGCCCCGCCGGGGACGCCCCGGCGTCACCGCCGCCGCCGCCGCTACCCCAGAAGAACCCACCGACGCCGCCATCGCCCCCATCACCGGTCGCGATGACGACGCCCGCGTTGCCGGGTAGTCCCGTGATGCCGCCGTCAGCGCCGGCACCACCGTTACCCCACACAAACGCGTCGCCGCCGCGGCCACCGCTGCCACCTGAGCCGGCGTTACCAGCGGTATCGCCGCCGCTGCCACCATTGCCGCCATTCCCGCCGGCCCCGGCGTTACCGCCGTTGCCGACGATCCCGCCCTGGCCGCCCGAGCCGCCATAGCCGCCATGACCACCGGAGCCGTTGTAGGACTGGAAACCGCTCGGGGAGTCTCCACCGTCGGCTCCATCACCGCCGGATCCTCCGGCACCGCCGTTGCCGAAGAAGAACCCACCGTCGCCGCCGCGGCCCCCGCTGCCGCCACCTCCACCGGCGCCCGCACTGAGTCCCTGAGTCGTCACCGACTGGCCGGCTCCCCCCGATCCACCGTCGCCGCCGGCACCACCATTGCCGAAGAACCCGGCGTTCCCGCCGGTACCGCCACTGCCGTTGAAGAAGGCACCGCCAGCGCCGCTCCACGCGTTGGCGTCGGGTACAAACGTCCCGCTGTCGCCGCTGTCACCGCCATCGCCTCCGTTACCGAACAGCCACCCGCCGTGGCCGCCGTTGCCGCCATCTCCGCCGGCGCCTGCGGTACCGGATCTGGGGCCGAGGACGAGGGCGGCGGTGCCGTCCCCTCCGGCGCCGCCGCTACCAGCGCTGCCACCGTCACCGAACAGCAGCCCGCCACGGCCACCGGCCCCGCCAGTGCCGCCGGCTCCGCCGTCGTTGCCGGGATTGTTGCCAGCAGCGGCCATACCAGCCACACCACCAGCGCCGCCAAACCCGCCGTTGCCGCCATGGCCATAAATCAATCCACCGGCGCCACCAAGGCCACCGTTACCTCCGGCTTGGCCGGAGGCACCGACCGCACCCGCGGCCCCGTCCGCTCCGAGACCGCCATGACCCCCGTCGCCGAACAGTCCTGCAGACCCGCCGTTGCCGCCGGCCTGGCCGGTACCCGCCGCGCCAGAACCACCATTGCCCCCATTACCGAGCAACCAGCCACCATCGCCACCGTTGAGCCCGCTTCCGGCCGCCGCGTCGGCGCCGTCACCGATCAACGGACGTCCGGTCAGCGCCTGCACCGGCCCGTTCACCCAATCCAGCAGCCCCATGGGTGCCGCGTTTGCCGCCTCGGCGGCGGCGTACTGACCGGCGCCGGCGGTCATGAGCTGAACAAATTGCTGATGAAACGCCGTCGCCTGAGCACTCAGCGCCTGATATGCCTGCGCGTGCGCGTCGAAAAGTCCAGCGATCGCCGTCGACACTTCATCGGCACCCGCGGGCAGCACCCCGGTGGTGGGGAGCGCCGCTGCGGCGTTGGCCGAGGTGAGCGTCGAACCGATATTCGCTAAATCCGTTGCCGCTGCCGCTACATACTCGGGCACCGCGACCACATAAGACACTAAGAAAACCTCCCAGAACATGGGACTGCTCGGCCGTCGCCCGCTGGGGCAACCGACACGCTAGATACGAAGTGGATGCTAGTGGACCTCGGCGCACGATCTCGTAGATTTGGCGAAATCCATATTGATTAGCAATAGTTTGCGCAGGCATGCGACCCGCGACGCCGACACACCGCTCGCCGGCACTGCCGCCAACGCGTTCACCGTATCGGGGCTCGAGGATTCCAATTCACGTTGCGCGCGAGTAGTTTGGCTTGCCCAGCCCAAGAACGTGCTCGGCGATCATGTTGCGAAATACCTCAAGGGTGCCGCCGTAGATTCCCACCAGCGGGGCGAACCGGTAGACGTACTCGGCGGCGCCGTCGTCGGCCGCACCGTCGGCCCCGAACGGCAGTGCGGCGCCGGTGCCGAGAAGATCCATCAGGTCGGGCGAAACGTCGCGCATCGTTTGTGCGATGGCGACCCGCCCGAAGATGCTTGGCGCGGATAGCGCCGCCTCCATCCGGGCGATGCTGCGGCCTAATCGATACGCCACCGAGCCATCGTCGATCAGACGACGCCCGTCAGGATCTGGCACAGTCGACCGCGCCGCGGCGCGGTCGACCGCTTCGGCCAGGAAACCGGCCTGGTGCATCATGATCGAATTGTCTTGCAATCCATCGGGTGCCGCCGCAACCGCGCCGTGCTCGACATTGAGTGGCTCGCGCAGCACCGTCCAGCCGCCGTTGACATCGCCCAACCGATATTTGTCGTCGACTCGGACGTCGGTGTAATAGACGATGTTGGTGCGGTCACCATCCACGGTCCGGATGCCCTGAATCTCGATACCCGGAGAGTCCAGCGGAACAAGAAACATGGTCAAGCTCTTATGTTTTCGCGCATCAGGGTCCGTGTTGGTGATCAGGAACACGTACTGGCAGTTGTGCGCTCCCGTGGTGAACATCTTCGATCCGTTGATCAGCCAGCTGTCCCCGTCGCGTACCGCGCGGGTTTTGCAGGTGGCCACGTCCGATCCGCCGTCCGGCTCGGTGTAACCCAGGCACAGCCGCACATGCCCGCTGAACACCTTGGGTAGTACCTCCTCTTTGAGTGCGGCCGAGCCGAATTTCGCCACCGACCGCGCCACCATGGCGGTGGTCCCCCAGGTCACCCACGGCACGTGCGCACGCCGCTTCTCCAACTCCCAGATCCGTCGTTGCGTCCGGCTGAGACCGCCCTCGGACTCTGGCTTCCATTCGGCTGCCAAATAACCTGCGGCGCCGAACTTCAGGTGGAGGCCTTCATCGAAGTTGTCGCCCGTCTCCCGGTCGTGACGATGGACCTCTTCGGTGACGTGAGTGGCCAGGAACCTAAGCCCCTCGGCGCGGAAGGCCTGGTCCGCATCGGACAGCTCGACCCTGGAGAAATCCATCGTTTGGCTCCTGTCCTAGACGCCAGCACCCTCGCGGGCGGCCACGATTTCGCCGATGCGCTGGGCGCTGGCACCGGGATCGCCGCCGGCCAGCGGCCACCCCCTGGCACGTACCAAATACGCGGTTGCCGCGGCTTCGGCCGAAACCCCAAGACCCCCTTGAATGTGCACCGCCATGGTCGCCGCTTTGACCCCCTCCTCAGCCATGAACACGAACGCCGAGAGCGCCAACTCCGGCCTTTCCTCGGGTTCGTTGTCCAGGAACCAAGCCGCACGCCGAACCAGGTTGCGGCCACCGCGCACGGTGATAGCCATGTTCGCCAGCGGATGGGAGATAGCCTGCAACGTCGCGATGGGAACGCCCAGCGTGTAGCGGGTCTTGGCGAACTCCGCGGCGATGGTCATGGTCTCCTCCACCAGGCCCACCAGCGCCGCTGCGGTCAACAATCGCCACTCATCCAATGCGCGAGCATAGCTCGCCATCGCGGATGGCCCTTGAGCAACGAGCACCCGCAAATCCGCTGTGTCCGGATCCACCCAGGCCATCGGCAGCCGGCCGATGTTGTCTACCTTCGCCGGCCGACTGCTGTAGGACAGCCGCACGACCTTGTCGCCGTCCCGGACCAGGATATGATCAGCAAGCGATCCCGTCGGGATCAACCGAGGGCCTGGCACCTCGTCGATGCGTGGATCGAAGGCAGCGATTTGCTCCCCGCTGACCACCGACGCGGTCTGCGCATCAAGTTCTCCCGCACGCGCCAAAAGCCTTCCGGCGCAAACATGGTCGATCCACGGCACCGGCGCCAAGGCACGACCGATCTCTTCAGCCACCAGGGTCAGGTCGACCAGCGTCGCTCCGTCACCGCCGCTGGACTCGGGAAGTGCCATGGTGGTGGCGCCCATGGCGCACAACCTTTCCCACAGGTTTTTGTCGAATCCGGTCGGCTCGGCCGCGCGGACCGTCTCGATCGGACAGTGGGTCTTGAAGAACTGTCTATACGCCGTCTGCACGGCTACGTGGTCCCCGGACAAACTGTAGTCCAGCCTGCGCAGTTCGAAACGGTCCATCGTCAGTGCTCCTCACCGAAGAAGAATTCCCGTGCGTTGCCGCACAGATAGTTGTCCAGCACGTTGGGGGGCAGATCCAGCGCAAGTGCCTCGGGTATGACCCTGCGCATCGGTAGTACCGGCCAATCCGACGCGAAGATCACCTTGTTCTTGCCCCGCGTCCGCATGAAATGCAGCAGGCTTTCCGGAAGTCTCTTGGGCGACCAGGCCGATGTCATCAGCCGCAGATTGGCGTACTTGAGCAGCAGGCGGATCGCCACATCCCACCATGGATCGGCACCATGGATCATGCATAGCCGAAGCTCCGGAAATCGGACACACACCCGGTCGAGATGCATGGGATGCTGGACCTCCCCGGGAATCGGTGGTCCGGGGATTCCGGTATTAACACAGAGCGGAAGCTCGAGTTCAGCGCATTTGGCATAGAGCGGGTAGTACACGGCATCGCTGGGTGGATATTGTCCGTCACCCCAAAAGCTAGGCCCCACAACGGCATATGCGACCGGAAGCGCTTTGACCAGCGCGCTCAATTCGCGCAACGATCGTACCGGGCGCAGCAGTCTGACCCCGCCCATGGCCAGCGCAAACCGATCCGGTTTGGCTTCGACGAACTTGCGCGCCGTGCTGGACGGATTGGCCAGCGAGTCCATCAAGATTGCTTTCCGCACACCCTGCTCGTCCATCTCGGCCAGCAGTTCGGCCAGGCCGACCTGCGCAAACACCGACTCCGGTCGGTTGAAATAGTCGTCGCGGACCTTCAGCATCCAGTTAGGCTGAGATTCGGCTTCGCCGAAGTGAACATTCACCAGGCAGTCAATGGCAGTGTGAGTCATCCTAATTCCTTTGCCGAAAGCTGTTGTTCGGCTAGCTGTTTAGCCCACCGATAGTTTGGCTTTCCGTTGCCCAGCCGCTCAATCTGCTTGACGAAGATAAGCGCCTTGGGCGCCTTGAAGTGCGCCAGCCGCGAAATACAGCAGGCGTAGAGATCGTGCTCATCGGCGCTGACCCCCGGATGTGTGGCCACCAGCCCGACAACCTCTTGGCCCCAACGCTCGCTGGACCGTCCAACCACCAACGCGTCGGCAACGTCGGGATGCGCCCGCAGCACCTCCTCGACCTCTTCGACGAATACCTTTTCGCCACCGGTGTTCACCACCAGCGAGTCGCGACCAAGCAGGCGGATGCTACCGTCCGCCTCGATGGTGGCCCGGTCTCCGGGTATGACGACGCGTCGCCCTTCGATTTCGGGAAATGTACGTTGGGTAGCCTCCGCGTCGTTGAAGTAGCCGAGCGGGATCCGTCCCATCCTTGCCGCCCAACCGATCTCGCGCTCGCCCGGCCGTAGAAAGCGGGTGCGATCGGCGGAGGCAATCGCTCCGCCCGATCTCATTTCGAAGGCCTCGCTCGCAACTCCGCCGCGACTGTGACCAAAAGCCATGTTACCGGTTTCCGATGACCCATAGCCCTCGATGATCGTCACGTGCGGCAAGCATTCCATCAGTGCCCGTTTGTATTTCGGGTTTGTGGCAGCACCGCCGGTGCCAATCGCCTGCAGAGCAGATAGCCCATAGGGATGCGCCCGCAGTTCGGCGATCAGTGGACCGGCGTACGCATCACCGACCATGGTGACCATGCTCACCCCTTCGCGCTCCGCGGTTGCCCATACCGACCTCACGTCGAACTTTCTGCGGTCGTCGTACAACACCACGGGCACCCCGTTGAGGAAAGCGGAGAACGCGGTCCACATGCCGGCCGCGTGCATCAGCGGTGACACCGCGAACCACGGCCGACCGCTGCCGCGAATCTTCTGGTGGATCTCGTCAACGTGAGCGTGATCGGCCCCCACCATAGACGCCACGTACATGTCGCCCTGGCGCCATAGCACGCCCTTGGGGCGCCCCGTGGTTCCGCCGGTGCACATCATGATCAGGTCATCCGGCGACCCGGCCACCGACAGTTGCGGATCGCCGGCGGCCAGCACGTCGTCCAACGGAACCGCACCGGGAAGCGGTGGCGCATCGCTTCCGTCCTCTATCGAGATCATCAGCTCCGCTCCGGCGGACGGCAGCACTTCACCGAACCGCGCACCGAGGCAGCGGTGATAGATGACGACGCGGGGCCGCACGTAGTCGAGTAGGTCACTGATCTCGCCCGCCAAGTAGTAATGGTTCACGTTGACCGGGACAGCACGAGCCTTCAAACAACCGATCACCATGTCGGGGTAGAGGTCGTTGAACATGATGAGGGCCACCCGGTCCTGTCCGCATTCCCAGCGCTGCAGCTCCGAACGCTCGCGGTGAATCCCAATGCCTTTGTCGCCGAGGTAACTTGCCAATCGGGTGGTTCGCTGTGCCGACTCGGCGAAGGTGCTTCGCCGAGCGTCGCATACGGTCATCAGACGGTCGGGAATCACGTCCGCGATGGCGTCGAGGACGGCACCGATGGTCCATTCGGTCACGAGGCGCGAGCCGACCTAGGCCATCGCAGCGACATGCGCGCCCAGGAAGTCCAATGCATTGTCGCGCATTATCTTCCGGACATCTTCGGCGCTGAAGCCGGATAGTTCACCGGTGAACGAAAGTGGTGACTCCAGGCCTTCGCCGTGCGGCCAGTCGGATCCGAACATAATGCGGTCGACGCCGATCCGCGCGGCGAGCGTCGAAAGGTCTTCTTCGTAGTAGGGCGCCACCCAGACGTGTTGACGCAAGGTGTCGACCGGGTCGTTGGGAAACCAACGAGGTTGTTGGTTAGCCACCTTCTTCAACCGTTTGGCGAGGCGGTGCACCCATTCTGAACCGTTCTCGATGCTGGCCACCCGAAGCCTCGGGTGGCGATCGAATACACCGTGCACAATCAGGGAGGCCATCGTGTCGTGAATGGCGCGGTCGTCAACCAGAATCTTGTCGAGTGGATCGGGTGCGGCAAAGGCTTCGAAAGTATCCTTGCCGCCCCACATTCCGGCGATCTTCAGATATCCGCTATCGCCCAGGTGGAAGGCCACCGGCACATTCGCCTCGGCCAACCGGGCCCAGACCGGATCGTTTGACTTATTCCCAAGTGATCGGTTTTTTGGGACACCCGGCACCGGGGCGGGCCGCACATGGACCAACCGAGCGCCGCGTTCGAGCACAAAGTCGACTTCCTCGACCGCCCGCTGCGGATCGGTGAGGGAAATCATCGGCGCGGCGAGGATCCGGTGGTCGTCTCGATCGAAGCCCCAGTCCTCATCCAGCCACAGATTGAAAGCGTGCAGCGATGCCATCGTTGCCTCGGCATCGTCTTTGAGCGCTTCCTCCACCCCGCAACCAAACGTCGGGAACATGATCGCCGTCTCGATGCCCTGGCCGTCGATCACCGCCGCGCGGGCGTCCCGGTCCTGGTATTCCGGTCGCAGCTCGAGCTGCTCGACTTGCATCAACGATGCCGGATCGACGCCCTCGGGAATTTCGCCGCGAAACAGCAGATCCAAGCATCCCGGCACGATGATCGGATCGAAGGTGGGATTGGGAACGAATCGGTTGACCCGGTCACCGATGATCGCCTGGGTGTGTCGCCCGTCACTAAACATTTGCACACCGCGGCGCCGAAACTTCTTGTCCAAGTGCCGGGTAAAGGCATCCAGCGGTTCGTAGTAGTGGTTGTCGACATCGATCGCCTTGTAGCTCAAGTTACCCATGTTCATCCTTTCGGGGCATCAAGCATCGGACGCGGAGAGCGAAGGAAACTCCGGCGGCCGTTTTTCCAGGAAGCTCACGATTCCCTCGATGACGTCCGGTCTCGGCATTGCCTCGTGCAGGAGAACTTCGGCGCGTGATGTGGCTTCCACGACATCGCGAGTGGCGTCACCATAGACCTGTCGCTTGATCACCGCCATCGAGGCCGGCGAACAATTTTGAGCGACGTCTTCTGCGTATGCGATAGCGCGCTGCAGCAATTCGTCCGGGGCGACGACTTCCTTGACCAGCCCCAATTCGGCCGCCTCGTCAGCGAGAAAGGTCCGGCCGCTCAGCAGCAGGTCAAGGGCGACACCCAGGCTGGTCAACCGCGGAAGTATCCAAGAAATGCCGAACTCGGCAATCAGTCCGCGGCGGGCGAACACCGCGGCGAACTTGGCGCCGGAGGCCGCGAATCGCACATCGCACATCAGCGCCTGGGTAAGGCCAATGCCAACGCAGGACCCATTGATGGCGGCGATCACCGGTTTGCGGAGCATGGTGACGAAGTGGGGCGGACGGTCACCGACCAGGTCGGCGAGGTTGGTCTGCTTCGCCTTGTCCATGGTCGCGCCGTACCCCGCCACCGATTCCGGCGAACCTAGATAGGCGCCGGCGCAGAAACCCCGGCCTCGACCGGTCAGCACGATCGCCCGGATACCGGGATCCTGTTCTGCGCGATCGATGGCGGTGTAGAACCCGGCGGCGATGTCGCGCCCCCAAGCGTTGAGGCGATCCGGGCGATTGAACGTGATGATTGCGATCCCACTCGGGGTGGCCTCATAGAGCACCGCGTCTTGGGCTTCGGCGGTACTCATCGGTATCTCCCTGCCCTTGGTTGCCGGACAACAGCGTCCCCTGAACACATACTGTATACCTATCGGTAGTGCATTCCACAACGGCCGCACGGGCCGCGAGGGATGGCGAATTCGCCCTCGTCGAAGGGCAATTCTTCGGTCACACATCGTAAGCCCGAGACGGCCGTAGGCGTTGTCGATCTGCGCCTTGGCCTCGGGTGGTAATTCGGCCTGCGGCGACCGGGAGTGCGGAAATAACCCGATGGGCAGCCCCAGTAACGACGCCGCGTACTTGAACGCGCCACCCAGAACCTCAGCACGCCTTCGCCTCCGTGAACTTCCATCACCGGTGTCTGCAGGTAGGCGATATCGGCGCTCGTCTGCTGGGCGTGCAACGTCAACTCCAGACAGTCGTTGGCCGTCATGGCCGAGGTGCAGGCTTGGACAATGACGTCGGAATTGGCGCGGCGCCCTTCGTCGATCGCGACTTCGAGCAAGCTCTTCCGCTCGTCGAGAGTCAACGACCAGAACTCGGCAATGCCACTGGTACACCACAACATTGGGTGCCCCATATCGCTAACGCAATAGCGAACCAAGGTGCTATACGCATCCCAGTCGATGTCGTCACCATCAGCCCCGCACAACAGCGTGTACAACGAATCGCCGATACCCCGCAATGCACCTGGTGCCCAGGCACGCGCCTCGCCAGCAGTTGTCACTGCTACCTGCGCCCGGTCATGTTCGCCCGCCCAGCCGGTTATACCAAAACGCCTACGATAGGTATTACAGTAACAAAGGTAACGATGCCCCGACGCAGCGCTGGGCAGGCCCGTCTGGATGGCCACCGGTAAGGTTGACGGTCCGAACCTATCCGGGACCGCACACGTAGCACAGATCTTGATGGAGGTGCCCGTAGTGGCAAAGCAGGCGACCGCCGACAAGCGTCAGCGACGCGAACGCGGTTCCATCAACCCTGACGACATCATCGCCGGAGCCTTCGAACTCGCAGAACAGGTATCTATCGACAACCTGAGCATGCCGCTGCTGGGCAAACACCTTGGCGTCGGTGTCACCAGCATCTACTGGTACTTCCGGAAGAAGGACGATCTGCTCAACGCGATGACCGACCGTGCCCTGCGCAAGTACGTCTTCGCCACTCCGTACGTGGAGGCCAACGACTGGCGGGAGACGTTGCGCAATCACGCGCGCCTGATGCGTAAAACCTTCATGGGCAACCCAATACTGTGTGACCTGATTCTGATCCGGTCGGCGCTCAGCCCGCGAGCGGCCCGCCTCGGCGCCCAGGAGATGGAGCGAGCAATCGCCAATCTGGTGGAGGCAGGCCTATCCCCGGAGGACGCCTTCGACACCTACGCCGCAGTCTCGATTCACGTCCGCGGATCTGTGGTGCTGCACCGGCTTTACGAGAAGAACCAATCGGCCGACAACGGACCCCGTGCAATCGAAGACGCCATGCACATCGACCCCGAAACCACCCCACTGCTTGCGCAAGTTACCGGCAAGGGGCACCGCATCGCCACCCCGGATGAAGCCAACTTTGAATACGGGCTCAACTGCATCCTCGACCATGCCGGCCGACTGATTGAGCAGCGGTCGAAATCAACCAAGTCGGCATCGTCGCGAGCACGCAAGGCGGCCAAATCTGCCACTTCGCGGACACGGGCAAAGCCCGCCACTCGCTAGTCACACCGGCATCAAGCCTCTGGTTCCGGTACGTGAAAATAGTCGTCGCGCAACCGGAAAGCCTCTTTAGTCCCGTGCTCGGCACGCGTCTTGACGAAGTTGAACTCACCGGGTGTGAACTGCAGGTTGGTGCCGAAGGCGTGGAACAGGTAGCTTGCGACTTCCTCACCATGGTATGCCTGGGTTTGCTCAACCAAGCGAAACGCTTCCTTGGCAATGACGACTCCGTCGGCGGGCATTTTGGCCGCCTTCTCGGCCCAATATCTGGCTCGCGCTGCAACGGATTCGGGATCCGTTGTCTCAGTGAATATTCCGAGGTGCTCTACGTCGCCCGCCGCGATGATGTCGCCGGTCAGCAGCAGACGCCGGGCCAACACCGGCCCCAGCCGGTAGAAAAACATGTGCAGGCTGCCCAGTGCCGGCCCCAGGAAACGCGTCGCCGGCATACCGATCTTTGTGTCTCGGGCGATGACCGCGATATCGGTCATCAGTGCCATCTCGAAGCCACCGCCCAGCGCGTGGCCGGCGATCTCCCCCACCGTCACTTTCGGAAAGCCCATGAAATTATGGTAGAAACTAAATGCCCTGCGGTCCACGGCAAGTCGACGACGTTGACTTGGACGGCGCCGGGCTTCCGACTCTTGCGGCCGGTCCGTTGACGCCTCCCGGCCGTACCACTGGTACGCGTTGTTCATGTCCGCGCCGGTGCTAAAGACTCCGCCCGCGCCCCGCAAGAGCACCACCGTGAGGTCGTCGTTGTCGGCCACGCTGTCCAAACAGCACGCGATCGCATCGCGCATCGCGGCGTCATACGAGTTGCGCTGTTGCGGATTGTTCAACGTTATCGTCGCGATTCGGCGGTCGGGATCCACGTCCAAAAGCACGCGACCGTCCGAGGTACCTGGGTCGGTCATGAGTCGGGCTCCTTTCGCCGCCTTGCGAATTGCGAGGGGGCAAGCCCTTCCGGCTGTGAGACCACAGTATCAACCTCGCCGATGCAGAGCACTTCGTCGTCGTGCAGCAGCCGCGCGGTCGCGTTGACACCTCGTTGCGTCTGCGAGCGCACAATCTCGAAGCGCAGCTCGGTCAGTACCGGTGTCGGCCTACGGAACGTCACCGCAAGAGACCTTGTCTTTCCGGACAGGGCGCTAACGCAACTATGGTGCTGCACAACGCAATCAAAGAATACGCCGAGAAAGCCTCCGTGCACCAGGCCCGGAGGTCCCTCGTAGACCAATGGGAAGGTGACCCGGCCACAGGCCTTTTCGATGTCGAGCTGATCGAACCGGTACTCGGGGAAGCAGGGATTGTACGCGCCGATATCGGTGGCGTGGTCGAGGTAGATACGTCGGGTGGCGTCACCGGACCCACCCATGCGGGGCACACTATCCGGCCGAGCAGTCGCCGCTAGGTCCTCCTCCCATTCGGCGAACCGCGTGACCATGACATCCACAGTCGGGTGCGGGTGTTCCAGCGCCAGCAGCAGCGAGGACAGCCGGCGAATGGCACCGGCCGCGGCGACGGTCTGAGCAAGTGGGGCCTCGCCGAATCCCGCAACGCCGGCGTCTCCACGAGGTGCGCCTTCAGCCATGCGACCCTCTTTCACCGGGTTTCACCCGGCTGTTCCGTCAGCAACGATTCCTTGCTAACTTATACAGCGTAGCAACCGTATTGCCTACTGTATGGGTAACCATATCGGCAGAGAAAGGCCGGATTTGACGGTGAGTCTCGAGGCCGACTCGGCCGGGGCCGAGGGTGCAGTGACATCGTGCCGGGACGGTGCGGTTCTGCGCATCACGCTCGATCGCCCTTCGCAGCGTAACTCGTTGACCCAGAGGATGATAGAAACGTTGGTAGACACGCTCGCCGATGCTGCGACCGAGGACTCGTTGCGCGCAATTCTGATTCGTGGTGCCGGCGCAGACTTCTGCGCGGGAGCCGACTGGTTGGCCGCAAACAGCGCCGACGAGCGACGCCCGCGAGCCGGCGACCTGGTGCGGCGGATCCCGCACGCTGCCCACCGCGTCATCGAGCTCATCCACGGCATTCACCTGCCAGTGGTCTGCAGCGTTCAAGGATGGGCTGTAGGCATCGGTTGCAACCTGGCGTTGGCCGCCGATTTCGCCGTGGCCACGCATGCAGCCGTGTTCTGGGAACCATTCGTGGACCGTGGGTTTAGCCCGGACTCGGGCTCCACCTGGCTGCTGCCCCGGCTGGTCGGTCTGGTTCGGGCCCGACGGATGCTCCTTCTCGGCGAGCGGGTACCCGCCACCCAGGCGGCCGACTGGGGATTGATTCATCAAACCGTCGACGCGGCGGCGCTCGACGATACCGTTGACGAGCTGTTGACCCGACTCGCCGCCGGGCCAACGGTGGCGCTCGGTCTGACCAAACAGGCCCTGAGCCTCGGTCAATATGCAACGTTAAATCAATCGATGACCCAGGAGTTGTTCAACCTCGAACTATCTTGTCGAACCGGTGATTTCAAAGAAGGGCTCGCGGCCTTTCGCCAGCGACGGGCGGCAAAGTTCGAAGGCCGATGAGCATGCACGTCGAGTCGTTTGACACCATCGGCTACGAGGTCGACGGGCACACCGCCACCCTCACGTTGAATCGACCCGATGCGCTCAACGCGCTAAGCCCGCAGATGATCACCGAGCTGCGCGCGGCCTACGACGAGGCTGAGAACGACGACAGGGTTTGGCTGCTCATCGTCACCGGTACCGGTCGGGCGTTCTGCACGGGTGCCGACGTAAAGGCCATACCCGGCGACGGCAAGGTCATCTACGAACGGCCCTATCTGTCGACCTATGAACAGTGGGAGGCCCCACAGGAGGGCACCCCCCCGTTTCGGAGCATGGCAAAACCGGTGTTGTCCGCCGTGAACGGGTTGTGCTGCGGCGCAGGTCTGGACTGGGTCACCACATCAGATATTGTCATAGCGTCGGAGCGGGCGAGCTTCTTCGATCCCCACGTCAGCATCGGTCTGGTCGCCGGACGGGAGTTGGTCCGGCTGGCCCGGATACTGCCCCGCTCGGTCGCCCTGCGGATGGCATTAATGGGCAAGCACGAACGCATGAGCGTACAACGCGCCTTCGACCTCGGCCTGATCAGTGAAATAGTCGACCACGATCGGCTGCTGGAACGGGCGCACGAAATCGCAGAAATCGTCAATTCCAATGCTCCGCTAGCTGTTCGGGGTACCCGTCTGGCTATTCTCAAGGGCCGGGATCTGCCGCTGCACGAGGCCGAGATGCTCGCCGAGGCCTTTCGGGAGCGCGTGCTACGCACCGAGGACGCGGCGGAGGGACCCCGGGCCTTCGTCGAGAAACGGCCACCGGAGTGGCGATGTCAATGAGTGAGACTTCCGCCTTTGCGACCATCCAGCTCGATGTCGACCCCACCGACCACGTCGCCACCATCACGCTGAACCGGCCCGAGCACCTCAACGCGTTCAACCGCGACATGTGTCTGGAAATAGCATCCGCCTGGAAGCTGGTCAAGCATGACGAATCGGTGCACGCGGTCGTCCTGCGGGCGGCCGGCAGTCGGGCCTTCAGCGCCGGCCTCGATATCAAGACTCCTTACGGCCAGCCTGAAAATGTCTGGAACCATGAGGACCCCGGCGAATCGCTGAGCCCGAAATGGCAGAAGATGTGGAAGCCAGTGGTGTGTGCTGTTCAGGGCATTTGCACCGCGGGCGCGTTCTACTTCATCAACGAGTCCGACGTGGTCATCTGCTCGACCGACGCGACGTTTTTCGACTCGCATGTTTCGGCGGGTCTGGTCTGTGCGTTGGAACCGGTCGGGCTGATGCGGCGTATCGGCCTGGGGGAAACGTTGCGCATCGCCCTGATGGGCAACGACGAGCGTATCGGCTCCAACACCGCATTGCGAATTGGCTTGGTGTCAGAAGTGGTTGAGCCAGAACGACTGTGGAATCGTGCGCACGAGCTCGCCGCGGCCATTGCCGCCAAGCCACCGTCGGCCACCCAGGGTACGGTCAAGGCGATCTGGGAGTCCCTGGACAAGCCCTACCGGGCGGCGTTGGAGCAGGGGCTCATCTACACCCGGCTGGGCAACCCGTTGGGCAAGACCGAACTGGCCGCTCGGCAGCACCCTGATAGCACCCATGCCCCTGGCGAGCCAAAGCTCCGCTGATGTCGGCTCACCCACTGAGTCAACGCATCGACGATGCATTGGACCTACGGCCGCAGACACCCGGCCTCGAGTACGACGGCCGGTGGCTTTCCTGGGGCGAGATCGGCGCCGCAGCGTGGCGCATCGCCGCGGTAGTCGCCGAACAGTTGCGCCCGGATGTCGGAATGCTGTTGCGCAACAGGCCCGGTCACGTTTCTGCTCTGCTTGGCGTGCTGCTGGCAGGCGGGACTGTGGTTACCATCAATCCCGCGCGGGGTGATGCGCGCGCCAGGGCCGATGTTGCCGCGTTGGGACTCCCGCTGGTGATCGGCGAGACCGAGGACCTCGCCACGCTGGTAGCCTCCTCGGGCACCACGATGTCGATCTCTGGTGTTTGCGATCGGCCGGGTCGGCCGCGAGCAGAGCTTGCCGGACATACTCGATCCAACATCGCCGTTCGGATGTTGACCAGCGGCACCACGGGTGCAGCCAAACGCGTCGACCTGAGCTACGACATGCTGGCCCGCAGCGTCATGGGGCCCGCACCGGAGAGCGCTCAGAGGCCCACGAAACCACCACGGGGCGTCGCGATCATCAACTCTCCGCTGGTGCACATCGGCGGCGTATTTCGGGTACTGCAATGCGTCACCCAAGCACGATCTTTTGTGCTGCTGGAACGATTCGAACTCGATACCTGGGTAGCCGCAGTACGCAGACACCGACCTCGAACGGTATCGCTGGTGCCGGCCGCTTTACGGACCGTGTTGCGCTCCGATCTCACCCGAGCCGACCTGGCTGGCATTCGAGCGGTCACCTGCGGCACCGCGCCACTATCGGCAGATGACGCCGACGCCTTTGCCGAAAAGTATGGAATACCCGTCTTGACATCCTATGCGGCGACAGAATTCGGCGGCGGAGTCGCCGGGTGGAATCTTGCCGACTTCCAGCAGCACTGGTCAACCAAACGCGGCAGCGTCGGCCGGGCCAACCCCGGCACCCAACTTCGGGTGGTCGATAGTGAGGGCGCCTCGCTGGGTCGGGATCGGGTCGGTCTGCTCGAAGTCAAGCCAGGACAGCTGGGCCCCGAGGCGCAGTGGATGCGAACCACCGACCTGGCGCGCATCGACGAGGACGGTTTTGTCTGGATCGTCGGTCGGGCCGATCAAGCGATCATTCGGGGCGGGTTCAAGGTCATGCCCGATGACGTCCGCACGGCGCTAGAAACTCATCCGGCTGTGGCCGGCGCGGCGGTGGTTGGCCGTCACGACGAGCGGCTGGGCGAAACACCGGTGGCGATGGTGGAACTTCGGGAGTCCACCTTCGCCGACGCGACCGAGCTCATGGTGTATCTACGGACCCGCCTGGCCGGCTACGAGATCCCCACCGCGATTGCGATCGTCGCTGCGATCCCTCGAACCGACTCGGGCAAGCCGGATCTGGGGGCGATCGCACGCTACTTCAGTGCAGCGGCGGTCGACGGTGACCATGCCCGCTAACTCGCCCACGCTCCCGGAGGTGCTACGCGGCCAAGTCCGTACGCGACCAGACCATCCGCTGCTGATTAGCGACGATGAACGCATCAGCTACGCCGAGGCCGATCGGCGTTCAGCGAAGCTCGCCCGTGGTCTGATCGCGCTGGGCGCCGGGAAGGGCACCCATGTCGGCCTGCTCCATCCGAACGGCGCCGAGTTTGTGGTGGGGATGCTGGCTGCGGCCCGACTCGGAGCGGTGGTCATTGCCATTTCCACGTTCGTCACCGCCCGCGAGTTGCGCCAACAGCTGGTCGATAGCGACGTCCAGATCCTGTTGTGCGCGGCATCGTTCCGCTCACACGACTATGTACAAACGCTGGCCCAGATACTTGCCGATGTCCAGTTCGAGGGCGAGGGCCCGCTCCTCTCGAGCGCCGTACCCCAGCTACGCCACATCGGGATCGGCGATGACGCCGGCGCGACGCGGGGGGTCCGCGACATCGAACAGATGTACCGGGTCGCCGACACGGTCGATCCCGTGCTCCTGCGCGCGTTTGAGGACGATGTCAACGGCTGTGACCCATTGGCCATCGTTTACACTTCGGGCTCCACAAACGCCCCCAAGGGAGTGGTGCATACCCATGCCGGCCTGCTTGGACATCAGCAGAACCTCAACATGATTCGGCGTTTGACCGCCGAAGACAAGCTGTTCTGCAATTCGCCGTTTTTCTGGATCGGCGGCTTCGCGTTCGGGCTGCTAGCCACGCTGGTTGCTGGTTCGACGCTGGTGTGTTCCAACGCGAGCGCAGCCGAGGCGACACTTGATCTACTGGAAGCCGAAAAGCCGACGATCACTAACGGTTTCGTGGCTGGGATCGCGCATCTGGCCAATCATCCCAGCTACCCGGAACGGAACTTTTCGTCGGCGCGCCGGGGCAACCTGTATCCGATCATGGCACCCGACACACGACCGGCCGATCCGCGGCTGCGGCACAACATGCTCGGCATGACCGAAGCGGGCAGCGTCGTACTGCTCAGCGGAGACGAAACTGACCAGCCGGAGAGTCGACGCGGGTCGTTTGGAAAGCCCGCACCCGAATTCGACACCATGATCGTCGAGCCCGACACCGCCCGGGTTGTCGGCGTCGGCGAGACCGGCGAGCTTTGGATCCACGGACCGTTCGTAATGCAGGGCTACTACAAGCGCTGCCGCGAAGAGGTCTTCGACGCCAATGGCTGGTTCCACACCGGTGATTTGGTGCGCGCCGACGACGACGGCTTTTTCTATTTCGTCGGCCGGCGCGGCTCGATGATCAAGACGGCAGGCGCCAACGTATCGGCCACCGAAGTCGAAACCGCGATCGCCGGGCTCGGCCTGGAGGCGCACGTCGTGGGGCTCCCCGATGCTCGGCGCGGGGCGCTGGTGGCCGCGGTCATCATCCTGCCCGACGGTGTCGACAGACTCGACGAAACGGTGCTGCGCGAGCGCCTCAAAAGCGAGTTGTCCGCCTATAAGATCCCCAAACGCTTTGCCGCTCTGCCACGTACCGAGCTCCCGCTCCTGGCCAGCGGCAAAATCGATACACAACAATTGAAGACTCTGTTCGATGGTTGAGCTCGTACGAACCATTGACGGTTTGGTGCGGTTTCGCGCCGCCACCGACGGCACCAATCCCATGGTGATCGATCCGAATTCTCGGATCAGCTATCGCGAACTCGAAAAGACGACAGCCGATTTAGCCGCAACGCTGGTGGCTGCCGGCGTCTGTAAGGGCAGCCGCGTCGGTCTGATCATGCCCAACTGCACCCGCTGGGTGCAGATCGCCATCGCGGTGACACGCATCGGTGCGATTTTGGTTCCGCTAAGCACGCTGTTGCGTGCCAGCGAGCTGCTCACCCAGCTGCGCACCGCAGCGGTGCAGTTCTTGGTGAGCGTGCCGGAGTTCCGCGGCCACTGTTACCTCGATGAGCTCGATGCGATGCCGCGATCCGAACTTCCAGCCTTGCAGCAGGTTTGGACAGCTGACCGGCTCACCGCCACCGATCCCGGCGTTCGGTACCGGCGGATGGTTGCGCCGATGGCCGAGACGGTCACTGCCGCGGACCCGTTCGTCATCATGTTCACTTCTGGCAGCAGCGGAGCACCGAAGGGAGTCGTGCACTCCCACGGCAGCGCATTGGGTGCGGTGCGATCGGGACTGCACGCCCGCTGCATCACCTCTGCCACCCGTCTGTATCTGCCGATGCCCTTTTTCTGGGTGGGCGGCTTGGGCGGCGGGATCCTGTCAGTTCTGTCGGCCGGCGCCACGCTGGTGACCGAGGAAAGCCCGCGGCCCGACACCACCCTGCGCCTGCTGGAAGCCGAGCGGGTCACGCTATTTCGCGGCTGGCCCGATCAGGCCGAAACACTGGCCCGACACCCGGGCAGAGCCAATGTAGACCTCTCGGCCCTCCGGCCCGGCAGCTTGGACGCCCTGCTGCCATCCGAGCTGCGGGCTCGGCCGGGGGCGCGGGCCACGCTGTTCGGCATGACGGAGGCATTCGGACCGTACTGCGGCTACGCGGCAGACACCGACCTGCCACGGTCCGCATGGGGTAGTTGCGGAAAGCCATTTCCCGGCGTGGAAGTCCGCATCGTAGGGAAGGACACGGGCGTGGGGGTGCCAGCGGGAACCGTTGGCATGATCCAAATCCGGGGTCCGCACACGTTGCGCGGCATCTACGGCCGAAGCCGCGAAGACGTGTTCACCGCCGACGGCTTCTACCCCACCGGCGACCTCGGCCACCTGGACCGGGACGGCTACCTGTTCTACCACGGCAGGTCCGACGACATGTTCAAAGTCAGCGGGGCCAGCGTCTACCCAGGCGAGGTGGAACGTGCCTTGCGGACCATTGACGGCGTCGACGGCGCCTTCGTCACCAACGTGTCCAGCGCTCGAGGAGAAGAGGTGGGAGCGGCGGTCGTGTGCCCAAGACGCGCGTTGACCGTCGAAAGCCTGACCACTGCCAGCCGCCAACTGCTGAGCGCATTCAAGGTGCCGACGGTGTGGCTGCTGTTGGATTCCGACGACGACATTCCGCGCGGTTCTACCGGCAAGGTTGATACCCGGCGCCTTCGAGAAATGCTGGCCGACGCATCATGACGGTCTGTGCGTCACCGATCCCGGTGGGAAATCGCTCGAGGTTGTCGCGGGTGCGCCCGCTTCGAATCGATCACCAAACGGTCTCTCAGAACACCCACGGTACCCGCATGCTTTGTTGACAATGCAATTAGTTGACCTGGCGTGGAGCGCCATTGTAAAAGGTTTTTACATCGCGAAGATCATTGATAACGGTTCGATCACAGTTCCGGGATGCGGCGCTATGAAGATATCCATTTGGATGCTATAGCTATAGCCACAGATCTGCTTGTACTTTCACTACCGTCACGATTCGTTCATCACTTCAACGCGCGCAAAATGAGGGGATTCGCCATGTCATTTTTATTTGCACGGCCCGAAATCCAAGCAGCAGCGGCGACGGATTTGGCCGGCATCGGTTCGGCGATCAGCCAGGCCAATGCGGCGGCAAGGATTGCCACCACGGGGATCTTGGCCGCCGGCGCCGACGAGGTGTCGAGCGCCGTGGCGGCATTGTTCGGCGTGCATGCCCAGAGCTACCAATCGCTGAGCGCGCAGGCGGGGCGCTTCCACCACCAATTTGTGCAGGCGTTGAAGGCGGCCAGCGCTGTCTACGCAAGCGCCGAGGTCGCCAACGCCTCGCCACTGCACGTTGCGCAACAGGGAGTGCTGGATGCGATCAACGGGCCCATCCAGGCGCTGACCGGACGTCCGTTGATCGGCAACGGCGCCAATGGGGCCCCGAATACGGGGCAAGATGGCGCGCCGGGTGGATGGCTGCTCGGCGACGGCGGTGCCGGCGGCTCCGGCGCCGCGGACCAGCCCGGCGGTAACGGCGGTGCAGCCGGATTGATCGGTACAGGCGGGGCCGGTGGAGCGGGTGGGACCGAGGGTTCCAGTGGAGGCGCCGGTGCCGGTGGGGCGGGCGGTGCTGGTGGGCTGCTGTGGGGCAATGGCGGACTCGGCGGGGCGGGCGGCCTTAGCGTCAACTCCGGAGGGGCGGGCGGTGCCGGCGGGGCGGGTGGACTGCTCGGCGCCGGCGGAAACGGTGGCGTCGGCGGGTTTAGCGCCCTCGGTAGCGGCGGGGGCGGCGGCATTGGTGGCGCCGGCGGGTTGTTCGGCGCGGGCGGCAACGGCGGCTCCGGTGGACTGGGCTTTGACGGTGGGGCAGGTGGAGCAGGCGGGACCGGAGGGATCCTCGGCCCCGCTGGTGGCGCGGGCGGGGCCGGTGGGGCCGCGTACACCGGCGCTGGCGGGATGGGCGGGGCGGGGGGAACCGCCGGCATGCTGTTCGGCGCGGGCGGAGCTGGCGGCGAAGGCGGGTTCGGTGGCGGAGTCGGTGCGGCAGGCGGTGTTGGCGGCAACGCCGGTCTGCTGTTCGGCAACGGCGGGGCCGGCGGGGCCGGCGGCACGAACTCCACTTTTGACGGCGGGATCGGTGGCAACGGCGGCAAGGCGGGCCTCTTCGGCTTCGGCGGGGCCGGCGGCAACGGCGGAGTCAGCATCCAGAGCAATGGCGGCGCCGGGGGCATTGGCGGTAGAGGGGGCCTGCTGTTCGGCAATGGTGGTGGCGGCGGAACCGGCGGCCAGGGCTCAATGACCGTCGCCCACTTCGGCGGTGCCGGTGGAGCGGGCGGCAGTGCGCTAGGGGTCGGCAACGGCGGTAATGGGGGCAACGGCGGACTGGGCGCGCTCCTGGGCAATGACGGTGTGGGTGGCTCCGCCGGGAGCGTGTTGGGCGCCAACGGCGCCAATGGTTCCACCGCCGCTGCGCCCTTGCCGCCCATGAGGCAGGCGGTGCTCGATGCGATCAACGCCCCTACTCAGACACTGCTCGGGCGCCCGCTGATTGGCAATGGCGTCAACGGGGTGGCGGGCAGCGGGGCTGGCGGCGCGCTCGGCGGGATCTTGCTGGGCGACGGCGGTGCCGGCGGCTCCGCCGCTGCTGGCAGCGCCATGTCCGGCGGCGCGGGCGGAGCTGCCGGACTGATAGGTACCGGCGGGGCCGGCGGAGCGGGCGGTAGCTCCCCGACCGGAACCGGTGGGGTCGGCGGGACCGGCGGCGCCGCGGGGCTGCTCTTGGGCAGCGGCGGGGCAGGTGGAGCCGGTGGGAACTCTTCGACGGGTGTGGGCGGCGTCGGTGGGGCTGGTGGAACCGGCGGGCTTTTGGGCGGCGGCGGCAACGGCGGGACCGGTGGCCAGAGCCTGGAGATCGCCGATGGTGGTGTCGGCGGCAACGGCGGTAGCGGCGGTACCGCCGGTTTGCTCGGCGGATTGTTTGGCGCTGGTGCCGGCAATGGCGGCAACGGCGGAACCGGCCATATCACCGGCGGCGCTGGGGGTGGCGGCGGCGACGGCGGTCCCCTGTTCGGTTCCGGCGGGGCCGGGGGAGGCGGCGGCAACGGCGGCACCAACGGGGGTGCCGGCGGCAACGGCGGCAATGGCGGCTTGCTGTTCGGTGCTGGCGGGTCGGGCGGAGTCGGTGCGGCGACCCTCCAGTCCACCGGAGGGGCCGGGGGCAACGGGGGTAATGCCGGACTGTTGTTCTCCATCGGCGGTGCGGGTGCCAGTGGCGGACTCGGCGGTTTCGTCACCGGCGGTGCCGGTGGGGCCGGCGGTGCCGGGGGCCTTGTGGGCTTGGGCGGAGTCGGCGGGGCCGGAGGGCTCAGCGCAGGCGCCAGCGGTGGCGGCGGCGCCGGGGGCCAAGCTGGCCTGCTGTTCGGTGGCGGCGGTGCCGGTGGTGCTGGCGCCGACGGTCCCACCAATGGTGGCTCTGGCGGCGCCGGCGGCAACGCCGGATGGATGGGCAATGGAGCCAACGGCGGCAACGGTGGATTCAGCACACCCCCGGGTCAGTCTGGCCGCGGCGGGACAGGAGGGTTGCTGTTCGGTGCCAGCGGGCAAAATGGGCAACCCTAGCTGTTTCCAGCACCAAGGCGACACAACGGTAATGGTGCGGCACATTTACCGTCGAAAATAGGAATTGTCTATGAAACCGGCCGGACGCCGAACACTCTCTAGTCGCCGTAGCGCCGGATTTAGTTGCGACTAATGTTGTCCGCAACCCGGTGACAGTGGTGGACGTGAATTACAGAGAAGCCGCACTGGACGATAAATTGAAGACTGCGCGCCCGGCAGCAAGATGGTGCCTGGAGATCGCGAACGAAGCGCTGCGGCTCAGCCCCCAACGGCCACCGCCTGCCTCCCGTTCTGTCGGCTGGCGACCGATGCGCCAATGAGGATCATTCGCATCGTCTGTTCGGCCGCGTCGGACAGCAACCGCCAACCGTTGGCGACAGCGTCGGCCAACGACATCGGCGCCGCGACGATCGAGGCCATCGCGTCGATCCCGGCATCGTGTACCGCCGCCGCGCCCCGGCCAATCGATCCGGCCAGCGCAATCACCGGCACCCCCGCATCGGTGGCGCGCCGGGCAACCTCGGCGGGCACCTTGCCCCGGGGTGTCTGGAAGTCAATCGAGCCTTCGGCGGTGATGACGAGGTCCGCTTGGCCGATCCTGGTGTCGAGGTCGATACCGCACAAACCGGAGTCGAGCAAGGCGTCGAATCGTGACAGCAGTGTGGCGCCGATCCCGGCTGCGAGTCCGGCGCCCAGTCCGCCGGAGGCTCCGGTCCCGAGGCCGGTCCGCACGTCGGCGACCGGATTGCCATCGCGCTCGAGGATCGTGGCCCAATTCTTCAGGGCATGGGAAAGCACCTCGACGTCTTCGTCGGTCGCGCCCTTCTGTCTGGCGAAGACCGGAGCAACGCCCTTCTCGCCGCACAGCACGTTATTTGGATTGCAGGCCAGCACGATGTCGACGTCGGCGAGCCGGGGATGCAATCCACTGAGGTCCAAAAACGCTGCCCGCGCGAGATGACGCCCGCCCGGCGGGAGATCGGCGCCGGTGGAGTCCAGCACCCGAGCTCCCAACGCCTGCAGCGCGCCGGCGCCGCCGTCGCAGGTACCGGAATCGCCGCAACCCACGATGATGCGCTCGGCACCGTCGTCGAGGGCCGCGGCAATGAGTTGTCCGACGCCGTAGGTGGTCGTAGCACACGGGTCGCGACGATCCCGGGGAACCAAGGACAGCCCTGCGGCAGCTGCCATCTCGATCACCGCGGTGCCGGATGCGGCCCCACCAAGACGCGCGTAGTGCGCGTCGACGGTACCTCCGGCCGGTCCATGGACCCGGACCCGCACCAGCTGCCCGGTGGTTGCCATCGCGAGGGTGTACGCGGTGCCCTCGCCGCCGTCGGGGATCGGCGCCATGTCTATCGCTACACCGGGCAGCGCCCGCCGCACCCCGGCAGCGATCGCATCGGCGACGTCCTCTGCGGATAGGCTCTCCTTGAATCCGCTGGGGGCGATGAGGATTCGTTGTGGCATGGACATCAACATTGTCACTCCTATGTTCGAATCGGTGTGCCAGCTTGGCGGTCACCCAAACAGGGAGAGGCCGAGAGCCGGCCACACCTGAAAGGCGAAGAATGCGAGCAAGATTGCCGATACGGGTGCAAGCACGGCCGATACCCGAAGCAGGTCCCTGCTGGTATAGCCGGGGATTTCGTCGGTTGCGGCGAACATCGCGACCGGTTTTGCCGAGCTGGTCAGTGTCAGGCAAAACCCGGCTGCGGCCGTCGAGATGAACGCGGCGGCAACCGGCGCGATGCCCGCCATCGGTGCGATGGTGACGATAATCGGGATCAGCACCGCTGATCGTGCCGAGCGCGATTGCAGGACCAGATGGGCGCCGATCGAAACGATGATCAGAGCAATCACGAAACCGTCTGTGGCCCAAGTCCCTAAGAGACCGCACGGACGGAAGGCGGCTTGTGCCAGCCATCCCGCCGCTCCGCTGTCTGTCACGGCGGATCCCAATGCCAACGTGGCAACCATGAAGATCAACAGCGACCACGGCAGTGTCTTCAGCGCGTCCGACATCGATGTGGTGCCGAACCGCGGTACCACGGTGATCAGCGCCCCGACCACAGCGATGACAGCTGGGGCGATGTGGTGAATCGGCTCGGTGCACCAGCCGGCGATTACGATTCCGAGCAGGACGAGCACTCGACGTTGCGGCGGGCCGAGTTGCCCACCGGCGGTGCTTGATTGGCCAGCAGCCAGCGCGCCTACCGGCACGCTGATGCGCGTCCGCCGGTCCTCAGCACGGGTGAAGAGCAGCAGGATGATCTCGGCCGCAAGATGTGACCACACCACCGCCAACGGCAGGCCGACAACGATCCACTGGACAAAGCTGATGCTCTCACCGACCGTTTGAGCCAGGATCTGGTTGGTCACCAAATGGGCTCCGGCACCGAACGGAGAGGCGATGGCCGACAGCAGAATGACCGTCGGGATCACGATGGCCAGACAACGCACCAGTCGCTTTCGATCCGACAATGCCGCGGCGAGGCCCAGGAATACGGGTAGGGCGAGCACTGCACGGCCGGAGGTGGCCGGAATGGCGAACGTGGCGACCACCAGTGCTGCCGTGACCAGGTGTACGAGTTGGCGAGGGGTGTGTGCCAGTGCCACCAGCCGGGCGGCCGTCCTGCCCGGCAGCCCCGTCGCGGTGACCGCCGCGGCGATGACGAAGGCGCCAACCAGCAGCCAGATGAGATCCTGGCTCAACACTGCGGTGAAATCGCCGATATCGATGGCGCCGGTCACGACCAAGGCCAACACCGCCCCAACCGCCACATACGCGTCTTTGATCGGCGCCGCGATCCACATCGAGACCGCGGCAAGAAAGACCACCAACGTGATCGCACCCCGCGGGCTCAAACTGCCGGACAGGCACGCGTCGATGATCCCTGACAAGACCGCCAGAGCAACGATGGCAGCGACTGCCACAACCACGTACCGTCCTCGTGGCCGCTGTCTTGTGGTGGCGGTGCCACGCGTGCTCGAAGGGCCCACCTGCGGTGGGCTGCTCGTGGGGTGACTGCCTGCGCGCGAAAGCAGCGACGTGGATCGCAAGCCGGTACGGGCTCTCATGGTTGACCACTGGGCTTCGGTGCTGGTCAGAATCTCGTGCGTGGTCGGCGTGGTCAGCATCTATGTCCCCTTTTCAAGCCCGTTGGCGTCTGGGTAGATGCTTTGCCGACGGCATCCCCGGATCCTGGATGGATTCTTGGAACGCCGGCAGGCGGTGATCAGAACAGCACGTGGCGCCCCGATCCATGGGCAAACGCAGAGGCACGCATCTCTGGCGCGTCGCTGCCGATGGTCACCAGACGGGGCGTAACAACGACCCCGATGGAGCGTTTCGGCGAAACCCCACTAACCGCGCCGCGGCGAGCCAATCCCGGTGTCCGACGGCCCCGCCTCGGAAACCACCCCCCGCGCAACCAAGTGGTCGATCAAGGGAACTGCGCTGGCCGCAAGATGTTCAGCCATCGCTGCGCGGGCCAGTTTGTCATCGCGCTTGTTCAGCGCGGATAACACTCGCCGATGATCCCTGACCGCTTGGGCGGGCCAGTGCTCAATCGTCGGGAACACCCATTCGGGTGCATATCGGGTGATCTGAGACATCAGTTGAGCCAGTTTTGGCGAGTCTGCAGCAATGTTGATGGCCCGATGGAACTCATGGTTGAGCCGCACCGTCATCTCGTCGTCGTCGGCGGCATAGGCTTCCTCGAGCCGGGCCTGGATCGTGTTGAGCTGCCGTAGTTGCTCGTCGCTGATGTTGATCGCTGCCCGGGCCGCCAGCTCGCCGCCGACCTGGGCCTGAACGTTGGCTACGTCGACAAGATCTTTTTTGGTAACCGGCAATACCACGAATCCGCGGCGGGGTTGTTGGGCGACTAAACCTTCAGCGCACAGGGTAAATAGTGCCTCCCGTACCGGTGTGACACTGATGCCCAACTCTGCCGCCAGTTGGTCCAGCCGAATGTACTCGCCCGCGGCATAGCTGCCCTCGTAGATCCGCTTGCGGACAAAACGAGCCACCCCTTCGGAAAGTTGGGGCCGTGCGGCGAAATCCGGGACAATCATTGGTTCACATCCGGTACGCGGCAAGCAGCCGCTTGCTGATGATCGACTTCTGAATTTCGCTGGTCCCCTCACCGATGAGCAGGAATGGTGCATCCCTCATCAGCCGTTCAATCTCGTATTCCTTGGAGTATCCATAGCCTCCATGGATGCGGAAGCTCTGTTGCGTTACCTCTGAACAATATTCACTGGCAAGGTACTTGGCCATTCCGGCGGCGACGTCGTTGCGCTCGCCGGAGTCCTTCAACCGCGCGGCATTGACCATCATCAAGTGTGCCGCCTCAATCTTGGTCGCCATCTCCGCAAGTTCGAACGAGATGGCTTGGTGTCCGGCGATCGGCTTGCCGAATGTGTGGCGTTGCTGCGCATAGCGAATCGCTAACTCGAAGGCCCGGATACCGACGCCGCAGGCGCGCGCGGCCACGTTGACTCGCCCGACTTCGATGCCATCCATCATCTGATAGAAGCCTCGCCCCAAAGCCCCGCCAAGGATGTTCTCGGCCGCTGTCCGGTAGCCATCGAAGATCAGTTCTGTGGTGTCGATACCCTTGTAGCCCAGCTTGTCGATCTTTCCGGGAATCAGTAGACCCGGCGCCACTTTGCCGAAGCCGACAGGCTTCTCGACCAGGAACGCCGTCAAGTTACGGTGCGGGTCGTCGGCGCCGTCGTTGTCGGTGCGCACCAGCACGGCGACCAAGGTCGAGCTTGCGCCGTTGGTCAACCACATCTTCTGGCCGTCGATGGTGTAGGTGCCGTCCGAATTATGTTGCGCACGGGTGCGGATCGCTGCGACATCGGAGCCCAGCTCTGGCTCCGACATCGAAAAGGCACCACGCGATTCGCCCGTCGCCATCCGAGGCAAGAACCGCCGCTGTTGCGCCTCGGTGCCGTGCTGGCGCAGCATATACGCCACGATGAAGTGAGTGTTGAGCACACCGGATACACTCATCCAGCCACGGGCCAGCTCCTCGACGCACAGCGCGTAGGTCAGCAGCGACTCCCCCAGCCCGCCATGCTCTTCGGGAATCATCAGGCCGAACAAGCCCATGGCCCGCATCTGGTCCACGATGGCTTGCGGATAGGTGTCGGAGCGTTCAAGTTCCGGCGCGTTGGGGATGACTTGCTTTTCAACGAATTGCCGTACCGCCGCTAGGATTTCGGTTTGGAATTCGGTCAGGCCGAGCGTCTGGGCGAGCCTAGTCATGCGCCGCCTCTCCTTTCACGCCTTCTGGACACCAGATCGTTTGAGCCGTTGTCAAACGCGCGATGTCGGCGGAGGTCAAGTTCAGACACTCGGTCAGGACGTCGGCGGTGTCACCTCCCAATGCCGGAGCCGGCGCACTAGTCGGGTGACGGCCGTCGAAAGCAGCCGGCAGGGCGGGGGCAAAGTATTCGCCGACACCAGGCTGCTGCAACCGGGAAAACAACGCATTGGCAGTTACTTTCGGCCCGTTGGCTACCTGAGCGAACGTGCGGTAACGCTCAAATAGCACCGTGGTAGCCGACAGCGCCGCATCGATTTCGTCCGCGGTATGTGCGCCGAACCACACGGCAAAAAGACCCGAAAGCACATCGCGGTAGCGGTAGCGGTCGCCCTCGTCGTGGAAGTCGACACCGAGGGCCCCCGCCAGCGCTGAGACCGCGGGCCCAGTGCCCGTCGCGTCAACCAAGTCGCGAAAGTGGCGTCCGGTCAGCGTGACAACCATGAACACTTCCCCGTCGCTACTGGTGAAGTCCCGCCCGTATTGGCCGTAGATCGCGTTGCCCAGCCGCGGGCGTTGTGTCCCGTTCACCTGGGGCTCGGTCAACAGCCCCAGATTTCCCGCCGTCGCCAGCGCGACATCTTCCAGCGCAAGGGAAATGCGCGCGCCCGCCCCGGATTGGTCACGTCTTCGAACGGCGGCGACAACGGCGAGCGCGGCGTACAGACCGCAGCAGACGTCCCAGGCCGGCAGCACATGATTTATCGGACCGGCGTGCCCTACCGGCCCGGTGACGAGCGGGAAGCCGATGGCCGCGTTGACCGTGTAATCCACTCCGGTGGACCCGTCTGCACGTCCAAGCAGCTGCAGGTGGATCACGTCGGGGCGCTTGGCGGCCAACAGCTCATAGCTGAGCCAAGACAGGCTTGCGTTGGTCACGACAATGCCATCGCCCTCAATGACCAGCCGCCGGACCAGCTCCTGTCCATCTGCCGAGCGCAGATCGATGGTGGCCGAGCGCTTCCCCTTATTGAGCCCGGTCCAGTAGACCGACGCGCCAGTTGCCGTCAGCGGCCAGCGGTGTATGTCCGACGCCCCGCCGATCGGGTCGATGCGGGTGACTCGCGCGCCCAGCTGATTGAGCGTCATGCCGCACAACGGTGCGGCGACAAAACTGGACACCTCGACAACACTGACACCACTGAGCGGCAGATTGTGCACGTTTACCCGACCCGCTCAAAGACCGCGGCCAGGCCCTGGCCGCCGCCGATGCACATGGTTTGCAGCCCGTAGCGTGCTTGGCGGCGAGTGAGTTCACGTGCCAGTGTGGCCAGCATTCTGCCGCCGGTCGCGCCGACCGGATGACCTAGCGAAATTCCGGAGCCGTGCACGTTGGTCCGGGACCGGTCGGTGGCACCGAAATTCCATTCCCGCATCACGGCGAGCGCCTGCGCGGCAAAGGCCTCGTTGAGTTCAATGATGTCGATGTCGGCCAAGCGTAGGCCCGCCTTGTCGAGCGCGGTCTCGGTAGCAAAAACAGGCCCGATGCCCATGATGTCGGGTGGCACACCGGCAAGCCCCCATGACAGCAGTCGGACGAACGGCGTCAAACCGTAGTCGGCGGCCTTGTCGGGCGTGGTCACCACGCACATGGATGCCGCGTCGTTCTGCCCGCTGGCATTGCCCGCCGTCACCGTCGAATCCGGATCACTCTCCAGCAGCACGGGTTTGAGCTTGCCCAACGACTCAACCGAAGTGTCGGCGCGTGGATGTTCGTCGGTATCGATCACTACCGCACCTTGCCGGGTGCGCACCGACACGGGGATGATCTCTTCGGCGAAGACGCCGTCCTTTTGCGCAACAACGGCGCGCTGATGCGATGTCACGGCGAGCTCATCCTGCTCCTGCCGCGAAATGCCGTACTGGCGACGCAGGTTCTCCGCGGTTTCGAGCATTCCGCCCGGCACCGGGTAGTGCCGGCCACCGGCGGTGGTGCGGCCCCGAGCCAGGCCGTCATGCACCTTGATGCCGCCGCGGGCACCACCCCAACGCATGTCGGTGGAATAGAAGGGGACGTTGCTCATGCTTTCGCAGCCACCGGCGATGACAAGATCGCTATCTCCGCTGCTCACCTGTAAGTACGCTTGAATTACCGACTGCAGCCCCGAACCACAGCGGCGGTCGACCTGCATACCCGGAACACTCACCGGCAGGCCAGCATCCAATGCCACTACCCGTCCGATGGCCGGCGCCTCGCTGCTGGGGTAACAATGTCCGAGAATCACGTCCTGGACCGCGCCGGGCGGCAGACCCGTACGGTCAAGCAGGCCCCGCAGTGCGGCGACGGCAAGGTCAACGGCACTCTGCGACTTGAACATTCCACCGTAGCGACCGATCGCGGTACGGACCGGCTCGCAGATCACGGTTTCGCGCATGGTTCCTCTCCTAGATGTGCCGGCCGCCGGTGACGTCCATAACGGTGCCGGTCATGTATGAGGAAAGGTCGGAGGCCAGGAACAAGGCGACACTTGCCACCTCGCTGGGCTCCCCGGCTCGTCCCATCGGGATCTCGGCGACCTTTTGGTCCCAAATGCGCTGCGGCATTGCCTCGGTCATGGCCGAGCGGATCAACCCGGGTGCGATCGCGTTTACCCGCACACCCAGGTGTGCGAGCTCTTTGGCGGCCGCCTTGGTCATCCCCACAATTCCGGCTTTGGCCGCCGAGTAGTTGGTTTGCCCAATCATTCCGACCTTGCCCGATACCGACGACATGTTCACGATCGCGCCGCGCTTGTTCTCCCGCATGACCGCGGCCGCCAGCCGGGTGCCGTTCCACGTCCCTTTCAGGTGCACGTCGATGACCTGATCGAACTGCTCTTCGGTCATCTTGCGCATCGTCGCGTCGCGAGTGATTCCGGCGTTGTTAACCATCACGTGCAGGCCGCCGAAACGCTTGATGGCGGTCTGGATGAGCGCATCGACTTCGTCCGTCTTGGTTACATCGCACCGCACGGCCAAAGCAACATCCTCACCACCGAGCCGCTTAGCCGCGATCTCGGTCGCGTCGAGATTCACGTCGCCGAGCACCACGCGCGCGCCCTCGGCGACGAATCGCTCGGCGATGGCGAATCCCAAGCCCTGGGCTCCACCGGTGACTACCGCAGTCTGACCGCTCAGTAACGACACCGCTATCACGCATCCCAACGTCTCTTGCCCGCAGCCGGGCTCCAGTTTCAAATATCATATTTCATATATGATCCTGCCATAGGCTGGCCCATCCGATAAACCCTGGCCCCCGACCTGCGGTTTCGCCGAACACCCGCCAAAGGAGCATCCACCGATGACCGCCCCCGACGTATCTGACGAGGATTTCCAGCAGATCCTGGCCCAAACGCGCCACTTCGTTCGCGCCGTCGTGATCCCGCGCGAACAGGAGATTCTGGACCATGACCGGGTACCCGACGAGCTGCGTGATCAGGCCAAAAAGATGGGCTTGTTCGGCTATGCCATTCCCCAGGAGTGGGGTGGGCTCGGTCTCAATCTGGTGCAGGACGTCGAGATGGGGCTGGAGCTGGGCTACACCTCGCTGGCGTTGCGGTCGATGTTCGGCACCAACAACGGCATCGCCGGGCAGGTGCTCGTCGGATACGGTACCGACGAGCAAAAGGGCCGCTGGCTGGAGCCGATGGCCGCAGGTGACTGTGTCGCCTCCTTCGCCCTGACCGAACCCGGCGCCGGATCCAATCCGGCCGGGCTGCGCACCAAAGCCGTTAGTGACAATGGTGATTGGGTGATCTCGGGCCAGAAGCGCTTTATCACCAACGCCCCGGCGGCCAACCTGTTCGTCGTCTTTGCGCGCACCAGGCCCGCCGACGACCAGGGTCCCGGTATCGCGGTCTTTCTAGTACCCGCCGACGCCGACGGCGTCGAAGTGGGCGCCAAGGACGCCAAGATGGGTCAAGAAGGCGCCTGGACCGCCGACGTCAGCTTCACCGACGTCCGCGTCGAGGCCGGTGCACTGGTCGGCGGCTCCGAGGACATCGGCTACCGCGCGGCAATGACTTCACTTGCGCGGGGCCGCGTGCACATCGCCGCGATCGCGGTGGGCGCGGCGCAGCGTGCGCTCGACGAATCCGTGGCATACGCGGCCACCGCGACCCAGGGGGGTACGCCCATCGGCGACTTTCAGCTGGTCCAGGCGATGCTCGCCGACCAACAGGCCGGAGTGCTAGCCGGCCGCGCACTGGTCCGTGATGCCGCATGGTTGTGGGTTACCGAGCAGGATCGCCGGATCGCACCGTCGGCCGCGAAGCTCTTCTGTACCGAGATGGCGGGCAAGGTAGCCGATCTCGCAGTACAAATCCACGGCGGCAGTGGCTACATGCGCGGGGTTCCGGTCGAGCGCATCTATCGTGACGTTCGCCTGCTCCGGCTCTATGAAGGCACGAGCGAGATTCAGCAATTGATCATCGGCTCGAACCTGGTCAAGGCCGCGCAGCGATAGCCGAAGCTTGGGGCAATTCAGCCGATCAGCTCCAGCGTTCTCAGATCGCGAATCGCCTGGCAACCGCGCCGCAGCATGGTCAGCACCATCTCGTCACCGCGCTGAGTGGCGGTGGCGAACGCAAACCCCAGCGCTGAGATCAACACCGCCTGGGGCATCCCGAGCCGGTAATCGCGCCAACATGTTTCACGGTCGTAGCCGGTAACGCCGTGGCCCACGAGGGCTCGGTAGTACTCGTCGACGAGGCTTTCCTCGACCGACGCACGCAGGCGTGAGTCAAGGCTAGTGGCCGTGAAGTACGCCAAGTCCCGGGCGGGCAGACCTATTCCGAGGGTCTGCCAGTCAACCACACTCACCCAGCTGCCGTCCGGGTCGAACAACAGGTTGTCCAGCCGGAAGTCGCCATGTAGCAACGCGAACCGTCGCGGTTCGGCAAGTAGCCACGGGGTGATCAAACCCATTGCTGCATTGAATGTTTCGCAGTCTTCGGGGTTGATCCTGGTACCGATCCTGTCCAGGGTGATCTCGGCGCTCATCTTGGCCACATCGCCAAGGCCCTTGGCGGATTCCGCGTCCGGAAGCGGGAACGCGATCCCCGGGAGGTTCAGCCAGCTCTCATCGCACCAGCTGGGTCCGTGCAAACCGGCCAACGCCGTCACCGCCAACCGGGCTTCCTGGGCGTCGCAGCCGGCGAGCTGGTCACCCTGCACCGCCGGCGCCTGGTCGGCCAGCAGCAACGCGAATTGCATTGCATCATCAGTAATCTCGCAATAGAAGCAGCGAGGCGCGGGCACCCGGACCCGGTCGACAACGGAGGTGTAGAACGCACATTCGCTGCGATAGCCGATGATGACTCGGTCGCGTACGGTGTCGTCCTGGGCCGGCAGCTTGATCACAAACGTATGCGGCAAGGTACCCGGATCCGTCCCGTATCTGGCGGTTACCCGGTAGGTGGCTCCGGTCTGTCCGGTACCGATGGGCGCGACATCGACGCCGGAAACCTCGACGTGAGTGCCCTGGCTCCTGAGCGCCGTCGATAGCCAATCGGGGGTCACATCGTCAGGGGACCGGGGAGTCGACCGTCCCCCCACCGTTGTGGACACTTGCGCCTCCCGGAGGACACCAACCAGCAAACCGACCCGACTGGTCAACTGTAAGTCATACGGCAGCTGCCGGGTTGTGCGCGCTGACCCGAAGGTGGCCGCTGGTCGTCGATCGGAGGTGCGCTCAGGACGGCGCATTGGCTGCGGCCCGGGCGCGTGCGCGACCGGCGGTCTGACCGACCCCCAGAGCCCGGGGGAGGCGGATGCCGAACACGCAGCGCATGTCTACGCCAACCGCCCGCCCGCCACCGATCAATATCAGTCACACAAAAGTGCGCAAGGGGGGACTCGAACCCCCACGTCCGAAGACACTGGAACCTAAATCCAGCGCGTCTACCAATTCCGCCACTCGCGCCTGGCGCTCCATAGACTACCGCGCGGTACCGTCGAGGGGTGTCCACTACACATCGTCGCAGGCCCGCGCTGATCGCCCTGGTGATTATCGCCGCATGCGGCTGCCTGGCGCTCGGCTGGTGGCAGTGGACCAGGTTTCAATCGACATCGGGTAGTTTCCAGAATCTGGGTTATGCGCTGCAGTGGCCGCTGTTCGCCTGGTTTTGCGTCTACGCCTACCGCAAGTTCGTTCGCTATGAGGAAACACCGCCGGAGCCGCATAACGCCGGCGCGATAACCGAGATACCCGCCGGACTACTGCCCGAGCGCCCCATGCCCGCCGAACCGCCCAGCGACGATCCCGCATTGCTGGAGTACAACGTCTATTTGACCGAACTCGCTCACGACGATGCCGAAAAACAGAACAGGACCACCGCATGACCACACCGGAGACCCCCGAAGCGCAGCACACTCCGGCGTCCTTCCCCGTCGAGAAGATTCGCACCGCGCTGCTTGGCTACCGCGTCATGGCGTGGACAACCGGTATCTGGCTGATCGCACTGTGCTACGAGATCGTGGTGCGCTACGTCGTCAAGGTGGACAACCCGCCAACCTGGATCGGCGTGGTACACGGTTGGGTGTACTTCACCTATCTGCTGTTTACCGCCAATCTGGCGGTAAAAGTGCGCTGGCCGATCGGCAAAACCGTCGGCGTCCTGCTGGCCGGAACGATCCCGCTGCTGGGCATCATCGTCGAGCACTTCCAGACCAAAGACATCAAGGCACGCCTCGACGTGTGACGGCCCCGCGGTGTGACTGGTGTCACTGCCGACCGGCCGCCAGGGTTCGCAGCGCCGGCAGCAGCAGCATCAGCGCGCGGCCACGATGCGAGACCGCATCCTTCTCGGCGGGACTCATTTGCGCGGCGGTGCGCTCATCACCCGCGGGGATGAAGACCGGGTCGTAGCCGAATCCGCCGTCCCCGCTCGCCCGCCGAGCGATTGTGCCGGGCCACTCGCCGCGCACCACCACCGCGTCAGATGGTGTCACCAGCGCGCACGCCGAGACGAATGCCGCACCGCGGCGCTCGTCGGGCACATCGCTCAGCTGGGCCAGCAATAGCGCGGTGTTGGCGGCGTCGTCGCCGTGCCGACCGGACCACCTTGCAGACAACACCCCGGGCATTCCGTTGAGCGCGGCCACCTCGAGGCCGGAGTCGTCGGCGACGCTGGGCAGACCGGTTGCCATGGCCGCGTCCCGCGCTTTGGCCAGCGCGTTGTCCTCGAATGTCGCGCCCGTTTCGGGTGCTTCTTCAAAGGGCGCCACATCATTGAGCGACACCAGCGTCAGCCCGGCCAGCCCGGCGCCGTCGAGCACCCGTCGTAGCTCGGCCAGCTTCTTGGGATTGCGGCTGGCGACCAGCAGCCGGATCACCTACTCGTCCAAAGGGAGGTCATCAGCGGCTGCGGGAACCACCTCGTCGTGCAACCGGTGCGGGCGCCGGCCTGCCACGCGGGCAGTTGTCGAATCCAAAGCGTCATCACTGCCCAAAACTTAGCCGCACCGGCTGTGGCCCCGGAGCCCACGCCCGACTTCCCGAGTCTGATGGACGCGTCGACGACGATGGCAACCGCACCGTCGACCCTGCCCACCCAATGACCAACACGACAACGCCCACGGACTCGAACCGCGTTGACCAGATCCGCTAGCCGACGGCATCCAACCGGTACGACGACTGTCAGGGCCGGCGGGCCCGTACGCGGTACAATGTGATACTCGTCATATGACCACTGGTCACGCCGGGGCGCAGAAAGGCGGCAGCTCATGAGCACGAAAGACAAGTACACGGCCGTGCCCGAGCCGTACGCGTGGGAGGTCCCCAGCGCCGGCGACGCGCGGTTCACGTGGGAGTACGACGACGGTCGCGCCCGGCTCCTTTCCCTGTACCAAAAGGGAAAGGACAAGCAGTGGGACGCCCAGTCACGCATCGACTGGGGGCAAGACGTCGACCCGATGAACCCGATCGCGCTGCCCGACGAGTTTCATCCGCTGTTCGGCAGCCCGATGTGGGACGCCGCAGACGACGCACGTCGCGCCGAGATGCGTCAGCATTTCCAGGCCTGGCAGCTCTCACAGTTCCTGCACGGCGAACAGGGCGCGATGGTGTGCGCGGCCAAGATCGTCGAGGTGGTGCCGGACCTGGACGCCAAGTTCTACGCGGCCACCCAGACCATGGACGAGGCCCGGCATGTCGAGGCGTTCTCACGATTGCTGCAAGAGAAGGTCGATGTGGTCTACCCGATCAACAAGCACCTGACGGCACTGCTGGACGACACCCTGCGTGACTCGCGCTGGGACATGCCTTACCTCGGCATGCAGGTACTCATCGAGGGGCTCGCGCTCGCCGCCTTCGGCGTGCTGCGTGACATGGCGGCGCCGGACTCGCTGGCCAAGCAGGTGTTGGCCTACGTCATGCAGGACGAGGCCCGGCATGTCGCGTTCGGCCGCATCTCCCTGAAGGACTACTACGCCGCGTTGACCGAAACCGAGCGAGGCGAGCGGGAGGAGTTCGTCATCGACGCCTGCTACCTGATGCGCGACCGGTTCCGCGGCGAGGAAGTTTTCGAGACCCTCGGCATGGACGTCAAAGCGTGCGCCGAGTGGGTCGACACCTCGCCGCTGATGATCCAGTTCCGCTCGCACCTATTCAGCCGCATCGTGCCGATCGTCAAGGACATCGGGCTGTGGGGCGACAAGGTGCAAAAGGCCTTCCGGGACATGGGCGTCCTGGACATGGCCGGCTCCAACATCGAGGAGCTGATGAAGGCCGACGAGGATCAAGCCGACGCGCTGGACAAAGCGCACGCCGAGATGGCCGACCGGGCCGCCGAGGTGGACGAGATGATCACGGCGGGCGCGAGCTAGGCGGGCCCGGCGACTCGTTTCGGTCTACCGCCGACCAGCCATCGCGAACGCGTTCGACGCGTCAACGGGCCGGCGATCGCTTGCGTTGTGGCCACCGCCTCGGCGATCGATCAGCAGCCGGGTCAGCTTCCGAATGCTTTCGGCGGCGGCGGCCCCTCCGGCAGCACACCGGGATACGGTAGCGCCAGCGCGTCGCGCTGTGCGGCAAACAGGGTGTCGCAGGCACCCAACGCCATGTCGAGTAGCTTGTCCAGCGTTGACCGCGGGAACGTCGCGCCCTCGCCGGTGCCCTGTATCTCCACCAGGGTCCCGGTGTCGGTGGCGACGACGTTCATGTCGACCTCGGCGCGGGAGTCTTCCTCGTAGGGCAAATCCACCCGGATTCGGCCGTCCACCACGCCGACACTGACCGCGGCAATGGCACACGACAACGGCCGGGGATCCGAGAGTTTGCCCGCCGCCGACAGATAGGTCACCGCGTCTGCCAACGCCACGTAGGCGCCGGTGATGGCCGCAGTACGGGTGCCGCCGTCGGCCTGCAACACATCGCAATCGACGGCAATGGTGTTCTCCCCCAGGGCCGCCAAGTCGATGCACGCCCGCAGCGAACGGCCGACCAGCCGGCTGATCTCCTGGGTGCGTCCCCCGACTCGCCCTTTCACCGATTCCCGGTCCGAGCGAGTGTGGGTGGCCGACGGCAGCATTGCGTACTCCGCGGTGAGCCAGCCCAGACCCGATCCCTTGCGCCAGCGGGGCACCCCTTCGGTGACGCTGGCCGTGCACATCACCTTGGTGCGACCGAATTCAATCAGTACCGACCCCGCAGGGTTTTCGGTGAAGCCCCGGGTGATGACCACCTCGCGCAGCTCGTCGTCGAGACGGCCGTCTTCTCGTTTGGACACGACGCCAACCCTAGCCCGCCGACGACGCCCGCTTCCCAGGCGCGGGCAGGAGGCAGGCAATCCCACCCCAGCCCGCCGACGATGCGCGCTGCGCCGGCCGACATACGCACATCGCGGGGCCAACGCCAGCAGGTCAACGGCTGCGCGCAGTCGCGGTCCATTCGGTCGCGAAATCGCCGCAGCTGCTTAAGGTCTCGCAGACACCGTATATGCGCGAAGCAACGCGGTATGCGCCACGTCAGCACCAAACTTGGCTAGCTGGCCGCCGCGGGCCGCCTGACTTCGAAGGTCTCGTCGCACACCACCGCGTGCACCGGTCCGTCAAACTCGGCCTTGGCCTCACTGATCACATCTTCGCGCGAGGTCCACGGCGGAATGTGGGTCAACAGAAGCTCGCGCACACCGGCACGCGCGGCGGCCCGTCCGGCCTCCGTGCCGGACAGATGCAGGTCCGGCGGACGGTCCGGAGAGTGTGTCCAGGAGGCCTCGCACAAGAAAACGTCGGCGCCGCGAGCCAGCTCGACAAGCTGGTCACACATGCCGGTATCACCGCTGTACACCAAGGACGCGCCGGTGGCATCGGTAAAGCGCATACCGTAGGACTCCGTCGGATGCGCCACCACCCTGGGCACCACCGTGACGGTGCCCAAAGTCACCGGTTCACCATCGACCCAATGGTGGACGTCGAAGATGTCCGAGCAATCGTCGATCTCCCCGCCGAAGGGTGACGACGCCGCGCCCAACCGCGACCAGGTGTCGCTCGGGCCGTACAACAACGCTTTCCCTTTGGGGCGTGAGGGGTGATACCGCCGCCAGACGAACAAGCCCGGCATATCCAAGCAGTGATCGGCGTGCAGATGTGACAGCAACACGTGCGCCTCGGCGGGATCCATGTGCCGTTGCAGGGCGCCGAGCACGCCCCCGCCGAAGTCGATGACGATCGGCGGGGTATCCGGGGCCCGGAGCAGATAACCGGACGCGGCCGAATCCGGACCCACGACGCTGCCGGAGCATCCGAGCACGGTTATTCGCACGGACACTACTGTGCCATGCCCGATAGGGCGATGAAGAATACATCGCCGCATTGGGTCAGCAGAATCTTGCGCACGGTTATTTGACAACCGTGTGACGAACGGGTTCCACACCGGTAACCGCGGGCCCCAGGAAACGCGCCGCCAATGCAATGAATGCCTCCGGGTCACCGGTGGCTTCAAACACCCGGGTGGCCGGCGGCCCGTCATGCGGACGCAACAGATCGAATTCAGTCAGCACTCGCAGAACTTCCTTGGCGGTCTCTTCGGCGCTGGAAACCAGGGTGACGTTGTCACCCATCGCCAGCTGAATCAGTCCGGACAGCAGCGGATAGTGCGTGCAGCCAAGCACCAATGTGTCGACCCCGGCGCGCTGCAGGGGCTCCAGGTAGCCCTCAGCCAGTCCCAGCACCTGCCGACCGCTGGTAACGCCACGCTCGACGAAATCCACGAACCGGGGGCAGGCCACGGCGGTGATCTCGGTGTCCCGCGCGGCGGCGAACGCGTCCTGGTAGGCGTGTGAGGTGATGGTGGCCTTTGTGCCGATCACGCCGATCCGGCCATTGTGGGTGGCCGCGACCGCGCGCCGCACGGCCGGCAGTATCACTTCGACGACGGGCACGTCGTAGCGTTCGCGGGCATCTCGCAGGCATGCCGCCGATGCCGAGTTGCAGGCGATCACTAACGCCTTCACCCCGCGCTCGACCAGGTCGTCACCGATCGCTAGAGCATGCGCGCGAATCTCGGGGATGGTCAGTGGGCCGTAGGGGCCGTTTCCGGTGTCTCCGACGTAGACGATGTGCTCATCGGGAAGTTGGTCGATGATGGCCCTCGCGACGGTCAACCCGCCGACGCCGGAGTCAAAGACTCCGACGGGCGCCAACGCCGCAGTCATCATTTCGGAGGCGTCGATCGGGTGCCGGTCTTTTTCGACGCACGGGCCTTACGTTCCGGTGCGGACAGCACGTACGCGGCCACAATCCCGGCCAGCGCCCCACACAGATGGCCCTGCCAGGAGACACCACCGCACATGCCAATGCGCGGCAGCGCACCGAGCAGCACTCCGCCGTACAGCAACAAAACCGCCAACCCGATCACGATGTCCCACACTTTGCGGACAAAAAGCCCGAAAACCAGCAGGAAGGCCAGCCAGCCGAAGATCAGGCCGGAGGCCCCGATGTGGTCGGTGGGACCGCAGCTGCTGCCCACGTTGCCGATCAACCAGGTGCCAAAGCCGCCTAGGATCCACACGATCACGGTGGCCCACAGGAACCGAGACAGGCCGGCCAGGGTCATCAGAAAACCCAGCACGAGCAGTGGAACCGTATTGGCCATCAGGTGGGGCCAGTTGGCGTGCAGCAGCGGCGCGAAAATGATCCCCCACAGGCCGTCGGTTTCCAGCGGCCTGATGCCGTTGATGTCCAGTGAATGGCGAGTCAGTTGGTCGATCAGTTCGATGACGTAGAGCAGCGCGACAAAGGTGAGGATCGTGGCCCCGCCGATCATCCAGTCCGGCCGCTTGTCCGCCTGTTTGGCGGGTGTGCGCGACTTCCGACTCATTAGCGACGCCCTTCCCCGCATGCGGGTGATGCCCCCACCGCATCGCCTCCTTGATCGTGGTGGGCGCCCGTCATGCCCACAGCTGTCCTTCCAGCGCGTTCTCGGCTTCTTCAAGGCTACCGGCGTAGGCGCCGGTCGACAGGTACTTCCAGCCGGCGTCGGCGACCACGAAAGCGATGTCTGCACGCTCACCGGCGGCCAGTGCTTTGGCTCCCATGCCGAGTGCGGCATGCAGCACCGCGCCGGTCGAGATCCCGGCGAAGATGCCTTCGGTGTCCACCAACTCACGGGTGCGGCGCACCGCGTCTTGGGCGCTGACCGAGTAGCGGGTGGTCAGCACCGACGAGTCATACAGTTCGGGCACGAACCCTTCGTCGATATTGCGCAGGGCATACACCCCTTCGCCGTAGCGGGGCTCGGCCGCCACGATCTTGACGTCGCGAACCCGCTCGCGCAGAAACCGGCCGGTACCCATCAGCGTGCCGGCGGTACCGAGGCCGGCGATGAAATGGGTGATTTCGGGCAGGTCCGCGACCAGCTCGGGTCCGGTACCGCAGTAGTGCGCATCGCTGTTGGCACAATTGCCGTACTGGTACAGCATCACCCATGACGGGTTTGCCGCGGCAAGTTCCTTTGCGGTGGCCACCGCGGTATTGGATCCGCCTTCGGCAGCCGAGAAGATTATTCGCGCACCGTAGAGTTCCAGCAGCTGACGCCGTTCCACCGAGGTGTTCTCCGGCATCACACAAATCAGCCGGTAGCCCTTCAACCGGGCCGCCATCGCCAGCGATATACCGGTGTTTCCACTGGTCGGCTCGAGGATGGTGGCGCCCGGCGCCAGCCGCCCGTCCACTTCGGCCTGTTCGATCATGCGCAGCGCCGGCCGATCCTTGATCGACCCGGTCGGATTGCGATCTTCCAGTTTGGCCCACAACCGCACGTGCGGTGCCCCGGCCTCGTCGGCCCAGCGCGGCGACAGGCGCTGCATGCCTACCAGTGGGGTGTTCCCCAGGGCCGCCAACAGCGACTCATATCGGGTCATGCGCTCCGCTTATCCGCCCGCTACGGCGGGCAGGATGGTCACCGAGTCGCCGTCGGCGATCGCGGTGTCCAGGCCTCCGGAGAATCGAACGTCCTCGTCGTTGACATAGACGTTGACGAACCGGTGCAACTTGCCGTCATCGATCAGGCGCCCGGAGATGCCCGAGTAGTTGGCCTCCAGATCGTTGATGACCGCGCCCAGCGTGTCTCCGGTCGCCGAGACTCGTTTCTGCCCACCGGTATGGGGTCGCAGGATGGTCGGAATGGATACGGTGACGCTCATGCTGGCCTTTCTCGGGGTCGTTCAATACTGCTCGACGACATTGACGGGCTCTTCGGTCACCGCGCCCCCAACGATGCGATAGCTGCGCAGCTCGTCACGGTCGGGATCACGCGTGGACACCAGCACATAATGCGCCTGCGGCTCACTGGCCAGGTTGACGTCGGTGCGGCTCGGATAGGCCTCGGTGGCCGTGTGTGAGTGATAGATGACCACCGGTACCTCGTCGGCGCTGTCCATGGCGCGCCACACCTTGAGTTGCTCGATCGAATCGAAGCGGTAGAACGTCGGTGAACGTTCGGCATTGGTCATCGGGATATGCCGCTCAGGACGGTCGGACCCCTCCGGCCCGGCCAGCACACCGCAGGCCTCGTCGGGATGATCGCGGCGCGCATGGCTGACCATCGCATCGACCAAATCGGCACGAATCACCAACACCTCACCGCTCGCCTCTCCGGGATTTCGAAGAACTCCGAGATTCCCCAAACGCCCCGGGCAACATGTCGCGATAGCTCAGTATTCCGGTCAAAGACTTGGCGGCGATCACACCGCCCACCACCGCACGAGCCACGCAATCGGCCGCGGCCACTCCCACAGCGGTGACCAGCCCGGTTTCCGGGGACAGTGCGGCGGGCACACCGGGTTCTGGGGGCATGTCGAGCGCCCCGGTAGCCAGGGCGAAGATTGTGTCGCCGTCCAGCGGCGTGTGTGCCGGCCGGATCGTGCGGGCCAACCCGTCATGAGCGGCAATCGCAACGCGCTGGCACGCCGCTGGACTGAGCGCGGCGTCCGTGGCGACCACTCCGATCGTTGTGTTCAGCGGGCTGCCGAGCGCACTCAATGGTGACGGCAGCTGCGCCAGCGCGGCGATCTGCTCGGCTGGCGGGGCAGTCAGCCTGAACTCGCCGATGAGGTCTGCCATCCAGGGCAGGCCGGTGCTCGGGTCGACGACCTCGCCGGCGGAGTTCACCACCACCACCGCGCCGACCGTCACCCCGGATGGCAACGTGATGGACGCTGTCCCGACGCCGCCTTTGAGGACACCGGCACGCGCGCCCACCCCGGCGCCGATCGTGCCCACCGCCAGTGGCTCATGGACGCCCACACCCCCGCCGGCGGCCGCACAGGCCGAATAGCCGAAGTCGGCGGTCGGGCGACAATCCCAGCCGCCGACGGGCAGATCAAAAATGACTGCACCCGGCACGATGGGCACCACCCCACCGCTCATCGCGACCCCGCGATCGTGTTCTTCCAGCCAGCGCATGACGCCGTCGGCGGCGGCCAGACCATAGGCGCTGCCGCCGGCCAGCAGCACCGCGTCCACGAACCGCACGCTGTTGACCGGGGCTAACAGGTCGGTCTCCCGGGTGCCGGGCGCACCACCGCGACAATCGACCGCGCCGGCGGTCCCTGGCGGCGTCAGCACAACCGTGACTCCGCAAGCCCAGCCGGCGCCGACCGACGCGTCGGCGTCGAGCCGCTGGTAGTGGCCGACGCGGATGCCCCCCACGTCGGTGATGGAGCTCATCCGCCGGGCTTCCCCATCAACACCAGGACCAGGTACTCCTGCAGGACTGTCAACCACTGGTAGACGTCGTAATGCGGGCCCAACGGATGATCGGCCGGCAGACGCTCGGGGCCTTGCGGACCGACGTCAAGCAGCACGCCGAGGGTCAACCGCAGGTCGTTGACCGCGGTGACCCACGCGTTGGCGCTCTCCTCGGTCAATTCAAGCCGGCCGCCCTTGTCCGGAACGGTATCCAAGAGCTGCTGTGCAGCAGCACGTTTGGCATCGATAATTTCCGGCTCATGCAAGCTGCGCAACGCCGAGTTGAGCGTCTCGGAGGCGTCGAGGGTCATCGGGTCACCCTCGTCCTGCCGGTAGAAATCCGGCAACAGCCGACGCAGCGTCGGGTCGCCCGGACGCTCTGCGTGCCCGGTCTTTATGCCGGTGATCTCCTCGAGTTCGTCTGACGGCGAGGAGGATTGGCGGTCGTCGAGGAGTCCGATCATCGCGCCGACCAAGTTTTTGAGCAAGGCCGCCTCGTGTGGGGCCAAGGACGACCGAAAACGGGGACCGTTGCGGGTGTCAACGCGCTTCCATTTGCGCACAGTGGATCGGGATACCCTCGAATCTCACCGGTCCCGCTGCATCGTCGCCCACAAACCGGCGGCATGCAGTTTGGACACGTCGACTTCCATGGCCTCCCGGCTACCGGCCGACACCACCGCCCTGCCCTCGTTGTGCACTTGCAGCATCAGCTTGGTGGCATGCGGCTCGCTGTAGCCGAACAACTTCTGAAACACATACGTCACGTACGTCATCAAATTGACCGGGTCGTCCCACACGATGGTCACCCACGGACTGGCCGCCACATCGACCGACGCGGACTCGCGTTGCCCGGTCGAGCCGGGCTTGGCGGGCGCTGAGGCAACAACCATAGCCCTAGGATAGCGAGCCAATGCCGTGGATTCCGAGTACCTGACGCGAACCGCTACGGTTGCGGTGTGAAGGACCCGGTCTTGGCTGGCCTACTGACCGACAAGTACGAGTTGACCATGCTGGCGGCCGCCCTACGGGACGGTACCGCCGATCGCCGGACGAGTTGGGACGTGTTCGCCCGCCGGCTGCCACTGGGCCGCCGATACGGGGTGGTCGCCGGAACCGGGCGACTACTTGAGCTGTTGCCACAGTTCAGGTTCGATGACCAAGCCTGTCAATTGCTGGCTGAGTTCCTCGATCCCGACACGGTGGATTACCTGCGGGATTTTCGGTTCGGCGCCGATATCGATGGCTACGCCGAAGGCGAGCTGTACTTCCCGGGCTCCCCGGTACTTTCCGTGCACGGCAGTTTCGCCGAGTGCGTGCTGCTGGAGACCCTGGTGTTGTCGATCTTCAATCACGACTCGGCCATCGCCTCCGCCGCCGCCCGGATGGTCAGCGCCGCCGGGGAACGCCCCTTGATCGAGATGGGCTCCCGGCGCACCCATGAACATGCCGCGGTCGCAGCTGCCCGGGCCGCCTATATCGCGGGCTTCGCCGGTTCCTCCAACCTCGAGGCCCAGCGGCGATACCGGATTCCCGCCGAAGGCACCGCCGCGCACGCGTTCACCATGCTGCACACCCAGCGGGGCCAACCCTTAGAAATGGCTGAACTCAGCGCGTTCCGCGCCCAGGTCGAAGCTCTTGGCGCCGGAACCACACTGTTGGTGGACACCTATGACGTGACCAGCGGGGTGGCCAACGCAGTGGCGGCAGCCGGCACCGCGCTCGGCGCGATCCGCATCGACTCAGGTGAGCTGGGGGTGCTGGCCCGCCAAGCGCGGCAGCAGCTCGACCAACTCGGCGCCACAAACACCCACATCATGGTCTCCGGCGATCTTGACGAATTCTCCATCGCCGCCCTACGCGCGGAGCCGGTCGACAGCTACGGCGTCGGTACCTCGCTGGTCACCGGCTCCGGCGCACCCACCGCCAGCATGGTCTACAAGCTGGTCGAAGTCGACGGCATCCCGGTGCAAAAGCGCAGCAGCCACAAGGAATCCCGCGGCGGCCGCAAGGAGGCGCTACGGGTGTCCCGCCCGAGCGGCACGATCACCGAGGAGATCGTGCATCCGGCCGACCGCCCACCCGCCATCACCGAGCCATATCGGGTGCTAACCACACCGCTGGTTCGCGGTGGGCAAGTGCTCGTCGACACCGGTGCAGCCGCGCTGCCGGCGGCCCGAAAACTTGTGACCGCGGGGTTGTGCGGCCTTCCGTGGGAAGGGTTGAAATTGTCGCCCGGTGAACCGGCGATCCCGACGCAAACGGTCGCGTCCTAAGAGCAGGCTGGGCATCACCGCGTGTCTGAGTCGACGTCCGTCCCCGCGCTACTGGCCACCGCGGTGGCCGCGCTGGGGGGCAGCCCACGGCGCGGACAGCAGGAGATGGCCGATGCGGTAGCGCAGGCATTTCGAACAGGCGAGCACCTGGTGGTGCAGGCCGGCACCGGCACCGGCAAATCGCTGGCCTACCTGATTCCTGCCATCGTCCGGGCGGTCGACGACAACACCCCCGTTGTGGTGTCTACTGCGACGATCGCACTGCAGCGTCAGTTGGTGGATCGTGACCTGCCCCGGCTCGCCGACGCGCTCGCTGACGCGCTGCCCCGCCGACCGCAGTTCGCACTGCTCAAAGGTCGACGAAACTATCTGTGCCTGAACAAGATCCATAGCGGTACCGGGACAGGCGAGTCGGACACCAATGACCAACAGCCGCAAGAGGAACTATTCAACCCGGTAGCCGTTACCGCGCTGGGCCGCGACGTGCAACGACTCACCGACTGGGCCACCGAGACCGACTCCGGCGACCGCGACGACCTCAAGCCCGGCGTGCCGGACCGATCCTGGTCCCAAGTCAGCGTTTCGGCGCGGGAATGCATCGGCGTTGCCCGTTGCCCGTATTCCGCCGAATGCTTCTCGGAACGGGCGCGCGGCGCCGCCAGCCGGGCCGACGTGGTAGTCACCAATCACGCGCTGCTTGCCATCGATGCGGTGTCCGAATCGGCTGTGCTGCCGGAGCATTCACTACTGGTCGTCGACGAGGCGCACGAGCTGGCCGACCGGGTGACCTCGGTAGCGACCGCAGAATTGACGGCGACCACCCTTAGCGTCGCCGCCCGCAGGATCGCACGGTTGGTCGGCCCGGAATTGAACCAGCGACTGGAGGCCGCATCAACAACCTTCCTGTCGGCAATCCATGACGCCAGCCCTGGCCGTATCGATCATCTCGACGACGAACTGGCGACACACCTGATAGCGCTGCGCGATGCGGCCAGCGCGGCCCGCGCGGCGATAGACAGCACCAGCGATGCCGCGGCGGCCGCGGCCCGCGCCGAAGCGGCGGCGGCGTTGGACGAGATTTCCGAGACCACATCGCGAATCCTGACGTCGTTCGCACCGGCCATCCCCGATCGCACCGATGTGGTGTGGTTGGCGCACGAGGAAAGCCGCGGTGCACCACGCACCTCGTTACGGGTGGCGCCGTTATCGGTGGCGGAGCTGCTATCCACGCACGTGTTCACCCGCTCGACGACGGTGCTGACGTCGGCGACCCTGACCGTCGGCGGGACCTTCGACCCGATGGCGACGTCCTGGGGGCTGACTGGAGTCGAATCCGGCTCCGCGACTGGCGAAGACGCGCAACCACCCCGCTGGCGTGGGCTCGACGTGGGATCGCCGTTCGAGCACGCGAAATCGGGGATCCTCTATGTGGCAGCCCATCTCCCGCCGCCGGGTCGGGACGGAACCGGCTCGGCGGAGCAACTAACCGAAATTGCCGAGCTGATCACCGCGGCCAACGGACGCACGCTCGGCCTGTTCTCCTCCATGCGGGCGGCCCGGGCCGCGGCGGATGCCATGCGCGAACGCATTGCCACCCCGGTGTTGTGCCAAGGCGAAGACAGCACGTCTGCGCTGGTCGAGCAGTTCTCCGCCGACGCCGCCACCTCCCTGTTCGGCACGCTGTCGCTATGGCAGGGCGTCGATGTACCCGGACCGTCGCTGTCTTTGGTGCTGATCGACCGCATTCCGTTTCCCCGCCCGGACGACCCGCTGCTCAGTGCGCGCCAACGTGCGGTGGCCGCTCGCGGAGGCAACGGCTTCATGGCGGTCGCCGCCAACCACGCGGCGCTGCTGCTCGCACAGGGGTCGGGTCGGCTACTACGCCGTGTTACCGACCGGGGCGTGGTGGCGATTCTGGACTCACGCATGGTGACCGCGCGGTACGGCGGCTACCTGCGCGCTTCGTTGCCGCCGTTTTGGCAGACCACCGATGCCATCCAGGTCCGTCAGGCGCTGCGCCGGCTATCGACGCTGGACTGACCTAGCCCGTGGCCAGAGTTACCAACCCAAGTTCGTTGCCAGCGGCCAGCATTGGATGACGAGGCAACACACGCACCGTGTACCCGACCGCGCCTGCCATCGGCAGTGGGGTTGTCGTCGAGAAGACGTGGGCGCCCCCGTCGGCGCCGCCGGTATACGACATTTCGACGGTGACCGGGTCCAGCAGCACATCGCCGGAGTCGACTCTGCCCAGCACGGCCTGCACCGTCACCTCATCGCAGGCCAACCCCGCTAGCTGCACGATCGCGGTCAGGGTCAGCTTCGACCCGAGCAGCGGGCTGTCGGGCAGACCGGTGCTATCGACATCGGTGATCCTGATCTTCGGCCACGCTTGCTCGGCGCGCCGACAGTAGGCGGCCAGCTCGCGGGCTGCGGTGAAGTCGGTAGGGCCATCGGCGCCGGCAATAGTCTTGCGCCGTGATTGAGCCGCCGGCACGTAATAATGCTCGACGTAATCACGCACCATCCGGGAGGCCAACACCTTGGGCCCCAACGTCTGCAAGGTGTGGCGCACCATCTCGATCCAGCGTGGCGGCACACCTCGGTCGTCACGCTCGTAGAACTTTGGCGCCACCGCTTGCTCCAGCAGGTCGTAAAGCGCGCTGGACTCCAAGTCGTCGCGCCTTTCCGGATCTGCTACGCCGTCGGCAGACGGTATCTCCCAACCATTTTCGCCGTCGTACCATTCGTCCCACCAACCGTCCCGGATGGACAGGTTCAACCCACCGTTGAGCGCGCTTTTCATTCCCGAAGTGCCGCATGCCTCCAACGGACGCAGCGGATTGTTCAGCCAAACGTCGCATCCCCAGTACAGCAACCGAGCCATGGACATGTCGTAGTTGGGCAGGAAGGCGATGCGGTGCCGCACCTCTGGTCGATCGGCGAAGCGCACGATCTGCTGGATGAGCGCCTTGCCCCCGTCGTCGGCTGGATGCGATTTTCCGGCAACGACCAGCTGTACCGGCCGTTCCGGGTCGAGCAACAGCTTCTCGAGTCGATCGGGATCACGCAGCATCAGCGTCAGCCGCTTGTACGTCGGGACCCGGCGGGCAAACCCGACGGTCAGCACCTCAGGATCGAATGCCGTAGCAATCCAACCTAATTCGGCATCTGACGCGCCGCGCTCCAGCCACGATTGGCGCAGCCGCTGGCGAACGTCATCGACCAACAATGTGCGCAGCTGCGACCGGATCCACCACAGATGACCGGGATCGACCTGCTGCAACCTCAGCCACACCGCCGGCATACTGAACGAGTCCGACCCCACCAGCTCACGACCCAGTTGCAGCCATTGCGGCGCGGCCCAGGTACGCGCGTGCACACCGTTGGTGATCGACCCGATCGGAACTTCGTCGTGGTCGAATCCTGGCCACAGCTCGCTGAACATCGCCCGACTTACCCTGCCGTGCAATAGCGAGACACCGTTGGCCCGTTGCGCCAACCGCAGACCCATGTGGGCCATGTTGAATTTCGTGGGATCGTCTTCGGCGCCCAATGCGAGGATTCGCTCCGTCGGCACGCCAGGCAGCAGCGTTGTTCCGTCATCGGCGAAGTAGCGCCGCACCATCTCCACCGGAAACCGATCGATTCCGGCGGGCACCGGGGTGTGCGTGGTGAACACGGTGCTCGACCGCACCACAGTCAAGGCGGTATCGAAATCCAATCCCGCATCGGTGATCAACTCGCGGATCCGTTCGGCTCCGAGGAAGCCCGCGTGCCCCTCGTTCATGTGGAATACCTCGGGCCCGGGCAGTCCTTGGATTGCGGTGTAAGCACGAATCGCCCGTACGCCGCCGATGCCGGCCAGGATCTCCTGCTTGATTCGGTGTTCCTGATCTCCGCCGTACAGCCGGTCGGTGACACCACGCAGGTCGTGCTCGTTTTCCGGGATGTCGGAATCCAGCAACAGCAACGGAACGCGGCCCACTTGGGCGACCCAAATCCGCGCCCGCAGCGTCGCCGAGTCCGGGAGCGTCAATTCGACCAGCGCCGGGTCACCACTGGCGTCGGTCAGTAGGCGCAACGGTAGCCCCTGCGGGTCCAGCGACGGATAGGTTTCCTGCTGCCATCCGTCCGCGGTCAGCGACTGCCGAAAGTACCCGGAGCGGTAGTAAAGACCCACGGCAATCAGCGGTAACCCAAGATCGGACGCGGCCTTCAGATGGTCACCGGCCAGAATCCCGAGGCCGCCGGAGTAATTGGGTAGCACCTCGGCGACACCGAACTCCATGGAGAAGTACGCGATACCGGTCGGCATGGCAGAGCCGGACGTCCCGGCCTCGCCGCCCTCCTGTTCGTGCTGCTGATACCACAACGGTCGGGTCAGATAGTCGTTCAAGTCGGCCGCCAGCTCGTCGAGCCGGTTCACGAACTCTTCGTCGAGAGCCAGCTCGTCGAGCCGCGCGGGCCTGACAGCGCCCAGCACCGCTACCGGGTCGTGCCCGCAACTTGCCCACAGCTCCGGGTCAATGCTGGCGAACAGGTCCTGCGTCGGCTTTTCCCACGACCATCGCAGGTTGGTCGATAGCTGGTCCAGCGCGGCGAGACGCTCGGGTAGATGAGCACGGACGGTAAACCGGCGGAGGGCTCTCACGCGTCATTACCTTACTGAGGATTTCGCTGCGTGCAGGGCTAGCCGACGACGGCTTCGCCGCCTACGGTGTGGCCGGCCACTAGGGTGGGTATGGGGCGCTATGAGCCGAGCAGACAACGACACACGAAGGACATCCTGGCGACAACCGCTGTTAATGGGTGCGGGGTTGGGGCAAACAGCGGGCCACGAGGAGACCGAAGATCAGAAACGGAGTGATTGGTGCCCGGTCGTGTCGAGATCGATGACGTCCAGCCCGTCGTCTCATGCGGCGCCTACCCCGCCAAGGCGGTGGTCGGCGAAGTAGTCCCGGTTCGTGCCTCGGTATGGCGGGAAGGGCACGAGGCGGTCGCAGCGACGTTGGTCGTCCGCTACTTGGGCCCCCGCTATCCGCATGTCACGGACGTTCGCCGGATCAAGGCGACCGCCCCGGAATCGGAGTTGGTACCCAAGACCGCCGAACAGCACCGTGTCAGACCCCTGCTGTCCCCCATGACGATGGGCGAAGAGCCCTATGTCTTCCACGGTCAGTTCACCCCCGACAGCGTCGGACTGTGGACCTTCCGGGTTGATGGCTGGGGTGATCCCATACACACCTGGCGTCATGGACTGGTTGCCAAGCTCGACGCCGGCCAGGGTGAAAACGAACTATCCAACGATTTGTTGGTGGGTGCCGGACTGTTCGAACGGGCCGCGACGGGGGTACCCCGAGCACAGCGCTGGCCGCTTTTGGAAGCCGCGACGGCGCTGCGAACACCCGGAGATCCGGTAACCCGCTCCGCACTGGCCCTCACGCCGGAAATCGACGAGCTGTTGAACGCCTACCCGCTGCGGGATCTGATCACCCGCGGCGAACAGTTCGGGATCTGGGTGGATCGGCCGTTGGCTCGGTTCGGTGGGTGGTACGAGATGTTTCCGCGCTCGACCGGCGGCTGCGATGCCCAAGGTAACCCGGTGCACGGGACGTTTGCCACCGCGGCGGCGGATCTGCCGCGTATCGCTCGGATGGGCTTCGATGTGGTGTACCTTCCGCCGATCCATCCAATCGGCAAGGTGCACCGCAAGGGCCGCAACAATAACCCCACCGCCGCGCCCGGCGATGTGGGATCGCCCTGGGCCATCGGAAGCGACGAGGGTGGCCACGACGCTGTGCACCCGGGCCTAGGCACCATCGACGACTTCGACAACTTCGTGGCAGCAGCGCGCGAATTGGGCATGGAAGTGGCGTTGGACCTCGCGCTGCAGTGCGCGCCGGACCACCCGTGGGCCACCGAACACCGCAACTGGTTCACCGAATTGCCGGACGGCAGCATTGCCTACGCGGAGAACCCGCCGAAGAAGTACCAAGACATTTACCCGCTCAATTTCGACAATGATCCCGGCGGGCTCTACGACGAAGTCCTGCGCGTGGTGCGACATTGGATTGACCATGGCGTCAAGTTCTTTCGGGTCGACAACCCTCATACTAAACCGCCCAATTTCTGGGCCTGGCTAATCGATGAAGTCAAATCTGTCGACCCCGACGTGCTGTTCTTGTCCGAGGCATTCACGCCACCTGCTCGCCAGTACGGTCTGGCCAAGCTCGGTTTCACCCAGTCCTACAGCTACTTCACCTGGCGTACGGCGAAGTGGGAGCTCACCGAATTCGGCAACGATATAGCCAAATTCGCCGACTTTCGCCGGCCCAACCTGTTCGTCAACACCCCGGATATCCTGCATGCGGTGCTGCAGCATCACGGTCCCGGCATGTTCGCCATCCGGGCCGTGCTGGCGGCGACCATGGGGCCGGCCTGGGGGGTGTACTCTGGCTACGAGCTGTTCGAGCACCGCGCTGTGCGAGAGGGCAGCGAGGAATACCTGGACTCAGAAAAGTACGAGCTGCGTCCCCGCGACTTTGCGGGCGCATTGGCCGAAGGCCGCTCGCTGGAGCCATTCATCACACAGCTCAACGCAATTCGGCGGCTGCATCCCGCGCTTCAGCAATTGCGCACGATCCATTTTCATGACATCGACAACGACGCTCTGCTGGCCTACAGCAAGTTCGACCCAGCTACCGGGGACAGCGTATTGGTGGTGGTCACCCTCAACGCCTTTGGGCTGGAAGAAGCAACACTGCGGCTGGATATGCCGGCGCTAGGCATGGAGCCCTACGAACGGTTTTGGGTCCGGGACGAAATCACCGGCGAGGAATACCAATGGGGGCAAGCCAATTACATCCGCATCGACCCCGGGCGTGCCGTTGCCCACATCATCAACATGCCACTGGTACCCATCGAATCACGAATCACGCTGCTACGTAGGAGGTGAGGGGCTGTGAGCCGAACAGATCAACTGGCCGGGGCGCACTTGGCGCCCGACCCTGCCGAACTGGCACGCCTGGTCGCGGGGGCACACCATAACCCGCACAGCATCTTGGGCGCCCACGAATACGGCGCCCACACCGTGATCCGGGCGTTTCGGCCCCATGCCGTGGGCGTCGTTGCGCTCGTCGGTGACGACCGATTCTCGATGCAGCACATCGAAGCGGGGCTGTTCGCGGTGGCGCTGCCATTCACCGGCCTGATCGATTACCGGTTGCAGGTCAGCTACCAGGGCGCTGATTCGCACACGGTCGCCGACGCATACCGTTTTCTGCCCACCCTGGGCGAAGTGGATCTCCATTTGTTCGCCGAGGGCCGCCACGAACGGCTGTGGGAAGTCCTTGGCGCTCACCCTCGCTCGTTCACCACGGCCGACGGGGTCGTGGAGGGGGTGTCGTTCGCCGTGTGGGCACCCAACGCCAAGGGCGTGAGCTTGATCGGCGATTTCAACGGCTGGACCGGCAACGACGCCCCCATGCGTGTGCTGGGTTCCTCTGGCGTATGGGAACTGTTCTGGCCCGGCTTCCCCGCCGACGGCCTCTATAAGTTCCGGGTGCACGGCGCCGACGGCGTAGTTTCCGATCGAGCTGACCCCTTTGCCTTCGGTACCGAAGTGCCGCCGCAGACGGGGTCGCGGGTGACAGTCAGCACCTACACCTGGGATGACGACCAATGGATGGCCCGCCGCGCACAGCGCAATGCCGTGTTCGAACCGATGAGCACCTACGAAGTCCACCTTGGCTCATGGCGACCCGGGCTCAGCTACCGTCAGCTAGCCCGCGAGCTGACCGACTACGTGGCAGAACACCGCTTTACCCATGTTGAGTTGCTGCCCATCGCCGAGCATCCGTTCGCCGGGTCATGGGGATATCAAGTCACGTCTTACTACGCGCCGACATCCCGCTTTGGCACACCCGACGATTTTCGGGCTCTGGTCGACGCCCTACACCAGGCTGGTATCGGCGTCATCGTCGACTGGGTGCCCGCCCACTTCCCCAAGGACGCATGGGCGCTGGGACGGTTCGACGGAACCCCGCTCTATGAGCATTCTGACCCCAAACGTGGCGAGCAACTCGACTGGGGTACTTATGTTTTCGATTTCGGACGACCGGAGGTACGCAACTTCCTGGTAGCCAACGCGCTGTACTGGCTTCAAGAGTTCCATATCGACGGCTTCCGGGTGGACGCGGTGGCATCGATGCTCTATTTGGACTACTCGCGTCCCGAGGGCGGCTGGACCCCCAACGTCTATGGTGGACGGGAAAATCTGGAGGCGGTGCAGTTCCTTCAAGAGATGAACGCCACCGCACACAAAGCGGCACCGGGCATCGTCACCATCGCTGAGGAGTCCACCTCGTGGCCCGGGGTGACCAGGCCGACCAACATCGGCGGCCTCGGCTTTTCGATGAAGTGGAACATGGGCTGGATGCACGACACGCTCGACTACGTCAGTCGCGATCCGATCTACCGCAGCTATCACCACCACGAGATGACGTTCTCGATGTTGTATGCCTTCAGCGAAAACTACGTGCTGCCACTCAGCCACGACGAGGTAGTGCACGGCAAGGGCACGCTGTGGGGGCGGATGCCGGGCAACAACCACACCAAGGCAGCCGGGCTGCGCAGCCTGCTCGCCTATCAATGGGCCCACCCCGGTAAGCAACTACTATTCATGGGTCAGGAATTCGGCCAACGCGCCGAATGGTCCGAGCAGCGTGGTCTCGACTGGTTCCAACTCGACGAGAACGGATTTTCCAACGGAATTTCGCGCCTGGTGCGCGACATCAATGACATCTACTGCACTCATGCCGCACTGTGGAGTCAAGACACCACCCCTGAAGGCTATTCCTGGATCGACGCCAATGACTCAGCCAACAACGTGTTGAGCTTTCTCCGCTACGGCAACAACGGCTCGGTAATGGCGTGCGTATTCAACTTTTCGGGTGCAGAACACGGTGGCTATCGGCTGGGCCTTCCGTGCGCCGGCCGGTGGCGTGAGGTGCTCAACACCGACGCGACCGTCTATCACGGCTCCGGGATCGGCAACCTCGGCGGGGTCGACGCGACCAACGATCCCTGGCACGGACGCCCAGCGTCGGCGGTCTTGGTACTACCGCCCAACTCCGCGTTGTGGTTGGCGCCCGCGTAGAGCGGTAAGCACCCGGGGGCCCGGGATCTTCGACGTGGGTCGACGATGGCGGACAGCGGTGGGCCAGCGGAAGGCACAAAGAAGAATGCCAAATGCCGGATAATGTTGCACTAGGCAAGATACGCTGGCCCCGGCCCAAATGGTCGATCACGACCGGGCAATATCGGTCGTCATTGCGAATTCATTTGGCCTAAAACATAATTGGAAGGTCATTTGGAATGTCGTATGTATTCACCTCGGCAGAAACCATGGTGGCGGCGGCTTGGGACTTGACCGGCATTGGCTCAGCGATCAGCACGGCCAATGCCTCGGCTGCGGCACCGACCACGGGGGTGTTGGCGGCTGGCGCCGATGAGGTATCGGCCGCTGTCGCGGAAGTGTTCGGCGAGCACGCCCAGGCCTATCAAGCGCTCGGCGCTCGACTAGCAAGCTTTCACGAGCAATTCGTTCAGACCTTAACGGCGTCTGCCAGCGCATACGGCAGCGCCGAAACCGCCGCCGCGTCGCCTTTGCAGAGCGTGCTCGATCTGGTCAATACGCCCACCCAGATGTTGCTGGGGCGCCCCTTGATCGGCAACGGTGTCGACGCCGCACCGGGATCCGGTCAAGCCGGTGGCGACGGTGGACTGGTGTATGGCAACGGTGGAGCCGGTGGGTCCGGAGCCACGGCTCAAGCCGGTGGAGCAGGCGGGGCTGCAGGACTGTTCGGCAACGGCGGACCCGGCGGCACCGGTGGCGGCGCCTCAAGCGGCACGGGTAACGGCGCATCCGGGGGCGCCGGCGGCACGGGCGGCCTGCTGTTCGGCATCGGCGGCACGGGTGGTACCGGCGGCTTCGGCGGCTCAACCGGCGGAATCGGCGGCACCGGCGGGGCCGGCGGCACCGGCGGCCTATTCGGCTTCGGGGGTCCCGGCGGCGCGGGCGGGCTGGGCTTTCACGGAGGCAGCGGCGGAGTCGGCGGCACCGGAGGACTTCTCGCCGTCGGCGGTGTTGGCGGAGCCGGCGGACTGGCCAGCGGCGCCGGAGGGATCGGCGGGATCGGCGGCGCCGGCGGAGACGGCGGGCTGCTCGGCGGCGGCGGTGCTGGCGGAAGCGGAGGCCAGAGCGTAAGCGGCGCCGGCGGCGACGGGGGCGACGGCGGCGACGGCGGGATGCTCTCCGGTAACGGTGGCTCGGGCGGCGTCGGCGGCAGCGGCACCACCAGCGTGGGAGCCGGCGGCGCCGGCGGTGACGCGGGACCACTGTTGGGCAACGGAGGGACCGGCGGCGCCGGAGCGCCCGGCGCCTCCGCCAACGGAGGGACCGGTGGGGCGGGCGGCAATGCCGGCCTGATCGGCAACGGTGGGGCCGGCGGCGTCGGCGGTAACGCGCTTGTTGACGGCTTCACCGGTGGTGACGGCGGGGTCGGCGGCGACGCCGCACTAATCGGCAACGGTGGCAACGGCGGCAACGGCGGACTGGTCAATATCCCTGGCGCCGGCGGCGCCGGTGGCACCGGCGGCGCGGGAGGGCTGTTCGGCGTCAGCGGGTCGGACGGATTGGACGCGTCGTAACCGGGCTGATAGAGGCGCAATCCGGACCCAAGACCACCAGTACGCCCGCGCGCTTCGGGTGATGAGTGCATGCTTACCGCGGCTCAACGAATGGCGCTGCCGCAGCACACTGCAACGGGTCCTAGAGTCATCGCAGGGCCGCGAAGAGCCAGCACTGGCTGTAGCGCAACGCGTCGGCGGTGTCTGCGAGCTAAGCGAGCCATTCGCCGCCGGCGCTACCCAGTGGACGCCCAACATCGGTGCGTTGCGGCGCGGGCGGGATCCTCGGCCCGCCCGGGATCAGCGGATCGTCAGGCGGCTAATAGCACTTCACAATTCCACCAGTCCGACCCGACCACCCGGGCAGAAATGGGCCCATCGAGGCCCGCCCGTTCAGTAGAGCGCGTTGGCCAGGCTGCGCCGACCCGCGATTACCTCCGGATCGGCCGGGTCGAACAATTCAAAGAGTTCGATCAACCGAGTGCGCACCTTCGTGCGCTCATCGCCAGATGTATTCCGCACCAGAGTGATGAGACGTTCGAACGCCGCACCGACATCCTGGTTCAGGATTTGCACGTCGGCGGCCGCAAATGCGGCGTCGATGTCCTCCGGTGCGGTATCAGCGGCCTGGATCGCATCGGGCCGTTGCGCGGTTGCACGCGTGAGAAATTCGATCTGGCGAATGGCCGCCCTTGCTTCAACGTGGCTCGGATCGGAGTCCAGGATCGCTTGATAGGACTTTGCTGCCGCGACGAAGTCGCCCGCCTCGAGTTCCGTGCGGGCCTGCGCCAGGGCTGGATCGACTGCCGCGGCCTCCTCCGACCCCTTGGGGCCCTTGAGCTTTCCAGCCGTGGCAGAAAGGAGCGAGTCCACCCAGCCGCGCAACTGATCGGCCGGTTGCGGGCCCTGGAAGCTCGACAGCGGCTGACCCGCCGCCAGAGCCACCACCGTAGGAACCGCCTGGACGCCGAAGATCTGGGCAACCCTGGGCGCCGTATCGACGTTGACCGAAGCCAGGGACCAGCTGCCCTGGTCCTCAGCGGCCAGGGCCGACAGTGCGTCGAGCAGCTCGACGCACACCTCACTGCGCGGCGACCACAGCAACACCACCACAGGCACCTCGTCGGAGCGGCCAATTACTTCGTCTTCGAAGTTTGCCTCGGAGATCTCGTGGACATTCGCGGCACCCGGTCCGGGTGCCTGGCCGCCCGCGGGGCCAGCCGCCGAGGCGGACTGTTGGGCTCGCTGCTTGAGGCCGGAAAGGTCGACCGCACCCGCCATGGCAGGCCCGATCGGAGGTCGGGGACGCGTCACGTCGTCAAGTCTGTCACGGGGCATTGGCTACCGACGCACCCGGTGGCGCCGGCGCTGAACACGACAAATCGACGAACAATCGCATTTCCGGCACCGAGGGGTGGCAAATATGATCAATCTCACACCCGCCCCTGCGGCGGGTGGCGCCAGCAACGCCGGCCAGCCAGTCCCGAGCCGCTATCCGGCCCGCAGAATCAATGCGTCGCCTTGTCCGCCGCCACCGCACAGCGCGGCAACCCCGTATCCCGATCCGCGGCGCGCCAGCTCTAGGGCAACATGCAGCGTGATCCGTGCTCCTGACATCCCAATCGGATGGCCGAAGGCGATTGCACCACCGTTGGCGTTGACGACCTCGGGGTTCAACCCGAGCTCCTTGGTCGAGGCCAGGGCCACCGCAGCGAAAGCTTCGTTGATCTCCACCACATCGAGCTGGTCAACCCCGATGCCCTCGCGGCCCAGCGCTTTCTTGATCGCATTTGCCGGCTGTGATTGCAGCGTCGAATCCGGGCCGGCCACTACGCCGTGTGCACCGATCTCCGCCAGCCACGTCAGCCCCAGCTCCCGTGCCTTGTTTTTATTCATCACCACCACTGCGGCCGCGCCGTCCGAAATTTGGGAGGCCGAGCCGGCGGTGATTGTGCCGTCCTTACGGAAAGCCGGCTTGAGACCCGCCAAAGAGTCTGCGGTGGCGTCAGCCCGGATTCCCTCGTCTTCGCTGAACTGCAGCGGATCGCCCTTACGCTGCGGAATACTCACCGGGACCACTTCGTTCTCGAAAACGCCGTCTTTCCAGGCTGCAGCCGCTTTTTGGTGCGACGCGGCCGCGTACTCGTCCTGCTGCCGGCGGGTGAACTGGTCAATATCATTCCGTTGCTCGGTGAGTGCGCCCATCGGCTGGTCGGTGAAGACGTCATGCAACCCGTCGTAAGCCATGTGGTCCACCAACGGGTGGTCGCCGTACCTGTACCCGAACCGGCTGTCCGTCAGCAGATGCGGCGCTTTCGTCATGGATTCCTGACCGCCGGCAACCACCACGTCGAATTCCCCAGCGCGAATGAGCTGGTCAGCGAGCGCAATGGCGTCAACGCCGGACAGACACATCTTGTTGATGGTCAGCGCCGGCACGTCCCAACCAATACCGGCCGAGACCGCCGCCTGACGCGCGGGCATCTGCCCCGCCCCCGCGGTTAGTACCTGCCCCATGATCACGTACTCGACCAGGGACGCCGGGTCCGCTACTCCCGGGAAGGCCTTCGCCAAGGCGCCCTTGATCGCGATTGCACCCAGATCACTGGCACTGAAATCCTTCAGCGAGCCCATCAACCTGCCAATCGGGGTTCGGGCTCCAGCAACGATCACCGACGTCGTCATGACTACCTCCTAAACGCAGCGGAACGGCCGAACCGGCCAACCCGGCGAAGCAGATTCTTCCCCATGAGGTTACCGTTGTGTAATGACGACCGATCAAGTTGACGCCCGTCACCTGCTGGCCACCTCCCTGGTGACCGGCTTGGATCATGTCGGCATCGCCGTCGCCGACCTGGATGCGGCGATCGAGTGGTATCACGACCACCTCGGCATGATTCTGGTCCACGAGGAAGTCAACGACGATCAGGGTATCCGCGAGGCGATGCTCGCCGCGCCTAGCGCCCCGACCGGAGCCCAGATCCAGTTGATGGCCCCGATCGACGACTCGTCAGTGATCGCAAAGTTCCTGGAGAAGCGGGGGCCGGGCATTCAACAGTTCGCCTGTCGAGTAAGCGATCTCGACACTCTGTGCCAGCGGCTGCGTTCCCAAGGCCTCCGTCTTGTCTACGAGACTCCCCGGCGCGGCACCGCAAATTCACGAATCAACTTCATCCATCCCAAGGACGCCGGCGGCGTCCTGATCGAATTGGTCGAACCGGCCCGCTAAGGCGCAGACCTAAGACCACTTTCGGGTCGGACCACGGGTAGCGCGGTTGGCCCAGCACGGGGTGTGCCAATGTCGCCGGTGCTCCCCCGCTTCCGGCGAGTCGGCCGGCCACACCACCACATGTGCAGTGCCCGAACGGATTTCGTGATCGCATCCGGGACATCGATACGTCTTGACCGCACGCGTAGCCGCTACCAGGTGCACTTCGTAGTCGTAGCCGTCGGGTCCCGTCTCCACCCTGCGCGGCGGCAGAGACGCGGATACCGACCCCTGCCGACGTGGCGGTTTTCGGCGCCGTGCCATTGCGCCAGTTTAGTCGCGCGTCTCAGAAGAGTCGGTACTCGTCGCTGTCCATCCCGCGCATCTTGTCGTAATCCAGTGTTATACAACGGATCCCGCGGTCAGTAGCCAGAGTGCGTGCCTGCGGCTTAATCTGCTGAGCGGCGAAAACCCCCTTGACCGGCGCGAGAACGCTGTCGCGATTGAGCAACTCAAGATAGCGGGTGAGTTGCTCCACCCCGTCGATCTCGCCCCGCCGCTTGATCTCCACAGCTACACAGCCGCCACGTTCATCACGGCACAACAGGTCAACCGGCCCGATCGCGGTCATGTATTCGCGGCGGACCAGCGTATAGCCGTCGCCCAACAGTTGAACGTGCTCGGCGAGCAGCGCCTGCAGGTGTGCCTCCACGCCGTCCTTGACCAGCCCGGGGTCCACGCCCAGTTCGTGGCTGGAATCATGTTCGATCTCCTCGACCGTGATGCGCAGCTGCTCGCCGGTTTTGTTCGTCACTACCCACGCCGATGAGTCCCCGACCGGCTCTTCGGTCACCCAGCACGGTGGGCTCATCCAGTTCAACGGCTTATATGCGCGGTCGTCGGCATGCACGCTGACCGACCCGTCGGCTTTGAACAACAGCAACCTGCGCGCGGACGGCAGGTGCGCGGTGAGCCGGCCAACGTAGTCGACCGTGCATTGAGCAATGACTAAGCGCACCCGAATCACCTTAGAGCCTGTCCAACAAATTAGGCTGACGCCACCATGTCGTCGAGGAAGGCCTCAAAGAAGACCCTGGCGCAACGCCTGGGCCGGGTACTTGAGCGGGTCACCCGCCAGAGCGGCCGGCTGCAAGAGACCCCCGCGTACGGCTCCTGGCTGCTCGGACGGGTATCGGAAAGTCAACAACGGCGCCGGGTGCGCATCCAGGTCATCATGACCGTCCTCATCGTGGCAGCCAACCTGATCGGGATCGGAGTCTCGATCGTGTTGGTGACAGTCGCCATCCCCGAACCGAGTGTGTTTAGCGAAGCACCATCATGGGTCACCTTCGCGGTCGTGCCGGCCTATATCGTGCTCGCGTTGGCGGTGGGAACCTATTGGATCACCCGCCGAACGGTGTTTGCGTTGCGCTGGGCAATCGAAGAGCGTCCACCGACCCGCCGGGACGGGCACAATACGTTTCTGGTCGCGTGGCGGGTCGCGGTCGGTGACCTGATCCTGTGGGGATTCGGAGCGGTGTTGTTGACCACCCTCTACGGCATGGCCAACCACCTCTTCATCCCCCGGTTCCTCTTTGCGGTGACGTTTTGCGGCGTACTGGTGGCCACCGGCAGCTACCTGCTCACTGAGTACGCCTTGCGGCCGGTGGCAGCACAAGCGCTTGAGGCCGGCCGACCGCCCCGTCGCTTGGCGGCCGGCATCATGGGCCGAACCATGATGGTTTGGCTGCTCGGTTCGGGAGTTCCGGTCGTCGGCATCGCGCTGATTGCGATCTTCCAACTCGTGCTGCGGAATCTTTCGGAGACTCAATTCGCGGTCGGCGTGCTCATCGTGTCGATGGCGACACTGGTCTTTGGATTCATCCTGATGTGGATCATGTCGTGGCTCACGGCCACACCCGTTCGTGTCGTTCGCGCGGCGCTCCAGCGGGTCGAGCGGGGCGATCTGCGCGGCGACCTAGTCGTATTCGACGGAACCGAGCTCGGCGAACTGCAACGGGGTTTCAACGCAATGGTCGACGGCCTACGCGAGCGCGAGAGGGTACGCGACCTCTTCGGCCGGCACGTTGGGCGCGAAGTCGCGCTCGCAGCCGAACGCGAGCGGCCGAAACTGGGCGGTGAAGAACGCCATGTTGCCGTCGTGTTCATCGACATCGTCGGCTCCACAAAGTTGGTGACCAGCCAACCTCCAGGCGACATCGTCAAGTTGCTCAACCGGTTCTTCGCGGTCGTGGTGGAGGAAGTGGACCGCCGACGCGGGCTGGTCAACAAGTTCGAGGGTGACGCTTCGCTGGCTATCTTCGGTGCCCCCAACCGGCTAGACAACCCCGAAGACGAGGCGTTAGCGGCAGCGCGGGCCATCGCCGAACGGCTGGCCAAAGAGGTACCCGAGTGCCCGGCAGGTATCGGCGTGGCATCGGGGCAGGTGGTGGCCGGTAACGTCGGCTCCAAAGAGCGGTTCGAGTACACCGTGATCGGCGAGCCGGTCAATGAGGCCGCGCGCTTGTGCGAACTTGCCAAGGATCATCCGGGCAAGCTGTTAGCCTCGGCGGCGGCGGTAGATTTAGCCAGCGAAAACGAGCGTGCCCGTTGGTCTTTGGGCGAAACGGTGACACTGCGCGGCCATGACCAGCCCACTCAATTGGCCACACCCGTGTGAGAGCACTCCCGTACCGGCTGGCATACGTACGGAACTCGCACCATGGGTGGACGAACGATTCTGCCGCCAACGGTAATCGACATATTGGACTCAATGCTTTCTGCGCGGTAATCGCGGCCGGGGTGGATCGCCATCATGAACTGATCAAACAAGGTCAAAGGTGGCGCGTCACTGGCCATCTTTGGGCGCCGAATCATCTTGAACGCCAGGAAGATGGGCGCTGACCAACGCAGGGGCCATCGCCCACCTGCTGCCCGCCGAAGTGCTCCTGCGAAGCTTGTCAAGTCATCAGCCGGTCGACTGCTAGCGTCCTTGCAGTCGCTGGACGGTGCGGCCGAAATGAGTGCGCCCATTGGGTTCATCTCACAAGTCATGTTCTCGACATTGTTTTGCGGGGTTCTGGTCGCCACCGCCTGCTACATGTTCACCGAGTTCGCCCTGCGCCCGGTCGCCGCCCAGGCGCTTGAGGCAGGGCTACCGCCGGGACGATTAGCTCCCGGAGTGGTCGGACGGACCATGGTGGTATGGCTTCTCGGCTCTGGAGTGCCCGTCTTCGGTATCGCCCTGTTAGCGATCCTCGAGATGGTGCAGGAAAACTTTACCGAATACGAGTTCGCGGTCGGTGTGCTGATTGTCGCAACGGCGACGCTGGTCGGCGGGTTTCTCTTGATGTTGATCATGGCGTGGCTGACTGCGGCACCGGTACGTGTCGTGCGCGCAGCGCTTAAGCGAGTCGAACAGGACGATCTGCGCGGGGATCTGGCGGTGTTCGACGGCACCGAACTCGGCGACCTGCAGCGCGCGTTCAACGCGATGGTCGACGGGTTGCGTGAGCGAGAACGCGTGCGCGATCTTTTCGGCCGACACGTCGGGCGGGAGGTTGCCGCCGCCGCGGAGCGGGAGCGACCCAAATTGGGCGGTGAAGAACGCCACGTCGCAGCCGTTTTCGTCGATATCATCGGCTCGACGCAGCTGGTGACCAATCGACCCGCGGCAGACGTTGTTCAGTTGCTCAACCGGTTCTTCACAATCATCGTCAACGAGGTAGATCGCCGTCAGGGACTTGTCAACAAGTTCCAGGGCGACGCATCGCTGGCCATCTTTGGGGCACCCAATCGTCTTGAGCACCCGGAGGATGGGGCGCTGGCCGCCGCGCGGGCCATCGCCGAACGGCTAGCCGCCGAGGTGCCCGAATGCCCGGCCGGCATCGGCGTGGCAGCCGGACAAGTGGTCGCCGGAAACGTCGGGGCCAACGAAAGGTTCGAATACACCGTGATCGGCGAACGCAACCGATGGGGCTTGGGCGAGACGGTCACACTGCGCGGCCACGAACAGCCCACCCGGTTGGCCTCACCCGCTGCCATCCGGCTATCCGGCCGGGACGCGCCGTGGGGCGTGCCAAATAAATTAAGCTGACGCCACCATGTTGGCCAACGAGACGGCTCGGCGGTGGAGACGGTGACACATCAAGACGGCTCGTTCGTGGAGGGTCCGGCCTACGGATCCTGGCTGCTTGGGCATGTGCACGAAAGCCAACGGGTTCATCGGATCCGCATCCAAAGCATCTTGACCTCCGTCATCGCGGTCACGAACGTAGTCGGAATCTGCGTCGCGATAGCGATCGCGACGGTCGCCGTGCCGGCGCCAAACGTACTCTCCGATGCGCCGTTGTGGATTCCATTCGCCGTCGTACCGGCCTACATCGTGGTCGCATTTGCACTGGGCAGCTATTGGCTCACCCGGCGAACCACGCAGATGTTGCGCTGGGCAACCGAAGGCCGAAAGCCCAGCCCCACCGACCAGCGCAATGCGCTCCTGGCTCCGTTACGGTTTGCCGTCTTCCATCTCCTTGTGTGGGGAATCTTCACGGCGCTCTTGACGACCCTTTACGGCATGGCCAACAGCATGTTTATCCCGAGATTCCTTTTCGCGCTGACCTTTTGCGGTCTTGGAGTGACCACAGCCAGCTATATGTTCACCGAGTTCGCCTTGCGTCCCGTCGCCGCGATGGCACTAGCGGCAGGCCCACCGCCGAGACGGTGGGCCCCGGGGATCACCGGTCGAACGATAGTCGTCTGGCTCGCTAGTTCGGGTGTACCTGTCGTCGGCATGGCTCTGGTGGCAATCTTCGACCTGTCACTGTGGGAAATCAGCGATGACGAGTTCGCGATATCGGTTCTGATTGCGTCCACGGCAACGCTGGTATTCGGTTTGCTGCTCATGTGGATCCTGTCGTGGCTGACCACGACACCGGTGCGGGTGGTGTGCATGGCACTCAAGCGTGTCGAGATGGGCGAACTGCCAGGAGATCTGGTGGTGTTCGACGGAACCGAACTTGGTGAACTGCAGCGCGGGTTCAACGCCATGGTCGCCGGCCTGCGCGAGCGCGAACGGGTACGCGATCTTTTCGGCAGACATGTCGGGCGTGAAGTCGCGGCCGCGGCCGAGCGCGAACGACCCAAGCTGGGCGGGGAGGATCGCCACATCGCCGTCGTTTTCATCGACATCGTCGGCTCTACGCAGCTGGTGACCACGCAACCCCCGGCCGAAGTGGTCAAACTGCTGAACCGGTTCTTCGCGATCGTCGTCGACGAGGTGGATCGCCACCGCGGCCTGGTCAACAAGTTCTTGGGTGACGCCGCGCTAGCCATCTTCGGCGCGCCGAATCGGCTTGAGCACCCAGAAGATCAGGCACTGGCTGCCGCGCGGGCCATCGCTGACCGGCTGGCCACCGAAGTTCCCGAGTGCCAGGCTGGGATCGGCGTGGCGGCAGGTCAGGTCGTCGCCGGCAATGTCGGCGCCAACGAGCGGTTCGAGTACACAGCGATCGGCGAACCGGTAAACGAGGCGGCTCGCCTCTGCGAACTGGCCAAATCATTTCCGAGCCGCTTGTTGGCATCATCGGAAACACTAGCGGGCGCGAGCGAAACCGTTTGTGCCCATTGGCGTCTAGGCGATTCTACGACGCTCCGCGGGCTCGCCGCGCCCACCCGGCTGGCCACACCCGTCGAGCCCACCAGGCCGGATGGCTAGCGCCTCGCTAGCGACCAAGCCAAACGCACCGCACTGCAATGTCGCTTTTCCGCTAGTCTTGTCGGCGCTCAGGTGTAACTGTTGAAGGGTGCATGAAGATTTCGAACGATGCTATCGAGCCGTCCAGTCCAAGGACGCGCGGTTCGACGGATGGTTCTTCACCGCGGTCCTGACCACTCGGATCTATTGCCGCCCCAGCTGCCCCGCGCGGACGCCCTTCGCTCGTAACGTGCAGTTCTATCCGACCGCAGCGGCCGCTCAGCGAGCCGGCTTCCGTGCCTGCAAACGCTGCCGTCCCGACGCGTCGCCGGGATCGCCTGAATGGAATATCCGTGGCGACGTGGTCGCACGGGCAATGCGGCTCATTGCAGAAGGGGCCGTGGACCGCGAAGGTGTAACCGGCCTCGCCGCTCACCTCGGCTATACCACTCGCCAATTGGAGCGACTGTTGCAGGCCGAGCTCGGCGCAGGTCCGCTCGCACTGGCCCGCGCACAACGAATGCAGACCGCCCGGGTGCTAATCGAGACCACAGATCTGCCGTTCGGCGACGTTGCGTTTGCCGCCGGGTTCGCCAGCATCCGCCAATTCAACGACACCGTTAGGGTGGTCTGCGACAGCACGCCAACCGCGTTGCGAAAGCGAGCCGCTACCCGATTCGGTTCTGCCGTCACATCCCCCGGGACGGTGTCGCTGCGTCTGCCGGTCCGCACGCCGTTCGCCTACGAAGGTGTCTTCGGCCACCTCGCGGCCGGCGCGGTGCCAGGATGCGAAGAGGTGCACGACGGCGCGTACCGGCGCACACTACGGCTCTCGTGGGGCAACGGGCTGGTCAGCCTGTCTCCGGCACCCGACCATGTGCGCTGTCTGTTGATGCTCGAGGATTTTCGCGACCTCGCGGCGGCCACCGCCAGGTGTCGACGGCTGCTGGATCTCGATGCCGATCCCGAGGCGGTGGTGGAGGCACTTAGCGCTGACCCAGACCTGGGCCAAGTGGTCGCTAAGGCGCCCGGACAACGTATTCCTCGCACCGTGGACGAAGCTGAACTCGCCGTGCGAGCGGTGTTGGCCCAACAAGTATCGACCAAGGCCGCGCGCACCCATGCCAGCAGGTTGGTCACCGCTTACGGGCAGCCAGTCAACGATCCAACGGGAACCCTGACCCATACGTTTCCGTCGGTGCCGGAGCTTGCCGACATCGATCCCAAACACCTAGCGGTCCCCGCCGCGCGCCAACGCACGGTGAACGCTCTTGTTCGCGGCATCACCAACGGGACGGTGAACCTAGATGCTGGCTGCGACTGGACATACTCGCGGACGCAGCTACTCAACATCCCCGGAATCGGCCCGTGGACCGCAGAGGTGATCGCCATGCGAGGTCTCGGGGACCCGGACGCGTTTCCCGTCGGCGACCTCGGTATCCGATTGGCGGCAAAACAATTGGGGCTACCCAACGGGCAACGGACTCTCATCGAGCACAGCGCCCGATGGCGTCCCTGGCGCTCCTACGCCACACAACATCTATGGACCACCCTGGAGCATCCGGTAAACCATTGGCCAGCGGGACGTCCGAAGGAGATCGCATGATTCACAGCCGCACGATCGATAGCCCGATAGGGCCACTGACCCTGGCCGGTCATGGCTCGGTGTTGACCAACCTGCGCATGGTCGACCAGACCTACGAACCGAGCCGCGCCGGCTGGAAGGTCGACCACGGCGCTTTTGCCGACGCAGTCGACCAACTCAACGCTTATTTCGCCGGCGACCGCACCGACTTCGATGTCGAGCTGGATTTGCGCGGCACGGAGTTTCAACAGCGGGTGTGGAAAGCCTTGCTAGCCATTCCCTACGGCGAAACTCGATCCTACGGAGAAATCGCCGAACAAGTAGGAGCCCCCGGAGCGGCACGTGCCGTCGGATTGGCCAACGGCCGGAATCCCATTGCCATAATTGTCCCGTGTCACCGCGTGATCGGCGCGAGCGGAAAGCTCACCGGGTATGGGGGCGGCCTCGACCGGAAGCAGACGTTACTCGAACTGGAGAAACGTCGGCTAGCCGCGCACCTAACCCTTTTCGATTGAAGCTGCTACGCCAACCTCAACATGCAAAAACACCCCCGATAACGGGGGTGTTTTTGTGTATGTTCGGCGGTGTCCTACTTTTCCACCCGAGTTGGGCAGTATCATCGGCGCAGACAGGCTTAGCTTCCGGGTTCGGAATGGGACCGGGCGTTTCCCTGTCGCTGTGGCCGCCGTAACTCTATTTAAATTTGTACTGGTGGGGGGTGTGGCGTTCCACGACCAATTTGTCTAACAAATTCGTCGTTCTGGATATGTGGTTGCGATTATGTGTTGGTAAGTTTTCGGCCGGTTAGTGCCAGTTCCCTTCACTCATTACTGAGCTTCCAGGTCTGACCTATCGAACCCGTGTTCTGCGGGGGGCCTTATCCCACCTAGTGGGTGAGAAACCTGATCTTGGAGAAGGTTTCCCGCTTAGATGCTTTCAGCGGTTATCCTGTCCGAACGTGGCTATCCAGCGGTGCCCCTGGTGGGACAACTGGTGTACCAGAGGTTCGTCCGTCCCGGTCCTCTCGTACTAGGGACAGGTTTCCTCAGGTTTCTGACGCGCGCGGCGGATAGAGACCGAACTGTCTCACGACGTTCTAAACCCAGCTCGCGTGCCGCTTTAATGGGCGAACAGCCCAACCCTTGGGACCTGCTCCAGCCCCAGGATGCGACGAGCCGACATCGAGGTGCCAAACCATCCCGTCGATATGGACTCTTGGGGAAGATCAGCCTGTTATCCCCGGGGTACCTTTTATCCGTTGAGCGACACCCCTTCCACTCAGAGGTGCCGGATCACTAGTCCCGACTTTCGTCCCTGCTTGACTTGTAAGTCTCGCAGTCAAGCTCCCTTGTGCACTTACACTCGTCACCTGATTGCCGTCCAGGTTGAGGGAACCTTTGGGCGCCTCCGTTACATTTTAGGAGGCAACCGCCCCAGTTAAACTACCCGCCAGGCACTGTCCCTGAACCCGATTCAGGGTTCGAGGTTAGGTGCCCAATACGATCAGAGTGGTATTTCAACAACGACTCCGCCCCAACTAGCGTTGGAGTTTCACAGTCTCCCACCTATCCTACACAAACCGTACCGAACACCAATACCAAGTTGTAGTGAAGGTCCCGGGGTCTTTTCGTCCTGCCGCGCGTAACGAGCATCTTTACTCGTAGTGCAATTTCGCCGAGTCTATGGTTGAGACAGTTGAGAAGTCGTTACGCCATTCGTGCAGGTCGGAACTTACCCGACAAGGAATTTCGCTACCTTAGGATGGTTATAGTTACCACCGCCGTTTACTGGGGCTTAAATTCTCCGCTTCACCCTTGCGGGTTAACGGGTCCTCTTAACCTTCCAGCACCGGGCAGGCGTCAGTCCGTATACATCGTCTTGCGACTTCGCACGGACCTGTGTTTTTAGTAAACAGTCGCTCCTCACTGGTTTCTGCGACCGAATCCCGCTCCCACCGCAAGGGTGTTCACGGTATTCCGGTCCCCCTTCTCCCGAAGTTACGGGGGCATTTTGCCGAGTTCCTTAACCATAGTTATCTCGTACGCCTTGGTATTCTCTACCTGACCACCTGTGTCGGTTTGGGGTACGGGCCGTATGTGTGCTCGCTAGAGGCTTTTCTTGGCAGCAGAGGATGACCGAATTCGCCTCAATCGGCTATGCATCACCTCTCAGGATTAGTGAGCGACGGATTTGCCTATCGCTCTCCCTACAGGTTTGCCCCAGTATTACCACTGACTGGTACGGCTGCCTTCCTGCGTCACCCCATCGCTTGACTACTACCAGCGAAGGTTCCACGCAGCCCCGAAACTCCACGCCCCCGAAGGGGAATGATCGATCCGGTTTTGGGTGGTTAGTACCGCTGATTCATCACGGGCGCTCACACACGGGTACGGGAATATCAACCCGTTGTCCATCGACTACGCCTGTCGGCCTCGCCTTAGGTCCCGACTCACCCTGGGCGGACTGGCCTGGCCCAGGAACCCTTGGTCTTTCGGCGGGCAAGGTTCTCACTTGCCTTATCGCTACTCATGCCTGCATTCTCACTCCCCCATCCTCCACCGCCGGTCACCCGGCGGCTTCGCTGAATGAGGGACGCTCCCCTACCCAACCTTGCGGTTGTCGCGGCTTCGGCGGTGTGCTTGAGCCCCGCTACATTATCGGCGCACAATCACTTGACCAGTGAGCTATTACGCACTCTTTCAAGGGTGGCTGCTTCTAAGCCAACCTCCTGGTTGTCTTTGCGACTGCACATCCTTTTCCACTTAGCACACGCTTTGGGGCCTTAGCCGGCGATCTGGGCTGTTTCCCTTTCGACGTACGGAGCTTATCCCCCGCCGTCTCACTGCCACGCTATACACCACGGCATTCGGAGTTTGGCTGACGTCAGTAACCTAGTAGGGCCCATCGGCCATCCAGTAGCTCTACCTCCGTGGTGAAACACGCAACGCTGCACCTAAATGCATTTCGGGGAGAACCAGCTATCACGGAGTTTGATTGGCCTTTCACCCCTACCCACAGCTCATCCCCTCAGTCTTCAACCTAAGTGGGTTCGGGCCTCCACGCGGTCTTACCCGCGCTTCACCCTGGCCATGGGTAGATCACTCCGCTTCGGGTCCAGAACATGCCACTACACCCCTTACGGGGATACGCCCTATTCAGACTCGCTTTCGCTGCGGCTACCCCACACGGGTTAACCTCGCGACATGTCCCTGACTCGCAGGCTCATTCTTCAAAAGGCACGCCATCACCCCACAAGGAGGCTCTGACGGATTGTAGGCACACGGTTTCAGGTACTCTTTCACTCCCCTCCCGGGGTACTTTTCACCATTCCCTCACGGTACTAATCCGCTATCGGTCATCGAGAAGTATTTAGGCTTACCGGGTGGTCCCGGCAGATTCACAGCAGATTCCACGGGCCCGCTGCTACTCGGGAGTTGATATAAGGCAGGTGCCGGGTTTTCACGTACCGGGCTCTCACCGTCTACGGCAGACCATCCCAGGCCACTTCCGTTAACCACGACACTTTCTGACTGCCCCTCAGCCGAGTAGAGCTGAGACATATCAATCCCACAACCCCGCACACACAACCCCTACTCGGTTACCCATGCGTGCGGTTTAGCCATTTTCCGCGTTCGCTCGCCACTACTTACGGAATCACAATTGTTTTCTTCTCCTACGGGTACTGAGATGTTTCACTTCCCCGCGTTCCCTCCCGTACCCTATATATTCAGGCACGGGTAACACGACATAACTCGTGTTGGGTTTCCCCATTCGGAAATCCTCGGATCCACGCTCGGTTGACAGCTCCCCGAGGCATATCGCAGCCTCCCACGTCCTTCATCGGCTCTCGATGCCAAGGCATCCACCATGCGCCCTTAGACACTTACAAACACTACAAAAACCAAAGAATAAAATTGCACAAAAGAACACGCCGCCATTACGGACAGCGCATCCATTTGATGCTCGCAACCACTATCCAGTTCTCAAACACCACACCCCACCACCAAGATGGGGGGACAACCACTCAGACAAGCCCGAGTTGTTGTCTCAGGACCCAATAGTGTGTCCGGCGATTTATTTGCTGTTGTGCACCCGGCCCTCGTCCACTACAGAAGAGAACCCCTCACGGCTTACACCCCACCAGTTGGGATGTTTCTCGTGGTGCTCCTTAGAAAGGAGGTGATCCAGCCGCACCTTCCGGTACGGCTACCTTGTTACGACTTCGTCCCAATCGCCGATCCCACCTTCGACAGCTCCCTCCCAAAGGGTTAGGCCACTGGCTTCGGGTGTTACCGACTTTCATGACGTGACGGGCGGTGTGTACAAGGCCCGGGAACGTATTCACCGCAGCGTTGCTGATCTGCGATTACTAGCGACTCCGACTTCACGGGGTCGAGTTGCAGACCCCGATCCGAACTGAGACCGGCTTTAAAAGGATTCGCTTAACCTCGCGGCATCGCAGCCCTTTGTACCGGCCATTGTAGCATGTGTGAAGCCCTGGACATAAGGGGCATGATGACTTGACGTCATCCCCACCTTCCTCCGAGTTGACCCCGGCAGTCTCTCACGAGTCCCCACCATTACGTGCTGGCAACATGAGACAAGGGTTGCGCTCGTTGCGGGACTTAACCCAACATCTCACGACACGAGCTGACGACAGCCATGCACCACCTGCACACAGGCCACAAGGGAACGCCTATCTCTAGACGCGTCCTGTGCATGTCAAACCCAGGTAAGGTTCTTCGCGTTGCATCGAATTAATCCACATGCTCCGCCGCTTGTGCGGGCCCCCGTCAATTCCTTTGAGTTTTAGCCTTGCGGCCGTACTCCCCAGGCGGGGTACTTAATGCGTTAGCTACGGCACGGATCCCAAGGAAGGAAACCCACACCTAGTACCCACCGTTTACGGCGTGGACTACCAGGGTATCTAATCCTGTTCGCTCCCCACGCTTTCGCTCCTCAGCGTCAGTTACTGCCCAGAGACCCGCCTTCGCCACCGGTGTTCCTCCTGATATCTGCGCATTCCACCGCTACACCAGGAATTCCAGTCTCCCCTGCAGTACTCTAGTCTGCCCGTATCGCCCGCACGCTCACAGTTAAGCCGTGAGATTTCACGAACAACGCGACAAACCACCTACGAGCTCTTTACGCCCAGTAATTCCGGACAACGCTCGCACCCTACGTATTACCGCGGCTGCTGGCACGTAGTTGGCCGGTGCTTCTTCTCCACCTACCGTCAATCCGGGAAACCGGACCTTCGTCGATGGTGAAAGAGGTTTACAACCCGAAGGCCGTCATCCCCCACGCGGCGTCGCTGCATCAGGCTTGCGCCCATTGTGCAATATTCCCCACTGCTGCCTCCCGTAGGAGTCTGGGCCGTATCTCAGTCCCAGTGTGGCCGGACACCCTCTCAGGCCGGCTACCCGTCGTCGCCTTGGTAGGCCGTTACCCCACCAACAAGCTGATAGGCCGCGGGCCCATCCCACACCGCAAAAGCTTTCCACCACAGGACATGAATCCCGTGGTCCTATCCGGTATTAGACCCAGTTTCCCAGGCTTATCCCGAAGTGCAGGGCAGATCGCCCACGTGTTACTCACCCGTTCGCCACTCGAGTATCTCCGAAGAGACCTTTCCGTTCGACTTGCATGTGTTAAGCACGCCGCCAGCGTTCGTCCTGAGCCAGGATCAAACTCTCCAAACAAAAACCCCTCGATAACGAGGTGAATTTACAATCAGAGATACCTGACAAGACGCCAAATACTGGCATCCAATAAAATATGACTACTCCCTCACACGGGGAGTGAAAGGTGTAGTCGAAAAAACAACAACAAACAAAAACACCAAACACACTATTGAGTTCTCAAACAACAATCTTGCTTGTTTTCACCCTCTTCGGGGCAACCCTGCCAGCTTAATACATTTCCGGCAGTGAAGTCAAGTCCCGGTTCCGGCCAACTTTTTGGGCTGGTCGGGCCTGTTGGGACCTGTCGAACTTACCCTACGAGCATACCCTCTCAATCTCGGCCCCCAGACTTGCCAGGTTCTCGACGAACAGCGGGTAGCCGCGGTCGATGTGAAACACGTCGTGGACCTCGGTGTCACCATCTGCCACCAGCCCCGCCAGCACCAACCCGGCGCCTGCCCGGATGTCCGAACACCAGACGGGCGCGCTGGATAGTTGCGGCAGACCACGGACGACCGCGTGATGCCCGTCGGTGCGGGCATCCGCGCCCAGCCGAATCATCTCTTCGACGAACCGGAACCTGGCCTCGAAGACATTCTCGGTGATCATCGACGTGCCGTCGGCGATTGACGCCAAGGCGATCGCCATCGGCTGCAGGTCGGTCGGAAAACCCGGGAACGGCAACGTCGCAACATTGACCGCCTTCGGGCGCTCGTACTGGACGATGCGGAAGCTGTCGTCGGTCTGGGTGACGGTCGCACCGGCGTCGTGCAGCTTGTGCAGTACAAGTTGTAGATGCGACGGATCAATTCCCGTCACGCTGATGTCCCCCCGGGTCATGGCCGCGGCAATGCCCCAGGTTGCGGCCACGATGCGATCTCCGATGACGCGGTGCTCAGTCGGATGCAACCGCGGGACACCGGTGATCGTCATCGTCGGCGAACCGGCGCCTTCGATCTGGGCACCCATCTGGTTCAGCATCGTGCACAGGTCAACCACATCGGGTTCGCGTGCCGCATTGTGGATGGTGGTGACACCCTCTGCGACGACCGCGGCCATCAATATGTTCTCGGTGGCTCCCACAGAGGGGAACTCCAACTGAATCTCTGCCCCGCGCAACGTTTCCGCCTGAGCCACCACGCAGCCATGCTCGATATTGCAGTTGGCACCCAACTGCCGAAGACCCGCCTGATGCATGTCCAGCGGCCGGGACCCGATCGCGTCGCCACCAGGGAGCGCGACCTTGGCTCGTTTGCATCGCCCAACAAGCGGTCCCAGCACGCACACCGAGGCCCGAAACTGTCTCACCGCGGCGAAGTCAGCGTCGTACTTGGGCTCGTCGGGAGATGTAATACGGGCGACATCGCCGTCAAGTTCGACGGTGGCACCCAGCCCACGCAGGACCTCGGCCATCAAGGGCACATCGAGGATGTCCGGGCAGTTAGTGATGGTGCTGGTACCTTCGGCCAGCAGCGTCGCGGCCATGAGCTTGAGAACGCTATTTTTAGCACCCCCAACAGCGACTTCGCCTGACAACCGGTTCCCACCGGTGACCACGAATCGCTCCGCCACCCGGGTCAGTCTAGTTAAGCGCTATCGGCTTGTCAGTCAGGTGAGCAGTCAGGCCGAGTACCGTTTGCCTATGGCAATCCATCTCACCCGCATTTACACCCGGACCGGTGACGACGGAACCACGGGATTGAGCGATTTCTCGCGGGTCTCCAAGAACGACGCACGCCTGGTGGCCTACGCGGACTGTGATGAGGCCAACTCCGCGATCGGCGTCGCGGTAGCGCTGGGACACCCCGACGGGCATGTCGCGGACGTGCTAAGGCAGATCCAAAATGACCTGTTCGACGCTGGCGCGGATCTGTCGACACCGTTGAACCCGGAGGAAAACCCCGAACACCCCCCGCTGCGAATCACCCAGAGCTATATCGACCGGATCGAAAACTGGTGCGACACATACAACGAAGGCCTACCGGCATTGAATTCTTTTGTTCTGCCGGGAGGTTCACCGCTATCTGCGCTTCTGCACGTCGCTCGCACGGTGGTCCGCCGCGCCGAACGATCGGCATGGGCCGCCATGGACGCACACCCCCAAGGCGTCAGTCCGTTGCCGGCGAAATATCTGAATCGACTGTCGGACCTGCTCTTCATTCTGTCGCGGGTAGCCAATCCGAGCGGTGACGTGCTGTGGCGGCCGGGCGGCGGCGCACCGACGGCGTAGTTGAACCCCAGAACACCACAACGAAACCACAGTCGCTCGGCAACGGGCCTGGCTGACCGAGTCGCCCCGAAGATCTCTGGATGACCGACCATCGGCCCAAGTCCTCCACGCCCGCAGATCCGACCCGACCCAGAGTGCTTCAGCTACTTCGCTTTTGAGCCCGGGGCGAAGGCCGAGACTCAAGCCAAGACTGAAACGCGGTCAGCGCCCCCCGATCGAATGCGAGCTCATAGCCCTGCCTCCGGTCTTGTGTAGTGTCGCGCAGTTCCAGCACGACGATCGCATCGGTCATGATGTCGAACTCATCGCCCCTTGGCGCCCGCCGCGCAATGATCTCAACGCCTCGTCTGCTGAGACGCCGATCCGGCCACAGACGCAGGCTGGAAAGCCGGTAGAACGCGGCTTCGCCACCGCGGTACCGGATCACGCCGTGGCGCCAACCGTGGCCTCCGACCGCTGGGATATCGCGCATGATCCCAGCCGTCCCGCCCTGACGCAGCTTCCAGAGTCGATAGCTCAAGGCCAGCACGGCCATACCCAGAACGACGACAAGCACGACCATGCCGACCATGGGCGCGCTCATCGGGCGTTAGTCGATCGCGCCGACAGCGCGCAATCTGGCTCGTCCCCGGGCGGCGATGCGAGGATCGTCGGACTCAGCATCCTGCTTGGCCGTGGCCTCATCGATCTCTGACTCAAACTCGGCCGACTCGGCGAGAATGCTGACTCCCTCCTCGGTCACCGACATGAAGCCGCCGTCCACCGCGATCCGCAGGTCCTTGTCGTCTTCGCGCTCTACGCGCACCATGGCGTCGTCGACCAATTGGGCCACCAGCGGAATGTGGTGAGGCAGAATCCCAATCTCACCGACGGTAGTGCGGGTGAAAAGAAACGTTCCCTTGCCCGACCAGACCTTGCGGTCAACAGCAACGATCTCGACGTTCAATTCGGCCATGTCACACCACCTTTCGACTCACCTGGACGCCACTACAGCTTGGCGCCGAGGCTCTCGGCCTTCTTCGCCAGATCGTCGAGCCCGCCGATCAAGAAGAAAGCCTGCTCGGGTACGTGGTCGAAGTCGCCTTTGGCCAGCTTGTCGAATGCCTCGATGGTTTCCTTCACCGGGACCGTCGAACCGGGCTGCCCGGTGAACTGCTCGGCGGCCATCATGTTCTGCGACAGGAACCGCTCGATGCGGCGAGCTCGGTTGACCAGCTGCTTGTCCTCTTCAGACAGCTCATCGATACCCAGAATCGCGATAATGTCCTGAAGATCCTTGTAGCGCTGCAGAATCCGAATGACTTCCTGAGCCACCCGGTAATGCTCGTCGCCGACGACGCCGGGATCCAAAATGGTTGAGCTGGACGCCAGCGGGTCCACCGCCGGGAAGATGCCCTTGGAGAACACCGCGCGGGATAGCTCGGTGGTGGCATCCAGGTGAGCGAACGTCGTCGCAGGAGCCGGGTCGGTGTAGTCGTCGGCAGGCACGTACACAGCTTGCATCGAGGTAATCGAACGTCCCCGGGTGGAGGTAATGCGTTCCTGGAGCTCGCCCATCTCGTCGGCCAGGGTGGGCTGATATCCCACCGCGGAGGGCATCCGGCCAAGCAGCGTGGACACCTCCGAACCGGCCTGGGTGAACCGGAAGATGTTGTCGATAAACAACAGCACGTCCTGGCCCGCCTCGTCACGGAACCACTCGGCCATGGTCAGCGCGGACAGCGCCACCCGCATACGAGTGCCGGGCGGCTCATCCATCTGGCCGAAGACCAGCGCGGTGTCCTTGAGCACGTTGGCTTCCTGCAGCTCGACCCACAGGTCGTTGCCTTCACGAGTGCGCTCGCCCACACCGGCGAATACCGAAGTACCACCGAAGTTGCGCGCGATGCGGTTGATCATCTCCTGGATCAGCACCGTCTTGCCCACCCCGGCACCACCGAACAGGGCGATCTTGCCGCCACGCACGTACGGAGTGAGCAAGTCCACGACCTTCAGGCCGGTCTCGAGCATCTCGGTCCGGGGCTCGAGGTCTTCGAAGGCCGGCGGCTTGCGGTGAATCGACCAGTGCTCGAAGTCTTCGCCGTAGCCAGGCTTGTCCAGGCAGTCCCCCAGCGCGTTGAAGACGTGGCCCTTGACGGCCTCACCGACCGGCACCGAGATCGACCTGCCGGTGTCGGTGACCTCGACGCCACGCACCAGGCCGTCGGTGGGCTGCAGCGAGATCGTGCGGACCAAGTTGTCGCCGAGGTGCTGTGCCACCTCCAGCGTCAGGGTTTTCGCCAGCGACTCGAAGTCGATCTTGGCGTGCAGAGCATTGAACAGCTCCGGGACGGAACCACGCGGAAACTCGACGTCGACGACGGGCCCAGTGACCCGTACCACTCGGCCGCTGGTCTCTGAATTCGTCGACTTGTCAGTCTTTTCGGCTGTTGCAGTCATATCTTTCTTCGCTTCCTCGTGGGCCTTACGTAGTTGGGCCTAGCGGGCATCGGCTAGCGCATTCGCGCCACCGACGATTTCGCTGATCTCCTGGGTGATTTGGGCCTGGCGCTCACGGTTTGCCATCAGCGTCAGGGCTTTGATGAGGTCGTCGGCGTTGTCGGTCGCCGACTTCATCGCTCGCTGGCGCGACGCCAACTCCGAGGCCGCCGATTCCAGCATTGCCGCATACACCCGGGTGGTGAGGTATCGCGGCAGCAGCGACTCGAACAGCGTCGTCGCGTCCGGTTCGAAGGAGTACAGCGTGCGCGGACCCTGGTCTTCGACATATTCCACGACCATCGGTGCCATCCGGCGCGCCTCGGTTGACTGCGACAGCATTGACTTGAACTCGGTGTAGACGATGTGCAGTTCGTCAACGCCCTGGTCGCTGTCGATCCCCTGCCCCTCGGCTTCACCGGTGCCCACCATGAATGCGTCGACCAGAGTCGAAGCGATCTCCGCGGCATTCTGGTACTTGGGCTGTTCGGAAAAACCCGTCCACGATTCGGTGATATCCCAGTTACGGAATGTGTAGTAGGCCAACGCTTTACGGCCCACCACATAGAGAACGGGCTGCTTACCTTCCTCCCGCAGGAGGGAGAACAACTCTTCGGAACGGCGGAATACGTTGGCGTTGTAAGCGCCGCACAGGCCACGGTCGGAGGACACCACCAAGACGCCGGCCCGCTTCGGCTCAGGATGTTCCACCAACAACGGGTGATCCAGGGCCGCGTCAGCGGCCAAGGTGGTGAGCATCTGCGTGATCTGCTCGGCGTAAGGCCGGGCGGACTCAAGCCGAGCCTGCGCCCTGGCGATACGCGAGGTTGCGATCAGCTCCTGGGCCTTGGTGATCTTTTTGATCGAGCCCGCCGAGCGGATCCGTCCACGCAGTTCGCGAAGTGTGGCAGCCATGTCATATACCTGTGTGTGTTATTTCTTCTTCTTCTGCGGCGCAGGCTTCTTGACTTTCACCGATTCTTTGCCGAGATCCTCTTCGTCCAGTGCCTCGACGTGCTCGTCGGGCACCACCGAACCGCCATCGGTGGCGGCAAAGCCCTTCTTGAAGTGGTTGATGACCTTGGTCAGCGCTTCCTCGGTCTCCTCGGTCAGCTTCTGCGTCTCCCGGATGGTGCTCAACAGCTTCTCTTCGGAAGCCCGCACGTGGTCCAGCAGTTCGGTTTCAAATCGCCGGACGTCCTCGACTGGCACCGAGTCCAGGTGACCGCCGGTGCCCAGGAAGATCGAGATAACTTGCTCCTCAACGGCCATCGGCTGGTACTGCGGCTGCTTCAGCAGCTCGACCAGCCGGGCACCGCGGTCCAGCTGCGCCTTGGACGTGGCGTCCAGATCCGAGGCAAACGCAGCAAACGCTTCCAGTTCACGGTATTGCGACAGATCCAGACGCAGTGAGCCCGCTACTTCCTTCATGGCCTTGATTTGGGCGGCGCCACCGACCCGGGACACCGAGACACCGACGTTGATGGCCGGACGAACGCCCTGGTTGAACAGGTCGGTCTCCAGAAAGCACTGCCCGTCGGTAATCGAGATGACATTGGTCGGGATGTAGGCCGAGATGTCGTTGGCCTTGGTCTCGATGATCGGTAGACCGGTCAGCGAGCCACCACCGAGCTCGTCGGACAACTTCGCGCAACGCTCCAAAAGGCGTGAGTGCAAATAGAACACGTCACCTGGATAGGCTTCACGGCCAGGCGGACGGCGCAGCAGCAATGAGATTGCGCGGTAGGCTTCGGCCTGCTTGGTCAGGTCGTCGAAGACGATCAGCACATGCTTGCCGCTGTACATCCAGTGCTGGGCAATGGCCGAACCGGTGTATGGCGCAAGCCATTTGAAGCCGGCGGAGTCCGACGCGGGCGCCGCCACGATGGTCGTGTAGTCCATCGCGCCGCCCTCTTCAAGAGCACGCCGCACCGACGCGATCGTGGTGCCCTTCTGACCGATGGCCACATACACGCAGCGCACCTGCTTCTTCTCGTCACCGCTCTCCCAGTTCTCCCGCTGGTTGAGGATGGTGTCGACGCAGACGGCGGTCTTGCCGGTCTTGCGGTCGCCGATGATCAGCTGTCGCTGGCCGCGGCCGATCGGGGTCATCGCGTCGATCGCTTTGATACCGGTCTGCAGCGGCTCCTTGACGCTTTGCCGCTGCACCACCGACGGCGCTTGCAGCTCCAGCGCACGCCGCGTCTCGGCCTCGATGTCTCCACGCCCGTCAATCGGCTGGCCGAGGGGGTTGACCACGCGGCCCAAAAAGGCGTCGCCGACCGGTACCGACAGGACTTCGCCGGTGCGCTTGACCTGCTGGCCTTCTTCGATGTTCTCGAAGTCACCGAGGATAACCGCGCCAACGCTGTGTTCGTCGAGGTTCAACGCCACACCGAGCACACCGCCCGGAAATTCGAGCAACTCCTGGGTCATCACGGAGGGCAAGCCCTCGACATGCGCAATACCGTCGCCAGCGTCGACCACGGTACCGACCTCCTCACGGGAGGTATCCGAGGTGAATGAGCTTACGTACTCTTCGATCGCGCTCTGAATATCATCAGCGGAGATTGTCAACTCGGCCATGGCTTTTCGTCTTCCTACTTCGGTTGTGTTGACTTGGTTCGGGTTTCAAATCAGGCACTCGATTTTCAATCAGGCAATTGAGCCTCGGCAGCGGCCAAGCGCGAAGAGAGCGTACCGTCAATGACCTCGTCGCCCACCGCGATTGACAGACCGCCCAGCAACGCGGGATCAATCTGCAGCTGCACGGTCACCGGGTGACCGTAGATTCGGCTCAGCACCTCGGTAACGCGGGTGCGTTGAGCACCACTGAGCTCGGCCGCCGCGCTGACCTGCGCAACGATTTCGCCGTGGCGAGCCACCGCCACTTCGGCCAGGAGCAGCACGGCGTCTTCTGCCGGCTGACCTCTCAATAATTCGACCGTGTGGGATAGGAGTGCGACCGCGATCTGATTGACGCTACTGCCCGCGCTGTCAAGCACCTTGCGCAACAACTGAACTCGACCTTCGGCTGGCACAGCGTAGTCGCCCAACAGGATCGAAAGTCGTGGCTGCGCATCCAGGATTCGAGAAAACCGGAACAACTGGTCTTCGACGTCGTCGGCCTGACCCTCCCGCTCGGCGACTTCCAGCAATGCTTGCCGAGACAAGTGCTCGATGGCATCGATCAGATCGGAATTGGCCGACCATCTCTCCGAGACGGCCGCCCGCAATATCTCGAGCGCGGGGTCGCCAACCTTGCCGGTGATCAGCCGATCGAGTAGCCGCACCCTGGGCGCCGCGTCTTCGGCGGGCACGGTGAGATACCGCGTGACGACAGCTTCCCGATCCAGCATTTGGGCAACCGAGACCAGGTCGCTGGCCAGTGTCGACAGTGCTTGGTTGTCGAGGCCCTTCGACAAGGTGCCAAACTTGCCGACCAAGCTGCCCAGCGCCCGTCGACTGGCCGAACGCATTTTCGCGGTCACCGGATGCTCGACTTCTGCCGGCTCCGGCGCCATCGCATCGAGTTCGTCCAGGAAGCGTTCGACGGTAGCGGACTGCTGCGTCGGGTCGGCAACATAGCTGCGGACCAGTTCGCCTGCCTGCCGGACGGATTCGTGGCCCAGCTCCAGCCGAAGCTGGCGGGCCAGTTGGGTCCGCATCAACTCGACCTGACGAGCGCCCTGTCCCTTGATACGGTCGGCCTCGATACCGGCCTGTTCCTGCAATTGTTCGGCAATCCGCTTGGCATCCGTCTTGGCCTCTTCAACGACCTGCTTGGCCTCTTTCTTGGCGGATTCGATGGCCTTGCTGTGCGCGGCCGTCGACTCAGTCAGCCGCTCGGCGGCGGTTTCCGCATCAGCCAACTGTTGTCGCAGTGTGTCCTGCCGCGCAGCCATCAGCCGCCGTACAGGAGGCACCACATAGCGCCACACCAAAAACACGATGGCCGCGAAGCCAACCAGCTGTCCGAGAAATGTCGACATGGTTGCTTACCTCGTCGCGGCTGACGTGCTGACGTCGACACCGAGGATCCGACTGGCCAGCGTCGCCGACATAGTCGCGACGTTGGCGCGCAAATCCAGTTCCACCGCGTCCCTTTCCCGCTTCAGCTCCTCGCTGGCCACCTGCAACGTTGATGCCACTTCCTGCTCGGCACGGGCGCGCGCATCTTCGACGACCTTACGGCCGTCAGCGCGGGCGTTATCCCGGTAGGACGATGCCTGGGCCCGGGCTTCCGCCATGGCCTCTTCGTAGTCGGCCTGGGCAGCCGCGAATTGCTCGGCGGACTTCTTGTTGTCGGACAGCGTCTTAGCCACCATGGCGTCGCGTTCCCGCAACACCTTCAGGATCGGTGGCACGACAAACGTGCCAATAACGGCGAGGACCAACAAGAAGATGGCCAGCACGAAGAAGAAGGTGCCGTTGGGAATAAGGAAGTTGTTGGTCTTGCCGCCTTCCTCACCTTCCGCAGCCGCCTGGCTCAGCGCCAGAACAATAGAGTTCACGTCACTCATTGCTACCCATTGCAACCACTACAACCACTTCAGCCGTTACAGCCGAATTATTTGACGGGCGTGGCGAATACGAACAGTGCCATAAACGCCAGGTTGATAAAGTAGGCCGCCTCGACCAGGCCGACGGTGATGAAGAACGGCGTGAATAGCCGCCCCTGTGCCTCGGGCTGCCGGGCCACGCCGGAGATTAGCGCGTTACCGGCGACACCGTCACCGATACCGGCGCCGATTGCGCCACCGGCCATGATCAGTCCGCCGCCGATGAGGGCGCCGGCAGCGATAGTGGGGTCCATTCCTTATCCTCCTTGATAACTCTGGTAGCGGTTTACCAGGATTCGGTATCGGTACGTGCCTAACAGGTCGAGACAGTCTTAGTGGTGTTCGTCTTCTAGCTCCATCGCTTGGCTGAAGTACAGAATTGTCAGCAGTGCGAAAATGAACGCCTGGATGGCGCCCACGAACAAGTCAAACGATTTCCAGATCGCATTCGGCGCCCACATGATGTAGGGCGGAAAGAGCGCGATCAATGCAACCAATATGCCACCGGCGAAGATGTTGCCGAAAAGACGGAGCGACAACGAGATCGGCTTGGCAATCTCTTCAACAAGGTTGATCGGCGCCAGTATCGCCACGTGCCCCTTCACCAGCTTGATGGGGTGGCCGACAATCCCACGACGCCAAATCCCCGCGGCGTGGTAGCAGACGAAGACAAACAAGGCCAGCGCCAGCACGTAATTGATATCCGCGGCGGCCGGTTTGAGCAGCTCGGTGGTTTGCCCGTCCTTGTCGGTGTACTGCACCGGCAGGACCGACAGCCAGTTGGAGATCAGGATGAACACGAAGATGGTCACCGCGAGCGGCAACACAAAGGGAGCGATCCGCATCCCGATAGCGCCCTCGACCTGGTTGCGCATCTGTATGGTGATCGCCTCGAAGAACAACTGCACCCCACCGGGCACAGCCGTCGACGTCACCTTCGAGCGCAGGTAGAAGGCCAAGGCGATGACGATCAGGCCGGCAATCGCTGTTGACAGCACCGTGTCAGTGTTGACGGTCATACCGAGCCAGGTGGCGGTGTGGTGCTCGCCGACCTCGATCTGGGCGGCCAGGATGGACTCAGTCATCGCTGGTGCTCCTCACTTCCGTCCCTTCAGATCCCGTCAAAACGCCGCCGGCCGACTCCACCGACTCGTCGACACCGGTCCGCAGTTTCTTCCAAACCGGCAGGGCAGTCGACAACACCAACAGCAGCTGGAAGAACGCCAAACCAAATACCACACCAAGCCCCGCCGGCCGAAATAGGTAGGCAATGATCAGCGCGATGATGGTGATTACCGCGACACGCGACGCGGAATTGAGCGCCATCGACCGCTTCAGCGGATGCGCCTGCGCGGTGATCGACTCGACTGAACGCCGCACCAGCACGGCGTTGAGCAAACCGAGCAGGAGCCCGACACCCAAGAACACCCCGACCATGACATGCCCGATGAAACCGGCGATGAGCGTCGCGGCCAAGGTCAGCCCCAGGCTGATAACAAGCAGGCGAACCGGGCGGAACGCAACAGAGGGAAACACCAACGGCGCGTCCTGCGCTGGTGTTGTCACTGCAGCACCTCAATCCCGGGTTGGTGGAGCGGAAACCACCTGATCGACTGATCGGTGGCTCGCCGAGCGTATCGCAAAGGGCACGGTGGCATAACCCAAGGGGTAGCTCCCTGTGTCGGTCGTCAATGGGCGCGGTCGGAAACCAATCCGAAGGCCCAGGGGGCCGGCAACCCGCGAGGTTTGTTTCGGGGTTCTACCTGCACCGTACCACAAGGTAGATGCCACTACTACTTCTTGTCGTAGTCATTGTTGTGGTCGCCGTCGTAGTCGCCGTCGTAGTAGTCGTCGCCACGCCGCAGCAGCGGGATCGCGGTCACGATCCCCGCGACGACAATCGCGCCCAGCATCACCGCCGCGGTGTGGCGCGGGTCGACAAAGATCGTGCTCGCCGCTCCGAACGCGACAATGCCCACCCACAAGTAGATGAGCAGCACCACTCGGCGATGGGAATGACCAATCTGCAACAGCCGGTGGTGAAGGTGCATCTTGTCCGGACTGAACGCACTGCGGCCCGCGCGGGTGCGACGCACGATCGCCAACAACAAGTCCAGCATCGGCACAAACATGACAGCAATCACCAGTAAGAACGGCGACAGCAAAGCAAACACGTCGCGCGCGCCGTAGGCATTTTGCGAGATCGGGCCGGCAGCGGTCGTGGAAGCCGCGGCAAGCATCAACCCGATCAGCATCGAACCGGAATCACCCATGAAGATCTTGGCTCGGTGAAAGTTGTGCGGCAGAAAGCCGAGACAGGCTCCCGCGAGCACTACCGAGATCACCGCGGGCGGATAGAACAACACGTCGCCACCGTGGTCACGCAGCAGTCCCACCGAGAACATGCAGATCGCCAACGCGGTGATCAGACCCAGCCCAGCCGCCAGACCGTCCAGGCCGTCGACGAAGTTCATTGCGTTCACGATCGACACGGTCAACGCCAACGTGAGCAGGATCGAGGAGGCTTGGTCCAGCACAATGGTTCCGACCCCACCCACCGGGATATAGAGGACACTCCACGCCACCCCCATGGTGACCAGCACACTGGCCGCGGTGATCTGGCCAGCGAATTTTGTGAGCGCATCAAGACCCCACCTGTCGTCGATCAGACCTATCCCCATGATCACTGCACCCGCGACCAGCACCGCGGGCATACCGGTGGAATAAACGAAACCGCGGGTTAGCGCGGGAAGCTGGGAGGCGAGGAAGACAGCGGAGACAACGCCGAGGAACATCGCCAAGCCGCCCATGCGTGGGGTGGGTGTGACGTGAACATCACGCTCCCGTGGATAGGCGACAGCCCCCAACCGGGTTGCTAGCACCCGTACCGGCCCGGTTGCGAAATAGGTGATGATCGCCGCGGTCAGCCCGACGAGGGCGAGCTCACGCAGCGGGACGCCGGCCCCGGGGGCAGAAAGTGCGAGCACGCCACCGGCAAGGCTGGCCACATCGCTGGACACCTCGAGACCGTACTGCACCAACCTGAGACCCCAACAACTGCGCCCGGCCTCACCACGAAGGGCCGGTGGGGCAAAAGATGCTCAGGCGGTCAACGTCTCCGTGTCCACACCGAGCACATCGGCGATCCGTTCCGCACTGACCGGCCCCGCCCGAAGGATGCGCGGGGATGCTCCGGTCAGGTCGACGATGGTAGAAGCGGCCTGCTGCGCGGATGGACCGCCGTCCAAATAGATGTCGATGCGATCGCCGAGCTGGCGACGTGCCTCGACGACGTCACCCGCCGGTGGCTGACCGGAGACGTTTGCGCTGGAGACCGCCATGGGCCCGACCTGCCGCAACAATTCGATGGCGACCGGATGCAAAGGCATGCGCAACATCACCGTGCCGTAAGCATCACCGAGATCCCATTGCAATGAGGGCGCTTGCACGACGACCAGGCTCAGCGCACCCGGCCAGAAGGCGCGGATCAGTTCGCGCGCGCCGTCGGGCATCGAGTAGACCAGGCCCTCGATTGTGTGCCAGGAGCCGACCAGCACGCCTACTGGCATGTCGCGTGCCCGCCCCTTGGCCGCAAGTAGCGCGTTCACCGCAGCGCTGTCGAAGGCGTCGGCGCCGATTCCGTAGACGGTGTCCGTCGGCATGACTACCAAGCGCCCCGCCTTGAGCGCCCCGACCGCCGCGGCGATTCCATCGGAACGCTGATCGGGGTCGGCGCAATCGAACACCTCAGTCATAGCCGACACTCTCCCTATCATCATCGCGGCACGCGGCACGGCCGTTTCGCCTGCAGGCGGTGACAAACCTGGGCCGCCCGGCTAGATCCCGGCGAGCAACGACGCTATCGAAAACCCCTGCGCCGTTGATCAATTCAACCGTCGGCAAAGACATGGATTCGTCATGTTCAACGGCGAACCCCCCACCGGGGCGCAACCACCTCCCGGCCAGCCGAACAACGTGCGGAATCACTGCCATCCCGTCCGGCCCACCGAACACCGCGCGGCGTGGATCATGCTGCGCTACCTCGGGTTCCAAGATCGCATCATCGGGGACATAGGGCGGGTTGGCGACGACGAGGTCGACTTGTCCGTCGAGCTCCCCCAGCAGGCCGGGTTCGGTGACATCAGCTCGCACCAGTTCCACCTTGCTGCCCTGAACGTTGCGACGGGCATACTCCAGGGCCACGTCGGAGTCATCGATAGCGATGATTCGCGCTGTCGGCCGCAACTGGGCCAGCGCGACAGCCAATGCGCCACTTCCGGTGCACACGTCGATGATGACCGGCCGCACCGGAAGTGGTTGCGCGGTAGCCCATTCCAATATGGCTTCGGTCTCTGGGCGCGGTATGAACACACCCGGACCAACATGCAGCTCGACCGGCCCGAACGCCACCGTCCCGGTGAGATGCTGCAACGGCACCCGCCGGCAACGCGCGGCGACAATGTCCTGGTATCGCCCCAAGAAGCCATCACCGGGCGCCTCGTCCTGCACGGACAGCAGACCACGCTGCGTGCCCGTTAAATGGGCCGCTAACTGCTCGGCATCGCAACGCGCGGAGTCGATCCCGGCCGCGGTGAGCAGCGCTGCAGCCGAATCAATCGCGTGCCGCAGCGAGGTCATGATTGCTGTAGCCGGGACTGCTTGTCAGCGGCGGCCAGCGCGTCGAACAGCGCGTCCAGGTCACCATCGAGGACCTGATCGAGGTTGTATGCCTTGTAGCCGATTCGGTGATCGGTGATCCGGTTCTCCGGAAAGTTGTATGTGCGAATCCGTTCGCTGCGGTCCACGGTGCGAATCTGGCTAGCCCGGTCTGCCGACGCGTCAGCCAGCGCTTGTTCCTCGGCTATCGCCTGTAGCCGAGCCGCCAGCACCTGCAAGGCGCGTATCTTGTTTTGCAGCTGCGACCGTTCGTTTTGACAGGTGACGACAATTCCGGTGGGCAGGTGGGTGATTCGCACCGCCGAGTCGGTGGTATTGACACCTTGGCCGCCCTTGCCCGAAGACCGGTAGACATCGATGCGCAGGTCGGACTCGTCGATCTGCACCTCACCGACCTCTTCAGGTTCTGGGTAGACGAGCACACCAGCGGCCGAGGTATGCACGCGGCCTTGCGATTCCGTTACCGGAACGCGTTGTACCCGGTGCACCCCGCCCTCGAATTTCATCCGCGACCACACCCCGTCGACCGTGTCGCCTTTGCTGGCGATGGCCAGCGTCGCGTCCTTATAGCCGCCCAGGTCCGAGGTGGTTTCGTCCAACACCGTCACCGTCCAGCCGTGCCGCTCCGCGTAGCGGATGTACATCCTGGCCAGATCGGCGGCAAACAGGGCCGATTCTTCGCCGCCCTCCCCGGACTTGACCTCGAGCACGATATCGTCGGCATCATGCGGGTCGCGCGGTGCCAGCATGTCGGTGAGTTGGGCATCGAGTTCGGCTACCTGAGCCTCCAACTCGGCGGCCTCCGCAGCAAAGGACTCGTCGGCGGCCGCCAGTTCGCGAGCGGCCTCGAGATCTTCGCGGGCGGCCACCAGCTTGCGATGGGTGGCCACGATCGGCGCGAGTCGGGCAAATCGGCGGCCGGCCTTGCGCGCCTCGGCGGGGTTGCTATGCAGTTCGGGGTCTGCCAGCGCAACCTCAAGGTCCGCGTGTTCGGCAAGCAGGACGTCGATCGTCTGCACCGGCTGCGCCATGTCACACCTCCCGCCAGCTCTTTACCGCAAACACGAACCGACGCCCGGCCTGTGCCGCACGTGCACAGTTCGGGCGTCGGTAATCCAGCTACTTGTCGGTTGCCGCTTCGCTCTTGTCGGCGCCGACTTTGCGCTTGCCGTAGCGCCGCTCGAAGCGGGCAACCCGACCCCCACTGTCGAGGATCTTCTGCTTGCCGGTGTAGAACGGGTGACACTGCGAGCAAACCTCGGCCACGATGCGGCCACCAGGCTTGGTGCTGCGAGTCTGGAATGTATTCCCGCACCCGCAGACCACCGTGGTCTCCTCGTAGGCGGGATGAATGTCAGATTTCATACTGTCCTCTTCGATCGTTGGCCGCTCGTGGGCCCCGGTGCTTCCCCGATGTTCATGCGGCGCTCAGGCCTACCTCGAGAACCTGAGACGGTCCAGGAGTGGTCGAACGTCGATTATGCCAGGTCAACTACCACCTGCCCAAACACCGAGATGTGCCCACACATTCCCGCGCGACGTGCCTCAGCTATCGGTCAGTCGTTGTCCATACTGCCCGGCGTGGTCTTGGACACCTGGACCAGGAATTCGTAGTTGTTCTTCGTCTTGCGCAGCTGCGACATCAGCAGATCGATGGCCTGGTGCGAATCCAGCCCCGACAGCACGCGGCGCAGCTTGTGCACAATGGCGAACTCATCGGGCGAGAGCAGCAGCTCATCCTTACGGGTACCCGACGGGTTCACGTCGACTGCTGGGAAAACGCGCCGCTCAGCAATCTTGCGGTCGAGTTTCAGCTCGGCGTTACCAGTGCCTTTGAACTCCTCGAAGATCACCGTGTCACCCGTAGATCCGGTCTCGACCATCGCGGTCGCGATGATGGTCAGCGAGCCGCCCTCCTCGATGTTGCGCGCTGCGCCCAAGAAACGCTTCGGCGGGTACAGCGCTGTGGAGTCGACACCACCGGAGAGAATGCGGCCCGATGCGGGTGACGCATTGTTGTAGGCGCGGCCCAAGCGGGTGATGGAATCGAGCAGCACCACGACGTCCTTGCCCTGCTCCACGAGGCGCTTGGCGCGCTCGATGGCCAGCTCCGCGACCGATGTGTGGTCGGATGGTGGGCGGTCAAACGTCGAGGCGATGACCTCACCTTTGACCGATCGCGTCATGTCGGTCACCTCCTCAGGCCGCTCGTCGACGAGCACGACCATGAGGTGGCATTCCGGATTGTTCTTGGTGATGGCGTTGGCGATGTCCTGCAGGATCGTCGTCTTACCGGCCTTGGGCGGCGACACGATCAACGCGCGCTGGCCCTTGCCGATCGGCATGATCAGGTCGATGACCCGGGTGGTCAGGCGCTCCGTGGTCGTTTCCAACCGAAGTCGCTGGTTGGGATACAGCGGCGTCAGCTTGCCGAACTCGGGCCGCTTCTTGGCGTCTTCAACGGACCCACCGTTGATGCTGTCCAGACGTACCAGCGGGTTGAACTTTTGGCGCTGGTTGGGCTGTTCACCCTCCCGGGGCACCCGAACCGCACCGGTGACCGCGTCGCCGCGGCGCAAGCCGTTCTTACGCACCATGTTCATCGACACATAGACGTCGTGCGGGCCGGCAAGGTAACCGGAGGTACGCACGAACGCGTAATTGTCCAAGACGTCAAGGATGCCCGCCACGGGCTGGACCACGTCGTCCTCACGCAACTCGGCGTCGGAGCCGTCGCCAGATCGTTCACCGCGGCGGCGACGGTCGCGGAATCGACGTCCCCGCCGGCCCTGGCGCCCTTCGCCGTCTTCCTCGCCACGAGACTGCTGCCCGCCCGAGCTTTGCTGGTCACCGCTTTGGTCGTTGCTCGAGTCGGTTCCGCGCTCGTCGGCCTTGGTGTCCTGGCCGCCCTTTCGACGGTTCTCGGTGCCGGTGGCTGCGTTGTCCTCACCGCCCGCGGTACCGTCGCCACCCGACTCCGCGCTGCCGCGGGCCGATGCGCCCGCGTCGCGGCCGGACCTGCGGCGTTCGCGGCGCGGCGTGTCATTAGCCGTCGTGTCGTCGGCAGCATCGCCTTGCTTCGCGGAGGCCGACCCCTCGGCGGTTGCCTGTACGGCGGATCCCTCGGCGCCGCTCGACGACTGGTTGTTGTCCGAGTCAGCGCCGGATTCAGAGGCCGCCGAGGCGCCGTTAGCCCGTCCCCTCGTCTCCTGGATCGCTGCGATCAGTTCGCTCTTGCGCATACCCGACGTCCCCTTGACGCCGGCTCGATTAGCCAGCGCGCGCAGTTCGGGCAATACCATCGTGGACAGTGAATCGCCCGGCGCTGCGGTCTCGACGTCAGAAGTGTCTTTTGTCACGGAATCCGACTTCGTGTCGACGTCGGTGCTTTCGCCAGCCGTGATGAGGTCCGTATCAGTCACGGATTTCCTTTCTTCCCCCGCTGATTACGTCATACGAGGGTTCGTTGCAGTCAGCCAAATTGCCGAGTGCGCCCAATCATCGACTCTCTAACGGTGATCGCCCGGATCGGCGGCGAATACGGCGAACCTCGTCCACGAGAAGGATTGGTGGTTGTCCCAGCGGCAAGGCAGTATGGATGCAGATGCAGATGCTGCAATTGCTGGACGGCTCCGAGAATAGCCCGCTTCCTGGCCGGAAGCAAGCAAACCCCCCGACCGCGTGGCGGATCACTCGGTGAGGGCGGATCCCGGGTTCCAGCGAACTCCGTTCCCCGTGGTCATCGCAGAGATCGTGAATCCATTTGCGGCCCCGTACTCGACCGCTTCTGCCGGCAACTCCGGTTGGGTCGTAAGAGCGATCAGCGCCGGTCCGGCACCTGACAGGGTCGCCGCGACGTTATGGCGCCGCAAAAGCTGCAAATATTCCGCCGACGTCGGCATCGCTCGGGCACGCTGCGGCTGATGGAGCATGTCTTCGGTCGCCGGCATCAGCAGATCCGGCCGCTGGGTGAGCGCGACCACCAGCAACGCGACGCGGCTGATGTTGAATCGTGCATCGTGGTGGCTGACCTGGGCAGGAAGCAACACCCGGGTCTCCGCGGTGGACGAGCGCTCCTCGGGAATCGCGGAGAACAGCCGGATGTCGGGATGCAGGTGCAGCGGCACCGCCGAGTAATCGGACAGATCCCCGCTGCGGTCGATCCAGGAAACGACCGCACCACCCAACACGGCCGCCGCCGCGTTGTCGGGATGACCTTCAAACTCCGAGGACAGCTGGATCAGCTGAGCATCGCCCATCGGAGACCAATCACATTGTGTAACCAGGCCGTTGACAGCAGCCAGGCCGCCGACAACGGCCGCTGCCGACGAGCCTAACCCGCGTGAATGCGGTATGTCGTTGCGACACCGGACAACCAGGCCTGCGGCACTGACACCCACGGCCCGCAGCCCGTGTTGGATGGCGCGCACCACCAGGTGCTCGGGGCCCAGTGGCACCTGACCGGATCCTTCCCCCTCGACCACCACTTCCAGTCCGGAATCCGTTGTCTCAAGGATGATTTCATCGTAGAGGCTCAACGCGAGGCCGACACTGTCGAAACCCGGACCGAGGTTGGCACTTGATGCCGATACCACGGAGGTCGCCGTCAACCCGGCGGGCAGCACGTGGGTCACGGACAGCCCTTCGCGGCACCCGCCGCACTCGCGATCGCCACACGACCCAACAAGTGGCGACCCGCAGCGCTCGGCTGCGCCGCACTCGCGATCGCCACACGACCCAACAAGTGGCGACCCGCAGCGCTCGGCTGCGCCGCACTCGCGATCGCCACACGACCCAACAAGTGGCGACCCGCAGCGCTCGGCTGCGCCGCACTCGCGATCGCCACACGACCCAACAAGTGGCGACCCGCAGCGCTCGGCTGCGCCGCACTCGCGATCGCCACACGACCCAACAAGTGGCGACCCGCAGCGCTCGGCTGCGCCGCACTCGCGATCGCCACTAGCCCAACCCCAGCTTTTCAACCACGGCGCCCGGGTCAACCGGCACCGGCGTCACACTGGGCATGTCCTTGAGCGCCGTGTCAGGGTCCTTCAAGCCGTTGCCGGTGACCGTGCACACCACACTCGATCCGCGCGGCACCCAGCCGTCGTCGATGGCCTTGAGCAAACCCGCGATGCTGGCCGCCGACGCGGGCTCGACAAAAACGCCTTCGGCAGTTGCGACCAAGTGGTATGCGGCCAGGATTTCCTCATCGGTAGCGGCCAGGAAACGCCCCTTGGATTGCTGCTGGGCCTCGACGGCCGAGGTCCACGAGGCCGGCGAGCCGATGCGAATCGCGGTCGCGATGGTTTCCGGGTGGCTCACCGGTTCGCCCAACACCAGCGGCGCTGCACCCGCCGCCTGGGTACCCAGCATCCGGGGCAGCTTGTCGATCACGCCTTCGCGGTGGTACTCGGTGTAGCCCTTCCAATAAGCAGTGATGTTGCCGGCGTTGCCGACCGGAAGCGCATGCACATCCGGCGCGGCCCCGAGCGCATCGACAATCTCGAACGCTGCCGTTTTCTGGCCTTCGATGCGCACCGGGTTGACGGAGTTGACCAACGAGATAGTCGGGAAGTCGGCGGCCATCTTGCGGGCCAGTTCCAGGCAGTCGTCGAAGTTGCCGTCGATCTGGATGATCTTGGCCCCGTGCATCACCGCCTGAGCCAGCTTGCCCATCGCGATCTTGCCCTGGGGTATCAGCACCGCACAGGTGATGCCCGCGCGGGCAGCGTAAGCCGCCGCCGACGCCGAGGTGTTACCCGTCGACGCACACAACACTGCCTGTTGTCCGCGCGCCAGCGCATCGGTGACCGCCATCGTCATGCCCCGGTCCTTGAACGAACCCGTGGGGTTGAGGCCCTCCACCTTGAGGTGAATGGTGCAACCGGTCTGTTTGGAGAGCCTGGTCGCCGCGATCAACGGCGTGCCGCCCTCAAGCAAGGTGACCGGGGTCCAGTCGTCCCCCACCGGCAACCGGTCACGGTATGCCGCGATGACGCCCGGCCAGGGCCGGTGCGTAGCTGTCCGCGGGACACTCACAGGTCGGTCCCTTCCAGTCGCAGCACGCTTGCCACATGCTGGACGACGTCCAAGTCGGCAAGAGCTTCAACGGTTTCCGAAAGTGCGGCGTCGGTGGCCAAGTGAGTGACCACCACAATCCGGGCGCCCACCCGTTGGCCCTCGTCGTCCACCACACCTTCTTGGCGCACCTCGGCGATACTGACATCACGTTTGGCGAACTCCGCTGCCACCGCCGACAACACGCCCGCCTTATCGGCGACATTCATGCTGACGTAATAGCGAGTTGAGATGAAACCCATTGGCGCCACCGGAAGTTGAGCGTATTTTGATTCACGCGGACCGCGGCTACCGAGAACCCGGTTGCGCGCAGCCATCACCAAGTCGCCAGTCACCGCCGACGCGGTGGGCGCGCCACCAGCGCCCTGGCCATAGAACATCAGCCGACCCGCGGCCTGGGCCTCGACCACGACGGCATTGAAGGCACCGCTAACGGTCGCCAAGGGATGCGACAGCGGCACCAACGCCGGATAGACACGAGCCGAAACCCGTTGCTGACCTTCGTCGGTGGTAATGCGCTCGCAAATGGACAACAGCTTGATGGTGCAGCCCAGTGCCCGGGCGGATACGAAGTCGGCCGGGGTGATCTTGGTGATGCCCTCCCGATAGACGTCATCGGCGGTCACCCGGGTATGGAAAGCGATGGACGCCAAAATCGCGGCCTTGGCCGCGGCGTCATAGCCTTCCACATCGGCGGTGGGGTCGGCCTCGGCATAGCCCAGCGCGCTTGCATCGGCCAGGGCCTTCGCATAGTCAGCGCCGGTGCTGTCCATCTCGGAAAGTATGTAATTCGTTGTACCATTGACGATTCCGGCCACACGCAGCACGGTGTCACCGGCCAGCGACTGGGTCAGCGGACGAATTACCGGGATTGCCCCGGCAACAGCGGCTTCGAAATAGAGATCGACGTGGGCACCTTCGGCGGCCTGCGCCAACTCACCGGTGGAGGTAGACAGCAGTGCCTTATTGGCCGTCACCACGGACTTGCCGTGCTCGATGGCGGTCAGGATCGCCTTGCGCGACGGCTCCACCGGGCCCATCACTTCCACGACGATGTCGACGTCCTCGCGCGAGACGAGTTCGTCAACGTTGTCGGTGAGTAGCTCTAGCGGCACCTCGCGGTCGGCTGCGACCCGGCGTACCCCGACGCCGCGCAGCACCAGCGGGGCGCCCACTCGAGCCGCCAAATCCTCGGCGCTCTCGTCCATGATTCGGACAACTTCGCTACCGACGTTGCCCAATCCGAGCACCACTACACCGACCGGCTTTTCGTCACCGGACACGGTTACCTCACCTCCAGACTCAGCAGATCATCGACCGTCTCCCGACGCAGGATCAGGCGCGCCTTCCCCGCGCGCACCGCCACCACGGCGGGACGGCCGATCATGTTGTATCGACTCGACAGCGAATAGCAATAGGCGCCCGTGGCGGCTACTGCAACCAGGTCGCCGGCCTGTAGATCGTCGGGCACCCACGCGTCGCGCACGATGATATCGCCACTTTCGCAGTGCTTTCCGACGAGACGGGCCAGCGCCGCCGGCGCATCACTGACTCGTGAGACCAGCCGGACGTCATATTGCGCGTCATAGAGCGCGGTACGGATGTTGTCGCTCATGCCGCCGTCGACGCTGACGTAGCGCCGGTTCGCGGTGGCGCTGACGTCGACGTCTTTGACGGTGCCGACCTCATACAGCGTGACGGTGCCCGGTCCGGCGATGGCGCGTCCTGGCTCGACTACCAACCTGGGCGTCGGGAGACCCACGGCTGCCGATTCATTGCTCACCACGGCGCTCAGCTTGGCGGCCAGGTCTCCGATCGGCGGTGGGTCGTCGGATGACAGATACGAGATACCCAGGCCACCACCAAGATCCACGGTCGACAATTGTGCCGTCTTTTCTGGACCGAATTCGCCGACCACATCACGCAGCAGACCGATAACGCGGTGCGCAGCCAATTCGAAACCATCCACATCGAAGATCTGAGAACCAATGTGGCTGTGCAGCCCCACGAGCCGCAGATGATCGGTGGCGAAAACTCGGCGTATCGCCGCCAGCGCCGCGCCGCTGGCTATCGACAACCCGAATTTCTGGTCTTCGTGCGCGGTGGAAATGAACTCATGGGTGTGTGCCTCGACGCCGACGGTGAGACGAACGAAGACATCCTGGACGACGCCGGCCTCGCCAGCAATGGTGTCGAGGCGCTCGATTTCGGTCATCGAGTCCAAAACAATATGTCCCACACCAGCTTTGACCGCAACCGTCAGTTCAGCGATGGATTTGTTATTGCCGTGCAGGGTGATCCGCTCCGGCGGGAAGCCGGCATGCAGCGCCACGGCCAACTCACCGCCGGTGGATACGTCGATCGAGAGACCTTCCTCCTCGACCCAGCGAGCGATCTCGGTACATAGGAAGGCTTTCGCGGCGTAGTACACGTTGTGTCCCCCGCCGAATGCGGCAGCGATTTCTCGGCAGCGAGAGCGAAAGTCGTCCTCGTCGATGATGAAGAGTGGAGTCCCGTACTCCTGCGCGAGATCGGTGACCGAGACACCGGCAACGCATGCCACACCCACGTCGTTGCGAGTTGTGTTGCGCGGCCACACGTTCGGCGCCAACTCCAACAACTCTTCCGACGAGCGCGGCTGTTGCGGACTGTCGGGGAGGCGGCTTTCTTCGGCGTGCCGAGGGCCGGCGGGGTGGACGTTCACATTCGCTCCGGGGCGCTAACACCGAGTATGCCCAGCCCGTTGGCGATGACCTGGCGGGTAGCCTGACACAGGGCCAGGCGGGCCATGTGCAGGTCGGTGGGCTGTTCGTCGCCCTGCGGCAACACCCGGCACGAGTCGTAGAACCGGTGGTAGTCGCCGGCAAGGTCTTCCAAGTAACGGCACACCCGGTGCGGTTCGCGCAAGGACGCCGCCGTTTCGAGCGCCCGCGGGAACCCACCCAGGGTGCGCAACAGCACGCCCTCCTTGTCATGGTCGAGCAGGTCGAGGTGTTTTGTGTCGGCAATCAGGCCCAGCTCAGCGGCGTTACGGGCCAGCGCCGAGAGCCGGGCGTGTGCGTACTGCACGTAATAGACCGGGTTTTCATTCGACGCCGAGGACCACAGCGCCAGGTCGATATCGATGGGCGTGTCCACAGAGGAGCGGATCAGGCTGTATCGCGCGGCATCGACGCCGATCGCGTCTACCAGATCGTCGAGCGTGATGACGGTACCTGCGCGCTTGCTCATCCGGATCGGCTGGCCGTCTCGGACCAGGTTGACCATCTGACCGATCAGCACCTCGACCGTGGCCGGGTCTTCGCCGAAGGCGGCGGCCGCGGCATTGAGCCTGGCGATATATCCGTGGTGGTCGGCGCCAAGCATGTAGATGCACAGGTCGAAGCCGCGTTCCCGCTTGTCCAGGTAGTAGGCCAGGTCACCGGCGATATAGGCCGGCTTGCCGTCGCTCTTGATCACAACGCGATCCTTGTCGTCGCCAAAAGCGCTGCTGCGCAGCCAAGTTGCGCCGTCTTGCTGGTAGATGTTGCCGGTTTCGCGCAGCCGTGCGATGGCCTGATCTACACGACCGCTGGTGTGCATCGAATCCTCGTGGGTATAGACGTCGAAGTCGGTGCCGAATTCGTGCAGCGATTCTTTAATGTGGCTAAACATCAGGTCCACGCCGATCTCGCGGAAGGTCTCGCGCATCTCGCCGTCGGGCAGATTCAGCGCATCGGGCGCCTTCTGCAGTACCTGCGCCGCGATATCGGTGATGTAGTTGCCAGCGTAGCCGTCGTCCGGAATGGGTTCCCCCTTGGCGGCGGCGATCAGGGAGTTGGCGAATCGGTCGATCTGGGCACCATGGTCGTTGAAATAGTATTCGCGCACCACGTCGGCGCCCTGCGTGGAAAGCAGCCGGCCCAATGCGTCGCCGACGGCGGCCCAGCGGGTGCCGCCGATGTGGATGGGCCCGGTGGGGTTGGCCGAAACGAATTCCAGGTTGATCTTGCGCCCGGCCAGCAGCTCCGAATGACCGAAGCTCGCCCCGGTGTCGATGATGGTGTCGACGACTTTGGCCTGCGCCGAGGTCTCCAAGCGCATGTTGATGAAGCCTGGACCGGCGATGTCTGCCGAGGCAATACCGTCAGCCCTTGCCAGCGATTCGGCTATCCATCCGGCCAGTTCACGCGGGTTTGCTCCGACCTTTTTGGCCAGTTGGAGGGCAAGATTGCTGGCGTAGTCGCCATGTTCAGGATTACGGGGCCGCTCGACGACGACCGCGTGCGGCAAAGCAGCGGTGTCAAGGCCACGCCCGGCCAGCACCGCAGCAGCGGTGGCCTTGAGCAGCTCAGCCAGGTCGGCGGGGGTCACGATCGTCCATCCTATGGGCTGAGGTGCTTGTCCCCCGAATCCATAGTGGTGACAGCGCAGTGACAACCATGCGCTAGTCTGGCGGGGCTTGTTTATGCCCGATGGCGCAGCATGCTTGTCGATGCGCCCCCGTAGCTCAGGGGATAGAGCGTCTGCCTCCGGAGCAGAAGGCCGCAGGTTCGAATCCTGCCGGGGGCACCCACCTTGACCAGCACAAACACTCCACCAAAGAACCGTCGTGTCATCCCCGTGCTATCTCCAAGTAGCACGTCACCTGACCCTGGCTTGACGTTCGGCGAAGTCGCCGCGCGATTCGGCGTAGACGTGCTCCAAGTCAAGCGGTGGGTCCGCACCGAGCAATGCCCTGCCATCCGCGACGGCCGCCGCGTTCGCATCCCGGCCGCCTGGGTCGACGCCCAACCAGACGCACAACCCGCACGTACCGGCCGGTAGTCGAACCGCCGTGAACGGTCCACCACTCCCCTGGCCCCGAGCGCCACCGCAGCGCCTGTAGCGGGATAGAGCCCGTTACAGGCGCTTTCGCAGTTGTGCGGTAGCCGGACTACCTCGCAAATGACTGAAGGCGGCTCCCTGGCAGGGGAACCGCCTTCTGTGACCTCACCCCTGGCAGGGGGTTCAATCTCTCAGTACGAGGAGCTTATCTCAGTGCGCTCGAAAACAGAACACCCGTCCTTGTCCCATCGGTGCCCGTTCTGCGGCGCCGACCCGGGCACGCCGTGCGCCACCAGCCGTGGCCGCGAACTCGACTGGCCGCACATCCGCCGGCGGGAAGTGGCCGAACCGAAACCGCCGAAGCCGGTCAAGCAGGCGTTGTGCTGCCAGTGCGGCCAGCCGCGTACCTACAAGAGCGTTTGGCGCGCCCGGGGCGGCTACAACCCGGGAGACCGGTGGAAGCGCCGCTGGGTTGGGCGGCTCAAGTGCTCGCACTGCGCGACGATCACCACGCACGCGCTGCTCGTCGATCCGAACTCGAGCTACCGTGATGCTGACGAGCGTGAACAGCTCCTGGCGCTCGGTGACCAGCCACGGAACCGGTACGAGCAGTTGACCGACCTCGAGCGGCTGCGGCGGGAGTACCGGGATTCCATGCCGCAGAACCCGAACCTGCGGCATATCTGGTGGGTCCGGGACGAGACAGCGGCCCGGACCGCCGGGGCCCGGGAGGTTCCCACGTTGTGTGGCGGTGTACACCAGCTGCGCGGTGAATCCGCGTCGGCAAGGGAGCGCATCAAGCCCAGCTATCTGGCGCCGAATCCGGTGCGCCTTGAAGAGTACACCGACCTCGATACCGGCGAGTCGTGGCGCGACGGCGATTGCGTGGACTGCCTGCGGGTGTACAACGCCGGCGTGTTGGAGCGGGCTCGTGAGGACCTGGCCAGACTGATCAGCTGGTACTTCGTCAGGGCTGAGCGACTCAACGCTACCGAGGTCGGCGAGCTGCGGACCTTCCTACAGGAAGCCGCAGACCGGACATTCCGCCGCTGGCAAGCAGAACGCCGACGATCAGACCAGTGACAAGCCTTCGTGGGCAGGGGTTCTCACCGATTGCGGGTGTCCAAAATTGGGCGCCTTCCGCGGGAGACCCCTGCCCGCGCGAGGGTCGCATTTCAAATGCGGCCCTTCCCCAACCAAGGGCCGCCTTTGAAACGCGGCCCTTCAGCCGTTCCCCAAGCGTTGCTAGCCGGCGTAGCGTCCACACCGTGACCCAGTCGATCCCGCCCGGCTGGTACCCGGAGTCGCCCGGGGCGACGATGGTGCGGTACTGGAACGGGCAGGGCTGGACTGTGCACCGTGCGCCAGCACCGGTGTACCGCGACAGCGACCTGGACCTGGCGCGGCGTCTTGGTGGCCTGATTTCGGCGCATCCGGGGAAGGCTGTTTTTGTTCTCTTCTTCGTTCCGTTCGCTTTCTGGATCGGGGTGGCCGGCGGCTGGCAGGCGCTACTGGGTCTGGCTTTCCTGGTTGCGCTCGTCGGTGTGCCGGCCGGATTGATCATGCTGGCGGTGCGGCAGACGAGACAGCATCGCGAGTACCGCGCGCGGGTCCGTCGATACGAGGCCGGGCTGGCGGCCCGCGCGGACCGGGAGCATCAGGCGATGCTGCGCGGGGACCTCGATGCCGGCGTGTTCGGGGCTTTCCAGCCCGAACTATCGGGCCAGCCGCCGCAGCTGCCCGACGCTGAGCAGATGCGCCAGTCTGCCTGGCAGCCGGACCTCCCCGACCAGCAGCCAGTCCGGCCAGACAACCCCGCGCCATGGCACGTCGTCACCCAATGGCCGACACGACAATTCCAGATAGGCGGCTCCTGATGAAGCTTGCTGCTGCTGGCCTACAGCAACCGGCTTCCGGGCAGCCTGTCCAACTCATAGCGATCGGCGATGCGAAAACGAGGAAGGGGTGGTGAGTGATGTCGAATGTTGACTATGTCGTCGTCGGCCCTGGCCCGACTCTCTCCGATGTAACCGATGCCGTGAAGCTGGCTTCCGGTGCTACCGACCTGGTCAACGGCAACGTATTGATCACAGGCGATAACCGCACGTCGCTGACGGTCTACTCCGACGATCCTGAGATCGTCGTTGACGTGTACTACGGCGCCGACCTGGACCAACAACGCGCGATATCTCAACGCATCTACGACCACATTGTCGAACACACCGACTGGGACGTCCGGCTCGAATCCGACGAAACCGACGACATCCTCGCATCACGCACAGCAAGCGACTGAAACGGTATGCAAGCGGCCACCGAGGAATTGTGGGTACCGGTGATCGACCGGTTCCGCGGTGAGCATTTCTTCCTGTCGAACTTCTACCCGGCCATCACTCCGCACCGCGGGCGCATGTTTCCGAGCAGCGAACACGCCTACATGGCCGCCAAGACAGATGACAGGGCCGTAATCGATGCGATCCTCGCGGCCTCGGATCCGGCGGAGGCTCAGCGGATCGGGCGCGCGGCTCCGCTCGTCGACGGATGGGAGCAGCAGCGGTTCGCGGTCATGGAGGAGGTCGTCACCGCCAAGTTCACCCACAACCCCGACTTGGCCGAACGGCTGGCCGCAACCACCGGCGTCCTGCTGGTGGAGGGCAACGACTGGCACGACCAAACCTGGGGATCATGTCGCTGCGACGAACACCGCAGCACCCCAGGCGTCAACGCCCTGGGCGTCATTCTCATGAGTGTGCGGATGCGGCTTCCGATAGGATGAACGCCATGCGCCACAGCCACCCGAAGCTGTACACGGCAACACGATTGTTGCCGTAGCTGCTGCTTGGGTACGCCAATTGGCAGAGCGGCCAGCCTTAAAAGCTGGTGGCTGTGGGTTCGAATCCCTCCCCAAGCATCACTGCTGGGGTAGGCAAATAGGTAAAGCCGCCACACTCAAAATGTGGTGTATGTGAGTTCGAATCTCACCCTCAGCACGATTCCTGGCACCAAGTCGGGACAACCGCATCGTCATATTCGGCTTGGCCCGCCGTCGCGACCGCCCATATGCATGCACCTACGGCTCCGATTGCGAGGATTTGACAGATTCCGGATGCAAGAAGAAGCCAAGTCTTGGTATTAGTCCCGGATCGAAGCGAGACGAGACTCACCACGTTGCAGTACGAAACCGTGTAGCGCGCATCCTCCTCGGAATCATTGCGACGGGAGTTCAGCATGGCGTCGAGGGTGGTGGCCTTGACGAACCGCTGGCGCCATGGAAAGCCGGCCGCGACAGCTGACGCGCCCGCACCGAGCAGGAATGCCAAGGCCAGGACAAGAAGCGGCTGCGCGCACTCCGGGAAAGCGTGGTCCTTCCCGACCAACAAGCCGAACACCGCAAGCGCCAAGGTAATTAGGGCCGTTGCGCTGGTCACCGCAGAGGCTGCGCGAGTGTTCACCGAATCCCGACGGTCGTTCTCGGACTTCAACTCGGCTTCAATGAAAGAGGCGTAAACCTCGCTGCCAGAGGTAGTCATTTCGGGGGCGGTCGGCTAATCCCTACCGTCAATGACTTTGCGCTCAACGATTCCAGGATCCTCGCTTCTGATCCCAGTCTCGAATTCAACCCAAGAAATATCAGGCGGCGGCGAGGGCGACGTTGACCCAGCCGATGGTCCAGCCTCGGAGCTCGGCTGGCTTTCGGTGCTCTCCGTTGGATTCGTCACAGCTTCTTATGGTAATTCCGCTTGTTGACGAAGTCGACGCGCAGTCTCGCTCAGCGCCACACCACCCGGTAACAAAATTCAGCGGGCTGCCGCACTCAGCCCGGATACTTCGAGTTGAGTGGCGATAAGCTTGCCGGCTGTGGCCACGGAAGCCGAATTGACACGCTGGGGCAAGGTCCTCGAGCAGATCGTTACTACGTATGACATGAAGCCCTCCGGGGTCCGACTGCTCGTCGAATCCGGTAAGCCTGTGCCGCCGCACGCATGGCCGGTTATCAACCTCGCAATCATGGCCCCTTTGGTGGACTTATGGCAGGCAAATGCGCCGCGAACCGGGTCGCAGTTGTACGAGTGGATTAGGCCTGCATACGCCGTTGCGATTGCGCTAGACCAAACGAGTCCTGACTCGACACCGATTGTCGAGTTCATGGCGCTTGTGCGTGATGCGCGAGAGAAAGTGCAGAACGCGACCGCGAGCGAGTCGAACCAGACTGAAGACTTGACCGACGAAACTACTGTTGACGGCGTGCTCAAGGACCTGGAGTTGGATGTCAAGCTTGCCGTGCTCTCCGCACGCCTCGGACATAACGGGATCATGCACTTGATCGATCGCCGGATCGCCGAGGCCGGCCGGGCCGCGACACGCAGGGAACAACCACCGCCACCCCAGTTGGATCTGGTGTCGTTGGAATCAGTTGACCAACTTAGCTACCGGACGATGAGCCACGCCGAGATCCGGACGATGGCTGACCCCGGGGTCATGACAACAGAGGAATTCATAGCCGGCGACCAACTGGCCGACCGCGCTCCAATTCTGAAATACTTTGCTTCTCTGTGGGTTACGCATCTGATCACACAGTGGGACGAGTTGTATCGCCCTCTCCTAGCCAGGTTGCACGGTGCCGACCCCGATGACGTCGTGTCCGAACTATTTGCAGACCTAAACAAGTTTCGGCAGGACTACGTGCACAACCGGGGAGTCGCAACGTCGCGGTCGTCGAAAAACAAACGTCTGAACTGGTTCAGCCGGGGTGATGCGATGATCCCTACATCAGCCAACTACGACCAGCTATTGCATGAACTTCACCGCGAACTTCCACTACTGGCGCACCAACCGGTGCCGAAGGCCAGACCAAACCGCAGCGCAATTAAGGGCGAGGTACCGACAGAATTGGTAAAGCTGTTCGAAAAGGCCGCTGGCGCACGCGGACTCGGAGTAAGCGCAGCTCTTGAAGCCGCGATTAAAAATTGGATCGACGAGAGCGACGGCCCAGGCGGACAGGCATGATCGTTCCTGACGGGCGAACCGACTACGAGAAACTTCAAGAGCTACTAGGCAATCCAGAGGAAACACACCTGGACCTCAAAGCCAGCGTGAATCTCGGCGCCGCCGAAGACCGATTGAAGTTCGTGAAGGACGTCGTCACGATGTCAAACCGACCGCCGGGCGGATACCTTTTGATTGGCGTCGACGACGCCGGTAATCCATGCATGGCTATAGGAACGATTCAGAATCGCCGCGATTTCGATGGGGCCAAGTTGGGCGACCTCGTTCGCAAGTGTATAGAGGGCGAGATCCACCTCAGGGTTCAGATCCACGAACACGACAACACCTACGAAATCGTGATGATCTACGTAGAGCATCACCGTGACGGCCTACCCGTGCCATTCAGCAAAGACGGGCAGTACCCAGATCTGAACGGAAAGAGCGTCACGGTCTTCCGCGACGGCGAACTCTACGTCCGAGAAGGTGCACAGAACGTTCCAATCCGTCACGCCCACTGGCAGGATATCTTGTCCGCGCGCGACCAGAGAATCAGAAACGAAGCCAGTGAGTTTGCCCAGCAGCTGCTCCGAGAGTTCCTTGCCGCACGCGTGGACTCAGCGGGCGACCCGGCCGACGTGCCGCTGTTGATGGACATGGACGACCACACGTTCGCTAATGCAGAGGTGGCACTGCTGAGATCGAACAACAACATTCGCCTCGGCCATTTCATACGGTCGCTGACGCAGTCCGCTAAGCCAACCCTGAGCCTGGACGACTACGAGTCTGCAATGGACAAGTGGGTCATCTTCTGCGTCCAAGCACTCTACTTCGAAAGGGCTGATCTTGTTGGGCAAGCGATCCGAAGGGTATGCGACGCCTATACGAAACTCGGAGTTGGTGTAGATGCAACCCGCAAGCGATTGGCAGTCGTCATTCGGATTTATGTGATCGGAAGCCTCGCAGTGAGATTGGAAGCGTGGGAGACAATCACTTCCCTGTCTTTGCAGCCCGTCCCGTCTGAGACCTACGGCGCCGATTACATGTATTCCTCCTGGATAAGACACGGCCAGGTAGCTGCCTCACGGGCCAATCTCACCAAGGAGCGCCACGGGTTCCTCATTTCGGCGGCACGTGAACTGATCGTCGAGCATCCGGCGATGCGACCAGACCTCACAGCGGCCGATGCAACCTTCGAAAGCGATGTCACTACCGATGACTTGCTTCTGAACTCCCTCTGCCAGTTCGACTTCGCCTACTGCATAATCGTTCTCGCCAAAGGCACCGCCCACGGCGAAGCATGGCCATCGTCGGTAGCTTTTGACGAGCGGCGCGTCACTCCGATGGCTAGACGCATCGTCGAGGAGACTGACATTCGAAACAGAATGATCCCGGAAACCAGTAATGCTGACATTGCTCATGCGATTCGCGAAACGTACGACCGAGCAATCGGCGAATCCCTGAAATACGGCGGATGGTGGGGCGGGCCGCCCCCCAGTATCCAACACTTCATTGACCAATACGACACCGGCTCGGCATAGCGAATTCTAGACGCAAAATTGTCCGCGTTCAGCTATCTAGCGATACCGCCAAGAACTGGCACCACCATGTCGTCGCTGTACACCAGCAGGCCGCCAATCGAGCGGTCTCTCCACACGTCCCAGAAGAGCTGCTCGACGCGCCCGTCGGGGCGCTGCGGCGTGAGGAACTGGCCGAGACTGCCAGCCCTCCGGAGGAGTGCGGACAGTCGACTATCGGAGACCTGGACCGGTTCGCCAGCCTCCATGGCCGGCAGCAGAAGAGCGGGCCCACGCGCACTCTCCGGGTACGGATCGCCCCGTTTGCCCGCTTCGGAATAAGCCCACCGCGGATCCGGTTCGCCCCCGTACACACGCTCCTGCTCAAGCAACAGCGCATACGCGCCAACGATTTTCAGTCCGCCGCTACGTTTGGCGACGGGTGATGAACGCCGCCGCTCGCGACGTACGGCGCTGCGATCAATTCTGGGCACGATCCCACCTGGTGCGCGCCGCGGCTTGAGCCTTGCGCGACGTCCTCGACGGCGGCTCCGGTAGATCGGTTTTGATCTTCGCCAGCAACCGCGACAACGCGGCCTCGATCAGCCGCAGCTCGCCGGCAAGTTTGAGCCGCAGCTTGTCGTCCTTGGTCGACTCGTACAGCCTCTGCAGCTCGCCACGACGATCGATCGTGTCGGCTACCAGCTCCAAAATCGCCGTCTCACTCGCTGACCACTTCAGAGCCTTCCCAAGCACGTTGGCGTTCTCAGCAAGCTCAGAGTCAAGCCTCTCCAGCAGCGCAACCGCCTCCGGACAGTGGCCGGCAGCCGGCGCACGCTTACGCCGCGGCGCCCTGGTGGCCACCGCCGTATCTGTGACATCGGTGTCACACTTATCGACCGCGTTGTCACAGTTATCGCCCCCGCCGGCGCGCCGCGCACGCTGCCTACACGCCGGCGAACAGTACTTCGCGCCGGCACGGCCGAGGAACCCGTTTCCGCAGCTAGCGCACGTGCGCTTAGCCATGGACGCCACCCGCCGAACTGCGTTCCTCGGGGGAACTCAGTAACCGATTGCGAGCGGATTCAGGCCGGATATCTGTGACAAGAACTCTGCGTTTATGCGTGCGGAGATCATTTTTCACAGAACCCCCCGGCGTACCGCCCTTTGGGGGCCGGGGAGGTGGTACCCCTGCCTTTGCTGAGTGCCTGGTCTTCATTGCTTAGCCTGCGGCTAGCTCGGCTGTGCGCTCGGCGAGACTGTAGCGTCGCGGAACGTCGTTGTGCATCTGAATGCGGCCGGGGCACCACATCCCGGAGTTGTTGCGTACGAACCAGACGAGGCGCTCGACGGGGTCTGTGGGCCATGGGTATTCGGGAAGGTGTTGTACGCCGTTGGAGGTCCAGCCGCGCCATTGTGGTGCGATGTCGTCGAGGTTTCGGTGGTAGTAGATGCGGGCTTCGGGGTGTGCGCTTGGGATGCCGTCGCCGAAGGGGAGCATGTCGAATTGCAGTACGTATTGGTAGAGATTGCGTTGGACGCTGCGGATCTCGTCGTACTGGGGGCGCAGTTCGGCGACGGTCTTCCAGTGTTCGGCGGCGTTGGCTTTGATCGCTTGAGCGGCGGTGGTGGCGCCGCCTAGGGCTTGGACCGCGGGCTCTGCGTGGGCAACGAGTGCTTGGAGTCTGGCGTCGAGTGCGCTCATCAGTTGTTCGGCGTGCTCTTCGATCAGCATGGAGGCTTGCTGTCTGCTGTCGATGATGACTTCTGCGAGGATCTTGGCCCGTTCGTGGTGTGCTTCGAGAGTGTGGCGTCGTTCGACTTCGCCGGTGAGCCAGGTGTCGGTGACTTCGCTGGCGGTGGCTGGCCAGGGTGCGGTGTGGGTTGCGGCGTCGTGATCTGCGGCCCGCAGCTGCGATACTGCCCGCTCGACGTCTTTGACGCCGGCGTATTCGGGGATGACTTCGTTGATGAGTTCGCGAAGTAGTTGGTTGTCGGCGGCTTTGCGGTCGAGGGGGTGGAGTGCTTCTCGTTGGAGTGTCGCGAGTGTGGTTGCGGGCTCGATCATTTGATGGGGTCGCCTTTCTCGTCGATGTAGCCGCGGCGCCATGCTTCAGACAGGCCGGGGTTGTTGGGAAATGGATCTGGTCGGCCAAGTCGATCCCGAGCCCGCCTGTTTGATTCGGCGAGTGCGCGCGAAAGTTCGGCGTCGTCGATGCTGGGCGGGCACATCAGGATCTCTGTCGCTAGTCGATGTAGCCGCGGCGGCGTGCCTCGGCCAAGCCCTCGTTGCGGCCGGTGCCGATGCGCTCGGACTGCGTGACTTCACTGGCCATCGTTGGACTGGCGCACGGCTTGGGCGTGCGGACTTCGGCGACAAGCGCGTCCCATTCGGTGTCGGACAGGCTTCGTAGATGGTCTCGGAACGCTTCAGCGATGTCGCCCATTCAGTCTTTCCTCAGCATATTCGACAACTGTGTCTCGGTTGAAATACAGTCGGTCGCTTATCATTTCGCCGTCCAGGTCGGAGCGGAGGCGGCGGGTCTGTCTGGTCGACAGGCCCAGAATCGCCGCCGCCTCCTTGGAACCAATCAGGTGCTCCGGTTCTAATGCTGCACTGCCGCTGTCAATTTCATGTCCCCTTGGGGACACGGCGCTGGTGAGGTCCAGTCGGCGGGCTAGTCGAATCATCCAAGCGGGCACGGGAACACCAGCGCCGCGACGACGATCGATCAACTCGTTCGCGCAGTACAGCGCCTGCTCGGCCTCGTCTTCGGACAGCTTCATTTCTTACGCGATTCGTCGATCTTCCCGCGGGTAACGATTACTGGGCATCGGACTCTGGTTGGTGCTCGTCTGGATCGTCGTTCGTCGCGTGTTCTGCATCGAATCGCTTGCGTGCGTCGTCGATCCGCACAGCCCAGGCGTTCGCTGCGGCTTCGGCGAGATGCACCCTGGCGTCGTAATTGCCGCCCTGGTTTTCGATGCTGTCGAGAAGCACGGGCACGATATTCTCCGCAACAGTGCACAGCGCCGCGGAGAACACCAGGAACATGTGATCTGGCGTGCCGCCGATAGCGGTGAAGTACCGGTCAAGCACATGCTCGACGCGGGCGCGGTCGGTGCCGGCGTCAAGGATGTCGTACGCCAGGCGGCAGCCCCACAGCTCCTTACCGTCGATCGAGGGTAGCGCCATCATGCCCGATAGTGAGCCGTCGCCATCGGTTACTGGGCATGCTGTCCAGGCGTCGGTCCAGGGTTCCTCTTCCAGGGTTGCCGTGCATTCGACTGAGGCTTTCGCTCGGGCTTCGGTTAGGCGTTGAGGTTGCGTCGCTCGTGCGGCTTCGATCTGCTCGACTCTGCGTTGCAGAATGTCCTTGGCTGTCGCGGCAGCGGATTCGAACTCGTCGATGGTCATGTTGTCGGTTGGGTTGGTGGGCATCGTGACTCGGTTTCCTTTCGTGGTGGTAACCGTGGCGCTATGCCAACGGTTCGTTTTCTGGTTGTTGTTGGCGTATGCGGATTTCGCTTGGGTGGCTGACCCACTGGCGGATCTGGCCGGCCAGAACGCCGTTGGCCTGGTTGTGCCGCAATGTCGCGGCCCAGGCGCCACACGGCTCGCGTTCCGGGCAGCGGCGGCACAGCTGCTGCGCCCGGCACGTGGCTTCGGCGTCGTCGCCGTCGAACAGCTCGGCGCGCTGGCGACACAACGCGCCCGGGAGGCGCGGCGTGCCCTGCAAGATCGCGGCGACCAACGAGACCCACGGCGCGGTCATCGGGCCGGACCCACGGCGCGGACTCGGATCTTCCGGCGGCGGCCGCGGCCGCGAACATCGATGGCACCGGCGCGCCACATTCGCCACAGCGTGGCGTCGATGGACTCGGCGGTCGCGCCGGTGTCCTCGGCCACCAGCTCGGCCACGGTGCGCCATGGCTCCCAGCCCTGCCCCAGCAGGTCCGTGATGGCGCCGCGGAGTCGTGACCGGCTGACAACCGACTTCGACGGGAAACCGTCGAGGTTCGCACGGAGCGCCGTCACTACTTCGCCGTCTCGTCGGAGTTTGTTGCAACTAGTCGGCATTCGGCGCAAGTGCCGGCGGTGTTCGTGGGGTTGAGTTCAGCGCCGCATGCGCAGGTGACGGGATCCAGAGATTGACCGTTTGCCTGCCTCGCCTGACTCGCCGCCTCGTTGTTGCTGGTCAAGCCGCAAAGATCAGGCGAGGGAATGGTTTCGGTGAGGCTCGCCTCTACCTCGCCTAACTCGCCTTGCCTCGCCTGACTCGCCTCGCCCAGGTCGTTGAACTGCGAAGACGAGTTAGGCGAGGGTGGCGAGGTAGCTTCGGGGTCCTTCTCGGGAGGCGTGAGACGCCAAAGCGTGACGTTGCGTTTATTGCGGCCGCCGTCGTGGTCTACTGCCCATCCTTGGGAGCGCAATGCTGGGGCATGTCGCGTGAGTAGTCCGGTGACGGTCCGCGCGCGCTTGGGCCAGTCCCGCGGCCGCCGCCACTCGGGATCGGCGGCCGATTCCAGGAGGCGGAGCAGCTCGGCCGACGAGAGGTCTTCGACGGGCTGGTTGTGCTCGATGAGTGCCGCGATGAACGGATCACCCAACGTGTCGGCGGCAACACGTCGCATCCGTTCCCGATAGCGGTGCAACCCACACGTGTCGTGGATTTCGTCGATCGACTGCAGCACACGCCCGAAGTCGGCCATCCGCGGCAAGTCGTCGAGCACGACATGCGGCAAGCGTTGGTGAACTTCGGCGGCCAGGTCGAGCAATCCGGTGAAGACTTGCCGGCGAACCTTCGCCCATGAAGTGGACAGGTCCGCCTCGGTGCGGCGGCGCTTTGCCGAGATCCGACCTAGGTCGACTGCGGCGATGCGTTCACCGAGGTCGCCCTGATCGATGGACAGATCGACACCGTTAAGGATCAAGCAGCGCAGGAACTTCAGGACCGCGACGTCGCTGTCGGTGTACAAGGCGCGCCGGACGTCTCCGTCTCCCGTAGATGCCCTGCATAGGGAATCCGATAGCCACTGCGGCAGGCTCCCGCTCAAATTGTCCAGCGCGACAACCCAACTCGCAGCTGCTGCAGTCACCCAACTGTCAGGGTCTCGCGGCGGCTTCCGCAACGGCACCGGCGAGGGGTCGATGAGATCAACCAACGTCCGAGTTACCGAGGACTTGGCGCTGCCTTGTTCAGCCAGCAGGGCCAAGATCGGGTGCGGCACATTGGGCGTGATCCATGCCGCAATGAGGAAAGCCAGCACGATCGGGCGGTCGGATTCATCGATGGGAACGAACTGCCATAGACAGTCCAGATCGCCACTGCCCGAGTGCGGCAGCGGCATCCGTCCGGTCAGCTTCGTACGCCGAAACATCACCGGTGCGGTACCAACGATCTTCCAACTGCCGTCGCTGATCTCGATGATGCGGCCCGAATTGTCGCCCAAATCTAGATAGACCGCCCCGTTGCGGCCCTCTGCAACACGTAGGTGCAGCTGGGTGCGGACCTGTTGGGCAGCGCGGCCTTCGAGGACCATGCAGGCATCGGATAGCGCCTGCTGCGAGGGAACCGCGTTGTGCAGCTCGAAGTATTTGCGGGCGAGTTCGGCCCGCAGTCCGGTCCGTCCGCCGCGCAGCGGCAGCGCGATATGGGGCTGTACCCCAAGGGTTCCGAACGGCTCTTCCTGATCGGAAATACCTAACGTGTACTGGGCCAGTGCGAGGTCCACCAGCTGAGCTGATTGGGATCTCCGTTGTTGCGGCTTGTCGCTCACTTGATCACCTGGCCGCTGAGTCGATGAACGTGCTCAGCAAGGGCACGGTCTGCGCCTCCGCGGCGCCACAGCTCGCGAAGAACCTCGAAGGGCACCGAAGGAATCGCATCGGCAACGACGAGCAGGTGCAAGATGGTGTCGATCCAGCTGTCGACGGCATGCTCGCTAAGCGGTGGTTGTGTGCACCGGCACGGCAACGGATCCCGGCAACCACAGTCAAGCGGCACGCTGCGAGCCGCCGCGACGCGTCGTCGCCGCCACTGGCTGGCCACGTCTTGGCGGAATTCCCACGTGCAGGGCAGCCAGCAGACCCGCTTGCCGGCGGGTATCGTGTCAGTATCTGGTGTTGTTGCGGGAGCCGCCCTGTTGTCCGCGGGGCGGCTTTCTCGTTGCGGAGGGCCGTTCACACGGACACCTTCATTGCTTCGAGGCTGGCCCGGCGGACACGAATCAAGCGCGATCCTTTGATCCGGTATGCGTCGAGTGTGTCGTCGGCGATGCGGCGGCGGATGAATTGCTTTGAAACGTTGAGTTCTTTGGCGGCTTCGGCGATGTCAGGATCGCCGACGGTTGACTTGGCCATGTGAGGCACCTTCGGGTGAGGAAGCGGGCTAACGGACGGGTGCCCCTGTCGGGCTAGGCAATGCCCCTGGCGGGCTCGTCGGTTGCCCTGTCGGCTTCCTCTACTGAGCGCCCATGGCGGGCCAGATGCTCAGCAGTGATTCGAACATATCAGCGATAGACGCCAGCTGTCCAGAATTAGTTTTCGGGCGTGTCAGTAGCGAGCTTCGAAAGCGCCTCAGCGACAGCAGCATCGCGGCCGGAAACGATCTGCTGGTAGAGCAGGCTCGCTTTCACCGTGCTGTGGCCGAGCCGGCCCATGGTCTCGACGAGATTGCCGACACGCGCCGTCTGGGTACCCGCGAAATGGCGTAGGTCGTGTATCCGAACACCCTCTCTACCAATAGCTTTCAATGCGTCAGCGAAGTACTCGCGGCTGAATACACGATCATTCATGTGACCACCGCGCGAAGCAGCAAACAACAACGCATCACGGCCGGGTGGGACGTGACTATTGAGGTGAGCTTCGATATCTGGCCGAATGTGGGGCGGGATGACGATCGCGCGGCCTTTGCCGCTCTTTGGTGTGTCGACGCGGTACACACGGTCACGCCGGGTGACTGCCCGGTCAACATGCAGTATTTGGCAGTCCTCGCTGACGTCTTTGCGCCGAAGCTCACTGACCTCGCCCCACCGGAGACCGCACCAGCTGCTGATCAAGACGAGCGCCTTGAGGCGATCAGGCTTGATGGCGTCGGCCAGGGCGGCGATCTCCGGCACGGTGAGGATAATCGGCTTGCGTTTGGCCGGCGGATTCATCACGCCGCGCAGAGTGCACGGGTTCGAGGGCAACAGTCCGTCATTGACCGCGGTGACGCACACAGCGTGCAGCAGGCCGTAGGCGTGGCTGTTGCGCCGCGGATGCTCGGTTCCCAGGCTGGCGTACCAAGCACGTACGGATTCTGCGGTGAGGTTCTTCAGGGGGATATTGCCCAGTAGCGGCTTGATGTGAAGGCGCAGAATGTCGTTGTAGGCGGAGCGGGTGCGCGGCTTGATGTTGCGCTGCTCGATCCAGATCGCCGCGTACTCCCCCAACGTGATCGCCTTGGCCTTCGCCTCCGCGACGGCGAGCGCCGGCGGCTCCCAGTTGTCCAGTTCGATCTTGCGGCGCTCACGGGTCAGCCAGCCCTCTGCATCCATGCGCGTCGAGAACGTCATCGAGGCCTTGTGCCGGACAAGATCAGGGCCGATGTAGGAAGCTTGGAACCGCTTGGAAGGTAGCTGGCGGATGAATCCCCAACCGCGGCGCCCGCTCTTGCCAGCCATCCACTGCCCTTTCGCGTGCTATCTGTGTGCCATACAGCAGATATCTCGCGGCGTATTGCGACTACTCCCGTACACAGCGTAACGTACGCATCACAGCAGGTGACAGCATCATTATGGCTGGTACCGGCACTGCTCGGCTTCATGACAGACGGCTAATTCGAATCCTGCCGGGGGCACCCTTTGACCAGGACATATGGATGTCCGCACAAGATTTGAGCAACTAATGCGGCGTGGCTCCAACCGGAATGGAGCCCACGATGACCGGCACACCCCACGACAACGTCGACCTCTTCCCCGCTGCATGCCGCTGACGAGCTAGGCGAGTGGCAATGACCATGAACCAGAATCAGCCGCGTTGGAGCCTATTGTGCGGTTGAGTCGTCGACACCGGGAGCCCGTTTGGAGTAATGGTCCCCATGCGCGCCGCGCAAGACCTGATGCTGCTGGATGCCAGTTAAAACACTTTGTCGACGTACGCCACTGCGTAATCAGCGAAATCCCTGGCCGTTGCGATCCGGCGCAGCATCACGCACACGCGCGAACTCGTTCCGCATCTGCTCAATACATGCGGCCGTATGCAACAACGCATCAGCGGCGGTGTAACTGGACTGGATCATCTCTGGTCACCTCGTTTTTGCTCGTTTTCCGCCACTTCCACGACGTGGTGAGGCTCACCACGTGCGGCAGCTGGGGCGGCCTACGGCGCCCCAGGCAGGTCCGCGCGCCACACCCGCGTCATCGGTCGGCCTTTCGCGCCGGTCCGGCCTCGCGCAGCCCTCGCGACCTCCGCCGGCACCGGCCACGCCAGCCACGAAGGCTCCCGCGAAATGGTGTGACGAGTGGTGGGCCACGGTTGCCCGTCCTGGTGCTCAGCGTTGCACCGCACATCGCAGGAACGGCGACCGCTGCGGAAAGGCCGCCATGGACGGTCAACACGTATGCGGCACCCATGGCGGGAGAGCACCGCAGAACAAGCGAGCCGCGCACCGCCGTCTTGAGGAATCCGCCGACCGCATGCCCGCGAACTGCCCAAGATGGCAACGGACTCCAAACGTGCCCGAACACGTGCGAATCAACGCGATCAAAGACGCCTTAAACCGTGCCGGAGTCGCGGTGAGAACCGCTTTCGATATTGAAGTCACGGCCAAGCCATACGAACAGCTTTTGACTCGCATGCCCCGCCTTGACGGTGGCAGTCGCGCCGAGTGGCGTCGTTCCCAAGGCATCGCAGACGAACCATCGAAAGCGTTGCCTGTCAACGACCCAACGCAACCGATGGACTCCGAAGTGATCGACGCAGAACAAGACGAAACGGCCTGTGATCCGCCCGTAGCGCCGCGTTACGACGACGGTCGCACAATCACACCAGACGGCGACCACACCAGACGGCGACGATGTGCAGTCAGCCGAGCGCCCACGCGTATACGATCCGATGGCCGACACACTGAGCGCGTTCGGAGGGACCGACCCGACACCTGACGAGCTTCTGACGCTTGATGAAGCCGTGATCCGCGCGGCACGGATCAACAACATGGGGAACGCCGAGCACGCAAGCTTGCACCGACCGCAGCGAGCGTTACCGCGTGGTCGCTCCTGAGCGCAATTGTTCAGCCTTTACTCTGCGCCTTGCACTGACGAACCGCTTATCGTTGTCACCATGGCCGAGGAATCGCACTCCGACCTGGCAGCTAAGTTGGGTGAACTGGCTATTGAGATGCAGAGCCAGGTGGACGCCGAGGCGACGCTTCAATCGATCGTGGACAGTGCCGTTGTAATGGTGCCGGGGGCACGGTGGGCAGGAATATCGCTGATTGAGGGTCACCAGGTAGAACCGCGCGTCCCCAGCGACCCCCTTGTAACCAAGCTCGACACCTATCAGTCGGAAGTTAATGAAGGACCATGCTTGAGTGCGCTCCGCGAGCATCGCACGGTGTTCATTGACGACATGGCGACTGAAACCCGCTGGCCGACGTTCTGTCAGATGGCCGTCGAACTCGGCGCACGAAGCCTGCTGTCGTTCCAACTTTTCGTAACGCAACGCAACCTCGGCGCGCTGAATCTATACGGCGGCGAGGCCGGAGTCTTTTCTGAGGATTCCGTCTTTATAGGCGAGCTACTGGCCCAGCACGCTTCTGTTGCGTTGTTCGGCGCGGCTGCGCAAGTTCAATTCGGTGATGCGTTGAGTAGTCGCGATCTCATCGGTCAGGCCAAGGGAATCATCATGGAACGCTTCACCGTTGACGCGTTCGCCGCATTCGACTTACTTCGAAAACTGTCGCAAGATTCGAACGAAAAGCTTGTCGACATCGCCCGAAGAATCATCCAAACACGCTGACACCCTTGATCGTTCGATGAACGCCGACGCTCAATTTCCTCGACTCGGTCACTTCGCCGAGGTATCCGCGCGAGCGAGGCGGCGTATTGAAGAGCTTGATCGCCGCCACGCTGGGCTGCTGCACGGATCTGTGACATCTGAGGTCGCTTGACGAGCAGTCAGGCTGGAAGGATGTCGGCGCAACGTAGCGGTGGAGCGAGTGAAATCCGGTTCAGGCTCAGCGTGACAGGTTCAAATAGGCCCCGGCCCCAACGTCGCCAACCACTGCTCGAGGGCCGCCCACGCGCCGCCGCCGCCTACTGGACGCAAAACGGCTGAGCGGTGGGAGGACGCCTTTTTGACGATGCGGCACCAGTCGCACTCCATCACCTGGCATGGTGCGGGCGGTGAAGCGTTGCGGGACCGCACGGGGCCGATCTATCCGTGGTCGGCGACAAAGCCGACCAGCTGCGGCCGCCGGAATAGCCCGCAGCGGCGCCAGGGACATCAGCGCAGCACAACGCCGAGTCTTGTACGGCGTGGAGGCCGCCGACAACGCCGGGTTTACTGTCGGAGAAGAAGCGCTATCCGCGTTCGCCGAACGGGCCGGATGGCGGCGCCGATCGGCGCCTACCACCGGATTAGACCGCACCAAACCAGCTGCCCCGCAAGCACATCGGCAATCGCCCAGATTGCGACGCGAAGGATGCCGACGGCAACACCGCCACGCAACTGACACACAGGGTATGCCTCTCGTAAGCCAAAGTGCACTACCCAAGTAGGCACCGTGCGGAAGCGGATCTGACGAGCAACGCGCCGCCGCAGCCGACATCCCCCTCGGTCGGCGGATACGGCGTTGCCGGCGCCCCTTCGAGGTCTCGAATTCGACAAGAAGTTCTCGAATTCGACAAGAAGTTATTGAGGATCCGTAAAGGCCCGGTGCTGATTCTGAGGTCAAGCAAACCAACGCTAATCACGTCAGCACAAGGAGATCCACAAATGTTCACTCGCCGCTTCGCCGCCTCCACGGCCGGCACCGCACTGACCACCGCCTCCCTCGGCCTGGCCGCACTGGGCTTCGCCGCGACCGCCGGCGCGAGCTCGACCGATGACGCCTTCCTCGCGCAGATCCAAGCGGATGGGATCACGCCGCCAAGCGCATCCCGGGCGATCAGCGACGCACACGCCGTCTGCTCCGCACTGGACCAGGGCCACTCGGCCAAGGAGGTCATCAATGCGGTTGCAAAGTCGACCGGTCTGAGCGCCCAGGGCGCCAAGACGTTCGCAGTTGACGCCGCATCGGCCTACTGCCCCGAATACGTGACCTCAAGCTAGCGACAACGATCACAATGTGGGGACCCCGGCCGGTCCCCACATTTCCCCTGCGGAATTCCAGTCCCTGCGGAATTCCAGGTGAAGCGACCGTTGAGCACCGCCACACCGGTTTGGCCGGTACTTGCGCCGGCTACACGTCCCTCGGTATTCCCCTCGCTGGTCCCGCGCCGGCCAGTTCCGACATCGCCGGCACCGCGGGGACGGCCGGGGCAGCGCCCCAGAGGCGAACGGCCTCGGCAACGATCTGTTGTGCTTCGCCGACGTAGTCGGCCACCCTGATGGGCGCTGGCAATTCGTCGGCCAGGCCATGCTCGGCCAGCACTTCGGGCAGGGTATCTCGCAGGACTCGATGCTCGGAACGAGCGCGTTGCGCCGCTTCGTAGACCAGGTCGTGAGCGACTTCCCGGCCCAACTTCTGGGCGAGGTGAATCATGTGGGCTTCGGCCATGATCAGCCCGCCGTCGAGGTCGAGGTTGCGACCCATCCGGTCGGCGTCGACCTGCAATCCGTCGATGATGACCTGCGCTTCTGCCAGTGCGCTGCCCGCGAGCACACCGAGCTGGGGGATCACCTGCCATTCGATCTGCCACTCGCCGGCCGCACGTTCGTGCCCTGCCTCTTGCATGCGGGCTAACGACGACGCCAGGGCGCCCGCGGTTGCAGAAAGGCCGATGATGGCTTCCGACGAGATGGGATTGACTTTTTGCGGCATCGTCGAGGATGCCCCGCGATGACTGACGAAGGGCTCCGATACCTCGCCGATCTCGGTCCGCGATAGGTCGACGACATTGCGGGCGAACCTGGCGCACGTGGCCGTGATGACCACACACAGCCAGCCGTACTCGGCCAGCCCGTCGCGAGCGACGTGCCATGGCACGTTGGTCGATCGCAATCCGAGCCACCGCGCCATCCCCTCGCGCAACTGGATCGATCGCGCACCGTAGGCCGCCGACGTACCGCCAGCACCGAACATCGAGATCGATGCAACGCGCGGTAGCGCTTGGGTCATCCGCTCGCGGTGACGGGCAAGCTGCGCGAGAAGTGAAGCCAGAGTGGCACCCAGCGTCGTGGGCACCGCCTGCTGAGCATGAGTGCGAGCCGGCATCACGGTGTGGGCGTGCGCCTCGCACTGCCGCGCCAGTGCCTGCCCAAGCTGCGCGACTCGGCTGTCCAGTTCGTACAGCGAGCGCTGCAATTGCAGCGCCAGCCCGGTGTCCATGATGTCTTGAGTGGTGGCGCCGAAGTGCACCCGCCCGTTCGGTCCCGCGGGCAGCAAGCGGGAAATCTGGCGAACCAGGCCGAGGATGGGATAGCCGGCGTGCTTGGCCGACGCCCACAGCTCATCGCGATCGATGTTGTCCAGACTCGCGGCGGCGCTGATGGCAGTCGCGTCGGCCGGATCGATGATGCCCAGTTCCGACTGGGCCAGCGCCAACGCGCGCTCGGCGGCCAGCCAGCTCTGCAAACACCCGTCGGGACCGAACAACTCAAGTTGGATGGGATCACCCGCGAGCTCGGTCAATAGGGAAAATGTGGGCAGCATGCCCCTCATGCTCCTCGGAGGTGCGCCAGCGATTGGAAACGTCATGCGCACCGGCGCACGGACGTGGATCGACTTTCGACAATGCTGTTCGTCTTGGCTTGCTGTCAACCCCGTAGAACGCGCTTCGCGGTCGGACAAGTGGTCATCATGGCAAACCTTCCGCTTGACGTCCGCGACAGGTGCATGCTTGGTCTGTGAGCGCAAACAGCCTGATCAGCCGCCGTAAGGCCATATTGGATTACCTGCAGGGCACGGTCTGGGCGCTGCCGTCAATCGGTGTTGCGTTAGGCCTCGGGTCCGGGGCCGTCTTGTCGATGATCCCTGTCAAATCCGGCTCGTTGGTCGACACGCTGATGTTCCAGGGCACCGCGGGCGATGCGCGCGGGGTGCTGATCGTGGTCTCCGCCACCATGATTACCACCACCGGCATCGTCTTCTCGTTGACGGTCCTGTCCCTGCAGATCGCGTCGAGCCAGTTCTCGGTGCGGCTACTGCGCACCTTCCTGCGAGACATGCCCAACCAGGTGGTGCTGGCCATCTTCGCCTGCACCTTCGCCTACAGCACCGGCGGGCTACATACCGTGGGGCAGCACGCCGACGGCAGCGCGTTCGTTCCCAAGATCGCGGTCACCGGCTCGCTGGCGTTGGCGTTCCTGAGCATCGGCGCGCTGATCTACTTTCTGCACCACCTCATGCACTCGATCCAGATCGACACGATCATGGAGAACGTCGCGCAGCGGACGCTGTGCCTGATCGACGAGTTGTATCCGAAGCCGGATGCCCGGGACCGGCCACAGGAAACGCGTCCTGACCCACCGGCGGCGGCGACGCCGTTGTTGGCCCCGCAATCCGGCTACGTACAGACCGTCGACATCGCCGACCTCGCCGAATGTGCTGCGGCCACCGGACACACAGTGCAGCTGGTCACCTTTGTCGGCGACTACGTCACCGCCGGGTGCCAACTAGGATGGTGCTGGCGCAGGGGTACGACGCCACGCGCGCCGGTGTCCGACTTTCCGCAACGCTGCTTGCGTCATGTGCACATCGGGTTCGAGCGCACCTTGCAGCAGGACGTCCGGTTCGGATTGCGGCAGCTGGTCGACGTGGCGCTGCGGGCGCTGTCCCCCGCGGTCAACGACCCGTACACGGCGATCCAAGTCGTACATCATCTTTCGGCCGTCGAATCGGTGCTGGCCTCGCGGGCATTGCCAGACACCGTTCGCCGGAACGGCGCTGGAGAGTTTCTCGTCTGGGTTCCCAATCCAGGCTTCGCCGCATACCTGCACGTCGGATGTTCCCAAATCCGCCGCTACGGAGTGCGTGAACCGCTGGTACTGGCGGCGCTGCTCCAGCTGTTGAGCGCTGTGGCCCAAAATTGTGCAAACCCATCGCGGCGGGCGGCGGTGCGGACCCAGATCGCTTTGGTAGTCCGAGCGGCACAGCGCGAGTTCGCGGACGAATCAGACCGGGCCCTGGTGGTCAACGCCGCGGCCCAGGCTACCCAGGTGCTGGAACGACCGGGGACCTTGGCGCCGCCGTCGTCCGCGTTCGGGCAGGTGGCTGCGGCGAAGGCAGCGGCCGCAACAATCGCAGAATCTGGCGAGCTCACCTAGCGAACCTGGGATGCCCCCGGCATCGCCGGGTTTCACGAGACCGGCGTCCACCTGCTCCACGCGTCACCGAAGTCGAGAGGCACCAGCGAGGACCGGTCGACGTTGACGATTTCGCGGAAATGATCTTGCCAGCCCCACCAGGCACTAATGAAGAAGACATGGTCAAACCAACTCAGCTGGTAATCGGGGGGAATGACTTCGCCCTTGTTCTCAGGCGAGAACACGGCCGCCGCCAGCAGACCCAAAATCGAGAATTTCGGCAACTGGATTTTGCCGTCATTGGCGACGCGGAGTACCGAACTACCGTTCACGTAAGGGCTCACCTCGAACTCCACGGCTGATTCGTCACGATGACCGTGCAACCAACGGTGGATCCCGTATAGCACGTCTGCGATGTCGGGACGCTTGTCCGGAAGCAAGTCGGATCGGATGGCCACCGGGAAGCGAGTTTTTTCCAGGTCAACGCCGGGGCTGGCCATCACACCGTAAATGTCGATCGAGTCGCGTATCGCGCTCCGGAATCGAGTGCCGACGCCGGCCGTCGGATAGCGCTTCCTGCTGGTCTCATCAATGGCGTTGCAGGCGTGCAGCATCGCCACGTCCCACAGTTTCCGGTCCCACTGTTCGAGCGACTGCTTGACTGATGCGCCGACGGTCATGCGGATGAGGGTATCGGTCAGCCGCTGGCCGCCCGAACATGGACCCGAGAACGAGACGGCTGTCGTTTGGGCGCGCAAGCAGCTGGCCGCAACCCCAGGTGAGGTTTTTCGCCGCGGTCGTCACCGTTGTTCTGCGGGAAATGCCGCAACCGGCATTTCGACGGTTCCGGCGCAGGGCCCGCCGTAGATGTCGGTGTGCCAGGTGCCCTGCAACGACCCGTCGGACCGGGGCTGGTAGTAGGCCCACGACCTCGCCGGCGCCCACACTTTCGCGGCCCCTTCGCCCATGTAGCAATCCCACTGAAAGTCGAACTGCTCCACCCACTTACTTCCGTCCCAGGCGTAGTGGGAGGGCTGCGGCAACGTCGGGTTCCTAGGAGTGGGCCCATTGGTGGCGGTGGCAACGCACTGGGCCGCCGAACACGAAGTCGTGAAGACGTAGTCGGCGCTGAACGTGGGTTCGGTTTGGCTGGCGGCCATGCTGGTGCCCACCTTTTCGTCGGCGTAGCGCACCAGCGAGTACTTGCCAATCCACGCCGGCATCTCCGAGTGCGCAGCACCGGCCGGGATGCCAAGCGCCCCGATTGCGACGGCGCCAAGCAACCCCGCTAGGTGGGCCGCAAATCTCCCTCGTCGACACATGGTGATGTCCATGGTGCCGGTGAGATGACGCAATGGGATCTCGGCATGGACACAATCACGCGTTGACCAGTCGTGACGCGAGGTTCACCACAACGGCCACGCCTCGCTGAAACATGTTGGTGCCGAACGGTTCCGAGGTGCCGTAGACAAAGATCGCGGATCGTCCAGGTTATCGCCCGCGCAGCAGGAACAGACCGTAGGCGGCAATGGACTGTGAATCCACGATCACACCCGAGTCCATCATTTCTTCAACGTCGGCACGCGAGAACCACGCACTGCGCATGTCTTGCTCCTCGTGCTCGCGGTCCGCCTCCCCTTCGGAGATGCCGGTGGCCAGAAACACCCAGCCGCGTTGACTGGTCAATCCCGGTGCGGTGTCAATCCGGCCGAGCGCCTCGAACGATGTCGCACGCAGGCCGGTCTCCTCGCGTAGTTCGCGCGCGGCCAGCTCGGCGGGTTCGACATGAGCCAGGTCAGGGGCGGTGCCCTGCGGAAACTCCCAGCGCCGCGCGCCGACGGGATATCTGAACTGCTCGACCAACTTGAACCGGTGCCCGTCGTAGGGCACAACCAGCGCGTATGCCGGCTTGTCGACGACGGCATAGATGCCCGCGCTGCCGTCCGGGCGGCGGATGTCATCTTCGCGCAGCACCATCCACGGATTCCGATAGATCTCACGCGAGGCAAGGGATTCGATAAAAGGCACGCCGCCAGTCTGGCGCACGCGAAAGCGCCGTCGACAGTGCACGGCCCGACCTCCTGATCGATTCGCGAACATCTCATGCACCAAAACGTCGGAGGTCGGGGTGCTCGGCTGGCAGAAATGGGCACGGTGCTTGATAGTCGTATCAGCGAGTGAACGTCAGCAGAGGCGGGACAGATGCCGGACGGTACGACGCCATGGCAAGACAGGTAGGTGCGCGCCGCCACGTCATCGTCAGTGGCGACGACGCGTTGGCGACCACGATCGTCGAGGAGCTGAACTGCGCCGGCATCGGCATCGTCCAGCTGGTTACCGACGATTTCAACGATGCCGATCTCGCACACGCCGCCGCCGTAATCTGTGCTGGGGACGACGACGCGCGAAATCTCGAAATCGCTTTGTTGGCAAGGAAAGCCAACCCGAACGTACGGGTGGTTGCCCGGCTGGCCAACGATGTCCTGCGCGAAGCGATGGCAGCCGACAACGGCCCCGGCGCAATCCTTGACGTCGCCGAACTGACGGCGCCGTCCGTCGTCGAGGCATGTTTAGCGCGCAACGCGCATCCGTTCGAAGCGGCCGGCATCGACTTCATCGTCTGGCGCGCCGAGGCAGCGCACGATGCGACCCTGCGCGACCTCTACGGCGACTTGGCGCCGGTGGCGGTGATCCGCGGCAAAAACTCCCCCACACCCGGCGAGGTGGTCACCTGTCCCGGACGCGATCTGCGGGTTAACGCCGGCGACCAGACCGCGGTGATCGGCACAGCGGAGGAGCTGGCCGCGCGCGGTGTCAAGGTCCCGCGCCCGACGGCCACGCGTTTTCGCTTGCTGAGGGTTCGACACCTCACCGATGCGATACGCACGCTGCGCAACGACGTCAACCCGATGTTCTTTCGCGCTTTGGCCGCGATGCTGATCCTGCTGGCCGGGTCGACGGCGGTATTGCGCTTTTCCTACCGACACCCGCCGGGGATGACGTGGCTGGATGCGTTGTACTTCAGCACGGAGACCATTGCGACCGTGGGTTACGGCGACTTCAGCTTCTTTCATCAACCCACGTGGCTACGCATCTTCAGCATCACATTGATGTTTGCCGGCGTGACGACCACCGCGATCCTGGTCGCGTTCATCGCCGACCTGCTGTTGTCGCGCCGCTTCACGCGTTCCGCCGGACGCCGGCGCGTACGCCGACTGCGAAATCACGTCATCGTCGTCGGGCTCGGCTCGTTTGGCATCCGGGTGGTCGGCGATTTAACCGCTGCCGGCTACGACGTTGCCGTTATCGAGCGCGACGAGAACAGCCGCTTCTTGTCGACGGCCGCCGAGCTCGACGTGCCGGTCATTTTCGGTGATGCGACCCTGCGTCAGACACTGGAGTCGGCTCGCGTTGAGCACGCCCGCGCGGTAGCGGTGCTAACCCAGGACGACATGGTCAACATTGAGGCCGGCATCGTGCTGCGCGAAATGTTGGGCGGCCTCGACGGCAACCGGCGCAATCTTCCCCTGGTCCTGCGGGTGTACGACCGCACGCTGGGCAGCGCGGTGGCTCAACGGTTCGGATTCGAGGCAGTGCGCTCGACCGTCGAACTGGCGGCGCCCTGGTTCATCGGCGCCGCAATGGGCCTGCGAGTCTTGGGAACGTTTTCGGTTGGGCAGAGCTCCTTCATGGTCGGTGGGATGCATGTGGGGACCGGCAGTGAGCTCGACGGGCTGCCGATGCACGAACTGTCCACCGAAACACGCGTCATCGCGATCACCAGGCGAGACGAACAAACGCAGCTGCATCCGCGCCGAGATGCCCGGTTGCGGGCGGGCGACACGGTCTACCTCGTGGGTGCCTATCGCGAGCTGTTGGCGACGTTACGCAAGGGGCAACCCCCCCAACAAACCACCGTCGGCGAAGATGGTGACGGCGAGCGCTATCCCGAAGCGGCGACGGGTTGACCCCGGCAGCGTCCTGATCGACCCGTGCGATGCGAGGCGACCGGGCGAACCGTCGTCCATCGGGTGCGTCCTGTCGCACCAGAGCCGAATGTCGCCGGCGCTGCCGGTCAATCAGCGCTATGGAACCTCGCGACCACGTCGGCCGCGCGACGAAGTTGCTCGAGGTCCGACGAGGTCGGGATGAGTTGCACCTCGTCGGTGCCGATCTCGGCAAACCCCCGCAACACCGCCAGCAGCTCGTCTTCGCCGCCAGCCCAGCCCGTCGTGGGCGCCATCGCATCGACATACTCCCGCGGAATCCAGGTCATGTATCGCCGCAAATGGCGATGAACCTGTGCGCGAGCCTGTTCCGACGGCCCGAATGCGAACCAGAACGACGTCGCCAGATGGGGCTTGGGTTTGCCGGCTTGCGCCCACGCGGCTCGGGCCACGTCAAACAACTCATTCTGCTTGGCGACGTCCAAGTCCAACGTGGTGCCCGCTAGCCCGTCGGCCCAGGTTGCAGCGCTGCGAACGGTCTTGGGCCCAATGGTGCCAACCAGCAACGGCGGACCGCCGGCCTGGATTGGTGCCGGTCCCACCGGACGCACCAATTCGGCGATCTGTTCACCGGCCCACACCCTTTTCATCAGCGCGACCCGTTCGGCCATGCCGCGCATTGTTTGCGTGTTGGGGTCGGCACCCACAGCGTGGTAGTCCTCGAGCCGGCCGCCCACCCCAAGCCCCACGGTCAACCGCCCGCCGCTGAGCAGGTCGCCGGTCGCTAGCGCTTTGGCCAGCATGACCGGCGCGTGCAACTGAGGCACAACAACGGTGGTGACCAGCCGCACGCGATCGGTCCACGCGGCTACCGCCCCGAGCAGCGTCGGACTGTCGGGATTGTCGAACGCGATCCGCTCCCCCCAGCACAGCGAAGAAAATGGCCCGTCGTCGATGGCCCGTGCCCAGTTCTTCAATACGGTTGCATCGAGGTCGGGCTCCATCACGGGCAAGGTCATAGCTATATGCACGAACGCGATTCTGGCAGCATGGGCCCGATGGGCTTAACCACGACTTCCGTTGCGCACGTCCGGCTCACTGTGACCGACATCGAACGGTCCCGACAGTTCTACGAGAGCGTATTCAACTGGCCGGTGCTGATCGAGCTTCCCGAGAATGCCGACGAGGCGATGCGGAAGCAGTTGAGCTTCCTGTTTGGCGGTGTGATCTACGACCTGGGCGGCACGTTGCTGGGGCTGCGGCCGGTCGGCAACGACCGCTTCGACGAGAATCGCACTGGCCTGGATCATCTGGCGTTTCGGGTGGGAAGTAAGGCCGAGCTGGACGCCGCAGTGGTACATCTCGACGAGCTCGGCATCGCACACGAACAGGTCAAAGATATTGGGCCGGTATACATTCTGGAATTCCGCGATCCCGACAACATCGCTTTGGAGCTCTCGGCGCCAAAATAGGACTCGGGCTCGGGCGCCAGGTGCGCGCACAATGGCAGTAGCCACGGCGAGTGCAACCGCCGCGGCGGTCGCGGGAGGTTTCGAGATGACGATCAGCTTCAACCACACCATCGTCGCAGCACACGACAAGCGAGAGTCCGCGGCGTTCCTCTGCGAGTTATTTGACCTGCCGGATCCGACGTCGTTTGGCCGCTTCATGGTCGTCACGCTCGAGCACGGCGCCACTCTGGACTACGCCGATGTGCCCGACAATCAGGAGATCGCGCCCCAGCACTACGCATTCCTGGTCTCCGACCTGGAATTCGATGCGATCTACGGCAAGATCCGGTCACGAGGCTTGCCGCACTGGGCTGATCCAGGCGCCAACCGGCCCGGTGAGATCAACCACCGCGACGGTGGACGCGGCGTTTATTTCCCTGATCCCGCGGGACACTCGCTGGAGATCCTGACCCGGCCATACGGCTCTGGCAGCTAGTCGCCGGAGCGCGCTGAGCCGTGCCGCTTGCTCTCCTGCGCTCGATAGTCATCGGCGAGTTTCACCACGTGTGCCGGTAGCGCGCCGGTCGCGACGTCGGCCAGGCTTGTTTCTTCCAGCACCGACCGCATGCTAGCCCGCAACGCCCGCCAGATGTCGGTCAGTGCCGCGGTGGGCCCGGAGTAGGGCAGGTCGCCCAGCCCGATATCGCGCACGCTGGCCAGCGGTCCATCGATGCAACGCAGCACGTCGGCAATGCTTATCTCAGTTCCGGGACGTGCCAGTTCGTAACCACCCTCGCGACCGCGATGGCTACGCACGAGCCGGTCAGTGCGCAGGTTGGTCAGGATGTCCACGAGAAACTGCGGGGGTATCCCCTGTGCCTGCGCCAAGTCTTCGGTCTTGACCACCGTGCCGCTGGCAACGGTCGCGAGTTGGACCATCGCCCGCACCGCGTACTCCGCTTTGGCAGACATCCGCATGCTTCAGGATTGTGCCACCCGCCTGTAGCGACGATGCGCAACGCGAAGCGTTGCGAGAAGGAGCGGGGCAATCAAACCCCGCCTGTAGCGACGATGCGCAACGCGAAGCGTTGCGAGAAGGAGCGGGGCAATCAAACCCCGCCTGTAGCGACGATGCGCAACGCGAAGCGTTGCGAGAAGGAGCGGGGCAATCAAACCCCGCCTGTAGCGACGATGCGCAACGCGAAGCGTTGCGAGAAGGAGCGGGGCAATCAAACCCCGCCTGTAGCGACGACTAGGACCGCAACTCGAGCAGTTCGATAACCCTCTGCGCCTGCGCATCCAAGTCACGTTCGGGCGTGAGCCGCAGATCGGGCTTCTTGGGCCGCTGATAGGGACTGTCGATCCCGGTGAAATGGGTGATCTCACCGGCCCGCGCTTTGGCGTATAACCCCTTGGGATCTCGCCGCTCGCAATCTTCGAGCGGCGTGTCGCAGAACACCTCGACGAAGTCAAATCCGGCATCGGCGTGCACTTTACGAGCCAGCGCTCGATGCTCGGCCAACGGGCTGATCGCCGGCACCAGTACGACGTGACCGCAGTCGGCGAGCAACGTGGCCACATGGGCAAGTCGACGCAAGTTCTCCGCACGGTCGGCCATGCTGAAGCCCAAGTCGGCATTCAATCCGTGCCGCAGATTGTCGCCGTCGAGAACGTAGGCGGGAATGCCGTTTTCGAGTAGCTTGCGTTCGACCAGCATGGCCACCGATGACTTGCCCGAGCCGGACAGTCCGGTGAACCACACGGTCTTACCTTTCGGTCGCTCCGCTGTGGTGATCAGCGACTTGTGCCGCACGGTGTTCGGGCTTGTCGTCTGAGCAGACACGTCGCGCAGCACCATGCCCGCAGCAACCGTGCCATTGGTATCCGGGTCGATCAGGATGAACGAACCGGTACTGGCGTTCCGACTGTATTCATCGAGTAAAAGCGGCACCTGCGTGCGCAGCCTGATGCGACCAAGTTCGTTGAGCTTCAATGCTGTTGCGGTCTTGTCGCGGTGCAGGGTATTGACGTCGAGCCGATACTCAAGCTCGACAACTCGGGCGCGTGTGGTTCGCGTGGTGTGCTTGACGAGGTAGTCGCGGCCAGGCTCGAGGACGGCGGAATCGGCCATCCAGCACACGGTTGCGTCAAACTGCTGGGTGATCCTGGGCTGGTTGTTGGTGCGGGCAATCATGTCGCCGCGGGAGATATCGATATCGTCGGCAAGGCTCAGCGAGACCGCCATCGGCGGAAATGCTTCTGGCACCGGCCCGTTCGGACCCTCGATGGCGGTGATCTGGGTGGTCTTGCCGATCGGCAGCACCACCACTTCGTCGCCCGGTCGCATCACGCCACTGGCCACTGTGCCGGCGTAGCTGCGGTGGTCTTGATGCTCGAGGGTGTGCGGCCGGATGACGTATTGAACCGGGAACCGCACGTCGACCAGATTTCGGTCACCGGCGATGTAGACCTCTTCCAGGTGGGACAACAGCGCCGGCCCCTCGTACCAAGGCGTCTGGTTCGACTTGGTCACCACGTTGTCGCCATGCAGTGCGGACATCGGAATGGAAGTGACGTCCTGCACGTCCAGGCGTGCGGCGAAGGCATGGAACTCGTCGCGAATCGCCTCGAATTTCTCTTTGTCCCAGCCGATCAGGTCCATCTTGTTGACCGCCAGCACCAGGTGGCGGATGCCCAGCAGCGAGGCCAGGAACGCGTGTCGACGGGATTGCTCCAACAGCCCGTGCCGTGCATCAACGAGCACGATCACTAGGTGCGCGGTGGAAGCGCCGGTCACCATGTTGCGGGTGTACTGGATGTGTCCGGGTGTGTCGGCAATGATGAATTTTCGCTTGGGAGTGGCGAAATAGCGGTAAGCCACATCGATCGTGATGCCTTGCTCACGCTCCGCCCGCAGGCCGTCGGTGACCAGAGCCAGATCGGTGTAGTCGTGGCCGCGTTCCTTCGACGTGCGTTCCACCGACGCCCACTGGTCTTCCATCACGGCCTTGGAGTCATAGAGCAGCCGCCCGATCAGGGTGGACTTGCCATCATCGACGGAGCCGGCGGTGGCGATGCGCAGCAGTGTGGTTGATGCGGCCATCAGAAGTACCCCTGCCGTTTGCGGTCTTCCATCCCGGCCTCCGAAATCCGATCGTCCGCCCGGGTCGCCCCTCGCTCGGTCAGCCGGGCCACCGCGGTCTCGGCGATGACCTGCTCGACGGTGGCGGCCTCCGATTCCACACATCCGGTGCACGTGACGTCGCCAACGGTGCGGAATCGCACGGTGGCCTCGAACACCGGCTCATCGGGGCGCGGCTGCATGTGTCGGTGCACGGCCAGCAGCATTCCATCGCGTTGAAAAACCTCGCGCCGGTGGGCGAAGTAGATCGACGGCAGGGTTATCTCCTCGGCACCGATGTAGGACCAGATGTCGAACTCGGTCCAATTGGACAGCGGAAAGACCCTGATGTGCTCGCCCTTGTGATGGCGTCCGTTGTAGAGGTTCCACAGTTCCGGGCGCTGCGCCTTGGGGTCCCACTGGCCGAATTCGTCGCGGAAACTGAACACCCGCTCCTTGGCGCGCGCCTTTTCCTCATCACGGCGGGCTCCCCCAAATGCCGCGTCGAACTTGTTTTCCCCAATGGCGCGCAACAGCGTCACCGTTTGCATGGGGTTGCGCGACGGGAATGTCTCGACAACCCGGCCGGCGTCGATATCGTCTTGCACCGATGCCACCACCAACCGCACTCCGGACGCAGCAACCAGCTCATCGCGGGTCGCGATGACCTCGTCGAAGTTGTGGCCTGTGTCGACGTGCATTACCGGGAATGGCGGCCGTCCGGGCCGAAACGATTTCAGCGCCAAGTGGAGCATGACGATCGAATCTTTGCCGCCGGAGAACAACAGCACCGGCCGCTCGAACTCCGCAGCCACCTCGCGAATGATGTGCATTGCCTCGGCCTCGAGCGAGCGCAGATGACTCAACTCGTACTGCCCGACCGCCGGACCAGCCGTTATGCCGCTGGTCATGGTTCACCTGTCATGAGTCTGCCTCATACTTGATAAAACTGGCTGAATTGACCATATTTATGGTTATTGCCATCCATGGAACCAGCCCGCCCCGTCGGTGTCAACGACTGCTAAACGAAAGTTCGTGCACCGCACCGCTACGGCCTATGCCTATCGGAGGCCATAGGAAAGGATGGACCGATGGCAAGCCCTTCCGGATCCACCGAACCTCCAAGCGGACGTGACGTGATCGCACAGTTCCTTCCGCAATCTCCATTCGTGACCAAGCTGGGAATCGTCGCAGATCACCTCGGCGACGACGAAGTGCGACTCCGGCTGCCGTGGGACCCCTCCAACGTGACCATCGGCGACATGGTGCATGGCGGGGCCATCGCCACCCTCGCCGACCTCACGGTCATGGCGGCGGCCTGGTGCGGCGCTAAGGCACCGCCAGACCTGCGCGGGGTAACTGTGTCGTTGGCTGTGGACTTCATGGCTCCGGCGCGCGCCACCGATGTGATCGGGGTGGGGCGGGTGCTGCGTCGTGGCCGGTCACTGGTCAACTGTGAGGCCGACATCCTCGATCCCGAAAGCCGGCTGCTCGCCAAAGCCCTGGCGACCTACAAGGTTGGCTAAACCTCGCTACGGCGTGACCTCGTTGAGCTTGCCGGTGGCGACGTCGAAGACGAACCCCCGCAGCGAGACGTGCTTAGTGACAAACGGGCTGTTCTCGATGCGGCGCAAGGATTGCTTGACATCTTCTGCCGCATCCGGGAACGCTTCGGCCGCCCAGGGCGGCTTGACCCCGGTCTCTTCCTGAATGGCGCGCTTGAAGTCGTCGTCGGTGAAGGTGAGCATGCCGCAGTCCGTGTGGTGAATCAGGACAATCTCCCGGGTCCCCAGCAGGCGCTGGCTGATGGCCAACGAGCGGATGGCATCGTCGGTGGCAACCCCGCCCGCGTTTCGGATGACGTGCGCCTCCCCCTCGTTGATGCCCAGCAGGCGGTAGACGTCGAGCCGGGCATCCATACACGCCAAAATTGCGATGTGTTTGCTCGGGGGCATCGGAAGCGGACCCTGAAACGTGCTTGCGTATTCGGCATTGTTGCTTAGGTAGTCATCAGTAACCGTCACGCCGGTCTCCTCGAGTATCGCGGATGGGATTTGCTGCGCAGATCGATACCGCGGAGGAGCTTAACAACCTGGCCCGTGGATTTCACCCATGTGAATCAGCAAGATCGCAATGACCCCACCGCGAAGCGGTGTCACTTATGCACCGCAGCGCTCTCCGACGGCAGGACGAACGGATATCTGCCCCCCTGATCGACAAGCCGAGCCGGTTGGCGGCGCGCTACGCCCCTGGCTCGCTACCCTGTCCCAATGCGGCACGGTGGGTGGGCATGACACGATTTCTGGCGCGCCGGTTGCTGAACTATCTCGTGCTATTGGCGCTGGCGTCGTTCTTGACCTACTGCCTGACGTCGCTCGCGTTCTCGCCACTGGAAAGCCTCATGCAGCGCAGCCCGCGCCCTCCACAAGCAGTCATCGATGCCAAGGCCGCCGAACTCGGATTGAACAAGCCCATACCGCTCCGTTATGCGCACTGGGTCTCGCACGCGGTTCAGGGCGACTTCGGAGTCACCATCACCGGCCAGCCGGTCTCTGCCGAACTGGGCCGCCGCATAGCAACCAGCCTGCGGTTGCTGCTGATCGGATCGGTAGTCGGCACCGCGGTAGGCGTGGCGATTGGGGCCTGGGGCGCGATCCGTCAGTACCGCCTCAGTGACCGCGTTGTCACCGTGCTGGCACTACTGGTGTTGAGCACGCCGACCTTCGTCGTGGCCAACCTGCTGATCCTGGGCGCGCTGCGAGTCAACTGGGCGGCGGGTATTCAGCTTTTCGACTACACCGGAGAGACCTCACCGGGCGTCACCGGCGGCACCTGGGCCGCCTTGGGCGACCGGTTGAAGCATTTGGTCCTGCCCTCGCTCACGCTGGCATTGGGCGCCGCCGCGGGTTACAGCCGATATCAGCGCAACGCGATGCTCGACGTTTTGGGCCAGGACTTCATTCGTACCGCCCGCGCCAAAGGACTCACCCGCCGGCGCGCGCTGATCAAACACGGGTTGCGGACCGCGTTGATACCCATGGCCACCCTGTTCGCCTACGGGGTAGCCGGACTGGTCACCGGAGCGGTGTTCGTCGAAAAGATCTTCGGCTGGCATGGGATGGGTGAATGGGCCGTCCGCGGCATCGCAACGCAGGACACCAACATTGTCGCGGCGATCACCGTGTTCTCCGGAGCCGTGGTCTTGTTGGCCGGCCTGCTCTCCGACGTCATCTATGCGGCTCTGGACCCACGGGTGCGGGTGTCATGACCAGCACCGACCAAACCGAGTCAGCGGATTTCACGTCACGGCGCGCCCTGGTGCTGCGCCGGTTCCTACGTAACTGGGCCGCGGTCGCCTCGCTGGTGGTACTGGTTCTGCTGTTCGTCGGCTGCTACACGCTGCCGTCGCTGCTGCCCTATTCCTACGACGACCTTGATTTCGACGCGTTACTGCAGCCACCCAACACACGACATTGGCTGGGCACCAATGCGCTGGGCCAAGATCTGCTCGCGCAGACACTACGGGGCATGCAGAAGTCGATGCTCATCGGTGTTTGCGTGGCGGTGATCTCCACCGGGATCGCAGCCACCGTGGGGGCAATCTCCGGGTACTTCGGCGGCTGGCGGGACCGGGCGCTGATGTGGGTGGTCGACCTGCTGCTAGTGGTCCCCAGCTTCATCCTGATCGCCATCGTCACCCCACGGACCAAGAACTCCGCCAACATTATGTTCCTGGTGCTGTTGCTGGCCGGATTTGGCTGGATGATCAGCTCGCGCATGGTCCGTGGCATGACCATGAGCCTGCGCGAGCGCGAATTCATCAGAGCAGCAAGGTATATGGGCGTTTCCTCCCGAAGGATCATCACCGCCCACGTGATACCGAACGTGGCGTCGATTCTGATCATCGACGCTGCGCTCAACGTTGCCGCGGCAATATTGGCCGAAACCGGTTTGAGCTTCCTCGGTTTCGGCATCCAACCACCGGATGTGTCGCTAGGAACCCTGATCGCTGATGGCACCCAATCCGCGACTACCTTTCCGTGGGTCTTCCTATTCCCGGCCGGCGTACTGGTGCTGATTCTGGTGTGCGCCAATCTGACCGGCGATGGCCTACGCGACGCATTGGACCCCGCTAGCCGAACGCTGCGGCGAGGCGGCCGATGAGCCCGCTGCTTCAGGTCAGCGACCTGGCCGTCACCTTTCCCACCGACCGCGATCCAGTGACCGCGGTGCGCGGCATCGGCTACCACGTCAACCCGGGCGAGGTGGTGGCGATGGTAGGCGAATCCGGTTCGGGCAAATCTGCAGCCGCAATGGCGGTGGTGGGCTTGCTGCCGCAGTACGCCGACGTCCGCGGCTCCGTCCGGCTGCACGGCACTGAACTCCTGGGGCTCGCCGACGACGCGATGTCGCGGTACCGCGGCAAGACTATCGGCACGGTATTCCAGGATCCGATGTCCGCCCTGACCCCAGTCTACACCGTTGGCGACCAGATCGCCGAAGCTATCGAAGTACACCAACCGCGGGTCGGCAACAAGGCGGCGCGCCAGCGCGCGGTGGAACTGCTTGACCTCGTCGGCATCTCCCAGCCGCAACAACGCGCCCGCGCGTTCCCGCATGAGCTTTCCGGCGGCGAGCGGCAACGAGTGGTTATTGCCATCGCCATCGCCAACGACCCCGACTTGTTGATCTGCGACGAACCCACCACAGCGCTCGACGTTACGGTCCAAGCACAGATCCTTGACGTGCTCAAGACGGCACGTGACGTCACCGGTGCCGGGGTACTCATCATCACCCACGACTTGGGTGTGGTGGCCGAATTCGCCGACCGGGCGTTGGTGATGTATGCCGGACGAGTGGTGGAGTCGGCAACGGTCAACGATCTTTACCGCGATCGTAGAATGCCCTACACCATAGGCCTTTTGGGCTCCGTCCCCAGGCTGGACGCCGCGCAGGGCACGCGGCTGGTGCCGATTCCGGGCGCACCGCCGTCGCTGGCAGGTCTCGATCCGGGTTGCCCGTTCGCACCGCGTTGCCCGTTGGTGATTGACGAATGTCGGGGCGAAGAACCGGAACTAATCGACGTGGCAGCCGATCACCGGGCGGCGTGCATCCGCACTGATCAGGTCATCGGTCGCAGCGCCGCGGACATCTACGGCGTCAACGTCGACGTCAGCGTCCGAGCACCCGGCGACTCGTCCGTTGTCGTCCAGGTGCGCGATCTGGTCAAGACCTATCGCTTAACCAAGGGCGTGTTGCTGCGCCGATCGATCGGTGAGGTTCGCGCCGTCGACGGCGTTAGCTTCGACCTAAAAAAGGGTCATACACTCGGCATTGTCGGTGAATCCGGCTCGGGCAAATCCACTACCTTGCACCAGATCCTGGAACTGACGGCGCCGCAATCAGGATCGATCGATGTGCTCGGCACCGATGTCGCGACCCTGACTCATGCGGCCCGCAGATCGCTGCGCCGCGACATTCAAGTCGTCTTCCAAGACCCGGTGGCCTCGCTGGACCCGCGGCTCCCCATCTCAGATTTGCTAGCCGAACCGCTACGAGCCAATGGATTCGGCAAGGCCGACACCAACGCCCGGATCGCCGAGCTACTTGACACCGTCGGGCTCCGGCGCATGGACGCCAGTCGCTACCCCGCCGAGTTCTCGGGCGGACAAAAACAGCGCATCGGTATCGCGCGCGCACTGGCGTTGCAACCCAAGATCTTGGCGCTTGATGAACCAGTGTCAGCGCTGGACGTTTCGATCCAGGCCGGGATCATCAACCTGCTCTTGGACCTGCAAGAGCGGTTCAAGCTATCGTATTTGTTTGTCTCCCACGATCTCTCGGTGGTCAAACATCTCGCCCACGATGTGGTCGTGATGTTTGCCGGCACCATTGTCGAACAGGGCAGCAGCGAGGAGGTATTCAGCAATCCGCAACACGAGTACACCCAGCGGCTGCTGGGCGCGGTGCCGCAACCGGATCCGGGCAAACGTGGCTAGCCGCGGTCCGCGTCGAGCCTGCGCTCATGCCGTCCAGCCTGCGTTGAGGGCGTTGTTGAGCCTCGGTTTTAGGCCTTGGGCGCAGACTCGAGCGCGGCGGGCGGCGAGTTCGCTGTTCGTCGCCACCCTGGTGTTGGCGGGATGCTCCGCAGGTACCCCGCTTCCACCCCGGCCCGGTAGCGCAACGCAGCTGGGCGCAACAAGCGACATCAACCCCCAGGACCCCGCCACGCTGCAAGATGGTGGCCACCTGCGGCTCGCGCTCAGCGACTTCCCGCCCAACTTCAACACTTTGAACATCGACGGAAATTCGGCCGAGACCGGGGCGCTGATGAAGGCCACCCTGCCGCGCGCCTTCACCATCGGGCCGGATGGCTCAACGACGGTCGACACCGACTACTTCACCAGCATCGAACTGACCGGGACCGACCCCCAAGTAATCACCTACACCATCAATCCCCAAGCTTTCTGGTCCGACGGAACCCCAATCACCTGGCGTGACATCGCCAGTCAAATCCATGCGACCAGCGGCGCTGACGCGGCATTCGAAATCGCGTCGACCAACGGAGCAGAGCGCGTCGCGTCGGTAACCCAGGGCGTCAACGACCGCCAGGCCGTGGTGACCTTCGCCAAGCCCTACGCGGAATGGCGCGGCATGTTCGCCGGCAATGGGATGTTGCTACCGGCCAGCATGACCGCCACGCCGGAGGCATTCAACAAGGGCCAGCTCCAGGGACCAGGACCCTCCGCCGGCCCGTTCATGGTGACTACACTGAACCGCAGCGCGCAGCGAATCGTGTTGACCCGCAACCCCAAATGGTGGGGCAAGAAGCCTCGCCTGGACAGCATCACCTACCTGGTCCTCGACGATGCCGCGCGATTGCCGGCGCTGCAGAACTCCACCATCGACGCGACCGGAATCGGCTCACTCGATCAACTCACCATCGCCGAACGCACCAAGGGGATCTCGATCCGCCGGGCACCGGCGCCAAGCTGGAGCCACTTCACCCTCAACGGTGCTCCCGGAGCCATCCTCGCCGACCCGGTGCTGCGCCTGGCGGTGTGCAAGGGCATCGACCGCCGAACGATTGCCAAGGTCGCGCTCTACGGCCTTACCAATGATCCCGCGCCACTGAACAATCACGTCTTCGTTGCCGGACAGGAGGGCTATCAGGACAACAGCACCCCGTACGACCCGGAGCAGGCGAAACGAGAGCTCGATGCCTTGGGCTGGAAGCTCAACGGCAAGTTCCGGGAGAAAGACGGCCGCCAGCTGGTAGTTCGCATGCTCTTTTACGACGCCCAGAGCACTCGGCAATTTGCGCAAGTCGCTCAACATAGTCTGGCCCAGATCGGGGTCAAGCTTGACCTGCAATCCCGATCAGGTAGTGGTTTTTTCAGCAATTACATCAACGTGGGCGCTTTCGATATCGCGCTGTTCGGATGGGTCGGTGACGCGTTCCCCCTGTCGTCACTCACCCAAATCTACGCCTCCGAGGGAGAAAGCAATTTCGGCAAGATCGGTAGCCCCGAGATCGACAGCGCGATTCAGCGAACGCTCGAAGAGCTCGATCCCGCCAGGGCGCGCGCGTTGGCCAATGAGGTGGACAAGCTCGTCTGGGCCGAAGGATTCAGCCTGCCGCTGACGCAGTCGCCCGGTACCGTGGCCGTGCGCAGCACGCTGGCCAACTTTGGCGCGACCGGGCTGGCTGACCTGGATTACACCGCAATCGGGTTCATGCGCAGCTGACCTAGCGCGACCGCAGCGACGGTACCGCAGGCATTGCATGCTCTGCGGCAGCCACCAAGTCGATTGTCTTCCACAGCAGGCGGATTGGCAGGCTGGCGGGCAGGGCATCCAGCGCCGGCGCCCTGTCGGCAAGCCCGGCGATCTCACTGCGACATACCGCGGCGGCGATCGCGAGCGCCGCGGGCTCCCGGAAGTCCAGGGCGCTGTGCGCCATGGTCGGAAGTTCCAGCAATAGGGCGTTGGGAATCAGCGATGCGACCCGCTCGGCGACCGCCGGCGGGGTGATGAGGTCACGGCCACCGGCTATCAGCACGGTGGGCCAACGGAATTTCGGCATTTCGGCCACCAAGTCGAACGGCTCGAATTGGAAGGCATCTGTCACGCTCAGCGTCTCACGCATTGCCACCGCGGGGTCGATCGGCAGACCGTCGGGCTCGGCGGCATAGTCGAGTTCACGAAATGCAATGCGGCCGACCAGGTCGATCTCGTAACGATACGGCACCTTACGGGTGACCACGGTGGTGGACCGGAACATCATGTGCCACAACGCCGTCCGACCCTGGAGCAATAAGTCCAGCTGGCGTTCGAGCAGCTTGGCGCCACCGTAGCCATAGACCGCGGCCGCGACCTGAGCTGCCGAAGCGGTCATCACTCCCGAGTCCACCAACCGGCGAATCTTGGGCGCCAACGAGGCGGTATCCGGAGTATCGCCCTTGAGCAGTCGTCCCCGAATCGCATCGCGCGCAAGCGCGATGTCATGGCTGGACAGCACCGGCGAGTCGAGGATCATCGACCGCACTCGGTTGGGATGGCGAACGCCCAGTCCCGCCGAAACGTAAGTGCCGTACGACGTGCCGTAGACGACGGCCGCGTCCACGTTTGCGTCGTCGAGCACCGCGGCCACGTCGTCAACCACCTGATTGATGGTGAGAGCATCTGGCGGCAGATCCGCACCGGAGTCGTCGTGGCGTGACATGCCGATGCCGCGGTGCTCGACCATGATGACGTCCAGACCGGCGGCGGCCGCGCGCCTCCGCAGCCCCTTGTACAGCCGCATCGATGCCACCCCCGGGCCGCCCGGGATGATCACGATCGGGTTCGTGGACTTGCGGCCGGTACGAACGTAGTACAGATCGAACTCATCACCGCTGCCCGGCGACACCGGCCGACGTACGGGTCGCACACCCGGCAACCCCGCCAGCTTGTCGTGCACCCGGCGCCGTTTCGCGCTCATCGTCATCGGTGTCGGCCCGCCATACGCATCATTGTGCCGAGGGCGCCGGTAGTCGGCAGCGCAACAGGTCGTAAAAGCGGCGAGAAAACGGCATTACGGCCCTCGGTTAGCGGCCGATCAGGTCCGCGGCTACCTCACCGATCAGCACCGATGGCGCATGGGTGTGCCCCCGAACCGTGCTTGGCATTACCGACGCATCGGCGATACGCAGTCCATCGACTCCGCGGACTCGCAACTGCGGATCCACCACGCTGGTATCGTCGCCGCCCATCCGGCAGGTGCCCAGCGGGTGGTACAGGGTGTGCGAACAGGTCACGAGCGCCGATTCGAGGGTTGCCTCGTTCAACTCGGTGCTGTTGAGGGGGCGGGCAATGTGCCCCAAGATGCCGCTGAGTGCGGGCGCTTGAGCGATTCGAGCGCACATTCGCAGACCGGCCATCATCGCGGCGCGATCACGGCCACCAGGGTCAGACAGATAGCGCGGATCGATGATTGGTTTGGCAACCGGGTCCGCAGACCTCAGCATGACCTGGCCGCGGCTTTCCGGTGCGACCAGGATCGGCCCGAAGACCACGCCGTGACCAGGCGGATGGGCAGGAAGTCCCTCGTCGTAGAACGGCGCCGGCGCAAAGATCAGCTCAAGGTCCGGCAGTTCCAGTTCGGGCCGGCTGCGAACAAATCCGTATGCTTCGCCGACATTGGAGGTGAGCATGCCCCGGCGGCGCAGCAGGTAGTTGATCAATTGCCTCGGCTTTTCGGCAGCGACCAAGCTGTCACCGCCGACGTCGAATCCCAGTGGCGTGACGAGATGATCCAGCAGGTTCTGACCCACTTCCGGCGCGTGATAGATGGCTTCGATGCCGTGGTCGGCGAGGTGATCACGATCTCCGATGCCGGAGAGCATCAACAACTGCGGGCTGTTGACGGCACCGCCGCAGAGCACGACCTCGCGGCGGGCTTGTACGACGAAGGGATGGCCATCCCGGTGGTATTCCACGGCGACCGCGCGATTCCGGTCGAAGACCACCCGAGTCGCGGTCGCCCCGGTGAGCACACTGAGATTCTTGCGGCGCATCGCCGGCTTCAGATACGCATCAACAACGCTATACCGGGCACCTCGCAGCTGGGTGACAATGGTTTCGCAAAAGCCCTCCGGTTCCGGGGAGTTCGGTTGGGTGGCCGCAAAGCCGCAGTCGCGGGTCGCGGCCAGCCAGGCCGCAGTCAGCGAGCGCGGACTGCGTTGACGGGAGATGTGCAGCGGACCGGTGACCCCGCTGTCATCTCCGCTGACAAAGTGCCAGGCATCGGTGACATTTTCGATCCGACGAAAGTAGGCGAGTACCTCGCCGAAGGACCATCGGGGGCCGGCTTGCCGAGCCCACTCCTCGTAGTCGGCTTCGAATCCGCGTACCCACATCATCGCGTTCATCGACGACGAGCCGCCCAGCACCTTGCCTCTGGGCCAATAAATCTCACGCCCACCGAGTTGTGGTTGCGGTTCGGTTAAGTAATCCCAGTCGATTTCACTACGAAACAGCTTGGGAAAGGCGGCCGGAATTCCAATAAACCGGTTCGTGTCGCGCGGTCCTGCCTCCAGCGCTACCACCGAGGTAGCCGGGTCCGCGCTGAGTCGATTAATCACCACCGCTCCGGCCGAGCCGGTGCCGACCACCACGTAATCACACTGAACGTCCATCACCCATCCCCTATTCGGGGTCAGTGTATGTCGCCGGGCAGCCGCCGATCATCAAACGTTGAGATCGACACGGTGCGCGCCCTTGACGCTGTCGTAGCGGTCGGGGCTGCAGGTGAGCACAATCACTTGTCCGTGACCACCCACGCTGTCAAACACTTCCCCTATCCGGGCCAACCGGTCTGGATCGGTGAATCCCAGCGCGTCATCGATCACCACGGGAACGGTGTCCTCCTTGGCTACCAGTGCCGCACCGGCGAACCGAGCAAGGATGCCGAGCTGCTCCTTGGCCCCGCCAGACAACGATTCATACGGCACGGTGACCTCGTCCAACGTGCGACTACGGATCCGCAAATCGCTGTCGATCTCGACCTCGAATGTAGACCCGAACACCGGGCGGCCGAGTCGTTGCAGCTCCGTACGGTACGGCTCGACGTAGCGCAACCGAGTGGTGTCGCGATGGCGCGTCATGACCGATCGCAGTAACTGCACTGCCCGTGCGCGGCGACCGACGCGAGCATGCTGACTGGCGGCATGCTCACGCTCGGTCTCGGCCGCGTCGAGTTTGCCGCGCCGGCCCTCGCTGCCGAATATCGATAGTTCAATGCCGACCGCACGCAGTGCGCTTACGGCATCGTCGTGGCGGTCACCCAGCGACTCCACCAACGCGGTGGCTTCTTGCAGCTCGGCGTCCACCGTTTCGGGTGCCGTGGCGGCGAGCGCTTCGGACAGCTCGGCCACCCGCCGTTCGGCGGTTTGCAGTGCCCGCAGATCCGCGTCGGCTGTTGACGCGAGCTCTTCGTCACCAACCGCCAGCCGCTCCCCGGCCAGCCGAGCGATAGCGGCATCGAGTTGGGCGCGCTCGGCTGCCAGCTTGTGCTGCAATACCGTTGCCCGCGTCGAGCTTTCGGCGAGCCGCTGACCGGCGGCGACCGCGATCCGCCGTCGAGCTTCGCACTCCGCCTCGGCGGTCGCCCGGGCCTGCTCGGCAGCTTCGAGTTCGGCGCGAGTGGCGGTGGCGTCCGTCGCCCAGAGGTCGGGCTCGAGCGGTCGACCAGCATCCAACTGCGCCAACCGTGCCCGCAACTGGTCGACCCGCTCTTCGCCGCACAGCCCGACCAGGGTGGCCGTTAGCTGGTCACGCCTGCTTTGTAGCTCACGGCGTCGCTGGTCGACCGAGCGCGCTTGCCCGAGTCCGCCGACACCCGCAGCCGATAGCAAGGCCGTTAGTTCCTGTTGTGCGGCAACGTGCTCAGTTTGGATGTCAACTGCGGTTGCCCCCTGGGTGATCCGGGCCGTGAGGACACCGGGCACCTCCACCTCGGCGGGACCGTCGGCCGTCATCGACCAGCTTTCGCCCGCTCGCAGCGATATCCGTTGGTTCCGCACAATAATCTCGATATCGTCAGTCGCGGTGAATTCCACCGACGCGGATATCAGGGCCAGTTGCGCGTCGGCTCGATCCCGGGTTGCCGCAGCGGTTTCTATTCGATGCATCAACTGTTCGGTGAGGAGCATCGCGGATAACTCTGCGCATACCAGGTCGCGGTCGCGCTCGACGTCCTCGATCTTGGTCAGCCGCACTGTCAACCGTTGGGCCTCCTCGCGGGCCGCGATTTGGTCGAGCGCGCGGCGTGCGGTCTCGACCCGGCAATGCGCATTTCTCAGCGCCCCGGTGGCATCCTCAACCGCGGCGTCACATGCCTCGGCATGTGCGCATGCCGCCGTCTGTTGGTCGGAGGCATGCTGCGCCTCAACCTGCAGGGCAGCGACAGTTGCTGCACGAGTATCGATTTCGGTGAGCAGGGCCAGCCGACCCGCCCGCCTGGCGGTCGACGCGGTACTGGTCGCCTCCGCTGCGGCAGCAATCAATCTGGCCTCATGCGCTTGGCTGGTAAGCGCGGTGATCCGCTCGGCGGCGGCCTGCACAGCGGCCAGCCGTGGACCGGCGGCGAGCCGTTGCCGCGACAACTCGGCGACCTGCTGGGTCAGCTCAGCGTGGCGACAGACCCGATCGTCGACTTCGGCCACTGCGGACACACATTCTGCGACCGCGGCGTCGGCGTCGGCCAGGCGCGAGATCGCGGCCGCCCACTCCCCCGTGGGTCGCCCCGTCGCGGTGAAGTAGCGCGCATACTCGGCATCGATCCGTTCGATGAGCATCGGTTCGCTGCCGGAGAGCCCCGCGTCTGTGCCGGAATGCTCGGCGGCCAGATCGAGTGCGCGCGACAACGCATCACAACCGGATAGATCCACCGTGGCGGTCGATGCCGCCTGCAACACCCGCTGGGCCCGCCACAGCTCGGTGTCCACCGTCTCGGCCAGCATTACCCGGACCCGCTCGTGCGCCTCGTCCCCGGTCAGCTGCTCGCGACGCGGCACCAAAATGGTCAGTTCCGTCTCGCACTTCTTGTGAAAGCGCTTGCGGTATACGAAACGGTAGGGGCCGGTACTGATTTCGGCGGTGACCTCGGAGCCGACGTCGGAATTGGTCGGCTTGACCTGCTTGACTTCCTTCTTGGTCGAACGATCTTTGGATTCCAACAACAGGTCCAGGGCCTCGATCATCGATGACTTGCCGATCTCGTTTGCGCCGCACACCACCACCACACCGCGCTCGGGAAATTCGATCTCCCGGTGAGCAATACCGCGATAATTCGTCAGAACCAGCCGGTGCAGCTTCATGCGGCACCGCGATCGGTCAGGCGCAGTAAGAGCGCCAGGGCCGCTTGGGCGTCGACAGCCGACCCGTCTCGGCCCGCGCGCGCCGTCGCTACCAGCTCGTCGACCGCCGCAGCGGCGAACCCACCGATGCCGAGGTTGGAAAATTCGCCGTCTGCGGGTATCACCGCCAAGTCCGTATGCCGCTCCCACAGGCCCAGCCAGGCAAACAACCGCGCGTATCTGTCCAGGCACGCATCCAACGTGGCGCGGTCGGTGACCGTCAACGAGCCGGTCAGCGCCAACCGGACCACGGTGCGCTCCTTGTCGGACATTAGGTCCAAATTCATGTCCAGGTCCGCGATGTCCCGGCTGGTATCGACGTGATTGTGCAATGTGACGAACCGCCAACGACCGACGCGGCGAGCCTCAACGGTCACCGGACGTCGCGGATCGCTCTCATCGATATCGACCACCAGCACATGACCCGGGTCTTGTTCCACGTCATCGAAGTTGGTCACTTCCGGCGAGCCCGAGTACCACACCCGACCGCTGTTGCCAACCTGGGTGAGTGAATGCTTATCACCAAGGGCCACATAGTGAATCACGCCGCTGTTCACTGCGTGATCGAGTTCCGTCAGCCGGATCACGGAAGGTTTGTCACGGTCGGGATCCAAGACGTCGACACCGCCGTGAGCGACAAGCACCCTCGTGACATCTGCCTGGGATAGCGGCTCCAAGACCTCACACACCAGGTCGCTGGTCGGTGCCTTGGACCGCCACGGCGCGGCGACGATCTGCAGGCCCGGCCGGACCTCGCGGACGCCGGCCCGATCGAGCACCACGACGTTGTCTGGGCATTCGGCGGTGAACAGCGCGCTGGTGTACACCGATGATGCGTCCAACGGGTCGTGGTTGCCGGGTAGCAGGAACACCGGAATGCCGATGGCGCGCATGGCTTCCAACGATTGACCGATCACCTGCGGAGCGAGTTGGTTATGTTCGAAGACATCGCCGGCCACAACGACGAATTCGGCGCCCACCTCCTTGGCCAGCGCGTTGAGGCCTGCCACCGCGTCCCGACGGGCAGCCGAATAGCGTGGTTGGGCATCGCCGGCAAGAAAGTGTCGGGTCATGCCCAGTTGCCAGTCGGCGGTGTGCAGGAATCGCATCCTGGCTTGCTCCTCCCTAAAATCGCTGGTCTGTCAGGACACCGCGAGTGTAGAGCTGGCCGCCGACAAGACGCGGGACCTTGCCCGGCAGGTTGAGCCCGGGCCGCCCGGGCCGCCTCGAATGGGACGTGCTAATCACTTGCGTCACTCTGGTTTCCAGCGCTGTCGCGCAATCGTGCTGTCGGTGGCAGCGTTGCCCGGCCCCCCAGAGGATCGCGCGGACCGGTGACTCGCGGCGTAGACCACACCGTGGCGGCCGGGCTGCTCAACCGCTGCTGCGCGGGTGGCGCCTTGGCCACCCGTGACCAGCACGGGCCACTCAAACCGACTAACAGCCCGACGAACAGGGATTTGGGCGGACCGCAACCAGACAACCATGCCCTTGTTCGGCGGGGGGAGACCCTATAGGCGGCCCAGGTTGAAAAGACCCGCTATCCCGGTGCCTATGTTGAGCAAGCCTGAGTTGTAGCCGCTGTATTGGCCGGTGGGCTCCCCCAGGATAGGTCCCGTGACGGCGGTATTGAAGAACCCCGACATTCGGCCGTTAACACCGGCGCCGGTGGCTAGGTTGGAGATGCCCGAGATGGCGTGGTTCAAACTGTTGCTGCCCCTCGCCGTGTTGAACACGCCCGACATTTCATCGCCGGTGTTTCCAATGCCCGACACGGTCGTGCCCGTGTTGTAGAAGCCCGAGCCGGTGAGGCCGGTGTCGATGGTGGATCCGATGGCGGTGTTCACGCTGCCCGAATTCCACAAGCCGGTGTTCGTGGCGCCCGAATTCCCGTTGCCCGTGTTGTAGTCGCCAGCGTTCCACCAGCCGGTGTTACCGACTCCGGCGTTCCCAGCGCCGGTGTTGTAGTAGCCGGTGTTGCCGAAGCCGGTGTTTAATACGCTCGAGTTCCCGATACCGGTGTTGAGGACGCCCGAATTTCCTAGGCCGAAGTTGCCGGCGCCCGAGTTGCCGAAACCAAAGTTGTTGTAGTAGCCGGGCAGCAGTCCCGAGTCGCTGCCCGTGTTGAAGATGCCGATGTTCCCGGTGCCCGAGTTGAAGAAGCCGATGTTGTTGCTGCCGGAGTTTCCGATACCGATGTTGTTGCTGCCCGAGTTCATCAGCCCGGCCAGGTTGATGCCTACCTGGTTGTCACCGGTGAGCCCGAACCCGACGTTGTTGTTGCCGGTGTTGCCGAAGCCGAAGTTGTTGTTGCCGCTGTTTCCGCCGCCGGTGTTGAAATTGCCGCTGTTGCCGCCACCTGTGTTTCCGTTGCCGGAGTTTCCGATACCGATGTTGTCGTTGCCGTTGTTGCCCAACCCCACGTTGTGGTTGCTCGGTTCATTGGTGCTCCCGCGGTTGCCGAAGCCGACATTGCCGGTGCCCGCGTTACCCGAGCCGATGTTTGCTCTGCCGGTGTTTCCACTGCCGATGTTGTCGTTGCCGATAGTGCCGCCGCCGACGTTTCGGTTGCCGATATTTCCGTTGCCGAGGTTGCTGAAGCCGGTGTTGCCGTTGCCCACGTTGCCGGTGCCCGTGTTGCCCAGGCCCAGGTTCGCGAACAACTCCTGCACACTTGCCGCGGGCGAGAGCTGCGCGGCGGCCGCGGACGCCTCGGCGTGATAGCCCAACATCGCGGCTACATCTTGCGCCCACATTCGCTCGTACACGCTTTCCAGGTGGAAAATCGCCGGCGCGTTGAACCCGAACCAATTCGACATCGCCAGCTGCACCAAAGAATTGCGGTTGAGCTCAACCAACACCGGCTGCACCGTGGCCGCCCGCGCGGCCTCGAACGCTCCGGTCACCGCCTGGGCCTGCGCCGCTGCTCGGGCGGCGTGCACGCACGCCGCGTCCAACCACCCCACGTATGGCGCGGCCGCCGCCGCCATCGCTTCCGACGCCGGCCCGTGCCAGGCCTGATCAACCAGCCCCGAGGCCACCGCTGCAAAGGAATCCGCCGCGATCCCCAATTCGTCCGCCAGCCCGTCCCAAGCCGCCGCGGCCGCCAACATCGGCGCGGAACCTGCGCCGGCGAACATCAGCAAAGAATTGATCTCCGGTGGCAACATCGGAAAACTCACCATGGCTGACCTCCTTCGCGTTTCGCCCGGCCGCTAGCAAGCGCGGCGAGGGCCCGGTGGCGAGCTCGAGCGTGGATGGCATCGAGCGGGTCCTGCAGGGGCGTGGCGGCAGCGGCCTCCGCACTGGCATAACACCCGGCGCCCGCGGCCAAGCCCGCACAAACCGGTCGTGAAACGTCGCCGCCTGCGCGCTCAGCGCCTGATACACCTGGCCGTAATTGGAAAACAGCGCGGAGATGGCCGCCGACACCTGATCGGCGCCCGCCGCCAGTACCTCCGTTGTCCACCCGGATGCGGCCGCGTTAGCTGCGCTGAGCGTCGATTCGATACCCGTTAAATCCGTTGCTGCCGTATCTATCATCTCCGGCGCCGCGATCACATACGACATGTTCGTCCGCTCACTGTGCCGGCACTCACCGGAGTCGCGCACTGGTAGGCGCGTTCACTCGAGGCCATCGCCGCTAGGGGCCGTAGTGCCGACATGGTGTGGTTCCTTTGTGGTGGAAGCCTCCGTGGTGGAGTAGCGAAGTACCCCGCATGCCAGCCTGGCACCGGGACTCCGGTGCGGACTCGAGTAGTCGACTACCTCATTTTTGATAGCCGCGTCATCGATTACTCACCGGGAGTGATACTTCGACGAGTCGTCTGCCGTCGCACCGACCGGCAATTCGACGGCCACGAGCAGACCAGCGGCGGCCCGACAGGCATGTGCGCGACACTGAGACTGACAAACGCTCCGCCCGGCGCGGTTCATCGTGGTGCTGGCAACCGGCAACGGGCCGGTGGGCGTCGCCACCCGTTGCCACCCGTTGGCACCCGTTGCCACCCGTTGGCACCCGTTGCCACCTCGTGTAGCCGCTCGATCGCCCCTCACTAACGTGGGGCCAATGAATGAGCAGCACCTCACCCTTGTGCTGATGCGGCACGCGAAATCGGCATACCCCGACGACGTGGCCGATCACGAGCGGCCGCTGGCACCACGAGGGATCCGGGAGGCCGGGCTGGCCGGTGACTGGCTACGCGCCAACGTGCCCACAATCGACAGCGTGCTGTGTTCGACCGCGACGCGTACTCGGGAGACCTTGACGCGCACCGGCATAGCCGCGCCAGTGCGCTATACCCAGCGACTTTACGGCGCCGGTCCCGGCACCGTGATCGAAGAGATCAACCGGGTGGCCGACGACGTCAATACCCTCCTAGTCGTCGGGCATGAACCGACGACGTCGTCCGTGGCCCTCATCCTGGCCGGTGCCAACGGCACCGAAGCTACAGCCGTGCAACGCATTTCAGAGAAGTTCCCGACATCAGGGGTCGCAGTGCTGCGCGTCCCTGGCCGCTGGGCAGACCTTGAACCCGGCGGAGCGGCGCTAGTTGCCTTCCATGTGCCGCGGTAGTCGCGACAGCTCAGCCTAGGCGTTGGTCGCCAGCGTCAGCTCCATCAGCTTGATCGCCTGCCCGCAGGCATCGATGCCGGGCGCTTGCGGGTTGACCCACCAGCCGACCACTCCCGCCGCATCGCTGGCGACACCGCATGCGCCGTTGGGATCATTAGGCCGCATCACGATCGAGTCGATGCCCTGAATCGTGCGGTTCTCGATCTGGTATTTCAAGCCCTCAGCGACCTTGCGTTCGTTGCTCAGGCTGCCCTGCTCGAACCAGAACCGGGTGATATCAACCAGACCGGCCGGGTTGGCCGCCTGCCACCGGCAGATCGCGCCGACGAACGTACTCTGAATATCCAACGGATCGGCACCCACCGTCTTCGCCAGGATATCGGTGGTCAGGACCTCACACTCCTTGAGGAGATTCGGGTACTGCCGCTCGGAGTTATCGTTGCGCGGGACACCACCCGCTCCGGCCTTAATGGCGGTGCCACCAACCGACCTTGAGCAACCCGTCAACAACGCCAGCACGGCCAGCAGTACCGCGACGCCGCGCGTCAGCCCCCTCATTTCGAGTTCGCAATCGACTGACGGGTCAGTTCTCGGGCGATGTCGCATGGCGGCGGGAACGGCTTCTGACTGAAGCTCACCGACCACTCGATGAAATCGTCCTGGAACTGGATCCCGACTTCACACAACGAGTCACCAAGACTGGGCTCGTTGCCGATAGCGATAAACCCGCTGTGGCCATCGATATTGATGTCTTCGACGCTCGCGCGCGACAGTTCCTCGGTTTTGCGTTCCCGACCGATCGGACTACCGCGGTACCAGGAGAACGAGAAGTGCGGTCCCATGATGCCGCCACCGGCCAGCCACTGGCAGCCCACCGAGTTCTTGGCGGTGTTGATCAGGCCGCTGATCTGGGTCAGTTGGGCCACCGTTTGGTCACTGACGCCGCCGCACTGCGGGAAGAAGGGTCCATGGCGCCCCTCAGAGTTGCCCGGTGTCGACGGGACCGTCGCACCCGGTGTGCTATCACCGGAATCAGAGCACCCCGCCACCACAGGACTCAAAGCCACCAAGGCCGCTGCCGTCAGAGCCAGCGTCGTCAAATTGCGCCGCACCGCTTACCTCTCCTACTGCTGGTCACAGCATGCACTGTAGCGGCCACCCCGCGGGTCAACCACCGACACGCCACCTGATCAGGGCTTTCGGCTAAACCGGTGGGCCCGGCGGCGGCGCTGAGCAGCGACGGTGTGCGACAGTTACCCAATGCTCCTGGCCCTGCTGCGCCAGTACATCCGCCCGTACCGTCGGCTGGTCGCCGCCTTGATGGTGCTGCAACTCATCAGCACCCTGGCTTCGCTGTACCTGCCGACGGTCAACGCCGCGATCATCGACGACGGCATAGCCCGAGGCGACACCCACACCATTCTCATACTGGGCCTGGTGATGCTAGGGGTCACCGGATTGCAGGTGCTGTGCGCGGTGGGGGCGCTCTACTTCGGCGCGCGGACCGGGACCGGCTTCGGCCGCGACCTACGTCGCGCCGTGTTCGAACACGTCCTCACCTTCTCCGAGCGAGAAACCGCGCAATTTGGCGCGTCGACGTTGTTGACCCGCAGCACCAACGACGTCCGCCAGATCGTGTTTCTGGTGCAGACCACCGCCACCGTGTTGGTCATCGCACCGATCATGTGCTTCGGCGGCATCGTCATGGCGATCCACCAGGAGGCCGCGCTGACGTGGCTGCTGCTAGTCAGCGTCCCGATCCTGGCGATCACCAACTACTGGATCATGACCCACATGCTGCCGCTGTTTCGCAGCATGCAAGGCCTGATCGACAACATCAACCGGGTGATGCGCGACCAGCTGTCCGGCGTCCGAGTGGTTCGTGCGTTCACCCGGGAAGACTTTGAGCAACACAGATTCGCTCGCGCGAACGCCGCGCTGTCGACTACCGCCCGCAACGCGGGAAACTGGCAGGCAATGATGCTGCCGGTAACCACTCTGACCATCAACGTGTCCAGTGTGGCGGTGATCTGGTTCGGGGGCCTGCGCATCGACCGGGGGCAGATGCAGGTTGGCTCGCTAAGCGCTTTCCTGTCGTACTTCGCGCAGATCTTGATGGCGGTGCTGATGGCAACCATGACGCTGGTGGTGCTGCCGCGAGCATCCGTGTGCGCCGAGCGGATCACCGAAGTGCTCACCACCCCCACCGCGTTGAGCAACCCGCAACACCCCGAATTACCGCCGGCCGGCGTGGTCGGCGCGGTCCGCTTGGACGGCGTGACATTCACCTATCCTGGCGCTGATTGCCCAGTGCTACAAGACATCTCGTTTACCGCGCCGCCCGGCGCCAGCACGGCGATCGTTGGCAGCACCGGTTCGGGTAAGTCGACCTTGATATCGCTGATCTGCCGGCTACGCGACGTCAGCGGCGGTGCTGTCTTCATCGACGGTATCGACGTCCGCGATTACCACACCGAACAACTGTGGGGCGCGGTTGGCCTGGTGCCGCAGCGTGGCTACCTGTTCTCCGGGACGGTCGCGGACAACCTGCGCTACGGGAAAGCCGACGCGACCGAAAAAGAGATGTGGGAGGCGCTACGCGTCGCCGCGGCCGACGATTTCGTCCGGGCTCAGGGGCTGAACATGCGAGTCGGCCAGGGCGGGATCAACTTCTCCGGTGGGCAACGTCAGCGACTGGCGATCGCCCGGGCGGTGATCCGCCGCCCCGCGATCTACCTGTTCGACGACGCGTTTTCCGCCCTCGACGTACATACTGACGCGCGGGTGCGCGCAGCATTGCGACAGGTAGCTCGGGAAGCCACAGTTATTGTTGTTACACAACGTGTTTCGACTGCATCGCAGGCCGACCAGGTGATCGTCGTCGACAACGGGAAGCTGGTCGGCGCGGGCACCCACGAATCGCTGCTGGCCGACTGTCCCACCTATGCCGAGTTCGCCACCTCGCAGTCGGTGACCGTCAACGTCGGAGGCGCTCCGTGACGATGGCGATGAACCAACGGGCACGCGGGAAGGCGCCGGGCCCGAACATGCGATCGCGCGACTTCTGGGGTTCGGCGGCCCGATTGATCAAGCGGCTGGCGCCGCAACGCCGGCTGAGTCTGGCGGTGGTCGCGCTGGGCCTCACCGGCACGGCGGTCGGCGTGGCCGTCCCACGGATCCTCGGCCACGCCACCGATCTGCTGTTCAACGGCGTCATCGGGCGAGGGCTGCCGGCCGGAATCACCAAAGCACAGGCAATCGCGGCGGCCCGGGCCCGCGGTGACAACACGTTCGCCGACTTGCTGTCCGGAACGAAAGTGGTGCCCGGCCAAGGTGTGGACTTCGGCGCTGTGGCACGCACGCTGGCGCTGGCGCTGGCGCTGTATCTCGTAGCGTCGCTCTTGCTTTGGGGGCAAGCACGACTGCTCAATATCACCGTGCAGCGCACGGTGACCACGTTGCGTTCCGATGTCGAAAACAAGTTGCACCGACTACCGCTGTCCTTTTTCGACGGACGACAGCGCGGTGAGTTGCTGAGCCGGGTCACCAACGACATCGACAACGTCCAATCGTCGCTATCGATGACGATCAGCCAGCTGGTGACCTCGATTTTGACCGTCGTGGCGGTGCTTTCGATGATGGTGTGGATCTCACCGTTGCTGGCATTGATCACGCTGCTGACGGTGCCGCTGTCGCTGCTGGTGACCCGTGCGATCACGCGTCGCTCCCAACGATTGTTCGTCGCCCACTGGACCAGCACCGGGCGTCTCAACGCCCACATCGAGGAGACCTACAGCGGGTTTACAGTGGTCAAGACCTTCGGTCACCAGGCCGCGGCGCGCGCACAGTTCCACCAGCTCAACGACGACGTCTACCAGGCCAGTTTCGGTGCTCAACTGCTCTCGGGCTTGGTGCAACCGGCGACGACGTTCATCGGCAACCTCAGCTACGTCGCGGTGGCCGTGCTGGGCGGCCTCCAGGTGGCCACCGGCCAGATCACTCTGGGCAGCATCCAGGCATTCATCCAGTACGTCCGGCAATTCAACACGCCAGTGGGCCAGGTGGCGGCGATGTACAACGCACTACAGTCCGGAGTGGCCAGCGCCGAGCGGGTGTTCGACCTGCTCGACGAGGCCGAAGAGTCGCCCGATCTCGCGCCGGTGCCGGCGCCGCCGACCGGCCTTGGCCCGCGGTTGTCCGGCCGCGTCGAGTTCCAGCACGTGACCTTTGCCTATCACCCGGGCCCCCCGGTGATCCACGACCTTTCACTGGTAGCCGAACCGGGCAGCACGGTAGCGATCGTAGGACCGACCGGAGCGGGCAAGACCACGCTGGTCAACTTGCTGATGCGGTTCTACGAAGTCGATTCCGGCCGAATCGTGGTTGACGGAGTCGATATCGCCTCGGTGAGTCGTCACGCGCTGCGCTCACGCATCGGCATGGTGCTGCAGGACACCTGGCTATTCGACGGCACGATCGCCGAGAACATCGCCTACGGGCGACCGGAGGCCAGCGACGACGAAATAGTCGACGCCGCCAAAGCCGCCTATGTGGACCGGTTTGTCCACATGCTGCCGGCCGGCTATGAAACCCGAATCAGCGGAGACGGCAGCAATATCAGCGCCGGCGAGAAGCAGCTGATCACCATCGCCCGCGCATTTTTGGCCCGCCCCCACCTGTTGATCCTGGACGAGGCCACCAGCTCGGTGGACACCCGCACCGAGCTACTCATTGCCCGGGCGACGCACGAACTGCGGCGGGACCGCACGAGTTTCATTATTGCCCACCGCCTTTCGACGATTCGCGATGCCGACCGCATTCTGGTTGTGCAAGCCGGCAAGATCGTCGAGCAGGGCGATCACGCCGAACTGCTGTCCCGCCGGGGTGCCTACTACGCGATGACTCGGGCCTGAACGGGCGCCGCATAGTTATCAAGAAGTTATGGAGAATCCCGCAAGGGGCCGATCCGATGCTGGGGCCAGTCAGCCTGCACTATCACCCAGCAAAGGACCTCAGCAATGCTCTCAGCACGCATCCGCGCAACCATCACCACCGCACTCGGCGCCGCCGCGGTCGGGCTTGCCGTCGCCACCGCCGGCTCCGCCGCCGCCAGTACGTCCGACCAGGATTTCATCTCGCAGATGGAGTCGATCGGCGTCAGTTTCACCACACCTGAGGCGGGCGTCCAGGACGGCCACCAGGTCTGCACGGAGTTGGCGGCCGGGAAGACCGGAACCGAAATCGCCAACGAAATCCTGAGCCAGACCAACCTGACCTCCAAGCAGGCGGCCTACCTGGTCGTCTACGCAACCAAGGACTACTGCCCGCAATACGCCAGCCAGCTGACCTGACCAACCAACCCAGGTGGTGCGGGGATCCCGGGACCGGGGTCCCCGCATCCTCGTTGTGTGCTGACTCTGGCCAAGAGCTTTTGCCAAGAAGTTTTGCCAAGAAAACGTTGAGAATCCGCCAAGGGGCCGGCCCGAAGCTGAATTCAACAAGGGAAACCACAGGCAAAGGATCCAGACAAATGTTCTCAGCGTTCTCACCCCGCCTCACCGCAACCGTCATCACCGCCCTCGGCGCCGGCGCTATCGGCCTTGCAGTTGCCACCTCCGGCACCGCCAGCGCCGGCACCGCCGACGAGGCATTCATCGCCCAGATGAAGGCGGTCGGCGTCACCTTCTCCTCGCCCACTTCGGCCGCTCGGCAAGGCCACCAGGTCTGCCAGGAATTGGCCAGCGGCAAGAGCGGGACCGACGTCGCCGAGGAGATTCTTAGCCAGACGAACCTGACCACCAAGCAGGCGGCCTACTTCGTCGTCGACGCGACCAAGGCCTACTGCCCGCAGTACGCCACCCAGCTCACCTAGGCACCCACCGAGCGTGCGGGGATCCCGACCACGGGATCCCCGCATCCGCGTTTTCGACCGTATAGCTAAGCCCGATAACAGGATTGGCGACTCTGTCGGAAGACGCGGGCTATCGGCGGGTAACCCCGGTACCGCGTGCTCGGCCCTTCGCCCCCGATTTGCGGCTGTTGACTCTGCCGCTCGGGGATTGCTAAGCAGGAGACAGCTGTGGGTCAACATAAGGAGATTCCCGATGAAGCTTCCGCCTCGGACAGTTGTCGCCGCGACCGTCGCCGCATTTGCTGTCGTGCTCGCCGTCGGCGCCTGCTCGAGCAACGGCGGTTCCGGCGCCAACAACAAGGCATCTGGCACCACGGCGACCGCACCCAACGCCGAAGCAGCCACGATTCTCAAGCAGGCCGCCGATGCCATGCGCAAGGTCACCGGAATGCATGTCAACCTCGAGGTAGAGGGCAATGTGCCGAACCTACGTGTGACCAAGCTCGAGGGCGACATCTCCAACACACCGCAGACCGTCGCTACCGGTAGCGCAACGATGCTGGTGGGCAAGAACAAACAAGATGCAAAGTTTGTCTACGTCGACGGCCATCTGTATTCCGACCTGGGACAGCCTGGTAAGTTCACCGATTTCGGCGACGGCGCCTCTATCTACAACGTGTCGGTGCTGCTGGATCCCAACAAGGGTTTGGCCAACCTATTGGCCAACCTTAAGGACGCCGAGATAGCCGGTACCGAGCAGGTGAACGGCATCGCCACCACCAAGATCACCGGAAATTCATCTGCCGACGACATCGCCACACTTGCCGGCACCAGGTTGACCGCCGAGGACGTTAACGCGGTGCCCACCACCGCCTGGATCGCTTCGGACGGGTCCTCTCACCTCGTCCAGATTCAGATCGTCCCCACCACCAACACCTCGGTGACACTGACGATGTCCGGTTGGGGCAAGCAGGTCACGGCTACCAAACCGGTCTAGCAATTGGTCGCAGACGCGGTTCATCGCACAGCTGTACAAACCCGGACCGCCGGCACTCGGAAAGGACTCTCCATGACGACGACGATCACCCGTCGGCGGCAGTTAGCGGTGGCCGTCGCCAGTGCGGCTGCCGCCATCGCGATGACCGTGGCAGCTGCGCCTGCCGCAGACGCCGCCGAAGACTACGGCGCGATTGCCTACTCCGGCAACGGTTCGTGGGGACGAGCTTCGCACTACCCGACCCGGGCAGCCGCCGAAGCCACCGCGGTCAAGTTGTGTGGGTATAGCGACTGCAAGGTACTCACCAGCTTCACCGACTGCGGAGCCGTCGCCGCCAACGGCAAGGCGTACCAAGGCGGCATCGGGGCCACCCTGAGCGAGGCCATGAAAGATGCCTTGACCAAGCTCGGCGGCGGCTACATCGACACCTGGGCCTGCAACTGAACCCTGGTGCTGAGCGGGCTGATCACCGCGTGCCCAAATCCCTGGTCAGCCGGCCGCCAGGTCACTTCAAGAATTCGTAGAGATAACAAAAAGGCCAACATCAGAACCTTTTCTCAACGCCCGCTCCGCAGCCGCGGAACTGAGAAAAGGACAGACGATGAAGACCACCAAGATCTCCACCGCCATCAAGACCGCCATCTTCGGCCTGGCCGCCACCGCGGTCGCCCTGGGCCTAGCCAGCCCGGCCGCGGCGGCGTCCGGCACGATGTACGGCGACCCGGTAGCGGCCGCCAAATACTGGCGCCTACAGAAGTATGACGACTGCGTCCTGATGTCCAGCGCCGACGTGGTCGGCCAGGTGACCGGCAAGGAACCGTCCGAGCGGGCCATCATCAAAGTGGCCCAATCAACCCCCAGCGTCGTGCACCCCGGCTCGATCTACACCAAGCCGGCGGACACCACGAACCCGAATTCGGGCATGGGCACCAGCATGGCCGACATTCCTGCGCTCCTGGAGCACTACGGCGTCAAGGTGGTTCTCACCGACCTGGACAACGCCCCGACCTCTGGAGTACTCACCGGGATGGACGCCCTAGAGCAGAATCTGGCCAGCGGCCGTGCGGTGATCGTCAGCCTCAACGCCGAAATGATCTGGGGGCAACCGATCGAGACCAAGGACGACGACGGCAACCCGGTGTCGGACCACGCGGTGGTCGTGACCGGTGTCGACACCGCCAATGGCGTGGTGCACCTCAACGACAGCGGCAGCGAAGAAGGCCGCGACGAGCAGATCCCGATGGCGCTCTTCATGCAGGCGTGGGCCACCAGCCGCGACTTCATGGCCGTCACGACCTAGCCGCATGATTCGATGTCACCTTCCGATGGCGGGCGTCCGCCCGGTGCACCACACCGGGTCGGCCGCCCGCCATTGGCGTGTGTCGGATTGGTGATCCTCTTGATAGCACCAGCATTTCGGCCGATCCGGACGGACTCACCGAGGGCATCGTCGGCGACCAGGAGCCCGGTGGGACCACCGGTGGGCAGTCGCAGCTATCGAGTGCGACCCACATCGCCGACGTGTCGGGAGCCTCGGTTCGCACCGCGACGGCGAAGTTCGTACCAGAATGACCGGTAATGGCACCCCATTGGCACCGCAGCAGATAAGAGCATATGACGGGCATATGACGCCACGGAAAAGCCGGAAGGGCTGGTAAAGCGATGGTCGACAAGCGTCTCGAATTCGGTCTGCTGGGACCGTTGGAGATGAGTATCGACGGCGACCTGGTGTCGTTGGGCACGCCGAAACAGCGGGCGGTGCTGGCCATGCTGGTGATAAACCGAAACCGGCCGGTCGGGGTGGACGCGCTGATCACCGCCCTATGGGAGGACTGGCCGCCGGCGGGGGCACGAGCCAGCATTCACTCCTACGTATCCAATCTGCGCAAGCTCCTGGGCGGCGCCGGGGTCGACCCTCGGGCTGTGCTGGCGGCAGCGCCGCCTGGCTACCGACTCAGCATCCCCGACAACACGTGCGATCTCGGGCGGTTCATTGCAGAGAAAACCGCCGGGGTACATGCGGCCGCAGCCGGTCGATTCGAGGAAGCCAGCCGGCATCTGTCAGCGGCGCTGCGGGAATGGCGCGGACCGGTGCTCGATGATCTGCGCGATTTCCAGTTTGTCGATGCGTTTGCCACGGCCCTGGTCGAAGACAAGATCCTGGCCCACACCGCCAAGGCGGAGGCCGAAATCGCGTGCGGCCGTGCCGCCGCGGTGATCACCGAACTGGAAACCCTCACCGTCGAGCATCCCTACCGGGAACCGCTGTGGGCACAACTGATCACCGCCTACTACCTCACCGACCGACAGTCAGACGCGTTGGGCGCGTATCGCCGGGTGAAAACAACTCTCGCCGAAGACCTTGGCATCGATCCGGGCCCGACACTGCGCGCCCTCAATGACCGCATCCTGCGCCAAGAACCCCTGGACGCCAAGATGAACGCCCAGTCCACGGCCGTCGGAACCATCACGGTGCTGGATCAACGCACCATGGTCTCCGGCCAGCAAGCCGTGGCCTTCCTGCATGACGTCGCCTCCGGCCATGACTACCCGCTGCGCACCGCAGCAACCCGAATTGGCCGGCTGAGTGACAACGACATCGTCCTGGAAAGCGCAAACGTCAGCCGCCACCATGCCGTCATCATCGACACCGGAACCAACTTCATCATCAACGACCTTCGATCATCCAACGGTGTACACGTGCAGCACCAACGCATCCGCGCCGCAGCCACCCTCAACGATGGTGACCAGGTCCGCATCTGCGACCACGAATTCACCTTTCAGATCACTGCCCGCCCGGAACGCGGACCTCGGTAAAGTATCAACGAGCGCCTGAACATATTGTGCGGCAACACTTTTCGCCTGAACTAGCGCAATTACCCTTCGCCACAGAGCCTTTCGCTCGACGTTGACGACCCGGCACCGACGCATGCGTGGCCCGCCGGCATGACCCGAGCGCCCGCACCACCGGGTCCGCAGTACCGAAGTCGACGTAGCCGACCGGCGTGTATTGCCCCAATGATGTAGCCATTTTCGTGCGGTGGGGCTGGCGAGGGCCTACCGTCATGACTACCGTCAACGTTGCTGGGCCGGTGGTTGCGCTCGGTGCGACACCTCGAGCCTGTTGATAGGGTCGGCAGAATCCCGAGTTGGGTTGAGGAGGATCGGCGATGGGCGAGGAGCCAGACTCGCGAGTGGGGTCGATGTTCGGCCCTTACCACCTCAAACGGTTGCTGGGCCGGGGCGGAATGGGCGAGGTCTACGAAGCCGAGCACACCACCAAAGAGTGGACGGTGGCGGTCAAGCTGATGACCGCCGAGTTCAGCAAGGACCCGGTGTTTCGCGAGCGGATGAAGCGCGAAGCCCGCACCGCCGGTCGTTTGCAGGAACCGCACGTCGTCCCCGTCCACGACTACGGCGAAGTCGACGGGCAAATGTTCTTGGAAATGCGCCTCGTCGAGGGTACCGACCTGGACAGCATCCTCAAGCGCTACGGCCCACTGACACCGCCGCGGGCGGTTGCCATCATCACCCAAATCGCCTCGGCCCTGGACGCCGCCCACGCCGCGGGCGTCATGCACCGCGACGTCAAACCACCCAACATCCTGCTCACCCGCGACGATTTCGCCTACCTGGTCGACTTCGGGATCGCCAGCGCCACCGGCGACGAGAAGCTCACCCAGCTGGGCACCGCCGTGGGCACGTGGAAATACATGGCCCCCGAACGTTTTTCCAACGATGAGGTCACCTACCGGGCCGACATCTACGCACTGACGTGCGTGCTGTACGAGTGCCTGACCGGGTCCCCGCCCTATCGCGCCGACAGCGCGGGCACGTTGGTCACCGCCCATTTGATGGATCCCATACCGCAAGTCAGCGCTGCTCGCGCGGGTGTGCCGAAGGCCTTCGATGCGGTGATCGCCCGCGGTATGGCCAAGAAGCCGGAGGACCGGTACGCCAGCGCAGGCGATCTGGCACGCGCCGCAACCGACGCCCTCACCGACCCCGATCAGGACCACGCCGCCGACATCCTGCGTCGCAGCACGGAATCCACGCTGCCCGGCACCTCGGCCCTCACGCCACAACCACCGACCCGTGCGGCGGCTACCCCGCCGCCGGCGTACTACGCCGACCCGGCCACTTCGGGACCGATGCCGCAAGCCACGCCGACCGGTCAGCCCGGGTGGGGTCCGGCCAGCGGACCCATCCCGGCCGCCAACCAGCCGACCCAGACCCCGCAGTACTACCAAGGCGGCGGTTGGGGCGGCACTCCCCCGGGCACACCGCCCGGGGCGCCGCCCCCACAACTAGCCGGCCCGACGCCCTGGCAGGCACCGCCGCCGCGCAAGACCAACCCGTGGCCGATCGTCGCCGGCGCCGCCGCGCTGGTGGTGGTTCTCCTCGTCGCCGGCATCGGCATCTGGTATTTGACCAGGCCCGACTCGGGCGGCAAGGCGGACACCCCCTCTACCCCGGTGACCAGCCCCAATACCAGCTCGCCGCCGCCCACAAGTTCACCACCGACCACGCCGGCCGGTGACCCCCAGTCCCGGCTGATGAGCTACCTGCCGTCCGGCTACTCCAGCGGCACCTGCACGGCGACCACCCCCAAGCCCAACAGCGTATGGACTGGTGCGGTGGCCATGCTCAACTGCGGGCAAAACACCAACCAGGGCGGCCCAAGCCGCGCCGTGTATGGCCTGTTTCCCAATCTGGCCGCGCTCAAGCAGGCCTTCAACGACGACATCGCCGCGGTGGACTTGATGAACTGCCCGGGAGAAGGCCCGTCACCCGACGGCTGGCACTACGACAGGACGCCCAACGAAACCGCCGGGATGATCGCGTGCGGCACCTACAAGAACCACCCCAACGTCATCTGGAGCAACGAGGCCAAGCTGATGCTCAGCGACGTGTTCGGAGATCCGGCCACCCTTGACGAGCTGCACACCTGGTGGGCGAAGTACGGCTGATCGGCGATCAGCTGCTGGCCACCGTCAATCCGGCTCGATCCAGACGCCCGTCGGCCGCATTCGGCGTTGATAGTGTCGGCTGGATTGCGGTTGGTTTGGAGGGTCAGCGATGAGCGAGGCGCCAGGCTCGCGGGCAGGGTCGATGTTTGGGCCCTATCGCCTGATCCGCCCACTGGGCCGCGGCGGGATGGGCGAGGTCTACGAGGCCGAACACACCGTCAAAGGATGGACGGTCGCGGTCAAGCTGATGTCGGAAATCCTCACCAGCGACCCGGTTTTTCGCGAGCGGATGAAGCGCGAAGCCCGCATCACCGGCCGATTGCAGGAACCCCACGTGGTTCCCATCCACGACTACGGCGAAATCGACGGCCAAATGTTCCTCGAGATGCGCCTCATCGAGGGCACCGACCTGGACACCATGCTCAAGCGTTTCGGCCCGCTGCCCGCGCCGCGGGCGGTCGCCATCATCACCCAGATAGCCTCGGCACTGGACGCCGCCCACGCCGACGATGTGATGCATCGCGACGTCAAACCACCCAATATCCTGATCACTCGCGACGATTTCGCCTATCTGGTCGACTTCGGGATCGCCAATGCCGCGACCGACGAAAAGCTCACCCAAATGGGCACCGCCGTCGGCACCTGGAAATACATGGCCCCCGAACGGTTTACCAACGACAACGTCACCCATCACGCCGACATCTATGCGCTCGCCTGCGTGCTCTACGAATGCTTGACGGGCAATCCGCCCTACCAATCCGATAGCGCCGGCATGTTGATCAGCGCCCACATGATCGAGCCCATCCCGCGGCCGAGCGCGGTGCGCCCGGACATACCCAAAGCCTTCGACGCGGTGATCGCCCGCGGCATGGCGAAACGGCCGGCGGACCGCTACGCCAGCACAGGTGATCTGGCGCAGGCCGCGCACCAGGCGCTGAGCGCTCCCGAGCAAAATCAGGCCGAGACCATATTGCGTCGCAGCCAGGAAGCCGCGCTCCCGGGCCACCTTGCCGAGCCACCGACTATCGAGCATGCGCGATGGCCCCGTTCGGCACCCGCCGGCGCCGGACGCCGCCCCCCACCGGGACCGATCCACAGCTCCGGGCCGATTCTCAGCTCGGGGCCGTCGGTACCGATGCGCCCACCAGCCGCGCCGGCCGGTCAGCCATCCTGGTCCCCCAGCCGTCCACCCTTTCCCCCAGCTGTTCCGAAGCCACCGCAACGCCCCGCGCCATCGCCCTGGGGCGGCGTCGCCCCCCGGTCCCCCGGCGCGCCGCTGCCGCAGCCGTTCGCCAGCGACCCAGCCTGGAACCGGGGCCGGCCGCCGGTCCCGCCGCGCCCCCGCAATCCCTGGGCGATTGTCTCCGCCATAGCCGTAGCAATCCTGCTGCTGATCCTCATCGCCATCGGCCTCTGGGCAGCCACCAAGGATGACGACAACGCGCGGGCGACCGGGCAACAACGCGCGACAACCGGCACCGGCGAAACCACGATCGCCGGTGCGTGCGCTGCCGCCACGACGTCCTGGCCGCCCGCAGTCCGGGCCCGCTTGAACGGCACCGACATGCCAGCAGCCAACGGCTACACCGGACCCGACGACAAGGCATTAACAATGACGTTCGGCGTCGTGGTGAAGTGACAGTTCGGGCAAGCCAAGCAGACGCACCGGAGGCGATGCATGCAAGACAGGGTCGATGGGGTCACCGCGAATCCACCCCGGTTGGAGCTACGCACCGGCGGGCGAACGTGGCATGCCACCCCGAACCGCGTCTGGACCATCGGTCGCGCCACCGAAGCCGATGTCCGCGTGGAAAACCCGAGGGTGTCACGACACCACGCCGAGCTACAACCAACGTCCAACGGCTGGCTGCTGATCAACCGCAGCCGCAACGGGACGTTCATCAACGGCCAGCGGATTGAGCGGGTCACGATCTACCAACCCGTCACCGTGCTGTTGGGTTCTGCGTCCTCCGGACAGGCGATAGAGCTACGCCCCGCCCTCCAACCGGTCGCCGCCGCGGCGCCGCATGCCGACGACCACCTCCGGGCACCGACCGAGACGACAGTTGTCCGCCCACCAACCACCGTGCACGCCATCGATCAGTTGATCGTCACGATCGGCCGCGGAGCCGACAACAACATCGTCCTCAACGACCTGCTGGTCTCACGCCGCCACGCCGTTTTGCGACGCTCCGGTAATCAGTGGGAACTCGTCGACAACAACAGCGCCAACGGCACCTACGTCAACGGCAATCGCATCAAGCGTGCCCTCATCGGCCCTCACGACGTGGTCGGCATTGGACACCAACTCTTGCACTTGTCCGACGATCGCCTCGTGGAGTACGTCGACACCGGCGACGTCTCCTATGAGGCATCCAACCTGCGGGTGGTGACCAAGAAGGGCCGCGTGTTACTCGCCGACGTCAGCTTTGTGCTGCCCCAGCGCAGCCTGTTGGCGGTAGTAGGACCCAGCGGCGCCGGCAAATCGACGCTGCTGGGTGCGTTGACCGGATTCAGCCCGGCCGGCAGCGGCACGGTGCGATATGACGAACGCGACCTCTACGACAACTACGCCGAGTTGCGCCACCGGATCGGGTTCGTGCCCCAGGACGACATCCTGCATACCCCGTTGACCGTCCGGCGTGCGCTGAACTATGCGGCGCGACTCAGATTTCCCCAGGACGTCTCCGCCGCCGAGCGCAGGCAGCGTATCGAAGAGGTGCTGGCCGAACTCGGGCTTGCCACTCAGGCCGATCAACGCATCGACAGCCTGTCGGGCGGCCAGCGCAAGCGCACCAGCGTCGCGTTGGAACTCCTGACCAAGCCGTCGCTGCTGTTTCTCGACGAACCCACCTCCGGGCTTGACCCGGGCTATGAGAAATCGGTGATGCAGACCCTGCGCTCGCTGGCCGATGACGGTCGTTCGGTGGTGGTGGTGACCCACAACATCGCCCACCTGAACATGTGCGACCGGCTGCTCATCCTGGCACCCGGCGGTCGCCTGGCCTACTTCGGCCCGCCGCAGCAGGCGCTGAGTTACTTCAACTGCACCGACTTCGCCGACTTGTTCACCCTGCTCGAACACGACAGGGCCACCGACTGGACGACCCGATTCAACACCTCACCGCTGCGCGCGGCGTTCACCCCGCGTCCGGCGCAGCGGCCACTGCACCCGATCAAGCCCGCCACCAAGCCGGTTGCGCAACAAAGCGCACTCGCCCAATTCGCGATCCTGTGCCGTCGGTATCTGGCCGTCATCGCCGCCGACCGGCAGTACTCGGTGTTCTTGTTGGTTCTGCCGTTGCTGTTGAGCCTGTTCGCCCATGCGGTTCCAGGCAAGGCCGGGTTGTCGTTGGCCAAGGCGATCGAGCTGAGGTCCACCCAGCCCTCCCAATTGCTGGTACTGCTGATCATCGGCGGTGCGCTCATGGGCTGCGCTGCCTCGATCCGGGAGATCGTCAAGGAGCAGGCAATATATCGCCGCGAACACGCTATCGGTCTCTCCGGCGGCGCCTATCTGGCCTCCAAGTTGGTGGTTCTCACCGCGTTGACCACCGTGCAGGGCTTAATTCTGGGTTTTCTGGGACCGGCGTTTTTGCCTCCACCCGATCAATCCATCGTGCTGCCCTGGCCGTCACTGGAAGTTGCCGTCGCCGTCGTGGCCGTCACCGTGGTTTCGATGATGATCGGCTTGCTCATTTCGGCGATGATCGGCAATGCCGATCGGGGCATGCCGCTGTTGGTGCTGGTGGTCATGGCCGAACTGGTGCTGTGCGGCGGCATGTTCGGGGTGCGCGGGCGTCCCCCGCTCGAGCAGTTGGCATGGCTGTCCCCGTCGCGGTGGGCGTACGCGATGGCAGCGTCGACGGTCGACCTCAACGATCTGCGCCGCACCGCGGGCGGGGACCAGGATCCGATGTGGGACTACCAGGTCAGCAGCTGGTTGATAGCGGCGGGGGCGTGTGTTGTGCAAGCGATCGTGCTGGTAGTGCTGATCGCGATGCGGCTGCGCCAATTCGACCCGCAACGCAAGACCCGGCGATGAACGCGGCTGCCTTCAAGCGTGCTTGATCACGAACGGAACCCCACTGACGGCCAGCGAAGCGCACGAGAGCTGAACCGACAGTAACCGGTAGCCGATGTTATAGACGACGTACCACCAGGCCCGCTTGGCGGCGCGATGCCACGGTATCGGCAACATCGCCGCGCCACCGAACCACGCGGTCACCAGGAACCGGACGAGAACCCGACGAGATGGTGTGCGGTGCCGTCGAGCTGGGACCGCGACCGGGCCGATACCTCTCATCTGCCTCTCCTGTCGTTGCCTGGCTTCCCTATTGCCGGCAATGCCCACCGTCGATTTCGGCGTCTGCGGAAAGCTTCCGCCTGTGTGCTGGCCGCATGCTTGACGGTTCCTTGACGGAATCCCTAGCCGTGGTTGGACCATCGGCGCCGCGGGTGCGATGCGGTCGGTTTTCGTGCACCGTCGGTGGTGGCGGCCTACCGTCGTGATTGCCACGCTCCGCCGTCGTAGCTGGCGCGCCTGCCGGAAGGATGTTGATAGTGTCGGCGGCATTGCGGGTTGACCGGGAGGATCAACGATGAGCGACGCGCAGGGCTCGCGGGTGGGGTCGACGTTCGGGCCCTACCGTCTGACACGATTGCTTGGCCGTGGCGGAATGGGCGAGGTCTACGAGGCCGAACACACCGTCAAAGAGTGGACGGTCGCGGTCAAGCTAATGTCAGAAAACTTCAGCAAGGACCCGGTTTTTCGCGAGCGGATGAAGCGCGAAGCCCGCATCACCGGCCGATTGCAGGAACCCCACGTGGTCCCCATCCACGACTACGGCGAAATCGACGGCCAAATGTTCCTCGAGATGCGCCTGATCGAGGGCACCGATCTCGACAGCCTGCTCAAACGTTTCGGTCCACTGACCCCGCCGCGGGCGGTCGCCATCATCACCCAGATCGCCTCGGCGCTGGACGCCGCTCACGCGGCCGGGGTGATGCACCGCGACGTTAAGCCGCAAAACATCCTGGTCACCCGGGAGGATTTCGCCTACCTGGTCGACTTCGGGATCGCCAGCGCCACCACCGACGAAAAGCTGACCCAGTTGGGCACCGCGGTAGGCACCTGGAAATACATGGCGCCCGAGCGCTTCTCCAATGACGAGGTCACCTACCGAGCTGACATTTATGCATTGGCCTGCGTGCTGCACGAGTGTCTGACCGGGAGCCCGCCCTATCGCGCCGACAGCGCCAGCATGCTGGTCACCGCGCACATGATGGACCCCATCCCACAACCCAGCACCGCGCGGGCGGGTATCCCCAAGGCTTTCGACGCGGTCATCGCTCGCGGGATGGCCAAGAAACCCGACGAACGCTATGCCAGCGCGGGTGACCTGGCCCTGGCGGCCCATGAAGCGCTCAGCAATCCCGACCAGGATCACGCCGCAAACATCCTGCGCCGCAGCCAGGAGGCCACCCTGCCCGGCCCACAGCAACCGGCGGTCCCGCCTACCATGCCGGCCACCGCCGCCGCCCCACCGCCCGCGCGCCCCATTACCCCGCCACGGCCCGCGCCAGTGCCGCAACAACCGCCGCACTACCCGACTCCGGCTGGTGCGGGTGGCGCATCGGGGCCGTCGGGCCCGTCAGCGGTATCGGGTCCGTCGCGAGATGCCGGGCCTTCCGGACCCATACCCCGGCAGAGCCCGACGGGCCAGCCCCCGTGGGTGCAATCGAGCGGCCCAATCCCCGCAAGCCAGCCCACCCCTACCCCGGGCTATTACCAGGGCAATAGTTGGAGCGGCGCGCCACCGAGCACACCGCCGCCGCAACAACCCCCCGGCCCACCCGCTTGGAATCAAGGGCTGCCGCCCTCGGCGCCACGCAACCGCAACGTGTGGCCGATCGTGGCGGCCGTCGCCATCGTGCTCGTTCTCATCGTCGGCGGCGTGGGCATCTGGATCGTCACCCGCCCCAAGCCCTCGCCACCCCCGAAGCCCATTGCCGAGGACCAGCTCAGCTCCCTGTTGCTAAGCGCATCAGAGGTCAACTCCGTGATGGGTGCGTCGAACATCCAGCCCGGCAAGCCCATCACCTCCATGGACGCGTCGCCGGTAACGCTGTCGCTGCCCGAATGCCAGGCGGCGTTGTACACCACCCAAGACCCGGTGTACTCGGGCACGGGCTACACGGCGATCAGCGGTCTGGTGGCGTCGGAACCCGGTGATAACAACGACCACTGGGTCAACCAGGCCGTGGTCAGCTATCCGTCTGCCGACAAGGCGCACGCGTTCGTACAGACGGTTGAGAACAAGTGGAAGGCCTGCGCGGGCAAAACAGTCACAGTCACCAACAAGGGCAAGACATACAGGTGGTCGTTCGCGCAGATTGTCGGCGGCCCGCCGCGGATCACCATGTTGGAAACCCAGGAAGGCGCCGACGGATGGGAGTGCGAGCACGCGGTGAACGTGGCAAACAACGTGGTCGCCGACGTCAACGCGTGCGGTTTCCACATCACCGATCAAGGTGGCCAGATCGCCGACCGGATCGTGGACAACATCAATAAGGCGACAAAGTACTAGCCCTTGAGGTACTAGGCGTTCAGGTCGGGCCCCTCCGCGCGCAGGTCATCCACCGTGGACATGGCGGCGCGCAGTTTTGCCAGCCACTCCTCGGTGTGCTGACCAACCAGCTTGACCGACCATGCGAGGGCGTCTGAGCGGGAACGCGCGACGCCGGCATCCACCAGGGTGTCAAGCACCTGGCGTTCCGGTTGCTTCAACCGCGTCATCACTGGAACCGCTATGTGCGTGAACAAAATACGCTCCATGCCAGCATCGGAGGCAAACTCGACGCCCCAGGACACCTTGCGCCCATAGCGATCCTGCGCTTCGTCGGCGATGTTCATTCGTTCGGGCCGGGTTTCCTCCCGAAATCGCGACACCCGCCCTTGGGAGCGGGCCGAAGTCGCCTCCGGTCCGGCATTCTCCGCGCCCGGCAGCTTGCCGACCACGGTGATTTCCTCGCGGTCGACGACGACCGTGGGGTCCCCGTCGAACCAATCCGCCGGAAGACGTCCGGCAAACCATTCGGCCGCGTCGCTGGCATCGGGTTGCTGGGCTTGCTGCCAGCCCCCGGAATGCCCATACCGACGCCCGTGCAGGTGATGATGCGCTTTCATAATTACATGATTACATGCTTACACCGTTAAGGATAGGTCGTTCACCGGCAGCGAACGACGAAACGTTTGCCGGTCCGCCCGGAAAGTTTGCGCCCGGTGCTGGAAAACCATTGCTATCTGCTAATTCGAAGTTGTATTTTTGATGGCGAAGCAGGCCCGGAAAAAGACCGAACTCAAGTGCCGGAACATGGGGTGGAATCCGGCCGCGTAGGACCCGCGTACGACGGAGCCCATACGCCCCCGAGAGTCGCTCCGGGCCTGCCCATATGTGCTCCGGAATTCTGTGTCGGCGGTGCGCGCGTTCCCGGCGCTACCGATTACTCGTCTAACTTCGGCGGACCCGAAACAGCTTGGCGTCATTCTTGATGCCCTTCAGGCGCCGGGCACCGGCGAAGGAACACTCGAATGCGGCGCCTGCGACCGTCTCGTCGAGGGCCGCTCGCACCGAATCCGTCACCAACACCGCGCCAGGTCTGGCCACCCCGGTAACCCGGCTAGCCGCGTTCACCGGACTACCGAACCAGTCGCCGGCTCGGCTTACCGCCATGCCGGAGGCAACACCGGCTCGAAGCCTGGGAAAGGAATCGTCGGTGTCCACGGTCTCTACCAGCTTCAGGACCGTATCCAGCAGGGGCGCCGGATCCGGACAGACCAGCATCACCGCATCACCGATCGTCTTGATGAAGCGCACCGGCGGCACCGTCAGGTCCCGAGCCAGGTCCGCCAGCCGTCCCGCAAGATGCCCCAACTCCTCGGCCGATACCACCTCACCCAGCTTGGTGAAGCCGACGAGATCGGCAAAAGCAACCGTGACCCGGCGGGCGCCGGGCAAGGGCTTGCCGGCGGCTCGCTCCCCGGCGTTGACGGCCTCGGTTTCCATCATGTGGCGCAAGTGCATGAACAACATTTCTTGGATCATCGGACCGAGCATCGGAGCGATCTTGCCAACCAACAGCTTCGAGGCCTGCGCGATCTGTAGCTCCGAGACTCCCGGCCGCATGATCGCCGACAGCGCCGCGTACCGCATCACCTCGGCAGCGTGTGACAAACCCTCGGCGAGCACCCGCACTACCAGCACGATCTGATCGGGATCCAGCCCCAGCTCGACAAACCGCTGTGCGTACGCGGCGGCCTCGCCGTCGGCGCGCATGTGGACAGCGGCATCCGGGTCATCCACTCTGGCCAAACCGACGGCCCGCTGTACCCGTTGCAGCAACTCCAGGTCAATGCCGTACGTTTCACTGATCGCGCGGGTGGATATGTAGGTGCCGTCATCACCGATCAGATGGCGGCTGGCCAGCAGCAGGGGCGGGTTGGTCGCCCGGATTTCGGCTAGGCTGACGCCCTGCTCGAGCAACCACTCGATGAGCTCAGCGCGTTCCGTGCGCGCGGCGCCCTCGAGCCCCTCGAGTAGATCGTCGACATTTGGCTCATCCGGCTCGGGCACCCGCTTCACCCTGTCCTCCACGACGCCAACGTAATCCCCGTTCAGGACACGGGTGGTCGCCGGTGGGCCCACGGCCTGGCGGCCTCGATCTGCGCGCTCAGCGACAACAGCGTCGCCTCGTCGTACGGCCGGCCGACCAGTTGCACCGACATCGGCATGGCGTGGCCATCGAAATCCCACGGCACCACGGCGGCGGGCTGTCCGGTCAGATTCCACACCTGGAAGAACGGGACCCGCTGCCCAACCAGCAGCAGCGTGGATATCGCACCACGGCGCTGATAGGCACCAATCCGGGACGGACCGGTCGCGGTGCCAGGCGTGACCAGCACGTCGACCTCGTCAAAGATCGACTGGATCCGCTTGCTCAACCCGACCTCGGCGGCGCGCAGGGCCGCCATCCGGCGGTCGGAGAAAAACGAACCCATCCGAGCGATGCCACGGGTGCGTGCTTCGAGGCGTTCGGGGTGGGCCAGCGCGTCCGCGTCGTCACTGATGCCCCGTAGATAGCGGGGCAGATAGTTGGCGTAGAGGGAGACCGGATATTCGGGGTCGCGAAGTATGACGTCGTGGCCAAGGTCGCGCAACAACGCACCCGCCTGTTCGACCGCGGCCAGCTCGGCCGCGCCCACCCGGACCGGAAATGGCGTCGGATTTCTGGTGCTCAACGCTATTCGCAGGCGGCGGGGCTCATGCGCGGCGGCGTCGACGAACCCGCCCGCAGAACCGCCGCCCGGCCCCTCCCCCGCTGTTGCATCCAAAAGCAGCGCAGCATCCATCACCGACCGGGCGATCGGGCCGTTGACGCTCAGACCGTGCCACGCGTCGTCGTGTGGCTCCAACGAGATCCGAGCGCGTTGCGGCTTCAGCCCGAATAGGCCACACCAGGTCGACGGAATGCGAATCGACCCGCCACCGTCGGATCCGAACGCCGCCGGGGCCAATCCCGCGGCAACTGCGGCGGCACTGCCACCGCTGCTGCCGCCCGGAGTGCGCGACGGGTTCCATGGGTTGCGGGTCGCACCAAAGGTCAGCGACTCGGTGTAGGGCATCATCATCAGCTCGGGCGTATTGGTTTTGCCGATGATGACAGCGCCCGCCGTGCGCAGCCGGCGGACCAATTCCGCATCGGAGCTCGCGGCGGGGCCATGCCCACCGCTGCCGTACGTCGTCACCTCGCCGGCGACGTCGACATCGTCCTTGATAGCGATCGGTACGCCGAGTAACGGCAATCGCTCGCCTGCATCCAGGCGTTGTTGGGCGATCGCGGCCTCCTCGCGGGCGCTGTCGTACCGCACCACCCGGTAGGCTCGCAGTTCGCTGTCCAGCCGCTCGATTCGTTCCAGATAGACCTCGAGGAGCACCGGAACGGACAGTTCGCCGTCGGCCAACATACGCGCCTGCGCGGCCGCGCCGGCGAAGGCGAGATCGCTATGGTCCACTGCCGCAGCGTATCCGGCTCCGCCAGGCGCGATCAGCCGGTCCCCCGACCGTCGCCCCTGGCCGCTGGGCACCAGCGCCGATCACCCAGAGCAGTAACGTGGCCCCATGTCCTGTGTGTTCTGCGCGATCGTGGCCGGGGACGCCCCGGCCGTTCGGATCTACGAAGACGACCACTACCTGGCCATCCTCGACATCCGCCCGTTCACCCACGGCCATACGCTGGTGCTGCCCAAACAGCACACCGTGGACCTCACCGACACTCCGCCGCAGACATTGGCCGACATGGTCACCATCGGTCAGCGGATCGCAAAGGCCGCCCGGACGACCAAGTTGGCCGACGCGACCAACATCGCCGTCAACGACGGTAGCGCCGCGTTCCAGACCGTATTTCACATCCACCTGCACGTGATACCGCGGCGCACCGGTGACAAGCTGACGCTGGCTGTGGGAATGCTGCTGCGCCGCGACGCGGACCGCGAAGCCACCGGACAGATTCTGCGGGAGGCGTTGGCCCGCATCGATGCCAATCAGTCAGACTGACCGCATGGGCAATCTCAATTTGTTCGAGCAATACGTGGGCGTGCCGATCTTGCGCCTGCACGACAAGATCTACCAGAAGACCAACGGCCGAATCGGACACCGGATACCCGGTGTGCCGCCCAGCCTGCTGTTACACACGGTTGGCGCCAAGACCGGGCAGCAGCGCACCACGTCGCTAACATACGCGCGTGACGGCGACTCGTATCTGATCGTCGCGTCCAACGGCGGTGACGAGCGCTACCCGGGCTGGTACCACAATCTGCGCAAGCGTCCGGAATGCGAAATCAACGTCGGTCCCCAACGATTCCCGGTAACCGCACGACGGGTCACCCCGGATGATTCGGACTACCCGCGGATGTGGCAGTTGGTGAACAAGAACAACGCGAACCGCTACACCAACTACCAGAGTCGGACCTCACGGCCCATCCCCATCTTTGCGCTGACACCGGCGCCATAAGCCCACCCTGCCCCACAGGCGAAGCGCGCCGGCGTTGGAGACTACAACAACTCCTTGGCCAACAGCTCCAGCGTGGCCACCCGGGCGGGCGCGGTAGCCGGATCGGTGCCGCGATGCGCCGACGCCACCGGGTGCACCATGACCTCGTCCACGCCGAACCGCTCGCCAAGCGCGCGCACTTGCTCGGCCGCCTCCTGCGGTGAACCGACCACGGCCCGCTGCAACCCGGCCGCCACGATGCGCTGCTGCTCGGCAGTGAGCTGCTCCCGCTGGGCGTCTTCTACCAGCTGCACCGGCCCCAGCGGCTGGCCCGTCCGCAGTCGGGCCATCATCTGCAGGTTGGGCAATATCAATGCCGTTGCCTCGTCTGGTGTTTCGGCCACCGCGGCATTGACGGTCAAAAACGTCACCGGCTCGGCGGCTAGGCCACTGGGCACGAACCGGGATCGGTACAAGTCGAGCGCCTCTTCGGTCCCCCTGCCGGAGAAGTGATGGGCGAACACGTACGGCAACCCTTTGGCGGCGGCCAGCTGCGCCGAGTACATCGACGAACCCAAGAGCCACAGCCGCGGTTCGGTGATCGCAGCCGGAGTGGCCTTGAGGATGTAGTCACCCGAGCGCAGGGGTACCCGAACGCCCCGCGCACTCATCAGCGCGACCACATCGTCCAGATAATCGGGGAAATTTTCGATATCGCGGTCCTGCTCAGCCGCCGGGCGGCCGCCGCGCAGGGCATACGAGGCGACCGGATCCGATCCGGGCGCGCGACCGATACCCAGATCGATGCGGCCGGGCGCGGCCGCTTCCAACAATGCGAACTGCTCGGCCACCGCCAGGGGTGCGTGGTTGGGCAACATGACACCGCCCGAGCCCAGCCGCAATTGCGAGGTTTGCGCGGCCAGATAGGCGATCAACACCGGCGGGCTGGTGGCTCCCACCGATGGCATGTTGTGGTGTTCGGCAACCCAGTACCGCGTATAGCCCAGGTCGTCGGCCGTTCGCGCCAGCAGCACGGTGGCCGCCAGCGCATCCCTGGTCGACTGATCGGTGCGTACCGGGACGAGATCGAGGACGGAGAGACGCACGATGGCGTCAACGCCTGCGGCCGTGCGTTGCTTCCCGGCCCCGCATCATCGTTTGCGCTAGTCCTCGAACCCGATGCCGTAGTCGTCGAGCGTGATGGAGTGCACGATGCGCTCGAATTCCTCCTCGGGTATTGGCTCGCCACCCGGGATGTTGTCGCTGACCAGCCATTGGTTGCGCTCGACGAATCCGCTGAACTCGGCGTGGTAGTTGGCGAAGCCACGCTCGTAGTCTTTGCCCGCGGCGGCCAGCTCACCGGCCAGAACGTAGGCACCCAGCAAGGCGACGCTGGTCCCTTGGCCGGAGAGCGGTGAGCAACAGTACGCCGCGTCGCCGACCAACGCCACCCTGCCCTTGGCCCAACCATCCATCACGATCTGGGCCATTTCATCGAAGTAGAAATCCGGTGCGCTGCGCATATAGTGCAGCAACTGCGCACGTACCCAGCCGTCCTCGATCATCCGCCGTTCCAGCTCGGCGAACTGCGCCTCGGTGTCGCGATAGTCGATCTCCAACTCGGTGTCCATGAAGGCCAACGCCGCGCGGGCTTCCGAGTTGTCCCGTGCACTGTAGACACCGGCCATCGTCGAATCGCCGTAGTGCCACTTTTGCCAGTAATCCAATTCCAGGAAATTGGGCACGGTGAAGATCGCCGAGTAGGTGCCCAACCGCTTGATGAACTGCTCCTCGGGACCGAAGACCTTCCTGCGCACATTCGAATGCAGACCATCGGCGCCGACGACGAAGTCAAACTTGCGGGCACCGGCTCGAACGAAGGTCACCTCAACCGAACTGCCGTCGTCTTGCAACGCCGCAACGCTGTCGTCGAATAGAAATTCGGTCGTGGATTCGATTGCCCCGTACAGCAATTCGATGAGGTCATCGCGCAGGAGCTCGATATTCGGGTTATCGATGCGACCTCCGGTCGGGGTGGACTCGGTGTCTCGGGACAGTTCGTTGCCGTCGCGATCAACGACGGACGCGCCGCGAATACCGGTCTTGCGTTCCTCGGCCGCCGCCAATATGCCCATCCGATCCAGCACGGTCAGCGCCGGTCCGCGGACGTCGATCGCCTGGCCGCCGGGTCGCAAACCTGGGTGACGCTCTACCACGGTGACCGAATAGCCGTGTCGGCCCAACCAATACGCCGCCGCCAAGCCGGCCACGCTGGCGCCGGAGACCAGAACCTTCTGCACTGTCACTCGATTCCTGCCAACTTCTTGGCATCGCGGAACACTTCGTCAAGCATCGCCGGAGTCAACCTACCGGTGAACATGTTCTGTTGGCTCGGGTGGTAGCAGCCCAGCAACTGCACGCCCGGCACCAGCTCGGCGACGACGCGGTGGCCGAAGCGGGGCTTTGGTTTGATGGTTGACGCCGTCACCCGCAGCGCCGCTTGCCAGGCGAACCCGCCCAGCGCAACGATCACTCGGACGTCGTCGGAAACCAGCCGCCATTCGGCCTCCAGCCAGGGCGAGCACGTCGTCCGCTCGCCCGGCGTCGGGGCGTTGGCCGGCGGCGCGCACCGCACGGGTGCGACGATGCGAATTTGATTCGCCCGCAAGCCGTCCGCGGCGTCAACACTGCTCGATTGGTTCACCAGCCCGGCCCGGTGCAGCGCGGCATACAACTGATCACCGGACCGGTCGCCGGTGAACATCCGCCCAGTGCGGTTGGCGCCGTGCGCTGCGGGCGCCAAACCGACGATCAATAGCCACGGCCGCTCGGATCCCCAACCCGGTACGGGACGCCCCCAGTACGGCTGGTCGGCAAAAGCACGCCGTTTGCTCAGGGCGACATCTTCCCGCCAAGTCACCAGTCGGGGGCAGGCCCGGCACATGCTGATGGCCGCGTCGAGCTCGCGAATCGAGTGTGCCGTATGGGCGAGCGCAGCGGCCTGTGCGGGATCCGCCGCGGCCGCGGTCTGCGGTGTTGCCGGGTCTCCCGGCCATCCGGTGCCGGCGGGGACCGGCGAATCGAATACCTGGCCGGTATTGGGATGCATGAACACACCAACATCCTGCATTCAGTCGGCGGCAGCCGCGAAAATCGGTGGTTCCAAATCCGCTTTGCCGCTAGATTCAGCCGCGATATTTATGAACGGCAACAGCGGCCGGGCTCCGGCGTTCCTTCTGCTTTTCGCCACCTTGATGGCGTGTGCGGGTGACGGCATTTCCATCGTGGCATTCCCGTGGCTGGTGTTGCAGCGCGAGGGCAGCGCTGGACAGGCGTCCATCGTGGCCGGTGCTACTACGCTGCCGCTGTTGTTCTCCACTTTGGTGGCCGGTACCGCGGTCGACTACTTCGGGCGCCGCCGCGTTTCCATGGTTGCCGACGCCCTGTCAGGGACGGCGGTGGCCGCCGTTCCGTTGGTGGCTTGGACGTTCGGCGCCGACGCGGTCAACGTGGTGGTACTGGCCGCGCTCGGCGCGCTCGCGGCAACCTTCGACCCGGCCGGCATAACGGCTCGCCAGTCGATGCTGCCGGAGGCCGCCGCCCGGGCGGGCTGGTCGCTGGACCGCGTCAACGGCATCTACGAGGCGATTCTGAACCTCGGCTTCGTCGTGGGTCCCGGTATTGGCGGCATGATGATCGCCACCGTCGGTGGCATTACCACGATGTGGATCACCGCCGGGGCCTTCGGGTTGTCCATCCTGGCGATCGCCGCGTTGCAGCTCGATGGCGCGGGGAAACCACACCACGCGACCCGGCCCGAGGGGCTGGTGTCCGGAGTCACCGAAGGGTTGCGATTCGTGTGGAGCTTGCGGGTGCTGCGCACGCTGGCCCTGATCGACCTGTCCGTCACGGCACTGTACCTGCCGATGGAGAGCGTGTTGTTCCCCAAGTTCTTCGCCGACCGGGACCAACCCGCTCAGCTGGGCTCGGTGTTGATGGCGTTGTCCGTTGGCGGACTGGTGGGCGCGCTCGGTTACGCGACGCTGTCGAATTATGTGGCCCGTCGCACCATCATGCTGATCGCGGTGCTCACATTGGGCGGTGCGACGGCGGTTATCGCAGTGCTGCCCCCGCTACCGGTAATCTTGGTGTGCTGCGCGCTGATCGGACTGGTCTACGGACCTATCCAGCCGATCTACAACTACGTGATGCAGACCCGTGCGCCCCATCATCTGCGTGGTCGAGTCGTCGGCGTGATGACCTCGGTGGCCTTTGCCGCCGGACCGTTGGGCTTGTTGCTGGCGGGCCCGTTGGCCGACGCGGCCGGACTGAAGGTGGCGTTCTTCGCACTGGCGCTGCCGATTCTGGTCACCGGGCTGATCTGCATCCGGCTGCCGTCGCTGCGCGAACTCGACGTTGCGCCGGAGCCGGATGCCAGTGAACGTTCGCCACTGTGACAACTCGCTCGTGCTCGGCGGTGGGCGGGCCGCCGTCCGTGAGCACGGCCCGCCGCAAATCGGCCCTAGCGCACGGGCCAAGACGGCTCGGCGGCAAAACCGGCCACGGCCGTAGGATCGGATTCGTGAGCGCCTCGTGAGCACCGCGAACGTGCTGGCCAGCCTGATCGCCAGCCTGCCCGACGGCATGGTGGTCACCGACCCGGCCGTCACCCACGGCTACCGGCAAGATCGCGCGTTCGACCCATCTGCCGGCAAACCGTTGGCCCTGGTTCGGCCTGTGTGCACCGCAGAGGTACAGACCGTGCTGCGGTGGGCTACGGCTCATCGGGTGCCGGTGGTCACCCGGGGAGCCGGTTCCGGCCTGTCGGGCGGGGCCACCGCACTGGACGGCGGGATCGTGCTGTCCACCGAGAAAATGCGCGATATCACCGTCGACCCGGTCACTCGCACCGCGGTGTGTCAGCCTGGCCTGTTCAACGCCGAGGTGAAGAAGGCGGCCGCCGAACACGGCCTGTGGTACCCCCCCGACCCGTCGTCGTTCGAGATCTGCAGCATCGGCGGCAACATCGCCACCAACGCCGGCGGGTTGTGTTGCGTGAAATACGGCGTCACCACCGATTACGTGCTGGGCATGCAAGTGGTGCTGGCCGATGGCACCGCGGTGCGCCTCGGCGGCCCACGGCTCAAAGACGTCGCGGGGCTGAGCCTGACCAAGCTCTTCGTCGGTAGCGAAGGTGCGCTGGGCATCATCACCGAAGTAACGCTTCGGCTAGTGCCCGCACAAAATGCGTCGAGCATCGTGGTGGCCAGCTTCTCGACGGTGGCATCGGCGGTCGACGCGGTGCTCGGTGTCACCGCAAAACTTCGCCCTTCGATGCTGGAATTCATGGATTCGGTGGCCATTAACGCCGTCGAGGACGAGCTGCGAATGGACTTGGACCGCGGGGCCGCGGCCATGTTGGTGGCCGGCTCCGACGAGCGCGGACGAGCGGGCAGCGAGGACGCCGAGCTGATGGCTTCGGTGTTCGCCGACCACGGCGCAAAGGAGGTGTTTTCCACCGACGACCCGGACGAAGGTGAGGCGTTTATCGCCGCCCGGCGGTTCGCGATCCCGGCGGTCGAGAGCAAAGGGCCGTTGTTGCTGGAAGACGTCGGGGTGCCACTGCCCGCATTGGGCGAACTGGTCGCCGGCATCGGCCGCATTGCCGACCAGCGAGAGCTGATGATCTCGGTGATCGCGCACGCGGGCGACGGCAATACCCACCCGTTGCTGGTCTACGACCCCGCCGATGCCGCCATGGTGGAGCGCGCCCATTTGGCGTACGGCGAGATCATGGATCTGGCCGTACGCCTGGGCGGCACGATCACCGGCGAGCACGGCGTCGGCCGGCTGAAGCGGCCATGGCTGGCCGGCTATCTCGGGCCCGAGGTGATGGACCTTAACCGGCGCATCAAGCAGGCACTGGACCCTCGGGGCATCCTCAACCCCGGCTCGGGGATCTGACCCGCACCGAGCGTCACAACCTGCACACGATTGACATCTGTTTCGATATGTCGTACGAATAAGACATGTCTGCGGTTATGTCTCATACTCCACCCGCAACGTTTCAGCTGGCTACCGCCGCGACCTGGCCCAATCCCTGGCCGATGTACCGGGCCCTACGCGATCACGACCCGGTCCACCATGTCACTCCGCCCGAGCACCCCGGCCATGACTACTACGTGCTGTCGCGCCATGCGGACGTCTGGGCCGCGGCGCGCGACCACCAGACGTTCTCGTCGGCGCAGGGGCTGACCGTCAACTACGGCGATTTGGAAATGATTGGGCTGCGGGATAACCCGCCGATGGTGATGCAAGATCCGCCGGGACACACCGAGTTCCGCAAGCTCGTCTCGCGCGGATTCACGCCGCGGCAGGTCGAAGCGGTGGAACCAAAGGTGCGCGAGTTCGTCATCGAGCGCATCGAAAAGCTGCGCGCCAACGGCGGCGGCGACATCGCCACCGAGCTATTCAAGCCGCTGCCGTCCATGGTTGTCGCGCACTACCTCGGAGTTCCCGAGCAGGATCGGGTCCAATTCGACGGCTGGACGCAGGCCATCGTGGCAGCCAACACCGCCGAGGGCGGGATCGCCGGTGCACTGGCCACCGTCGGCGACGCGGTCGGCTCGCTGATGGCCTACTTCTCCGGGCTGATCGAACGGCGCCGTACAGAACCTGAGGACGACACGATTTCACATCTGGTCGCCGCTGGGGTGGGCGCCGACGGCGACATTGCCGGCACGCTTTCGATCCTTGCCTTCACGTTCACCATGGTCACCGGCGGCAACGACACAGTTACCGGCATGCTCGGCGGATCCATGCCACTGCTGCACCAGCGGCCAGACCAACGCCGGCTGCTCATAGACGACCCCGGACGCATTCCCGACGCGGTCGAGGAGCTGCTACGGCTGACCTCGCCGGTGCAGGGGCTGGCGCGTACCGTCACCCAGGATGTCCGGATCGGCGACACCACCATCCCCGCTGGCCGCCGGGTGCTCCTGCTGTACGGCTCGGCCAACCGAGACGAACGCCAATATGGCTCCGATGCAAGCGAACTCGTCGTGACACGGTGCCCGCGCAACATCCTGACCTTCAGCCACGGCGCGCATCACTGCCTGGGCGCGGCCGCGGCTCGGATGCAATCCCGCGTCGCGCTGAGCGAGCTACTGGCCCGCTGCCCCGACTTCGAAGTCGACGAATCGGCGATCGTCTGGTCCGGTGGCAGCTATGTCCGGCGCCCATTGTCGGTGCCGTTGCGCGTGGGCTCCTGATGGCGGGTAACGACTGGCTGGCCACGCGGCGCAGCGAGGTGGCCGCCGACCGCATCCTCGATGCCGCCGAAGCGCTCTACACCGAGAACGATCCGGCCTCGATCGGCATGAACGAAATCGCCAAAGCCGCGGGCTGTTCCCGAGCGACGCTATACCGCTACTTCGAAAGCCGAGAGGCGCTCAGGACGGCATACGTGCACCGGGAAACCCGCCGGCTGGGCCGCCAGATCATGCAATCGATCGCTGCCATCGATGACCCACGCGAACGGCTCATCGCGAGTATCACCGCCACATTGCGCATGGTTCGCCAGCGCCCGGCGTTGGCAGCGTGGTTCGCCTCGACCCGCCCGCCCATCGGCGGAGAGTTGGCCGGGCAGTCCGAGGTGATCCCCGGGCTGGCCGCGGCATTTCTGCAGTCCCTGGGACCCGAAGACCCGGCAACGGCACAGCGCAGGGCCCGATGGACGGTGCGCGCGATCATCTCGCTACTGATGTTTCCCGGCCACGACCAACTCGACGAGCGGGCGATGATTGAGGAGTTCGTCGTTCCCGTCGTGGCACCGGTTGCCAGTCGCCGATAGGCCTGCCCGCCGCAAACACATGGCGATACGCATTCGATTGGGGCATTAGTAGCAGAAATGCTCAATTGCCATGCCATTCTATTTTGGAACGTGATTCCTTTTCTCGAATTTGCATACATGACGCCGATTCGGAGTAAATTAATGCATATCGATTAGCGCGGGCTGATCGGTGGGTTTCGATGTCGTGGAGGCATTGCCCGACAATGGTTGGTGCGCAAGAGAAACCAATACCGTGCGAGTCGCCGACCAGGTGCCGCGGTTTGACCGTCGCGACCGCACCAGCGGTTGCTGAAGATCCACCTGGTGTGCGGGCCGCACGACACGTCGGAGCGTGGAGCACCACCCCCCGAAGCGAAACCCTTGTTGACGTTTGCCTCCAAGGGAAGGATGGGCCATGACCTACCCGATGCTGCCTCCGGAAACGAATTCGGCGCTGTTACACGAGGGCCCCGGATCGGGCCCAATGCTCGGCGCGGCGGCGGCCTGGGCGGGTCTGGCAAACGAGTTACGTTCAGCAGCAGACTCTTTCGCTTCGGTGACGGCGAGCCTGGCCAGCTGTGCCTGGCAGGGACCGGCAGCCGCGAAGATGGCCGAGGCGGCCGCCCCCTATGCGTCGTGGCTCGCAGCGGCCGCTTTGCATTCCGAGGGGGCGGCCAATCAAGCCTCAGCGGTGGTGGCAGCCTTCGAGGGGGCCTACGCCGCCACGGTGGCCCCGGCCGTGATCGCGGTCAACCGAGCCGTAACGACGGCGCTGGCAAATACCAACATCTTTGGGTTCAACATCCCGGCGATCGCGGCCATGGAAGCCCAATACGAGGAAATGTGGGCCCAAGATGTCGCCGCCATGTTCGGCTACCACATCGGCGTCTCCGAAGCCTGGTCACAATTGCGCCCGCTGCAGCAATTGCTAGGGCATCTGCCCGGCATGCCCAAACCCCCGGGCGGCACGCCTAACCCGACACCCGAACCCACGCCAACCCCGACACCCGAACCCACGCCAACCCCGACACCCGAACCCACGCCAACGCCAACCCCGACACCCGAACCCACGCCAACGCCAACCCCGACACCCGAACCCACGCCAACCCCGACACCCGAACCCGCTCCTACCCCGGCCCCCGAGCCCATGCCAACCCCGACGCCGGCCCCGACACCCGAACCCGCGCCGTCACCGACGCCCACCGAACCGGCACCAACCCCCGCGGAGCCACGCGCGACAGCGATTTCCTAATCCTCGTGCGGAGCCCCGTTCCGGTGGCGGCGGCCGGTGAGACGCACGACGTCGGCCTCTAGGCCGGCACGGGCCCGAGCCCGTGGGTCAATTGGCCCAATAGGCTTGCGCCTTAATGGATTTTTTCGGTATGCCGAAGTCTTCTCGCAGCACCTTGGCAATCGACCGCGTGGTGCGAGCGCTGCAGGCAACCCAACCGAAATGGTCACCCGCATCAAACGCCGCCCCACGCACCGCCTCGAGCAGGGCATCACGGTCACCGCTGCGGTCCACCCAGGTGACGTCGGCAGCACGCACCACCGGCAGCGACTTGTCGTCGTCGCGGCCCGCCTCCAGAAACACTCGAGCGGGAGTGTCTCCGATAGCCTCGAGCAAGGAGTTGATCGCCGGCAATGATGCGGTGTCACCAACGATGACGTAGCCGGTGGGCGCCGGATTCGGGATGGCGAACTTGCTGCCCAGCACCGTCGCTTCAATGGTGTCGCCGGGTTGCGCACTACGCGCCCAGTCCGACGCGACACCGTCGTGCAACGCGAATTCGACGTCGAATGTGCCAGCGTCGGGATCGGGGGCGACCAACGTGTACCCACGTTGGTGCGACTTGTCGCCATCGGCGAACCACATGCGAATCCACATCGTCGGATGCACGGCGTGTTCGCCCAGCATTCCGCCGTCCTCGAAGCTCAACCGCAGGTAATGCGTGGTGATCTCGCGTCGGCCGGTCACGGTCAGCCGATAGTCCCCGGCCCTCATGAGTTTCAGCACCGCACCCTGCCAGCCCCGGGATGGCTTGTACTCGGTCATACCTCGGCACGCCCTTCATCGCCTCTACGTCAATTAGGGCAGGATAACCTAAGGCAAGCACACGCCCGGCCGGAGATGTCAACTAGTCAGGCACTGACCCGGGTGAAACGGTGCAGCAGCCAGGCCAACGGGATGGTCAGCAGCATCGTCGCAATGAACAGATTCAGCATCGACCCGGTGTAGACCCGGTACCGGACCACATAGACCATGGCGAATTCCATGGTTACCAGGTGAACCAAGAAGATCTCATAGGAGATTTCCCCGAGCCATACCATCGGTCGACTGGCCAGCACTCGGGAATACCACCCCTGGTCGCCCAGGGCCAGCGGTGCCACCGCCAGTGTCGCGATCACGGCGTAGAAGCACGCCTTGACCACCGCCTCCGCCAGCGCCGAGGGCGACGTTGTGGGCGCACCCGCAATGGGTGTGGAGACGATGAAATAGCAGATCACAGCCAGTGGTAGGGCGGCAAACGCATAGCAGCGCACGCCCATGGCTTGCAGTACGGTCAGCATCATGCCGCCCAGGAACCAGGCCAGGTAGCTGGGCAGCCACAGGCGAGCGCCGTCGGGAAACCAGGCGACGGTGTGTATCAGCACCAGCCACGCCGGGGTAATCACCGACATGCCGATCAGGGCACTCAATATCAGCCTCGGCTGCCAGCGTCGTTGACTGATCAGCACCAGCAGCAAGTACGCCAAAAATGGGAGCGTGACGTAGAACGCGCCCTCAACCGCCAGGCTCCACATCTGGGTCAGCCCCTGGTGGAGATACGAACCCAGATAGCCGTCGGTGTAGATCTGCGTCAACGTGAGGTTGCGCACCAGCCCCGCCCAGCTGTGCCCCGGGTTCGGCCCCGCCGTGCGGTAGTGGTAAATCGCATATGCGATCAACACGACGACGACATAGGCAGGCATGATGCGCCGGACGCGATGCCACGCGTAGCGGCTCAGTGACGGTGCTGGGCCACCGATGATCGCAGATTGCACCCAGGGGCGAAACAGCAGGAAACCGGAGAGCACGAAGAAAATCGGAACGCCGATCTCCATCCGGGAAGACACCAGTCCCCAGTAGCCGTGGGTGTATTTGCCGGTGGTGTATGCCGCGTGCGTGGCGACCACCAGGAGCGCGGCGACCGCGCGGATTCCGGTCAGCGACGCGACTCGGTCCACATGCAAGATCTGCTCGAGGCCGCCTTGCGCGTCGGTGGCTTCGGGTGCCGTCATCCGTCGCGTTTCCGGCGTGGTTTGCCGCCGTCGTTGCGACGCGCCTTATCGGACGGCCGGTCCGGCCTAAGGTCGATCAACACGCCCGAGATCCGAGTGCGCTCCAGCTTCTTGAGTGTGGCGCGAGGCAACTTGGCCGGCAGCTCCACCAGCGAGAAGTCCCCCCCAATGGTGATGTGGCCGAAATCGCTTCGATGCAGGCCTCCCTCGTTGGCGATCGCACCCACGATTGAACCCGGACCGATCTTGTGCCGCTTGCCAACCGAGATGCGGTACGTGGTGAAAGCCGGACCGCTTCCCCGTTTTTCCCTATGCTCGCTGCTGGCGCGCTCCCTGCGCTCCTTGCGCCGCTCGGGAGGAGCGTCGGGGGCCAGCAGGAATGCCTCTCCGTCTCGGGACTGCAACGCCAGCGCGGCGGCTATATCAGCCATCGGGACATTGCGCTCCCGTTCATAGTCCTCCACCAGCCTGCGGAACAACTCGATCCCCGGGGCCCCGAGCGCGTCGGTGATGGAGTCGGCGAACTTCGCCACCCGCTGGGCATTGACATCCTCGACGGTAGGCAGCTCGGCCTCGGTGAGCGATTGCCGGGTGGCCTTTTCGATCGCCTTGAGCAGGTGGCGCTCGCGCGGGGAGACGAACAGGAGCGCGTTTCCGGAGCGCCCGGCCCGCCCGGTACGTCCAATCCGGTGGACGTAGGACTCCGTGTCGTGCGGAATGTCGTAGTTGAGCACATGCGAGATGCGCTCGACATCTAGCCCGCGGGCCGCCACGTCGGTGGCAACCAGAATGTCGATGCTGCCGTCTCGAAGCGCAGCGATGGTTCGTTCCCGCTGGGCTTGGGGAATGTCGCCGTTGATGGCCGCCGCCGAAAGCCCGCGAGCACGTAGCCTTTCGGCGACCTCCTCGGTCGCCTGCTTGGTGCGCACGAACACGATCATGGCCTCGAACGGCTCGACCTCGAGGACTCGGGTAAGCGCGTCCATCTTGCGCGGACCCGCCACTTGAATGTAGCGCTGCGAAATGTTTTCGGCGGTCGCGGTTTTGGCTTCCGATGCGACTTCCAGCGGATCGTGCAGATACTTGGTGGTGATCTTCCGGATCGCCGGCGGCATGGTAGCCGAAAACAGGGCAACCTGCTTGTATTCCGGGGTGTCGGACAGGATGCGCTCGACATCTTCGGCGAAACCCATGGTGAGCATCTCGTCGGCCTCGTCGAGCACCAAGTAGTCCACCCGTGACAAGTCCAACGTGCCTCGCTCCAGGTGATCGATGACCCGACCGGGAGTGCCGACCACCACTTGCGCACCGCGCTTCAGCCCGGACAGTTGCACGGCATACGACGACCCGCCATAGATGGGCAGCACGTTGAGCCGAGGCAAATGGGCCCCGTACCGGCTGAAGGCCTCCGCCACCTGCAGGGCCAGCTCGCGGGTGGGCGCCAGCACGAGGGCCTGGGTCGCCTTGTTCGCGATGTCGATTCTGGACAGGATCGGGATCGCGAACGCCGCTGTTTTGCCGGTGCCGGTTTGCGCCAGGCCGACCACGTCAGCGCCGGCCATCAGCGCCGGAATCGTCGCCTCCTGAATGGCCGTCGGTGACTCGTAGCCGACGTCGGTGAGCGCCCGCAAGACTTTCGGATGAATCTGCAGGTCGGCGAAGGTGCGTGGGGGCGCCGCAGGCGGGCTGTCCGGGTAGGCCATTAGAAGATGCAGTGTAATGGTGGTCGGTGCCGCGGCGGTGATTGGCGCGAGGGTAAGGCCACGGCGACGTACGGTCAGGAAACTCGCTGTGGCGTTACGCTCGGCGAAACACACCCGCGCGGCCACGCCTGCCGCACCTGCGGGACCGATGACGGTACGGTGCGCGGTGTGTGGTCGCTTCCGTGCCCTACCGCGCCCCTGGCCGGCGTCGCGGTTGCAGTGCTCGCCGCGACGTTGACCGGCTGCGGCTCGGGAGACTCCACCGTCGCGAAAACGCCGCAGGCCCCGACCACGACTTCCGCCGCCGCGCACTCCGAGCCTGCGGATGCAACCAACCCACCGCCCGCCACGGCTGCCCCACCCAGCAGCAGTGCCGCACCAGCCGACCCATGCGCGGTCAATCTCACCTCGCCCACGATCGCCAAAGTCGTCTCCGAACTACCCCGTGATCCACGAAGTGAACAGCCGTGGAGCCCCGAGCCGCTGGCCGGCAACTACAACGAATGCGCCCAGCTGTCGGCGGTGGTGATCAAGGCCAATACGAACGCTGGCAACCCAACCACCCGGGCGGTGCTGTTCCATCTCGGCAAGTTCATTCCGCAAGGGGTGCCCGATACCTATGGGTTCAGCGGGATCGACACCTCGCAATGCACGGGCGACACGGTGGCGCTGACCTACGCGGGCGGTATCAGTGGGTTGAGCAGCGTGGTGAAGTTTCGCTGGAACGGCACCGGTGTCGAGCTGATCAGCAATGCCGCGGGCGGCCGATAAGGCCTCCCGGCATTGGCCTCGCCGGACCGACCCCGCTGTGCCCCAGCCCCCGCATCGGGTCGGACCCCTGACCTAGAGTTGGTGCCGTGTTTGTCGCCGACGACACCACGTTCTGCAGCGCCTCGGACCTAGCGGTCGCAGCCCGATGCGAGTACGCCCTGCTTAGGCATTTCGACGCGAAACTGGGCCGGGGTCCCGACGTTCCCGCCGATGACGAACTACTCGCACGAACCGCGGTCCTCGGCAGCGAACACGAACGACGCAGGCTCGACCGGTTGCGCCACCAATTCGGCGACGCAGTCGCGGTTATCGGCCGTCCGGCCTTCACGTTGGCCGGCCTGACGGCCGCCGCCGAGGCCACCCAGGCCGCGATCGCCAATCGCGCCCCGGTGGTGTATCAGGCCGCGATGGTCGACGGTGGTTTCGTCGGGTTTGCCGACTTCCTCATCCGCGAAGGTGACCGCTATCGGGTCGCCGACACCAAGCTGGCCCGCTCACCGAAGGTCACCGCGCTGCTACAGCTCGCGGCCTACGCGGACATGTTGGCCAGCTCGGGGGTATCGGTAGCCCCGGAGGTCGAATTGGAGCTAGGCGACGGCACGGTCGCGCACTACCGGGTCGGTGACCTCATTCCGGTGTATCGATCCCAACGCGCGGCACTGCAGCGACTGCTCGCCGCACACCATGCCGCTGGCGCCGCGGTACGCTGGGACGACGAGCTGGTGCGGGCATGCTTCCGCTGCCCGCTGTGCATCGAACAGTTGCGCGCCGGCGACGATCTGCTGCTCGTCGCCGGTATGCGAGTGACCCAACGCGAAAAGCTGCTGGATGTGGGCATTACCACGGTCAGCGAACTGGCCAACTACACGGGGCAGGTGCCCGAGTTAGCGCCTGCCGCACTGAGCAAGCTATGCGCACAAGCCAAACTGCAAGTGTGCCAGCGTAGTACGGATATTCCGCAGTACGAGATCGTCGACCCGCAACCCTTGGCGCTGTTGCCTGAGCCAAACGCCGGAGACCTGTTCTTCGACTTCGAGGGCGATCCGCTGTGGACGGCCGACGGCCGCGAATGGGGGCTGGAATACCTGTTCGGCGTGCTGGAAGCGGGGCCTAAGGGCGCCTTCCGCCCGCTGTGGGCGCACAACCGGGAAGACGAGCGTCAGGCGCTGGCGGACTTCCTGGCCATGGTGGCCAAGCGCCGCAAGCGCTACCCTCACATGCACATCTACCACTACGCGCCGTATGAGAAGACCGCGCTACTGCGACTCGCCGGACGTTACGGAGTCGGCGAGGACGACGTCGACAACCTATTGCGCAACGGAATCTTAGTAGATCTATACCCGTTGGTGCGCAAGAGCATTCGGGTTGGCGCGGAATCCTTCAGTTTGAAAGCACTCGAGCCGCTCTACATGGACAGCCAATTGCGATCCGGTGATGTCACCACCGCCACGGACTCGATCACCGGCTACGCGCGGTATTGCCAACTGCGCGCCGAGGGCCGCACCGACGAGGCCGCCGTCGTCCTCAAGGAAATCGAGGACTACAACCAATACGACTGCCGATCGACTCGGGCATTGCGCGACTGGCTACTAATGCGCGCTTGGGAATCCAGCGTTACACCGATCGGCGTCCAACCCGTTGCAAACCGCGACATGATCGAAGACCATGACTGGCTGACCACCACGTTGTCGAACTTCGCCGGCGACGCCGCGGCCGACGACCGCACACCGGAACAGGCCGCGGTCGCCCTGCTGGCAGCTGCGCGCGGCTATCATCGCCGCGAGGACAAGCCGTTCTGGTGGGCTCACTTCGACCGGCTCAACTATCCAGTCGACGAATGGTCAGACAACGCAGACGTTTTCGTCGTCGACAACGCCTCGGTCTCCGTCGCGTGGCACACGCCGCCCCGAGCGCGCAAACCTCAGCGGCGGGTGCGTCTGACCGGCGGGCTTGCCCGTGGCGACCTCAAGACGAGCGTGTTCGCTCTCTACGACCCGCCAGCTCCCCCGGGCATGGCCGACGACCCCGATCGTCGGGCGGCAGGCCACGCCGAAATCATCGAAGTCGACGATGCCAGTCTGCCCACCGAAGTGCTGATCCGCGAGCGAGCCGGCAAGCACGGCAACGTATTTCATCAGCTTCCGTTCGCGCTCACCCCCGGGCCACCGGTGCCGACGGCCGCCCTGCGAGCTTCGATCGAGGCCACCGCCACCGCCGCGGCCGCCGCGCTGCCCGAACTTCCCCGTTGCGCGCTGATCGACCTGTTGTTACGCCGGCCGCCGCGCACCCACGGTGTCGCCGCGCTCCCCCGGAGCGCCGACACCGTCACGGACATCACTGCAGCGGTGCTCAACCTGGACTCCTCCTACCTGGCCGTGCACGGACCTCCGGGGACAGGCAAGACACACACCGGCGCCAAGGTGATCACGCGATTGGTCACCGAGCATTCCTGGCGCGTGGGCGTTGTGGCTCAGTCACACGCCACGGTGGAAAACCTACTGGAATGTGTGGTCGACGCGGGGCTAGATCCCGCGCGCGTCGCCAAGAGGCCCTGTGACCACCGCGCTACCCGCTGGCAACGGATCGATGCCGCAGAGTACGCCGCATTCATCGCCGATCACCACGGGTGTGTGATCGGCGGTACCGCCTGGGATTTCGCCAATACTGGTCGTGTACCCGCGGACAGTTTGGATCTGCTGGTGATCGACGAGGCCGGCCAATTCTGTCTGGCCAACACGATTGCTGTGGCACCGGCGGCCGCAAATCTGTTGCTGCTTGGCGACCCCCAGCAGCTGCCCCAGGTGAGCCAGGGCACCCACCCCGAACCCGTCGATGCGTCCGCGCTGGACTGGCTGCTCGACGGCAAGCGCACGCTGCCGGATGAGCGGGGCTATTTTCTGGACCGCTCGTATCGAATGCATCCGACGGTTTGCGCGGCCGTGTCGACGCTGTCATACGAGGGCAGATTGCAGTCTCACGCGGAGTGCACCGCCGCGCGCCGCGTTGCCGGGCACCAACCGGGAGTCCAGGTAGTTTCGGTTCGTCACCAAGGCAATTCGATCGAAAGCCCCGAGGAAGCCGAGGCGATAGTCGTCGAGATCCGAGAGCTTCTCGGCCGATCCTGGACCGATGAGCACGGCACCCGGCCATTGGTCGGCGCCGATGTGCTGGTGCTGGCACCGTATAACGCCCAGGTGGAACTTATTCGGCAGCGGCTGGCCACCGCCGGATTGCGCGAAGTTCGGGTCGGCACAGTGGATAAGTTTCAGGGCGCGCAGGCACCAGTCGTCTTTGTTTCCATGACGGCCTCCTCAGTCGACGAGGTGCCGCGCGGAATCTCGTTCCTGCTCAACAGAAATCGCCTCAACGTTGCCATCAGTCGCGCACAGTATGCAGCGGTGATCGTGCGCTCGGAGCTGCTGACCCACTACCTGCCCAGCACACCGGCCGGTCTGGTGGATTTGGGCGCGTTCTTGGCGCTGACCGAGCGCGACTGACGGCCGCATTAGCCACACGAATGCCGACGGTGACTGGCGGTGTCATCCGATTCAGGATGCCGACCAGCAATCGAACGGAATCGCTGCTCGTCGTTGCAATGGGCACCGTTGTGCACCGCGCCACTCGGTCCGGCCTGCGACACGAAGTCGGGCAGCCTGCTGTGCTCGGCATCAAGGGGCTCGTGAGTCCATGCCTCGGCTGCTGCCGCGCGCGGTCGCCGAGGTCCGGTGCCCACCCGTCGGTTGTCGCTTTCAGCCGTCGGTCCGGCGTCTGGCTCCCGCACAAGGATGTACTCCAGGTAGTCATCATCATCGTCGTAGCCATAGTCGCCATAGTCGCTGTGGTCGGCGCCCGCTGCCACAGACCGGCCAGCAGCCACCAGAAACAAGGCGGCCACAATCCCTAACAAGGCGACAAATGCGGGCAGCAGCAGCGACTGCGACATCGCCGCGGAGAACGGCGCGCGCACCAACCCAGGCAGTTGCAGTCCGGCTCCTTCGACGCTGATTTCGGTTGCTCCGCCGGGCGGCGGCGGCATCACCGCACCGATCCGCGACGTCATGAACGCCGCCATGCTTGCGCTGCCCAGCACCGCCCCGAGCTGACGGGTGGCGTTGTAGACGCCAGAACCCGCACCGGCCTGATCGGGCGGCAGGTAACGGGTGGCGGTGGCAGCCAGCGGCGACCACACGAACGCCATCCCGACACCTACCAGACCGAACGGCAACACCAACCGCCAAACGGGCGTATCCGGTGACATCTCAATCGAAAGCCATGTCATCGACACCGTCAGTGCCGAGAAGCCGAAACCCAGCACAGGCACCGGGTGGACCCGGTCGACGATGATGCCGACCAGCGGGGCAAGCGCACCGCTGGTGACCGCCATCGGCGCGATCAACAGCGCCGCGCGAGTGGGCGACAGCCCGTACGCCGACTGCGCATAAAACGTCAGCGGCAACATCATCGCTGTGGTCGCGAACGCGGTAATGGCCACCCCGATGCTGCACAAGCTGAAGTCCCGATCCCGAAATATTTTCAGGGGAATCAGCGGCGCCCGCTGGTTGACCGACTGCCAGTAGATGAACATCGCCATGCACCCCACGCCGGCCACCAGGATCGCCCAAATCCAGGGTGCCCACCCGGCGGACTGACCCTCCTGCAGCCCAAAAACCAACAGGAACATGCCCGCCCCGGACACTGCGACACCGAACAGGTCGAACCGCTGCTCCGCAACCGGAAGAACCGGGACCAGCCAGGCGGCGAGCGCCAGGCCGATCACGCCGATGGGGATATTGACAAAAAAGATCCATTCCCAACCCAGCCAATCCACCAGCACCCCGCCGATTAGCGGCCCGACCAGGCTGGCAACACCGGCAGCGGTTCCCCACACACTCAGCGCGGCACCGCGGCGGTCGATGCTGAAGGTGCGGGTGATGGTGGACAAAGTTTGCGGGGTGAGTATCCCCGCCCCGACGCCTTGCACCGCACGAGCCGCGATGAGCATGGCGGCGGTGCCCGACAAACCACACCACATCGACGCGACCGTGAACACCACCAGACCGAACAGATAAAGGTTTTTCGGCCCGAACCGGTCGCCAAGCCGGCCGGCCACCAGTAGCACGACGGCATAGCCCAGCAGGTATGCGCTGGTCACCCAGATGACCTGGGCATAGCCGACATGCAACGCGGCCATGATGGTCGGGTTGGCGATCGAGACGATGGTCGAGTCGAGCATGATCATGAAGAAGCCGATCATCATTGCCCACAGCGCGTTCCACGGGTTGGCGGTGTGGGCGGTATGACTGCCGCCCAGCACCCGGCTCGTCGCCGTCCCCATTTACGCACCTCGTTTCGCTCCGCGGTCCAGCGTGCATTATTCCGCCTGAATCCAACAGCTGCGATGCTCGTGCGCACCCGCACGCAGGGACCCACTGGGGCCTCGACCCGGCACACGGGCGCTAGCCTGAAGGGAGGCCGTTCTCAAGAGAGGCAACATGAGCGCTCGACGAACCACCAAGTCTGAGCCAGACTCGCCGCCGGCTGGCATCGCCGGCCGCCCCAAAGCGTCCACGCGAGCGTTGGCCCAAGTCATCGAACGTAGTTCACACATACAAGGCCCGATGGCGGAGGCGTACGTAGCCCGCCTGCGTCGGGCCCACCCGGGCGCGAGCCCGGCGGAGATCGTCGCAAAAATCGAGAAGCGGTTCCTGTCGGTGGTGACCGCCAGCGGTGCGGCGATAGGCGCCGCGGCGACCTTGCCCGGCATCGGCACCTTGGCCGCGCTGTCGGCGGCCGCGGGCGAAAGCGCGGTGTTCCTCGAGGCCACCGCCTTGTTGGTGCTGGCCCTGGCCTCGGTGTACGGCATACCGCTCGACCACCGCGAACGGCGTCGCGCCCTGGTGTTGGCGGTCCTGGTCGGCGACAACAGCAAGACCGCCGTGGCCGAAGTAATCGGATCCGGACGGACCAGCGGAGGCTGGGTCTCGGAGAGCATTGCCTCGCTACCGTTGCCGGTGATATCGAAGCTGAACACACGTATGTTCAAATACTTCGCCAAACGGTTCGCGCTGAAACGCGGCGCACTCATGTTCGGCAAGCTGCTACCGGCGGGCATCGGCGCGATCATTGGCGCCATCGGGAACCGGTTGGTGGGCAAGAAACTGGTTCGCAATGCGCGCTCGGCGTTCGGCGCCCCGCCCGCCCGCTGGCCAGTAACCCTGCGGGTACTGCCGACCGTTCGCGATGCCGGGTAGAACAGCTTTCCTGGTCTGTCTGGCGAATTACTAGCAAAGCGTTAGCCTTTATGGGGCGGGACCGTTCCGGACCGCCGGGCGGGCGAGGTGCTCTGCCGACCGGGACGAATGCAGTCGCAGGCGTCGAGCGGTGACGCCGGCGGGAGCTCAAAGAAATAAGGAATCGAGGCGAATAGCGGCCGTGGCCAACATAAGTTCACCATTCGGGCAAAACGAATGGCTGGTCGAGGAGATGTACCGCAAATTCCGCGACGACCCCTCGTCGGTCGATCCGAGCTGGCACGAGTTCTTGGTTGACTACAACCCCGAGCAAAATCAGGACACCTCGGTTGACGACAAGCCCGTCACGGCCTCCACGGAGGCAAAATCGCCGTCGCCCGCGGCCACGCCCGCCAAGCCTGTCGACAAGCCGGCCTCCGGCAACGGCGCGCCCGCCCCGGCCGAAACCAAGACACCGGCAGCCGCCCCAACCAAGGCACCTGCTGCCCCGCCCGCCGAGGGCGACGAGCTGCAAGTGCTGCGCGGCGCTGCCGCGGCCGTCGTCAAGAACATGTCCGCGTCACTGGACGTGCCGACGGCAACCAGCGTCCGGGCCGTGCCGGCCAAACTGCTGATCGACAACCGGATTGTCATCAACAACCAGTTGAAGCGGAACCGCGGCGGCAAAATTTCGTTTACCCACTTGCTGGGCTATGCGCTGGTGCAGGGGGTCAAGCGGTTCCCCAACATGAACCGGCACTACCTCGAGGTCGACGGCAAACCAAATGTGGTCACACCGGCTCACACCAACCTGGGCCTGGCCATCGACCTGCAAGGCAAAGACGGCAAGCGCTCGTTGGTGGTGGCGGGGATCAAGCGCTGCGAAACGATGAAATTCGCTCAGTTCGTCACCGCCTACGAAGACATCGTCCGCCGGGCCCGCGACGGCAAGCTTACCGCCGAAGACTTTGCCGGCGTGACGATTTCGTTGACCAACCCGGGAACCATCGGCACCGTGCACTCGGTGCCGCGCTTGATGGCCGGCCAGGGCGCCATCATCGGCGTCGGCGCCATGGAATACCCCGCGGAGTTTCAAGGGGCCAGCGAAGAACGCATCGCCGAATTGGGGATCGGCAAGCTGATCACCCTGACGTCGACCTACGACCACCGCATCATTCAGGGCGCTGAATCCGGCGACTTCCTGCGCACCATTCACGAAATGCTGCTCGCGGACGAGTTCTGGGACGAGATCTTCCGCGAGCTGAGCATTCCCTACCTGCCGGTGCGCTGGCGTCCGGATAACCCGGACTCCATCGTCGACAAGACCGCCCGGGTCGTCGAACTCATTGCCGCCTACCGCAACCGCGGCCACCTCATGGCCGACATCGATCCGCTGCGGTTGGACGGAACCCGGTTCCGCAGCCACCCCGATCTCGACGTGTGCTCCCACGGCCTGACGCTGTGGGACCTCGATCGGGTGTTCAAGGTCAACGGCTTTGCCGGTGCCCAGTACAAGAAGCTGCGCGACGTGCTCGGCTTGCTTCGCGACGCCTACTGCCGCCACATCGGGGTGGAGTACACCCACATCCTCGAACCCGAGCAGCAGGAGTGGCTGGAAGAGCGGGTTGAGACAAAGCATGTCAAACCGACTGTGGCACAACAGAAATACATACTGAGTAAACTTAATGCCGCCGAGGCGTTCGAGACGTTCTTGCAAACCAAGTACGTCGGCCAAAAGCGGTTCTCACTGGAAGGCGCCGATAGCGTCATTCCGATGATGGACGCCGCGATTGACCAATGCGCCGAGCACGGCCTCGACGAAGTGGTCATCGGGATGCCGCACCGCGGCCGGCTCAACGTGCTGGCCAATATCGTCGGCAAGCCGTACTCACAGATCTTCACCGAGTTCGAAGGCAACCTGAACCCGTCGCAGGCGCACGGCTCCGGGGATGTCAAGTACCACCTCGGCGCGACCGGGGTTTACCTGCAGATGTTCGGCGACAACGACATTCAAGTATCACTGACAGCAAACCCGTCGCACCTGGAAGCCGTCGACCCCGTGCTGGAGGGGCTGGTTCGAGCCAAACAGGATCTGCTCGACACCGGCCGGGACGGCAGCTCCGATGCGGGAGAAGCCGAGAAGTTCTCGGTGGTGCCAATGATGTTGCACGGTGATGCCGCGTTTGCCGGCCAGGGTGTAGTCGCCGAGACACTGAACCTAGCCAACTTGCCCGGCTACCGCGTCGGCGGCACCATCCACATCATCGTCAATAACCAGATCGGCTTCACCACCGCTCCGGAGTATTCGAGATCCAGCGAGTACTGCACCGACGTCGCGAAGATGATTGGGGCGCCCATCTTTCACGTCAACGGCGACGACCCGGAGGCGTGCGTGTGGGTGGCGCGGCTGGCGGTGGACTTCCGGCAGAAGTTCAAGAAAGACGTCGTCATCGACATGCTCTGCTACCGGCGCCGTGGGCACAACGAAGGCGACGACCCGTCGATGACCAACCCGAGGATGTACGACGTCGTGGACGTCAAGCGCGGGGTTCGCAAGAGCTACACCGAAGCGTTGATCGGCCGTGGCGACATCTCGATGAAGGAGGCCGAGGACGCGCTGCGCGACTACCAGGGCCAGCTGGAACAGGTATTCAACGAGGTACGCGAGCTGGAGAAGCACGGCGCCCTGCCCAGCGAGTCCGTCGAGTCCGACCAGATGATCCCCGCCGGCCTGGCCACGGCGGTGGACAAGTCGCTACTAGCCCGCATCGGCGATGCGTTCCTAGCGTTGCCGGACGGATTCACCGCCCACCCGAGGGTGCTGCCGGTTCTGGAAAAGCGCCGGGAGATGGCCTACGAAGGCAAGATCGACTGGGCGTTCGCTGAACTACTAGCCCTAGGTTCATTGGTGGCCGAGGGCAAGCTGGTGCGCTTCTCCGGGCAAGACACCCGACGCGGCACCTTCTCGCAACGGCATTCGGTGATCATCGACCGTCACACCCGCGAGGAGTTCACGCCGCTGCAACTGTTGACCACCAACAAGGACGGCAGCCCCACCGGCGGCAAGTTCCTGGTCTACGACTCGCCGCTGTCGGAGTACGCGGCGGTGGGCTTCGAATACGGCTACACCGTGGGCAACCCCGACGCCGTCGTATTGTGGGAGGCGCAGTTCGGCGATTTCGTCAACGGCGCTCAGTCCATCATCGACGAGTTCATCAGCTCCGGCGAGGCCAAGTGGGGCCAGCTGTCCAATGTGGTGCTGCTGCTGCCGCATGGGCACGAGGGGCAGGGCCCCGACCACACCTCCGGGCGGATCGAACGCTTCCTGCAGTTGTGGGCAGAGGGGTCGATGACCATTGCCATGCCGTCGACGCCATCGAACTACTTCCATCTGTTGCGCCGGCATGCCCTGGATGGGATTCAGCGCCCGCTGATCGTCTTCACGCCGAAGTCGATGCTGCGCAACAAAGCCGCGGTGAGCGATATCAAGGACTTCACCGAAATCAAGTTCCGCTCGGTCTTGGAGGAACCCACCTACGAGGACGGTGTCGGTGATCGCGGCACGGTGACCCGGGTCCTGTTGACCAGCGGCAAGATCTACTACGAAATGGCCGCCCGCAAGGCCAAGGACAAGCGCGACGACGTCGCGATCGTGCGCGTCGAGCAACTCGCCCCGCTGCCCAGGCGCCGGCTGCGCGAAACATTGGATCGCTACCCCAACGCCAAGGAGTTCTTCTGGGTACAGGAGGAGCCGGCCAATCAGGGCGCGTGGCCGCGGTTCGGCCTGGAGCTGCCCGAGTTGCTGCCCGAAAAGCTGAGCGGCATTAAGCGTATTTCGCGGCGGGCGATGTCGGCGCCGTCGTCGGGTTCGTCGAAGGTACACGCCGTCGAGCAGCAGGAGATTCTCGACACGGCCTTCGGCTGACATTTCACCCTGGCGGAACGCTCGAAGACAGATCGACTGCGGCGACATGATCTTTACCTGGGCGGCGGGGGGTAAAAGGACTTTATCCGCATTACCGCCCCGGCCAAGGGCGTCGCCGCTACCGCCAGATCCGCCGCTACCGCCTCGCCCGCCCGCGCAAACTAGGCATGCGTTGCGCTAGAAATCGGCGGCTTGGCACGCCACGCACCGCGGGGAGGACCTTCGCCCCGGCACCCGCTGATAGTCAGGACCGCTGGTACCGGTTAACCTCGATCGCAGGCCGACGCGACGGAGGGTGGTTATGGACGGGTTCGCCGGAAAGGTCGCCGTGGTTACCGGCGCAGGATCGGGCATCGGGCGGGCGCTGGCCGTCGAGCTGGCGCGCTCCGCTGCCAAGCTGGCAATCAGCGACGTCGATACCGAAGGACTGGCGCAGACCGAGAAACTAGTGAAGGCGCTCGGCGCCGAGGTCAGGGCGGATCGACTCGACGTCACCGAACGCGAGGCGTTCCTCGTCTACGCCGATGCGGTCAACGAACACTTCGGCAGGGTCAACCAGATCTACAACAACGCCGGTATCGGCCACACCGGTGACGTCGAGGTCTGCCATTTCAAAGACATCGATCGGGTCATGGACGTCGATTTCGGGGGTGTGCTCAACGGAACCAAGGCGTTTCTCCCCTACCTGATCGCGTCCGGCGACGGCCACGTCATCAACATCTCCAGCGTGTTCGGGTTGTTTGCGTGTTCGGGGCAGGCCGCTTATAACGCGGCCAAGTTCGCGGTCCGTGGCTTCACCGAGGCGCTGCGCCAAGAGATGCTGCTGGCCGGGCATCCGGTCGGCGTGACGACGGTGCACCCCGGCGGCATCAAGACCGCGATAGCCCGTAACGCCACCGCGGCCGAGGGACTGGATGCCGAGGAGCTGGCCAAGATGTTCGACAGACGGGTGGCACACACCAGCCCGGAGCGGGCCGCCAAGATCATCCTGGGGGCCGTCCGCAAAAACAAGGCCCGCGTACTCGTCGGCCCCGATGCCAAGGTGTTGGACATCGTGGTGCGGCTGACGGGTTCTGGATATCAGCGGCTCTTCATGCCCGTTCTGGGACGGTTGATCCCCGCGCCCCACCGCTGACGCGTCAACGTCGAGCCTGCGCACACGGCGCCTATCCCTCGGGAATCCGGTCCCTGTGCACAGGCTCGGCGCCGTGGCCGCAGGCTCGGTCCAGACTCAGCGGCCAAGCGGATGCTCGCTCACGAACCCATCGGCCACCACCTGCGGGTCGGCGCCACCGGCCACCAGGCGACGCATCTCGGCCAGGGCCGCGGTGTCCAGCACGCCGGCGACCTCGTTGATCGCCAGCAGCTGCCGCTCTGCCAGAGCGTTGCGCCGATACAGCGGCACCACATTTTCGGCCCGGATCAGCGCGGGCTTGCCGTCGGCCAGCACCACCAGATCGGCGGGAATATCCGGGTTGGCGGTGCTGGTCCAGGCCGCGGTCAGGTGCCCGCCTCGCAGCGCGGCCATCAGTGCGGCGGTATCGGGGAATCCATGCGGCACCGGCAGCCTGCACGTGCCGATCCGATCGGGCGGATGGGCGCCGACGACACTGCCGACCACCAACCCGCCACAGTGGGCGGGCAGCAGGCTCAGGTCGCTGCCGCCCCACACCTTGGCGGTGGCCGCAGTCACCACCAGCGCGGGCTTGTCTTCGGCGGCGGTGGCGTAGTCGCCTGCGGCGATACCCTCGGGCAGCGCCGAGACCATGGCTCGGTAGACCTCTTTGGCTGACTTGTCCGACAGCGCCGGAGAACCCGGCTGCAACGTGTGCAACACCTGACCGGTAAAGGCGGGAACCACGGTGACCGCGCCCGAGTCCAATTTCGACATCGGGTCGGCCGCGGTTTCAGCGCGTGTCGGGAACCCGTATGACCGCAGCGCCGCAACGTAGATGTCGGCCAGCAACATTGACTCGGAGTCGGTGGTGGACCCGACCACCAACTCCGCCGCTGCGGGACGGCCGCTGGTGCCACAACCGGCCACCGCAAGCGCCGCTGACAGCAGCACAGCGGCCATCCTGGCGATGCTCACACCCCGACGCCTCAGGCGTCGGACGCGATGGCCACCGCCGCGGCCACCGCTTCCCCGACGCGTAGGTCCAGCGGACTCGGGACGATCTTGTCGAGCGCGAGGTCGTCGCTGACAACCGAGAAGATCGCCTCGGCGGCGGCCACCATCATCCGTTGGGTGATGCGGCGCGCACCGGCATCCAATGCGCCGCGGAATACCCCGGGAAACGCCAGCACGTTGTTGATCTGGTTCGGGAAATCGCTGCGTCCGGTCGCCACCACCGCCGCGTACTTGGCCGCAACGTCGGGATGGATCTCGGGATCGGGGTTCGACAGCGCGAAGACGATCCCCTCGGGCGCCATCGTGGCCAACAGCGCTTCGGGGACCGCGCCGGCTGACACTCCGAGGAATACCTCGGCTCCGGCCAAGGCCTCGGCCATGCCGCCGACCAGACCGCGGGGGTTGCTGCGTCGCGCCAGATCAGCCTTTACCCGGTTCAGATCTTCGCGCGAGGTGTGCAGAATGCCGCGCGAGTCTAGCACCGTGATGTCCGAAACCCCCATTGCCAGAAGGAGGTTGGTGCACGCG